>CAWEKO010000007.1:0-591455 GCA_963809715.1 uncultured Acidimicrobiaceae bacterium | reverse complement strand
AATCCAGGCCGCTGACCGGGGACTTTGCTCTGATCAGCGGCCTAGCGACACGAAAAAGACACAGGAACTTACGTTGAGCCCAGCGGGAGTGCCAGGGGAGGGCGGACCACCAACGTCAGGTAACGCGGCCCGTGCCCACGCCGGCCGAGTGAGACACAGCTGAGATGGTGGACTGTTTTATGCGGCATCTGGGTGACGGTGCTGGGGCCACAGAAGCCGACCTCGTCGGGACGTCACCCTTCGCACGGTCGACGCGCTACGGCTCTTGCCGCAGCGGCATGAGCTCCACGTCGCAGTCAGGACACGTGTCACCCCGCCACTGCAGGAAGCAGTGTGGACACAACCGCCTCGTCGCGTCATCTTGGTTCGAGCGCGTGATGCCCCGGCGACCCTGGGCGTTCCACACCGTCTTGCCCTCCTCGTCGCCGTGGTGTACGTCAAGCCCGTCGTCGCGCAGCAGCGCAGGCAGATCGACCCCGGCTGCGGTCGCCGCGTTCAGCGCCGCGGGCGTCACGTACACGTAGCCAACGCTGATCGTCACCGCGTTCGTCGACGGCAGGTTTTCCAGCCGCACCGCCACGTAGCGGCCCGACTCGAGCACGTAGCACGACGCCACGGCGCCAAGCACCGGTTCCATGACGGCCAAGACCCGGCGCACCTGCGAGACGCCGTCGGCGAAACCGGCGTAGCCTTTCCAGTAGCCGACCGCGCCCTCAACGTCGGTGCCGAAGTCGATGCGGGCGTCGCTGTCGTGGGACTCACTCACGGCCGGCCGCCCACGATCAGCCGATCTGCACATCTGAACGACCCGTGCCCCATGTGTACAGATTGCCCTATGCGGCAGGTGTCCCGATAGCGCGTCTGGATATCCCGACGCACCGCGTCACCGATCGACTGCCGCACATGAGCCGAGGCGCCGGGTGGGGCCGATTGTTCTAGCTCGGTCTCGTGCAACGGGAGACCATGTCCACGATGACCTGCTCCCACTCCAGCGCCATTAGTCACACCTCCAGCTCTTAATTCAGACGTATTACTCTCCGACACGCCGCGTCACAGGCGCATTGGGACACGTTTGAACCGAAGTGCAGCGCACCCCAGGCCGGGCGATCACGGCCCGGTTCGATCTGGTATTGATTCGAATCGATCTGGACCTCCGTCGTCCCAGAGACCCAGGAATCGACTGAGTCCGCGTTCGCCTGAAGACAACAACGGCGGGAGGATCACGGTCGGAATCCCACATGCCGCAGCGCCACCGTCGCGACTTGCCCTGTCGCCAAACATCAACGCATCCGAAGGCTTGACTTCAAGTTGCTCAAGCGCGATCTCGAACATTCGGCGGTCCGGCTTCTGGATACCGTGCTCAAAGGAAAGCACAAACGCACTCACGCAGTCATTGAGACCCGCCATTTCGAATTCCGGTCGGAGATCGAAATGAATGTCGCTCACGATGGCGACCTTTATCCCGCGTGTTCGCAGCGTGTCGAGTGTCGAAGCTACGTCGACATAGAAGGGATGGGATGTCGGATCAAAATCCAGCTCGTACAGGGCTAGAGCAAGCTCCTCATCAAGCCCTGCACGTCGATACCAATTGAAGTTGTGTTCTCGGTGAAGGCTCGCGCTGCAATCCTCGGTGAGGAAACCTGCCCGGATGTCGTCTTCCTCCGTCGCGCGTGCGAGTGCTCCGACCAGGCGCTCGATCTCGCCTTCAGTGGGAGCACGGGAAAGACTCTGGTAGGCGCGCTCTAGCCACCAGGAGTCTGGAAAGTCAGCCACGAGGGTGCCTCTCCAATCGAAGAGAACTGCGTGCATGTCTCCATTGTGGCCGAACCAAATGCCCCACCTATCACTTCAGGGCGACCCACAATTGATCGTCAAGCAGCCCGTTCGTATAGAGGCCACCCTGCTGGTCGGCGCGTGTACCCCCGTGGGGATCTGTAAACCTTCCTCCTGCGGCCTTAGTGAGCGCCACCGCCGGAGCGTGATCCCAAATGAACCCGCAGTTGTGGGACACGATTGCGTCCAGCCGCCCCTCGACGAACTCAATGATGGGCGAGCCCTCGCGATGCACCGACGCGCCAGCGGCGACAAGAGCCTCGGCAACGGTGGACTCGCCATTCGCGTAGAGCCCGACTCGAGCACCTGATAGATCCCAACGAGTTGACAGCATCAGGCGGGTGGATCGAGCGTCTGGCGAGACGTCATCGTCCACAAACGCACCATCACCGACGACGCCCCACCAGCGCTTACGCTGCAAGGGGCGGGTAATAATGCCGAGCAGGATCTGAGCGCCGATTTCGAGGGCCACATGAGTTCCCCATTCGGCCCCGCCAGAAACGAACTGGCTGGTGCCATCGATAGGGTCAAGCAACCAGCGTCGCTCGCCGAGGGCCACCTCGCCGAGTTCCTCGCTCAGGATGCCATCGTTGGGCCGGTAGTGCCTCAGGAACTCAATCAAAGCGCGTTCAACCGCCAAGTCGCATGCACTAACCGGGCTGCCGTCGCTCTTGAGATTGTGGTCGACCGCATCCGACACATACGGAAGGGCCACCTCAGCCGCAATCGTCGCGAGTTCGTGCGCGATCGCAACGTCGGACGGGTCGACGAACATCTCCACTCTGAGATCCTTCCCCACTCCAATCTGCGATGCCAGACCCTCTGCCGATCTGCGGCAATTGCGCCAGGGTCCTACGGCATCGCTCGGGTCGGGACTCCAGCGGGTCGCCCCCGTCGTGCCGCATGGTGGCACCCCTTCCCGGCGTTGTACAGGTGATCCGCAGGTCCTGGGCTGCGTCCTATGGAAGCACACTCATCATGGCTCAGGACGAAGTTCTGCACCGTCCAGCGAAGAACGACAGAACGATGTGGCTCGTGTCTCGCTGCCCGCCGACCCGCACGTCGAGGGGAACGCAGCCCCGTTTTCTACCATCGGTGAACCGGAAGCTCTGGGGAAAGAAACCGGGCTTGTGCGAACAGGCTCGGTACGTGACCGACACGCTCCCCCGGCGTGGCGACCAAGGGTTCTGTTGCACCACGTAGGACCGCGCACCACGGGCGATCGTCATGGTCACCGTGGCTCCCGGATAGAGAACCGGAGGGAGCTTGTACCCGGTGAGTTGAGCCCCTCGGCCAAAGTTGGGCGGTGGATTCATGGTCGTCAGGCGGCGCGCCTGAGGGAAATATCCAGGGCCGAATCCGATGTCGTGAGGCCCGACGGGGGGCGGAGTGCCGCCAGTGAACTGCGTCGCTTCCTCATAACAGGTGAGGATCTGGGGGTGCGTCGGAGTGCCGACGACAGTGGGAGAACCGCTGGCATCTGAGACGCCACCGGGGCTATAGACGAGGACGAGCAGCGTGAAGGCAACCCCGCCTAGCCACCACCGGTGTCCGCGAAGTTTCGCACCCACACGACCATGATGGCCTGTCCACGATGCAACCGCGGCCTGCCCCCATGGTGTGGTAGGAGCGCACTTCGTCCCGGCGATCTGGGGCACCGCAGGGCCACGGAAGTGGGACGACGGCAGTCAGCTCCGTCTGAACGTCTTCGGACGAGGCTGGGAGGGCTACGCCCGCGAGGTTGCGGGGTTGTGACTGTCAGCCGCGGTCAGTCTTGGGGGCGGAGGTGACTGCCAGGGCGAAGATGTCCGTGCTCGTCGAGGTCATTGAGGACTGCGGGAAGGCCTTCGGTGAGCATCTTGCGGCGCACCCGGCCAAGCAGCCAAGCCATGAAGGCACCTCCGACGCCGCGAAAGCCTGTGTGGTCCCAAGTGACGCGGGTGCCGCCAGGAACCGCTTCGAGACGGGTCGTCACGACAGTGGGTTCGTCGGTCTCCTTGTTTCGCCAGTCGTAGCGAAGCAGCCTCGGCTCGTCGACGTCGAGCACCCGGCAGCGGACGATGCCGTCCCAGCCCGGGAACGGCTTGCCGATGAACCGGAACGTGGCGCCGACCTCGGGTTTGAAGCCTTCGGGCCGGCCGCCCTGCCCGGTCGAGGTCCAGAGCGGGACGAGCGCTGGGTCGGTCAATGCCTTCCAGACGATCGAGAGAGGTTCTGGGTACTCCCTGACAACGTGATACTCACTCATGCCGACCGTCTTCCGTTTGGCTCGATGACCTACCCGAACCTAGGTGCCGTTAGGGGTTGGGGGACGCCAGTTTCCACAGCGGACTGATAGCCATTCGCCCGGCCGAACTCTCTCAGCTCCGTCAGCCCGTCCAACTGGTCCCGACAGGCCCACACCCGCCAGTAGCGGCTATCGCCACGGGCTGAGAACCATCTCCCGGTCCAAGACGGCGGCTCGGCGCAGTGCTGTCGCCTGGAGCTGGTGGCTGTAGACCATCTGCCAGCACCGGCTGGGCTCGGCGATGAAGCCAGGGCACGGCTCGCCGGGTTGGGGCATCGGGTTCATGGGACGAGGGTAGACCGGCCGTCCTCTCCGACCTTTAGGTAGCGCCCCAAGCCGGCAAACTGGGCCACAGGTGCTCGGCCAGCACCACCTGCCCTATTTGACGGCCGCCGACGCGGACTCGGACGCAGCGAAACAGCGGCGAAGGGGTCTATCTACGAAATCGTCAGGCCCGTGACAGCTTCGGCTGCCCGGAGGGTGTCACTGCCGAGAGGCTGCAACTGGATTTGAGTGCAGAGCAGTCCGGTAGAAAGCCGCTCGATAACGCCCCACTCCCACGTGGCGACGGGATCGAGCCCCGTCCGGGCGGCCAGCCAACGAGCCCGGTCTAAAGGGTCGCCGGCCAGCAGCTCGACGGGGTCTCCACGCATGAGGACGCCAAGGTCGTACTCGGCCTCGGCAAGGAGACCGTCGGGATCGACCAGCTTGAAGCCGCCATTGCTCTGGAGGGCATTCAATTGGTGCACATCGCCGTGCACCAAGACGGCCCTCTCGCCGCGGTGCGCCTGTTCGCGCCGGCGGGCACACGCGAGGGCGTCGTCAACCGCTTTTTCGGAGCATGGGCGATCGAGTTCCTCCCACAACATCACGATGAAGTCGGCGAGCCACCGGGCCTTCTCGGCACCCGTGGGCAGTCCGCAGTCGGGCGTCGGCCGCCATATGCGTGCTGCGGTGGCGCAGAGAATCTCGAGACGGCGTGAGATTGGCAGGCCGAGCTCATACATGGGCCGGCCCAGCCGTTCCATGAGCAGGGCGCCCCGGGCGGCGTCGTATTCGTAGAGCTCCGGGCATCCATCCCCATCGGCGATTCGGAGCACAGTCGCCTCGTTAGAGGGGTCGTTGCCCGCGCCCGGCACCAACACTTTTAGGACCGCCGAGGTCCCGTCCCTCCGGGTCGCTTCGGCCACGAAGGCTTCAGACCCGCCCTCGTAGGGGCGCCCCACGGCGATCGACCAGTCAGCTTCCAGGCTCGCGACAAGCGCGGGCAGTCGCTCGAGCCAGTCTTCGGCGCCGGCAGCGCGAGCCTTGTTGCGCACGACAGCCGACACCTCGATCACTGTCGCAGTCTCACATCAAACCGCCTCCACGATCCGATTGCGCTGGAACTCTGGCTCGCCATCCAGCACACGATCCGGAGGCGATGTGTCGCTGACCCGTCGTACAGGGGCAGGCAAAATCGGTCTCGGACCCTCGACTCGGAACGCACCTGACCAAGTGGAAAAGACTGCGCTCCGATGGTTGGGGCAAATTGTGCAACAACCAAGCCCATCCCATGGGGGTCAGATATGACGATGGTTCGACAGGCTCAGCGAGCGGTCCACAGCAGGTGGCGCACCATTCGAGGGTCCGTCGGGCCGGGAATCCTCGTGCCGGCACTCGTGAGCCGCACCCAGCTCTTCCAGGCAGCGAAGGTAGCGGTGGGCGCCGGGATTGCCTGGGCCGTCGCGCTTGCGATCTATCCGAACGGTCTCCCCTACCTCGCGCCGCTGGCCGTGCTCCTGATCGTCCAACCGACCGTCTACGACTCGCTCTCGCGAGCATTCCAGCGGGTCATCGGGGTGGTCCTGGGGGTGGCGGCCGCCCTGGCCGTGAGCTACTTCTTCACCCCGAGTGGCTGGAGCATCGCCATCATCATCTTCGCGGGCCTGCTTCTCGGCTGGAGCGCGCGTCTCGGTCCCCAAGGCGTCGTGCAGGTCCCAGTCAGCGCCCTCCTCGTCTTCGCGGTGGGCAGCGCCACTCCGGGCTACGGAGGACGACGGGTGGTGGACACGTTTATCGGCTCCGCCATCGCCGTCCTGGCTGTGCTCGCGAGTCCTTCGGCGCCCGCGCCGGAGCGCGTGGTCTCCGATGCCGTGGCACCACTCCGTCAGTGTCGCGACCTCCTTATCGATATCGGATCGGCCATTGGTTCGGCCTGGACTCTCCAACAGGCCCAGGTCTGGCGGAATGACGGGCTTGGACTGGTCCAGGCCACCTCTATCGCGAGGCGCACACACGAGGATCATCAGCTCACTGCCCGCTGGAATGCGCGGGCCCGTCGGCATCGCCATGTTCTCGAGCGCGCAGACGAGGCGTTGCGAATCGGCGAACTAATAGCCACTCAGACACGGTCCATCGCCCGGGCTCTCGTGGACGCGGCACCAGATGCTCGGCCAATGCCTGCCGTCGGCACCATGCTCGTTTCCACGGCTACATCAGTTGAGGTCTATGCGAGATGGATCGCGTCTCCCGGTGAGTCTGCCGACCGGCAGCGACTCTCCGATGCGATACGCGTTGCGGGCGAAACTTTCGGCCAGGCGGTGGCCCGGACCCAGCTGCGCTGGCGAGACGAGCCGACTCAATGGCTGACCTTCGGGACCATCCTGGCCATGAGCCATCGGATTCTGACCGAGGTCAGTAGTCCGCTCGAGTCGTCGGGCGAAGCGGCTTGAGGCTCGCCTGGTAGATGTCGGCAGAAGGGCTATACGTTCAGCCCCATTGCTGAGCGCGATTCTGGGGCGTGACCGACACGGCGGATCCCCTGTCCCGAAAGTGCCGGTATGGGGCAGTCATGGCAGTCATGGCACCGCAAATTCCAAGTAACCCGAATGGTCTCGAGGTCGGAGTTTTGAATACACTTAAAGTGTCTCTCGCGACACGAAAAAGACACAAGAACACAGAAAAGACACGAAATTCGGGTCAGTGGCGGTCAGTGCCGGCAACGGACGGATATCAAGTTTTCCCCGTTCGGAGGGTGTAAAGGTAACCCGACCTCGGCGGACACCTTTGCGCCCCGGTCTGTTCGATTCCCGCCACCTCCAAGGGTGCTCATGGGAAACCGTGAGCATCGTTGGAGGTGCGCCTCGTCCCTCGTAACGTTCAAGAATGGTGCGCGCCCACTCGACGGCATCGCTCACCCGGATGCGAGATGGTTGCGGGTTCGTCCAGAGCTCGAGGTTCTCAGGACGATTGTCATCCCGCACGCCGTTTCGATGGTGGACGGTTTCACCGTCGAGCAAATACCTACCAAGCAGGTCCTCTGCCACGAGTATGTGCTCGAACACATACGGCCCACTGGTGGCTCGAGGATGACCAGGTGCGCGCACCATGAGATAGCCAGCTTTGTGCCGAGTTCGTCCACCCTTCCAATTTCCGTTCGCCTCTGCCGAGTCGTCCCGGCAGTCACCGCAAGTCTCTGACTTCAGCTGCTTGACTTCACCACACCGGCAGAGATCTCGTGATCTGCATGAGGGACACCGAAGGTGTCGACTCGATGGGCGAAACACGCGCAAGCACTCCTTGCACCGTCGATGCCGCACATAGTCACCGTAGCGAGGGGTTGTC
This sequence comes from uncultured Acidimicrobiaceae bacterium, assembly GCA_963809715.1. Classification (GTDB taxonomy): domain Bacteria; phylum Actinomycetota; class Acidimicrobiia; order Acidimicrobiales; family RAAP-2; genus Bog-473. The sequence goes on along the minus strand of CAWEKO010000007.1, from coordinate 583,729 downwards.
ACTTGGGCGCCGACCAGTTCCACGCAGGACCGACAAGCCGTCCACCCGGATTGACGATGATCAGCCGATGCCCGATGCCACCGTGAGTGAACGACAGGCGTGTGCTGGAGCGAAGCCGTTGCCTTGAATGGCCCTATTACGAGTTATCTTGTCTGCCTAGTCTGCTCGGTTCATCAACTTTCGCAACGCTTTCCCTGGCACATGCGACATACCCGGCCTACGCGAAAGGTTTGTCCCTACGGCCAGTTAGTGGCCCGAATCAGCATGGTTGCCATCCGCCGCTGAAGTTCGAGCAGACCTGGGCGAAGAGAATATTGAAGCCACCTACAGCACTACCCGTCTTCGACACTGTGCCGCCTGGCCAAGTGACTGTGGTTGTGCACGTGACGCTGCCACTGCCATTGAGTTGAGCGGTTACGACGTACCACAAGGCACCTGGGTCGTAAGGCAGCGTGGCTTCCCATGGAACCGTGGTCCCGCCCATGAAGTTCGACGAATCCGTTCCGTACGTGATGTCCACTCCGACTGGAGTGGAGCCGGTGCAAACAAAGCTTGCCCCTGATGCAGGTGGAGGCGGGGGCGGCGGTGGGGGCGAAGGTGGCGCAGGAGCCGCAGCGAAGACTGGCGTTCCAAAGAACTGAGCGACGCCGTAGTTAAAAACACCACCGTCAGCGGCTACGAAGCGATAACCGTTGCCCCCCGGGCTGGACTCCATGCCAACGATCGGCTTATTCAAGACGATGTTTCCGGTGGACCCAAAGAAGGGAGCGTTGTAGGCGAAGATGCCACCGTCGGATGCCACAAGCCAGTAACCACCTGTCACCGCATCGGCAGCCATTCCGACCACCGGTTTGTTGAGATGTATCGACCCCGTCGACCCCCAGAAGGGTACTCCGTAAGCAAAGATTCCCCCATCTGAGGCCACGAACCAATAGCCGCTTCCATTGTCGGCCGCAGTCATGCCTACGACGGGTTGGTTGAGTCGGATAGAGCCGGTGGAGCCGAGGAACGGCGCGTTATAGGCGAAGATTCCTCCATCGGAAGCCACCAACCAGTACCCCCCGGTGGCTTGATCGACGGCCATGCCCACTATGGGTCTATTGAGCGTCAGGGACCCCGTGGAACCTTGGAATCGGGCGTCACCGAAGGAAAACACACCTCCGTCGGAGGCGACTTCGTAGTACCCAGCGCCACCAGGCGTCGTGGCGATACCTACAATCGGCTTGTTCAGCACTGTCTGTTCGCCGAGGAATGGCGCGTCGCCACACGCCGCGATTTGCCCGACGTTGTTGACAATCCAATAGCCGCCATCGTCAGGCGTGACTGCGATTCCGACGACAGAACTGCCAAGGGCAAAGGGACCACCCGGCTGGCTGCACGTCGGAGCAGCATGAGGTTTCACGGTGGCAGCTCCGGTAGGAGCGACTGGGGCCGCGACCAGACAAAGTCCGGTTAGAAGACTGGCCGTTAGTGCTAACCCAAGCTTCGCCAAGAGGCCATCGAATGCCCGTGTCAGTCGCTTTCTCATGGCGGCAGCGTTCGCACTGATTCCTCGGAGCATGCGCCTTTCGTACATGGATAGCCCTCCCATTCGAGGGTTGCTGCTCCGCAGTCCAGCAGCCCTGACATCTAATCCTTTCAACGTAGCGCCCTGTCGGAATCTTTGCTTGATCTCGTCGATCCACCAACGGAACGTCCTCTCCATGGCTTCAACCAAACAGTCAGATCGGCCTTCGCAAGCATCCCCCATTGCCTTTTGCAGATATCGCCAACGCTTGCAGACGTAATAACGACAGGGTGTTACACCCGCTCCCCACTCCAGTTCGTCACAAAGCAATACGTCGCCGTGGTGTTATCGCACCAACGTCCAGCCATGAAGTTCTCCCACGTCTCTTCATCGATGCAGAAGTAGGCGTATGTGTTCGGCCTTCCTCTCCCGCCGGAGGCGAAACGGACCTGCATGATCTGCGCCTCGCTGTTGTATCGAGCGCTCTCTGACATTCGCCGCCCAGAGCGCCCACCGTACGAAGGCGTCACCTCCCATTGCGTCCAGACATCAAGGGGTTGTTGGACCGGAGTCGGGCCTTGCATGCCAGCGGGATCGAAGGCCTCGACATCTTCACCGGGTAGTACGCCGGGGTGTGTCTGAAATGCCACTAAACGTTGGCGATCACGACGAGGTGACCGCGACGAGATCGAGGCTCCTTGGCGGCGAGCTTTGGTTCTCTCCTCGAGGGCAGCGGTGGATTGGGCATAGCGATCGGCCATATGGCAAGCCTAAGATGGGCAAAAGGCCGGGAGCAGCCACTCCCGGCCCACAGGTCCACATCCGATGAAGCGGAGGGATCCTATGCCCAAGAACTACAGCGTAGGTCGGGGACAACGCCAGGCGACGTCAACATCGCCTCGTAGTGAAGAAGAGCATGGCTCTGCACGGAGCCGTTGCGTTGTTGGGAGCGACAATGTTCTTCGTTTCCAACGGCTCCTTGGCGAGCGCAGCTACCCCGGCCAAGACTGTGTGCGACAGACGCGATAGCGAGCAAGAAACCGTTGACGCGCATACAGAAGGCGGCGTGCAAGAAGGCCAAGATCAAGGTGCCCAACTGCCTCAATGCTCGCAAGGTGACCGGAACGCTCGTGACACTCGGTGCTGGGTCATTTCTCGGCGGCTCCGACGTGAAGGCCGGGCTTTACGACGTGACACCTGGCCCGGGTGAAAGTGGCAACTTCTCCACCAGCGGGAAATCCCTCTCACGTACAGCTACAACGAGATCTTGGGCACGGCGGACGGTCTCGGTGTGCCGTCGGTACGGGCGCAGATCTCCAAGGGCGATCAGATCACGATCTCCGGTCTGAGTGCCGTGACGTTCACGCCGGTGACGGCACCGTTACGTGACGTCGCACTCGACGATCACCTTGGGAGCGGGGACGTGGGTCGTCAATCAGGACATCGGTCCAGGCCGCTATGTGGCGACGCCAGGTCCGGGACAAAGCGGAAACTTCAGCGAGAAGGGAAAGAGCTTCTTCGCAGCTAGCGTCAACGAGATCCTTGGTTCCGACACCTGCGCTTGGGTGGGTGCCGTCGGTCACTCGTCAATCTCTCCAAAGATGAAGTGATCGTCGATTTCGAGCATGAGCCAAGTCGTCATGACGGCCAAGTAGTGACCCTCATGTCTGCGAACTCTTGAACCTCGCCCCTGGGGATATTGACTGGGGTCCGGCCCGATGCAGCTAAGGAGCGATCTGCCATGGCTGAAAGTAATGAGCCATCCGGCGTAGTCCTGAAACACAAGTGGAAGGCCAACGGTCACAGCGGAAAGCTGGTTGCCGACGACGAGTTATAACCGAAACCTGTGGATGCACCACCTGACTGGAGGCGCGGCGTACCTTCCTCTTTGAACCAATCAGAGAAACGCTGGCGGTGGAACGCCGGCGAGGAAGGAACGCCGATGTTGAGAGTACATGTTGATGACGACCGCGGACGCGGAGCTATCGAGCACGCTCGACGAGCTGGTGGCCGAAGGGGCACGACGGATGCTGGCTGCCGCCCTAGAAGCCGAGGTCGACGGCTACGTCTCGAGCGTGACGCACGAGGTCGACGAACACGGGCATCGCCTGGTTGTGCGCAACGGACACGCCGAGCCTCGGACGTTGGTCACCGGCGCCGGGCCGATCGAGGTCCGGGCGCCTCGGGTCGACGACCGCCGGGTCGACGAGGAGACCGGCGAGAAGATGCGCTTCCGCAGCTCGATCCTGCCGCCGTGGGCCCGCAAGTCTCCCAAGGTGGCCGAGGTGCTGCCGCTGATGTACCTGCACGGGATGAGCTCGGGAGACTTCGTGCCCGCCCTTGAGGAGTTCTTCGGCTCGGCCGCCGGGCTGTCGGCTTCGGTGATCACCCGGCTGACCACCGACTGGCAGCAGGAACGGGACCAGTTCGCCCACCGCTCCCTCAAAGACGTCGACTACGTCTACCTCTACGCGGACGGCATCCACTTCAACGTCCGCCTCGAAGAGGCCCGGCTGTGTGCCCTGGTCATCGTCGGTGTGCGCAGCGACGGCACCAAGGAGCTGGTCTCGATCAGCGACGGACATCGCGAGTCCACCGAGTCCTGGGCCGACGTGCTGCGCGGGCTCAAGCGCCGCGGCATGACAGCTCCGGTGCTCGCCGTCGGTGACGGAGCCCTCGGCTTTTGGGGAGCCCTCTCCGAGGTCTTTCCCGAGACCGCCCATCAACGGTGCTGGGTGCACAAGATGGCCAACGTCATGAACGCCCTGCCCAAGTCAGCGCAACCTGCCGCGCGGGCGGCCCTCCGCGAGGTCCGTGACGCCGAGGACCGGGACCACGCCGAGAAGGCGCTCGATCGCGTTCGTCAAGGACTACGAGGCGAAGTGGCCCAAGGCCACCGAGAAGATCGAGAAGGACCGCGAGGAGCTGCTGGCCTTCTACGCCTTCCCGGCCGAGCACTGGGTCCACCTCAAGACCACCAACCCGATCGAGTCCACCTTCGCCACCGTGCGGCTGCGCACCAAGGTGACCAAGGGACCCGGCTCGCGGGCAGCCGGACTGGCCATGGCCTACAAGCTGATCGAGTCGGCCCAGACCCGCTGGCGGGCGCTCAACGCACCGCACCTCGTCGCGCTGGTTCGTGCCGGTGTGAAGTTCGAGAAGGGGGTGATGGTCGAGCGAACCGACGAGCAGGACGAAGAGGTCGCCGCGTAGTCGGTCAGATTCTCATCCACAGGTCTTGACTATTTCTCGCCGACGACACCGGCATCGCCATCGTGTCTTCGACCGTAAAACGGACCAAGACAAAAGGATTCTGGTCGAAGTCGACCCACGAGCGGATTTTCGACCACTACTACTTGGCCCGCTGGGTCGACGTGACCAACATCGATATCACCCAGCCGGAGACGAAGAACTTCGCCGGGTCGACTATCAACGCCGACAACGTGGATCTCATCGTGGATACGGCCAGCAATCATTTGATGTTCGACCTCAAGTACACCAGTACCGCGAAGGTCAACAACCAGCTTGGTCCTTACATCGCCCAGGTCCGCAACCGGCGTAACTCGACTTGACCAAAACGATCACCAGGCAGTCGAACTGGAGTCGGTCCTTGTATGCCTGCGTGGGTCGAAGGACTTGATGTCTTCACTCAGTGAACGCCTGGAATGCATGGCGAGGGTTTGCAGCCTCTGGCGGTCTCTCCGTGCGGTTCTGCCGGAGACGACACCGGTACCACGGCGTTCTCGTTGGCGGCGTTCCAAGAGGGCTGCGGCGAAATCAAATCGATCTGGCAAACCTCAAGGCTACGAGGGCAACGAGACCGCTCAGGGGCACGCAAAGGAATTTGTACAAGGTGGGGGTACCCCCCCTTGTACAAATCAGGACGACAACAAATCTGTCAGGTGGTGCACGACGGTTTCGATGTCAGGGTCGGCGTAGTCCTCTAGGAGCACGCACAAGTTGTCCTATGTGTCGCGATAGCTCAAGAAGCCTCTTCCATCCGGTTGTCTGGCGCTGTTACTACCGCTCCACAGTCCTCGCATTCAAAATGCGAGAACTGCCACTCCCCTTCCCACACCTCTGGTGGGTTGTCGCGCACCGTTTTCCGTCGAGGAAACCAAAAAGTCTCCACTACAGTTCCAACCAACCCGTGTTCGTCGCACGACTCGTTTCACCTCTACCCATACGGCTGCTTTGTGTTGGCAACTCATACCGTCTCCTCCTCCGATTCTCCCAGTGCCCTGTCAAGGATCCTCACAAGATACTGGGCATCGAGGAGAGAGTCCTTGCCGTGGTTGTAGATGAAGTTACGGATGTGGATCACCCGCTGTCGCAGGTCATCCCGCTTTTCACAGTCGCCCCGTTCGATGCTTCGCCCATCCCAGAGGGGCCAATGCGACGTCAGAGAACCCCGCTGAGACCATTGCGAGAAGAGAATGCTCGGGCTCCGAATGCGAAAGGAGATCGCTGATCGCTGCGACCGTCAGGGTGATTGTGAGGGGATCCCGATAACTAGTCCAGCCCTTATGTGAGTTGGGATTGGTGTCGTTCGGTCCAGGCAGGGAGAACTCGTTGGGACCGACCTCGGCGATGCCTGTGAACGAACCCGCCTTGGGTTCATCTGTCGATGGCAAGGGCAAGGAGGGTATTGACGGCAGTCTCGAACGGACGGGGACTCTGCTGTACCTGGGCGAGTAGCAGTCCCCCTTGGAGCGTGGCGAGCAGAGTAGTGGCGAGGTCGTCCGGGTCGATGTCCGACGGGAGCTTCCCATCGGCATGAAGGGATCTCAGCCCATCGCCGATGGCGGCTGCCCACTGATCGAACCCTGCCGCGATGAGCGCTCGGGCCTCGGGGTCACTCTCGGCGAGTTGACCAACGAGCGAGCCAAGTTGGCAGCCCCCCTTTGCTTTGGTGCGCCTCGCTGCGGTGATCATCATGTTCCGCCAGGCTTCGACTCCGTTCGCGCTGCTGAACGCGTGCCGCTGGCGATTGACGATGGTCTCGGCCTGGTAGTCGATGACCGCCTGCACGAGTCCGTTCTTGTCGGGGAAGTAGTGGTACATCTGAGAGCCGCTGACTTCCGCCGCCACCTTGACGTCTTCCAAGGTGGTGCCCGCCACCCCGCGCTCATGGATCAGGGCGGCCGCCTCCTCCACGATTCGTGCCCGGACGCGTGCTCCCTTGGGGGTGAGCCTCGGCCGCTCACTCGTCTCGTTGACCATGCACCCATGTTAACAGGATTCTGAGTTTGACAACCCAGTTCCGAGATGTCAGAGTGAGTCACACGACCCAGTTTGGAGCGAGAGGACAACACATCGCATGACTGACCTAAAAGGCAAGACAGCTCTGGTGACGGGCTCGACGAGCGGGATCGGCAAGGCGACGGCCATCGCCTTGGCCGCCCGCGGCGCTCACGTACTGGTAGTGGGACGCAACGAACAACGAGCCAAGGACGTGGTCGCCGAGATCGAAGGCAGCGGAGGCAGCGCAACGTTCCGGCTCACTACGTTGAGCGACCTCGAATCGGCCCACGATCTGGTCGAATGGGCCGCTGGGGCAGGCGACGGTCACATCGACATCCTCATCAACAACGCTGGCGTCGCCGTGCTCGGACCAAGCAACGCAGCCACCGAAGCAGAGTTCGACGAGACCTTTGCACTGAACGTCAAGGTTCCGTTCTTCCTCGTCGCGTCATTGGCACCAGCCATGGCCGAACGCGGATGGGGTTCGATCGTCAACATCTCCACGATGGTCGCGAAGTTTCGGACAAGCCGGCATGGCGATGTATGGCGCCAGCCGAGCGGCTCTCGAACTGTTGACGAAGACCTGGGCCGCGGAATACGGCCCGAGTGGTGTTCGGGTCAACGCCGTTGCCCCCGGCCCGACGCGCACCCGCATGATGGAAGCAGTCCCCGACGAGATGGTGAATCAGCTCGCAGCACTGGCACCAGCAGGTCGCGTAGCTCAGCCCGAGGAACTTGCTGCGGCGATCGTCTTCCTCGCCAGTGATGATGCCAGTTTCGTCCAGGGCGTCACTCTTGCGGTCGACGGAGGCCGGGTCGCGACATAACTGCAGATCCCACCCGGTGCCCACGTGCTCGTCGACCCGCTACGGGTCTATGGCAACCCGGGAGAACCGGTGGACGCAACCCGTCAAGAGCTGTCCTGCCTGACAGGCCGACAGAAAACGAGAGGAAATACCAATGAGCACACGCCCAGGAAAGACCGTGCTGATCACGGGCGCGAACGCCGGGATCGGCAAGGATGTGGCCCGGCAACTGGCCTTACGTCCCGAGATGGCGCGGATCTACCTGGCGTGCCGGAACCAAGATCGGGCGACCGCGGCAAAGGCCGAACTTGAAGCCGTGACCGGCCGGCACATCTTTGACATCGTTCTCATGGACGTCGCCGATCTGGGTTCGGTCCGTGCCGGCCTTGCGGCCATCAACGGATCCGTCGACGCGCTGGTGATGAACGCCGGTGTGATTGGCCCGCAGTCGATGGATTTGACCGCTGACGGGGTCACCACCGTGTTCGCGACGAACGTCCTTGGCCACGTCGTCCTCCTCGAAGGGCTCCTGGCCGAGGATCGGCTTGGCGAGGTTGCGGTCTTGGCCGGAAGTGAAGCAGTCAGGGGGGTCCCGAAGTTGCGGATGAAGGGGCCATCGTTCGTATCAACCTCAGCCGACGAGCTCGCCACTGTCATCGACGGCAGCTACTTCGCCAGCAGAAAACCTGACTTCAACCTAGCTTTCGGGCAGGCCAAGTACATCGGGGCCCTATGGATGGCCTACCTGGCCCGCAACCACCCCGACCGCCGCTTCATCACCGTGAGCCCCGGCAACACCACCGGCACCCGAGCAGCCAGTGACCTCCCATTGCCGATGCGTATAGCGGCCAAATACGTCATGCCCACCCTGGGTCTCGCCCACAAACTTGACGTGGGCGCGAAGCGACTGGTCGACGGCGTCACCGACCCGACCCTGTCGAGCGGCGTGTTCTACGCCAGCGCGGCCAACACGCTTAAAGGTCCCATGGTCAACCAAGCGGACTTCCTCCCCGACCTGGCCAACTCAACCTTCCAGGATCACGCCAACGAGGCCATCCACCGGTTCATCACCGAACGTCGTTCTGAGCCTCGCCGATTGGGGTCCGATCGCTAAGCGGATCTCTCTCCTTCGACATCCGCAACGCTGAGCTCAGCGAGCCGAGCGTGGGTGAAGAGCCAGCTTCGTTGCTCGCATGGACTACCCGGACACTCGTCTTCCGGCGATCTCGGACACCAGGGGGGTATCCACATGTAAGTGCCGTACTGGGCGGTCTGGCGACGCGGTGACACCCCCTTGCGGGGCGCTGACCGTCGAGGCGTAGGTGGACTGCGCCCCCGGCCCCGGAGGACCCTGCGGACCAGTCGAGTTCCATGAGATCACCCGCCGACCGCCCTCGCGATGCTGGGCCTTCGTCTACGACCACAATCTCCAGAGCACGCACTGCCCGTGAGAGTCCATCGTTCACGGGGCGGTGGCATAGTCCAAGGCGGGACGGGACCTGGTGGCGGGTGTGGACTTGCCCGGAGCACATTGACGGGCTGACGACTGTGAGGCAGTTCGGAAGGTCGCGGAAGTGATTCAATCCGCTACCAGAGTCAAGGTGCTATTGCTCGAGCCAGCCCTCACCCCGGCCCCGTCTGCGTAGAGAACACAGCGCCCGTCGGGGCCTGGGGTGGGGACTGATCGCGCATCCGACGGGCAGGAGGGGAAGAAAATCGCCCACCGGATGCTCCATATTTTGATACCCATTCGGGCCGATCGAAACGTCGTTTCGGTGAGGGCTGGGCGGGTATCCGTCGGTGCGAAGCGCCCAACCTGGCACCCCAGGAGGATGGCGCCACAACAGCCCCGCGGCGGACTCGTGCGGGGTTGTTGTGCGTCGCGACCGATTGACCCAGGATCGCCGCCACTACGTGCGCTCGGGTTCCTGGCGCCGGGCGCATCGAGGGCATCGTTTCTAGCCTCGTCCTAAGTCCTCCTTGAGGAGGCTTCGCAGGTGGCCCAGGAGACGCTGGACGTCTTCGACTTCGGGGACTTCGGTAACCTCCTGGAGCGCGCCAAGGGAGTGGTCTCTGGCTCGGCTCGGGGCCTATTTCCCATCGGGGGCCGGGGTTGAATTGCCCCGCCCGCCGGGATAATAATTTCCATCGCTGATCACGGGAGTTCTTCCCGCAAGGTTGTTGCTGTCTTCGGTAGTGAAAGCTTCAGGAGGTGGTGGCGATGGTGACTGAAACTGAACCGCAATTCGAACCGATTCCGCTCGAGATCAATATCTCCGAGGATCAGGATTTGCTGCGGGTGGAATTGATCGGCGAACTGGATATTGGGACGGCTGAATCCCTTCAGACCTTTCTGTCTGATGATCTCGACAGTTTCACCGAGGGCAGAGTCTTTTTCGATTTGCGTGGCCTGAACCTGATCGACTCGAGAGGAATCGCTTTCATCTCTTCCGTGTGCCAACGAGTAGGAGGCGCAGGAGGATCCGTATCCGTCAGGTCCGAAGGCTGGGTACGGCGCGTGTTGCAGTTGGCGGGGGTACTTGACTCGTTGAGGCTCGAGGAGGGACTCACCGACGCCGACTGACGCCGGACGGGATCACACTGTCCCCAGTCAAGGACCCAACAACGTGCGGTGGCTTTCGCCAGGTCGCCAGCGCACGCTTGGCTCTGAAACGAGTGCAAGGCCCCGTCCACACTCTTCGCGTGCGATCGAACGTTTCCCACGACCGCCAGACTCGGCTTGTCCCAGCAGCTCGCCAATACGAACTGACGCCATGTTGGCGATGGCGAAAATACGCCGTGCTGATGACGAATCGACTGCCGATTTTTCTAGAATGCTGATTATGGCTCGGAAGATCACGTTGAAGACCAAACAGTTCGCCTCGTTGTACGAGTACCTCGATCGAGAGCACTCTCGTGTGGGACCCAAAGACCGTCGGTGTGACCACCGAGATTGGGAAAGGATCTTTGGGACCGAGTCCAAGAAATCGCGGTCGAGTACGACTTCGTCCAAACTCACGAGCCGATCGAGGGCGGCCAGCTCGACTACACGGGTGACGGTGTTCCCCAAGAAGGTGAACTCATTTGGCTCGGTGACCCAGATGACCAAGACTGAAGGCATCCGGTCCGCTCCATGCAGCTCCTGCTTGGCGTAGTGCTTCTCGACTACTCCGGCCCTCTCTGGTCGCCAAGAACCACTCTGAACGTGCTGCTGCTGTTGCGGTATTTGGCAGGGACAACGCCGAGGCTGGGCGTAAGAAGGCTCGACGTCGCAGTCACAAAGCTTCTGTCAAGGACAATGGAACCTCCAAGGAACCCAGGGCGGAGTCAAGGCCTCGGGCACCTCGCTCACCGAGCTCTACGGAGGGGGTCCGATCGTTGCCGCACAGCTCATCGGTTACGCCGGTGTCGTCCGCCGCTTCGCCAACCGCGACGCCTTTGCCTCCTATAACGGCACGGCACCTATCGAACTGTCCTCGGGCGGCGTGGTGCACCGGCTCTCACAGCGTGGGAACCGACAGCCCAACCACGCGCTGCACATGGCCGCTGTCACCAAGATCCGTAATCCTGGGACCGAGGGACGCATCTACTTCGAGCGCAAGGTGGCCGAAAGGCAAGACCTAGAAGGAGGCGCTTCGCTCGATCAAGCGTCAGGTGAGCAACTCGGTCTACCGCGAGCTGCTCCTCGGCACCCAACAGGGGGTCCCGGAGGACACCCAGAGACGACTCAATGCCAGCGTGACCGGCTCTACACCCTGCGCGACCGGCTCTTCGGCGAAGTCACTCCCGAACGCATAGAAACCCTACGCCGTCGTGTTCTTCCGTGACGGCTCGATTCGTCGCGCCCGGAATCACTGGAAATAGGGGTCTTGACTCAAAGAGGATTCGAAGGGTGGCACCCACTCCCGGCGCTAATGAGACACCCTCCGCAAGATTGACAGATCCGCGTTATGGGGATGAGGGGATCCCGCAGCTCCGGACCCCGTCGATCTGGCGCGGGCGAGACCTCGGGGGGGCGGAGTTCTGGGTGTTTGTCCAATGGCGGTTTGGGGATGTCCTGAGGACCAGGTGGCAGCGGGGTACTCGGCAGCTTCTCTTCAGTTCGCGAGTGCCCCGGCTGGGGCTATCATCCGTGCCCTCCCAGCGCGTCTACGGCTGGAGGACGATCTTGACCGCCCCGTCCTCCTTCTTCTGGAAGATCTCGTAGGCGTGGGGCGCATCCGTCAACGGAAGATGGTGCGTCGCGAACGTGTCCACGCCCAGAGGGTCTTCGTCCACGAGCAGCGGCATGATGTCGTCCACCCACCGTAGGACGTTCGCCTGACCCATGCGAAGCTGGATCTGCTTGTCGAACATCGTGACCAGGGGGAGCGGATCTGCCGCGCCGCCGTAGACCCCGATGACCGAGATCGTACCTCCACGGCGCACGATGTCGATCGCCGAGAACAGTGCGGCCAGCCGGTCGATCCCCGCCTTCTTGCTGAGTGGCGCTCCTAAGGCATCGGGCAAGAGCGCAGTGACGCCCTGAAGGAATTTGGCGGCCGGTGAGCCGTGCGCCTCCATCCCGACCGCGTCAATGACGGAGTCGGGTCCACGTCCGGCCGTTTGATCCCGGACGAGCGCACCGAGGTCGTCCTCATGGTCCGTGAGATCGATGACCTCAATGCCCCGGTCTCGAGCACGCTGCAGACGTTCGGGGACCAAGTCGACGGCGATGACGCGGGCGCCGTGATGCTGGGCGATGCGAGACGCCATATCGCCGATCGGCCCGAGCCCAAGAACGACGACGGATCCCCCCTTTGGAATGGCGGCGTACTGGACGGCCTGCCATGCCGTGGGAAGGACGTCGGAGAGGTAGACGAATCGGTCGTCGGCGGGACCTTCGGGCACCTTGATGTGGGTTGTTTCTGCCTGTGGGACCCGCAGGTACTCGGCCTGACCTCCCGGCACCTCGCCGTAGAGCTTCGAGAACCCGAAGAGCGCAGCACCGTTCCCCTCGGCTTTGACCTGGGTGGTTTCGCATTGGCTGAAGAGCTTCTCGTGACACATGAAGCAGTGGCCACACGACATCTGGAAAGGGATGACAACCCGGTCACCCGGCTTGATGGCGGTGACTTCTTTTCCGACTTCCTCGACGATCCCGATCGGTTCGTGGCCGAGAATGTCTCCCCCCTGCATGAAGGCTGTCAGAGTCTCGTAGAGGTGCAGGTCCGAACCGCAGATGTTTGTGCTCGTGATCCGCACGATGGCGTCCGTGGGTTCTTGGATGGTCGGGTCCGGTACCGAATCGACGCTCACGCGTCGCTTCGCCTGCCAGGTGACTGCTTTCATGTGCGCTCTTTTCCGCTTCTTCTCATAGATTTTCTTGTTGCAGAGCCGGCGGTCTCGATCCGGCCCGGAACCCTTCAGTGGTCCTCACAGTCATGGCCGCCCCTTTCAGGCAACGGCGACCGCCACACCGATACGTGGTCGGTGCTGCGTGCGTCGAACCGGTGACCGTGCCAGTCGGCCCAGCGGTCCTCGAGGCTCATCCCACTCAGTCGAGCCATGAGGTCCAGTTCGCTCGGCCAGGCGTAGCGGTGCACGAGGGGAAAGGTCCGCGTGCGCCCGGTTCCGTCGATGACGATCTGCGTCGTCGACAGCAGCTGGCGGGCCGCATCGTGATCCTCTATGACCAGTCCGGCGAAACCGCGACCCAGGCGCCTGGCCTTGAGGCCCAGCGCATCTCCCCGTGGCGGATCGGGAACCCAGGCCTCAATGACGAACCGCCCTCCGGGAGTCAGATGCCGGGCTGCATTCTCGAAGCATTGGATCTGGCCCTGCTGGGAGCCCATTGCGTAAATCGTGTTGATCAAGAGCACGACGAGGTCGAACTTGCCCTCGGCGGCGGTGGTGGCAAAATCTCCACACAGGGTCGTGACCTTGTTCCCGCCCGGCTTCTCCTTGAGGACCTTCAACATCTCCGCTGAGCCGTCGACACCCCAGACATCCAGGCCTCTTTCGACCAGCGGGAGCGCGATGCGACCAGTGCCAACGCCGAATTCGAGGATCCTGCCCCCGTCGGCCAGTCGAGCCAGCTGGTCGACTGCGCCCTCGGTGTCGAAGACGTCTCCATAAATGGCGTCGTACTCGTCAGCCAACAGCGCTCCGTACGACGCTTCGTCGTGGAATTCGTCCGTCATGGCGTCCACAGGGAGGTTCGGTTGTTCCTCCACGCGGAGACGACCTGGTCAGCGAAGATTCGTTCGACGAGCTCGACCGCCCTGGCACCGAAGAGGACTGCCCCGGCCTGGTCCGGCTCCGCCTCGAGCAGACCGCCGACCAAGTCGTTGACGGCAATGTACTGGTGATCCTCGTCCGCTTCGACGTGCACGTCGTAGAATCGCCGGCCGCTCTCTGGCACCCCGAGCGACTCGAGCCACGCGCTGTACCGAGCCATCGGACCCACCGAATTCATCTCGAAACTCGCCAGATGCCCGACCAGAGCACCACGGAGGCGGCGATGGAGACCGAACATCGAGATGAGATTCGTGCGTGGCCAACGTGATTGCCGGCAGACGATCGAGATATGCCCCGTAGGTGGCGTCAAGGCCCAGGGACGTCATGGCGTCGGCGAACAGCGACGAATGCATCGACGCCACCGTTCCTCCGCCGTACTCATCAGACTGAATCGTCACAATGGCAGCCTTGGCCCGACCCTTTAGGCGGGGAATGGCCCAGGTGTGGGGGTCGGCTTCCTTCAGCTGGTAGCCGGACCGGTGCACCGAGATCTCTCGTGCATGGAACCGGGTCCCGTGCTGCTGCAGCCAGCCCGACAGAGAGAACCCGTTACCCCGGGTCAGTTGCCACAAGACATCCAGCACCTCTGCGGGTGCGACGCTGCTCTCATCCGGGAGCGCCAGGCGCAGACTCTCTTCGAACGCCCGCTCCAGCACGCTGCGGAGCTGCAGGAGACCGGAATTCCATTCCCAGTCGTCGCCTACGCCCGCGAACCCTTGATAATGCAGCTCGTAACAGCAGTAGAGCGCCAGCTGGAAGTCCTCATCGATGAGTACCTCGTCGGTGCGGACGCGCGGAGCTCTGAAGGCCCCGACCGGATGCGAAAGTGCCTTGAGCACCGCATGGCTGATCGGACCTCGCGGTGACGGGAGCTGCGGCCTACCATCGAACACGTCCCGAGACACGGACTGTCCCTGCGGCGGTATCGGGGTGGGATGCGCGGGCGCGAGCGGCGTGCACAGAACCTTCTCCAGCCGCGTCCATGAGATTCGAATTCTTTTGCATTGCGACGCTCACGTCGACAGCGCACCTGTCTCTCTCACTGGTCCTGCGGGGATTTCCGCCTCGGGCCCAGGAGCTGGAGACGCTCGCGTGACGAGCCCAACAAGGGCCTACCCGATGAGATGGGGGTGCAAACTCACCCGATCGGGTGGTTGAGAAAATCGCCCTCCTGCGTGATCGCGAACGCTTCTCTGCGAAAAAGCGGTTCACGGCTGGTCTCGCAGGGTAAGGCTGCGAGGTGCGTGAACATCGGGAACAGGTTGCAGAAGAATCCCGCCACGAGGTGAGAGAAGAGAAACCTGAAGAGACCGACTCGGTCGCCTCCGATCCCCACGCAGAGAGCGTTGGCCTGCCAATAGGCGAGAACCGGGCTGCGACGAACCGCGACGAAGACCCCCCGGCGTAATGACGGACCTTCTCCGCCCCGGAGTACTTTTCGATGTCGACGGGACCTTGTGTGACACGAACTACCTGCACACGCTCGCGTGGTCACGAGCGCTGAGGGCGTCCGGAGAGTGGGCTCCGATGAATGCCATTCATCGCCTTATCGGTATGGGCGGAGAACAGCTCGTCCCCGAGCTCCTCGGTCATGACAGCCCCGAAGCCACCGCGAGGCGGCCCCTGCGGTACCGGGAGCTCGGCGGGGGATGTCCTTGCATTCCCCCGGGCGGCTGAGGCCTTGCGGGAGATCCACAAACGAGGCTTGGTGGTGGTGCTTGCCACGTCAGCTCCCGACGACGAGCTCGTCAGGTTGCGCAAGGCGCTCGACGCCGACGATGCAATTGACGGGCAGACTTCTGCCGATGACGTCGAATGCTCCAAGCCGGACCCTGAAGTCTTCGTCAGCGCCATGGAGCGGTTTTTCATCGATCCTCGTCGCGCGCTGGCTGTCGGTGACAGCGTGTGGGACGTCAGGGCCGCCCGCGCCGCGGGTATCGGCTGTATCGCCGTCGAGTCAGGCGGCTTCAGCCGCCACGAGCTGAGCGAAGCCGGCGCGCGCCAGGTGTACCGCGACGTCGGCGAAATGATCGACCAGTTCCACACTGGACCTCTTGCCCAGCTGTGCCTTTAGAACGCCACAACTTGCTGCGAAGAACTGTTCTCCAGGACACCCTCTCACTCGACAGGGTAGGACGGGAAAAAGGCAAACAATCTGGTCTGAAGACCACCCTCGTGGGTAAAGCCACGTGGTGGGGCTGCGTCGCTGCCTCGAATCGGAGCAGATCGCATGCCAAGTCCCAACGGTCGGAATCATTCCGGCCCCGCCACATTCACCCCGACCGGCCATCCCTCGAAGGACCGCCCGGAAGCCGCCGCCCAGAGCGGGGGGTTTCTCACCACGGCCCAGGGTGTTCGGTTGCCGGATACCGACCATTCACTTAAAGCCGGTGAGCGCGGACCCACGCTGCTCGAGGACTTCCATCTGCGCGAGAAGATCACCCACTTCGATCACGAGCGCATTCCCGAGCGTGTCGTGCACGCCCGGGGTGCCGCAGCCCACGGAGTCTTTGAGTCATACGGGACCGCGAGCTCGGTCACGAAAGCGGCCTTTCTGGCCGAGGAGGGCACCGTCACCCCGGTCTTCGCCCGGTTCTCGACCGTGGTCGGATCCCGTGGCTCAGCCGACACGGTGCGGGACACCCGAGGCTTCGCGGTGAAGTTCTACACCGATGAGGGCACCTTTGACCTGGTCGGCAACAACATTCCCGTCTTCTTTATCCAGGACGGCATCAAGTTCCCCGACGTCATCCATGCGGTCAAGCCCCAGTCGGACCTGGAGATTCCACAAGCCCAGTCCGCCCACGACACGTTCTGGGATTTTGTGTCGCTGCACACCGAGGCCACGCACCATGTCCTGTGGAACATGAGTGACCGAGGCATCCCGCGCTCCTACCGGACGATGGAAGGCTTCGGGGTGCACACTTTTCGCCTGGTCAATGCCAAGGGCGAGACCTCGCTCGTGAAGTTCCATTGGAAGCCGCTGGCCGGAGTCCACTCTCTCGTCTGGGAGGAGGCCCAGATCGCGGCCGGTGTCGACCCAGACTTCCACCGGCGCGACCTGGCCGATGGGATCGAGGCCGGCGCGTTCTTCGAGTGGGAACTCGGCGTGCAGGTGCTAGCCGACGACGGGTCGGACAGTTTCGAAGGCATCGACCTGCTCGATCCCACGAAGTTGGTGCCCGAAGAACTGGCGCCCGTGCAGCTCATCGGCAAAATGACCCTCAACCGGAATCCAACCAACTATTTTGCGGAAACCGAACAAGTCGCCTTCCACACCGGCAACTTGGTGCCTGGTATCGAGGTCACAAATGATCCCCTGATGCAGGCACGTCTCTTTTCCTATCTCGATACTCAGCTGACCCGCCTCGGAGGACCGAACTTCACGCAGTTGCCCATCAACCGCCCCCACTGCCCTGTCAATGACGTGTTGCGTGACGGTATGCACCAGACGGCCATTCACGACGGGATCTCCCCGTACCTGCCCAATGGGATCGATGCAGCGCCAGCCGTCGCGACGCAGGGCGAGGGAGCGTACGTGCATGTCCCTCGGCCCATTGAGGGGGAATTGGTGCGAGCCGTTCCAGTTTCCTTTGAAGACCACTACTCCCAAGCCACCTTGTACTTTCGGAGCCTCACACCGGTGGAGCAGGGCCACATGGTGGAGGCATTCACATTCGAACTGGGCAAGGTCTTCGAGCAGGAGATCAAAGAGCGCGAACTTGCCGTATTGGCAGACGTTGATGATGACCTCTGCAGCCAGGTTGCGGCGGGACTGGGGCTCCCCGCCCCGAAAGGCTCCCCCGCCCGAAACGTGGTTGTTTCGCCGGCCTTGTCACAGATCGTCGACGAACCAGGCCCGATCGATGGCCGCAAGGTCGGGGTGATTGCTGACGCAGGCGCGGACTTGGTCGGGATCGCGAAACTGCGCCGAGCACTTGCGAAGCTCGGTGCTGAGGTCCTAGTCATTGCGCCCTTCGGTGGCACGCTGACCAATGGCGCCGAGGAGCTTGTCGTGGACCGAACGCTTCTCACCTCCAGATCCATCGAATTTGATGCCGTTCTGGTGGCCGGAGAGACGGAGCCCACCAATGACATCAAGCTCGTCATCCTGCTCCAAGAGGCATACCGACACTGCAAGGCGCTCGGTGCCTGGGGGAATGGGTCTGCGGTCTTGGAAGATGCCGGCATCCCGCTCTCAGGGGAGGGGATGGTGACCGGCAAAGTCGTCGGAAAGGCCTTCACCGACCAGCTCGTCGCCTCCATCGGGCTCCACAGAGCTTGGGCCCGGGCCGAGGCCGTTATGGCGTCCGCCGTTTCCCCGGCGTGACCGGAGAGGAAGAAGCCCCTCGCTTGCCGTAATCGTAACGGTCCGTTCGGGCCGACTCTCGACCGTGAACCCCTCCGCATCCCACGAAAGGATACGGAGGGGTTTCGAACAATTTCCTTGAGTCAGCTCTGGTGGGAGGGGGACCAGCCTGCGTCATTCCCATGCGACCAAGGGAGCGTTGAGAGGCAGCTGGTAGAAGTGACAACTCACACTATTTGAGACCACCTACCGCTCTGGCGATGACGAGAAGGGACACGATGAGGGCCGAGCTGGCTTGGATGCCCATGAGCAGTTTGGCCCGGCTCGACAGAGGCATTGTATCGGTGGGACTGAAGGCCGAGCTGTTGGTAACCGATACATAGAGATAGTCGGCAAAGACCGGAGCCCAGTCGACTCGATCCGACGAGGAAGCCGCTACCTCGGCCACGGCGTCGGCATCTTCGTCCTGAGAAAACCTGAAGTCCGCCGGAGGGATCTCGGCGCGAGAGAGTTCCGCCCGTTGGACTGGACCGCCGCGATCAAGTTCCCAATAGGCGAGACCGAAGACGATGATGTTCGTGATCCAAACCTGCAGGGCGGCGAGAAGAAGCTTATGACTGTCGTTGGCGGCACCTTGGACGAGCGCCCGTACCAACAAGACCAGCGAGACGAGATTGGCAAGTCCGATTATGCCGACTAACGCAAGTGACAGCGCGCGTGACAACTTCGTCTGGTGCTCAAGGCGACGAGGGTTGAATGCGAGGACCGGCACGAGTAGTGCTAGCTCCAACGCCGGAATAATGAACCGACTACCAATGGTGAGGTCGCTCGGCAGCGCTGCGTAGAGTGCCACCCCCACCACAATCGCCAGCGCAGCCGGAAATCGATGTTCGTAGTCCCGACCTTGTCGTGGCGTGCCAACCATCATGTGATCTCCTCACTGGCAGCCAGCAATCAGCCTGTGACCGAACCGGGAAGTCCCGAAACCCGGGTGGCAGCCACACCGCCGGTGCCGGGGGACAAACCGAAGCTTGGGCCCAGATGACATCCGGATTCGTGCATCGTCCGTTGCCGCGCTTCTTTTGCGGGCCTGGCGTCGACACACTTGATAAATGTCAGTTTTGATGCCGATCAGCAGTACTCGTGGCTATGACCACGATGTTGAAGCGCTACTTCTTGACAGCGTCTTTCACCTTTTCGCCGGCCTGCTTCAGGTTGCCTGATGCCTTGTCCTTCTTGCCTTTCGCCTCCCGCGACCGGTCATTGGTCGCTTTTCCGGCGGCCTCTTCAACACTGCCCTTTGCTTCTTGAACCTTGTTCTTGGCTTTGTCTACCGTTGACATCACAGACCTTTCGTGGTTGGGACGCTGGATCTGACATGCGAAACGTGCTGACTTTTTCTGACGTCTGCATGTCGCTGTGCGTCATCCATACCCGTGTAAACGGCGGCGAAACGGTGGATTCTTGCAACGCGAGACGATGAGCACCCTGGACGTGAAGATCACATCCCATTGCTTGTCGAACCGCCAACCGGCTCGCCCGCCGGTGCGTACCAGGTTCTCGAACCGCGCAGTAAGCAGGCAACGGATCCGAACCTTGAGGGATTCGGACTTACATTTCTCCCGTTTGCAAAAGCCTAACTTAGCCATCCGCTCCGGGCGATTGCGCCAACCCGGCCCAGCCGAAGCCAGGGCCCAATCGCTGGATTGTCGCGGCAAGGTCCGTTTCCGAGCGAGCAATTAACTAACTGGTCCTCCACGACTAGCACGCCGGGCCTTGAACGCGAATTGACCACCGCAGTGCCCGCAGGGTGTGGGCCCGCCAGAGCGCCGTGGATCAGGCGCCATTGGGGGTCTGGCTCTATGTCCGCGCGCGGTACTGCTCTGTCACGGGCGCCAGCGGGGCGCGACCCGACCGGCTGAAGCCGTGCTCTCGTCAAAGTTGAGCTCCGACCGGGTCGATGGACGCGTCCGAGGTGTGGGGTTGGCATCAGCCATGCGGGGCCATCCGTGCATACCGCTCTATATCGAACGAGCGTGACGTCCTTCGCGTCGATCCACCCGCGACCCGTGTGTCGGTGTCGCCGCGCAAAGGCGATTGGGTGCCTCCCGGTCGGGTATAGCTCTCTACAATCCGATGAATTTAAAGGGAGGAACCCATGGTGGATATCTGGACCTATCACATCGAAGTGTTTCCGGTTGATGATCCCACCCAGAGGCCAGACATTGCGGGATTTCAAGTTCTGACAAGCGATGGTCACAAGATCGGCAAGATCGATGAGGCCACCAATGAAGTAGGTGATTCCTGCATCGTCGTAGATACGGGATTTTGGATCTTCGGCAAAAAGCGCATGATGCCCGCCGGAACCATCCAATCGATCGACCTGGAAAATCAGGAAGTACGAGTCGCCGTAAATCAAGATGACGTAAAGGATGCTCCCGATTACGACCAGGTGCGTCAAGAGGACCAGGCGTATCGCGGCGAAGTTGGCAACTACTACGACCAGCGACGGGCGAATACCGGGTCGGCCGCCACCGAGAGTCGGTGAAGTAGCACTTTTGATGTAGCACCAACCGTGACCGGGGTGCCATGACATAGCCCCGCGCTTTCTAGCGCGGGGCTGTTGTCGCAGTTCATTCGACCTATCCGGCGTAACCCAGGGCCCGCCTGCGTAATTGATTGTAGGAAACGATTATTTCGCAGACACGATGAGGTCAGAATCTACCCGGGCCCTTTCCTTTTGTTGCGGTCCTCCAGGCATGTTGTCACCCTTGCTGGTAGAAGCCGTTTACGTCTCGATGCGTGCAGCGAGTTGCTGATGGTTAATCCTTCGCCCGAACAGGAGGCACCTCTTGGCTTCCTTGCTGCCCTCCAAGGCGCACTTGGTTCAGACGACACCTTGACGGGTGCCAAGGTCCCTTACAGCGGAGTAGTTGCGGTGGAGCCTCTCGAGGGCCCGCTCAATTGTGTCTGGTCTGCAGCTGGTCATAAGTGCAGGGCGTGTGACGTGACTTGTGTGTGTTTGGGCAACTTCGCGACGGGCAGAATTAGTTGGAGCGATCGACGACGAGTCAGGGGAATCCAATGGTGCAAGTGGACGAAGTGAGGGGCTGGATTGGCCGGGCCGTCTTGGACCCGTCTGGCCACAAGGTCGGGACCGTTTCCCATGTCTTTGTAGATGACGAGACCAATAGCCCCGAATGGGCCACCGTTGATACGGGCCTCTTTGGTACGCGTTCGTCCTTTATCCCAATTGAGGGGGTAAGTGAGGAGGGCGACGATCTTCTCATTCCATGGGACCGGGGGCAGGTAAAAGGCGCACCGCAGGTAGATGACGACGACGATGGGCACCTCACGCCGGAAGAGGAAGTGCAGCTCTACCGGTATTACGCCAGGGAGCAGCGCTTGGCAGGCGACGCCGATGTAAACGGCCGAGGAGAGGCCCAAGACGCGAATAGAGACACTGAGCGCGAAACAGATGAGGACGGGGCGACCTCAGAATTCCCGAGGAGCGGGCAAGCCCGGTTGAGGAAATACGTGGTGACAGAAGAAGTGCACCCCGTATCGCGGGTGCTGTTAGACGACTCCCCGGCCGACGAAACTCAAGAGCCATCGAACGGCCAGTAACCAACCTGCAGAGATCATCTTGTGAACACAATGACGGGAGGAACCCATGATCATCGTCGGACTTCTATTGATAGTTGCGGGAGCAGTTTTCGGGATTGATGTAGCGGTGAAGAATCGCTTTCCCGTACGCGACCTTCAGGTATTCGGTAACACTCTTGGATTTCATCATGCCGAACAGATCTTTCTTCTCGGAGCCATCACAGGCGCAGTGATTCTTTTTGGGCTCGTCCTGTTGATCGCAGGGATCGTTCGTAGTCGATCAAAGGCAGTCGTTCACCGGCGGCAACGTCGCGACGTTGTGGAGAATGATCAGCGTGGTGCCGACCTTGACGTTGGGAACGACAGATTGCGTCCAGCCGCTGAAGAGCGCTCCCACACTTCCGAAGCAAATGTGGGCGAGCCGGGAGCGGTCGATTCAAAAGAAAGCAGTGACAGAGAAGACCGGGTTTCTCCCGGCTTGGCTGGCTCAACTGCACTAGACCAAGGTGCCTACAGGGCGCCTCGGAACTGAGCCCCCGACTTTCAGTTCCGCGTGCACAGTGGGGGACATCGAGACCTCCAGGTGATCGTCGAGGCCTAGACCGAGACACAAGCTGTACCGTGGCGAGAATGCGGCTCATTCTCATCCGCCATGGTGATGCCTACGCCGGATTCGACGGCGTGGTGAGCGGACCGCGCGGATGTCGAGGTCTCACTGAGCTCGGAAAGCGTCAGGCGCGGGCCCTGGGCGGCCACCTCGCTGAGACCAGGTGCATCCGCGCCGATGTCCTCCTGGCAAGCGTCCTCCCACGGGCAATCGAGACCGCCGCGATCATCGGCCCGGCTCTAGGCTTTGAGGCTGCCCGCCAGCAGTGCGACCTGTGTGAGATCCACACGGGCGAAGCTGATGGCTTGGCCTGGGCGGAGTACGCAGATCGCTACGGCTCGTTCGACATGGAGGCAGAGCCAGATCGTGTGTTCGCACCCGGCGGTGACAGCTGGCGTAGCTTCCACGAACGGGTCCGGCAGGTGTGTGTGCGGATGGCCGCGGAGTTCGCTGAACAGACAGTGGTCGCCGTGTGCCACGCCGGCGTCATTATGGCGTCGATCAGGGTGCTGTTTGACATCCCACACCCGGGAACAAGGGCACGGATTCACCCATCGAATACCGGCGTGACGGAATGGGGATACGAGCCAGACCGGGAACGGTGGACGCTGCATTCATTCAATGAGCGCGAACATTTGCGACGCCTCGACGCTGAGACATCCAATGTGTGAGCCCAGAACGGCACGCCGGAAGGATGGGTAGATGCACGACCACGATGACGTTGATTTCTCGGTGGAGAGCGCACGAGCCGCGGCTCAAGGTGACGAGCTTGCTGGCTGGGTGGCTCGATTCCTGGCCAGTCCAGGAAGTGATAATCCTGTTCTGGCCAACGAGCTCAATGATGAACTGAACTGGTGGGCGGGTCCTGTCGAGTTGCCGATCGACCAGTTGCACCGATTGGCCGGCCCCGCTGGAGATCCAGTTCTCTGCCCGGTCGAAGAGGACTATTGGGACGAGCGAGTCGACGGCTTGGATCAGTTGGTAGAGAGCGGCCGGGATCCGGCGCCGGTCATCGTTGCGTATCGGGAGAGGCGGTTCGTCCTTGAGGACGGGAATCATCGCGTTGAGGCGGTGCGCCGCGCAGGCGGGCTGACAACATGGGCCGTCGTCGGATTTCTCGATCAGGGAGAACGCGACCGTCTCTTGGTGGAGTGGCTACGGCCCCGCGAGCCACCCTACAAAGGTTCCGATTGAGGATTATCGAAGGCGCGGGATCGGTCGTTTGGATCTCCGTGTGATTCCTTGACCCGCCGCCGACTGCGAAGTACGAAGCAAAGACCAAGGGTCAATCCGATGATGGACCAGGTGACGGCAGATCCCCAAGGCTGAGCGAAACCGGGGTGGAATGTCCTGCGATGGACGCCGGCCGGCTAACGCGGTTGGCGCAGCGATGCTCGCTGTCCATGTTCATGCTGCTCGACAAGTCGAGACCAACCTCGATGGGTTCGCTTGCGACGGAGGAATGGTCCCCGACATCTTCGCAGTACCGAGCAAGCTCGAGCTCGATAGTGGGGAACTCAATCCCGGCGGCCCGAACGTCGGACCATCTCTGCATGGTGCACTGAGTCGCCGGAGCTGAGCCGAGTTCCTCCGGAGTTGGACAAATTCGACGACGTATCTTGGGGATCGTCGATCGCCTCTACGACAGGGTCCAGCGATTGAGATGCAGTTGACGAGCTTTTCGCGTCGAGTAGCGATGTGCGTTTTCAGATGGTCGCCGCGACCTTGGGCCGCTTCCGGGGATTCGGCTCAACCACGCCGCAGAGGCTCCATCGTGCGTGTCGCAGCCGCCGGCATCTGTAGCCCGAAAGGGTGCCAGACAATCCCGGGCGTCGTAGCACCCATGAGAGCGAGCCATTCCGTCACCTACCTCTTTCTTCTCAGTGGGTCAGGGGCTCAGGATCGGGTACGGGAGAAGGGGGATTCGGCTCGGGCTCAGGCTCGAGGGGAGTTGGATCAATAGGAACAGTCATACGTGGGTCATACCCGAGGTGGCGTCCGGAAAACTGGACGGTCCAAGTCGGACCTCGTCCGGAGAAGAGCTCGCATTGGTCTCCACCGACGGAGACGGTGCCTGCCAGAACGCTCAACTCACGGATGGCGTCGGGCAAGATACGCCGCGATCGCGTTGGAGAGAGAGATTATGCGGGGTCCACGGCGGGGAAACACTCCTCGAAGCCGCGCGCGTCGGCACGATCCGATCGAGTGACACGAGCAACTTTTGAGTAGCTCTTGATAAGGCTCATGGTCGGAATCTGAGTAAGCAGCAGGTCCGAACAATACGAAGCATGAACCGTTTGGCGTGGTCAACGGGATCGGATCCGTGCCCTCATTGTCACCACCCAAGCGCTTCTCCGAGCGGCGCGGACTGACCCCTATTCAGGAGGCATGAGAACAGGACAGAGATCGAGAAGGTTGAGTACCTCCGTAACGGGCCGCGAAGCGCTCTCAATTCGGAGCCGACGGTGTTGGGCGGCGGCGGCCACCTGATATCGCAATAGCTCGGAGATGGCGACTGAGTCGATGAAGGAAAGTTGAGCGGCGTCGATACGAATCTGTTCTTCGGACTCCAACAGCGCTTGGTCAAGCACGATTCGGAGGCTCTCGACGCTAGCGATGTCGAGCTCGCCAATCAGCACCACACGGCCGTTCTGGAGCGCCGCGGTGAAGCCTGACGCCGCCCCCCGGAGTTCGAGGTCGGGAGATGAAGTAACAGCCATTGCAAGGCTCCGATCTGTGAGTGTTCGGCCGACCTGTTGCCGTGATGGTACCCATCGCCTGGATGACTAATCAGATCAGCCGCGTGCAGATCTGCGACGCAGGTCAAGGGGGTGCCACTCGGCGGAGAAGAGGCGTCCAGTCGGACCCAGAATTTGGCGTCGCCGGGCTACATGCGTCTCAACGGTTATATGTCAGGTCGGCGGCGATTGGCCCTGAGCAGTGATGAATCGCCGTCGACGCCGATCCGGCGGCCCAGCGGCTGGACTGACGGGAGCACACCCTCGGGCGATGCCCGAATACTGCTGCCCGTAGGATCCTCGCTGAACCTGAGGACCGTATCGGGGAATCTGCAGGTTGGTGAAGGATCCTCAGCTCAAGAGACTCGCCATTATTTGATGGCCAGCGCCACGATCAACGCGCCAAACAGGTACGACATCAGCGCGTGCGAGAAGGCGATCCGACGGATCTGCTTGCTCGTCAGATCGGTAACGGAGATCTGAAATGGACCCCTTCCTCCGGTGCCTGATACTGGGACCTGGTGCATCGCAACATGACGACGGTGTGGACGGTCGCCCGAAAAGACCACACTCAGAAGGCCGATGGTGATGAGATACGCCTTCGTTCCACTCTGCGATTGACCCGCCTTGATGAGAACCAGCCCGACGGCGGCGAGGAGCGCTACTCCGGCAAACGAGGACAATCGCCTCAGCTACCCGCCGACTGGCGTCTTCGACGTTTGCGTGACGCTTGGTCCCTGCCGGGTCCAATCCACCAACGGTCTTCCAGGTCCAGATCAAATAACAGAGGGCGGCTCCGTCCCAGCCCACGAGAATGGACGCCTGCCATGCAAGCCCGAGGGCTCCAAGGAACCCGGCAATGGCCCCAGCCCACCGGCCACCGCACAGCGAGTTGGTACCGTCTCGATCCTCGGACCCCGGGTCAATGTTTGTTCTGTTCCACGAGGGGTAGGCGGGGCAGTAGAGAAGCTCATTGCGCTTTGTTACCATCGGTCATCTCGCTCCCTGAGTAAGCCACCAACGTCGCGTAGTCGATCACAATTACCAGGTCGCATCTCGAAACAGCGACGCCCAGGCAGACGCGACACTGACCGAGAAGCATTGCCGGAAGGACGGTTCTATGTCAGAGAGTCAGATCGTCGTCGTTACCGGGGCGAGCGGCGGCATCGGACGCGCAGTGGCACAGGCCTTCGGGGCGCGAGGTTGTTCCGTGGCGCTCTTGGCTCGGGGAACACAAGGACTCGAAGGAGCGGAGAAGGACGTCCGGTCAGCTGGGGGCGAAGCGATCTCCATCGAGACCGACATGGCTGATTCGAGACAGGTCCAAGCGGCGGCCGACAGAGTCGAGAACGAGGTGGGTCCCATCGCCGTCTGGGTGAATGTGGCCTTCAGCTCAGTTTTCTCCCCCTTTGATCAAATCGAGCCCGATGAATACAAAAGGGTGACCGAGGTCAGCTACTTGGGCTACGTCTACGGCACGATGGCGGCGTTAAAGTACATGAAGGCCCGTGATCGCGGCACGATCGTGCAGGTCGGGTCCGCGTTGGCCTATCGCGGGATTCCGTTGCAGAGTGCGTACTGCGGAGCGAAGCACGCCATTCAGGGTTTCAACGAGGCGCTGCGGTGCGAGTTGCTGCACGATAAGAGCAATGTCCACGTGACAATGGTGCAGATGCCGGCGGTCAACACCCCGCAATTCTCCTGGGTGTTGTCTCGGCTACCTCGACATGCTCAGCCGGTCCCGCCCATCTACCAGCCAGAGCTTGCGGCCCGCGCCGTTCTATTTGCTGCTGATCATCCCCAGCGACGCGAATACTGGGTGGGCACCTCGACGATGGCCACCCTGGCCGCGAATGCAATTGCACCTGGTGTCCTCGATCGGTATCTCGGCAAAACGGGATTTTCGTCGCAACAGACATCGGAGCCGCAGAGTCAAGACGCGCCCGTGAACCTCTGGAACCCGGCCGACGGGGAGGACGGCAAGGACTATGGCGCCCATGGCGCTTTCGACAGCAAATCTCACGGCGACGATCCTCAACTTTGGCTATCCCACCATCACAACGTGGTCGGGATACTTTTCGCGTCGCTGGTTGGGCTCGCCGTGTTTCTCAGACGTCGACGATGAATTCCAGGCGCGCATTCGGGATCGGCCAGGGAACCATCGGTCTGATACTGGTCGCGTTCCCCAATGCCACGGCCGTACGGGTGGCTGGAAACGAACCACTTCCGCCTTCCTGGCTGGTGCGTGTCCTGGGGCTTCGTCTCCTCGGACAGGGCAGTTGGCTGACAGTTGATCCCTCAAATCGTGTCCTCTGCTGGGGCTCCATCATCGAAGCCCTGCACGGATCCACCATGCTCGCAGCAGTCGCTGCGTCTCGTTCCCATCGGCGGAGTGCGACGGTAGCGGCGGCGGTGGCGGCAGCGTCGGTTGCGCTCAGCGTCGCCATTCGCAGATGAGTCGTTCATCGTCTGCATTTCCGCCTCATGTGTTGCGCGAGTACGCCCTCCTCGCTGATGGTGAGCGCGGAGCCGTCATCGGTCCGAGGGGAGACATCAGTTGGATGTGCGTGCCCAACTGGGACAGTCCATCCGTGTTCACCTCCCTTATGGGTGGAGACGGAACGTACGCGGTCACCCCGACAGCCCGATTCGTGTGGGGGGGTTACTACGAGCCCGGATCCTTGATCTGGCGTAGCCGTTGGGTCACCGATGACGGCATCGTCGAATGCCGAGAGGCGCTCGCGTTTCCCGGCGATCCCCTGCGGGCGGTGGTGCTCCGACGGGTCATCGCCGTCGAGGGAGATGCTCACGTCCAGGTCCATCTCGAGGCACGAGCGGACTATGGCAAAGATCCCCTCTCAGAGGTCGAGTTGGCAAAGGGTATTTGGACCGCCCGCACCGGTCCCAACCGTCTTCGCTGGTCTGGAGCGGCAGGCGCGCGACCCAGTTCATCTAGGAATCGGCGGCATCTCACGATGGAGCTGTCCGTCGGAGCTGGACAGTCTCACGACTTGGTCCTCGAGGTCGGCGTAGGTCATCTGCCCGATGAGCCGATCGATTCCGAAGACGCCTGGATCGCCACCGCCGCTGCCTGGGAAGACGCCGTTCCTCCCCTATCGGACTGTCTCAGCCCACCAGAAGCGCGCCATAGCTACGCGGTCCTGCGTGGGCTCACGACTTCGAGTGGAGGAATGGTGGCTGCAGCGACCACAAGCCTGCCAGAGCGAAGTGAGGCTGGGCGAAATTATGACTACCGCTACGTGTGGATCCGAGACCAGTGTTACGCCGGCCATGCGATGGCGGCCATTGGAGACGTATCTCTCCTTGGCGATGCCGTCCGCTTCGTGACCGAGCGATTGCTCGAACATGGGAATCGACTCAAGCCCGCCTACACCGGGGCGGGTGAACAGGTTCCGGATCAACGCAGCCTTGATTTACTCGGATATCCAGGCGGATTCGACCGGGTCGGGAATTGGGTCAACAGGCAATTTCAACTGGATGCGTTCGGGGAGTCCTTATTGCTCTTGGCCGATGCCGGTCGGTACGACCTCTTGGACGGAGATGGACTCCAAGCCGGAGAACTCGCGGCGACCGCGATCTCCGAGCGATGGACGGAACTCGATGCAGGGATATGGGAAATTGACAATCAGGCCTGGACGCATAGCCGTTTGACTGCCGCGGCGGGGCTGCGATCCTACTGTGCCGTATTGCCGGTCGGGCAGCAGAGACCCGAATGGTTGGCCCTGGCCGACAAAATCGTTGCGGAGACTGCCGCGCACGCAACCCATCCAGCCGGATATTGGCAACGTTCTCCCGATGATCCGGGTCTCGACGCCGCATTGCTCCTTCCAGCCCTACGGGGTGCGGTCGCGGCTGACGACCCTCGCAGTGTGGCCACGGTCAAGGCCTACGCGCACTCACTGACCATAGATGGCTATGCCTATCGCTTCAGACATGACGAGAGACCACTTGGCCAAGCTGAAGGCTCATTCACCCTATGCGGCTTCCTCATGGCCCTGGCCACTCATCAACAGGGTGATCGGGTAACCGCCGAAAGTTGGTGGGAACGAACCAGGGCATCATGTGGACCCGCAATCTTGTACTCGGAGGAATACGACACGGACGAGAGGCAGATGCGAGGGAACCTGCCACAGGCCTTTGTCCACGCCCTCATGCTTGAGGTGGCAGCAACCTTGGGCGGGCATTAGAAGGGTCCGGAAGGGCAATCGGGCTACAAAAGGGAGCGACCATCGTATCCCGGTAACCTATTCGACACGTCACCCACCGCGGCCTCTTCCTCAAGCCTGAGAGCTCGCTCTACTGCGCGATTGCCTGTCCCTTACCCAATGATCTGTACTGAACCAAGGCGTAGACCGTTGCGATCAGCTGGCGAGACACGAAATGGGCCCGCCGCTGTGGCGAGCCCCTTTCCGCTTTAGAAGCCCGAACGAATAGGAGTTACATGGCGATGGTGGTCA
Source organism: uncultured Acidimicrobiaceae bacterium (assembly GCA_963809715.1). Taxonomy (GTDB): domain Bacteria; phylum Actinomycetota; class Acidimicrobiia; order Acidimicrobiales; family RAAP-2; genus Bog-473. The sequence continues at coordinate 554,155 of CAWEKO010000007.1, read as the reverse complement.
ATCCAGGTCTGATTGGTTCGCTTATACAAATGAAGCGTAGCTCGCCGGCAGTACCTTCATACCGACGTCAGGTGCACCTCGACCTGCGAGTCAGACTTCCCACGACCAGACTTCAATTCGAGCTGCGATTGGCCAAGCCAACAGAGTCGAGTCGACCTATGCCCGAATCGGCGCTATCGACCTGCCACTAGTCACTCCATCGGACCCGGCTAGAGGTATCGCTCAAAGCTGAAGAAGAGCAGTTATGCCACAACCACTCGCAACGTTCAGACACGATCTCGAGACGATCGGCCCGCGCTTAGACGGCACGTTGGCGGAGGGCCCGCCGCTCGCGGCGGCGCAGCTCGAGCTTCTCCTCCACCACGCGATTCTCGTAGACAGGCTGTGGGCTTGTTGCGGGGCCCCGCGTTGGCACGCCGGTAGAGAGCTCGAACTGACTCCCATGCCAGGGACACGTCACACAGCCTGTGTCGAGGGACCCTTCCGACAGTGGCCCGCCCCGGTGGCTGCAGCGGTCGGCCAGGGCAAATCGCCTATCTTCCTTCGTGGCCACCATCACCCGAACGCCGTCCACCGTGCGCGAAACGAGGTTCTCTACCGGCACGCTGCCTCGTACGGCAGTCCACGCCTCGGGTCCGCTGTCAAAGGCATTCGTATCCACACCGACTCCCAACGAATAGGCCAGATGGCCCCCAAGGAAACCGCCTGCGGTGGCCAAGGCGACACCAAGCGTTGACCACAAGACGCCGCTGTGGCTGCCCTGATGGCGCCGCCACCATGACACCGAGAAACAGACCGTGGCAATCGTGTTGGTCGTTGCGTGCACAAGTCCGACACGAGCCTCAGCGTCATCGGTATCAACCCAGTCGGATATTCCGCTCGCAATGGCCGGAAGAGCAGTGAGTACACCGAGGCCCACCAAGCCTCGCGCCGCTTTTGTCTTACCCAAACCGGTCAGGTCCAAAACCCACGTGCTCGTCCACAATCCAATAGGGAGCTGCACCAGCGTAGGATGACTCGGATGACCTAGATCCGTTCCGCTCAACAACCGTCGCAGCGGAGCAGGTTTGACGACGCTTCGCGCCACGTTTCGAATTCGCTCGGCTATATCATCAAGTTGTTCGGCGTTCTCGAGCGCATCGATCACCCGGATTCGCAGAGCACTGACTTGATTCACTCTTGTGCCACCTCTTCCCTCTTCCATAAGCGTTCGCCGGAAAACCCTTGCTGGTCTGTTTACGATCGACGCGCCGCTTGGGCTTCCTCAACGGCACGGCGATCCGCTTCGTGGAGCTTGCGGGTGTCGCGCGGTTCGGCGAAGGGACGGACATGTTCGGGCAGGCCCTCGGCGATGGCACGTGCGTGCTCAAACTCCGCATTCACCTCGGCGCCGAGCAAGAGGGAAACATTCGTCAGCCACAACCACACCAAAAAGATCACGACGCCCGCTAAGGATCCGTACGTCTTGTCGTAGGAAGCGAAGTTTGTGATGTATATAGCAAAGAGCGCTGAAATCACAATCCAAAGAACGGTCGCGAAAATACCTCCGGGGCTGATCCACCTGATGGCGCCTTGCTTGGCGTTGGGACTGGCCCAGAACAAGATGGCGAGTAGCAGCGATACGAGGATCAAAAGCATTGGCCATTTTGCGATGTCCCACACGAGGACCGCCGCCCGGCCGGCGCCGACGGCATTGCCAACCTGATTGGCGACCGGTCCACTGACCACGACGATGCACCCGCTGATAACCAGCACGACCACTGCGATCACGGTCACGCCCAGCCTGAGCGGGATCGTTTTCCAGATCGGTCGTCCTTCGCCCATGCCATAGATGATGTTCGATGCCTGCCGGAAGGCGTTGACATAGCTTGAAGCCGACCATAAGGCGATAACAAGACCGACGATCGCCGTGATCCCCGCCCCACTCTTGTGGTGCTGGGCCTGGCTGATCAACGAGTGCACGAACGCGGCGCTCGACCCAGGCGCGAGCGACTGGACCTGGGACTCCACTCGGATCGCGACATTACGACCGACCACCCCGAGGATGGAGATCAACACGATCAGTCCGGGCACCACGGACAAGACGGCGTAGTACGTCAAAGCCGCCGCGAGAGTGGTCAGATTGTCGTTTTTGAACCCGGCAGCTGCACGCCGAAAGACGGCCTTCCTCGAGGACCCCGAGAGTTCACTCGGGTTGTCGATCCTGACCTCGGATTCGTCGGTATCCGGCGTCGCTGCGACCGGCTCAGGCGGCATCAGGTTCCTTGCCCGGCCACTGGCCGGTGGCCTTCTCGAAGCCGGCGGCGCCGCCACGGTCGACGGCCGCCTTGACGGCACCGTAGACCAGCCCCTGTAACCCGGCCGCGAGCACGACCTCGATCCATCCCCGGCTGCGGTCAGTCGCCGCGGGGACCTCGTTCTCGCCCCGCAGCAACTTCCATACCTGCTTGAAAAGTGCCCCGGCAAGGGCGCCCCCAATAACGCCGGCGAGCATTCCCCAGGGCTTGTAGAAGAGCTTCATCACCGACGGTGCTTCCACAGCCGCCACACGATCAACAAACCAATGACTACGGCCACCGCGCCAATCAGCTGGGGCTCCATGCCGTCGGTGAGTTGTCGGCCACGCGTGATTCCAACTTTCGCCACATCCTGGGCCTTGGTGGCGGTGTCCTTGGTCACGTCATGAGCCTGTCCTACCACCTGCTTGGTGCTCTCAGTGACGCCTTGGGCGACAGCGGCGGCTTGTTTCTTCGGGCTCAGGCGATCCGAGAGCTCGCTCACCGTTTCCGCCAGCTCAGCCCTCGTCACCTCGGTGTCGATTCTCAGCGCCTCAACCGGATCATTGTCATCGTCAATGGCACTCATGGCCGTAGTCCTCGCTTCAGCTCGTCGATGTCTCGTGTGGTGCTCTCCACGGCTTCTGTTGGTAGCGGGGGCCGCGCCCTCTCGAACTCCTTCCTTCCTGCGAGAGCAGCGGCAGCGGCGACGGCGAACAAGACAGCAGCGACGATCAACGTGGCGGCCCACAAAGCCATCACCAAGGAGAGACCGACGACGGCGGCGGCTATCAGGACACCAAATCCGTAAAGTCCAAAGATTCCGGCCCCGCCGAACATGGCGGCTCCGAGGCCGACCGCCTTGGCCTTTTGGCTCATTTCGGCCTGAGCCAGGCGGATCTCGTTTCGAACGAGGCGAACCGTGTCATCCGACAGCCTGCCGACCAGCTCGCCGATCGCCAAATCCGATGACGCGGACGCTGTCCGGTCGTCCAGCATCATCTCTTGCTCGTCCTCAGTTGACATCATGATTCGGTCTATACCCGCGCCTGGGTGCTGCAACCCGAGAGAAAAGAGGAACACCCGTTCGGGTGAGCGATGCCGGAGCACCTCGGAAGCCATCACAAGCGCGGGCCTGATGTAATCCGCACACGAACGCCTACGGGCTACGGGTGGTATGGACGACCGACAGCGCGCGCCTACAAACTCGATACGTACGGTCAGTGAGAGGGTCATGCTCGTCGTCGGAGTTCCAGGCAGCAATTCCCGCATCAATGTCTTCGACAGGGCCAGTCAGACATTCGATCCGAGCACTCGTCGTCCGTTGCTCCACGCTGAGCCGATCTTGTCGGATCTGCTCACTGGGCTGGACTCACATAACCAGGCGTTTGACCTTGACCTTCACAGTCCGCTCCCTCATCGATCGGATTGGGCAGGGTGCGACGTCACTCCCGGTCCTTGCCTCAAGCCGGCTGCGTCCTGTGGACCACACGAGGTCGACCCGGCCGCAGACCCGTCGGGCAAATCCTCTTCGGACAGTCCCGCCCACCAGACAGTCGACCTTTTGTAGTCCTTCTAACGCTTCGGCATCCCTCGCGGTGCTCGGCCGCAGCGCATTGTGCGGCGATGCTCCGCCTCCCAGCAGGCACGTGTGCCTCGGCGCTCACAGGCAGGCTCCTTCCGCTCGGGCTCGATCAGGGCCGTGCATGCTCCATTGTCAACGACGATTCTCGGCTCGTCGGCACTCGCGTCGGGAGAAGCCCGGCGCGGTCGGCTGCGAGTGCAAAGCGGTGGGCGTCGCGTACAGCGCAACCACCATGATCGTTATTGAAATACACGTACACGTCCTCGCTTCGATCCCACAGGTCAGCGAGTCGACCGGCCCAACTCGTAAGGGCCGTCCGGCCATAGCAGGGTGCCGGGTTCGCTCGGCCCTCATGCAGCCGCACGTACCCCCATTTCGTTGTGCGCCAGAGCGGGGACTTCCGCTGTGGAGTGTCGCTGAGGCAGAGCGCCGACCGGATGCTGCTGCAAAATGTCCGTTACCTCGTCGGTGTACCACGATTCGTGGCGCGGTTCGAATGCCACCCTGACGCTCGGCGGAAAGGCATTGAGGGTGGACGCCAGGCGCGCCGGGTCTGCGTGGAAGTTCGCTGGTAGCTGCAACAGGACCGGTCCCACCTTGTGACCCAGCCCACTCGAGCGACCCAGAAGCCGCCGCACCGGCTCTGTCGGCTTGCTCAGACGGAGCACATGGGTGAGGTAGCGACTCGCCTTGAGGCTGAACTCAAAATCCTTGGGCGTCGCAGCAGCCCAGTGCTCGAAGGTCACCTTCTCCGGCAGCCGGTAAAAGACGTTGTTGACCTCAACCGACTGGAAGCGGCTCGAGTAGTACGTCAGCCACTCCTTCTGCGCCAGGCCGCGAGGGTACAGGCGACCCCGCCAGTCGGCGTACTGCCAACCTGAGGTCCCGATGATGACGCTCACGGTGAGCAGCTACCCGCCGCACCGGCGACGAAACCCGACCACGCACCGTCCGACGTCGGAGGGCTCATGTTCGCCTGGAACTTCCGCTGGACCTGCCTCTCTGGGCGCGACTCGACGCCCGCAACAGCGTCGAGTCTGGCGCCATCCTCCCTTCACAGGTTGGGCGCTCTCGGCCATACGGTCAGACGAGCCGGAGAACCGTTGGCCCAGCCGACAGATCGGCCCTTCGATCGATTGTCTACCCAGGCCGGTGCGGCATGAAACGCCCAAAGGCACTTGCCTGTTCGTCCGTTTGGGTCTAAGCGCTCAGGGTATCGAATCCAAGGCCCGACAGGCAGATCGGCGGATCGCAGAATGACTCCGGAGCAAGACAAGACGCTTCTCGGCAGGTGAGACCGGGGAGGCGATAGAAGTCTCCTCGGCGGAAGCCGAGATCATCATCGGTGAGATCCCTGCCGCGGACGATCCGACCACCATGTTGTGGACGGCGCGCTGCACTGAGGCGACCCACGATCTGCTGGGGCATTTCGACACCCGGTCAGAAGCAGAGGATGCTGGGGCTCGCCATCTGCGAGTCCCACCACCGGACCCTCTGAGCGGTAGATCGATATCCTCTCCTGCCTTCACGCCACGGATGCCGCTGACTTGAGGTAGTCCGCGGCACGGGCGGCGAGGGCCATGATGGTCAGCGCGGGATTGGCGCTCCCCTGCGTCGGACACACGCTGCCATCGACGATGAAGAGATTCGGCACAGCGAAGGAACGTAGATTTGCGTCGACCACGCCGTCTCGTTCTCCCACCGACATGCGGCAACCCCCGATGAGGTGCGCCTCGCGCTTGATCGTGATGGCTTCGGCCGCGCCGGCAGCGTGATGCATCTCCTCCATGACCTTCGTGGCCGCGTCGACGAGAGCCTTGTCGTTGTCGCACAGCGAATAGGAGAAGTTGGCCACGGGCAGGCCATGCCGATCAGTCTCGTCGGCCAAGGTGATGCGATTCTCGGGGAGTGGGCAGGAATTCGCACAGAGCGCGCCGAACGTGGCCCAGTGCACCGAGTCCCGCATGTATTCGCGCAACGTCTCGCCCCAGTGTCCTTGTGCGCACACATGCTCGGCGAAGACAATCGGCAGCGGCGAGATGCACTGCAACGAGAAGCCTCGCTTGTAGCTCTTCGTCGGATCAGTCTCGTAGAAGGCCTCGGAGGAGCACTCGGGCGGTGGGGCCTTGTAGGACCTGATCTCTTCGTCGTAGCGCCCAGTCGTCTGAGGGGCGCCCTGCACCATGACGTAGCGACCGACCTGGTCGAAATCGTTGCACAGACCGTCAGGGAACTGCGGGCAGGCCGAGTTGAGCAGCAGGCGCGGCGTCTCGATGGAGTATCCCGCCACCGCCACCAGCCGGGCTCGTTGGCGATACTCGCGTCCCTCGTGGAAGTAGACGATCCCGGTCGCCCGGCGCTGATCGTCGATCTCGACGCGGCTGACCATGCAGTCAGAACGGATCTCAGCGCCATGAGCCAACGCGTCCGGGACGTGTGTGATCAAGGGCGATGCCTTGGCGTTGACCTTGCACCCCTGCAGGCAGAAGCCTCGGTAGATGCAGTGTGAACGATTGCCGAAGCGCCCGTTCGCAATGGCGACCGGCCCGACACGCACCTCGATGCCCGCCGCCAGCGCGGCACGTTGAAAGGCTTGCCCGTTGGCGCCCATCGGGTGCGGCGAATGCGGGTATCGGTGCGGGTCACCCCAGGGCCAGTTCTGGCCGGCCACGGGCAGCTCAGCCTCCAAGAGCTCGTAGTAGGCTCTTGAGATCGCGGTACTCGATGGGCCAGTCAGCGCCCACACCGTCAGTTCGTGAGGGTGCGGAAATCAGAAGGATGGAAGCGGGGTGCATAGCCGGCGAAATGCACCATCGAGCCTCCGACGCCCCGCCCCGAGTTGTTGCTGCCGAGCTCGACGGGATGCGAGCCCGAGATGACGCGAGGCTCGTTCCAGTACAGCTGGTGCGATCCAGCCTCGTCGCTGACCCAGTCCTTGTCGGGATCCCAGAACGGTCCTGCGTCGAGAACCACCACGTCCCACCCCTGCCGGGCCAGTCGCTGCGCCAGGACGGAGCCTCCGGCTCCGCACCCGACGATCACAATGTCGACCTCTTCGTCATGCCCGTAGCGACGCATGTCGCGACGTAACTGATGGTTTGTACGCGACCCGTCGTTCGGCAGCAGCCACGCCGACTCGTTGCGCCTCCGGACGCCGTTCATCTGTGCGAGCTCATTCGTCCCTGTCCGGTGCTTGGCTAGACGCCTCGGTCGAGGACAGCCCCTCGGCGTGCCTCCTCTTGGCCGCCTCGGCCCGCTTCGCCCACGGGACCGGGTCCTCGGCGTCGTGCTCTGCGACCTCCCACGGCTCGCGTGCCGCCCAGAGCGAGGTACTTGTAGCCACGCGGATACGCCGGACCGCCGAAACCGATCTCGTTCCAGGCCCATGGATGAGCGTAGAAGGCGCTGCAGGCGTATCGCATCCACAGTGAGAAGAGACGCGCGGCCGGCAGGCCATGCCAGCTTCCCTCGCACAGCCGCACCCCTTCGATGATGTCGCGTTGCTCTCTGTGCGCCAGTTGCGCGAAGGGCTGTCCGAACATCGCTCTGTGCCGTCTCGTTCAGTGCGGCGACGGACTGGCGCCATGCCTCAGGATCGTCGGGCAGATCCTCGTAGCGGAATCCGTCGCCACGCCCGTTCGGCGAGACGCCCGTCGATGACCTCGAAGACAGGCACACGGGGATCTTCGTCTTGGGCCAAGAGCCGGTCCAGCAGAGCTCGGGCGGTCGGGCTCCTCCTCGGCAGTGAAGAACCTGTGGCGGGTCAGGTGGGCCGAGGCGGCCGGTCACCACCGACCTGGTGACCCCGTCCCATGACCGGCTGCTGTCGCATCACGTCGTAGCCCGGGAACCGCGGCTCGCCCGAGCCCGGAGTGAGCCCCATTCGTTACCTTTCGCGGCGGAGGATGGAGGCCACGAGGCCCATGCCACCGACCAGGCCGAAGAGGAGCGGCGCAAAGGTAGGTGGACCCATTTCGGCGTTGTAGAGCGCAAAGTTGCGCCCGAACCCGCCGGGACGCTGGGCGATTCCCCGCAGGTGGAGATACTCGCCCTGCATGCTGTTGAAGAGCACGACGCTCGAGATCACCGGCAGAAATGTCTTGGCCGCCCGCTTGGAGAAGACGCCGGCGATCCCGGCCGCGGCCATGGCCGGGGTGAGAGCCACCGGGACCCACATCATCCGGTTGGCGAAGCTGGCACGGTCGTGCTCGAGCCAGATCTCGACACCGGTGATCAGGGCGCCCGACTCCGGTAAGGCCGGCCAGGCTCCGCTCGAAGCGACCGTGACGGACGTTCTGCAGGAGACGATCGATGCCGACGAGCCCGTCCCTGCTGTTCAGCCGTCGACTCGTCGTCGAAGACCGAAACCTTCGCGGCGAACCTCATGCGCGCATCTCGGTGACCTTGTCCCGGAACAGGGTGCTGGCGATGGTGGCCTTCCGAGGTTGACCGGCCAAGAAGGCCTTGACGAAGCCCTTGGCCTGCTCGTATTCCACCTTGCCAGGCATTGGCGGCTCGTCCGGATTGACCAGCACATCGACCAGCGCCGGGACCCGGGAAGGACAGCGCCTCCTTGATGGCGCCCTCCACGTCACCCGCCTTCTCGACCCGGATGCCCTTTCCGCCACAGGCCTCGGCCCACGGAGCAAAGTCGGGCGGTCGGCCGAAGCGAACGCCGTACTCCGGGTAGCCGAGTACGAGCTGCTCCCACATGATCTGGCCCAGCGACGCGTTGTTGTTGACGATCACCTTGATCGGAAGGTCGTAGCGACAGGCCGTACCGAACTCTGCCATGAGCATGGCGAACCCACCGTCGCCGACAAACGCGATGCACTGGCGGCCCGGATGGGCGATCTGATTGGCGATCGTGTAGGGCAGTCCGGGGGCCATGGTGGCCAGATTCCCCGACAGGTAGAAGGCTCGCTCATCGCGGATAGTGAAGTGACGGGCTGCCCAGGTCGCGATCGTCCCCGAGTCCGATGTGAGGATGGCATCGCTGTCGGCCAGTCGGTCGATGACGTGCATCAGGTACTGCGGCTGGATCGGGTCTTCATCGATCGACTCGAGAGCATGCATCCTGTCGCGCCAACTGCTCATCTTCTCTTGGAGATCGTCCAGAAAGGAATGTTCGGAAGGCTCAGCGAGATGCGGCAACAGAGCCGAGAGGCCGGCTGCTGCGTCGGCGATCATCGGCACCTCGGTCGCGATGCGGTTGCCGGCCCGAATGGGGTCGGCCTCGATCTGCACCACCTTGCACTGCCCCGGTTCGGGCAGGTACTTGGTGTAGGGGAAGTTCGTCCCCACCATGAACAGAGTGTCGCAGCCCTCCATTGCGTCGATGGCCGGCGCGGTCCCCAACAGTCCGATGCCGCCGATACAGAGTGGATGGTCGTCGGGGATGACTGCCTTGCCGGGCAGCGTCTTGACGACGGGGCTGCCCAGACGTTCCGCGGTCTGGAGTACCTCGTTTCTCGCCCCGAGCGCTCCAGCCCCGACGAGCATGACCACTTTGGAACCGGCGTTGAGCACCTCTGCCGCCGCCAGGACATCCTCTTGACGAGGCAGGCCCGAGGCAGGCAGGTAGATCGGCGCCGTTGGTTGGTTGACCGCCGGAGCCGGGGCGCTCCACGGGTTGGCTCCGGCGTCGGCGATCTGAATGTCGGTCGGAATGGTCAGGTGGGCGACACCCCGACGGGTTAGGGCGTGGCGGATCGCGATGTCGACGAGCGTCGGCAACTGCGCCGGCACGTGGATCATCTCGTTGTACTCGGCGACGTCGATGAACAGTTTTTCGAGCGCGACCTCCTGCTGATAACCCGTCCCCAACATCTGGGTCTCCTGCATCCCGGTGATGGCGAGCACAGGCGCGTGATCGAGCTTGGCGTCGTAGAGCCCGTTCAGCAGATGGATCGCCCCTGGTCCTGACGTGGCGAGACAGACACCGAGGCGGCCGGTCGACTTGGCGTAGCCGGTGGCCATGAAGGCGGCAGCCTCTTCGTGATGGACGAGGACAAAGCGGATTCTGTCCTGTCGCCGCAGGCCCTCCATGATCCCGTTGATGCCATCGCCCGGGAGTCCGAAGATTGTGTCGACACCCCAATCGGCCAGTCGCTCGATGAGCACTTCCGCTGCGATCTTCGACATTCGTGCCCGCCTCCCTTCCACAGCCTGGGTTAGTCGCTCCTCGAATCGGTACCCGGGCCAGAGCGCTCCAATCACTCCAACTCGGGCGCATCGGCTGTTTCGCTGTGTCGTGGGCGGGCATGAGAGGTACGTCAGCACGAGATCGGCTCGACGGAGGGCCTGACGTTGAGAGCTGGAGACACGTCAAGACCGATGTATTCCGAGCACCGCAGCACCTTGGCGCACGGGGCAGTGCCTTATTGGACGGCCAGCGTGGGAATCAGGAAAACCGAGACGGAGGCGCAGCGGCCGTTGCTCCGAAAGCTGCATGACCTGTTGACAGAGACCGCAGCGGCCGTCGGCAGGGTTTGACGTGCCTGTCCCGGTGGAGAAGGTCGCGACCGGTAGATACACGGTGCCGACTGACCAACCCGAGTCTGATGGCACGCTTGCGTGGCAGGCCACCACCATGGTGACCGCCGAAGTCCGCGCCGGTGGGACGACGGGCCTTGGATGGACGTACGCCTCCCGAGCCTCCCAGACCGTCATTGAAGATCTCCTTTCCGAGGCCGTCGTCGGCACCGATCTCCTCGACACGGCGGACTCCCACGAGCGCATGGTCAGAGCCTGTCGGAACATTGGTCGGCCTGGTGTAGTCAGTTGCGCCATCTCGGCCGTCGACATTGCCCTCTGGGATTGCAAGGCACGTCACCTGGGCGTCCCTCTGGCTGACCTGTTCGGACGGTGCGCCGACGGGGTTGCCATTTATGGGAGTGGCGGCTTCATCACGTACGACGAGGAGACGGCACGGGCCCAGCTCGAGCAATGGGTGGGTGACTGGAAGGTTCCAATGGTGAAGATCAAGATCGGCCAGGCATGGGGGAGTCGACCGGAGCGCGACCTGGCCAGAACCGCGTTCGCCCGGGCGGTCATCGGTGACGACGTCGCACTGTTCGTCGACGCCAACGGCGGCTACAGCCGCAAACAGGCCGTCCGGATGGGCCGCGAGTTAGCCGACACGGCCAACATCTCCTGGTTCGAGGAGCCTGTATCGTCGGATGATCTCACGGGCCTACGAGTCGTCCGAGACGCTCTTGATGTCGATGTCGCTGCTGGGGAGTACGGCTACGACGAGACCTACCTCGCCCGCATGGTCGCAGCCGGAGCGGTGGACTGCCTGCAAATCGACGTGACACGCTGCGGCGGGTACACCAGTTGGCTCCGGGCAGCCGCAGTCGCTGGTGCGCAGGGCTTGGAGATATCGGCGCACTGCGCCCCGAATTTGCACGCGCATGTGGGCCTCAGCGTGCCCAACCTGCGCCACATCGAGTACTTCCATGATCATCACCGCATCGAAACGATGTTGTTCGACGGTGCACTCGATCCCCACGGCGGGCGCCTTCTGCCGCACCGCGATGTCCCGGGACACGGTATGGCCTTCAAGGAATCGACAGCCGCGCCCTATCGACGCTGATACCGCTGCACGACCTTGTCTCATCGGTTTGCCGAGGCCGAACCCGGGAAGAACAACAAGAGACCAGGGGAGGTTGGCATGGCCGAAATCGGAGCATTTCTGTCGAGTGAGGAACACGGACCGGCTGCGCTGGTGGCCCAGGCCAAGCTGGCTGAGGAAGCAGGAATGCATTCCATCTTCATCTCGGACCACTTTCACCCATGGATCGATCGTCAGGGTGAGAGCCCGTTCGTGTGGAGCGTGATCGGCGCCATCAGTGCCTCGACGTCACACAAGGTCACGACCGGCGTCACCTGCCCCACTGTCAGGATTCACCCAGCGATCCTGGCCCAAGCTGCCGCAACCTCGCAGCTTCTGCTCGAAGGGAGGTTCGTCTTCGGGGTCGGTTCGGGCGAGGCTCTGAACGAGCACATCCTGGGCCACCGTTGGCCTCCCGTCGAGACCAGACTCGAGATGCTGGAGGAGGCCGTCGAGGTCATCCGCAAGCTCTGGGAAGGCGGTCTGGTCACCCATCACGGCCGCTACTACACGGTAGAGAATGCACGCATTTACTCGATGCCCGATACGCCACCGCCGATCCTCGTGTCGGCATTTGGTCCCGAGGCAACGGACGTGGCCGCCCGCATCGGCGACGGTTTCGTGACGGTGCAGCCCGACGAGGAGCTCCAGGATCGATACCGGAAGAACGGGGGGAAGGGGCGCGCCATAGCTGCACTGAAAGTCTGCTGGGACCAGGACGAGCAAGTGGCCCGCAAGCTGGCCCACGAACTGTGGCCCACGGAAGGAGTCGAGGGTCAGCTCGCCCAGGAGTTGGCCCTGCCCTCACACTTCGAGGCCGCCGCGGCCCATGTGACCGAGGACATGGTGGCGAAGCAGATCGCCTGTGGTCCTGACCCAGAGAGGCATCTGGAGGCGATCAACAAGTACCTCGAAGCGGGATTCGACGAGGTGTACGTCAACCAGATCGGCCCCGATCAGGAAGGATTCTTCCACTTCTATCAACGGGAACTTCGATCACGCTTGGGCATCTAAAGGCTGGCGCAATCCCCAGGAAATCGGAGCGGGAAATACGGCTCTCGCTCATGCCGTCAGTGAGCTCGCCTGGTGAGCGGGATCGAATCCCGGTGGCCTCGAGCAGCTAGCCCTCAGACTCGCTGTCCTCGCGCTTTTGCGACTCTTCGATCTCCTCGGGGGTGGTCGCCTCGCGGTAAACCGGTGGATCCGTAGTGGCACTATCCCCGGAGGCGGGTTCCTTTGATGTGGCGGGTCTTCCGTCGGTTGTCATGATTTGGTATCTACCCGGTGCAGCAGGAAGCATTCACAGCGGAATGGATTGTCGTCTCCCGATAGGCGGTCTGGACCTCCACCGGTCGACCGATTCCAACATTTCCCCACACTATCCACAGAGGTGAGGGTAGAACCGCCGTGTCGCCGACAGATCGGAGTGGCAATGGCTCACACCGCACCATCCCGTTTTTCCTCCGCTCGGCGGCGGTCGCACAGTGCCTAGTTTCACGCCGTCGTCCATCCGGGCGCCCGAGTGGCCTTGGCGGACGAGCTCGACATGACTGCACTTGACGCGCTGCGCGTCGCTCTTGACCAGGCCTCGCTCAAGCCCGACGAGGTCGTCCAGATCGACGCGGCGGGGCCGTCATTCATCGTCTCCGCCGCCATCTCCGAGTCGCCGCGCGATCACGTGGTGCGGCTGCCCGGCGGTGCCGGCTGCGTTTCGAGCGCGTTTCGCCACGAGTGGTCACCGTCCTCGACATTCTCAACCTGCGACACATTCTGATGGACCAAGCAAGACTCACCCCGCCGTCACGCGAATAGGCGGGTAAAGGGTGTGACCGCCTCTGCGGCAACCCGCTCGGCTCACTTGTCCGCAGGCGCTGCGTCGCGCTGTCCTAGGAAGGCCTCACGAGGTGACCAAACGGACTCGAGCTCGTCGGACGGGAACATCGACAGTCACGGGGGCCCCGGGCCCACAACGACGCGGTCAAAGCGCCGCCGTCCTTAATTCCGGGCTGGACTACGAACCGTGCGTGAGGCTGTGACGCCTGGGTATGCAATTCGCCCAAAAGCCTCGAGCAACGGCGGTAAGAAGTCGGGCTCCGGGGGCAACTCCAAGCAAGGTGGTACCACTGCGCAGCACAAGGCCGCCGGGCGCAAGGGAGGCCGTGCCGCGGCCGCGAAGAAATAGCTGATCCCGTGCCGAAGGTTCGAAGGAGGAATAGGACCCAAACCCCCGATTCCCCGACTACTGCCGCGTCAGCCGACGTTTGCGATGAGTTCCTAACGGAACATCGGGGATGACCCTTGCATTGGCTCGTGATCAGAGGCGTGACTGCTGGGTTCGTGATTTGGCAATGGCCGATGCTCCGGCCACAGACAGGCTTGCAGCAGCGATTAGCCCAGTGGTCATTTCGATGCCGCCTAAACCGCCGCCAGCCAAGCCCACTACTGTCCCGGCGATCCCCGCAGCAATCAAGGCCGTCCCGAGCCAGTAGAACCCTGCAAAAAAGAGTCGTCCGAACGCAAGAAAATGTATTCCGACCACGGTGGCGAACCAGACGACGACGTATCCGTGGCGTCCTGTCGCTCCGAGGAGGGCAGTCCCACCAAAGAGTGCGAATACCTCCGCAATCGCTATGCGTCGATAGCTTGGCGACGAGAACATTGACCCGGATCCATTTTCGCGAACGGACCGCCACAGGCGAGCGCTCCGGTACAAGATGACCAGCCCGACCACGACTCCGGCCACCCGGATTGCCGTTGAGACCGCTCCGGATATCCCCGACGCATCCCATTCGGCCCAGGCCGCACCTGCTACGCCCGAAATCATGACCCCCGTCACAGCTGCCCGGTCCAAAACGGGCTCCACACCACTGGCATACCCATTTCTCACGGTGCTATCCGAGGGCGCGCCGCCTCGTCTGCACCCGTTCGCCCGGTTGTGTCGCGACTTGCCGGGCAGAACGTCGCAAACGTTGGCTGACGCGGCACTACCTGCGCAGAACGAAGTGGCCGCTGTCCGCGACAACTCGTCATAGGGTTCAGTCGGCGCGCTCTTCGGAAGGTCGCATTACTGCAAGAAGAGCGACGTCGTCATCGCCTGCCCCTACGGACGCTATGACCTGTTCGCACACATTTCGCGGAGTAGAGGCTGCGCCCAGGGCCACTGATCGCAATCGCGCCATTCCGTCGTCAACACCGTGCGTTCTCTCTCTTAGGGCTCCGTCGGTATAGAGCAAGAGAAGACCACCATCTGGAATACAACAGTCATAACGCTCTGCGGACAATCCGCTCTTTCTTCCCAGAAGCGGACTCGGACCTGTCGCGAGGAAGGCGGCAGAAGTCCCAGAGACGAGTAGTGGTGGAGGATGACCGGCGGACGCCGTTGCTAGCTGACCCGTAGACGGGTTCAGCTGCCCGAGGAACAGAGTTGCGGTCTTGGTAAGGCCAAGGAATAGCCATACTCGTCGAAGTTCGTCGATGACGTCTTCGGGATCAAGCCCGTGAAGAACTAGGGTGCGGATGGCACTGCGCAACTGTCCCATCTGGGCAGCGGCTCGTCGATCGTGGCCCTCGATGTCACCAATGACCAGCCAAATCGGGCCATCTGGCGTCGGGACGACGTCGTAGAAATCACCACCGACATCGAGCGATTCGGACGCAGCGGAATAGCTCGCATGGAGCCGAATTCCCGGCAAGGAGACAGGGATCTCGGGAAGCAGGGCTGCTTGCAATTGGCGGGAAGTCAACGAGACTTCGTCGAGATGCTTTGCTCTGGCAACGATCGTCCCCACATGATTCGCGAGTAACTCGGCCAAGGTCACGTCGTCCCGATTAAGCGGTCTCGAACAAGAAACGAGCGTCAGAGCGCCGACTGTCTCGCGTGCATCTGCGATTGGCACGACCATATATGAGCGAAATCCCAGCGTCTTGGTGAGGTGAAAGTGTGCTTCGCTGGTCGTAATTTCTCTGAGAAACTCATCTGACATTGTCGGCGACCATCGTGTGCCGCCGAGTCGCAAGACATCTGCCGCGGGATGCCGACTATCGAGATCAAGCGCGAATTCTTCTCGCAATCGGTCGGCGAGGAACTGCTGCGCAGGATCCTTGTGACGGGCCATCACTCGGCGCATCTGTCCGTCGTCCGTGCGCACGTCAATGAGACAGAGGTCTCCAAGGACTGGGAGCGCCACATTCGCCAACTCTTCGAGGGTAGCCGCGAAATTGACCGCACCTGCCAGGATGCGAGCGGTGTCAGCCAAGAACGCAGTCACATGTGCCACTCGGCGTTGCTCATCCAAGAGATGCACTCGGTCGATCGCGATCGCCACCCGTTCGGCCAGCACCTCTAAGAGGTTCGCATCATCCTCACTAAAGTGAGCCAGCATCTTGCTGCCAGCGTGCATCACGCCGATCACGCGACTTCCGGAGAGAATAGGGACCGCTACGACAGACCTGAGACCTTGATCCTCGAGGGTTGTTGAGACGAGCGTGATGGTCGAGAGGTCCCGAACGACGAGAGGCCTCTTGGAGGAAAGCACCTGTCCGGCCATACCTTGGCCAGCCGGAATCCAAAGATCGACTTTGGCCTCTTCGCCTAGCCCAAGTGAAGTCCGAGCAACGAGCGCGCTCTGGCTTCCGTCAGCGATCAAAATCGAAATCTCGTCCGCCTCGAGAACCGGCTGGACGGCCTCAAGAAGCAGTCGGTAGAACCCATCAAGGGAATCATCGGTCATCGCCGAATCGGCGGCGTCCGCTACTTGCTGCCACCAAAGAATGGCCGAGTCGCTGACCACACGCGCGGCACGCTGTGCCGAGAGCAGACGCTCAACCTGGTTGCTCCGATCCTCGTTCTTCATCCATCAAGTCCGACGGGGAATCCGTGATCACGGCCGACATAGAGTGAGCCAAAGACGAGACCACTGGCCGCGAGTCCCCGGCTCCGCGATGGTGGGCAGATGTGCTTCGCAGCCGGAATAGTGGCCCGCAACAAATGATTAGCCATTCCCAACCGTAGCGGGCTGCTGTTCCTGGGCAATGTCAATGGATCGCACTTGCGCTCGTGACCTCTTCGTCCTGGCAGGCCGAGGGTCATGCCGAAACTCATGGGAAGCCTCAATGAGAGGATGAGATCGCGGGATCACTTCAGACGAGGTGGAACGTCCGGGCTGTCTTACGATTGCGGAACGGTCCCACGGTGGCCTGTCTCGCCAAGGATCTGCTCAAATCATCGGCCTTGCCAGCTGATCGGCAGACATTCCGACCGCGCCCACAACGTGGATGGATCTCAGGCGGGGGGCAAGCTGCTCTCCCCGGCGTAGTGCCTTCGAGGCAACCTCCACATGCCGCATTCCTTGCGAGAAGCGAATGCGGTGACGCAATTTCCCCCCGGCAAATGCGGCGGACAGAATCCTCTGGGCAGGTATCTACAACAAACACTCGGCCAGGATGGCAAATCAGCGCGAAGAACAGTTGCGCCGGAATGTCCAACCATCCGGATTGGGTCAGGCCTGACAGATATTTATGCACCCGCTAGTGAGCGGACACACCATGAAGGGTTTGCCGCACTCGCCGGATACCACGTACTGATTGACATGGCGATCTGCATCTCGGCCGCCTTTATTCTGTGCCTCCGGGGATCAGACCATCAGCACTTCAGCCGGAGTACCGCAAGCTTGGCGGCTGGAGTGAAGTCGAGCGGCGGCCTCGCCCAACGGCCTCGGCTCGAGGTTGCGTGGTCTCGTCACCAGTCGCATCTGGGAACGGGCCACGATCTGCTTACACGCCATCTTTTTGGTCTTGAACACGATGCGATCTCCACGCGCGGTTTCGACGGCCAGCGTGTTGAGCCGGAGACCCCGCCGTGCGCTCTCGACGGTGGTGAGTTCGTCAAAGGGTGCTGAGAATGTGTCCAGCAGTGTGCGGGCGACGAAAACCAGGCGCCGGTTCGTGAGCATGAGTGTCCCGGTCTCGGACTGGCTCAAGCCATCTGGTCCAGACTGGATGGAAGCCGGCCAGGTGGCGCGCACCCATTCGTTGATTTGAAGTTCAGGCCTTATCGGATTGGGCGTTGCCATGGGTTCCCATCTCTCTCAAACGCCAACGTTGCCGGATGCTGAGCCGCAGCCGTATCTGCGACGCCGTATCTGCGACCCGGCGGCTAGAGGTATTCCACCAGCGTTGTTGATCCAAACCGGCAACGTTGACGCGCCGGTTTCGTGCGTCGAAGAAAGTGGCTTGGTTTGACCCGGATTGAACCGGGTATCGCCGTTGCGACCTAAAAGGAGGGTTGGCACATGGTTGGAGCTGGAGGACTGGTCGTAAGCATCATCGCCTTCGCCGTGGGGGCTGTCTTGGACTATGCGGTAACGGTCAATTCCGATCAACACGGATTCAATGTCAACAAGGTCGGCATGATCTTGATGATCGTCGGCGTCGTCGGCGCAGCGCTGTCGGTGATCGCCATGGCGGTCGGCAACACCCGCCGCCGTCGGACCGTTGTCGACGACGGGCAGGGCACAGTCGCGCATCGGGTCGATTCCACCTATTAACGGGGATAACTGAGAAACCGCCAGCGTGTCTATCCGGACACCAATCGGAAAGGAAAATAATGTTGGGCATCATCCTGTTAGCTGTGTTAGTCGTAGTTCTGTTCGGGGCCGGGTTCGCCGTCCACCTGTTGTGGATTGCGGCGGTCATACTCGCCGTCGTGTGGGTCGCCAGCTTCGTTCTCAGCCGTGGCAGCGGGACGAGCCGAGGGTCGCTTCGGCGCTGAGCGGGGAAGTGCTGGGATGCTCGCCGAAAATGGTCCCTGTACTAGAGCTTGACGAGTGACCTGGCTTCGGCGCCGAAGTCCACTGGTCCGAGGCTCGAGGCAGGCGCAGTCGAAACGAATGCGGACATCAACTCGAGGCTCTACGTAGAAACGAAGCGGAAATCAAAACAGGGGGTTGTTCGGTGGTCTTGGTTCTTGCGTTGTTGTTGGTCTTGATATTCTTTGGAGCTGGATTCGCGGTGCCCGCCAGCCGCAGGTCGATCCGTCGTTAAGGGATGGAGCGCCGAGATCAGTCATTTCGGAGCTGGGTTGACTCGAATCAGCAAGCCCCTGCGATCGTTAGGCGCGCCCTCATTTCCAGGTCATGACATCCTCTGTCACATCTGAGACGCTGACTGGGATCGCCGGCCCGCACGAGGAGCGCGGTTGGGTCCACACCGTCGGAACGGTGGGGATCGTAGCCAGGGGTGTTATCTATCTGCTGCTGGCCTACCTCGCGTTCGACATCGCCCGCCACGGAAGTGCCCCCGCCCAAACGAGCAGTACCGGTGCCCTTCAGGAACTGGAGGCCCGCACGGGAGGGAAGTTGCTCCTCGTCGTTCTGACGATCGGATTGGGCTGCTACGCGGCGTGGCGGCTCTTCGACGCGGCGACCGGTCAAAGCGGCACCATCAGGCGCATCGCGTCGCTGGGTGTCGCCATCGTCTATGGGTTTCTCTTCGTTAGGGCGGTGGAACTCGTTGCCGATCATCCGACGAGCGGCGGGGCGTCGAGCAATCCCGAACCCTGGGTCGCCAAGGTCATGGGCTGGTCCGGCGGGACCGTCGCGATCGAGGTCACCGGAGCGGTCCTGGTGGGAGGCGGCATCGCACTGGCGGCATGGGGGATCCTCCACCGCTATGACAAGCATCTGGCCTTGGAGCGCTTGTCCCGCCCGTGGCAAAAGGCGGTCAAGGCCCTTGGTGGCTTGGGAGACCTGGCCCGGGGATCGCTCCTCACGTTGTTCGGTGTCTACCTCATCGAAGCGGCGGTGACATCAGATCCGGCCCAGGCCAAGAGCGTTGATCAGACGCTACGGACGCTGGTCCACCATCCGTTCGGAGCGTTGGCCATAGGAGCACTCGCGCTTGGTCTCTTGTCCTTCGGCCTCCACTCCTTCTTCGAAGCGCGCCTTCGGCGCTTTTCGTGATGGTGTCCTCATGAAAACGGTGGACATGGCGGACAGGCCGGGCAACGGCGTCATCGGCGCCGTCAGCGGCGGCCCAGACGGGCCAACCGCTCTGAGTGATGCCGGCGCCGAGGCACCCGAAGCCAACGTCCTCATTCTCCCTGCGGCGGTCGAGCGCGAGCTGAGCGAGACCGATGCGTCCCTCGGAACCCTCGGCCGGCCCCTCGACCGGCGCAACCCGTTTTTCGTCGGGTTCATGGGGGCGCTGGGTGTCGGCGTGGCCTACCTGCTCTTTCGGGGTATGTCGGACGTCACCAGCGTCCTGGTCATCGTGGGAGTGGCACTGTTCACCGCGATCGGGCTCAACCCGATCATCGAGTTCCTCATGTCCAAGGCGATCCCCCGTGGGGCGGCCGTCGCCATCGTGACATTCGGGTTCTTGCTCGTGGTCGTCTCCTTCATCATCGTGATCGTTCCTCCGGTCGCCCATGAGTTCAATGTGCTGATCACCAACTACCCGCACTACAAGGCGAACCTCATCGCCGGCCGGGGCTGGACCGGGCGATGGACCCACAAGCTCCATCTCACCGGCTATCTGGACGGGAAGACGAAGCTCAAGGTCCCCATGGCGGGCGGCATCCTCGGGGCCGGCCGGATACTGCTCTCCGCGGGCGTGGCCACAGTCAGTGTCGTGTCCCTCACCCTCTACTTCCTGATTGCCCTGCCCAGTGTCAAGCAGCTGTGGTTGTCGCTGATCGCGCGCAGCCGACGCGAACGGGTGGGTCTGCTCACCGACGAGGTGTTCGCCCGCGTGGGCGGGTTCATGCTCGGCAACCTCTTGACGTCCCTAATCTCGGCCGTCGGCACCTACATCTGGCTCGTCATCTTCGGAGTTCCCTACGCGCTCCTGTTGGCCCTCGTGGTAGGGGTCTTCGATCTCATCCCGATGGTCGGTTCCACGGTTGCCGGCATCATTGTCTCGCTGGTCGCCCTCTCCAGGGGTCTTCCCGTCGGGATCGCCACCGCCTGCTTCTACGTCACCTACCGGTTCCTCGAGGACTACCTGCTCAATCCGCGGGTCATGAAGCACACCGTCAAGGTGACTCCCGGGTTGACGATCATCGCCACGTTGATCGGCGGCTCGCTCCTGGGCATCATCGGTGCGCTGATCGCCGTTCCCATAGCAGCAACGATCCAGCTACTCCTCCAGGAGGTCGTGTTCCCCCGCCAGAACCAGAGATGAGGAGCAGGGAACTTGCGATTCAGGCGGGAGATTGGCGGCATGAACCGCAAGCTTCCAGTTGAGGGCGTAACACACGATCAGTCAGCCCTCGGTTCTGTGGACCGCTGACTTATTTGCCTTAGTCATACGCGGGGTCCCGGAATCAGGATGGCCGTCCGACGGCAGGTTCTGACCCCTGGCGGAAGGACTCGGAACCCCGCCACCTGGCGACTTCACCCGTGGTCATCGAGCATCGCGAAGGGGACCCCACGCCACCAGGCGTCAGCCTGCTCGTGCACGCATCCGGTGCCGATGGCTCTTTCGCTGTCGCCGAAGACGACTAACCCCGCCGGCTGTCGAAGCTTTGGCCAGTCTCGAGATCTAGGGAGATCTGGAAGGCCTCACGCAATACGAAAAAGACACAAGAGCACAGAAAAAAACAATGAAATCAGAGCGGCGCTGCCAGAGCGGCGGCAGAGGTTGGAAGCCTGGTTGGCTATCCAGACGCCCATGAGTGCCTGTTCGGGGCAATCTGCGAGAGTGTCGCCGAGCCGGCGTTGATGTGGAACGGCCTGTCAACCTCCTGCGCGAAGGTCCCTTCAGCAGATAGGCGAATGCGAAGATGGTGGCTTCCTCGTCATGGCAGACCCTGAAGGAAACGAGTTCTGCGTCGTCCCTACTGGACCTATCGACTTCGACGAGGAGGGACGGACCCACTACCTCAAAGACCTCCCACCCTGACACTGCTACTTACGCGATGCCGTCCGGAGAACTCACCGACGACGCCCTGCCACAGCTCGTCGTGAGACTATTGAACCATGGACCGCCCGGTTAGACGCCACGGACATCACGACCGCGAGACCAGGTGAGAAGTCACTCGTGAGCGACACCGATGGGCCGAAGGTGCCCGAGCTCGAACCGACCTTCCGCCACCTCGATGATGTCGATGTACCCTGGCAACGGGTGCGCGCGGTGCGACTGGCGGACGGCACCGTCGCTTCGGTGTGGGAAAAGTGGCTGGCGTTCTCCGCCGATCCGCTATATCTGTCGCTGTACGCGAAGTGGGATCCCGGAGTCATTCAGCGGAGACACGGTCACCTCAGCCCGCACGTCGTTATGGTTCTCGACGGCGAGATCCTCTGCGGTGACCGGCGATGCCCGGCTGGCACCCATATCGAGCTGCCCCAGGGAGCCGCCTTCGGCCCCTTCGAGGCCGGGTCCGAGGGAGCCACACTCTTTGAAGTCATGATGGGGGACCCTCGGGGCTGGGGGGACGATCCGGCCTCCTTCGAGCGCCTGCTCGCACAGCGCGGCGTTGAGCCTCTCCCCGATCCCCCGATCGAGCTGCCGCCGTGGCTCGAGGACCTCCGAGGGCGCTGGGTTACGGACTGAATCGTCGGTGATTCCGAACTGACTCGTCTTCGCGATTTGACGCGTTCACCTGCTGCCATGCTGCCCGAGCCGGCAATGTTCGGGGCAGTCGATCACTGGCAGTATCAACGAGTAGAAGCCGAACTCACTCGGGTCCCGCTTGGGAGTTGTTCGTGATTGCAGCCGGTCCACGACGAAGTGATCTTCCATTGGGCACTCGACGGTTTCCGATAGGTCCATTTGATGCGAACCGGAAGGTTGACCCCCAGAATCATCGCTTTGACCACAACGTCGCCGCACTGCTCGCAACGGTCCAGTCAAGAGACGGTCAGCCCGTGAGACCCCAACCCGGCTGCAATGTAGGGGACAGTCAACCCCTTGACGGTCAACGCGTTTTCCGCGTCATTCTGCCTCGATCTCGAACAGGACACGCGGGCGCAAACCCCGCCACGTCTGCACCGGGTCAGTAGGTCCTCGGTTGGTGAGACCTGACTTCTCGAGAACTCTGATTGATGCCAGGTTTGCTGGGTCAGCCGTTGCCCACATCGTGGCTCTGCAAAGGGTGGAGAAGCCGAAGTCGAGCAAGAGACGGTTGGCCTCCGTGGCATAGCCGCGTTCCAGCGGTCCGAACGGAGATACCAGCCCAGCTGGACGCTGGTCGGTTCCTTCAATGCGATCGATTCCGGCCCAACCCGAGAAGCCCTCGGCGTCTTCGACAACAAGGTTGTAGCTCGGTCTGGGATCAAGAAGCGGTTCCTCGAGAAAGGGCGTTCGGTCCTTCGTATAGGTGAACATGGCCTCGTCAGATTCGAGGGCGCAAAATGCCTCTCGGTCTTGCGCAAGAAATCCCCAAGAAGGATTCGGTCCCCTTTTAGCGTCAGCACCGTTCGACAGTAGGCGCCACGGGAAGCCCACCTGGTATCTCCCAGTCCCGGTAGCGGTATGGGGCACCCACTGCGGAACTCAGAGCCACAAGGCGGTTTCGCCCTCAGGTCTCTGAGATAACCACGACGTAGAAGTGGCCGGCGAACAGAACCTTCCCACCGATCTCGTCAGCGAGCTCATGGGCGTCGAAATGACGTCGGAGAACCCTGTAGAGCTGCCGGTCAAGCCCCGAGGTGCGCTGTTGCCATTCTTCAGCGGACACGCCAGCGGGCCGTCCAGAGTCGACCACGATGATCTGAGATCCGACTCGTCGAGCCTCCTGCAAGAGTGTCGCCCGGTCGGGCTCGGCGAGGATTCCGTAGATGTGCGCGGCGAGCACACGCCCGACGGACTGGTCACTTAGAGGCAGCCGGAGCGCATCGGCTCGAATCACCGGGATCCCCGATTCACCCGAGAGCAAGACCCGGAGAGCAGCAGCACTCTGATCTAGCGCTATCCCCTTACCAGGCAGGATCGAGGTGTAGGTACCTGGGCCGCTGCCGACCTCAAGGTATGCGGTGGGCTCAAGCGAGTGGAGCACCTCGCGAACCTGCGCGTCTTCCACCTGTAGTTCCGACGCGGTAGCGGCGACTCCGAGACCGTGCCAGTACTCGAGGGCATTGCGAACGTCTCGGCTTTCGTCGTCTTGGGCTCCGGCAAGGGCATTCTGGGCACGAAACTGGACCCGGCGGTCGTAGTAGTCCCAGAGCTGGTCCCGATACTCGGAGTCTTCACTCATCACCATTCAGTCTGCCAAGACTGGGCCGTCTCATGGTTGTGTCAGCCTTCCGCATCGTCCCACGTCCGGCGTAGTGGGCGACTCTGAAAGCCGCGGTCGATGAATATGTGGGGACACCCCGGTTTCCGGAGGGGGAGACGAACTCGAAAACCATCACGACGACGGATTCATCATCATTGCTATAGAGGACAAACCCTATGTGGTCACCCCCCGGGCGCTGCGCGGAGTTGGACGGTGACGCTCCTCGTGGCCGGTGACAATGTCACAGTCCCGGTCCCTTGGTCGATCCGGCCGGCCGAGGTGGTCTCGATGTTGTCGATGAACTGCGGCAGCTGGAAGAGCACCGGGCCCGACGGCGGGTGTCCGCGCAAGGTCAGCGATACCGATTGGCCTCTCGACGAGATCTTGAGGCTCAGCCTCCGGCCATCGGTTGTCGGGAAGTTCGTCACCGAGATGGACGGGTCATTGCCGAGCCACTGGGCGGCGACCCCTCGGCCCACGACGAGGGCGCCGTCGGTGCGCTGGGCCACCAGCGAGGCAAGAAGCACGCCGTTGGCCTGTGACATTCCCCAGGCGTGCGGGGATGCGCCCTGCCCGGTCGCCGGGTGAAGTCCGATCCACGGGTTTTGGGTCGAGGGGGCAGATGAGCTCTCCCACCATGAGTACGGGCCGCTCTGACTGTGAGTGATCATGAACTCGTAGCTCAAGATCCCCTGGTCTCGATGATGCCGGCTGGCAAGGCCAGCCGTCCCGTAGCCGGCGTTGTAAGCCGTCGAGTAATAGTCACCAGGAAATCCACCAAAGGTATTGGGCGGGAGCTTGCCCTTGAGGCGGGCGAAGCCGTAGTCGTAGGTGGCGTCGATCTTGGTCGCGCCCGGGCCGTTGACCGTCGCTCCGAAAAGCGACGCGTCCCAGGCCCAGGCACCGAGCGGGGACATCCAGTTGGCGTCCTTGGGATCCTTGCACCGGTTGGCCGTGTTGGGTCGGAAGATCGAGCAGGGGACGTAGTCGAGGCGATAACGGGCGATGGTCGCTTCCAGGGCCTTGTTGGTGGCCGATAGCAGGCTGGTGTACTGCTTGGTCGCCCAGGCCACTTCGCTGGCGTCTCGCACGCGCTGCGCAAGGTAGCGGTATGCGGCCAGGCCGATGAGGGCCGAGTAGTCATCCGTCGTCCAATAGCCCTGCGTGTCGATGTCGTTGGTGGCCGACATGATCCCCGTGGGGCTGGTCCTCCCGGCGGCAATCGCGTGCGCGGTGTCCTCGATGCTCGGCTGCGTAGCACCGAGGGGTCCCTCCGAGTCGAAGTTCTGCTTCACGAAGGCCAGGTCTCCGGTCTTCATCAGGTAGATGGCCCAGGGCACCGAATACGTCCAGACCCCGTCGTTGTAGAAACCCTCGCCCGGTTGCTCCATGGCGTTGCGCGCCTCGAGGAGGAGTGCGTCGGCGTCGGTGAAGTAGCCCTGGTTGAAGAGGTTGGACAAGATGCCGATGACGTCGTGGTTGAACTCGGCCTCGTAGCCGTTGACCCCGTCGTCCAGCTCGTCGCCACTGCGGGCGATCTGCGTGTAGATGAACCCGCTGCGGTAGGCGTCGTCGAGGGACCGATCGGGGACACTGATCCCGGTGATGCCGGCCAGCTGGTCATTCCAGAAGCTGGCCATGTGGGCGAAGTGCTGGTCGAATGTACCAGCGCCGGCCAGCGCGGCCGCGCTCGGCCACGGGTAGGTTGCCCCGAAGCGGTCCGAGGCGATCACGTAGTCGTGATCGACCGAGGTGTGGGCTGCCACCGCATCGGGCACGGCATCGAGCGGCACCAGTCCGGGTGAAGGCTCGGGGTCTGCCTCGACCACATGGTCGGTCGGGTTCGTCACGGCAACCCGGCTGTAGACGACTACAAAGGCGTCGCCACCGAGTACCACCTCGTCGCAGAACTCGGTGATGGAGACCTTGGCACCGTCCCGACTGAAGGATGTGATCTGAGCCGGGAGGTAGCCGTCGGCATCGCTCCAGGTGGTCGGGCCACCGTCGTAGATGCTGAAGCCGTAGTTCTTGCCGAAGCCGATGGCGTCGTTCTTGAGGAGGACGTCCTGGATGTAGAACACCCCGCCGAGGCACGTGACGACGCCTTGGTGGTTCCCCTCCCAGCCGATCTCCGACGCGGTGCCGGCGATGCCGGTGTAGTCGGCGTCGGCGGGTCGGACGGTCAATGCGCAGTCGTATTTGCTCGCCGGTCCGCTTCCGGGCGCGGGCAGTGACGTGTCCGCCGCGGGCGCTGCCGTCGCGGGAAGATCCGACGCCAATCCGGCGAGCGATCCCACCGCCACCACGAGGGCGACCGCTGCCACCACCTTTATTCCCCCAAACATGGCTGCAACTCTGGCATGCCGCAGTACCTTGGCAGCAACCGCAAGGCGAATCCGCACTCACTCAAGTATGCGGCTGAGCTGTCCTGACGCCATCCCGGCGAACGCCTGGGTGTCCCGCCTACCCCGGCGTACGGGATAGGTCGCAGCCAACCCGAGCTCGTCCTAACCTCAAACGAATGGCATTGAGCGATCTGCGCATTGATGCGCAGGTCGTCGTGTTTCGACGATGGCCTCGGCCGGTACGGCGAGTTCCGTGAAGGGACATTGACCGATTCACGGTGCTGAAGGTGAAGGGTGAAGAAGGCGTGAGTTCACCACGCCTCTGCATCCGAGAATCGTACGGCTATCCGGCCTTGTTAATGAAAGACGGCAGCAGCTCCATGCGTGTGCCCGGCAAAGAACCCGAACCGGCCGCCGAAGCCCTCAGACTAATCAACCAACTGCTCCCATAGCTTCGGGGATTTGCTTCACCCGAGCGCCGTCCGTCCCACCAACCCGGCGAAACTGGGCCGCCGGCATGGCTTGATGATCTTCCTCTTCGGCGAGGGCATACGGGGTTATGGCTCCATCCTTCACTAGACAATGGCACGCGGAGCTCCGCCTCGGTAGAGCCTTGCAAAGTTCTCGCGATCTGCATGAGGGACCACCGAAGGTGTCGACTCGATGGACGAAACACGCGCAAGCACTCATTGCAGCGTCGACACCGCACGAAGTGAGCGTAACGAGCGGTTGTAACTGGTGTCTCGATTCTCCTTCTGTAACTCCAGCGTTGAGTCGCCGGGTTGGTCTAGGGGTGTGGGCGCGGCTCGGCGTGAGATGC
Organism: uncultured Acidimicrobiaceae bacterium; assembly: GCA_963809715.1. GTDB lineage: Bacteria > Actinomycetota > Acidimicrobiia > Acidimicrobiales > RAAP-2 > Bog-473. The sequence continues at coordinate 527,300 of CAWEKO010000007.1, read as the reverse complement.
GTCCCACTCACCGTTCCTGAGCTGTCCGGCGGACCTCGCGTCCCTGTTCGTCGAAGCGACAACCACGGAGCCAATTGTCGCCCTCAGGCCGAACGGCTGAACGCCCTCGAGCGCCGGACCACGGCTCAGGGCACAGCAGCAGCCTTGGCCTCGGCGCGCATCTCTTCGGAATCCTCGGCAAGGAACCAACCCTCCTCGACGAGCTCGTCCAACCGGAGGTTGAATCGGTCGACGTAGTCGGAGTGGTCCCGGTAGAGGCGACCCAACATCTCCGCCGACAGCGGCTCTTCGATTCCCACGACGCCGAATGCTGGCGTTCCGTCCTCCTGTTCGCCGGGATTGGAGTAGTAGCGCAGCCGCGGGACGTCCATCTGCGCGCAGCGCACACCGCCCTGGCTATTGCCGCATTTGTCTTTGACGAAGAGCCCTTTCGGCCCCGCCTCAATGCGGTCGGCCCGAGGCGGGACCGTGCCTATGGACACCCACTGGGCCAGGTGATGCAACCCCATGGAGAAGAGCTCGTCGTGCGGCAGACTGTTCATCGCCGCGCTCACCGGGACGCTCCCGGCTGTGCCCAGGGGGTCGTTCTGCCACATCGCGTTCTCGCTGTAAGGCGGGTAGCGGGTGCCCATGTGGCCGACTCCGGCGAGCTCGTAGAGCCGGTAGCGGTCGGCCGGGTCGTCGCTGTCGTCGCGGCGGTACGGGCGGCCCTCCCGGCCGGCCCGGTTGGGGTCGGCGATGTCACCGTCGCTCAGCACCTGGACGATCGGGACGTCGACGTGCACGAAGCGGACGGAGGGCGCCCCGCTCGGGAAGAAGCCGCCGTAGACGGGCGTTCCGTTTCCGTGGCGCTGAGCGTTGTGGCCGTTGAGGATGTAGTCGGTCACCACGGCGCCAGTCTGGGAGTGGCCGGTCAGGACGAGATCGCGCACGGCGAGACCGGTGAAGGGTCCCCCGTCGCTCGCCAGCGCGGCGCCGACCTGGGCCAGGATGGGCGTCGACAGGACGTTGACCTGACGCATCCGCTCCATGCGGGCCTGGAACCCGGCGGGGTCGCGGGGCACCTGCATCCCTTCGATGCCCGACGTCTCGAGGGGTGGTGCGTCGGACCAGATGTCCGCGGACGCGTAGCGCTCGGCGTTGGTGGGCTTCACGAAACCGTCGAGAACGGTCTTTTGCGAGCAGACGGCGGCCCATCCATGGCCGGCGCGCATCTGGTAGGTGGACGTGTAGATCCACACGGGGGCAGCGCTGGCCGCGTGCACCGGCTCCACCATGACCGTCCCGCTGAAGCGGGAGCTGTCCCGGGGGCGCCGCACCGTCAGCGACGTGGCGTAGGGGTGGCCATCTATCTGGCCGCTGGCAAACCACTCCTCCTCGACGTAATCGAATTGGTCCAGGGTCCCCCGGAACGCGCCGGTTGGCACGAACCGCGCGGGCGGCTCCACGTCGGGCGGGCGACTAAGCGTGGCCGGGACAACCGTCATGGCATTCCTCCTTGACCGTGGAAGCGGGCCTGGTCGTCACCCGCGCACCTCTCCTTACACCCGGACAACCACCGAGTCCACCGGTCCCGCCCGCGATCGACCACCTTGTCCACACGGCGCCGGGGAGCCGATCCGACCCTGACGGCCAAGACCCGGAGCATGTGTGTCAGAGTTTCAGTCAGTAGTTTGGTTCGTCAGGCCACCCGACTCCGCGTCGGGGGATGGCGACACCGGCTCTCGTGGGGGTGACGAGAATGGCGAAGGGCAAGGCGGCTCTCGCCGCTGCGGTGGTCACTGTGAGCATCTGCGGACTTCTGGGCGCCAGTCCAGCATCCGCCGCATCGAGCACTACACAGGGAGTAACGGCGACGACGATCCGCGTCGGGATACCCTACGTCGACGTGGCGGCGGTCAAGGCGGTCGGCGTCAACATCGACTGGGGCAGCGTGCCGGACGCGTTCAACTCCGTCATTCGGGACATCAACGCGCACGGCGGCATCAACGGGCGCAAGATCGTCCCCTTCATTGTGCCCGTGGACCCGACCGGCACAGCTCCTGCTGCCACTGCGTGCACGGAGCTGACTCAAGACGACCACGTCTTCGTGGCTATCGCCCCGCTGATGGCCACGTGCTACCTGCAGGACAATGTGCCCGTCGTCGGGGCGGTTCTCCCCTCGGGTAATGGATCGGGCGTGGTTCAGGACTTCACAGCGACCCCCCCGGACAACGCCTACGACCCGCTGGAGCTATCCGTTTTCCAGAAGCAGGGAACCTTTAAGGACAAGAAGGTGGCCATCTTCGGCGGCAACCCGAGCGATCAACATGAAGCCCAGCTCGTTCAGTCGGTTCTGGCCAAGCTGCGCGTCCACGTCGTCACCACGGCGATCGATTCGGCGCCGGAAGGCGACATCCCCGCATCCAACTCGCAAGTTCAGGCGATCGCCGAGAAGTTCCAGTCGGACGGGGTGAACGAGGTCGTCGCCGTCGGGTACGGCTCAGCCACCTGGGCCCAAGGGCTCTCGGACACCCAAAGCACCTACAACCCACCCTGGGTTGCCACCAACGAAAGTGACTTCAGCGGCGACATTGGTGCTGATTACAACCCGATCTACCTCAAGAACGTCGTGACCTCGAGCCCGCTGACGCCGCCCGCTGCCATCTGGAGCAGTCCCGGGACCCAAAAGTGCGTCGCCCTTGATCGTAAGGACTACCCGTCCAATCACATCAACGCCTACAGCGCGACTCTCCCTGAGTCCGAGTTCACCTACTTGGGGATTGAGCTGGCCTGCACCGACATGGCGCTCTTCACGGACATCGCCAAGGCGGCCGGCAAGAACTTGACCGTTGGCAGCTTCGTCAAAGCCGGCTACGGACTCAAGAACGTCCAACTGCCGGGGACGAACGCTCCCATTTCCTTTGGACCCAACCGGCCGTACGCACTTGGTCCCGTGTATATGGTCCACTACGACCCCAACACAAAGACACTGGTCTTCGCAAACAAGCCGGCGAACGGATAGAGCGGCAGATCGAACTGGGCAGCCGTGATCAGAGAGGCGTCCTACTAGAGCCGTACGCCATTGATCGCCCGATCACCGGTTTGCTATGCCAGCGTGCCGCCATGTCCGTCGTATTCAGCGACCCCGACGACCAACGAGTCCGTCTCTCACTTGGAGTCGGCCAGGAATCACGGATGAGGTTCAGGCGAACCCACGTGCCCGGATGCTCGACACGAAAGAGACAGAAGAACACAGAAAAGACACGACATTCCGGTCATTGGCGGTCAATGTCGGAGTGCGACGAGACAGTCTTCTTCCTGTTCAGAGGCGGGAATTTTCTTCTGACGTCGACAAACACAATTCGCGTCTGCGCCGGTCCGATTTCCGCCACCTCCAAGGGTGCTCGTGGGAACCCGTGAGCATCGTTGGAGGTGCGGCTGGTCCCTCGTAACGCTCGAGGATGGTGCGCGCCCACTCGATGGCGTAGCTGACCCGGATGCCCGATGGTTGCGGGTTCGTCCAGCGCTCGAGGTTTTCAGGACGGTTGTCGTCCCGCACGCCGTTTCGATGATGAACGGTTTGGCCATCGAGCAAATGCCGGCCAAGCAGGTTCTCTGCCACGAGTATGTGCTCGAACCCATACGGCCCACTCGTCGCTCGAGGATGACCCGGTGCACGCACCATCACATACCCGGCCTTGTCCCTGGTACGACCACCTTTCCAGTTGCGGGTTCGCCTCAGCGGAGTCGCTCCGACAGACTCCACATGGCGCCGACTTCAGTTGTTTCGAGCGATCGCACGCGCACACGCGTTTCTGGTGCGAACCTCACAGAACGTCTTCTCGTAGGGACGAACAAACTGTCGATTTGATTCTCTCAGCACTGCCTGTTCGTCACTCGGGGTTGGTCAAGGGAAAGCCGACGGCTTTGCGAAGGATCTCGAGCAGCAGGGGGCGCCAAGGGCCCCTAATCAACCGGTCGATGCCCGAGATCAACAAGTGGGTAGGTGGCACCTGGGGGTCTCCCAGGACACCCCCGGTGCGAACCCGACGAGCCTTTCCCTATAGGCGGTAGAGCTGGCGGGCGTTGTCTCCCATGACCCGAGCCTGTGTCTCGGGACGCAGTGCGCCCATCTTCTCGGCAACACTCTCGACCGGCGAAGGGTAGAGGCAGGTCGGGTGCGGAAAATCGGTCTCGAACAGGATCCGATCGTCACCGACGGTGTCCATGAGGTGCTGCAGTTGACCATGGCCCTCTTCGAACCAGAAGGTGGCATACCAATTCTTGGCGAAGTACTCGGATGGCTTGTGCTTCATAGCCTCGAAGTGACTAGGAGCGTTCTCGGCCAGTTCGTAGTCCATCGTCTCGAGGATGAATGGTATCCAGCCGATGCCGCTCTCGACTGCGACCATGGTGAGATCCGGGTAGCGGTCGAATACACCGGAGAAGATCGTGTTCATCACGACACGGGCGCTGTTCAGGAACAGCATGCCACCGCCGATGGCCGGCTTGACATACTCGTCTTGCGACGCCCAAAAGTAGTTGCCATAAAAGTCCATCGCGGTGTTGCTCGAGCCGATGTGGAAGTGCACGGGCATATTGAGCTCCGAGCACACCTTCCACAGTGGGTCCCACGCCCGGTCGGCGAGGTCGGGCGATCCGGCATCCTGTGGATCGGAGGTCATGTTGATCCCGCGCAACCCCAGTCCCGCTGCCCGCCGCGTCTCTTCGATGCAGAGGTCGACGCTCCATGCCGGCATCAGGGTCATCGGAATGAAGCGGTTGGCCGACGACGTCATCATCTCGGCCATGGCGTCGTTGTAGATCTGCAAGCACAGCATTCGGAGGGACTCGTCGGGGATGACGTTGTTCAGCGTCGAGCCGCCAAGGCCCACCACGTTGGGGAACAGGACCTGGGCGTGAACGCCGCATTCGTCCATCAGCCTCAACCGGGCTTGCGGGTCGAAGGCACCCTCATGCACCCAATCAAGGCCGCGCTCGAGCGCATCGAGAAAGGGAAGCTTCGAGCTGTCTCGTGCGACGACACCCCCTCCGCGGGCGAACCCGATTTCGTTGCCGTCGACGACCCAGGTTGCGAGACCATCACGCTCCTCCATGTGCAGCACGCGGTTCTCGTAGCCCGTCGGAGCCCGGCTGGTCCAGAGGTCGTATGGCTCGGTGTAGTGGGTGTCGGCATCAATGATCTTGAAGTCCTCAGCCAGTTGTGCCATGTGATGACCCTCTCTAATCCTTCGAATGTTCGCGAACCCTCGAAACTTGAGTCTCGCGCCTTTGCCCGTCGCCGCCAATCCGTGCGGGGATAAAGGTGACGGCCTGGGAGATCACCACTGGTAGCGGAGCCGGCCGCTGATCGAGCCGGTCCGAGCTGCCCCGGGGGTCAAACCCAACATTTGGGGCCAGAGACGACCGCAACTCGACACGAGCAAGACACACGAGCAGAGGAAAACACAAGATTGCGGTGGCAGGTGGGTCACGATTCAAGTCCCCTGAGCGCACCGTCCACCCCCAGTAGCAACGCCGCGCGTAGCGTTAGCAATTCCACTTGACGACCGCTCTCCCTTCAATGACACGACGCCCTCTCATGAGGAGCTGAGCGCGCAACTGGCGGCGTCGGAGCTCGTCATCGAGCAGCAGGTGAGCGAGATCGCTGAGTTGCGGTCTCGCCTGGCCGACCTCGAGCAACGATTGGGCAAGAACCCGCGCAACTCGTCCATGCCTCCCTCGGCCGAGGGTCCATCCAAGCCACCGGCCCCCAATCGAGCCGAGTGGCGGGCCGTCAAACGTCGGGCGGGCAAGCAGCCGGGCACCAAGGGCAAGCACCTGGCCCAGGTGGCCGATCCCGACGCTGTGCTGACCCACGCGCCGGCACGGTGCACGGACTGTGGTGCCGACCTCGCCGGTGCCGAGGTCATCTGGGTCGAGCGTCGCCAGGTCTTCGAGCGGCCCGAGGTCAAGGCGCACGTCACCGACCACCGCATGGAACGTCGCCGTTGTGCCTGTGGGCGCGAGACCAAGACACCTACACCCCGAGAAAGCTACGGCGGCCGCCTTCTATGGCCCAGGCGTACGTGCTCCGGCCGTCTACCTGGCGGTGTACCAGCACCTGCCCTATGACCGCAAGGCCCAGCTCTTCGCCGACGTGGTTGGCATCGAGTGGTCTGTTCTTGGCGCTGGATCCCCGGAAGAACCGGTCGAATGAGCTACTTATCTCATCGACGCCAATGCGCATCCTAGGTCCTCGACCTCAATCAAGCACTGATCATTTAGACGGTTCGTTTCCCCGGCCCCAAGCCGTTTCCTGTCTCGTGAGAAGCCAGTTTGGTCACACCAAATACAGATAACCGCTCGAACATTGAGACAGGGCAAAATGGATGCATGGATCTCGAGAGCACGACCCAAGAGCTCTACGGGTTACCCCCAGCTCAGTTCATCGCAGCTCGAAACGCAAAGTCAGCTGAAGCTCGCAAGGCGGGCTTCTCTGATGTTGCTGCTTCATTGAAGGAGCTCCGCAAGCCGTCGGCCGGAGCATGGCTGGCAAACCAGCTCGTGCGCGAACGGTCGAAAGAGATCGAGAACCTCATCGAGTTAGGCGACAGTCTACGAACACCCAAGAGCAAACTAGGAGGCCACGAGATCCGGAGGGTCTCTAAAGAGAAAGTTGACGCCGCCTCCAAACTGATTCGCCACGCAAAATCAAGGGCCTCGCAATTGGGCCACGCGGCTTCACCGTCGGCGGTCGAAGAGCTCGAGACGACCCTCGACGCCGCATTTGCGGATCCCCAAGCTGCTGCGATGCTTCGTCAAGGTCGTCTCACCAGCGGGTTGCGCTATTCGGGACTCGGATTCACTGCGCAGGATCGATCTGGCACCCAATCTGGGGCGCCATCGAGTGCAGAGGGCCCTGGGTCCGATCGAAGCCCTCGATCGGAGGTCGACCAAATCGCTGCAAAGCGCAACGTGAACAAAGCAAACCAGGAGGCGGAAGTAGCCGATGCTGATGTAGAGAAAGCGAGGCGAGCGGTCAAGAAGACAGCCGCTGAACTGAGTCGGCTCAAGTCGGCCGAGGCGCTGGCGGTCCGACGATCCAAAGAGGCTCACGCCCGGGCGTCAGCAGCCAAGAACAAGGTCCGCAAACTGCGGTAACCCATAGTCGAAGACGATCGCGGCATCCCGCCTCTCCGCGGGCGTCCTCATCACCGCGACGCTCGGAGGTGCCGGGGACGAACGACCCGAGCTGTCCCACGCTCTCGGCGGATTGGGGCGGTCCTGTATCGACTGGAAGTCGCCTCAGGCCGGCCGATCGGGAAACTGTGGAACCCCTCAGGGAACCCCAAGTGACGAAATTAAGAACGTCGGCCGGGACTGCACCACTCGAGGTTGTGGAAGCTCTGAACGGCTTCGACCGGCAAGCGGGGGAAGCGCCTGGGTGGGCGGATTCGTGGGCGTCGCAGTAGGAGTCACGGCGATCGCCTTCGGGACTCGCTTCTCATGTATGGCTACAGTCCCGAAGCAGCGCAGTCGGATAGCTTCAGGTCTCTCCAGAGTGGTCAGCATGACCGCCTCTTCGCTCAGGTCAATCCTTATTAGACAGCCTAAGGACCTCGACCGACTCCCTGAGGGTGTGGTCGTAATGTGCCCAAGGACCGGAGAGACCAGGCCCGGCACCACTGGCACCCAACCAGAACAACTGCCTGGAGACGTTCTTCATCCAACCACTTTTCACTGCTGATTCCGCCTTGATTGATGGTGCGTGAGGGCGGCACAGTAACAGCTCACTGGCCTTCCCCCGGCCAGCCGGGCAGGTTGATTGGTTGGTTGATGCAACGTGTTGATGACACCGATCCGTCGGGTGCATACGCCATGATCGGTTCTCAACGTCCTTGATCCCATCGGCAATGAAAACATTCGCGACACACTCTGGTGTGCCCGTCCCGCCGGGTTGAAGAATGGAGTCGGGGGCGCACTGACGATCGCGATACCCGACGCCACGGTTAGTGAGCGACAGACATGTGCCGCTGGAGCGGTGTCGCTGCCCTGAGCGGCGGCCCAGTAGGAGTTTTCGTTTCCTAGTGCCGCCATGTCAACCAACCTTTGCAATGTTCTGCACGGCACGTCGCGTCATAACGGTCATACGGAGATTCTCCCTGACGCGCTCAAACCGAGCCCCTGGGCCATGCGTCCGTGAGGGATCAGAACGAACTTCTGCACCGTCCAGCGAAGAGCGACAGTACGATGTGGTGCGTCTTGCGCTGCCCATCGACCCGCACGTCGAGCGGAACGCAGCCCCGCCGAGGACCATCGGTGAAGCGGAAGCTCTGAGGAAAGAATCCGCGCTTGTGCAAGCAGGCCCGGTACGTGACCGACACGCTCCATCGGCGCGGTGACCATGGGTTCTGTTGCACGACGTAGGACGGTGCGCCACGGGCGATCGTCACGGTAACCGTGGCTCCCGGATAGACAACCGGAGGAAGCTTGTACCCGAAGAGTTGAGCGTCTCGACTTGAGAGCTGCGGATTCATGGTGGCAAGCCGCCGTGCCTGAGGGAAATACCCGGGGCCGAATCCGATGTCATGTGGCTCGGTTGGGGGCAGTCCGCCGGTGAACTGCGTCGCTTCCTCATTGCAGGTGAGGATCTGGGGGTGTGTTGGAGTGCCGACAACTGTGGAAGAGCCGCTGGCAACAGAGACGCCCTAGGGACCATAGGCGAGGACGAGAACCGTGAAGGCAACCCCGCCAAGGCCCCACCGGTGTCCGCGAAATCTCGCACCCACACGACCATGATGGCTTGTCCACGAGGTGTGTCTCGAACCCGGCCTATTGGTCACCCTGCGGGAAGCCGAAATAGAGTGACGTGACATGCGGCACGCGACCTTCGAGACGCTCCAGGAAATCGAGCCGCTACTTGAAAGGCTCCGCTCGGTGCCCGGACTGGTCGAGAAGAAGCCTGGCATCTTTTACCGCAAGTCCAAGGCGTTCTTGCATTTCCACGAAGACCCGACTGGTCTCCACGCAGACGTGCGATTCGAAGAGGAGTTCGAGCGCGTGAGAGCTGAAACTGATGTGGAGCGCGAGGCGCTCCTAGCGAGGATTCGAGCTGTGTGACCCGTCCCACACCTTCCCCGCGTTGGGGTGCTAGTCATCCCTGATTCTCATGTCCGTCCGAGGTCGCACTCCATGACGACGATCACATTCGCCGGGTGGCCAACTTCTGGAATCGTTTCTCCGGATAGGCGCATCCCCAAACCGAGGTACGCCGTCACTGCCTGCTCGTTAGCCTCCCGAACACCAAGACTCAATGTGGTCGCCCCTTGCGAAGCCGCCCACGCCTTTACCTGATCGAGCAGTTGCCTGGCTATTCCACGTCGGCGGTGGGACGGTACCACCCACATTCCGACTAGCTCACGTCGTTTCGGATCTGCGGACCAACCGTCCACGCCAACGGCCACTCCGACCAATCCAATGTCGTCGGCCACGAACCACCGACCAGTGATGGCAAGATCGCGCCACTTCGATTCGTCGTAGGCCGACTCGCGGTCGAAGGTCGAGGTGAATGCTTCAGGGGCATCCAACAAGGACCGAAGGCGGACGTCTCGGATGTCCCGCCATTCATCGGAACTGACTGCGCGAATCTCTATCACTGGCCAGCGAAGATAGTTGGAGCTGAACCGGATAGCGGGCGGCCTGCTCCCCCAACGTGCGTGTCGCCATTCCGGTGTGTGCGTTTGGGGTCAGTGAGATCCGAAGCTCGTAGAAGCTCTCACGCCCGAATTCGCCCGGCGCTGAGTGGGTGAACTTGAAGCCGGAGGCTTCGTAGAGATTTTGAGCCTCCGTCCAGTTTGCGTTCGTCTCCACTTGGATTCGATTGACTCCATACTCGAACCCAAGACGAATCAACTCCGCCAATAGGTTCTATGCAATGCCGCGTCGTCGGTAGTCTCGGTGGACTGACATCCGCACGATTTCCCCCCCGTTGCTCGGAGAAGGAGGATGCCGGTACCGACGGCCAGCGGACCATCGAGGCCAACGAGCACGCAGTCATTGCCGTAGTGAATATCAATGTCGTCGAGATCGGTATTGAGTGATTCATCGAGCGATCCCCAGCGCTCTGCCATGCCGTCAAGCACCGTCCCCGACCTTGGGCCGCCGAGGGAGCTGGCGATGACTCTTCGGTTTCGCCGCTGCCTGCAGGAAATAGTCTTTGTCGCGAGTCGTTGCGCTCATACCAGACGTTTGCGGTGTGACGCAGAGGTCCGCATTCATCCGCTAGGACTCGTCTCACATGCACGCTGTTGCCCTGCCACCGAGCTCGAGATGCTAGATCCCGAACCACAGCTTCCGGGTGCGCTCGATCTCGGCCTCGCCTTGACGCAGGCCAGCGTCGAACGCAGCGGCAGTCCGGCTGACGTCCAGCAGATAGCGGCCCCAGCCGCTCAGCTCGCCGAACGCCTCGGACGGTTCCACCACTTCAACCACGCTCCCGCTCGCACGAAGGTCATCGATACGCTGGCTGATCCCGGGGAGAAGTCCGGCCAGCAGGTCAGGCGTTGCTCCTTCCGGTGGCTCGAGGGCCATGCAGGAGACAGCGACCACGGTGTCGTGGCCGATGGCGAGATCGGCGTTGAGTGCGTCCCGGGCGCCGCCGTCTATCCAGGTCTCCCCGTCGATCGTCACAGGCGACACCAGACCTGGCACTGTGCAACTTGACGCCACCGCTCGCGGTAGGTCGACGCCGGACGACGCGTCCCAAACGGCGAAGTTCCCCGAGTCGAGGTTGAAGGCGGTGCAGTGGAACGACTTCGGCCAATTCGCACCGCTCAGGAAGTCGAAGTGGGCAACCCACTCCGCCTCGGGTGTGGCATCCGCAAGTTCCCGCGTGGCCAGCATCGCACCGAGGTCCGGGGACTCGACGTCTCCATCAGTTCGCCACGGCGCAAATGCGCTGATCGGCCGCACAAGGTCCGCCAACCGCCGCCCCATCGTCAGCTGGGCGCCGACGATGGATCCCGCAGAGGTGCCGACGACGAAGTCTGCGTCTGCGACGGGCACGCCAGCGTTGATGAGTGCGGTCAGGAGGCCCGCTTGCCACCCGACCCCGAGGGGACCGCCGCCACCGAGGACCAAGGCACGAGTCACCCGACCGAAGCTAGACCAGCAATACGACGGCAACCGTCCGCACGTTACTGACCCGCAACAGGGAACACCTAAGCAGTGACGGTCTTCAGGGTGACCAAAGTCCGGCGATTGGGGCACCCGGTTACGGTCTTCCTCAAGGGTTATCGTCCGCACGTTTTGGGACACCCTTCGGACGCCGGAGTCGTCGAACTGTTCGTGTGCAGGATGCTCGGGCCGATCCGGCGAAGGCATTCCCAACCACTGACCGAGGGCAAGCATCGGTCGTCATAGCCCGAAGAAGCATGTCTATGACCCGGCCATCCGGGGCACTCTGGTGTGGCGATCTTCTGTGTCAGTTTCGCTTGACAAATCAAGGATGTCAGTTTTTACTGACAGACATGGACATAGAGAAACTCAGCCTGAATCTCTCGTCGGATGACCCGGCAATTGGGCTTCGCGCCTCGTTGGCGCTCCATCGCCTGGCTGAGAGGCTCGAAGCGAACAACGTCGCGTCGGCCCGGGAAAATGGCTGGTCGTGGCAGCAGATCGGAGACGCTTTGGGCGTCACCCGCCAATCCGTGCACACCAAATACAACAAGGAGTCATCATGACCACCGGATCCGTTTTGCCACAGGTGCTTCACGTCTGGGCCGTCTATATGCGGGCCAGTGAGGAGGCTCGTCGCCGAGGTGATCGGCGAACTGGCACCGATCACCTCGTTCTCGCCTTGTTGGAGGACCCCTCGATCGAAGTCGTGTTGGGCGTGAGCCTGCCGCAAGCTCGCCTGGCCCTTGAGTCGCTCGATCACGAAGCCCTGGGCGCCCTGGGCCTGGGGTCCGGCACCGACGCTCCCCCCCTGGCGATGCGCGCCGTGCCGAAGAAGCCGATGATCAGAGACGTCATGAAAACAGATCGCCTCCGCATGACGCCCGCGGCAAAGAGAGTGCTTGAGGAAGCGGTCAAGCCCAATCGCCGGAAGACTCAGGTGACGGCCCAACAAGTGCTGACCCAGATCCTCACTCTCCAACTACCAGATCCCGCAGCGGTGCTGCTGGGCGCTCTCGGCGTGAACACGTTGGAGGTTCGGCGCGGATTGGATGCGGTCACGCCCGACAGCTGAGTCTCCCAGCGACATTCACGACGTAGAGCGAAGGTGACCGGATCGGGACGCTCCAGGCGACGTCAACTGTTGCAAGCACATGTTCCCTTGTGACGACTCTTCGCGACTCGTATACCCAGCCGTCGGCTTTCAGGTCGTGGCTGAGGGGAACGGCATTTGTCGGCAACCTTCGACTATCTGATGTGCCCCCAATTTTGACGCCGTCATATCCGAATGCGGCATGACTCCGTCCTGCCTCAGGGTGGCACCTAATTCCAGCAGTAGGGGCACCTCTACCGATGTCAACGTCGCCGGAGATCCGAGCAGGGTTACTCACGCCGAGGCGACCGACGTTGTAGCCAGGGGACGAGGTAGCCCGTCGGCAACTCTTGGGCTGGCACGCAAGGCTGGCCAGGTGGACAGCGTGTAAGCATGGGGCCCATGGACAGCGTGACATCCCCGCGCGGCGCGACCGGAGACGCTGCGGGATGGGACCTGCGACCCATGGCCCTCGACGATGTCGAAGCGGTGATTGCCGTGGTCGAGGCCGCCGTTGCCGCGCAGGCAAAAGCGGGTCAGCTCCCGCCGCGCACCCCACCAAGCGATGCTCAGTTGGAGGCCAGCCGCGTGGGCCATGCCCGTTTCGTGCAGCGCGACGGGCCCGGAGCTTGGGTGGCGGTCTCAGAAGGACACGTGGTGGGCGTTGCCGAGTCTGTACGACGGGAGAGCTTCTGGGGGCTGTCCATGCTGTTCGTCCACCCAGAGTTCCAGAGCCGGGGAGTGGGCGCGCGGCTCCTCGAGGCGGCCATGGGCTACGCCGCCGGCGCTACCGAGCGCATGATTCAGTCCTCGCCGGACCCCCGGGCCATGCGCCGCTACTTCTTGGCCGGACTGGCCATGCACCCGACGGCCGAGATGGGAGGCCAACCCGATCGCCGGGCCATCCCACCCTCGTTGCCCGGTCGGGACGGCGATGAGGGGTACCTCGAATTGGTGGCCGAGGTGGAGGTACAGCTGGGCCGTTCGCGTACCGAAGACGTGGCGTTCGCACTGAGTGACGGGCGCTGCCGCATTGACGTGGTGGACAACGACCCCGGGCGAGGGTGGGTGCTTTGGCACCCGGACCGACTGGTCATGCTGGGGGCAACTGACGAGCAGACAGCCGCCGTCCTCCTGTGGCGGTTCCTTGCGGGCTCAGAGGGACAGATCCTGATAGACGGGCTCACCGCTGCTCAGCAGTGGGCGTTCGACGTACTCCATCAGGCGCGTCTCACGGCGCAGATACGCGGATCCTTGTTCGTTGACGGCATGGCCGTCCCGGTCCCCTGGATCCCTTCTGGCTGGTACTTCTAGACCCTGATCTATCCCCGCCCAACTCGACGCCCCTTCGAACAAGTCTGAGATTTGGGAAGCGGACTGCCCTGTTGCGTATTCCACCGATACTCTGTTGCACCGATTCGGAGCTCCTGACTCTCGATCGACGTCGTGCTGACGTAGTTCCGCTTTCAGCGGACAAGACTCCCCTCTGCCCGCCAGAATCTGGTGCATGCTGACGCCAGGCGAACGCTGGCAGAAGGGCGGTCCTCTCCGGCGGTGAGAGGAAGACACGTTGCGATGAGTAGCAGCATTAGCGGCAGGACTCGCCATGACAGCGACTGTCGGATTTGCGGGAGCTGGTGCAGCTTCGACAGCACCTCCGGCGACCGGCCAAATCGACGACCGTGCGATCTGGACGATGAAGGTGGTCGGTGGTGGGTCATGCGAATGGGTCAAATTCCATACCACCAAGGGCACCTTCATATCGCCCCCACATGGAGTTCGATGGCGACGCCGGGACCTTCAGCCAAACGGACACCACGATTGACATGACGTGGACCGCCGGTGACGACACGGGCCTGACATTCCAGGGCACCTGGCGAGGGAAGTGCTACACCGGCCCGTTTGGCGGCATCCAAGCCGGTTTGACCTGCAAACTGGTCCGTGGCGCCAACGCTATCTGCTGGTCCCTCTGGGGTTCCAGCTAGACCCTGAACCTTCGTCACTTCGGGCATCATGATCGCCGAGACGCACGCCGGGCTGGAGCGCCATACTTCTTCTTCCGGCAGCGGAAGAGAGGAGCAGTCATGTTCACGAAGCAAGCACTCGGAGCATTCCTTGCGGGCGGTGTGCTCGTCGGCGGAATCACGTTCGCAGGTGTGGCGCACGGGGCCAGTACAGCGGCTTCGACCTCGACTGGGCAGTCAGATGCTCAGTACATCGCCAAACATGCCTGGGTCGCAGTCGATCCCAGCCAGCACCTCGACCACCTTGACCGTTCCGGTGGGTGACAGGCTGACGATCACGGACGCTCTATACCGAAACGTAGGGGATTGCAGTCTCAGCATCGTTCTGAATGGAGCTAGTCATGCATACCCGCTCGTAGCGGCCTCTGACGGAACGGTCTTCCAGGGGAGCAGCAGCTCAGAGGTCGCCGATCAGTTCATGCCCGTGTCGCTCGATTCCGGGTCAGCGGTCTGCGGCTTCGCCACCACCCTCGTCGGCTACCTAACCCCGATCCCTGCGGGGTAGTCCATGACGATGCCCCAAGCCGATGATCCGTGTCCCGGCTTCATGGCCCAGGCTGGCCGCCGCTTGGCCCGAACGGTGGTCGGAATGGCCAAGGCTGGATCGAGAAGAACAGGGTCAATCGGTTACCAAGTCAACCATCTCCTACCTTGTTCAGTTGCATATCAAAAGGGGCGGCCAGAAGATCCGTCTCCTTTGGCCGACGGTTTCTTGCTGTCATCGCCGTCAGGTGTGGTTTGCATGAGTGCCATCCCCGCCAGGATCACATCGGCGATGGTTGGCAGGGCTAAGGGTCGCTTTGCTGCAAGTCGGACGTCTGCAACACCGCCGTACCGTCGTCACCGGTTCCGGAGCGTACCCCTGTGAGGGTATGGATGCGCGCTTGGCATTAGAACCCGAGCTGGTGCGCCTGCGTCTGTGATCAGGCTGCCCACCCGCCGAGATTCTGCTAACGCCGGGGCGGTCGACTGACAGGGGTGATTGACTTCGGGCCTCCCGCGGAACCTTTCGGACTGGGGTACAGAGGGCAATACTGTCCTCATGCCGCAGAACCTATTCACGGGTATCAAGGCGACGTACTACGACAGCGGGTCCTCCGAGATGTGGGACCCGGCGCTGCTGGACGCGACGGCGGACTTCCTTGCCGGGCTAGCACACGGTGGTCGAGCATTGGAGTTCGGGATCGGAACAGGTCGGATTGCATTTCCGCTTAGCGAGCGCGGCATCGAGGTCCATGGAATTGACATCTCAGCCGACATGATCGAACAACTGCGTCGCAAACCCGGCTCCGAAGCCATAGGAACAACGGTGGGCGACTTTGCAACGACAACAGTGGCTGGTGATTTCTCATTGGTCTATGTCGTCTACAACAGCATTTCCAACCTGCTTGAACAGTCCGAGTGGGTAGAGACCTTCCGCAACGCTTCGCGTCACCTGAGACCGGGTGGAGTCTTCGCCATGGAACTGAACGTCATCGACCTCCGACGGTTTCCACCAGGTGCCGCCGTGCTACCTTTTGATCTGAGCCCTGACCACGTCGGATTCGACACGCTTGACGTCGTCAACCAACAGGGCGTGTCGCATCACTATGTGGTCGTAGACGGCCGGGGTGGACACGTCGAGTCACCGTTTCGATACGCATGGCCAGCCGAGCTTGACCTCATGGCTGAGATCGCTGGGATGAGGTTGAGCGAACGATGGGCCGATTGGGACCGATCACCCTTCACGAGTGAGAGCAGGAAACACATCTCTGTATGGGAGCGCCAGTAAGGGTTTAGGCGCCGCGCCACAGACGGGGCGGTCTGGGCACCTCTCTTGAGGATGGGTGTCCCGTGGCGCTTATGCAGAACAGGACCTCACCGTTCGATTCCCGCCACCTCGAAGAGCGGTTCTGCTGCATACGTGCAGGTGGGAACGCTGTTGGAGGTGCGTTAACACTTCACAGGGCACAATCAGCACACGAAAGGACCCGGATCCGTGTCCTGGCACCGGCATGGCCGTCTGACCCGGGCGACGTCGGCCGGCCCGGTTGAGCCCCCTCTTAAGCAGGTAGAGGAATTCCTGACGGTTCCCTAATCTCTCTTCGACGAACCCAATTGACGTAGGCGCAGGCGCTGAGAAACACAGGGGCGGCCCCGTCAGACATCGATGTCCGTTCGTGCAAGCTGCTGGATTTGTGAGAAACTAGAACTCGTTCTAATTTCTCACAAATCGCAGGAAGTCCTTGATGGAGCCAGTCGAATCTCTTTTTTCTTTCGCTGCAGTGCCTAATCGGAGGCGGCACGGACGACGGGACCGTCCTGAAGCCTCGCAGCAGAGTTCGTGCCCGAAGCGTCGCGCTGTATGACGCGGTCGGCAGGTGCAGTCCTGAGGGAAGAGCGAGAGTGATGGAACAGAACGAGAGCGCAGACGCGTCGATCGAAAAACTGCGCCAGCGGTACCGGGAAGAGCAGCAGAAGCGCCTCCGGCCCGAGGGCATGGCCCAGTGGCGTGAGCTCGGAGAGGAGCTGGACCGGGACCCCTTCGTCGAGCCCGGGTTCACCCGTGACCCGGTCATCGAGGACACCACCGTCGTTGTCGTTGGCGGCGGGTTCGCCGGGATGCTGACTGCGATCGACCTCAAAAAGCACGGGATCGACGACATCCGGATCGTCGAGAAGGCGGGAGACTTTGGCGGCACCTGGTATTGGAACCGGTACCCGGGCTGCATGTGCGACGTCGAGTCATATGTGTATCTGCCGCTCCTCGAAGAGACGGGTTTCATGCCAACGGAGCACTACGCCAGCGCGCCGGAGATCTTCGAGTACTCCAAGTTGCTGGGCCGGACGTTCGACCTTTATCCGCAGACGCTCTTCCAGACCGACGTCACGGGCGCCGAGTGGGACGAAGAGGCGTTGCGCTGGCAGGTCAGCACCAGCCGGGACGATCTGCTCTCGACCCGTTTCCTGGTCCTGGCCGGCGGCATCCTGCACAAGGCCAAGCTGCCGGGAATTCGCGGGATCGACGATTTCGAGGGTAAGGCCTTCCACACCAGCCGGTGGGACTACGGCTACACGGGTGGTAGCCCCACCGATCCCATGGACAAACTTGCCGACAAGCGGGTCGGCGTCATCGGTACCGGTGCCACCGCCGTGCAAGTGGTGCCACAGATCGCACGTGCCGCCAAGGAGCTCTATGTCTTCCAGCGCACCCCGGGCGCGGTTGGGATTCGCAACCAGCAGCCCACCGACGTCGAGTGGTTCAAGAACCTCGAGCCCGGCTGGCAGCACGAGCGGATCGTCAACTTCACCCAGGCGGTGACCGGCGCCCAGCCCGATGTTGACCTGGTGAGCGACGGTTGGACCCAGGTGATGTGGGTCGACACCCAGAAGGCCGTCGACCCGGTGAAGGCCGCGGCGCTCGAAGAGATCGACTTCGACGTCATGGAGGGGATCAGACAACGCGTCGAGGAAGTCGTGGAGGATCCCGAGACGGCGGAGAAGCTCAAGCCCTACTGGGGGAAGCACTGCAAGCGAGTCTGCTTCCACGACGACTACCTTCCCGCCTTCAACCAACCCAACGTGCACCTGGTCGACACCGAGGGTCGTGGCGTCGACGAGATCACCCGGCGCGGGCCCATGGTGAACGGCGTCGAGTACCCAATCGACCTGCTCATCTACGCGTCCGGCTTCGAGGTCACCACGGACCTGCACCACCGGCTCGGCTTTGACCCCAAGGGTGTCGGCGGCATTGCTCTCTCGGAACGCTGGGAACGGGGCGCTCACACGCTCCACGGCGTGCTAGCCAGCGGATTCCCCAACCTGCTCCTGATCAGCCTCGTTCAAGGTGGGTTCGGCACGAACTTCTCGCACCTTCTCTCCGAGTCGGCCAAGCACGTGGCGCACATCGTCGAAGCTTGCGTCGAACAGGGGATTGTCTCCCTCGAGCCGGAGGAGACAGCCGAGGAGGACTGGCTTTCAGTGCTCCACGCCGTTGGTTTCGGTGGCGCCCGTTACTTCGCGAATTGCACGCCCAGCTTCTACAACAGCGAGCAGCAGGCGATCGACGCTCGGGCGGCGCGCAATCTCACCTATTCGGGGAGCCTTCTGGACTACATCGGGTATCTGGAGCGCTGGCGCCAGGATCCGGACTTCATGGGCGTCAAGACTCGGCGAGCTGAGGCCATCGACAAGAGCTGACACATTGCCTCATCCGAGGGGGAAACTTTCCCGAAGTGTTCCGATAAGCCGAATCCGTGTTCTAGCCAGGACCGCTGAGCGGCGGAACACGGTTCCCACGTCCTTGTCTGGAACAAATCGAACACCAGGGGTCCGTGGAGTGCGGCCAGATCCGGTCGGGCACCGCGGTTCCAAGTGGATCTGAGTCTCAGGACTCGGCTTTGGAACAACGCAGCTACAGCAATCGCATGCCCAAACGCGAGAGCCCGACGAAGGTCGCTCGCCCAGGCGAACCTCCGGCAAACGTAATCAATGGCGGACGATTTGGAGCCGCAACGCAGGCGGCCTACAGGGGGCTCACATGAATGGCCTGCACTCTGGATACCTGAGCTTGAGGAGTGCCGTCATGAGTGGTTATGAACCAATCAGCCCCGGGGATCCCGAACTGGGCAAAACGTCAGGGTCAACGCCTGCCGAAGACATCGCAGACGAGTCTCCTGTTCCGCTTCTCCCAGCTGCGTCTTCGTCAAATTGGCCAGTCTCTGCCACCATGGCCGAGCAGGCCCCCCGCTCTCGGGTCCGGCGCTCGCCGTCGCACATGAGGCGAGGTTTTTTCGCTGTCGCCGCGCTGGTGGGTTCGGTCACCGGACTGTTCGTCGGTGTCGACGCGCCGTCCTCCGCAGGAGCCGCACAATCCGTTGCCACGACCAGCACTGCTGGGCATCTTGGATCCGGAGGACAAGGTTCCAATGCACGATCTGGACCGGCCCCAGGAGGATCGTCGGGCACAGTCGGGAACGTGGCCAAGTCGAGCTTCACCCTGACGACGTCTGCGGGTCAGGAGGTGACGGTCGACGAGGTTTCCGCGACGAAATACGAAAGAGGGGCGACCTCGGCGGCCAAGAACGCCATCTCCAAGGGCGAACACGTCCTAGTACTGGGGACCGTCAGCTCAACGACCATCAGGGCGACGCAGGTGCTGGTGCAAACGAGTGGAGGTGGATCCGAGCCATCCACCGCTGCAACGGTCGTCCCATTCGAGAGAGGCGCAGCCGAAACCTCAAAGCAGGCCGGTCAGATCCCCGCCAGTTACAGCCAGGGATCGGGGACCATCGTCAGCGGAACGTCAGCCAATAAGGCGACGAAAGCTGCGCTGGCGGCCTATCCGGGAGGAATCGTCGATCGTGTAGTGAAGTTGAGTAACGGCGAGTACGAGGTCCACTACATCGGCGTCAACTGGCCACACCACGTCTTTGTCAACCAGGACTTCAAGGTGGTCGGCGCCAACTAGCCGCCGAAACAACTCGTGAACGCTCAATCCGTTTGTGGTGAAAATCCGGGCAACCCTGGGCCGCGATGCAAATCCCGATCGGAGGAATTGTTACTTCTTTGTCATTCTTTGGCCTGCCGACCGCCGCCACGGCTGTGGCGACGGTACGCTACGCCTTCCACCACGCGAGCGCGGCCTGAGCCGTCGGAGAACTTCCTTGTCTTCCCTTGTAGCAGCACCGCCCGGCGCACTCGCCCCGCCGCGGCCGCGCCCAGTGGCGCTGTCCTTCCAAAGCGTCACCCACCGCTATGGATCTCGGATTGCCCTCGACCGGCTGGACTTGGACGTGCCACGGGGCGAGGTGCTTGCGCTGCTCGGACCGAACGGAGCCGGCAAGTCGACCACCATCTCAGCGCTGCTCGGTCTCGTCCGACCGCAGGAAGGCCGCGTCGAAGTTCTCGGGAGCGATCCACGCCAGTCGGTGGCGGCCGGGCGCGTGGGTGCCATGCTCCAGGCTGGCTCGGGCATCGGCCTCCCACCCGGCGTCCGCGTCGACGAGGCGCTCGGCCTGGTCCGGCGGCTGTACCGTCGGCCCGCACCGCGTGACCAGATCGTCGAACGAGCGAACATCGGTACGCTCCTACGCCAGAGGACCGACCGGCTCTCGGGCGGCCAGGCCCAGCGGGTCCGATTCGCCATCGCGATCGCAGGCGATCCCGAGGTCGTATTCCTCGACGAGCCGACCTCCGCAATGGACGTGGAATCCCGCCAGGGATTCTGGCGCATGATGCGTGCATTCGGGGACGAGGGTCGCACAGTGCTCTTCGCCACCCACCATCTGGCGGAGGCCGATGAGATCGCCGACCGCGTCGTCGTACTCAACCACGGCAAGGTCGTGGCAGACGGCCCCGGCGCCACCCTGAAGGCGGCTGTAGCCACCCGGCGGCTCCGATTCGTCTTCGACCGGCCGGACCGTGCAGATTTCTCCGACCTCGAAGGCGTCACGGAGGTCGAGATCCGAGGCACTGGCGTCTCGATTGATTCCCTGGATGCTGACGCGACTATCCGCGAACTGGTTAGTCGTGGCGTCCCATTCCGTGACCTCGAGGTGACCGGAGCCGGGCTGGAGCAGGCCTTCGTGACATTGACCGAGTGCCGTGCCGTCCAAGCAGCCCTCCCGACCATTCCCGCCGCGACCCAGTCCCCGTTCACTCTGGCTCGAGACCAGTCGTGACCGCTCTTTCGATCGCCCCGCCAAACCTGCCGGATCGTCAAAACGGGCGCAGCTCAGAGGATCCCGTGCCGCGCGACAGCTGGCGCAGCCGCCTGCGCCCACTTCTGGCTTTTGGCCGATTCGAGGTCGGGCGGCTGTTACGGAGCTGGAAGTTTCTCGCCATCACGGTCGGCTTCCCAGTGATCTTCTACATGCTCTTCCTCGGCGACCATACGGCAGGAAAAGTCGTCGACGGCACGGTGCCTTGGCGCATCTACCTCATGGTGTCGATGTGCTCTTTCGGCGCGCTGGTGGCCGCTCTCAACGCAGCGGGTAGCCGCCTTTCGATGGAACGAGCATCTGGATGGGCCCGCCAGCTTAGAATCACTCCGATTCCCGCCTGGTCGTATGTCGGTACCAAGATTGTCGCCAGCATGCTCGTGGTGCTCCCGGTGATCGTCTTGGTGGAGGCGGTCGGTGCCGGCTTCGGCGACGTCCGATTGGCTGCCACGACGTGGATCGAGCTGACCGTCTTGCTTTGGGCCACCTCCCTCCCGTTTGCCGTTCTCGGAGTCTTCATCGGCTTCCTGGTGACGACCGAGGCCGCGTTCCCCGTCGTCACCGGGCTCATGTTCGTCCTCGGATACTTCGGTGGGCTCTTCACTCCGGTCGACCAAATGCCTGGCTCGCTCCAGTTCGTTGCCCACCTCGTGCCGAGCTACCACCAAGTCTCGTTGGCCATAGCCTCGCTCGACGGCCACACCTTGGCGCTCACCCATTGGCTGGTCTTGGCCGGCTGTGTCGCGGTCCTTGCTTTGGCCATCGTCTGGAAGCATCGGGTCGAGGAGGCCCGGGGCCTCGCCTGACTGAGACTTCTTCCAACGTCGCTCTAACGGTCAACCTCCGATGAGCGCGGCACCAGAGAAGCGACGCCTTTCGGCCGTCAGGCGGACGTTCACCATGCGGATCGAACAGATCGGGCGGTAAGAACCGCGAATATCTGGAGGGAATCGCCTGATCTCGCGGCAGAATCTTGCTGTGTTAATCAACCACGCTGGTCATACGCCAACTGTTCATCCCAACGCCTATGTGGCTCCGACGGCGGTTCTGTCGGGCGATGTTCATGTGGGATCGGATGCTCGAATCCTCTTCGGTGCTGTCCTGTCGAGTGAAGGTGGGTCAGTCGAAGTAGGCCCGGGCTGCGTCATCATGGAGAACGCTGTTCTGAGAGGCACGGCTCGCCATCCGACCAGACTGGGCCGAGAGGTCCTGGTGGGCCCGCACGCGCACATCAGCGGTGCGATCCTGAATGACCATGTGTTCGTGGCAACCGGAGCCATGGTATTCAACGGCGCGGTCCTCGGAGCGGCGAGTAGCCTCGCCCTGGGAGCGACGGCCCATATCGGCTGTCGCGTCCCGGCTGAAACCCGCATCCCGATCGGCTGGGTGGCGGTCGGCGACCCTGCTCGTCTTTACCCACCAGACCGAGTCGACGAGATCCGTGAGGGTCTAGAGGAGGCTGGAGGGTTCTTGCCCTTCGTTTTCCGGACCGAGCCCGGCCTCCCACGCGCCGACGCAATGCATACCGCGATGACCCGCTACAGCCTGGCCCTCGGGACCCACGAGAGCGATGTCATCGGCGAGTTGAGACCTACCTAGCTGTTACCGGAGGTCCTGACTTTCGCCAGATAGCTGCAGTTCGGTCACCGACGCGACAAGGCATCACCAAAGGGCCGAACGCTCAGCCGGCGATCCGGGGCACGGGTAGAGGCGGTCTGTAGGGATGAGCCGCATTTTGGGGACTATCTGAAGCTGTTCAACGCTCTTGAAGCCTGGGGCGTCAGTTGGGTGAATGCCCGTGCCGCCCAAATGCCACAGTCAGCGAAGTCGCTTGGGCTGTCATCCTCTAAGACCTCTCCCACCGATGCGGCCCACGGGATACCCCTGGTCGAGAGAATACGGTGATGTCATAAGCTCGATCTGTTCGTCGGTAGCCGTGATTTGGCTCCATGGCTTCGGCGATGGCCTTGACGTCGAATAGTAGGTTGTTGTAGCCATAACTCCGCGGTGGGCGGAGTGCTCAGGAGGGATGGCGATGTACAAGACGATCGTGGTCGGGACTGATGGGTCTGCCGGCGCCAATGTCGCGCTCGACGCAGCGATCGAACTCGCGAGTCTTACGGGAGCACGCTTGCATGTTGTGCACGCGCACAAGGTGGTGACGGCGAGTGTCGCGACCGGGGCCGCCGAGCTCGGAGTGCCGCCGGTCGACGTCGTCGAAGTGAACGAGACCATTCATAACGAGGCCCAACTCGTCTGCGACCACGCGATCGCCCGTGCTGATCGTGCAGGCGTGCAGGCGGAAGCGCACTGTGTTGGTGGGAACGCGGGCGATGAACTGGTAAAAGTCGCCACAGCCGCCTCAGCCGACTTGCTCGTGGTCGGTAACCGGGGGATGAGCGGCATGCGCCGCTTCGTGTTGGGCAGCGTCCCAAACAAAGTGGCACATCACTGTCCCACGAACTTGCTGATCGTAGACACAGCCCAAGCACGCGCCTGAAACGATCCCGATCACTCATCGCGCCATCACGTCAGGCTCGTGGTCGGTCATTTGGCGGATGTTGTTCGGGCCGCTGGCAACGGCCATCGTGCCGAACTGCCCCACCGTCCGGCGAACGGGTCTACCTAAAGTTCCAACGCGTTTGGCTGAATCGTCCTCCCTTGCCAAATCCAAAACCGGTCTCGGGCGCCACGCGGTAGACAAGAACCTCTGCTTGCCGTATTGCGTCACCCAGACCGGACCAGGTTCCATCGGGTGCGACGAAATGCTCTCCGTACTTCGATTCATAGGTGTCGGCGACTCGTCCAAGCTCTGCATGGTCGCTCACATTTTCGGCCGTTCCTTCAATCACGAGGTCGAGGCCGTCAAGAGTGCTCTGCCCCGTCGTAAGGACGCAATGACAGTTTCCCGAAAGGTTCTTCGCTTTTCGCTCGTTCGGTCCAGTACAGAAATACAGCGCCCCTTCGAGCCAGATTCCCAACAGCGGCGTGACATGTGGGCTGCCGTCAGGTCGAACCGTCGAAAGCCAATACACCTCAGCGCCGGCCAACTCATCTCGAGCCTGCGACCACTCCGTTGGTGTCGCATTCGGGCTGCTGAAGGCGCTCAGCCTGGTCACCGGGACTCGTTCAGCCATCCCGCTCTCCGATCTCTTACGTTCGTGCGAGCAAAACCGATGTTGGGTGGGTCGCTGACCTCATCTTGGCACACACCTCCGAAGTGCGAGGTGCACGACCGCCCCGGCGACGTGGGGCACCCACCCGGGCCAAACAGTCCGACTAGTTGGTGTCGTCCAATGCCGCGAGACTTCACTGTCTATCGATAGTGCCAACTTCATCATCGGCGTTGATGACACTGCTCGAAGCGTCGCCGTCCACCAACAGGTCGGCACGCTCCCGCGTGGCGTCCTCCAAGAAAAAGGCTCGTTCCTCCTGCATCCAAGCCCGCCAGAGATGTCGAGCTTGCTCGCCATCACGCACCAGGCCGCGTGCCAGCCGCGTTTCATAGGGAGCCTCAACCCAGATGCGGTATGCCAGGAGGTGGGCAACCGCTTGACGCGTGGATGTGACGCCGTCGAAGATCACGACAGGCGTCCACGGTAGGGTCTTCCAGCGGCCGAGCGATCTGCCGTAGGGATCACTCTCAAAATCTCGTACTTGGTAGTGGGCGTCCTCGCCCCGCAGCAGCGGTTGCAGAACTTGATCATCGAACCGTGGCCACCAACCTGCGAAGTCACTCCACGAAACGAAGTCGTCGATCTCGACTACCGATGCAAGGGTCCGCTCGCCGAGCCGACGCGCGAGGGTGCTCTTCCCCGAGCCAGCCGGGCCGTCGACGCCCACGATCCGTATTCCCCTGACCGGTCGTACCGAGAACGCCGCGATGACTTCGTCAAGCGAGACTCGGCTCATGGAGCAATCTTGTCCTACGGAGCTGCCCCACTTTGGGGCGTCGCACCATCTGTTTGGAGCGACTTCCTTCTCAGACACCTCGGGAGGGGCAAAACGGGCACCGAAGGTGACGATTCCAGTTGTCGGCGGTAGTTGAGGGCCGCGTTGCATATCGAGTCAGAGACGATACGTCGCCGCTGGCTGATCACACCAAGAGTCCCTGATCCTCCGGATGGCCACCGTCGCCAGGGTTTCCTAGTCCTGACCGCCTCGCCGGGCTCGTGTTTGACAGACTTCGTTCGTGCAACTGTCCGCGGCAGAAGGACTGAGTGTGGACGTCGCGGTCGACGGTACCGTGAAGATCGGACTCAATGGGGAGGATTGGTGCGGACCTGGGCGACCCTCGTTGCCTGCGGACGTTGGGGAGCCCGCCACGGTGATCGACCATTTGGGCGTCGCCAGGTCGATCACCGTTGTCGAAGGTGACGTGCGCTGCTCGGTCCGAGCCTACGTAGAGCGCCCGCTGCTCGTGTTCCGTTGCGTGGCGAGCACCGACCTCAACGACATCACCACTGGCGAGTACGACCGACCTTCGATCGCATGGCCAACCTTCACCCCCAGCGAGCGTGCCGAAGGTGAGACACCGAAAGGCCTGCGTGCCCTTGTCTTCCAACATTGCGAGTTCGCTCTTCCGAGCAATGCCGGCCCTTCGCTCGACGGCTGGTTCCTCCTTCCGCATCGACCTCCCACTGGCTGGCCCATGCTGCTCACGCGAGATGATGGCCGGACGCTTCTTATCGCTCCCCTCGACGCGTTCCACGAGCAGATCATCGGTCTGAATGCCGGAACGCTACGTTGCGGCTGGCACGGCGACTTGGAAGCCGTGCCAGCCGGCTTCACGACCGATCTCGCGGTGCTGGCGGCCGACGGCCCTCGCGCGGCAATCGACGCCTGGGGCAGGATGCTGCTGGACGCCGCAGGGACAGTACGCCCTGGGCGCTGGCCCGATGCGGTCGGTTCGCGCCCTTCGTACTGGACCGACAACGGCTCGGCCTATTGGTACAAGACGGAACCTGGATACGACGTTGCGGGATCGATCGTCGCCGCCGTCGACGACTTGCGAGCGAATGGTGTCCCGATCGGCGCCGTGCAGCTCGATTCGTGGTTCTACCCACATGCCGAGCTGCGACCATTCGACACCGAGGAATGGGTCGTACCGCCGAGCGCGCTCACGGCGTGGGAGGTACGGCCCGACGTACTCCCCGACGGCATCGCCGCCCTACGGCAGCGACTGTACGACCTGCCGCTGGTTGCCCACATTCGCCATCTCTCGGCAAATGCGCCGATCGCCTCTGAGACCCCGACGTGGGTCGACGGGGATTACGCCGCTCCGAGCACGCCCGAAGCCTACGAGCGGTGGCTCGACCAATGCGTCTCGTGGGGTGTCGAGACTTTCGAGCACGACTGGCTGGTCGAGGTGTTCTTCGGCGTGCGCGCCATGCGATCCGAGCCGGGGCGAGCAACGAAATGGCAGGAGGGAATCGACTCAGCCGCCCGCGACCGCGGCATCACCGTTCAGTGGTGCATGGGCACGCCTGCTGACTTCGCCCAGACCACGACCCTCACGCAGGTCACATCTGTGAGAACCAGCGGAGACCATGGCTACATAGCGTCGGCCGGCCAGCTCTGGGCGTGGTTCTGTACGACCAACAGCCTGGCTCGCAGTCTTGACCTGTTGCCGTTCAAGGACGTATTCCGCGCCGATCCCGAGGTCGCTGGCGAAAACGGCGAACCCGAGGCGCTGTTGTCTGCCCTCTCCACCGGGCCGGTTGGGCTCGGCGACCGGGTCGGGCGTCTGGATCCAGCGTTGGCGCTCCGGACATGCCGCGCCGATGGGATCCTCATAAAGTCTCATACTGCAATCGCGGCGACCGACGAGTCATTGTTGTCCGGGCCCGCTTTCACGTCGACGCTCCTCGTGGCGGAGTGTACGTCAGAGCACCCTGCCGGCCGGTGGAGCTACGCAGTGGCGATGCATGCCAACCCCGGCGACGAGCCGATCTCCGGCGAGATCCGACTCGAGTCCTTGTGTGGACCTGAGGTCAGTGCCGGGGTCCAACGAAGTCGGGACAGCTGGCGTGCAGCCGATTTCGTGGCGTGGGATTGGCAGACAGGGACTGCGAAGCGGCTGGCACACGACGCCACGATTCCCGTATCGCTCGGCCGGGAGGGCTGGATCTTCTACGTGCTCGCGCCGGTGCTCGGGTGTGGTTTGGCAGTGGTTGGCGACGTCACCAAGTTCGTAACTGCTGGAGATGCTCGCATCGAGGTCGCCGAGACGTCGACTGGCGTACGTCTGGTCGTGAAGGGACCCGGCGAGACGGTCACCATCACGGGTTGGGCCCAGGTCCCACCGACTTCGCCTGATGCGATCGTCGCACACGACCCGTCGACTTGCGTGTGGACCGCCACCATCGATGTACCCGATCGCGGCTGGACGACCCTTGTGGTCGACGCCTGACCCTTGGGCATCGAGCGTCCAAAAAGGCCCTCCCGGTCGCTTCGTGGTGCCAGCAAGCAAATCTGAAGGGCACGCACTGGAGGAGTTGCGCCGCCCACCCTCCCGACCTACGGGGCTCCCTGGTTGCTCAGGCTATGTCCGATGCACTTCGAGCCTGCCTCGACTTATGCCTCGCCAACGACCTCGCATACGTTCACACTGACGAAGAGCGCAGGTGCTTCAGGCATCTCGCGCAACGTGTTGAAGGTCGCTTCTGCGAGCCTGGCGTGCCTCTTCGGTATCGAACAGCCAGAAGGAATGTTGGATTAGATCGCCATCATCGACGGTTCGGGCCCAGTAGCCACCATTTGATCCGGTCATTCCCTGCAGCATCGGTGCTCCATGATCGCCGATCATTGCAAGGGTTTCGTCAGAGTGACCTGGCTTGATCTTCACCCGACCGATAACCGCGAACAACGCTCGCCCTCCCATCTGCGGGGTCAACCGAGTGGCGACCAGAGACAAGTCTTACAGGCTCGGAGGAGGGCCACTGATCTCAGTTGTTTCTCAGGATACAAGTTGTGCCAGGACCGAGTCCGGGCCGGGCAGATCGCTTTCGGTGCCACAAAGGCCCAGGACCCCAGTTCGTCCTCCGTCAATTGTGGGCACCAACCCAGTGTGATTTGGCGAAGCGTCGTATCTCAGCGAATCGCTCCACATCCTCAGGGGCCATGCCAAGGAACCCGCCGTGACCGGCTGCCTCCCATACATGAAGCTCGGCCTCAACTCCGGCCGCACGCAACGCTCTGTGCATCCGAACGTTGTCAGAGAGGAGCCGGTCTCGCGTGCCGCTCAGGAGGATGGTGGGCGGAAACCCGCTGAGATCACCGAACAGCGGGGAGATGTAGGGCTCTCTGCGGTCGTGGCCACCGGCGTAGAGCTCGGTACACGGCTCGACGGCTCCCGAGAGGACATTGTCCAGGCCATCGTTGATCTGCCAGGAGTCGCCCGACCCCGTGAGGTCGAACGCTCCGGTGTTGAAGACGACCGCCGCTGGCAGAGGAAGCCCTTCGTCACGGGCGCGCAGGATCAGCGCTGCTGCCAAGTTGCCCCCGGCAGAGGTCCCGCCCACGATGATCTCGGTCGGTTCCCGTTCGTCCAAGAGCTGTCGGTACGCCGTGAGACAGTCATCCAGAGGAGTGGGGAATGGATCGTCGGGCGGCATCCTGTAGTCCACTGACCAGACACGGACCCTGATCGCCTCAGCCGTGGCAATCGTGGTCCTCTTGCACAGGTCGCCACCGCCGAGGACCCAGGCGCCGCCGTGGATGTCGAAGAACACCCGGCGGTCATCGTGTGCAACGCCCTCCGGCGTCACGACATAGAGCGGGCATGGCCCGATGTCAAGGTCCTCGATATTGCCTCTGAATCCTGCGGCTGCATCACCCACCATTGAGCGCACGAAACCATCGGTCTCGGTGATATACACCTTCCAGCCCTCGGTGTCATCGAGCGCCGGCAGCTCTCTCGGTGGCGGACCGAGCCGACCCATTGCCAGGACCGCCTGAGCCTCTTGGCTAACAGACGTCGGGACTGGTATGTCGCGAGCTTGGATGTGAACCATGTGCCGATAGTACAGAAGAGGGACAATCAACGCCTCGAGCCGCGGGGACGAGACCAGGTTCATGCGCCAACTTGGCCGGGGCTGCCGGTCTCGATCCACTCGCAGATGAAGCCCCCTAGCCCAGAGTGGTCCCCGGATCGAGCCTCGATTGTTGCGACGCCGGACAGGTTCGCGGGCGCCGTGTTTCACATTGGGGCGTCGGGATCACCGAGGCGTCTCCACCGACCCGGCAGCGAGGACGGAACTTATCTAACGTTGGTTCCGGGCACTCATCTCTTACCAACCACTCTCTAGTGGTGAGAGGTGGGCCCGCTCGCGCAGGCCCACCTCTCCAAATCTAGGAGTTGACCGGTAAGCGCTCAGCAGCTTGTTGCGCCGAAGCAGCGCACATCGTTCGAGAGCGTGTCCTGGTAGGGCGAGTACATCTGGTCAGCGGGGGACTCTTGCCCAGACGAGTTGACGTAGACGTAGTCGTTGTGCCCGTTGATAAAGCCCGGCCCGCTGTCGCTCCAGTCAATATTCCAGGCGCCTCCACTGGCGCCACCGGTGAACGGGCTGCCGATGAAGATCGGGTTCACGCCGTTAGCGCCCCCATTGCTGTCCTGGCCACCCGTGGCGGAGATATCGGCTTGCATGGAGTTACCGTTGTACGGAGAAGCTGCCGGGTACCCGAAGGTGACGAACTGCTCGCTGACCGGTTCGTTCCAGGCGAAGCCGTCCCAACCGACCGCCTGACCGAGGGTTTTCCCGGTGATGTCCGACTTGCGCACCTCCATCGCCGCCTCGTCCTCAGTGAGGTCGCGGTTGTTGAGCCAAGCTGTGGCGGTCTCCCAGCCTCCGTCCCAGGTGAAGATACCGAACGGAGCCCACTTCTTTTCTTGCGCCACAGTGCCTGTACCGCAGCACTTTGCGCCATTGAAAGCAGGGATGAACTCCGCGAACGTGTCCACGTGGTGGTCGTTGCTCTCGGTGTTCGCAGCGCAGTGGCCGGCGGTCCAGATCTCGTTCTCGGCCGTGGCGGCGTCGTGTGACCCGACCGATGTCGCCGAGCAAACGAAGTTATTGCCGTCGTTCGTAAAGAAAAGCTTGCCGTTCAGGTCGTACGGGAACAGCTTCGTGTCAGCATGACTCACCCGGAAGCTGTCGAACGGGGCGGACGCCGGCTGCGCAGAACCTCCTTGTGCGTGGTTGCGCCAAGGGGAGCACCGCCTGGCACCTCGCCTGGTTTGCCGGTAGGGCTCTGAGTGGTTTTCAGTGATTGCGCACTACCTGCGGCGATGACATCGACCGGCTTTGCCGACTTCAGTCGAGCGGCAGTCCAATACGCCAGTGTTGCCTCCTGGCTGACTTGCACATGCGCGCCAGTGGCCTCCGGCGTTGACTGGCTGGCCGAGGCCGCGGTGGCGGCAGAGCCGACAGCCAGGAAAACCAGGCTGAGGGCCGACGCCGTAGCGATGGACGCGGCAATGAACGATTGCTTTCTCTTCACATTCCCATCCCTTCCTGGATCGGGAGAAAATGCCCACAACACGGGTTGGTTCCCCCGCCACCTCTCACGTATACGCCTTCAGGAAAGGGATGTCCATCACCTGCTTGCGGTGTCGCGCCAGGCTGAACGATTCCATCGCGACACGAAATAATGCAAGAAGAACACCGGCAATGAACTCGATACCGGCCATGGTTCCCGCCACAACCTCTCGTTCGACACACCGACCGGACACGAAGGACATTGGAACTGCCGTCGCGCAGCTGCACCTGGAGTCAGCCACAGGCGGGTTCAGCGAGGCGGTGTCGTTTCTTCTTGATCTCGTAGAGGAACTCTTGTGGCGTTTGACACTCATCTTCACACTCGAAGGTGCCATCCCCCAATGAAATGTCTTCGAGCGGGTGCCCCCAGGACACAGGCAAGCGGGCCTCGGCCCGGGCTGTCGAGCTCTCTGACTGCCTGGTCCTCGACGACTCGGTCAGGTTTATGCCACCTGACCCGATGGTTTGCTGGGAATGGACTCTGCCTCAAAAGCGGTTCGCAATCTCGGAGTTTGCATCGATGGTCGCGGCAGAAAGCTGCGCCGGGGTGAGCCGGTACGCCTCACGGCTCGCGAGACGGCGACTGGACGGATGGAGCGTGAACCTCGAATCGGGTCCTCAGACACGACACCGACCATCTGAGCGATGCATGCCATCTGACGGTGTACCGGATAGCGAAAACGAACCATTTGGCGTTCTTCGCCGTAGGGATATACATGGGCGGCGAGTTCAGAAGACCGTGTTGGCCCAGCGGCTCTTGTCCGCGGCGTGCCCCGGCCCCCGCAGCCGCCCTAAGCTCGATCGTCTCCTGACATGTCGTATCGGCCCGTTATCAACTATCAGCACAGCTATGAGTTCCCGCTGCCTCCCGAGGGAATTTGGGACGCTCTGGAGGAGGTCGATCAGTTTGCTCTCTGGTGGCCCTGGCTGGAGGATTTCCGACTCGAAGGTGATTCCCTGGCCACCGGCACTGTGTTGCACGGCGTGGTCGCCCCGCCGTTGCCGTATCGGATGCATCTCCAAATTGAGCTGACGCGGTGTGAGAAGCCAGGCATCATCGAAGCACTCGTGCATCGCGACCTGGAAGGAGAGGCGAGTATTGCGCTTTGTTCCCAAGGAGTCGGCACACACGTCGAGGTCGCTTGGACGGTTGAGATGATGCAGCGTCCGATGCGGCTAGCCGATCGTATGGCACATCCCGTGCTGAAACGGGGGCATGACCGAGTCGTGGAGAACACCGTGGCGGAGTTCCGCCGACGCCTGAGCGGACTCGGTTAATTAGCCGAAGGAGGCCCGAGCAAATCCGGCGGCCCTTGCGTCTGTGTGGAGAACCACGGTCACCCTCATGAGTAGCGGTCGTCGACGACGTCGATCTGCCCGTCGTCTGTACGCAGTGCCGGCGGAGTCTTCGAGACTGGTTGTCCGCTGAACGATGCGGGCTGGTTCCGGTCGAACCCTGAGGTTTATCTCAGTGACGTCTTGAACCACGTGCCCGTCGTACTCCGGGCGGTCATGGCTCGGCCAACATGCGTCACCGCGCTCGCCACTGAACGATGCCGATTGAATGGTGCTCCATCGAGGAGTTCGTTCCAGAAAACTGCCCAGCCGCCGGAAAGCGCATCGCTACGCCCTGCGGCCGTAAGAAGCCGAGCAACCGCTGCAGTTGCATGGGGCCGTCCGACAAGTCCCGCGTGGACTGCGGCAGCGATCTGATGATACGGGAGGTGTTCGACGGCAAGCCTGGATCGATAGCTTTCGGCTGCGCAGCCGGGCTTGCTGAGGATCGCTACGGCCGCAGCTCGGCCACTCGTCATGGCCTGGGAGATCCCCTCCCCCTGCATCGGGTTCACCAGACCGGCGGCATCCCCAACCAGAAGGACCCGACCCCTCGCCGGCGTGGTCCCGACGATCCCCATTTTGAGCCAGCCACCGAGGCGGCGTGGTGACACCGAGGGAACCACGTCGTCGAGGAGGCCAAGGACGCGCAGGTGCCGGAGGAAATCACCCAAAGACCGAACGGCGTGAGCGGCCGCCTTGCGATCTGACCGTGTGCCGATGCCGAGCCCGACGTTGGCGCGGCCCTGCTCTCCGGGGAAGACCCAGCCGTAGCCGGGAAAGGCGCGCCAAGGAGTCGGCTCCCACAAAATGATGGCCGGGAGATCGACCACCTGTGGGATGTAGGTACGTATGGCAAAACCCCAGAGAACCGAGTTGGGATCGACAAGACCGGCAGCCTCGGCAACCTCACTCGTGGCTCCGTCGGCGCCGATCACGAAGTCGGCGTACAGCGACTCACCGGTGCTCAGCTTGTAGCCAACAATACGCCCGTCCTCTTCGAGGGGTTGCTGTGCCCGCCCGACGAAGGGTGTGGCTCCGGCCTCGCACGCGGTCGCGTGGAGCATGGCGTCGAACACCGTCCGCGCAACAGCAGTGCCGTGTCCGGGATACGTCAGGCCATCGGCACTCGGGAGCCGCACCCGGCGACCGGTAGGACCGACGACCAGCATGTCCCCGACGTCAGGCCCGATCGGCGGAGCCAGCTCGAGGTCACTCAGCAGCTGCAGCCCTCGGGGCCCGACGACGTCGCCGCACGCCTTGTCCCGCGGAAAGGTCGATTTGTCGACCAAGGCAACGTCCACCCCGCCCTGGGCAAGCACAAGAGAGGCGATACTGCCCGCCGGTCCGCCCCCTACGACGAGCACGTCAAAGCGGGACATGCTCACCCTGCTCCTTCCACCTGCTCGGATCTACAGTGAAATCATCTCACCCCTGGAGGAACGCATGCCGACGGACAGTGCCGGTGACCGGAACCGCTTCGCGCAACAGTTGTTCTCGTCCCTCCCAAAGCGCTATGACCAGTTGGCCGAGGTCCTCTCCATGGGCCAGAACGGGCGCTGGCGAGCGGCCATGGTCGACCACATTGCTCCCACCTCGCCCGCCCTGATACTGGACGTGGCATCGGGGACGGCCGGGGTTGCCCTGCAACTCGCCACTCGCACCTCATCTGACGTCGTCGGTGTGGATCTGACCAGGAACATGCTCGCTCGGGGACACGAGAACGTTGCCGAAGCCGGAATGAGCGAACGAATCAGCCTTGTTGCTGGTCGGGCCGAGCAATTGCCATTTCCCGATGGAACATTCGACGCACTCACCTTCACCTACCTGCTTCGTTACGTCGACGATCCCCAGGCCACGCTGGCCGAGCTGGCCCGGGTCGTGAAGCCCGGTGGTGCTGTTGCCAGCCTCGAATTTCTCCTGCCACCAAATCGATTCTGGCGATTCTGGTGGTGGCTCTACACCCGCATCGCTCTCCCGCTGGGCGGCTGGATCACCGGCGGCCGTGAATGGTTCCGAGTCGGACGGTTCCTCGGTCCCAACATTTCCCACCATTACCGGACATATCCCTTGTCGTGGACGGAGGAGGCGTGGAGGAAGGCGGGGTTCGAGAATGTCGGCGTTCGCGCGATGAGTCTCGGCGGCGGACTCGTGATGTGGGGCACACGCAGTTGTGACTGAGGAACCTTCACCAGACGCCAGCGACGCAGAGCCGGCTGGGGCTCCACTCGGAGAATTACACGCCGAGGGCTCCAGAGAAGGACGACCCGCCTTCTACGCTGCCCGGAGCGGCGGCTGGCGCGATTGGTGGACCCTGCTCCATCCTCCTTACACGGCATGGCATTTGGCCTATGTCGTCATCGGCGCCTGCCTTGCGCCAACTGTCAACGGAACGCGGTTGGTGGCCACACTGTTGGCGTTCTTCTTCGCCGTGGGGCTGGCGGCGCACTCGCTCGACGAATTGAACGGCCGTCCCCTTGGAACCCACATCCCGGCGCGGGCGCTCGTGGCCGTCACAGTGCTAGGTCTGGGGGCAGCGGTTGCTCTCGGTATCGCCGGCGTGTTCCGTGTCGGTTGGGCCCTGATCCCTTTCTTGGTGCTAGGGCCGGTGCTCGTCGTCGCCTACAACTTTGAGCTCTTTGGCGGACTGATCCACAACGATGCAGGCTTCGCCTTGGCCTGGGGGAGTTTCCCGGTACTGGTCGGCTATGTGGCCCAGACGGACCGTCTGGCGGTCAGTCCGGTGATCGCTGCAGCCGCGGCCTTCGCGCTTTCGGCCGCCCAGCGTCAACTGAGCACGCGGGCACGGCTCATCCGTCGACGGAGCACGGCGGTGGCAGGTCAGATCACGCTGGCGAGCGGCGAGATGATGCCGATCGACGAGCGGATGTTGTTGGCTCCGCTGGAGCGAGCCCTGCTCGCCATGTCGTGGGCCGTGGTCCTTCTTGCCGCGGCCCTCGCGATCGCGCGCCTCGGCTAGTTGGATAACTCGAACCGGCTGCGGAGACCCGCACTGACAGGTCGTCCCCTGGCGTCGGAGCCGCACGCTGCTGACGAGGTTGTCGGTGGGCATTTGGCTAGTCGGAATGGCGGTCCGTCTCACCCAACGAGTGTTCTGACGGCATTTGCCACCGACTTGGAACAAACTTCTCACGACGCCTCCGGGTGCTTCCGGGCCTTTGTAGGGTCTGGCTCGCTTCGGACGATCCCAAAGAAGCGCGCCGGACACGGAGATGAATCGCTCGCGGTACGCCCTGTGTGGTCAGGTGACCTGAAGTGCCAGGCCGGCGGGCGTGCGAGCCGCCACCCAGCCAGGCCACGCCGCCGCCAGATTGGCAGCGATGAGCGCGGCCAACGCCATCACGGCGATCTGACCCGTAGGAATCACAGTGTCGGTCAGGATCCCAAGGTGGGAGCCGACCAGTATCCACAGCCATCGGCCGACTGCGATGCCGAGCGGGATCCCCACCATCAAGCCGACGACGGTCATGGCGGTCGACTGGCAGACCACCACGCCCGCCAGTTGGCGCGGGCGGTAACCCAGCGACTTGAGCACGGCGAGATCGCGCCGCCGGCGACGTGCGCTGCTTACCAACGTGAGGAGGAGCGTGGCCACCGCGAGGCCGGTGAGCAGCAGGGCCAGTAGGACAGGGAGGTTCTGCACCCGGCCGAAGCTGAGGATGTCGACGGGCGGCTCGGCCCGGAAGATCCTGTATTCGGTTCCCATCTGGTGCTGGAGTTGGGCCATGTGATCCGGAGTCTCAGCCCCGGGAGCAAAATCGACGAACGCGTCGGTGGTCGTAGGGACGTGACTTTTCTCACGCTGGGGCACGAAAGCCAGCAGCGCATTCCGGCTCATCAAGGCCTCGTTCGATCCGGACGTGCTGGTGGCGATTGCGGGACCCACCTGCTGGCCGACCACCGTGAGCATCCTTGTCGGTCCATCGACCGCGGTGACCTGCACGGGTACGTGGCTGCCCAGGTGCACGCCCAACTGGCGCATGAGGGGTGACGTCAGTGCGATCTCGGCCGAGCCAGAGGGCTTCCGCCCCTCCGTAACAATGAAGCGGACCGCACCTTTTTCCTGCTCGAAGTCCACCCCTTCCACAGTGTGACCGGCGATGCGCAAGGGAAGGCCTGTGTCGGCCAGGTCCACGTCCCGTAGCCAGGGGTCGGCGACCAACGTGGCTTTCAAATGCCCGGTACCAGCATTACCGGCGTCATAGATGTGGGCGTCCCAGGTCCACCCGTACATAGCCGGCGTGGCGAACATGTGGTTGAGGCTGGCGCCGAAGGTCAGGGCGGCCGCCAATCCGCTGGCCGCGACCACGAGCGAGACCACCGACGCCCGGACCGGCACCGACGAAGCGCCCTTTCCGGCCCGCAGTCCGTGGACGGCACCCATCCAGACCACGGGGCGGAGCCACAGCCACCGAGGGGACCAGGCCGAGCCTTCCGAGCTGAACGCCTGGCGCGATTGCCAGCTCCGAAGGCGGGCCGCATCCCGGGTGGTCCGCCATCCCGGCCAGGCGGCCAGCGCCGCAGTGAGGAGCACGATGGCCACGGCGCCGACGCCGAGGACGAGCGCGTTCATCGCCACCCCGGGTTCGGGCTCGGCGACCCGCGCCGTGCCCAGGGGGAAGATGGGTGAGAGCGCCACGGCAGTCACGACAGCGAGAGCGGCAGCGATCAGCCCGATGGCCACCGTGCGGACGAGCTCCACCGCGGCGAGCTGGCGCCGGGAGGCACCCAGCGCGAGTGCCGTCGTGTAGGGATCCTCCTCCGCTGCGCTCAGGCGGCCAAGAAGCTGAAAGAGCACGAAGATTGCCACCAGGGCCAGCGAACCGCCGAGAAGCCACAGCGCAATGGCCGCGGGATGGATCGCACTGACGATCGCGGCCGTCTGGAGCGCGGACCCCTGCACGATCATGGGGGCATCGGGGAACTGCGCGACCACCGCGCGGGCGAAGGCCGGCACCGCTGCCTCGCCACCGTGCAGACGCACCATGATCCCGATGCTCGGCTGCCCGAGTTCTGCTTCGTGGTTGGCGATGAACGACGAGGTGACGAGGAGGACTCCGCCTGCTCCGGCAGAGCTGTACGGGGGGAAGTTCAGCGTGTTGGCGGCAATGCCAACCACCCGGAGCGGATACGTCACCGACCGACCGTTCTCGTTGGAGAGCAAGATGGCCCGGTAGGTGTCCCCCACCCGTTCGTGCATCCGGTCAGCCACTGTCCAATCGAGCGCGATCTCGTCGGGCGCCGTCGGCAGCCGGCCCGAGAGGAGCCGGGGGACGCCGACAGTGTGCTCGAACCCCCGTCCAAGGGGTGCGCCGACCGTCGTGCCGTTCTTCTGGTCGTAACCCTGTATCCGACCGTAGGCTGCGACCATTGGGAAGCGAACCACCTTGGCGATGGCGGCAACCATGTCCGGCCCGTTCGAGTATTGGAACATAGTGGCGTCTGCCGCGCGGTACTGGGCCGAGAAACGGGGGTACGCCGAGTCGGTGCGCAGTCCGCCGGCGGTGAGGGCGAGCACCGTTCCGCCCGCCAGCCCAATGACCAGGACCAGGGCCAACGACGATCCCCACGTGGTTCGCAGACGGGTCCGGGACCAGTATGGGACGAAGCTCATGGGCGGGGTCTCCGGGTGTTCACGGGGGTGGAATCTAGAGTCCGAGGGGGACGGATCCCGGTCGGCCCCGTACAAGAGCGCTCGCCATGGCACCATGGTGACGCCCGGGAAGGCGTGGCGGCAGGGTGTAGGCCGTATCGGCTGGTGGTGGCAACACCAACGCCCCTGCGGGTGCTTCCACTCCAATTCCGGACTGGAATCCCACGTAGACCATCGGGACGATCAGAAAGCCAGCCATGCTCTGATCAGCGGCCACCTTCGCCAAACATGACATGTATTTGACGCAAGAAATCCCGTAGCGCTCTGTGCCCCGGCCGGCAGCCAAGTGGAACTTCAGACCGAGGGTTCGATCGTCCAACACCCAGATATCCAACGCTTCGACGCTGAGCGCCAGGTCGGTCAATGCAAGCCGCAGGTTCAAGCGAGGTCAGAGAAATGCGGAGTCCCGCAGCGACCAACCGTTCCCGTCCTCGAGGACACAGTGCAAAAGACCGCCTCTTGGGGGCTACTTGCGACCTTCGCGAAGTGAGCGGCTATCAGGTTTCGACGTGGGTGGCCAGGAAACGACGGATCTCGTCAGTCAGTTCGTCGTCTTCAGGGGCACCAAAGAACCCGCCGTGAGGCATGGCCTCGAACACGTGGAGTTGTGCATCGACGCCTCCGGCACGGAGCTTCCGGTGCATCCGAACGGTGTTGGACAAAAACAGGTCTCGGGTTCCAGCCTGCAGAAAGGTCGGTGGGAACGGGGCGGTCAGGTCTCCGAACAGTGGAGACAGATACGGGTCTCGAAGATCGTGGTCACCGGCATACAGGGCGATGGAGTCGGCCAGGCTCTCGGTCAGGACGCAGTCGATGCCCAGATTCGTTTGGAACGAGTCGCCGGACTCGGTCAGGTCGATCTCCGGCGTCAGCAGGATGAGTGCGACCGGAAGGGGCAGGCCCTCGTCGCGCGCTCGCAACATCAGCGCGGCAGCCAAGTTGCCACCGGCCGAACCCCCACCCACCACGATCTGCTCTGCTGAACGGACATCGAGCAGAGCTCGGTAGACGGCAAGGACGTCATCCAGCGCGGCGGGATAGGGATGGTCGGGGGGCATCCGATAATCGACGGACCATGTCTGCATCTGCACTTGGGCCGCCATCCTTCGTGCCATCACTTCGCACGCCTTTCCGCTGCCCATCACCAGCGAACCGCCGTGGATGTCCAAGTAGATCGGCGGCGTGGCACGCTCTTCCACACCCTCCGGGGTAACGACGAATATCGGTACTCCGCCGACCGACGTGGATTGAACCGACGAACGGAGGTGTTCGACCTGAGCACCCATGACGGCGACGAGCAACTCGTCGGTTTCTTTGATCAGGGCTTTCCATCCGGCGATGTCCCTCGGGACGATTCGCCCCGCGCCGCCACCGAACATGTCCATGCTGAGGAACTGCTGGGCTTGCTTGCTGACCGAAGTCGGCACCTTGATGAACCTGGCAACCTCCCGCCCGGCGGTGGTCTGTCCTTCGTCATCCACTACCATCCGTTGCTCCCATCTAGAGGCGGTCGCGCCGTCCGACACGGTAGTGGGGAAAAAGGCAACCATATAGTGACGAGCCGCCGCGTCACACGCTTGTCATGGGTCGTCGAGGGACACTTGCGGATGCGACCGAGAGCACCCCGAGGTACCAAACTCTCACCGAGAGGGACTCGCTCACTTGGACGGTCCGGGGTGAGGAATTTCCCTCGGTCAACTCCTTGAGCATCGACGAGTCGAGCTCGGCCTCGGCCCCAGCCTCGGCCGGGAGCTTTTACGTCGGTCGTTTGCCCGCTCGAGCTCCATTTCTCCAGCTGCACATCGGCCAGAGGTGAACAGCAGGTTCGAAGCAGGACTTCGCACGTGTCCCGGGAGAAGCAGATCCTCGGTCAGGCCTTGGTAACGGCCGACGGCGGGGGGATGGTACCGGCTCCTGTCGTCAGGCAGCCGGCCTTGACCGCCGGGTTCGGTGCCGCGGGCAGCTTGGGTGGTTTCAAGAACGCCGGCTTCTCGTGGAAATTCACCATATCGAACAAGCTGTTGGCGTTCGCGTCGCGCCGGGTGAGCGCGGGCAGGTTCCACTTCTCCTCGACGGTCTTGAGGATCGAAGTGTGGTCGTAGACCGTGTGAGACACGTAGTTCTTCTTGGAGTACGGGCTGACCACGGCGCACGGAACCCTGAATCCGTAGCGGTCGAAGCCTCCGGGAGGATCGCCGGGTCCCAAAGCGGGCGGTACGTCGTCGGGGGGTACGGCGGCCGGGGGCGGCACGTGGTCGTAGTAGCCGCCGTGTTCGTCGTAGGTCCAGATCAGCATGGTCTTGGACCAATTCGGGCTGGACATGACCGCGTTGACGACCTGGCCCACGAACTGATCGCCGTATTGGATGTCCTGTGGATTCTCTTCAGACTGTTTGTCGTAGTTGGGCTCGACAAGGCTGAAGGCGGGAAGTTTTCCGGCAGCGGCGTCTTCGAAGAACTGGTCGATCTTGACCACACCACTGCGGAGCATGGGGTCAGCGAGCAGCGGGAGGAAGACGCCGAGGCTCGGCAGATTGGAGTAGTAGTCCTTCCAGCTGATGCCGTGCTTGTTGAACTGCTCGAAGATCACGCCGTTCGGGGGCAACTCCGTGGGAAAGGTGTCGTTGATCAGGCCGAGGGAGGTCCCCGCAATCAGATAGCGACGGTTGGGGTCGGTTTGCGCCATGGCCGAACAGAAGTAGTGATCGGCGATGGGAAACACGCTGGCCATGCCGCAGCTGAATGGAAGGTCCGCCTTGGTGAAGTAGCCCATGGCTTCCGGTGTGGTGCTGGTGACAAACCCTTGGCAGGAGCCCCCGTCGTAGGCCTCGTGCGTCACCCTCCAATCGTTTCCCACACCATCGGTCTGACACTCCGTGGGCATGTGGAAGGCGTGGACGTCGTTGCCATGACCATCAGGGTTCTTCGC
Organism: uncultured Acidimicrobiaceae bacterium; assembly: GCA_963809715.1. Taxonomy (GTDB): domain Bacteria; phylum Actinomycetota; class Acidimicrobiia; order Acidimicrobiales; family RAAP-2; genus Bog-473. The sequence goes on along the minus strand of CAWEKO010000007.1, from coordinate 486,842 downwards.
CGTCGGTTTGCCATCGGATCCAAGGGTGAACCCGTTGCCTCTGCCGATGAGCCCGAGAATGTTGTCGAACGAATGGTTCTCCATCATCACGACGACGAAGTGTTCGATCTCCGGCACCTGATCGGTGCCGGGAGGACGTTTGGGAAAGGGCAGGGTTCCGGCTTCGAGGACGCCCTTGCGCTCTGAAACGGCTGCTGCGCCTGCGCCATCCGTCGACGCAAATTGGCCACTTGCTCCAAGCAGCAATGATGCGCCGGCCAATCCCCCACCGAGGAATTGCCTTCGATTGAGTGTCACCTGTCTCTCATCCCCCGGTGTGAGCCGACTCGCGATGCCCCCGACAATAGACGGGGGTGCGGCTCGGGCAGGGGTCTCTGAGTGCCCACTTTCCATTGTTTCGGACACGACGGCGTCCTCACGAGGAGCACAGCCGAAAGCGGAGGCCAGGCCGAACTGGAATGCGAGGTCATCAAGGCTGATGGGGAGAGCTGGGCCGCCCAGGTTTGCGTTCTCGCTAGAACGTAGGCGGCGGTCTGAGGCCTGCTCGGCAACCAGAGCGGCTGCCGTCGTCAAGGGATCGAACCGGGCGTCTACGGGCGCTCGTTTGTGACGTGCCGGAACGAGGGCTCCGTCCGCGTCATTGGTGGCCCGTGCCTCCGTTGAGGCCCGTACTGCAGTCACTTGGTTGACACGAAGACACGAAGACGACGCCGGATCGACCCAGCTAATCGAAGGCGCCGGCTCCACGACCGATGACCCCAGGGGCCGCCGGATGGGTAGCACCACCCTCCCGGTGCGGGTGTCACCCTGGTGCGATGACCCGAGCTGTGGGATAAAGGAAACATGCCGTACGAAGCACGAACGAGACGGCGGCCAACTCACGGTGCTTGTCCCCGCCCGTAACGGCCAGCGACGGGCGGGGCAGGCTCGGTGATCCCGGACATCTGGCGTGTCGCCTGGTACCGCTTCAGGTTGGACCTGCCGCGGCGCTGGACCAGCTATGTCGGCATCATTGTGCTCGTCGCCGTGGTCGGTGGTCTCTCGTTGGGCAGCATCACCGGTGCCCGGCGCAGCGCGTCCGCCTTCCCGACTTTCCTGAAGAGCACCAACCCGTCGGACCTCGCCATTGATGTCGGGCCGTACAACCCGAAGATCCTCCAAAAGATCGCCCACCTGCCCCAGGTGACGTCGCTCAGGACCTATGTCTCCCCAAATGCCGCTCCGGTGACGAAGTCGGGCCACGTCGATACCCACAGCCCGTTGTTCACTTCCAACTTCGACCCCATCGCCAGCCTGAATGGGCTCTATTTCGACCAGGATCGGATCACCATCGTGCACGGCACACGGCCCGATCCGCGCCGACCCGACGAGGCCATGGTCAACGAGTTCGCCGCCAAAATGTACAAGTGGCACGTCGGCTCGGTCGTCCGCTTCGGGTTCTTCTCCAATGCGCAGCTGGGTCAGAGCGGGTTTCCGACGAGTCCGGCCACCCGCGTCGTCAATGTGCGGATCACCGGCATCGGCGTCGCCAACACGGAGGTCGTACAGGATCAAATCGACACGTTTCCCACCATGATCTTGACGCCCGCTCTCACGCGCCCGCTGGTCTCTTGCTGTATCACTTACGCCTGGAGCGGGCTCACACTGCGCCGCGGCGCCGCGGACGTCCCGGCGGTCGAATCCGGTTACCTCCACCTGCTGCCGCCCGGGGACCCGTATTACTTCCACGTGACGTCGGTGATCGAGAACGAAGCACAGCAGGCAGTCAAGCCGGAAGCGATCGCGTTGGCCGTGTTCGGCCTCATCGCCGGCCTCGCCACAGTTCTCATCGCCATTCAACTCATGGGGCGGCTGATTCTCGTGACCAGCGAGGAACGCGAGGTCATGTGGTACGTCGGGGCACGGCCATGGAACACCGCCACGGATTCCTTGCTCGGGATAGCGATCTCCCTTGTGCTCGGAGCCGCGGGAGCGGCCGTCGTCGCGGTCGCGCTCTCTCCGCTGCTTGTCCTGGGGCCGCTGCAGTCGGTCGTTCCGGCCTCGAGAATCACCGTCGACTGGACTGTGCTCGGGCTCGGTGCGCTGAGTCTCGTGGTCGTCCTGGGCGCGGTCGCGGCGGCATTGAACTTCCGAGGTTCCCGAGGTCTGCGGGCGGCACGTCTGGCTAACCGGCCGCTCCGGGTACGCCACATCACCCGGGCTGCCGTTGGGGTGGACGTGCCGATCACGACGCTGCTCGGCCTGCGGTTCGCCCTCGAGGGCGGACACGGGCGCACGTCCGTACCTGTGCGCTCGTCCATCCTGGCCTCCTCGCTCGCCATCATCGTGGTAGTGGGCACCCTCACCTTTGGCAACAGCCTGAACACGCTCATCGGCACTCCCCGTCTCTACGGATGGAACTGGAGCGCCATGCTCGAGTCGGACGCGGGGTACGGCAACGTTCCGCAGACCCAGGCCGCTCGCCTGCTCAACGACAACCACTCCGTGACAGGCTGGTCCGGTATCGACTTCGACTCGCTGCTCTTCGACGGGAAAGCCGTTCCGGTCGTCGCCGCTGACACGCGAGCCCGAATCGCTCCGGCGCTCTTGTCCGGCCACGAAGTCGATGCACCCGACCAGGTCGTCCTGGGACCTGAGACCCTGTCCGACTTGCACAAGCGGCTGGGCGAGACCGTCCGCGCGTCCAACGGATCCAGGTCGTCCGTGCTGCACATCGTGGGCGTGGCCACCATGCCCACCGTCGGGATCGGGTTCGGGCTGCACCTCTCCATCGGCTCGGGCGCCTTCGTCGACAAGAGCTTGATCCCCCCGAGTGTGCCAGCGCTCCTCGGCCTGACCGACCCCGGCCCGAACGCCATCCTCGTGCGCTTCGCTCCGTCGGTGAGCGCGGCGACGGCACAGCGCTCGCTCGCCGCCATGGTGAAATCGTTGAACCGACTCGAGTCCGGGTCGGCCGGCGTCCTCAGCTTCACCGACATCCGCCCGGCCGAGATCACCGATTATCAGGCCATCGGAGCGGCTCCTTTGATCCTGGCCGTCGGACTGTCCGCCGGTGCCGTGGCGGCTCTCACTCTGACCCTCCTGACCTCGGCCCGAAGGCGGAGGCGGGACCTGGCCCTGCTCAAGGCGCTCGGCTTTACCCGCGGCCAACTCTCCGCCGTGGTGGCTTGGCAGTCGACGGTGACCGTGGCCATCGGGGTCTGTATCGGCGTGCCCCTCGGCATCGTGTTCGGCCACGCCATGTGGGACCTCTTCGCACATGAACTCTTCGCCATCCCCGACGCCACGGTTCCACTCCTGGCCACCGGGCTGGTGGCGCTCGGCGCGCTGGTCTTGGCCAACGTGGTCGCCGCCATACCGGGGCGGCGGGCCGCCAACACCCCGACCAACCTGATCCTGAACTCGGAGTAACGCCGGCGTGATGACGACGCGGCCAGCGCACAGTCACCCCAACCGGTCGTCATTCCCTGCCTGAGCAGTACTGCGGCGTTATAGTCCGAATCGGCGTGAAAGGACTTCCACACAGGCCATTTCACGGACCACCACCTCGCCGAATCGCAGGGCTGGCGTCGCTCAGCACTGCGATCTCCCGCACTAAGTCCTTCGCAAAGGGATCATGACGAACCCCGAAGCTTCACCGGAACAGACCCCGGCACCCGCGGACCCACTCAAGCTCCTCAAGTCCCGGAGCTATCTGTCGCTTCTGGTGCTTGGATCCGTCATTGGCGTTCCGGTGGCGACCGTCGCCTACTTCTTCCTCGAGGGCGTCGCCAGGGTGCAGGCGGAGATCTTCACTGATCTTCCAGACAGCCTCGGTTTCCACGGCGAACCGCTGTGGTGGCCACTGCCCTGGCTCGCGCTCAGCGGCTTCCTCGTGGCCCTGGCCATCCGCTACCTGCCTGGCACCTCCGGTCATGAGCCCTCGGAGGGCTTCAAGGCTGGTGGTCCTGTCAGTCCCATCGACCTCATCGGCATTTTTTTGGCCGCCTTCGCCACCCTGAGCCTCGGAGTGGTGCTGGGCCCCGAGGCCCCGCTGATCGCCATCGGCAGCGGGCTGGGGGTTCTGGCCGTACACCTCGCCAAGCGGGACGCGCCGGCGATGGCCAGTGTCGTCATCGGCGGTGCTGGGAGCTTTGCGGCTATCGCCACGCTCCTGGGCTCACCCCTCGTTGGCGCCTTCCTGCTCATGGAGGTCGTCGGACTGGGTGGACCGACCATGGAGATGGTGTTGTTGCCTGGTCTGCTCGCGGCTGGCGTGGGATCGCTGGTTTTCGTCGGCCTGGACCATCTCACCGGGTTCGGCACTTTCTCGTTGAGCATTCCGCAGATTCCCCACACCGGGTCGCCCACCGCCGCCGAGTTCCTCTGGGCCGTCGGCATCGGCCTCGCGGCCGCCGTGCTGGCGACCAATATCTTCCGGGTGGCCCGACTACTCCGGCCCATCGTCGAACGTCGGAGGTTGTTGCTCACGCCGGTCGTGGGTCTCGCCGTGGCGGGACTGGCGATCGCCTTCGCCGAGGGAACCGGGCGAAGCTCATCGGACGTCCTCTTCTCGGGACAGTCGGAGCTCCCGACGCTCGTCCAACATTCCGCCAGTTGGACGGTCGGAGCGCTGGTCCTTCTCCTGGTGTGCAAATCCTTGGCCTACGCCATCTCACTCAGCAGCTTCCGTGGCGGGCCTATTTTCCCGGCGATGTTCATCGGTGCCGCCGGCGGGATCGCTCTCTCGCACCTTTCCGGGTTACCGATGATCGCGGGGGCCGCGATGGGAGTCGGGGCCATGACGGCGGGCGCACTCAAACTCCCCCTGACCGCAGTCCTGCTCCCCAGCCTGCTTTTCCCTACTGATGCGCTTCAGTTGATGCCGGTGGTGATCGTGGCCGTGGTCGTCTCCTATGTCACCGCCGTTTGGATCAGCCCGGCTCCGACGCCGACGCCGACGCCGTCTCCGGAGCCCGCTCATTCCTGAGGCGTTTTGGCGTCCGTGCGGGCGCGAAAACGCGGGAGTGTTGAGCTTCCAACACTCCCGCGTCTCTCAGCCGTGAGCTACACGACCCTCACGTTTTGTGCCTCGGGACCCTTTCGCCCCTCCGCTACATCGAACTCGACCTGCTGCCCTTCATCGAGCGACTTGTACCCGCCGCCGCTGATGTTCGAGTAGTGGACGAAGACGTCCTTCTCGCCATCGGACGGGCTGATGAAGCCGAATCCTTTTTCACCATTGAAAAACTTGACTGTTCCGGTTGCCATAACTATCTCTTTGCTCTCATTTCTTGCTTTCTGCGCCGTTGCGCTCTTGTGGCGCCGTTCGTCGAACGGCTGCGATTGTCTCTGCTGACCGCAGGATGATCATTGCGGGGCGGAATCTGGCGGCGTCGAACGCCGCCGGGTCAACAACGCCTTGGTAGGACGCTTGACCTGTGAGGCCCAACCGAGACCCTCGAAGACCCGGAGGACGCCCGCCGAAGGATCGAGTTGGCCGCGGTCACAACCGTGCCGCGCCAGCGCGGGAAAGGCGTGGTGCGAGTTGTGCCAGGAATCGCCGAAACTGACGACGCTGAGCCAGGCGATGTTTCCACTGTGATCGCCGCTCTGGTACGGGTGTTTGCCGAACATGTGCCCGAGCGAGTTGACGCTCCACGTGACGTGATGCAGGAGCGCAATACGCACCAGTCCAGCCCACACCAGAGCGAGGGTCGCACCCACGAGGGAGTGCGTGATGGCATACCCGAGCCCAAACGGCAAGGCCAGCGAGAGGAACATCCAGAGGGGAGCAAGATTCGAGATGGCCACGACGTCACGGTCGCCGAGGAGATCCCGGCTCCAGCGTTTCGGACTGGACTGCGCGCCCGAGAAGAGCCATCCCACGTGTGCGTGGAAGAGACCCCGGAGCCGACGAAAGTCGCCCTGATCGACCGTCCACGGTGAGTGAGGGTCGCCTGCCTGGTCCGCATAGACGTGGTGGCGACGGTGATGGGAGACCCAGCTGATCAGCGATCCCTCCACGGCCATCGAACCGGCCACCCCGAGTGCGATTCGGAGAGCACGGCGGGCCCGGAAACTCCGGTGGGTGAAGAGGCGATGAAAGCCCAAGGAAAGGCCCAGCCCGGTGATCACGTACAACGCGGCACCCAGACCGAGGTCGAACCAACCGATCCCGTGATGCCAGAACAGCCAGATGGAGAGCCCGAGCACGACCAGCGGGAGCACCACGACCACCGCAGTGATGAGCTTGTCCCACCACCGCGCCGGCGAGGTCGGTTCGGGCCGCTCGAGCTGGCCGATCTCCGGTTCCACTTCCACGATCGCGTCGGTCGTCACGAAGCCACCTTGACGTTGCGGGCCTCCTGGCCACGCCGACCGGCGGCGAGCTCGAAGACGACCCGGTCGCCCTTTCGGAGGAAGGGTCGTCCCGGCCCGCGCCCGTGGAGCTTGGAGTGATGCACAAAGACGTCGCTGCCATCCGGGGCAGCGAGGAAGCCGTAGCCGCGCCGAGTGTCGAAGAACTTCACTGTCCCGTTCAGCTGCGCAGCGGTCGCGTCGTGACGGGCGGCTCGCTCGGAATTCTTCGGCGAAGCCTCTCGCTCCTTCTTCTTCGGAGAAGGCGACGACGGGCGAGGAATTGGCGGCGCCGCCTCCTCGAAGGGCGCCGTGAGCTCGGTTGGGAATCCGAGCGCCCGCTGCAGCGCCCGCACCTCACCCTGCTGCTCGACTGGCACCAGGCTGACGACGGTGCCCGTGTTTCCCGCTCGGCCGGTGCGGCCTGACCGGTGCACGTAACTCTCTGCGTCACCTGGTGGGTCGAAATGCACCACGCAGGGGACGTCATCGACATGAATGCCACGCGCAACGACGTCAGTGGCCACGAGTGCGTGGGTCTGTCCGCTGGTGAAGGCAGCGAGGGCTCTGGTTCGCTGGTGCTGTGAACGGTCGCCGTGGATGGGAGCGGAGCGGACCCCGGCCGCTCCCAACTGTCGGGCCACCCGGTCGGCAGCATGCTTGGTCCGGCAGAACACAAAAGCTTGTCCGTGTTGCGCCACCAGTTGGGCAGTGAGCGTCACTCGATCGGTGCGCGGCACACGCCAGAAGTGGTGCGTGACGTCGTCTGCCTGCGAGGGCTCGGCTTCGATCTCATACCGCGCCGGGTTGTGCTGATAACGCCGGCTGATCGACTCCACCTCTTTGCCCATGGTTGCCGAGAACAGCAGAATCTGTCGCTCCTGCGCCGTCTGGTCGACCAAGCGGCACACGGGGCGGAGGAAACCCATGTCCACCATGCGGTCCGCCTCATCGAGCACGACGATTCGCACCTGGCTCAGGTTGACGTCACCCCTCGCAACAAGGTCCTCGAGCCGACCCGGGCAGGCCACGACGATGTCTGCACCACGCCGCAGCGCCTGGCGCTGCGGTCCGTAGCTGGTGCCTCCGTAGAGCGCGACAACTCGCTTGGCGTGCGAGCCCAGAAGGCTGGCCAACACCTCCCGCACCTGTTCCGCCAATTCGCGCGTCGGCACCAGGACGAGCGCCGTGGGCCTTCCGGGCTTGGCGCCGGTGGCGTTTGTGACCAGCGGGAGGCCGAAGGCCAGCGTCTTCCCAGATCCTGTCGGCGCCTGCCCGCAGATGTCGCGCCCGGACAGGGCTTCAGGAATGGTCGCCACCTGAATCGGGAGAGGGTCGGTAATTCCGAGGTGAGCCAGGCGCTGTGACAGGGGCGCGCCAACCCCGAGGTCGAGGAAGGAAGAGATGTCGAAAACTCCGTTCGAGTTGGAAAGGGGCCAACTCGCTGTGTGAATTCGAACGGGCCACGCCGGCAAAGTGCCGATCAGTGACATCGACAATACCACACGACAGGTGCTCCTTCCGGTCACGACCGGAGAAACTTCCTGCGATCACCTACGCCCCGCTGGACCTCAATGGTCCTTGCTCGACCGGCCGAGAGCTCGAGGGCTTCTCCCTACTTGATGACCTCGGCCTCGAATTTCACGTCTTCGCTCCGTCGACATCGCCTTGGGTCACGCGAATCGTCCGCGGCCAGCCCTGAGACGTTGAGAGCCGGACCCAGTAGATGTCTCCATCGAAGGAAATCCATGACACCGTCGGGATCGACCCCTCAGATCCTGCGGCCGCAAACGGATTCGACCGGCTCCGTGGATTGATCCGATAGCCGCGGATGGGGAGGTCGACTTCAGCGGTGCACGTCCCTCCCGAACCTCGAGCCCGCCACGACAATTTCCCCAGTTTCTCCATGGAACCTTCTTCCAGTTCGGCACTGTCTCAGACGTTCGCTCTCGTTGGGTCATCGACTGGACTCGCCATGGTTCTGGCTGTCGGTGTCCTTCGGGTGCGGCGCTCGACCGACCTCTGACTGACCGAAACGTTACTGCTTCCTGGCGGCACCTCACGTGCGCTACCGCAGGTGAGGTGCTCGGAGCGGCCTTGATCGTGTCCAGATCACCCGGTCTCCTGGAGTTCGGGGTCGGGGTTGGGCAGGTTTACGCTGGCCGCATGGCCGTGGAAATGGAGCCCGAGGGCATCCTCATCCACCTTCTCACCAACGACACGCCTACCGAAGGTGAACCCGGGCCCGACTCCTCGCTGTGGCACGTGGCTGACGCCGAGCGGGCGCGGACGTGGTGCGGGATCGATGTGAGCTATGGCAGCCCGCGCCGGCGATGGAGCGAGACACCGGAGGACCGACGCTGCCAAATGTGTGTGGACTGTATTGAGACAAGCTCATGAACGCCGGCATTTCGACGAATCTGTTCACGCACGGCTACTTCACCGATGCGCACGCGCGCTGACCGACGTTCGCTCCGCCGTTGGCTCGCAGGCGAGCTACGTCGATGGCCTCTGGACCTATCCACTTCCATGGGCCGTCTATCTCCTCAAGACCGGCGACACCGCCTTCGTGCGGGAGAACTTCGCCACACCGGGACCTTCGGGATCAGCGGCCGAACCCAGCATCGAGGACGCCGCACACGCCATTGCGGCGGATTGCACGGGACCGATGGGCACGATGGAGGCGACCCAGGACATCGACACCGAGGGCAGCTGGACCGTCGACTACGAGGCCTTGCTCGGTCTGGCCGCCTACCGGTACATCGCAACGCGTCTCGGCGAGCACAGCGAGGCGACGTGGGCGAGTCAGGAATACGCGAGCCTGCTTGCCGCGACCAACACCGTGATCGCCCAGACCATCGCAGAGAACCATCTCGACTATTTGCCCTGCTCACTCGTCCAGCCCAACACGGCGAACCGCTGCAGCAACCCAATGGACGCCAACTGGACGTCGCACGCCTGGGGCATCGCGGGGCCGAACAAGGTGTTGCTCGACTCGCTCGTCTCGCAGGACGCCTCGGGCTCACTGGTCGTCGGGCGGGGCGTTCCCCCGGCATGGTTGGCGACAGGCCGTCCGATCTCGGTGGCCAACTTCCCCACGAACGGAGGACGGCGCGTCGGGCTCACGATCGCCGGCTCGGGCAGGCACGTCACCCTGACCCTGCACGGCACGGCGTCGGGTCCCGTGCTCTTCGAAGTTCCCTCGTTCGTCCACAACGTGGCCGCGACCACCAGGGGCACCGTGCACCAGTCGGCTGGTCTCGTCACGATTGCGCCGAACGTGCACTCCGTGATGGTCACGCTGCGAAAGCCGCCGACCTGACGGGACGTAGGGGGACGGGGTTTGATGTGGGGGTCAGGCGGAGGGTGAGACGGCGGCTCGGTAGGGCTCCAGGTCGATTCCGGGATAGCGCGCCGCCACCCCTTGCAACGTCGTCTCGTCCCAATAGGGATCGCCGGGCCGCGGCCAGCCGAACAGATCGCGCTGGCGGACCGTGCACTGGGGGATGAACCTGGCCCACCGATCGGGCGCCGCCTTGGGCCACGCCATCTTGCCGCCCCAGGTCGTGCCGCGCACCTGGAAGTCGACCAGGATGGAGAAGCGTGAGCGACGCGGCGCGCCGAAGTCCGAGCCGCGGTGCAGGACATCGGTCCGGTAGACGAGAAGTGAGCCCGCCGGGCCGACGCAACGCACTTCCCGGTCGGCCAGCTCCCCAAAAGGGAGGAACAACGGAGTGAAGGGAACGTCCTTGCCGTCGTCGTAGGGCACGATGACCGTCGGCGCGTCGACCTCGGTGACGTCGGAGAGGTAGATGAAGGTCGTGATCTGCTGGTAGCGGGTCTCGGGGCGGGGCACCACGAGGCTGTGGCTGCCGTAGTCGCGGTGCAGCGGTTGTTCGTAGTCGACGGCGCCGGCGTACTTGCCCCACAGCTCGACCTTGTAGAGGTGGAGCTCGGTCGTGTCGAGGTAGCGCTCGGCCATGTCGACGAGGTCGGCGTGCACGGCCAGGCGGTTGAGGTCCCACGAGCGGTACGGGAACTCGAGCACGCCGGCGAACTGGTCACCGGCCAGCGCGCGGTGAGCCGGCGCTTGCGGATCGGCGAAGTAGTCGTCGGGGCGCGGGAAGTGGCGCCACAGCGCCTCTTGGGCCGCGGCGAGCTCGTCGGGCGCCAGGAAACCGCGCAAGAGCGAGAAGCCTCGGGTGCGGATCTCGTCGAGGGTGGAGTCGGGCACCCGCATCGTGCGCACTGTACGCCGCGTCACGCTCCGTGCGTGGTGGGCGTGCGGCGCCCTACGCTGCCGCGCATGCGCGCCGTCGTGTTCGATTTTGCCGATCCCTCGTTCCCCGCCACGCTCTCCGAGGTGCCCGAGCCCACGCTGCCCGGGCCTTCGTGGGCCCGGATCGACGTGCTGACCGGCGGGATCTGCGGGAGCGACCTCCACCTCTTCGCCCACAACACCGGGCCCTCGCCCACGTTGATGGGCCTGGGTACGTTCCCCTTCGTGCTCGGCCACGAGACGGCGGGGCGCGTCGTCGAAGCCGGGCCCGAGTGTCAGGTGGCGGTGGGGACCCGGGTGGTGCTCGACCCCTGCATCCCGTGCCTGGCTCGGGGGATCACGCCGCTCTGCGCCAACTGCGCGCGCGGCTGGACGTCCTCCTGCCTCAACCTGGACAGCGGCATCGTGAGCTCGGGGCGCTCGCTCGGCTACACGCAGGACCTCGGTGGCGGCTGGGCCGACCAGGTGCTGGCCCACTCCTCCATGATCCATCCCCTGCCCGACGCCGTGCCCGACCGGGCCGGTTCGCTCTACGAGCCCGTCTCCATCGCCTGCCACGCCTTGCTGCGTGCGGCGCCGGTCGACGGCGACCCCGTGTTGATCGTGGGAGCGGGGATCATCGGGCTGGCCACGCTGGCCGCGATCAAGGGACTGTTCCCGGCGTGTGCAGTCACGGTGCTGGCTCGGCACGCGCATCAAGCGGATGCCGCCGCGGCGTGCGGGGCGGACCATGTGGTGCTCGACGACCCCACCTCGTGGTCGCACTGGGAGCAGCTGAGCGAGCTCTCGGCGTCACGGGTGGTCGGGCGCAAGCAGCATCAGATGCTCATGGGCGGCTTCCCCTACGTGGTGGAGGCGGTCGGCGCACCGCAGTCGGTGACCGAGTCGCTGCGTGCGGTGGCCCACCGAGGAACCGTCCTCCTGTTGGGCGCGGCGGGGATCAGCGAGGTCGACCTGACGCCCATCTGGTACAAGGAGGCCGCCCTGGTCGGCTCGATCGACCACACGGTCGACGCCGGCTCGGCGCCGGGTCTGGCCGGCGGGGCCGGGCGACATTCGGTGGACCGGGCGATCGACGTGCTGGCGGCGGGGCTGCTGCCCGACTCGGTCGTGGTGACCCACGAGTTCGGGCTCGAGGACTATCGAGAGGCGGTCGGGGCGGCCATCGACCGGAACGCGTCGCACGCCATCAAGGTGGTGTTCCGGCCCTAAGGCCGGGCCGGCGCTGCAGGACAGTGACCGGCGACCCGCTCCGACCTGACCTACCGGCGCGCCTTGGGCGCCGGCGCCGACCCGTCCCACTCGGCCAGCGGGGCGCAGTGCCAGCGCCACCGCTTCTGATCCTCACGACCGGCCAGCGACACCCGCCCGTTCGCCCAGAGCAACACCTGCCACGGATCGTCGCCCTCACCGAGGGAATGCCATGGAAAGAGCCGGGCCAGGATGCTCGATGCCAGCCCCGCATCTCCCCCGAACTCCCGCCCCAACCCGCGCGCCGCGTCGCGCCCGTGCACCAGCAGCTCGTCACAGGTCATGGCGGCAAACCCCGAAGGGTCGGGCGAGCCGAAGGGATGGAAGCCCCGCAGGGACGGCGGCGCGGCGTCGACGGCGGCGGCCATCACCTGGGAAGCGCCGAGCAAGCTGGCCAGCAGTCGCCGGTTGCCGGTGTCCTCGACGATCCTCACCTCGAAGGAGGCGTCCTCCGTCCCGCTCCACATGTCGACCGGGTACCACAGCGCCGCTTGCGAGGCGTGGCCGATCACGCCCGACACGGTGAAGTCGAGGTCGGGGACCGGTGCGCTCCAGTCCGCGCTCAGCGCTGGCTCCAGCAGTTGTCGACACAGTTCCGCGGCCGCCCGCACGTCGTCACCGGTCACGTCGTCACCTTAAAGCACACGTCGCCTCGGGCACGGTTGGGCGCTCGTCAGGTTGCGAGGACGGCGCCCGGGCTCTGGGGTACGGAACCCTTGACGCTGGTGCGGTACATCTCGCGACGTACACCCGAGTAGTCGTTCAGCGCGTTGTGCATGGTGCAGCGGTTGTCCCAGATGGTCAGCATGTGCACCGACCAACGCAGGCGGCAGGTGAAGTTCTCGTTGACGCTCCAGCGGTAGAGGTGCTCGAGCAGCGGCTGCGACTCCTCCTTGGTCCATCCCTTGAAGCGCACGGTGTAGATCGGGTTCACGTAGAGGGCCCGCCGACCCGTCACCGGATGGACGGCCACGACAGGGTGGACGTACTCGGCCAAGGCGTCGGGCGACGGCGCAATGGCCATGGACGTCAGGTCCTTGGCCCGGTCCAAGAGCCCGCCGGGGCCGTAGGCCAGACCGGCGGAGTGGACCGCCTCGAGGCCGTCGAGCGTCGCCCGCAGGCCGGGTGAGAGCGTCTCGTAGGCCAGGTACTGGTTCGACCACAGCGTGTCGCCGCCGTAGGGCGGGACGTCCCAGGCATGGAGAAGCGTGTAGGCCGGGGGCGCGGGCAGGTAGCTCAGGTCGGTGTGCCAGGCGTTGGCGAAGTTGAGGACGTCGGTCGGCTCCTTGATCACCCGGATCACGTAGGGCCGGTCCTCGATGGGGTCGACGAAGGGCGTGACGTCGCGGCCGCCCAACAGGTCGGTCACCCGCTCGAGCGCATCGAGATCGAGCCGCTGGTCCGGCACGAACACGACGAGGTGATCGGCCAGGGCCTGGCGCAGGCCTGCGAGCTGCGCCGGATCCGACACGGCCGCCAGGTCGAGCCCGCTCACCGTGGCACCCAGGGCACCGGCGACGGGCTCCACCGTGAGCCGCGGCGAGCTCACCGTCGTCATGGCGCCACCCGCTCGCTCAGGCCAGGCCGAGCAGCTCGGCCCCGTTGCGCCAGAAGAAGCGCTCCTGCGTCGTCTGGTCGAAGCCGGCCACCGCCTCGCCGAATGCCTCGAAGGGCCGCTTGCCGCCCTCGGGATGCGGGTAGTCGGTCGAGAACATGAAGAGCTCGGGCCCGCACTGCTCCACCAACCAGGCCGTGTCCTCGAAGGGGAACGGCGTGAAGCGCACCTGGCGGCGCAGGTAGTCCGAGGGTCGAAGCGACAGCTCGCCCAGCGACGGGCTCGAACTTGTGGAAGGAACGGAATGCGTGATCGAGGTTGCGCAGCAGGCCGGGGACCCAACTGGCCCCGAGCTCGATGGCGCCGGCCCGCAGTTGCGGATGACGCTCGAACACCCCGTCGAGCACCATGCAGGCGAGGAAGCGTTCCGGCGAGTGGTGCAGGACCGGGAAATCCTTCGAGCGCAGGTTCTCGCCCCCGCCCAACCAGTCCTTGGGCCGCGGCCGACCGTTGTTGTGGAAGGCCTTGGGGAGCAGCTTGCCGCCGCCCACGTGGAGCACGAACGGCGCGCCGGCCTCGGCCAGCCGGGCCCAGACCGGCTCGAGGTCGACGTGGGTGGGCGAGAAACTGCCGGGAGCGTCCGAGGGCACCCAGAGTGCGGCCACGCCGGCGTCGAGTGCGGCCTCCAGGGTCTCGACGGCGCGTTCGGGGCTGTCGAGGGGCAGGTACCCGACCGCCTTGAGCCGGGGGTCGGATGCGCAGAACGAGACCATGGCCCGGTTGAGCGCCTCGGCCCCGCCGTAGAGGACGTCGGGGTCCCTGCTGGCGGCGAAGTGCCCGGTGGAGAACGTCGGGAACACCAGCTGCGCCTCGATCCCGAGGGCGTCGAGCACCCGGGAGCGCACGTCGCCGTCGAGGGCGCCCGGGGCCATCCAGCCCTTGGGGCCCCGCAGGACCTCGGGACCGATGTCGGCCTCGCGCTGGGAGGCCCACAGGTCGGGCAGGCTCGCCATCAACTTGGCCGCCCCGGCCCCCGCCCCCTCGAAACCCATCGGGGCGAGGCGCTCGCGCACGGAGGCGTCGGCGAACTGGCCGAGCCAGTCGGGCGTCTCCATAAGATGGGAGTCGGCGTCGAAGATCGTGGTGCTCATGGGCCCCCCGGTGGTGTCGTGCGGCTCGCTGACCAGCGTAGACCTGCAGTTCCAGGTTGCACAGAGAACATTTACTTGGCTCATACATTTCTCCAACCTGGCTGACAGCCTGCCGTTGTCCAATGGAGTCCGTGATCAGCCCGCCGCAGTAGCGGGCCCGGACGGAGGATCAGATGAGCGAGGACACGAACGACCAGTCGGCGGGCCAGCCGAAGGCTTGGGAGTCGGACACGGGGCACGACGCCGCCGTCCCCGAGGACCCGGCCCAGGCCATCGCCCTGCCGGTGGTGACCCCCCCGGCGCCGCCGGCCGACGAGGCACCGGCACCGCCGGCCGCCCCCGCGCCCGCTGTGCCGTATGCCGCTGCACCCCAGCAGCCCGAGACGACCCCACCCCAGGGCACGCCGCCGAGCGGCGCGTACGCCATGGGCGCCCTGGGCGGCAACCCCGCGCTCGGCGCTGCGCCGTCGGACCCCGCCACGTGGACGTGGCAGACCTCGCCGACACCTCCGGCCGCTCAGGCCGGTGTGGCGGGCGCCAAGACCGGGAGCCACAAGGTCCGCACCGGCGTGCTGATCGGTGGCGCGGCGGCCGTCCTCCTGGCCGCGGGCATCGGGATCGGTCACGCCGCCTGGAGTGGCAACGACTCCAACCTCTCGGCGCTCTCGTCGGGCAACTCGTTCCAGGTTCCCAACCACACCGGTTCGGGCAGCGGCTCGGGTTCGGGCAACTCCAACTCGGGCAACCCCTTCGGGAACTTCCCGGGCTTCAACGGAGGCTCCTCGGGTAGCTCGGGGAACGGGAACAGCGGCTCGGGCAACTCGGGCTCGTCGGGACCGAGCGACGTGAACGCCATCGCGTCGAAGGTCGACCCGGGACTCGTCGACATCAACACGACGCTCGGCTACCAGCAGGAGCAGGCCGCCGGTACCGGCATCGTGCTCTCCTCGGGTGGCGTGATCTTGACCAACAACCACGTGATCAACGGCGCCACGGCCATCAGCGTGACGGACATCGGGAACGGAAAGACGTACACCGCCAGCGTGGTGGGTTACGACCGCACGAAGGACATCGCGGTGCTCCAGCTCCACAACGCCTCCGGCCTGACCACGGCCAACCTGGCCGACTCCTCGACCGCCTCGGTGGGCCAGGACGTGGTCGGTGTCGGCAACGCCGGCGGAACCGGCGGGACGCCGAGCGCGGCCGGTGGAACGGTGACCGCGCTCAACCAGTCGATCACGGCGAGCGACGAGGGCGACGGCACGTCAGAGCAGCTCACGGGCCTCATTGAGACAAACGCCGACATTCAGCCGGGCGACTCCGGTGGCGCGCTGGTCAACACGTCCGGTGAGGTACTGGGCGTCGACACGGCGGCCTCGGCCGGCTTCTCCTTCCAGTCCAACGACCAGTCCTCGGGCACCCAGGGCTTCGCCATCCCGATCAACACGGCACTCTCCATCGCCCACCAGATCGTGGCCGGCAACGGCTCGTCCACCGTGCACATCGGCACCACCGCCTTCCTCGGCGTCAAGGTCAGCCCGGCGGGCAGCTCGAGCTCGGGTTCGGGCTCGGGTGACAACGGCTTCGGCGGCTTCGGCGGCCTCTTCGGGGGCAACAGCGGGAGCACCGGCAACACGGGGAACACCGGCGGCGGATCCTCGAGCACGAGCGGCGCCCTGATCGCCGGCGTGGTCACCAACGGTCCGGCCCAGGAGGGCGGTCTCGCCCAGGGTGACATCATCACCTCGGTCAACGGCAAGACCATCAACACGGTGAACGACCTCACCAACGACCTGAGTGCGTTCCACCCGGGCGACAAGGTGACCATCGGCTGGACCGATTCCTCGGGCCAGACCCACACGTCGAGCGTGCAACTGAGCTCGGGCCCGCCCCAGTAGGGCCCCCACAGTCCTCCCTTGGGAGGTATCTCCGCACCGACGGGCCGGCCAGGATCTCCTGGCCGGCCCGTGGTGCGTCTCGAGCGCTTCTTGGATCAGGGGCGGCGGATCAGGGGCGGCCGGCGGCGACCCAGCTCTGGACCCGGGCGTCGCTGATGCGCCGAGCGGTCGCCATGTCGGCCCAGGCGCGAAAGCGCGTCTTCTCTTCGTCCTTCAACTGCGAGTAGAGGGTCTTCTCCTGGGTGCTCGCCCGGGGCGAGCGGTTGGAACGGGCAGGCCGACCGGAGCCGTCGACCACCCGACCCTTCTCGATGAACGGCTCGAGTGCGTCCCGGAGGCGGGCGGCGTTGGCGGCGTTGACGTCGATCTCGTAGGACCGGCCGTCCACCGAGAAGGAGATCGTCTCATCGGCGTCACTCCCGTCGAAGTCATCGGTCAGCTTCACAATTACGGTCTTGGCCATGGGGTCATCGTTGCAGAGCGCCGGAATCCGGACAACGTTTTCCCTGCTCCCACGCTGCTTCGCGCTCTGAACGGTGCGCCGCTGGGTCCGATCTCGGGCTTCTTCGCTCGAGACGTGATCCAGGAGGTCAAACCGGTCGGGAGGACGGAAGTAGGCTCTTGTGCGGCCCCGACGTGCCCGGGTTCGACCCTTATTCCCCCTCCGTCGAACCCATGGCGCGCCGGGGTTCTACTCGCTTCTGACCCTGGCCAACGCAGGTGGCCTGACGCGGGCTCCCCGGACGCCACAATGAGACATGGCACGATCGCGACGATCCGGGGGCACTCGACGGAACCGACCGCCGGCCGAGCGCACGCCCGGTCTCGGGTCGCACTGGAGGGCCGACGGTGCGCCCAAGACGGCGTATCGCAGCCAGGCGGAGGCCCTCTCGGTCGCTGACGAGCGTCGCCAGGACGCCGGCGTCGTCCTCAACGTCTACCGGTGCGGCCACTGCTCGGCCTGGCACATGGGCAACTCCGAGCCTCGCCGCTGAGCATGACCGCGTCGAATCTCACCTCCGGCCCCCCAGAGGACGGGTGCGACCCGATGACGGGTCGCTGCACCGAGTGTCAGTTCGATTGGTCAGAGGCGTCGTACGAAATCCTCGTTGGTCGTTGCATGCAGGACGTCGCCACCTTCGGGGAAGCCATGGCGGCCACAGATCCTGCGCTCCCCGTCGCCCCGGGACTCTGGTCGGCCAGCCGCTATGTCTGGCACACGGTCGACGTCCTCCGCTTCGGAACCGAACGCCTGTGGACGATCAGTGTGGATGCTTCGTTCGGGGTGCCGGTCTGGGACCAGAACGTGATGGCCCGCGTTCGGTCCTATGACTCGCTCTCACCGGTCGTCGGGCTGATTGCGCTCATCGAAGCCGCCAACGCGTGGAAGGACGCCGCCCTCGAAGCGCCACGAGATGAGCACACGCCGCACCCGGAGGCCGGCACCATCGACGCGTTCTCCATCGTGCAACGCAATGCGCACGAAGTGCGGCACCACCTGTGGGATATCGACGGAGGACGAGGCCGAGACCGCGCGGCACACGCTCCTTCGGCGCGATAATCCGCATTCCCCCAGGTCACACGTTGTCGTAGCCGTCCAAATGCGTGGAGTGCCAGGCCCAGGCCGAGCCGAGAATGTCCGTCAGGCTGTAGCCGGGCGACCACCGCAACAGGTGCTTGGACCGAGCGGTGTCCGCATAGAGCGCCACCGGGTCGCCGGGGCGGCGGGGCGCCACCTCGTAGGGCACCGGCCTCCCCATCACCGTCTCCGCCGCGGCGATGACCTCGGACACCGACGAACCCACGCCCGTGCCCAGGTTCAGCGCGGTGCTCTCCCCGCCCGCCTCGAGATACTCGAGCGACTTCAAGTGCGCATCGGCCAGGTCGAGGACGTGGACATAGTCACGGATCGCCGTCCCGTCCGGCGTCGGGTAGTCCGTCCCGAACACCTGCAGGGGATCCCGTCGGCCCAACACGGCCTTCATGAGGAGCGGCACGAGGTTGATCGTGACCGTCCAGTCCTCTCCGATGGAACCGTCGGGCCACGCCCCCGCCGCGTTGAAATAGCGCAAGCTGACCGAGCGCAGGTCGAGGAGCCGGCCGTACCAGGAGAGGACCTTCTCCGTCATGGCCTTGCTCTCGCCGTAGGGGCTCTCGGGCTGGATCGGAGCGTCCTCCGCCACCGGCACGCGCTCGGGCGTCCCGTACACGGCGCAGGTCGACGAGAAGACGACGTGCTCGACGCCCGCATCCGAGAGGGTCTCGATCAGGGCGGTGCTCTTCGCCGTGTTGTTCCCGAAGTAGCGCTGCGGCTTCGCCATCGACTCGGTCGGCGACTTGTAGGCGGCGAAGTGCACCACGGCGTCGATCCCGTACCGCTTGACCGTGTCGACCACGGCCTCGCGGTCACCCACATCGCCGACGACCAGCGGCACGTCCCGCACCGCCGCCGCATGGCCGAACTCCAGCGAATCGAAGGCGACCACGTCGCGCCCCTGCTCACGCAGATGTCTCACGGTGTGCGAACCGATGTAGCCGGCGCCGCCGGTCACGAGAACAGTCATGGCCTCCAGCCTGCCCCAAGTCCCGCACCCAGGTGGCACCATGGTCCGATCACGGACGACCATGACAGCGGCGGTTCGGCCGAACCACAGGACCAAGGTCCCGACGACGAGCAGCCCAGCGGCTTCGACCGCTGGCGCAAGGAGTCGGCCATCGGCGAGGTCGGCACCAGCATCGCCAAGGGGCTGCGCAACGTCTTCGCCCCCACCCAGCAAGAAGTCGTCATCGTGGCCTCGGTCCCCGGAGACCCGCCCGACGCCGACCAGAAGCTCCGGGTCGTCCTCGACCCCGACGACCCCACCAAGTCGGTGGCCATCTTCCCCGAGGCCGAGCACACACCCGAGGCCCACCCCGGCGCCGGCCCGGATCTGGCCCCCGACGACGTGGACCCCGGCACCGCCCCCGACCAGGACTGACGCCCCGCTTCATTGACTCCCCCGCCTCCTGGACGTACCATGCAAAGAATCGGACACGGTGTCCGATCCACCAGAGGAGTTGTCCGATGTCCAGCACCGTCGCCGACGTCGCCCCCGTCGACCTGTCCGACTCCCGGAACTTCGTGTCCGGTGTCCCCCACGCCTGGCTCGCCCACCTGCGCCGCCACGACCCCGTGCACTGGCAGGACGAGCCCGGCGGCCCCGGGTTCTGGGCCGTGACCCGCTACGACGACTGCGTCACCGTCAACCGGGACTACGAGCGCTTCAGCTCGGCCGCCCAGGGCACCATGCCCTTCGAGATGGCCGACGACGAGAAGGCCCAGCAGGGCCTGATGATGCTCAACATGGACCCACCCCTGCACACCCGCTACCGGCGCCTCGTCAACAAGGGGTTCACGCCCCGCATGGTGCGCGACCTCGAGGAGAGCATCCATCGCTCCACCGACGCCATCATCGACTCGGTCATCGAGACGGGCCGAGCCGACTTCGTCACCGACCTCTCGGCCGAGCTCCCTCTCCAGGTCATCGCCGAGCTCCTCGGCGTCCCCAAGGAGGACCGTCACCGCATGTTCGAGTGGTCCAACCGCATGGTCGGCAACGAGGACCCCGAGTACCAGTCCCAGGCCGAAGAGGCCATGCTCGCCGCCATGGAGCTCTACGCCTACGCGGCCGAGCTCTTCGGGAAGAAGCGCATCGACCCCCATGCCGACCTCATGAGCGTGCTCACCACCGTCGAGGTCGACGGCGAGCAGCTGAGCGAAATGGAGCTCGAGCTCTTCTTCCTCCTCCTCACCGTGGCCGGCAACGAGACCACCCGCAACCTGATGTCGGGCGCCATGCACACCTTCTTCTCGAACCCCGAGCAGTGGCAGCGCCTGCTGGCCGACCGCACCCTCCTGCCGAGCGCCGTCGACGAGATGCTCCGCTTCGTCACCCCGGTGATGAACTTCCGGCGCACGGCCGTGGTCGACCTCGAGCTGAGCGGAACCAAGGTGGCGGCCGGGGACAAGGTCGTCTTCTTCCACACCTCGGCCAACCGGGACGAGGCCGTCTTCGACGACCCCGACTCCTTCGACATCGGGCGCGACCCCAACCCCCACATCGCCTTCGGCGGCGGCGGTCCCCACTTCTGCCTCGGCGCCAACCTGGCCCGCATGGAGATCCGGGTCATGTTCGAGCACCTGCTCGACCGGGTGCCCGACATCTCCCAGGCCGGCGACGTGCAGCGCCTACAGTCCCAGTTCATCAATGGCGTCAAGCACCTCCCGGTTGCCTTCACCCCCGCTGCCCGCGTCGGCTCCTGAGCCGGCGGGCTGAGCGAGGAGGACTCTCGCCCGTGGCCCGACGCGCCCCCGACGCCCTGAAGGACGTCATCCGCGACTTCCGGCGCGACCAGATCCTCGAGACGGCCCGCCGCCTCTTCGGTGAGCGCGGCACGACCGAGGTCTCCATGGACGAGATCGCCACCGAGGCCGGCGTCGCCCGCTCCACCGTCTACGTCTACTTCGCCAACCGCGACGAGCTGCTCCGGGCCTGTCTCCAGGCGATGTACGACGCCATGTTGGTCACCATCGCCACGGTGATCGAGGACGACGTCGCGCCGAACGAACGCCTGCGCGCCCTCGTCCTGGGCCTGCTCGAGCGCATCGACGAGGACTCCGCCTTCTTCCGCCTCGCCATGGCCACCCAGGCCACGGCCGGCGCTGCCGGCTCCGCCGCGGTGGGCGGCGCCCTCATGTTGATCGGGCTCGACATGATGCGCCTCATGGAGGACCTGCTCCGCGACGGCATCGCCTCGGGTGACTTCCGGGCCGACCTCGACCCCGAGCGCACCGTGACCCTCATCGGCCAGCAGGTCTACGGTGCCCTGTCCGTCCGCGCCGGCGAGCCCGACCCCATCCCGGCCGAGCGGACCGCCGACGACATCTGCGCCTTCGTGCTGCGGGGAATTGGAGCCTGACCGACGTGCAACTCGACCTCTGGCTGCCCACGGCCAGCCCCATGACGACGCCCGAGCTGCTCGACGCCGTGGCCGAGGGCGCACAGGAGCGCGGCATCGGCACCATCTGGGTGGGCGAGCACGTCGTGCTCTTCCCCGACTATGCCAGCCACTACCCCTACGCCGAGGACGGCCGCATCCCCGCCCCTCCCGGCAGCGGCCTGCTCGAGCCGCTGGTCACCCTCACCTACCTCGCCGCCCGCACCAGCACCGTCCGTCTCGGCACCGCCATGCTGCTCCTGCCCCAGCGCAACCCCGTCTATGTGGCCAAGGAGGTCTCGACGCTCGACTGGCTCTCGGGCGGGCGCGTCGACCTCGGCGTCGGCGTGGGCTGGCTCAAGGAGGAGTTCGAGGCGCTCAACGTGCCCTGGGAGCGCCGGGGCCAGCGCACCGACGAGTACCTCGAGGTGCTGCACACGCTCTGGGTCGACGACGAGTCGTCGTTCGAGGGCCGGCTGTACCACCTCGACCCCTGCGAGATGTTCCCCAAGCCCCTGCAGCAACCCGTCCCCGTGCACATCGGCGGCGAGACGCCGGCGGCGCTGCGCCGGGCGGCCCGCCTGGCCCAGGGCTGGCACACCTTCAACCGCACCCCCGAGGAGCTGGCCACCGGGTTGGCCGAGCTCGACGGGCACCTCGAGACCGCGGGGCGCAGCCGGTCCGACCTGCGCATCACGGTCTGCCCGTACTTCAAGGCGCTGACCCCCGAGGGCGTCGAGCAGTACGGCGAGGCGGGCGCCGACGCGGTGGCGGCCCTGTTCTTCGCCTTCACGGTCGACGACGTGGCCAAGGCCTTCGACGACCTCGACGCCTGCCGCGAGGCTGCCCGCCGCGTCAGTAGCTGACACCGTCGTCCCGGCGGGGCCACGACGGCCCGCCCCTACACTCGCGCGCTGTGGCGTCCCCCGACACGGAATTCGGCGTCTTCACCGACGTCGGGCCGTGGGTGGTCGACGCCGGCGCCCTGCCCTGGCGCCGCCACCAGGCCGTGCTCCGGGGCGCACTGGCGGCGTCCCTCCCCCGGCTCGTGCGCCGGCGCCGGCTCCCGCCGGGTGCCCGCGTCGGCACCACGCTGCGCCACCTCGGCGGCGCCCTCGGCCTCTGGTACGTCACCGATCGCCGCCAGGGCGGCGAGGCCTCGGTGGCCGGCCTGTCCCGGCGCCTGCGCGTCGCCTTCGAGAAGCTCGGCCCCACCTACATCAAGCTGGGCCAGATCATCGCGCTCGGGCGACGGCGTCTTCCCGCCCGCCCTGGTGGCCGAGTTCAAGTGGTGCCGCGACCAGGTGCCGGCCGAGCCCTGGCCCGTCGTCGAGCGGGTCCTGACCGAGGAGCTGGGCCAGTCCCTGACCCACGTGTTCGCCTCGGTCGAGCACACCCCGCTGGCCGCGGCCTCCATCGCCCAGGTGCACCCGGCCACCCTGCGCGACGGCACCCCCGTCGTCATCAAGGTGCAGCGTCCGGCGGTGGCCCGCCGGGTGCGCCAGGACCTCGCGGTCATGGCCTGGGCCGCCCCGCACCTGGTCGGCCGCATTCCGGTCGCCGCCCTGGCCAACCCACCGGCGCTGGTCGAGCTCTTCGCCGAGACCATCGTCGAAGAGCTCGACTTCCGCCTCGAGGCGGACAACATGCTCAGCCTGGCCAAGGTCTACGCCGAGTTGGGGCAGCGCTCCTTCGTCATCCCGCGGCCGCACCCGACGCTCGTCACCCGGCGCATGCTCGTCATGGAGCGGGTCGACGGCTTCAACTTCGCCGACGTCGCCGGCATGCGGGCAGCCGGCATCGACACCGAGGAGGTCGTGCGCTCCGGCATGATCGGCTTCCTCGAGGGCGCCATGCTGCACGGCGTCTTCCACGGCGACCTGCACGCCGGCAACCTCTTCGTCCTCCCCTCGGGCAAGACGGCCCTGCTCGACTTCGGCATCACCGGACGGCTGACCGAGCCCAAGCGCCTGGCCCTCCTCTCCCTGATCGTGGGCGCCACCAACGGGGACATCCCCACGCAGGTGGCCGCCATGCGCGACCTGGGCGCCTTCCCCGACGACCTCACCGTCGACGAGGTGATCGAGCGACTGGGCCTGGACCGCCCCCCGCTCGATCCGACCACCATGACGTCCGACGAGCTGGTGGCCGAGATGCAGCGCTCCATCAAGACGCTGCTGGCTCTCGGGGCCCGCATGCCCAAGGAGCTCATGCTCTTCGTGAAGAACATGATGTTCCTCGACGGCGCCATCGCCAACCTCGCCCCCGACCTCGACCTGTTCGCCGAGTTCGAATCCATCGCGCTGCACTTCGCCGCCAAGCACGGCGAGCGCATCATGGCCCAACTCGGCCTCGAGGCCCAGGCCGACTGGGCGCCCGACCTCACCTCGGTCCGGGCCAGCTTCGGCCTCGACGAGTCGCAACAGAGCCTCACGCACCGCGACATCCAGGATCGCCGGGCCCAGGTGCGCGAGAAGTTCGAGGCCTACGAAGGCGGCCCCGGGCGGTCGGGGCT
The DNA here is from genome assembly GCA_963809715.1 of uncultured Acidimicrobiaceae bacterium. Taxonomy (GTDB): domain Bacteria; phylum Actinomycetota; class Acidimicrobiia; order Acidimicrobiales; family RAAP-2; genus Bog-473. The sequence continues at coordinate 462,877 of CAWEKO010000007.1, read as the reverse complement.
GCGCCGCCGGTTGCGTCGCGGCGACGACGGACCCGCCCGGCAATCCTGAGCCGGTTCCCGCCGATCCGAGCACGCCCCCCGGCTCGATGCGAGGCTACGCCCATGCACACCATCGGACCGCTCGAAACCGCCGACCGGGAGGGCTGGAGCGCCCTGTGGGCCGGCTACCTGGCCTTCTACCGGGCGGAGCTGTCGGCGGAGACCACCGGGGCCACCTTCGAACGACTCTGCACCGGCGCGGAGGGCCTGTTCGGACTGCTCGCCCGCGACGAGGCCGGGACGGCGGTCGGGTTGGCCAACTGCGTCGTCCATGCCACGACCTGGTCCCGGCAGCCCAAGTGCTACCTCGAGGACCTCTTCGTCTCGCCCGCCGCCCGGGGTGGCGACCTCGGCCGGGCACTGCTCGACGCCGTGAAGCAGGCGGCCACCGAACGGGGCGCGCCGGACGTCTACTGGCACACCCAGCAGTACAACGGCCGGGCCCGGTCCCTCTACGACGTCGTGGGCCGCCCGACGTCTTTCGTCGTCTACGAGATGTGACGAGGACGTCGGCCTCAACCACCGGAATGGTCGTTGTCACAGCGCACCTCTACCGTCCTTCTTCGTGCAAAGAACGGGCAGTCCCGCAGAACTCGAGTGTCGCCGACCCGACCGTTCGGGTGACTCCTCCGGCCATCACTTCGGCCCGGCGGACCTGCCGGTAGCGTTTCGCCCGATCCCATGACCGCTCGCCGTCGCCACGCGACCTCCACCTCGAACTTCGGTGTCGGCCGTCGCGAATCACATGTGGCGGACGCGTTCTACTCGCGCTTCGAAGCACCGGAGCTGAGCGCGGACGAGCACGTGAATCCGCACCGTGCCGGCGTCGCCGTCGTGCAGGGCGATGCCCGCCGGATGGATGCGCTGGAGGACGACTCGGTGGCGCTCGTCGTCACCTCACCTCCCTACTTCGCGGGCAAGCAGTACGAGGAGGAGCTCGACCGCGAGGGTGTGCCGGGGTCCTACATCGAGTACCTGGCCCTGCTGCGCGACGTCTTCGCCGAGTGCAAGCGCACGCTCGAGCCGGGCGGCCGCATCGCGGTCAACGTGGCCAACCTCGGGCGCAAGCCCTACCGCAGCCTGGCCGCGGACGTCATGGCCATCCTCCAGGACGACCTGCACCTGCTGCCGCGGGGCGAGATCGTGTGGCAGAAGGGCGAGGGGGCGAGTGGCTCGTGCGCCTGGGGCTCCTTCCGCTCGGCCGCCAATCCCGTCCTGCGCGACGTGACCGAGCGGATCATCGTGGCCAGCAAGGGCCGCTTCGGCCGGGCGTTGAGCCCGAAGGCCCGCCGGGCCGCCGGGCTCCCGCACGAGAGCAGCATCGGGGCGGACGACTTCATGGCGCTCACCCTCGACGTGTGGGACATCCCACCCGAGAGCGCGGTGCGGGTGCGCCATCCTGCACCCTTCCCGGTCGAGCTGCCCCAGAAGCTCGTCGAGCTGTACACGTTCAGGGGTGATCTCGTCCTCGACCCGTTCTGCGGTTCCGGCTCGACGCTGATCGCCGCGGCGCGCTCGGGCCGTGACGCCGTGGGCTACGACCTGGACCCCGCCTACGTGACCCTGGCCGAGACCCGCCTGGCCCAGGAGATGGCAGAAGCCGAGGCCCGGGGCGGCCGGGGCGCCGGCGGGACTAGCCCGGCCCGGGCCCCCACGTTCGGCGCCAACAGGACGGACGGGGTGTCGGCGGCCGCGTTGGCCCGCCAGGTCATCGAGGAGGCCGGCTTCGGCGACGTGCGAGCCGACCGCCGGTTGCGCGGAGTCGGCCTGGCCGTCAGTTTCAGCGCGGTCGATCAGGCGGGACGCGCGTGGTACTTCGATCTGGCGGGGACGCATTCCGCCTATCGAGGAGGCATGGCCCGCTCGGAGACGGTCTGGCGCACGCTGGGGCGGGCCCACGTCATGGCGGCCAACGACATGACCCCCCTGGTCGTCCTCACCACTCAGCTCCCCCGGGCCGGCACCGAACCCGACCGGGCGCTGCGGACCTCGGGTCCGGGCACCATCTTCGACGCCGTGGACCTCCTCGCACCCGAGGCGCGCCAGCGCCTGGCCGCCTACTCCCGGGGACGACAACGCGCCCCGTTGCCCGGGTTCTGGTCCAAGACCGACCTGGCGCCCGGCGCCGTCTGATCCGGTGGGCGCGGTCGTCGCCTGCGCGGTCGTGCGCGACGACCCGCCGCGCGTCTTCGTGGCTGAGAACATGGAGACGCTGCACTGGGTCCTGGCCTGCCAGCTGGTGGCCACCACCCCCGGTCCCGACCTCCCGCCCGGCGAGCGCGCGACGTTGCGCCAAGCCCTGCGCGAGGAGCGCTGGGGCGACGCCGTCTTCGCCTTCATCGCTCGCACGGGCGTGGCGGTCGACGTCTACGAGAGCACGGAGCTGCACGTGGCGGCCGACGCCGCGGTCGGTCCGCTCGAGCTCCAACTCACACCCCTGTTCAGCGACTGACCCCGTCCGCGACGACGCAGCGGCGCATGACCGGGCGCGCCACCCGCCCGTGGAAGGATGCCACCATGCCGAGTGACCGGACCACGGTGACCGAGCTCGGGACGGCCCTCGGCATGTTGGGCGCGTCCGACGTCGACGAGGCCCTGCGCTCGCGCGACGGAGGTCATGCACAGCGTCTCGCCCGAGATGTGGGCGCGTCTCGGTCAGCTGCGGGCCGGCGGTGCCTACGACGCGGACTTCCACGCCGCCTTCGAGAACGGGCGGGCCTTCCTCGTCGCCGAAGACGGGCTGCGCGAGCGGCCGCCCCGGATCGTGGAGTGGAAGGGCACGGGCCGGGCCCCCGGCGACGAGGTGGCGCCCATCGATCTGCGCGTGGACCACGTCTACCTCGTCAGCTGCAAGTACCTCTCCAACATCTTGTTCAACGTCTCGCCCGCACACATCTTCGACGACCTGCTCGTGGGCCGGATGTCCCGGCATGGGCCGCGCGGGGCGCGCGCGTGACACCGACCGCAGCCGGGAGTCTTCTGCCTGTGCCGATCCCGGCGGTGCCGGCACGGGTGGCGACTGGTACGCCGAGGTGGCGCCCGCCGAGTACCAAGCCCTCTACGAGGAGGTGCGCCGAGCCGTGCTCGACGCGTCACCCGCGAAGGCCGGGTTGCCCGCCCTGTCCGCCCCCGGCTCGGCCCTCCGGCCCCGATCGGGCTCCACGAAGGCATCCTTCGCTCCGTCGGTGTTTCCCGGCCTCGAGGACGCCGTCGAGACCGGCGGGGTGGGTGGCGGACTGGGCGGCGGAGTGGGCGGCGATCCCGAAGCACGCCGACGGGGGCCCCCTCCGGCCCTGCGCACGCTGCCGGCTCGTGCGGTCGATCTCACGGCCGAGCAGCGCGACGGACTCGGCCATTGGCTCAAGCACGGCTGGCCGGGCCAGGCCCGAGACGCCTATCACGGCTTGGCCGAGCGGGTCTCGTTCGTGTCCGTCCAGCGCTGGCAACAGGCCATGGACGAGCGGGGCGGCCGCGGCGAGGCCATGCTCTGGCGGCTCCTGCGGATGGGGAGCGCCCCCTACTTCGTGCTCGGCTCGTCGGCCACGCGGTCCCTGCGCCTGCGCATCGCCACGCCTTGGGACTGGCGCGAGCACTTCGTGCTCGGGAGCGTGGACATGGAGGCGCAGCAGGGAGGGCAGCCGCGGGTCGGCTGGCATGCCGTGGTGCGTGATCGCTCCACCTCCGAGCTCATCGAGCTCGAGGGTCACATCGAGGTGCGCTGGAGTCACGGGCGCTTCGGCGGCCCGCCAGAGGCGAAGGGCTACCTCGACACGCCGCACCATCTCGTCCCGGGATACTTCGCCCTGCAATGAGCGTCTTCGACCCCGCGGCTCTCGCTCCGCCGCTCCGCGTGCCCGTCCTGCACGGCACCGACGTCGTCCTCCGGCCCTGGTCGATCTCGGACCTCACCTTGGTGCGGCAAGGCTCGGCCGACCCCCTCGTCCCGTCCATCTCGTCGATCCCGCGCCGCTACTCCGACGACACGGGACGGGCCTTCATCGAGCGCCAGCACCGGCGGGCCGCCGAGGGTGACGGGATCTCGTTCGTGATTGCCGAGGAATCGGAGCCCGCGGCGGGGATCGGCTCGATCGGCCTGTGGCTCCATGAAATTGAGAGCGGACGGGCCTCGGTCGGCTATTGGCTCCTCGAACGTTTCCGAGGCCGTCGCCTCGCCACCGACGCCTTGCGCACCGTGGTCGACTACGCCGTGAGGGGGCCAGGCATCCCCCGCCTCCATCTCTTCGTCGAGCCGTGGAACGTGGCGTCGGTCCGCACCGCCGAGGCGGCCGGCTTCATGCGGGAGGCCACCCTGCGGGGCTGGGAGCGTATCGACGGCGAACAGCGTGATGCCGACTGCTTCGCTCTGCTCTCGCAGGAGTGGCGCGCGGCTCAGGAGCGCTGAGCGATGTTCGGGCACGACGCGCACAACGACGATCTGTCGGCGCGGGTGGACCATCTCATGGTCGACGTGCTGGTGGACGACGAGCGGGCGCGGCTGGACGGGCTGCGCGCCCGCCTCTCGCCCGACTTCGTCTACGTGGGACCCGACGCGGTCTTCGACGGCGCCGACGGGTTGAGCGAGGCGTTCGCCCGCTACCGCCACGACCGCAGCCTCGCCGCCTCCTTGCGCCGGACCAGTCCGGTCGACCAGCACCACGGCTGGTTCCGCTTCACTTGGGCGAGAGTGGAGCGGGGCGTGACCGCCGTGGAAGGCTGGGCCATTGGTTCCCTCGACGACGCCGGAGCGATTCGCCGCCTGGTCGTCTTCGAGGGACTCGAACCCGGCCCGCGCGCCGGCGACGACTGAGAGGGGACGTAGATGGTGGTAGTGGTCGAGGTGGCCGAGGGAGTGGCCACCGTGACGTTGAACCGCCCGGAGGCCCGCAACGCCATCTCGGCCGAGCTGAACCGTGAGTTGGGCCGCGCCGTGACCGAACTCGACGGGCGCGACGACGTCGGATGCATGGTCCTGACCGGGGCCGACCCGGCCTTTTGCGCAGGGGTGGACCTCAAGGACCTCTCCCGCGAGGACCGTTCGGTCCAGAAGGACCGCCTGGCCAACCCGGCCAAGCACGTCGGCATGATCCCGCCGCACGAAACTCCGATCATCGCGGCGGTGAACGGCGCCGCCGTGACCGGAGGCTTCGAGATCGCGCTCAACTGCGATTTCCTCATCGCCTCCGAGCGGGCTCGCTTCTCCGACACCCATGCCCGGGTCGGCGTGATGCCCGGAGGCGGTCTGACCGTGCGCCTGCCCCAGCTGATCGGCCCCGACCGAGCCCGGCGCATGAGCTTCACCGGCGACTACATCGACGCCCAGACGGCCTACGACTGGGGCCTCGTGGTCGAGGTGGTGCCCCACGAGTTCTTGCTGCCCCGGGCGCTCGAGATCGCGGCGGCGGTCGTCTCCATCCCGAACGAACACGTGCGCGAGATCCGGCGCATGTACGACCAGATAGGCGCCCTTTCGGGACAAGAGGCCTGGGAGGCCGAGTCGGCCTGGTCCCGCCGCTGGATGGCCGAGCGGTTCGACCAGTCCCGTTTGGCCGCCGAGCGAGAGAAGATCATGGCCCGGGGGCGGGCCCAGACCGCGGGACTCGACGGCGCTTCGGCGTGAAGGTGTACGCGGGCATGGACCCGCGCTGCAGCCTGACCGAGGCGGTGGCCCACGCCCAGCGGGTCGAGCGTCTCGGCTACGACGGGTTGCACGTGGCCGAGACGGTGCACGACTCCATGGCCGTCGCACTCCTCGTGGCCGAGCACACCGAGCGCATCACCGTGCGCACCAGCGTCACGCTGGCCTTCACCCGGAGCCCGACCCTGCTGGCCTACGCCGCCTGGGACCTCTCCAAGTTCAGCGGCGGGCGGTTCCAGCTCGGTCTCGGCACCCAGATCCGCCAGAACATCGAGGAGCGTTACGGCGTCCCCTTCGGTGAGGATCCCATCGTCCGCCTGGGCGACTACGTCGGTGCGGTCCGGGCGGTGTTCGCCTCCTTCGCCACCGGAAGCGCACCTTCGTACGAGAGCCCGCACTACCGGGTCACCCGCCTGCAGCCGTACTTCAATCCGGGTCCCGACGGCGAGACCGTGGCTCCACCGGTCTATCTCGGCGGCGTGCAGCGGCGCGCCTGCGAGCTGGCCGGTGCCGTGGCGGACGGCTTCGTGAGCCACCCGACCAACTCGAACCCGCGTTATCTGCGTGAGACCTGCCTGCCCGCCCTGGCCCTGGGGGCACGGGCGGCCGGACGCGACCTGGACGCCGCCAGCTTCGAGACGGTGGTGGGGACCAGCGTGATCTCGTCCTCGTCGCCGACCGGGCTCCTGGCGGAGCGGGAACGCCAGCGGCGGCTGCTCGCCTTCTTGTACTCGACGCCGGCGTACGCGCCGACGCTGCGCCTCTACGGCTGGGGCGAGCTCGGACCGCGGCTGCGCGATCTCGTCCGCCGCGAGCGCTGGGACGACCTCGGTGCCGTGCTCTCCGACGAGGTTCTCGACACCCTGGTTCCGTCCGGAACCTTCGACGAGTTGCCGGGCCTGCTGCTCGAGCGCTTCGCCGAGTTGGGGCAGGGCATTCTCGTCGCGCCGCCGCAGGACCCGAGCGACGACGAGGCCTTTCGCTCCGTCGTGGCCGCGGTGCAAGCCGGCTGAGCGTCGGCTCAGCCGGCCATGGGGAAGATGACGGCCTCGTCCGCCATGGCTTCGACGGCCGCCGTCCGCTGCTGCTGGTCCATCCCGTTGTAGCGGTCCGCCGCGTCGAGCACGCGGGGCAGGAGCGGGATGTCGCCCGGGGTGCAGAACCCGTGGACGCCCGGTGTCGAAAGCGCGAAGTGCACGCCGCGGTCGATCTCCGCGTCGGTCGTGACCGGTTCGTACCACGACGCCGCCCAGCGCTCTCCCCGGGCCTCGGCCAGGGAACGGTCGTCGCCCCAACGCCGCCAGGCGACGGCCTTGATGACCATGACCCCGATGTCGCGCTCGGCGCACAGGGTCAGGAGCTCCTCCGCCGGTTCGCGGTACTCGGGCCGGGACCAGAGGGCGGGATAGATCGGGAACATGACCGTGTCGAGGTCGAAGCGGCGCAGCGCCTCGAGGTGCGCGCGCGGCACTTCGAGATCGTGCCCGGTAATGCCGGCGAAGCGGGTATGGCCCGCGTCGCGCAGCGCCACGATCCGCTCCAACGCGGCCGAGCGCCGGTCCAGCTCGGCCAGCGACGTGACGGCGTGGGCCTGGTAGAGGTCGAGCACCTCGGCGTTGAGCAGCCGGCGGGTGGTGTCGAACTGGTCGCTCACGCCGTCGGGGTTGGCCCGGAGCGTCTTGCCGGCGATGAAGATCTCGTCGCGGTGGGCCGCCAGGTGTGGCCCGACGACGGATTCGGCCGCCCCGTACTGCGGCGCGATGTCGAGGTGGTTCACCCCGCGGGCCAGAGCCTGGCTCAGCCACGCTCCCGCCTCCTCCTCGGTGGCCGCCCAGCAGGCGGCGCCACCCAGGATGGCCACGCTGCTCTCGTGCCCGGTCCGGCCCAAGCGTCGACGTTCCATGTCGCCGCTCCGTCAGGCCTTGAGCTGGAGGATGTTGAACACCGCCCCGATCGGATCGGCCAGAACGGCCATTCGTCCCGGCTCGATGTCCATCGGACCCATGAAGAGTGACCCGCCCAGCTCCTGCGCCTTGGCTGCAGCCGCGTCGGCATCGTCCACGGCGAAGTAGACGCCCCAGTTGGGCGGCATCTCCGCCGGCATCTCCGGCGTCTTGGGCATCATGCCGCCGAGCGACCGCTCGCCGATCTTCCACTCGGTGTAGGTGTGGGCTCCGCCCGGCCCCTGCTCCTGGGCGCCCCAGCCGAACACGGCGCCGTAGAACGCCTTCGACCCGTCGACATCGTTCGTGATGAGCTCGCTCCAGCACCACGTGCCGGGCTCGTTGACCAGTTGCGCGCCTGTGTGGGCTCCGGGCTGCCACAGGCCGAGCACGGCTCCTGCCGGGTCGGCGAAAATCGCCATGCGGCCGACGTCCATCACGTCCATGGGCTCGACGAAGACGGTGCCGCCGTTGGCCTTCACCTTGGCGATGGTGCTGTCGGCACTGTCCACATCGACGTAGGACATCCAGGCCGGGGGGAAATCGGGGTTCATCTGCGGGCCCAAGCCGGCGACCGTCTTGCCGCGCAGTTCGCAGACGGAGTAGCCACCCGCCTCCGGAGGTCCCTCGGGGCAATCCCACCCGAGAAGGGCCCCGTAGAAGGCTTTCGAACCGGCCAAATCCGGGCTGCTCAAGTCCACCCACGAGGGGATGCCGTTGTCGTAGCGCTCGATCTCCATGGCGTACCTCCTTGGTTCGGATTCCCCCTGTCGATTCGACGGTATCCGATCGGTCGCCCACGTGCATCGGTCAGAATGAGAAGATCACGGGGTTGTCACAGACCCGAAGATCCGGATGAGTTCCAATCCGATCAGCTCGCGGGTGGAGCTGATGGCCCAGGGCATCGCCGAGCGCGTTGTCTCCCTGGTTCTCGAGGCCATCGACATCAACGCCATCCTCGACAAGGTGGACATCGAGCGGATCATCGACCGGGTGGACCTCAACGCGGTCGTCCAGAAGGTGGATATGGACGGGATCGTCAGCCGCATCGACATGAACGCCATCGTGGGCCAGATGGACATGGACGCCATCATCGACCAGCTCGACATCAACAAAATCGTCGAGCGGGTCGACCTCCAGAAGGTGATCGAGCGGGTCGACATCAACGCGATCGTCGACCAGATCGATGTGGACAAGATCGTCGAGCAGACCGAACTCGGCTCCATCATCGCCCGCTCGACGACGGGTGTGCTGACCGAGATCCTCGACGTGATCCGCGCCCAGGGGGTGGGCCTGGACGACTTCGTCCTCCGTTGGGGGAACCGCATCGTCTTCCGCGGCGCCGAGGTGAAGGACTGGCCGGTCGGTCCGCCCCTCCTCGTGCACCAGGGACCGGCGTGACGACGGTCCCCGTTCCCTCCGCAGAACTCACCGTCGGTCGTCAGGGGCACTACGCCGGAGCCATCAGCAGGCTGATCGCGTTTGCAGCCGACGTCGGCGCTTCCTGGGGCCTCTACACGCTGGGTGTGGCGCTCGTGAACGCGGCCGTGAAGCTGGTCACCGGACGGAGCTACGCCCTTGCCGACCATCGGATCGCGGCCGTGATCGTCCTCACCGGATGGGAGTTCATCTATTTCGCCTACCAGTGGGCCGTCAGTGGGAAGACCGTCGGCATGGCCGTCTTGGGGATCCAAGTCGTGACCAGACAAGGTGGACCGATCAGCCCGAGACAGGCGGTGCTCCGCACCCTGGGGCTCGGCTTGACCTTGCTCACCCTGGGCATCGGCTTTCTCGGCATTGTGTATCAGCGGGAGCGTCGGGCGCTGAACGACTTTGTGGCCGGGACGGCCGTGGTCTACTCCTGGGATGCCCGCGCGGCGCGACTGCGCTGGATGGCGCGCCAGGAGCCCACCCAGCATCCGGCGCCGCAGCCACCGCGATCCCACTGAGGCGGGACATGGCGGCCTCTACGATGCCGCCATGTCCTTCACCGAAATCACCCGGCCCCACCCCCAGGTGGCCGTCGTCACGCTGAATCGGCCCGAGCGCATGAACGCCATGGCCTTCGACGTCATGATCCCTTTCCGTGAGTCACTCCGGGAGATCGGCGAAGACAACTCGGTGCGGGTCGTGGTCATCACGGGCGCCGGACGGGGCTTCTGCTCGGGGGCCGACCACGAGAACCCTGGCTCCATCCCGAACCTCGACGGGCTGACGCTGCCCACCATTGCGCTGCGGTCGATGGAGCTGCTCGACGATGTGATCACGACGATCCGTCGTCTCCACCAACCGGTGATCGCAGCCGTCAACGGCGCCGCCATCGGTGGTGGGTTCTGCGTGGCCCTGGCCGCCGATGTCCGGATCGCCTCGGAGGAGGCCTACTTCCGCGCCGCCGGCATCAACAACGGCCTGACTGCGGCCGAGCTCGGACTCAGCTTCCTGCTTCCTCGCAGCGTCGGCCAGTCCCGGGCCGCCGAAATCATGCTCTCGGGCCGGGACGTCGACGCCACCGAAGCGGACAGGATCGGCCTGGTCTCACGAGTCGTGGCACCCGACGAGCTCCTCCCCGCCTGCTTCGACCTGGCCGATCGCATCAACGGCTGGAGCCGGGCCGGCGTCGAACTGACCAAACGCCAGCTGTGGAACAGCCTCGACGCCAGCAGCCTGCAGTCGCACATGGATGCGGAGGGGGCCTCCCAGCTCTTCGTCCGCATCACGACGCGGAACTTCGAGGAGTCGGTGGCCGCCCGCAAGGAGGGGCGGACGCCGCACTTCACGGACTGATCGGTCGGGCCCTCAGGGCGCGTTGACCAGCGAGTTGGCCGCCATGGCCAGGTAGTCCCGCAGCTCGACCGCATCGTCCGGCGTAATGCGGCCCGCCCCCTCCAGGTCCGAGAGGGCAGCGAGCATGTGGCGCAGCCAGGCGTCACGTTCGCCTGGACCGATGACGAAGGGTGCGTGGCGCATGCGAAGCCTGGGGTGCCCACGCTGCTGGCTGTACGTCCCGGGACCGCCCCAGTACTGCACCAGAAAGAGGGCCAGATGCTCGGACGATTCGGTGAGATCGTCCGGGTACAGGGGGCGGAGCAGGGGATCGCCTGCGACACCAAGGTAGAACGCGTCCACCAGGTCGATGAAGAAACGCTCGCCGCCGACCCGTTCGAACAGTGCGTCCACGGAGTCGAGAGTAGAGGCTTTAGACTGCCCCTCGATTCGCGGCCGTAGTTCAATGGTAGAACCTCAGCCTTCCAAGCTGATGATGCCAGTTCGATCCTGGTCGGCCGCTCTCTTCGGACGTGTAGGCCACCACAGTTTTCTGCGCGGTGCTCGGCCTGTACATCCTCGTCCTCATCCCGCGAATATCCCACGGGCGGAATAGTCAGCGACGAACGCCGGACCGAGTTCTGACTCGAGCTAGCCCTGGGTGTCCCTGTCCGCCGGCTGGGGGATCGCTTATGCCACTCCGAAGCCCCCCGAGTGGACAGCGGCAAGCACTGGCATCGGCCAGATCGAACTCGACCTCGTGTGCCTCCGGAGATTCGATGACTTCAAGGACGAAGCCGTCGGGCACCTGCAGGCAATACCCGGCCGTCAGGCAATGGCACTGCTCCATCTGTGATCACTCGGTCATCGAAGCGTGCCTTCATGACCTCAACTTTGCCGGGCCGGGGTCGCCCGTAAGCCGGCTCTGGGTGTAGCCGAGCGGCACCATGAGGATAGATCTCGGCGGTGTGGAGGGCACGACGCCAGATCACGGTCACGGGTTCACCCCGCGTACCCACGATCGCCGGGCATAGGTTGCACTCTGATTCCGGCTGCAGTGAGGAACTGGCGGATCTGGGCGGCGTGCTCAAGAACGTGCAGCGGGATGCTGCCGACAATCACTCCGTACAGCATGCCGTGGTATCGATGGGCGCTAGGCAGTGGCCGGGCCGCCGCGTCCTCTGTGAGCGCATCGAGCGTTCGGCGCACCCGTCCGCGGCAGTAGTCGATGTAACCGAGGAGTTCGGCCTTGGTGAACATACGGTCGGGAAAGGCGTATGTGTTCTCGTCAAAAGGTTGTGGCGGTTTCCACGGCTCGAACTCGGCGGTGAGGTCGTAGTCGAGGGTCAGCAGCGCGTGGTATGCCAGGAACCAGGGGGCTGAGCCGTGCAATCCACCGTGCGGTGATGGACCCATTGGCGCCTCGTCCGGCCACAGGTCCGTCTCCCAGAGATCGTCGGGACAATCCGTCAGCGCCGCCTCCATCAGCCGCAGCGCTTCCTCGAAGTTGCTGGCCATGCTCTGCACAAACGGGCTCGCCACGCCCTACGTGATAGCGCACATCGACGGACCTGGGGAGCGGCGGATGACCCATAGTGCGCGTCAGTCATCGGCGCAGGGAGTGCCTCCGTCGGAATGATGTCGCTATGTCAGGTCGGCGAGAGTGGCGAGTCTCACGTCAGCAGGAGCCTGAGACGCGTTCTAGGAGCGGGCCGAGGATTTATGCGTCTACGAGGTGACCGATTGCTGTGATGGTGACGATCCGAATTGCCTCAACCTCCCGGCGATCTGGGGCGGTGACGTCCGTCTGGGCAAGCCTGTGGGGCTTTCATGACGCGTGAAATGACCAGTAGGGTCGAACTGTGATCGCACGGGATCAGGCGCCGGTGGCCTTCGCGGCATGGGACGAATTGATCGACGCAGTCGCCTCGACCATGCCGACCAACCGGACGGAACAGGCCCGTGCCATTGCTCGCGCCAGCCTGGACCCGGCCCTTCCTGCCGTTCCGAGATCTGACGCGATGGCCTTCGCCGAACAGATGGTCGTCGATGTGGCATCCATGACCACTGATGTTCGAGTGGCGGGACTGGCCGAACTCGGTGCCGGTGCCCCAGCCTTCGTCCTTGCCGTTTGGACGGAGGACATGATGATTCGCGCAGATGCCGCCTACCGCGAGATGTTCGGCGAAGAATGGCGTCCGATCCCGACTTCTGCCGAGACCGATCCCTGGGTAGCCCACGAAAGATTTCTCGTAGAGGTGGCCAAACTGCAAGCCCTCGATCCGGTCACCTCCGAACTGGTCAGGCTCCGCGGGAGCGAGAGCCCACGACTGCCGGCTCTGCCAGTCCCGCCGGAGCGTCCGTGCCATCGATCTGGCAGGTAGGAGTGATCTCTTCGATGACAGGGATCCGAGCGGTATCTCCGACGCCCAGGCCCTGGCCCTCCAGGTCGTGGATGCCTTCGTGTGGAGGCCGATCCGCTGGCCACCCGGGCTGGGCAAGCAGGTCGTGGACGCTCTGGGTACTGCCGCCGCAAGCGAGCTGACCCTCGATATCGTCCGCAACACTGCGAACAAGATCGCCGTCGCCTTCGACGCGGACGACCCGCACGTGGAGACGGGCGTCGAGTATTACGACATCGACGTGTCGACCGGGGAGCTGCGCTACAACGTCAGCCCGGTCACGCCAAGCGCCTAAACCACCGGCTCGCGATGGGGTTGGACCGACCCGGCTCGGATTAGGTAACTCAGACGTTTGGAGAACCGCAGGCTTGCCCGCGAGAAGACGAATTGCGACACCCCACTGATCCCGTCAGATGAGTTCTAGGAGATAGTCCTTTGAGACGCCGGCCAACTCCATCGTGGGAAGTTGCCGGATGATGCGTTGGCCAATGGGTGTAGTGGAAGATCCGGTGGAGTGTTTCACCAGATGCTTCACCTTGTTTCTTCAGGTCGCACTTGAGTTGGGTCTTGTATCGGAAGCGGGCAACGCGAGTGGGGCTGCTGTGTGGATCCCGCCCGACCGATTCGAATCGTGGCCGGACAATCCTTGGAATCAACCACAGATTCATGCTCTGCCAGACGACGGCGGCCGTCGTTACGACGAATTTTGGCGCTGGATCGAGAGCCGAAGCCCGAGTGACGGCTCTGGCAGCTCGACTCGATCGCTGTCGATCCAAGACTTCAGGGCCGGGGCTTCGGAGGGGCCTCGATCGTCAAGGGACAGGACCGGGCACGGACTGAGGACCTAGGCGCTTTCCTATCAACGGGCACTGAGCGCAACGTGTCCATCTATGGGAGCTAGGGCTTCCGCGTCATCGATGACGCGTACGCTCCCAACTCCGGGCCTCGGATCTGGTTCATGAGATTGGACCTTTGAGAGGCACGGACCAGCGTTCCGAGTGACAGCTACTGGCTCATCGCCAACGCTCCAAGCTGTTGTGCTCGTTTCTGCCCCAGCCCTACCCATCCACCTGCACCTCCGACAACACGGGTCAACTCATCGTGCTGGTTTGGAGACGTTTGGGACTCTCTGGACACGTCGCCGGTGACATCATCACCGCTGTCGTCGTAGCGCCAGCGGCGGCCGCGGTACCTTAGCGACACATCGGACCCGATCGATCCACAAATTTGTCGAACGGGTACCGACCCCAGCCATTGATAGCGGCTGAGGCGAGGCCGGACTACTTGGTAGCGGGTAATCCCGAGCAGGTCAGTGCGAACTATCTTCGGTCGAGATCCCGTTCGGAGGCATGCCAGTGGCCAAGCTCATCTACGTTGCGAACACGTCGCTCGACGGTTACTCCGAGGACCGGGACGGTGGCATCAGTTGGGGTACCCCCGACGAGGAGTACTTCAGTTTCATCAACGGCCTCGAGCGCACGGTCGGCACCTATCTCTACGGACGCCGCATGTATGAGGCGATGGTCTTCTGGGAGAGCGCCCCCGTCGCTGACGAGCCACCCTGGCTGGTGGACTTCGCCAACCTCTGGCGAGCGGCCGACAAGGTCGTTTTCTCGAAGACCCTGACAGCGGTGTCAAGCGGGAGGACGACCCTCGAGCGAGCGTTCGACGTCGAGGCGATTCGGCGGATGAAGGCCAGGGAAACCCGCGATCTCACGGTGGGCGGAGCTGATCTCGCGGCCCAGGCCTTCGGGGCGGGCTTGGTGGACGAGTGCCACGTGTTCTTCTGGCCGGTCGTGCTCGGAGGCGGCAAACACGCCCTCCCCAGGCAGGCGCGTCTCGACCTTCAACTGCTGAGTGAGCGGCGCTCTCGCAGCGGAGTCGTCCACCTTCACTACCGCATCACACCGTGAGGACCTTCGGTCTCGGACGATCCCAGGCCTCAGCGGGATCAGGAGGATGCCCCACGACGCCTCGACGGTGAGACACTCGAGCACCTCGGGACAGGCGTACCGCCGTCATGAATGATCCTCGGGGATAGGACTGGTTCTTCAGCTGATTTGCTCGGCCAGCCCAACGATGATGCCCTCGGGGCCGCGGACGTAGCAGAGCCGATAGACGTCCTCGTACTGTTCCAGCTCGCCGACGAGCTCGGCACCGTGTGCCTGCAGACGGTCAAGGACGTCGTCGATATCGTCGACGGCGAACATGATGCGACGTATGCCGAGAGTGTTCGCCGGTGCGTGCAGCCCGGTGCTGAGCGCCGTCGGCGTGTGGAACTTCGTCAGTTCAAGCCGGCCGTGACCGTCGGGTGTCCGCACCATAGCGATGTCGGCTCGGACATCGTCGAGTCCGACGACTCGGTCAACCCATTGCCCCTCGACAATGGCCTCGCCTTCCAGCTCCAGACCGAGTTCAAGGAAGAACGCAACAGCAGCGTCAAGATCGTCGACAACGACGCCGACGTTGTCCATCCGTTGGATCGTCATTGGCCACAACGTAGTCATCAGCGACTGCGAAGCTCCTCACCTCCAGGACCGCGCAGGCACTGTGGGGCACTTCGACACCTCTGAGGCATGTCGCGGCGCACAATTCGCGCCCGTTGTGGGTCGCCCGTCCAAGCACAGATCGCCGATCCTCGCGTCGCCCGCAGATTGCCTGTGGTGTCCGTCGCTGGTGCAGGATGGATGTTCGGTTAGGCGGCAGGACACCTGCCGCTGACGGGCAAAGGCTCGCGGAACATCGCCCAGACATCAGGGCCGCCGCCCCCAAGACGCCTGTGGCCGATGACCTCGAAGCCGACGGTCGAGTAGAAGTCGAGGTTCGACACGGACGACGTTTCGAGAAACGACCCGGCACCTTCTCGGTCGGCGGCGGCCAGGCCCGGAGCCAACGTCCGAGCGCCGAGGCCCTCTCGTTGCCTCGCCGGCGCGGTTCCTAGGACGGCCAGAGCGAAGTGGCGCTCGAACGGCCGCCAACCCTCGATCGCTCGTGCTGCCGCCAGCGACGCATCGTGGCGGGACCCCTCCAGGCTCGCAACAGTCGCATCCATGGCGTGATGAACCCACGAGGGGACCGGAACGGCGCTGTCCATCCACACTGCGACTGACTGGACCGTATCGTCGAGACTGCTCAGCCATACCTCGCCGAAAGGCATGCCCAGGTTCTCAAGGGCCAGAAACTGAAGTCGAGTGATTCGCGCCTGGTGATCGTCCTGGTCAACCGTCCACCTCGTCCAGGGATAGTCGGCGAACGCTTGGCCAAGAACTTCACTGGCTGGCCTGAGGTCGTCCGGACCGGCCCGGCGAGTTTCGATCATCGGTCTCTGATCATTGCCGACGGGCGGTATCGCCCTGGCGTCGAGCGTCTCCCGGACTCTCGAAAGGGTCGGAGGCCGTTGCCCGATCACGGGAGATGAGTGGACCACCCGGTAGGTCGGCCACCGGCCCAGCGCCTGCCAACTGGTCCGTGCCAGCATCGCTGACATGGACCAGGACCGGCTAACAAGTGGCGTTGAGACCTTCGGCACCAACAAACCCGAGATCACGAAAGAGGGCCTTCGCCAGTCCGCCCATCTGGCCGAGCGGTAGCTCTTCGGGCTTGAACCAGCCCACTTCGGAGGTCTCATCACCGTCTGGTCGAGGGGTGCCTTCAACGACTGTGGCGTCGAAAACCGTCACGACGTAGGCGGTCGCGTCCCCATTCGGATAGGTCACGTGATACTCGGGACCTCCGAGAACCCCGAGAACCCCGCCCAGCTCTACCGTGACCCCAGATTCCTCTTCGGCCTCGCGGACCGCGCACTCCCGAGGACTTTCATCCGGCTCCACTGCACCGCCGATGGTGGCCCAGTTGCCCGTATCGATGAGGCGTACGAGAAGAATTCGCCCGGCACTGTCTCGCGGCAGTACTGCCGTCGACGGAAGCAGGAGGAGATGATGTCCGACCATGTCCCGGAGTTGCCGAATGTAAGGGGAGATCACGAAGCCAACGTAGCTTCGGACTGGTGATTCGGCGGCCACGATTCTGCCCTCCGACAGCGGGTCCGGGGCCCCGGACTGAAATTGATGTTTCGTTGTTACGACCAACCGAGTTCGTGTAGCCGGGCTTCACCAATGCCGAAATGGTGGCCGACCTCGTGAAGCAAGGTGATTCGCACTCGGTTGGCCAGCTCCTCGGTCGTCGCGGCCGACTCACAGATCGTGGCGAGAAACAGCGTGATCTGGTCCGGACTCGCCCCGACATAGGTACCCCTCTTCGTCAACGGCACGCCCTGATAAAGGCCGTAGAGCGGTCCTGGAGGGCTCTCGTCATCGATGATGATCGCAACGTTCTCCATCTCCGAACGAAGCTGATCAGGGATAGTCTCCAGAGCCTCCGCAACCAAGGCTTCGAAGGCGTCCGCGTCAATAGGTTCCATGTCGATACGTTGTAAGGGTACGGAGGCCAATGCCGTGCGCTGACGATCAGACTCGGACCAGCGGACCCGGGCCCACATTCAGCAGCACCTCTCACCTGGAAACCCTGATGCGGTCCGTGTTTGCACATCCCACGCTATTTTGTAAGTTGTTCGGAGCCAACCGCAGAGCCCGCGCACCACAGCGAGGATTCGGCAGGACGAACTCCCTTCCGCCCCTACCAGCGACGACAAGGACCTCTCATGACGCCTCCCCAAAACGCAGTCCGCTTGATCGGACACAAACGCCGCTTCGCCGAGTCGATCGCCCAGATCGACAATGAGTTGGAGTTCGCCTCGGGTGTCGCCGTCGCTGACCGTCGAGACGAAGTGGTGGCCGCCGCGCGCGCCGCCTACGGCCCCAGCGAGGACTTCCGTGGGGTACGAGACGCATGGGACGCTGTCTTTCCCGACGGCACCTACAGCTCCGAGGGGCTGGCCAGGGCCAAGCGGCTGGCATAGGCGTGGGGACGCCGATCGACTCCTGGCATCGCGCTTCAGGACAGAGGACCGCACTTCATCCTGACGTTTTGGGGCTGTGGACCGGTTCGTCATGGTGCCTTGGGCCGCTCCTCTCTACGAGGGCAGCGGCTGACACGCGACATCGCCTATACAAGGCATATGGCCATCGTGATTGTGCAGGGAGTGTTCTCGATTGATCCGACTGAACGGGACCGTTTCGTCGAGACCAGCATCGAGGCGATGCGTTCCTCTCGAGAGGAGGATGGTTGCCTCGAATACGTCATCGCGGCCGACCCCCTCGACCCGGAACGCGTCGTGCTGTCCGAGCGTTGGGAGTCAATGGAACACCTCCAACAGCACCTCTCCCAACAGAAGAACGCGCCTCGGGATGGTGAAGCCAGACCGGCGCCTCGGAGCGTTGAGATTACGCTTTTCGAGGTGGCGACGTCTCGCCCTCTACGCTGACGCCGCCACTCAACTATCGCATTGAGTCTAACTTCATGCGGTCTGGGCCGCCCTGGCGACATGCTCGGCCTCCGCACAATGTCTCCGCGAAATTCGACAACTAGTTGCCGTCAGAGATCTGCCGCTATGGTCACCGCCCCATGTCCCACCCGATAGGCCAATGACCGACCTTCTCGACGGCGACATGTCGCTCCCGAACCGGTTGGGCCTCAACGCTGAGATCCATGATGGTGAGTTTCAGATGCAGCTCCGTCCCCGAGCTGAGGTCTTGCACCACGGAGCCGTTCGGGCCAGCGTCCTGGCGCTGATGATCGACGTCGTGGCCGGGATCGTGGTCGACGATGATCCCGACGTGTGGACCTTCACCTCGGATATGTCGGTACGGATGCGGCCACGCACGGCCCCTGATGACATCCACACGCAGACCACGATCCTCCGGCGAGGCAATCGCTCAGCTACCGCCGTCGTTGACCTGGTCAGTGGCCAAGGCGAGCCCGTCGCCACCGGCGCTATCGGTTTTGCCAAGGTGCGTCGCCGCGAATCAGATCCACTGAAACCTCAGGCGTCTGTCGAACGAATCATGGCCATGTTCGACGGGTCCAGGTTGCTCTCCCAACCCCTACGCGAGGAGGCCGGCATTCGCGTGCTCGATCCAATGCAGGGTGCCGTCGAAATGGAGCTGACACCGGGCCTGCGCAATCCCGCTGGGACCCTTCAGGGCGCAATGGTCGCCCTCGTGGCTGAGGCCGCGGCCGAAGAGCTGGCGTCGTCGCGGTTCGAGATCCCCGCCGTGGTCACGGATCTCGATCTCCGCTACCTGGCGCAGACCGGCGCAGGTCCCGTCCGGACGCGATGTCGCCTGCTTGGGCAGGGACCAGACGCGCCGATTCAGGTCGAGCTCTTCGACACCTCCAACGACCGGCTCACCACCCTCGTCTACGCCCGCGCCGCCGTGGTCTCCGGATAGGGAGCTCCGCCCGGGACTGCGGGGGAAAGAGGTCCCTCGCGTAGCGCTTCTGCACAACCGGCGCCTCCTTAGTGGACGCACAGCGCACCGAGAGGATCACACCCCCCCATCTCCCAGTGGGCAACAATGCGTGCAAATGGCGTTCGGTCAACAGTCAGGTCCACCCGCTTCGGCCACCCAAGTAAAAGAGCTCCTGGCTCTCCTCAACGAAGCCGGACACTCCGACTTTCGCGATGCACGAGGCCCCATGGGGTTTAGCCAGCGTCAGGCAGCTGGCAAATTCTCTCGTGACGAGGCAGACGGCTTCATCAGGCGGCTTCAGGAAGGAGAGACCGGCGGGAGTGTTCCCGTCGCCGCGCCGGCGTGGCGGAAATCAACCCAAGAGCAAATATTGAAGATTCTGTCGTCGGAACAGCTCGCTGGTGAACTCCGCCGTCGCGGCTGGACTGCGATCGAGCCCTAAAGAAAGGTCTCGGGGGTCCTGCTTCGGGATTTTCGGGACCAATGTCGGGGCGCTAGACCAGAGCCTTCTCGTCGGAGTGCGGACGACACCGACCATTCACGCCGACCCAGGCTCGCTCGCCACGGCCCTCACTCGGCCAGCGGTGATGTGGTCGTCAAACCGGCCTCGTGTGCCCCTCGGACGGCAAAAACAGGGCCCTTGAGAGCGGGGCTCTCCCTCTGCCGAAGCGCAAATCTGGCCCAGCGTGACCGGGGGCAGCCGAGTATGTGGGATTCTTGACGCAATGACGCCAGAACAATTCCTTACTCGTTGCAAGATGATCTGCCATGTTGGTCCCGCTGGCGTTTGGGAGCTGATCTCCAAAAACGGTTTCCGGACGGCGGAACAATTGATCCTGGAAGCCGATCTGACCGACGAGGAACGACAAACCCTGCTTTCGACACCCCGACAAGACACAGTTCGCCTTCGTGTCGGCGGCGAAGACGTCACCATCAGAGACCAGGGACCGCTGTCCGCCCGCAAGGACCTGAAATCGGATCCAGACGGAGCCGAGTTCCGCGATTGGATTCATCTCCTGAATCAACGGGTGTACTTCTTTACCGACCAAGGCTCCATGGAGAAGTATCTGGAGAAGTACGTCCAGGAGGACGGCACGCAGGATGTGATTTGGCTCTCACCACTGAAACTGCTCGAATCCGAAGGAATCCGACTCGAGCTAGGAAGCCAGAACACGGGGACGATCGCCCGCCGAAGCGGCCCTCTCAAGACGGCGGATGCGTTCGTTCCACTCTTTCGATTTCCTGACAAGCGGCCGGCCGAACTGACCGTATTCGGCGGATTCGATGACCTCACACCAGTCTTTCGTGCCGAGCGATATTTTCAAGATGGTCATCGCGAGCTGCTTAGCTAACGTTGCGGGCGCGCCCGGCTGGATCTTTGATCGTGATTGTCGTTGCTCGGATCAAGGAATGAGCACGATTTTCCCTCGGGTGTGACGACGTTCGAGTTCCTCGAATGCATCGGCTACCCGATCGAGCGGATACGTGGCGGCAACTGGAATCTCGATGGCACCAGACGCGACGAGGTCCGCCATTTCAGTCAGGACATCTGACGTCGATGCGGTAACGCTTCCATCGGCTTTGACCCCGAGCTCCTGGGCTTTTTCAAACGCGGTGATCGTCTCGATGCGGTCACGTGGTATGCCAAGATCGACAGCCAGTTCGACGTACTCTGGCCCGAAAAGATCGATGAAGGCATCGATCCCCGCGGCCGCCTCCTCCAGACGGTCGGTCAGCCCGTCGCCATAGGCGATGGGCACCGCTCCATGGGACCGGAGCCAGTCGGCGTTCGTCGGCGAAGCAATGGCAAGAACGCGTGCACCCCGCAACGCCAGAAGCTGTACGACGACGGTCCCGACACCGCCGGCGGCCGCTGAGACTGCAACCGTCTCGCCCCTTTTGACCGCGACCGCGCGAACAGCGGCATAGGCCGTACACCCGACCACATACAGAGAACCAGCGACCTCCCAACTCAGCTCCGAGGGCTTGTGGATGAGCTGTGAGGTCGGAACGGCGACATGGGTTGCGTGGCTCGAACGGAGCCAGGAGAAACCCAGAACGGCGTCACCGACATCAAATTCGTTGACGCCGGCACCGAGGGCAGTCACAAGTCCTGCGAGGTCACTCCCCTCTCCCGAAGGAAAACTGGCCGGGAACCGCTCTGCCAACGCGCCGGACCTGATCGCCGCCTCACCGGGGTTGATAGCAGCCGCCTTGACTGCGACGACAACCTCACCAGCCGCCGGGGCGGGCAGCGGCACATCGGCAACGTAGAGAACATCCCTTCCGCCATATCGGTCGAAGCGCACCGCTCGTGACCCACTTCCGGTCATCTCACTCCCCCCACCTCAGACCCACCCAACCTGTGCTTCCGTTGCTCCCGAAATCTCAGTCAATTATTCCGAGTGGCTGCCAACTTGCCTCCACGACGATATGGGCACAGGCCCGATTCCGCTGCCGCGAACTTGGGGTCACGTACGCGGCGGAGAGCCGGAGACGGGAGCCTCAGGCGAGGGGCTATCTACCGGTACGTCCGCGGTTGCATCCCGGCCAGCAAACAGAGCCGAGCCCGGCCTTCCTCGAGCTCTTCCCTGAGTCCGGCGAATGCGGCGACTCGGCTACTACCCTGCTTGCCGTCGCCGACTTGGCAATGGCGCGCCCCAACTCAACCTGCATGCAAATGCAGCGGCCCGTGGGCCCGCATGCAGGTTGTTGGGTGGGGGCTCGCTGCCCCGGTTGCAGAGGGTCCGAGAAGCGAGCGAAAAGAGACCGGATCTCGATGCACTCTGGCCGGGGGGAACGAGCCCATCGTGGCACAAGCGACGACCCCTGCGTTGTTACGGCCGTGACCATGGCGGTGACATCGGTCAGTCAGTACTGCCATCTCTCGCGAAGCGGTAGAAGCTCAGGCCGGACTGGTTCTTGCTACCGCTCGTGCGCGTGATGTAAACGATCCCGTGCTGGCCGTTCTTGTCCTTGAAGGTCTCGATGCCGACGCAGGGGTTCGCTGTACCACTCTCGGCCGATCCGGCGTGGAACTCGGGGTGCTGGTTCAGCCCGGCGATGAACGGTGCGCCGTTCTCGGTGTTGAGGTCTCCGTTGACGTCGGTGGCCCAGAAGCCGCCCGAGTCGGGGTCATACGCTGTCCAGCCCACGTTGTCTCCTTCGGTGGTCGATGGTGTCGGAATCGGTGAGAGCGAGAAGAAGTCGTCGGACAGCAGGGACTCGTCCCAGACGCCCCCATGGTTGGTCCACTGCGTCCCGTCCGCCGTCGTGACCAGCCCGGGCCAGCAGTGGGGCGAGCAGATATGGGAGCCCAACTTCTTGTCGTAGTGGGCTGTCCACAGCTTCTTGGGGCGACCGTACCGGCGGATCATGTCATTGACGTTCGACACTGCGCAGTACCCCCACCCGTAGCCCGTCCAGTTGGAAAGGGCGCCGTCCTCGACGTCGCCACACATGGCGGCGGCACCGTGGACCGCGATGGAGAGAAGGTGCGTGCCGGGGTGGGCAGCGACGACGTCCGGGAAGGTGATGCCGATGCCCCCCTTGTCCACGTATCCGGCGTAGGCATCCAGCCCAGCGGGGAGGTTGGCAACCGGACCATCAGCCATGCGCAGCGTCATGGCGCTCACGCTACCTCCGGCCAGGGCGCAAGGCGAGGGAACTGCAAGTCGACTTGTGCTACGCGGGCCACGGCGGGAGGTTCGAGAGAGGACGCGAAAGCGGAGTCGCGGCAGCAGCCCTAGAAGAGCGGTTCTCGGTGGATGATCCGGTTGCCGAATAGGTCCGACCATGGCAACTCGAGCGCGTCGAGTCCTTGCGGATGCACGTCGCGTAGGTCGCCGCATTTGAGGCCTACGAGGTGGTGATGGCCGTCCTGGGTGATGGGGTCGTAGCGGGTAGGGCTGCCACCCGTGTCCACCTGCCGAACCTCGCCAACTGGATTGGAAATGCCCCTTGAATCGTTCTAGGTACAGATTTAAGGTAAGCCCAGGTCGCGAACCACGTCGACAGCAGGCCGAGGGGGCAACAGCTCCGATCGGTGCTGGGGAGGGCGCCAAGAGCCATGAGCGACAACGAGGACGCGGGCTCTGACAAGGTGACCGCGAGCACCCGAGCTTTCGAGGAAATCGACGCTCAGGTCTTCCCGGGGCCTGGTCGTGGTGCGACGCCGTCGGAGGCGGCCGCGAGTGATCGATGGGGAGGGCCGTCGGACGCAACGGTGGAGGCCTACCGCGACATGTTCGACATCGTGCTGAGGCACCAGCGCGCCCACAGTCGCGTCGAGCCAGCAGCACCTCAGGCGACGTCGGACACCAGGATCGGGGCGGAGGCGACGACGCGGGGCAGGCGACACACGAGGCGAACGTCGTCCCTGGCGGTGCGTCGAGCGATCTCACGCGATAGGTGAGCGTATGACCCCGCCTGGAGCAGCGCAGCGTGACGTCCTAAGTGCCACGTCGTGTGCAACCGGCCATCAGATGAAACCATGGAAACAGTGAGAAGAGGGGAGAACCCACGTGTCTGACCGCGGGAGCGAAAGCGAGAGCGAGAGCCCAGCAATCCCGTCTCCGATTCCCAGGCAGCATCGGGCCATGTCGAATCGGGACTGGTGGCCGAATCAGCTGGATCTCTCGATTCTGCACAAGCATTCGTCCTTGTCCAACCCGATGGGTGAGGACTTCAACTACAAGAATGAGTTCGCGACCCTTGACGTCGAAGCGCTCAAGCAGGACATCTTCAACGTGATGACCACGTCGCAGGAATGGTGGCCGGCCGACTACGGCCACTACGGCCCGCTCTTCATCCGAATGACGTGGCATGCGGCCGGCACGTACCGCATCGCCGATGGCCGGGGCGGTGGCGGCGAGGGCGCTCAACGCTTCGCCCCCTTGAACAGTTGGCCGGACAACGCGAACCTCGACAAGGCGCGGCGGTTGCTATGGCCGGTCAAGCAGAAGTACGGCCAGAAGATCTCCTGGGCCGATCTGATCATCTTTGCCGGCAACTGTGCCTACGAATCGATGGGGTTCAAGACGTTCGGCTTCGGGTTCGGGCGCGAGGACATCTGGGAGCCCGACGAGATCTTCTGGGGCCCCGAGGACACCTGGCTGGGCGACGAACGCCACGCCGTCGAAGGGGAAATCCAGGGACCCGTCGGCGCCGATCATATGGGCCTGATCTACGTGAACCCGCAGGGGCCCGGTGGCAACCCGGACCCGCTCGCTGCGGCGAAATACATTCGCGAGACATTTCGCCGGATGGCGATGAACGACGAGGAGACGCTGGCGCTCATCGTCGGTGGGCACACGTTCGGTAAAGCCCATGGCGCTGTTGGTGAGGAATACGGCGGTCCCGAACCTGAAGGTGCATCCCTCGAGGAGCAGGCTTTCGGTTGGCGGAACACCTTCGGTAGCGGGAAGGGCGCCGATACGCTCACCAGCGGGTTGGAAGGCGCCTGGACCAACGAGCCGACGACGTGGGACAACGGCTTCCTGGACAACCTGTACAAGTACGACTGGGAGCTCACCGAGAGCCCCGCCGGCGCAAAGCAGTGGAAACCCAAGAATGCCGAGGCGGAGGGCACCGTGCCCGATGCCCATGATCCCTCGAAACGGCATGCTCCGATGATGCTGACGACCGACCTCTCAATGAGGCTCGATCCGATCTATGGGCCGATCGCGGAGCGCTTCCATGAGAACCCCGACCAGCTGGCCGATGCGTTCGCCAGGGCGTGGTACAAGCTGTTGCACCGCGACATGGGGCCCGTCTCGCGCTTCTTGGGCCCGTGGGTTCCCGAGGCGCAGCTGTGGCAAGACCCCGTCCCAGCCGTCGATCACGCGTTGATCGGAGATGACGACATCGCTGCCCTCAAGGGCAGGATCCTCGCATCGGGACTGTCCGTCTCCCAGCTGGTCTCTACCGCTTGGTCCTCGGCGGCTACCTTCCGCGGCACCGACAAGCGGGGTGGGTCCAACGGAGCACGGATTCGCCTTGCGCCGCAGAAGGACTGGGAAGTGAACGACCCGACCGAGCTGGCCAAGGTGCTGCAGACCCTTGAGCAGATCCAGCAGGACTTCAACGGCTCGCAGTCCGGCGGCAAAAAGGTGTCGCTGTCCGACCTGATCGTCCTAGGCGGGTGCGCGGCCGTCGAGCAAGCGGCACAGAACGCCGGACACAAAATCACGGTCCCGTTCGAGCCCGGGCGCACGGACGCCTCGCAGGAGCAAACGGACGAGGAGTCGTTCGCCGTGCTCGAACCGACCTTCGACGGGTTCCGCAACTACCTCAAGGCCGGAGAGAAGCTGCCGGCGGAGGAGCTGCTGGTCGAGCGGGCGTTCATGCTGAACCTGACCCCACCCGAGATGGCGGTCCTCGTCGGCGGCATGCGGGCCCTCAACGCCAACTTCCGGCAATCCCGACACGGCGTCTTCACCGACCGATCCGAGACCCTGACCAACGACTTCTTCGCGAATCTGCTCGATATGAGCACCGAGTGGAAGGCATCCGTCTCGGCCGAGAACGTGTTCGAGGGTCGCGATCGCGCTACGGGCAAGGTCAAGTGGACTGCCACGGCCGTGGACCTCATTTTCGGTTCCAACTCCCAGCTCCGAGCCATCGCGGAGGTCTACGCATGTGACGACTCAGAGGAGAAGTTCATCGGTGACTTCGTCGCTGCTTGGGACAAGGTCATGAACCTCGATCGCTTCGACCTTGGCTGATCGAGTCCGCGGTCAGATGACCTGGTTCGGGGTGAACCGGTTTTACTGTTCGTCGCCGACATGCGGCCAGCGCGCGAAATGACCCCCAAGAATCTTGTGGTCATGGGCTTGGGCACGGAAGTGAAAAGCCCGACACAACATTGATGAGTCACTCGAGATGAGGACAGGCTCTTATTAGGTCACGCATTTTCGGGAACGGGGCCCGAGCTGAGGGTCAGGTCAGGGGGTCGTTGGGTAGTCCCCCGAAGGGCCACAGTTCTGGGAAGAACCAGACCCGCAGCTCGGGGAATCAGACGTGGGGCAGGTAGCGGTAGACCTCACTTTCCTCTCCCCTACCCGCGGCCACTATCTCCCAGTGCGCTCGCGATGCTTGCACCCCGGCCAGCAGCAGGGCCGACGCTGGCCTTCTTCCAGCTCCTCCTGGGTCCTGCGAATGCGGCGTTCTCGAGTCTGCTCTTGCTTGGCACTCTCAACCCAGCAAATGAACTCGTTGCGGGCCAGGGGCGTGATGTCCATCCATGCATCGAGAGTCGTCGGGTTGGTGATCAACGCCTCGCGCAGGTCTGGGGGAAGCTTGTGCACCACCCCACCAGGCACTTTCTTGCTGCTCACGCTGGCCACGGTAGCCAGGATGCGGCCCTCCCAGCGTCGAACCGGCATTCGACGAACATTTGGTGACGATCCCAAATCTTGCGCATCTCGGTCGATCTGGTGACTTCTCGCTTCGTCGTGTTGTTCGACGAGCGCCATAGAGACGTTCCCGACGAATGGAGGCTTCAAAATGCCCTACCCCGTGGTTCACGCTGAGATCCGTTCCAGCGAACCAGACGCCACACGGAAATTCTACGCAGATCTCTTCGATTGGAAGGTCGCATCCGAAGGCGCGTTTCCTGGTTATACCTTTATTGACACTGGTGTCGAGGGCGGCACCTATGTCGCCATCAGCCCTCGCCAGGGTCCCGAGGACGAGGTTCTTTTCTTCGTGGCGGTCGAGGATGTGGCGGCCACCCTCAAAAAGGCCGAGGTGCTCGGGGGCACGATCATTCAGTCGGCTCAGGAGGTTCCAGGTACGACGTTTGGCGTGTTTGCGGACGCTCAGGGTCACAAAGTGGGCGTGGCTTCGACCGGCTGAGACCAGCGGAGTTGGGACCGTCGCTGTCGTCGCCTCCACGCAGGTTGGCGGCAGTGACATCTCGTGTCGAACACCCTGCGGCCGCTTAATTCGTTTGGCCGACGACGTTCGGGAACTTCCGGCCCTCCCTTCGTTGGATCCTGCTGCCTCTGTCGGGCAAACGGAAGTGCTCGGAATCGAGGCTTCATCCCGCCAGAAGATCTCGACGCACAGCTGGCCTCGTGACACACGAAAGATTCTGTTCGGACCGGCGACGACACCTTCCTTGGACCCGGTGCGAGCCGTTCCCGCAAACGAGCATTTCGCCTCGATGGCACCGCCTTGGAGCCAATTTCAGTCGTCCTCAGATCACGAGCTCGAACTGATATTCCGGGGGCTGCAACCAGCAGCCTCCATACTGAGTCTATGAAGCCACCCGGACGACGGTTGATCCTCGCATCGAATTCGAAGACACGACTACGAGTTCTTCGAGACGCAGGTTTCGACCCCGAAGTTGCCGCGAGCGGCGTGGACGAGACAGTTGGTGACATGACGACCGCCGAGGCGGTGATGATCCTCGCCGAACGCAAAGCAAATGCGGTGGCACCTGGATTTCCTGAGACGCTCGTCCTTGCCTGTGACTCAATGCTCGAGCTCGACGGGACGTCAGTAGGAAAACCACGGTCAGAGGCTGACGTTGTGAACGTGTGGGGGCGCCTTGCGGACCGACGGGCCCCGCTCTGGACTGGCCACTATTTGATTGATATGCGCTCGGGAGTATGGGCCCGAGAGGTGGTCAGCACCCTGATCGGATTCGGACACCCGAGCAACGAGGAGCTCAGTGCCTACGCAGCAACCGGTGACGCACTTGCACTCGCTGGCGCATTCAGCATCGATGGCCGTGGTGGACCCTTTGTGGAGACCGTCGAAGGTTCGCCTTCCAACGTGCTGGGGTTGTCGCTTCCCCATTTTCGATCAATGCTCGCCGAGATCGGAGTACAGATCTTCGATCTATGGCGAAATGATTGATCACGATCACTCACCTGAGGCACCGAACCGCTGGCAATGAAGAGCGCCGAGCGCAGGATTAGTTGGCCCGCTCGCCTGGTTCGTCTCAGCGCATTGGCTTCAGGGATTCGCTACCGCGAAGATCCGGATGACCCGTCCCCTCTCCACCTCAAGGCTCACCGCGCTCCATCACATCCATCACTCTTTGCGACCTCGGCAGCTTTCCCTGAGCGACCGCGCGTCGGCCCACCGGAAACGCACAGCCGGTGCACCTGAACAGCTCACACAGGCATGCTGTAGGCGTGGTTGCTGATCAAGAACTTCGGATTCGGGCTCTGGCCGGAGGAGCCGGAGCCACCTGTCGACGGATCCTGGGTTCCCTCCCGACCTGGTTTGGCATTCCCGCCTCAGTCGAGGACTACGTTGCCACCGCGGATCGCTCCCCCACCGTCGTCGCGTCACTTGGACATGAGGACGTGGGACTGCTCACGATCGTGAGACATAGTCCCTATGCCGCAGAGGTCTACGTGATGGCCGTGCTGCCGGAGTTCCATCGTCGGGGCATTGGCCGGGCGCTACTCTTGCACGCGGAAACCATGCTGGCGTTGGACGGCGTGGAGTTTCTCCAAGTGAAGACGCCTTGCTGCGAGCAGGCCTGACGAGGGGTACGAAAGGACTCGGGCGTTCTATTTCGCCTACGGCTTCCGACCACTTGAGGAGTTCCAAGAGTTGTGGGACGCCGAGAATCCGGCTCTGCAGATGATCAAGGTCGTTCCAAAGAAAGGTGTGGGGGCATGACCCAGACCCGAGCAACTGGACCACTCGAGCACACTTTCGCGACACACCCGGAACGGACGTGACCACACCAAGTTCGTCACGGCTTGTGGCCGCGCGGTCAAGAAAGACCGGATTGCCGGATACCTCCTACCGGCTGATGCCAAGGAACTCCTGCGCTCTGCCGTTACCTCTCGAGTCGCCCGGCAAAGCGGCTGAGTCGATTCAGCCGCACTCGACACATCTTGAAAGAGCAGTGCGGCAATGGAAACCAGGCTCACCAGCGGCACGAAGTGCGCGACCTCCCCGTCGGGAAGGCCCGCTCCCTGACGATGGACTCTTCGTGTGTCTACGGAGCACCTACCGACAGAGCGAAGAGGACAAGCATCAGGAAGCCCAGGAGGCCACCCACCTGTTCCGCTCTTTGGATACGACGGGTCCGTGGCACCTGCGCTCGCCGGTCGCTACGCCAGGACAGATAGGTCCCAACCGGAGCGACGAGGGCGATCACTGAAGCTATGACCACCCCGCCCCACATCGGTGGCGGTGGTGTCAACAGTCCGATGGCCCGCACGACCCACAGACAGCTCGACAGCAGAACAATGACTCCGGCCAGAACGCCGCCGACGATCAGCGCCGCCCTTCGCAGTCGCGTCGCCGGCTCTGCCTTATACGAGGGGACTCCGCGACGTGACGACGGGACCCAGTCCCGGGCCACGAACCAGGGATGAGCCCTTGCGGTGATGGCAGCGCTGTCTTCTCTTTTGTTGAGTTCGGACAGAGACGGAATCGCCTCAGCTTCGAGGTCGTCAGCACGCAGGGTATCCAATGCTGTCTGTGAGCCGGGAAGAGGCTCGATGGGTAGCCATGCCTGACTCGGCGAGGAATCGGGTGGATCGTCGTACGATTCCAGTTTCCCGTCACGGACCAACTTCGTGGGAACACCCTCAGACATCCAACGTGCGTCGTGATGGCCCCAGGGATCGGTATACCAACCCTCCTGCTCCGGAATCACCACGCACCTCCACCCCCATTTTACGAGGCTTCCGATGGCTCCGCGGTGACTGAGCGACGCACCGTCTGGCGATTCGGGGCACCCGAGCTTCAACTCACCCTCGACCTCGGAGTCTCGGCGATCTCGCGCGGGCCTCGTGAATGTCCGCACGGCGTATGTGTGCAGCGGATTGACTGCCTTGGGACCGACTGCGCCCGTCCCGACACCGACTCAGTCGTCCCCACCGGGGCAGGCCTCGTCCCGAGCTACACCTCGAGTTCGACCTCGTACACGCCGCTCGTGAGAATCGGTGGACTCCCGGCCCGGGGTCAGGGGTCGATCGCGTTACGAGCGTGGGTCTCCGAGTCAAAAACCACCACACACGTGCCGGTGCCCGCACCATCGTTCATCCATATGCCCTTCTCGAACCCGGGTAGTGCCCTTGTCTCAGGGAGTACGAAATCGTTGAGAACTGCATGTCGGTGCTGGCGATCCGAGTCAGGGTCGATCTCGACTTGGATCACAACGGCGTAGGACATCCGACGCACCTCCGGGGTGACACTCCACTCCAATGATGACATCGACAACATGGCCGCGTCATCGAACGACGCTGCGCGTCACTCGCTCTCGCTAACGTGGAAACGGACGAAGCAGCACGTTGGTGGTAGGAGGTGGTGGACCCACCCAGTCAGGAGGTGCAAGTGATGTCGCAACCTGTCGTACATTTCGAGGTCTCCGGCAAGAATCCCGAGCGGCTCAGAGAGTTCTTTGGCGAACTCTTCGACTGGAAATTTGACGTTCCCTCACCGGTGGCGAGAGAGGTCTCGGCGCCCGATCGCTACGGCTTCGTCGAATTGATCACCTCAGAAGATGGAGTGGGAATCCGTGGCGGTGTCGGCGGGGGCTCGGACTATGAGAGTCACGCCCTTTTCTATGTCGGCGTCCAAAATGTCGAAGCCGCCCTGCAGCGCGCCGTGGAGCTCGGAGGCGCACGCGTCATGGGCCCCGCCACGTCGCCGAATGGACTCGTCGTCGGCCACTTCAGAGATCCGGAAGGCAGTCTCGTCGGCGTCGCCGGAGTCAGTTAGATGGGTGGAGCGGTTCGAGCCTCGTGCCATCGACGTACGAAGGGTTTCACCGGAAACCCAGCGACCTGGCTGCGAGGTCTGGGCCGATGACCATCGGATCCCCGTCGGTCAACCCTTGACGTAGGAGAACTTCTCGGCAATCTTGCCGTCGCGTACGCGAAACACGTCGACGCCGCGCACGTGTCCACCCTCCCAGGAGTAACGCCAGAGCTGCACCACACGTTCGCCGGCGGCAAAGGTGTCCTCCGGCTCAAACCGGGAGGAGGCGTCACTGAAGATCGCCTCCCAGGCCTCTCGAATGGCGACTCGGCCCACGTGTCGTCGTCCGTCGGGGGCCGGACCGGTGGCGTCGAAGACGCAATCGTCGGTGACCAGGCTCAGGACAGTATCCAGATCATGGTCGGCCCAGGCCGCCCCGAACACCTCGACCACGTGGACGGGCTCGCGATTGATTGCCGAACCGGTCATTTGGCGTCGTTGCCGGACCCGAACCAATCGACGACGACGGGCTCGTTCCCGACCACCCAGGCGTCATGCCCGCTGGGCAGGGAGGTCACATCTCCGGGACCGGCAACGAACTCATCACCGTCGTCCATACGGATGGCCAACTGCCCACTCACGTGGTGCTGAAGATGCGGCGCCTCGCAGCTCTCGGTCTTGGCGATCGGCTTCACGTCTGTGGACCAGCGCCATGCGGGCTGAAGGACGAGGCGACCGAGCTCGCCGCCGCCGGCCTTCACGATCTCCGCCCGGCCGTTCGGGAATTCTCTGACCTCGTCCGCGGTGTTGAAACTGCGGTGCTCTGTCGTGCCCATGGTCACCTCCCGGATCGTCGCGGCGCTGCGACCAACTCAACTAGGCTTACCTACTAGTAGGTAAAAGTCAAGAGGCTCTCCCAGCGGGAGGATGGAAGTGATTCCGAAGAATCGAGACGTGAAGGTCGACACGGCGACCCAGGTCCTGGACGTGGCCGAACGACTTGTCCAGGTCCGCGGTTTCAATGGGTTCAGTTACGCCGACGTTGCAGCCGAGTTGGGGATCACGAAAGCAGCTCTCCACTATCACTTTGCCGGGAAGGCAGAACTCGGTGCGGCGCTCGTCGCCCGTTATGCAGCCCGCTTCGCCGACTCGCTGGCCGAGGTGGAGGCGAGTACGCCCAAAGCGCCCGCCCGACTCGACGCCTACGCCGCTCTCTACCTTGACGTCTTGCGCCAGGAGCGCATGTGTCTGTGCGGAATGATGGCCGCGGAGTTCGAGACCCTTCCCGCACCCATGCATGAGGCTCTGATTCGATTCTTCGACGAGAACGAACGCTGGGTCGCCCGTGTCTTGAAGCAGGGTCGGAAGGAAGGAACGCTCGAGTTTGCAGGTTCACCCGATTCGACAGCCCGGATCATCGTGAGCGGCCTGGAAGGAGCAATGCTCGTGGCCCGGCCCTTCGGTGACATCAGCAGGTTCGAAGAATCCGCTGAGCACCTTCTCTCGGGCGTGAAGTCCATGCCGACACGATCTACGAGGTCTCGAGGTGGTTCGAAGGAGCGCTCACTGCCCTAGCCGGCTGGCCCGGCCTTCGTCTGGTCAACCTCGTGTGACCCAACGGATCTCCTCGTACCGATGGGCAGCCAATCCGGCAGCGGGGGCACACGCGTCTTACGCCTCGACGGCTACCCGCTGGCGGAGTTCGCCGCGGACCATTCTTGCCCGTCGTACGCCGCGCCGGCCCTCATCGACGCTCGGCGAAGTCTTGTCGTGGGAACCTGACTCCAGGCCTGTCGGCGGCGTCACAGTTTGGTAGAGGCGACCCCCAGCGGTCCCCCTCACCTGTACCCGGAGACCTTCCTATGATCGGCGGACGCCGAGACCCCGGGGGGACGATGACGACCGAGACGGAGCAGGCATTCACCGAGTTGCTCGAGGAGGTGGGGGCAACCCAACGACGAGTCGCGGAGCAGCTCTCGGGCGAAGACGACCTCGACAGCCTGCTCGAAGCGCACAAGTGGCTTCTCTCCATTCTCCAGGTGGCGTCCGACGTCAACATCTGGGCCGACACCGCCCGTCCCCGCTTCATTGAGATCGTCGGGCCCTACAAGAAGTGGGGCGGCGACAACTCCGACGCCTTCTACCTCTACTCGCCCGTCGATCCCGAGCGGACCTACCGGATCGTCTTCCACCCCGGTGATGCGGTGTACATGTCGCTGACCGTCTACGGCGGCCCCAACGACGGGCGCTATTCGACCCGCATCGTGGGGAGCGTCAACAGCCAGGACGCACCACACCGTGCCGACGGCTCCATCGAGATCGTGCTCTCCCAGGTCGAGCCGTCAGATCCCGGGGTGGCCTGGATCCGCCTGGAAGCCGATGCCGTGGCCGCCATCACCCGGGACTATCTCGAGGACCCCGTGACGGGCACGCGGGCTACGTGGCACATCGAAGCCGAGAACCCGCCGGAGACGTTCCGGCAGGACGACGCGGACCTGGCCCGACGAATCCGCGCCGCGACGACGTGGGTACGCGAGCAGGCGAGCATCGTGCCCATCCCCCTGGGCACGCCGAACGCCATCGATCCCCCGTACCCGGTCCCGACCACGACATTCGGCTGGGCGGCCGGGGACGCCGCCTATGCCATGGGGGCCTACGAACTGGCCCACGACGAGGCACTGGTCATCCGGGGCCGGTCGCCCGAGTGTGTCTTCTGGAACATGTGTCTGTGGAACCCGTTCCTGCACACGTACAACTACGACTACGAGCGCGTCACCATCAACGGGGCCCAGGTGCAGTACGAGCAGGACGGGTCGTGGATCATCGTCGTCTCACCCCAACGACCGGACCACCCGAACTGGGTGTCCACGGCCGGGCACCGCAAAGGCCGCATCTGGTTCCGCTGGTTCCTCCCGGCCGAGACGCCGGAGCAGCCGCAGGTCGAAGTGCTCCCGGTCGCCACGGTATGAGCGGTCGCCCGGCGCCGGTCCGGATCGAAGACATGGCCGAGCCGCACTATTCCGACGAGGCCCGGGCCATTCTCGACTTCATGGGTGAAGCGGGGTCGCAGCTCTCGCTCGATCCCGCCGGCCTCATGGCCCAGGCCGAGGCCGAGACGGACCTGCGCGACTTCGGCCCCTCGGACTTCGAACACCGGCTGGACGTCCTGTGCCGAGCCATGCGTGAACAGGGCGGCTTCAACGCGGCCGGCATCTTCCAGCAGCACATGCTCATCCTGGGACTCCTGAAGAACCGACTGCTCGTCGAGGACCTGGTGGTCCGCCACCCCGAGATCCTCGACCAGCGCATCACCGCGCCCATCGTCATCTGCGGCCTGCCCCGCACGGGGACGACGCACCTGCACAACCTGATGTCGGCCGACCCGGCCCTGCGCTCCCTCCCCTACTGGGAGAGCCTCGAGCCCGTCCCGGCCGACGGCGAGCGGCCGGCGGCAGGGTCCCCCGATCCACGAGTGGAACGAACCGCCGCCGCCCTTTCCTTCCTCGATGTGGCGATGCCGTACTTCAACCGCATGCACGAGATGACCGTCGAGCACACGCACGAGGAGATCCAGATCCTGGCGATGGACTTCTCCAGCATGCTCTTCGAGACCACGGCCCCCATGCCCGCGTGGAGGGACGAGTACCTGGTCCGTGACCAGCGGCCCAGCTACGCCTACCTGGTCAAGGTGCTCAAGGTCATGCAGTGGCTGCGGGGCGGGACCCGCTGGGTACTCAAGTCCCCACAGCACCTCGAGCAGTTCCCCGTCCTGGTCGACACCTTTCCCGACGCCACCTTCGTGGTGACTCATCGCGACCCGGTGTCGGTGACGGCATCCATGACGACGATGGTCGCCTATTCGTCCCGCCTCAGCCGGGACCGGGTCGACCTCGAGGCCACGGGCGCCTACTGGTCGGATCGCCTCGAACGCATGCTGCGGCGCTGCGCCGTCGACCGATCCGTCCTCCCCGAAAGCCGGACCATCGATGTCCACTTCGACGAGTTCATGCGCGACGACATGGCCATGGTCCAACGGATCTACGACCTGGCCGGCCAGCCATTGGACGAGCGGGCCCGCTCGGCCATGACGAGGTTCATGGTGACCCATCCCCGAGGCAAGTACGGCACAGTGGACTACGACCTGGCTGAGTTCGGCCTCGACCCCGCTGAGCGGCGGTCCGCCCTGGCCTTCTACACCGACCGCTTCGGGGTCACGCTCGAGAGCTGAGCAGAGCCGCGGAACCGTGACACCAATGCTCCTCGGATGGCAGCTCTTTAGGATGGCGCGATGGCAAGAAACTCGTCGTCACGTTGGTCCTGGGCCTCGGAGAACTCGCTTCTCTCGATTGCCTCGAAGGGTTCCGTTCTCTCGATCGGCTCCGTGGGTTCGGTGCTGTCAATCGGCTCGATCGGTTCCTGCCTCTCGGTCCTGTCTCTTGGATCTTTCGGTTCCTTCCTGGGGCTCCTGTCTTCTCGTTCACGCGTGTCCGTGATGTCACACCGAGCACGCAAGTCGATCCTCTCTGGGCCATCGGGGGACGAGCAAGGACTCTCGGCGTAGGCAGAGCCGGGCGGTGTGGTCCGGCGGAAGCAGTCCGACCCGCCGGAACGACCTATGGCAAAGGGGACCCGGTCTCCACCATGGATTTGAGGCTGGAGCACACGGCGGGGTCGGACTCGAGAATGACCATGGCGGGGTCACTGACCACAAGGCCGATGTCGGCGTGGACCAGCTCCCAGCACGACCCCGCCCTCCAATCGGACGGGAACGTCTTGCCGCCGGCTTCACGATGGCGCCAGTAGCGCGACGTGTCCGCGGGATCGGTGAGCGCACGCCAGATCCGTTCGGGCGAGGCGGCGACGTAGATCGTGTAGTCGAAACTCGTCTCGTGCTGCACCGGCGTCACCCCCTGCGTGCGTGCCCTTGACCGTGAGCGCCGCTCACGCCGGCAGCGGCGCGCCCGTCTCGAGCAGGGTCTTGAGGCTGGCCAGCACGGCGGGCCAGCCCTGCGAGACGCTCTGCATCACGACACTGCCCGGGTCGGGGCTGTCGTGCACGACGGTCAACTTCGTCACACCCGGGCTGTGCTCCTCTATGTCGAAGGCGACCTTGGAACGGGGCTCGGCCCGCCAGCGGGCGGCCTGCTCCTCGCCGATGCCGTGCGCCGCGGCCCACTCGGGGGTGAAGGTGTGCCAGGTGTAGGACAGCCGGCGATAGGGGTCGGACTCGAGCACGAGCTGCTCGGAGTCGCTGATCACCAGCCCGTGCTCGCCGTAGGCCAGGTCGTAGGCGGACCCCTTCTTCCAGTCGGTGGTCATGGTCACGCCGCCCGACTTGGGGTGGCGCCAGTAGCGCGTGGTGAATTCCGGGTCGGTCAGGCCCTGCCAGACACGCTCGGGCGTCGCCTGGATGTAGGTGCTGTAGACGAAGGTGCTGCCGGTCGTGTGCTCGGTGGTGTCCATGGGAGTCGTGGCCTCCAGTGCCGTCTTGAGATCGGACAGGGCTTCGGCCCGGGTCCGGTCGTAGCTGTGCATCCAGCGGTCGGCGATGTCATTGATGGCGGCGGCGTTCAGGTAGTGCAACTTCTCCCTCCCCTGCCGTCGCGTCGTGACCAACCCGGCCGTCTCGAGGACGGTCAGATGCTTGGTCACCGACTGGCGGGTCATTCCCATGCCCTCGCAGAGCTCGGTGAGGGTGAGGCCGTTGCGCTCGTTCAACCGATCGAGCAGGCGTCGCCTGCCGGGGTCGCCAAGCGCTCTGAAAACCGCATCCATATCTGGCATCACGTCTGTCGTGCTGGTGCCTTCCAATCATGCAACCTCTTGGCTGCGTTTTCAGTTAAGCAGCCAGACGGCTGCATGTCAAGAGGCTGGGCCTGGAGACGTCCCACGAGGCGGCCCATGAACGTCTGCCACTGGCGCTCCGACCGGCCGGCCGGCGCCGTGGCACCGGCGGCGGCCGACGCCGCTAGAGGGCGGCCAGCACCTCTTCGGCCGAACTGACGTTGAGTCCGGCTCCCGGCTCCACGGCCAGCCACGAGACCACGCCGTCATCGATGATGGCGGCGTAGCGCTGCGAGCGCAGGGCGCCCAGCCCGAACCCGCTGCCGTCCATGGTCAGGCCCATCGCTTGGGTGAACTCACCGTTTCCGTCCGCCAGCAGGACCACCTGGTTGCCGACGTTCTGGTCCTTGCCCCAGGCACCCATGACGAAGGGATCGTTCACCGAGATGCAGACGATGCTGTCCGCACCCTTCGCCTTGAGGTCCTCGGCCCGCATGACGAATCCGGGGAGGTGGTGGTCCGAGCAGGTCGGCGTGAACGCTCCGGGCACGGCGAAGAGCACGACCTTGCCTTTGCCCAGCACCTCGACGGAGGTGGTCGCCTCCGGGCCCTTCTCGCTGAACGTGTACACCTTCACGTCGGGCACCTGGTCGCCCACTGCGATTGTCATGTGGTCTCCTCCGGGGGGTCGCCGGGCCCGTCGCCCGGGACGGGGGGCCCAGGTTGGCATACGGGTGCCGCCGCCCCAAAACGGTCACCGAGTTGTAACCTGCCGCGGTCGCCCCTGGCGACACGAAGTCAAAGCGGTTCTTGAGAATCGAGACCTTGGGGGTTCAGATGTCGCAGTCATTTGATAGGCGGTCGTTCCTGGCCGGCGGGGTGGCGCTGGGGGCCGGAGCGGCTCTCGCGGGGAGTCTCGGGGGCGCCGGCGTGGCCGGCGCGGTCCAGACGAACGGACAGGGCCGCAACGGGATCACCACGGCCAAGCCCAAGCGGGGCGGCTCGCTGACCATGGGCATCGACACCGAGGACAGCGGGTTCGACCCTTCCACGGCCCGCTGGGACGAGGGCGGCTTCCTCTACGGGCGCACCGTGTTCGACCCCATTGCCATCGTGACGGCAACGGGTCAGCTCCAACCGTACCTGGCTGAGTCGATCACCTCGAACGACGATTTCACGGCCTTCACCATCACGCTGCGGCCGAACATCGTCTTCCACGACGGCACGCCGCTCGACGGGAACGCGCTGTACACCAACATCGAGAAGCAGGCCACCTCGGCTCTGACCGGACCTGCGTTCGCCACCAACATCAAGGGCGCCTCGGTGACCGGCCCCTTGGCGGTCACCATCACCATGAAGAGCTCCTGGGCTCCTTTCCCCTACTACCTGGCCCAGGCCCAGACGGGGTATGTGGCCGCACCGTCCATGCTCAACAGTCCCAACGGGACCTCGAACCCGGTCGGGACCGGGCCCTTCGTCCTCCAGGACTGGGTGCCCAACAGCCACATGACCGCCACAGCCAACCCCAAGTACTGGCGCAAGGGGTACCCCTACCTGCAGTCGATCACCTACAAGCCGATCATCGACCCCAACTCGCGGGCCGCTGCGCTCCAAACGGGTGAGATCGACATGATGCACACGAACTCGCCCGGTGGGCTGATCGAGTTCCGGGGCAACAAGAAGTACGCCTACTACGACAACAGCGGCCAGGTGGTCGGACAGCCGACCATGAATTGCATCATGTTGAACACGGCGGCGGCCCCATTCAACAACGCCACCGTGCGCAAGGCCGCGGCCATGTGCGTGAACGCCCCACAGTTCTCGAAGGTGATCCAAAAGGGCGTCGACGCGCCGGTGAACGGCCTCTTCCTCCAAGGCAGCCCGTACTACACCAAGACCGACTACCCGAAGTACAACCCCACCGAGGCGGCGAAGTTGGTCAAGCAGGTGCAGCAGCAGACGGGCCAACCGGTGTCGTTCACCCTGGCAGCGACGAGCAACGCGGACGTGCTCCGGGGGGCCCAGTTCCTGCAGCAGGCCTGGCAACAGGCCGGCATGAAGGTGACCATCCAGACCATCGCTCAGTCGACCCTGATCAACAACGCGCTGGCCGGCAAATATCAGGCCACATCGTGGCGCCAATTCGGCGCCGTGGATCCCGACCTCAACTATGTCTGGTGGACGCCACAGCTGGCCACCGGCTCGCTCGCCCTCAACATGGCCCGCAACGTGGACCAGCGCATCCAGACCGCCCTCGTGGCCGGGCGATCGACGAGCAACAAGTCGGACCGGACCAAGGCGTACCAGCAGGTCAACCAGTACCTGGGCCAGGACATCCCCTACCTCTGGCTGACCCGGGACACCTGGGCCGTCGTCGCCAACCCGAACGTGCAGAACTTCGCCAACCCGACGACGACGCAGGGTGCGAAGGCCATCGCCTTCGACGAGGGCATACTCTGGCCGACGCAGATCTGGAAGTCCTGAGCCGAATCAGCAGCGACCCGGCGATCCGGGTCACGCTCCGGCTTCAGCGCATTTCGACGTCGTCGAGGTACTCCTCGCGCCAATGGGTGTAACGCTCTTCGGGCAGCCGGAGGCAGAACGTCGGGTTCAGCGCTTCCACGAAGGCTCGTTCATGACTGACCGCGACGATGGTGCCCGGCCAATTGCCCAGCATCCGCCCCACGGCGGAGATGGAGGACGGATCGAGGTTGTTGGTGGGCTCGTCGAGCAGCAACAGGTTGGCCTCGCCGGCCGAGAGCATGGCCAGGCCCAACTTGGCCCGCTCGCCACCCGAGAGCGTCGTGGGCAGCTGGTCGGCCGCCTTCGACGGCAGTCCGAATGATCCCAGGAGGGCCCGGCGGTCCCTCTCCTGCTTGAGCACCGCGTCGCTCACGTTGTCCAGGGAGCGAAGGGTGGGGTCGATCTGCTCGTGCTCCTGCGCGAAGTAGCCCACGACCACGTTGGCCCCCAGCTCCACCACCCCGTTGGTGGGTTCCTGAACGCCGGCCAGGCAACGCAGGAGAGATGACTTGCCCGCACCGTTGCGCCCGATGATCACGATGTGATCGCCCCGCTGGGCGTGGAAATTCACCTCGGTCAGCACCTCGTTGTTGCCATAGCGGACGCCGAGCTTGGCCACCTCGAGCGGGATGGCGCCCGAGCGTGCCGGCGTGGGGAGCTTGAACGAGCTCGCCTTTTCGCGCTTCTCGACCCGGGTCCTGGTGGATTCCATGCGCTCGACCCGCCGGTCCAACGCTTTTGCCTTGCGGGCCCGCTTCTCCGTACTGGCCCGCATGGAGTCGGCCAGCTGACTGAGGCGGGCGATCTCGCGGTGCTCGAGTTCGGACGCCCGCTCACGCTGCGACTGATCCGCCTCGTGGAGGGCCTGGAACTTCGTGTAGTTGCCCTTCCATTCGGTCAGGCGCTGGTTCGCGATGTGCAGCACCTTGGTGATCGCATGGTCGAGCAGGTTCAGGTCGTGGCTCACCACCAGCAGCGCGCCGGGGAACCGGGCCAACTCGTCGAGCAGCCAGCGCTTGGCCGAGCGGTCCAAATGGTTGGTCGGCTCGTCGAGGATCAGCAGCTCGGGCTCCTGGAAGAGCACGCGCATCAGGTCGACTCTCCGTCGCTGGCCCCCCGAGAGCGACTCGATGTCCTCGAGCAGGAGCTCCTGGCGCAGGCCGAGCCCATCGGCCAGGCGGGCCATGACCGACTCGGCCTCGTAGCCCCCGTTCTGCTGGAACTGCTCCTGGAGGTCGGTGAAGAGCTCGATGTTCTCCGTCGAGGCGTCGTCGGCCATGCGTCGGCGGGCATCCCCCAGCGCATCGTCGAGGACGTCGAGGCCACGGGCGGAGAGGATGTGCGAGAACCCCGTTGGCTCGAGGCCCAGCCCACCGGGCACGGGCGCCTGGGGCAGGTACCCGAAAGAGCCGAGCAACCGGAGGTTGCCCTGGTGCCGGAGCTGGCGGGAGGGCTCCCCCACCAGCACCGAGATGAAGGACGACTTCCCGGTCCCGTTCCGCCCGACCAGGCCCACCTTCTCCCCCGCGCCCACCACGAACGACGCATCCGAGAGGAGGGTGCGGTCACCGATTTCGATGGTGAGTCCCGATCCGACGATCACGACACAGTGTACGAGCCAGAAGATTCCCCTGGGTACACTCCAAAAATGCCCGCACTCGATCGCAAATGGTGGACCCTGATCGCCGTGTGTACGGCGACCTTCATGCTCCTTCTCGACATCACGGTCGTGAACGTGGCGCTGCCGGACATCCAGCGATCGCTCCACGCGAGCTTCTCAGATCTGCAATGGGTCGTGGACGCGTACTCGTTGACGCTGGCCTCCTTCCTCCTCACCGCGGGCGTGGCCGGCGACATCTACGGGCGGCGCAAGATCTTCGCAATCGGACTGATCGTCTTCTCGGCCGCCTCGCTGGTCTGTGGGTTGTCAACGACACCCCTCATGCTCAATCTGGCCCGCGCCGTGCAGGGCGTCGGGGGCGCCATCATGTTCGCCACCTCGTTGGCCTTGATCGCCGCCGCGTTCACCGGGCGAGACCGCGGGACGGCCTTCGGTGTCTACGGCGCCGTGATCGGTGGCGCCGTCGCGATCGGGCCGCTCATCGGGGGCGCGATCACGAGCGGCATCGGCTGGCGCTGGATCTTCTTCGTGAACGTGCCCATCGGCGTCATCGCCGTCTTCATCACGTTCACCCAGATCGCCAAGTCGGAGGACCTTCGCTCGCGCCGGATCGACTGGGTCGGCTTCGTCACGTTCTCGGTCAGCCTCTTCCTGCTCGTGTTCGCTCTGGTACGGGGCAACGACTTTGGTTGGGGCAGCGGGACGACGATCGGTCTACTGGCAGGCGCGGCCGTCCTCATGTTGGCCTTCTTCGTCAACGAGCACTACACCTCCGACCCGATGCTGGACCTCGGCCTGTTCAAGATCCCGGCCTTCGTCGGGCTCTCGACGGTGGCCTTCTGCCTGGCTGCGTCGATCTTCGCCATGTTCTTGTACCTGACGCTCTACATCCAGGACGACCTGGGTTACGGACCGCTGGCGGCAGGCGTCCGCTTCCTCCCGATGACGCTCCTGATCTTCTTCACTTCCTTCTTCGCCGGGCGCCTGACCGTGCGGATCCATTCGCGTCTCCTTTTGGGCATCGGGATGCTGTTCGTGACGGGGGGGCTCCTCCTCATGGGCACGACCCACCCGACCTCGACGTGGACGGTCCTCCTGCCCGGCTTCCTGGTCTCCGGCTTCGGGGTCGGGGTCGTCAACCCGGTGTTGGCCTCGGGTGCCGTCTCGGTGGTCCAACCCCAGCGCAGCGGCATGGCGTCGGGCGCCAACAACACGTTCCGCCAGGTCGGCATCGCCACCGGCATCGCCGTACTCGGCGCGGTGTTCCAAAGCCAGATCCTGGCGCACACCGTGTCCGCGTTGAACAAGTCGGCCTTCGGCCCCGAGATCCTCCGGCGCGGCGGCGCGCAGCTCCAAGGGGCGATGTCGGCCGGCAGTGTGCGCGGGGCGCTTCCGTCCATCCCGACGGCGCCAGCCCGCCAGGCGTTGCTCGATGCGTACCAGGTTGGCTTCTCCGCCACCTTGAACCACCTGATGGACATCGGGGCGGTGGTCGCTCTCGTGGGTGCGATCTGCGGGTTCGCACTCGTGCGCCAGAGCGACTTCATCATCCCGACGGGTGCGCCGGCGGCCGGGCCGCCAGGAGCAGGCGCTGACACCGACGGGTCGGGCCCTGGCGACGCCAGTGTCCCCGCCGTCCATGCTTGAGCCGTTCTCGCTCGAGGGCCCACGCGTGCGGCTGGAGCCGCTGAACGAGGCGCACATCCCCGCACTGGTCGAGGCGGCGGGCGAGGACCGCACGAACTACCAGTGGACCTACACCCCCGAGGGGATGGACCAGATGACCGACTACGTGGCCGACGCTCTGGCCAAAGTGGCCTCGGGCGCACACGTCGCCTTCGTCACGGTGCGGAAGGGCACCGGGGCGGGCGCCGACGTCGTCGTTGGTGCGACACGCTTCTGCGAAATCGCCTACTGGCAGTGGCCGCCAGGCGCCCGCCACCAGCGTCACGGTGTGCCCGACGTCCTCGACATCGGCTTCACCTGGCTGGCCGGATCGGCTCAGCGCACATCGATCAACACCGAAGCGAAGCTGCTGATGATGACCCACGCGTTCGAGGTCTGGGCGGTCCACCGCGTCGCGCTGCAGACCGACGTGCGCAACAGGCGCTCCTGGGCGGCCATCGAGCGCATCGGGGGCCAGCTCGACGGGATCATGCGGGCCGACCGGCCCGGCTCCGACGACACGGTCCGTACGTCGGCCCGGTTCTCCATCATCGCCGAGGAGTGGCCGGACGTGAAGGCACGATTGGCGACGCGCCTGGAGGCCCGAACGGGCTCGGGCTGAGAGACCCGGCCACGCGCCAGGACGGCGCTAGGCCCGGGCGAGGGTGGCCGAGATCTTGCGCTGGTGCAGCGCGTGCACGGCCGCTTCGGCCTCGTCCTTGGGCCGGACGGCGGCCACCGCCTTGCCGGTGCGGTGGATCT
Organism: uncultured Acidimicrobiaceae bacterium; assembly: GCA_963809715.1. GTDB lineage: Bacteria > Actinomycetota > Acidimicrobiia > Acidimicrobiales > RAAP-2 > Bog-473. Next base: position 419,690 of record CAWEKO010000007.1, on the reverse strand, counting down.
TCCACGCCAGCTGATCGGCCCGCTCGACCGTATGGCCGAAGATCTCGACGAAGGCCTCGATGACCGTTTGGAAGGTCGTGACGTCGTCGTTCCAGACGATGACGGCCCACAGGTCCTCCAGCTCGAAGAAGGTCCTGATGTCCTCGTCGACGATGACAGGTGCTTCGATGGTGGAAGGGATCGAGGTCATGTTGACTTGTGCAGAGAAGGACATTTGAGCCCGGGTCAGTGTAGTCCGGTGGATAGCCTGCGGTCATGAGAGCCACCGTTCTAGAAGGTCCGCGACAGATCGCGGTACACGATGTCGCCGATCCGGTCCTCCCGGGTCCCGATGGCGTGATCGTGACCGTCGAACACACCGCCATCTGCGGCTCGGACCTGCACCTCTACCACGACGCCCCGACCGGATCCGGCATCCAGCTGGGCCACGAGGCGATCGGGACGGTTGCCGAAGCCGGTCCGCACGTCCACAGCGTCAGGGTCGGAGACCGTGTCTTGGTCTCGGGTGTGATCGGCTGCGGTCTGTGCGAGCCGTGCCGGGCCGGTTTCCCGAACCTCTGCCTGGCGGACAAGGCCACGGCGTTCGGGACGACGCCCGGTCTTCCCGGCGGTCAGGCCGAAGCAGTTGCCGTGCCGTTCGCCGATGAGTTCATCCTGCCGATCCCCGAAGGAGTGACCGACGAGGCGGCCGTACTTCTCACCGACATCCTTCCAACGGGCTATGTCGGCGCGCTCCGGGCCTCCATCAAGCCGGGTTCGACCGTGGTCGTCGTCGGCCTCGGCCCCGTCGGGGTCATGGCGGTGCAGTGCGCCGCTCTCTTCGGCCCGGCGCGCATTTTGGCCATCGACATGGTGCCCGAGCGGCTGGCCCGGGCCGAGCGGCTCGGAGCCGAGCCGATCGATGCCCGGACGGCGCCCGGACACGTCCAGGTCATGGAAGCCACCAAGGGCCGCGGCGCGGAGTCTGTGATCGAGGCGGTGGGCGCAGACGCCACCGTCGTCGAGGCCGTCAATTGCGCGGCCACCGGCGGCACCATTTCCATCGTCGGGGTGAACCTGACAATGGACCTGCCATTCCCCATGGGCCTCGTCTTCCTCAAGAGCTTGACCTTGCGGACGATCTTCGCTCCGATCCCGAGCACGTGGCCGGCTCTCATCCCCCTCGTGCAGTCCGGCCGCTTCACGCTGGCCGAAACCTTCACCCACCGCCTCGGCCTCAGCGAAGCGGCGAGGGCCTACGAGCTCTTCGACTCCCGCGCCGACGGTGTCTTGAAGGTCCTCTTGGACCCGAAGAACTGAGATCCCTCGGGTTCGTCCGGCGTGCGGTTCAGCACGAGCGGCCATTCTGCATGACCTAACTCCGGACGTGCGATGAACCAGGGGGCCGGCGGCGGCACGACCAACACGGTGAGGGCGTCGACGATGGGCTCGTAGTTGACCCGCCAGCCCTTGAAGTGCCGCCACGCCTCGTCGGCATCACGCTCGAGGGGGAAGGAACGATCCTCGAGACGACGAAAGCCCTCGTCGAACTCGGCCCGGCTGAGCCGGATCTCCATCGTCGGCAGCGGATCGCTGTCGAAGGCGATGTTGAGGGCACCGGCCATGGAACGCAGGCAGTTCGTGCCCATGGCGAGGCAGAGCCGCGCCTCGCGCGGCGCCAGCTCGGGGCTCACCGAGTGGTACAAGGCCGCGGAGTCCATCATGGCGGTGAGGCCGAGCAACCAGCTCCTCGTCGACACCGGTGAGCGGAACCACATCAGCGCGGGATAATTGGCGTGGCTCTCGGACACCGTGGCCGCCCAGCGCTCCCATTCCGAGTAGAGCGGCGGCAGCTCGTCCATGGTGTCGAGGAAGTGGCTGCGGGCCAGAATTTCGGGTCCCCAGGCCGGCGTACCCGAGCGACCCGCCAAGAGCGTGACCTGCGTCTCGCGGGAGGCAAAGGCGCTGTAGAGCGCAGGCAGGTAGGCGATCTCGAGCGCGATGACCAGCAAGCCGATGCCGGCGGAGAGAATCTCGAGGGTCTCGGGTCCGGCCTGGTGCGCGGAGGCGATGCCCAGGGTGAACACCGATGATCCGGCAATTCCGAGCGCGCCCGAGAAATCGATGCCGGACTCCCACCAGATGATGCACCCGAACCCGAGCACGAGCAGGCAGAGCCAGATGACGAAGAGCAGCACCATGGCGGCCGGGCCGACGAAGGAGAGCACCCGGTCGCGCACCTCGTAGGAGGGGAGCTTCGGCGCGACCCGGTACGCCGCACCACCCAGGATACGAGCCAAACCACGCTGTACCCGTGACGAGGTCACCCGCGGCACGACCAGGGCGGTGAATACGCTCCACACCGTCGTCAGGACGAGGACGATCCCGACGATGAAGGCAATGAGCCGGGCGGTCGTGTCCACCAGCGCGGCTACCGGTGCTCCAACGTGGCCCAGCGGGCCGCCGGCGGCCCCTCGGACACGAGCAGCGACGGCACGTCGACGGACCGAGAGCGCAGGAGCTCACCGAGGCCTTTGGCCTGAGTGTCGAGGCGCAGGTTCGACGCCACGCCCCATCCAAGGATGCCGTGCACCACGAAGTTCACGGCGCGCAGATTGGGCAGCGGATGGCGCTCGATCTCGAAGGCGACGACCTCGGGCAGCAGCGTCTTGAGGGATTCGACGGTGAGCTCGTCGAGCAGCCAGCCGGCCACGGCGTCCGTGTCCGCCCACAGCCCGACGTTGGCCGTCCCGCCCTTGTCGCCCGAGCGCGCACCCACGAGCACGTGGAGGGGGACACGCACGAGATCTGTCCGTGGCGCGGCGCGGCCTGCATCCCCTCGGCGAGCCTGACCGGCCTCGGAGTCGGTCAGGGACGGACGCGATGGGACGGACGGCATGGTGCTGACCACCTGGTGCCCCTCGCACTCGACGTGTGGCCGCACGGCCGACGCCGAGACGGTGGTCGGCCAGTAACGGGCCACACCCTGAGCTCCCGACGGAGCGGAGGTGAAGAAGGTTCCCGGGTAGCTCGAGAGGCTGGTCTCAACGACGGCTCCGGAGAAGGCGCGGCCGACGGCCAGCTCGTCCTCACCCCGCACGGCGAGGCGCAGGTAGGCCATACCCCCGCCGGACAGGTCGCCCGAGAGATCTTCGGCCGTCTCGGCGTAGGCCTCCCGGCCGCCCGGGATGCCGGCCCAGACCGCGGCGGCGGCCATGCGGGCCTTCTCCTCGACCTGGGCGCCGGTGATGGCGAGGGTCATGGCGTTGCGCCACCCGGCATCGAGGTTCGCCGTCACCTTGAGGGTGGACGGTGGCGCCTCACCGCGCACGCCCTCGATGCGCACCCGGTCCGGTCCCTCTTGTGTCAGCGCAATGGTGTCGAAGCGAGCCACGGCATCCGGGCTCAGGTAGGCGGGCCCCCCGATCTCATAGAGCAGCTGCGCGGTGACCGTGCCGACGGTGACAGCCCCTCCCGAGCCGGGGTGCTTGGTGATGACCGAGGAACCGTCGGCCCGCACCTCTGCGATGGGGAATCCGATGCGCTCGCGATGAGGGACCTCCTCGAAAAAGGCGTAGTTGCCCCCGCAGCACTGGGCGCCGCACTCGATGACGTGGCCCGCCACGACGGCGCCGGCGATAGCGTCGAGATCGCTGTCCGGCCAGCCGAACGCGTGCAGCGCCGGACCGACCACAAGTGCGGCGTCGGTCACGCGACCGGTGACGACCACCTGAGCTCCGGCCGCCAGCGCGTCCGATATGGGCCGGGCCGGCAGGTAGGCGTTGGCCGTGACGACGGATGCGCCCGCGGGCAGGGCCTCCTCGGTGTCGAGATTGACGAAGAGCTCTCCGGCCCGCTGCAGCTCGTCCAGCCGTACCGTGATGTCGTCGCCCGAGACCGAGGCCACGGCCACCTCGACACCCTGGCGTTTGGCCAGCTCACGCACGGCGTCCGCCAACGCCTCGGGATGGAGCCCACCGGCGTTCGAGACCACCGTGATCCCGCGCTCGATGCACGTCGGCAGGACGTCTTCGAGCTGACGCAAGAAGGTACGGGCATAGCCGCCGCTGCGCTGGCGCGTCTTGTGCAGGATGTACATCGTCAGCTCGGCCAGCCAGTCCCCCGTCAGGACGTCGATCGGCCCGCCTTCCACCATCTCCTTCGCCGCGGTGACCCGGTCGCCGAAGAAGCCGCTGCAGTTGGCGATGCGCAAGGGCGCCGGTGCATCGCTCACGAGGGCTCCACTGCGACGAGCAGGTCCCCGACGTCGACCTGTTGACCCGGCGCGCAGGCGATCTGACCGACCGTGCCGGCGCCGTCGGCGCGCAGTGTGTGCTCCATCTTCATCGCCTCCAACACGACCAACCCATCCCCTTCCGCCACGACGTCGCCGAGCGAGACCAACACCTTGGTGACGGCACCGGGCAGCGGGGCTCGACACTCGCCGGCCTCCCCGCCGCGCTCGTCGGGGTCGTCGGGAGTGCGGAGGACGAACATGGACTGCCCCTCGGGACCGTTGACCGAGGCGGCGTGCGCGGTGTGACGCACGCGGTAGCGGCGACGCAAACCGTCGTCGACCGTCGTGAGATCGACGGCCTCATCTTCGACCGCCGAGACGTCGGCGGTGCCCACGACATGCCACTCCTCCTCGACCAGCACCCGGATCGGCTGCTCGGGTGCGGAGGCTCGGATCTCGAGCGTGCCCAGGGCATCGGTGAGGCTGTCGGCGTGCAGGGACTCCCCCACGTTGCGCCATCCCGCGGCCGGGACGGGCACCAGGCTGTGCCGGGCCCGTTCCGCCAACAGGGCGGCGGCCACGGCGGCACCGTGGCGCCAGCGGACGGCCTCGGGCAGGGCGGCATCCCGGAGGTCTGTCCGGCGTTCCAGATAGTGCACATCCACCGCGCCTTCACGGTAGGACCCGTCGTCGAGCACGGCCTGCAGCAGGTCACGATTGGTCTCGAGCCCGTCGAGCTCGAGCGCGCGCAGGGCCAGCGACAGGCGGGCAACGGCCTGGACCCGGTCCCGTCCATGCGCCATGACCTTGGCCACCAATGAATCGTAGGAGGCGTTCACCGTGCTCCCCGACTCGATGGCCCGGTCGACCCGGAGCCCGGCGCCCTCGGGCCAGCGAACGTGGGCGACCGTGCCCGGGGTCGGCCGGTAGTCCTCCCGCGGCCGTTCGGCGCACAGACGGACTTCGACCGCATGACCCGACGAGGCGACGTCCGCCTGGGCCAGGGGAAGCGGTTGCCCGCTGGCGACCAGGAGTTGGAGCCCGACCAGATCGAGCCCGGTGACCAGCTCGGTCACGCCGTGCTCGACCTGGAGACGGGTGTTCATCTCGAGGAAGAAGAAGCCGTCCTCGTCGACCAGGTACTCGACGGTGCCGACCCCCTCGTATCCGACAGCGGCCGCCGCCCTGACCGCGGCGTCCCACATGGCTCGGCGAAGGGCATCGGGCACGAGCGCGGCCGGAGCCTCCTCCACCACTTTCTGATGGCGCCGCTGCACCGAGCACTCGCGGTCGAGGAGGTGCAGCACGGTGCCGGTGCCATCCGCGATCACCTGCACCTCGACGTGCCGGGGCGTCACCAGGTAGCGCTCGAGGAAGACCTCGTCCGACCCGAAGGCCGAGGCGGCCTCCCGCTGGGCCGCCGCCACCGCCTCGGCCAGGTCCGCGGCCTGTTCGACCAGGCGCATGCCGCGCCCGCCCCCGCCGGCCGAAGCCTTCACGAGGAGAGGGAAGCCGACAGTGGCCGCGGCCGCGGCAAGGGCCTCGCCGCTGGCCCCGGGTTCGACGGGTGCGCTCGGCAGCACGGGCACCCCCGCCGCGGCGACCAGCTCCTTGGCCCGCGCCTTGTGGCCCATCACCCGCATGGCCTCGACCGGTGGACCGACCCAGACGAGTCCCGCCGCCGCGCAGGCCTCGGGCAGGGACGGGTCCTCGGACAGGAAGCCGTAGCCCGGATGCAGGGCATCGCACCCCGAGGCCACAGCCGCCGCCGTGAGCCCCACCGGGTTCAGGTAGGTCTCGGCCAGGGAAGCTCCCGGCAAGAGAACGGCGGCGTCGGCCTCGCCCACGTGCGGGCTCGACACGTCGTCCTGGGCGTAGACGGCGATCGCCTCCGTTCCGGCGTCGTGCGCGCCCCGGATGAGGCGGCGGGCGATCTCGCCCCGGTTGGCCACGAGGATGCGGCGTAGACCTGCCATCAGTGACGCACCACCCCGAAGACGGCGGTGCCGCGCACGGGCGCCGAGTGCACGGCGGTCAAGGCGATCGCCAACACGGTCCGGGTGTGCCGCGGGTCGATGATGCCGTCGTCCCACAGCCGCCCGGTGGCGTACTGCGCGGTCGACTCCTCTTCGATCTGCTGCTCGGTGGCCGCACGCAGTTCCTCGTCGGCCGCCTCGTCGAAGGGCCGGCCCGCCGCCTCGGCCGCGTTGCGCCGCACGATCGAGAGCACCCCGGCCAGCTGCTTGGGACCCATGACGGCGATGCGGTGGTTCGGCCAGGTGAAGATGAAGCGGGGGTCGTAGGCGCGTCCAGCCATGGCGTAGTTCCCCGCCCCGTAGCTGGCGCCGACCATCAGGGTGAGATGGGGCACCGTCGAGTTCGAGACGGCGTTGATCAGTTTGGCCCCGTCCTTGATGATGCCGCCCTGCTCGTAGCGCGTCCCCACCATGAAGCCGGTGATGTTCTGCACGAACAGGATCGGCGTGTCCGTGCGATTGCAGAGGGCGATGAATTGGGCCCCCTTCTGCGCCTCGGGTGAGAAGAGGATCCCGTTGTTGGCCAAGACGCCGATCGGGTAGCCGCCGATGGAGGCCCAGCCGCACACGAGCTGGGGGCCGTAGGACTCCTTGAACTCCTCGAATCGGGACCCGTCGACCACACGGGCCAGGATCTCGCGCACGTCGAAGGGGATCCGCACGTCCAGCGACGCAATGCCGAGCAATTCCTCCGGGGGGTACAGCGGCTCGTCCACCTGTCCGAGTGGACCAGGACCTTCGCGCCGCCAATGCAGGTGGGAGACAATGCCCCGGGCGATCCGCAGCGCGTCGGCCTCGTCCCGGGCCAGGTAGTCGCACAACCCCGAGACGCGCGCGTGCATGCGAGCCCCGCCCAACTCCTCCTCATCAGCCTCCTCGCCGATGGCCATCTTCACCAGCGGCGGTCCGCCGAGAAAGACGCGAGCCCGGTCCTCGACCATGACCGTGTAATCGCTCATCCCGGGCAGGTAGGCCCCGCCGGCGGTCGACGATCCCAACACCACGCACACGGTCGGGATCCCCTGAGCCGAGAGCTGGGTGAGCCGCCGGAACTGCTCGCCCCCGGGGACGAAGACGTCGGCCTGGCGGGGCAGATCGGCCCCTCCCGATTCGACCAGCAGCACCAGCGGGAGGCGGTTCTCCTCGGCCACGTCCATGGCGCGCAGCAGCTTGCGGATGGTGGTGGGGCTGGTCGTCCCGCCCCGCACGGTCGGGTCGTTGGCGATGACGAGGCACTGGGTCCGGGCGATCTCGATCAGCGCCACCACGACCCCGCCACCCACGGGATCTCCGGTGTGCAGCCCGGCCAGCGGGCAGAGCTCGAGCACGGGTGTGCCCGGGTCGACGAGCGCCTCGACGCGCTCGCGTACCATCAGCTTGCCTCGGGCCCGGTGGCGCTCGACGTACTGCGTTCCGCCGCCGGCCAGCACATCGTCGTGCAGGGCCCGCACCTCGTGAGCCCGCGCCGCCATGTCGCGCGCGTTGGCCTGGAACTCCTCGCTCGTAACGGAGAGCCGCGTCCGGATGGCCGTGCTCACGGCGTGGTGTCCCACGCGGGACGGCGCTTCTCGAGGAAGGCCGCCATGCCCTCGGTCGCTTCTTGTCCGGCGAAGAGGTCGGCCGAGGTGGATGCGGCGGACTCGAGGCCGTCGGACCAGTTTTGCGCCGGCAGCGCACGAAGCAACTCCTTGGTGGCCCGGACAGCGCCGGGTGCCGATCGGCGCAGGGCGTCGGTCTGCCCGTCCACCCAGGCGTCCAGCGCGGCGTCATCCTCGACCACGGCCGAGAGCAAACCGGCGGCTGCCGCCTGGCCCGCATCGAAGCGCTCGCCGGTCAGCACCATCCGGGTCAGGAAGCGCCGGTCCATGACGCGCAGGGCCGGCACCAAGATCATCGCCGGCGCCACACCGACGCGTACCTCGGAGAAGGCGAAGGTCGCCGCCTCCGTCGCCACGGCGATGTCCGCCGCGGCGATCAGCCCGAGCCCGCCAGCACGCGTGTGCCCGTTGACCCGCACCAGTACCGGCACCGGGCTGTCCACCATGGTGGTGAGGATCTCGGGCATGCGGTTGGGTGCACCCGAACCCCGCTCGGACAGGTCGGCGCCCGAACAGAACACCGTGCCCGCCCCGGTCAGCACCACGGCGCGCACGTCAGCGTCTGCGGTTGCGTCACGCAACGCCTGGGCCAGCTGCTCGAGAAGGCGAATCGAGAGGGCATTGCGATTCGCGGGCGAGTCCAGCGTCAGGGTCCGGATGCCGTCGCCGTGCTGCACATCGACCAACGCCTCCGTCACGGTTGCGCAGTGTACGTGCGCCGCTCCCCAGTGAACGAAAATTCGCGGATAGCGTTCGGTCGGTGATCGAGACCGACGAGCACCAGCTCTTCCGCAAGACACTGCGGGACCTGTTCGACCATGAGATCGAGCCGCACGTCGACGAGTGGGAGGCGGCCCGCACGTTCCCGGCCCACGAGCTCTTCCCCAAACTGGCGTCGGTCGGCCTCTTCGGCCTCGAGTACGACGAGGCGTACGGCGGTATGGGCGCCGACCACACGTACTCCTTGATCGCCGGCGAGGAGATGGGACGGATCAGCTGCGGCGGAGTCCCAATGGCCATGGCCGTGCAGATGTCGATGGCCACCCCGGCCCTGGCCCGGTACGGCTCGCCCGAGCTCAAGGAGGCCTACCTTGCGCCGGCCATCCGTGGCGAGGTCGTGACGTCCATCGCAGTGACCGAGCCCGACGCCGGCAGCGACGTGGCCGGCATCCGCACCCGGGCCGTGCGCGACGGCGACGAATGGGTCATCAACGGCTCGAAGCTCTACATCACGAACGGCACCCAGGCGGACTGGCTCTGCCTGTTGGCCCGCACGTCCGACGATCCCGGGTATCAGGGCATGTCGCTCATCGTGGTGCCGACGACACTCGACGGCGTCGCCGTGTCGCGCAAGCTGGAGAAACTCGGCATGTGGTCGAGCGACACGGCGGAATTGTCCTTCACCGACGTCCGCGTACCGGTGGCCAACACGATCGGAGAGGTCGGCCGGGGCTTCCAACAGCAAATGGTGCAGTTCCAGGCCGAGCGGCTCATCACCTTCTACAAGCAGGTCGGCTCCATTGCGCTGGCCCTCGAGCGCACCAAGTCGTACCTGCGAGAACGCCGGGCCTTCGGGGCACCCTTGCTCGCCAACCAGCACCTGCAGTTCGTGCTGGCCGAACTCTCGGCCCGCCACGACGTGCTCAAGCACTACGCGCGCACCACCGCCGATGCCGTCGTGCGCGGAGAGGATGCGACACGCTTCGCCACCATAGGCAAGCTGCTCGGCTCGCGACTGCAGCGCGAAGTGGCCGACGTGGCGGTGCAGTTCCACGGCGGCATGGGTTACATGGACGAAAACTGGACGTCGCGCTACTTCCGAGACACCCGCCTCGATTCCATCGGTGCGGGAGCGGACGAGGTCATGCTGCGCATCCTGGCCCGGATGGACGGCTACACCGCCTGAGAGTGCCCCAGCGGCGCCCCGGCGTCAGGTGTGGCGGAAGATCGCCTGCCCGCCCCCGCCGGCCAACAATGTGCGCTCCTCCGACCAGACCCGCCCCGTCCAGGAGAGCAGTCCCGCCTGGGCCACCGGGGAGTGGGCGTCGATGAGGAGCCACTCTGATTTGCTCGTCGGATCCTGGAAGGCGGCGTAGAGATCGAGGCTGGGCGCGATGAACGGCGGGTCGGCATGGGCGTGCGGCCGCGAGCCCGCGGGCCAGCTCCCGACGTCGAGCACGACGAGATGGCGGGCGGCGCGTACCCAGGCGTCCTCTTTTCCAGGGTCGCCGTGCTTGTAGCGAACCCAGGTGCGCCAGGTGGGTGGCAGCGGTCCGGGCGGCGGCCACGTCGCCGTCCAGTCAACCGGTCGTTGTTCGAAGTTGTCCCAGAACGCAAAGGGCGGCCGGTCGTCGTCCCTGCCCTCCGCCGCGTCGCCGTCGTGCCGGCGGTGCGTCCAAGGCGGCGTGTCCGCCGGACCACTCACCGCCGGCGGCGCGACGTCGACGTGCTCGAGCCCCTCGACCTGCCCGACCGACCACACCATGGCGTCGAGCACGGGCCGGCCGTCCTGGGTCATTTCGACTCGCTGCGCCAGCACCGTGCGCCCGGAACGCAGGGGGGTGACGACGAGGTCCACCGGCGCGAACGCGGCCACCGAGAGGTAGTGACAGAAGAAGCTGGCAGGACGGGCAAACGGGCTTTCGGCCCCAGCGGCCCGCAGCGCGATGGCAGCCACGTAGCCGCCGCACGGGCCCCAGATCTCCCAGTCCTGGTCCACCATCGCCCGGTAACGCCCCTCGCCCGCCGGCTCGACCGACGTCTGGAGCGCCAGGTCACCCATGTGCGCCCAGCGCCTCCCATCGCTCACGGGTGAGCTCGGTGACGTCGAGCAGCTCGCCGTCCGGCCCGCGCGTGGTCAAGAAGCGTGTGAAACCCAGATGCTCCATGACCTTGCCCGAAGCCACGTTCTCGGGCTCGTAGATACTGACGATCCGATTCAGCCCACCGTCGGTGAAGCCGTAGCGCACGGCGGCCGCGCCGGCCTCGGTGGCCAGCCCGCGGCCACGGGCAGCCGAGCCGAGGCGCCAGCCCACCTCGACCGACGGGAGCACTTCGGGCAAGAAGTGCGGGACGGCCAGGCCGGCCCACCCCATGAGGTTGCCGGTAGAGCGCTCGATCACCGCCTCGAGGCCGAACCCGTCGTCGTCGTAGCGAGAGATCACCCGCTCGAGGAACGTTGCGCTCTCCTCGGCCGTCATGCCCCGCCGTAGCGGGTACCACCAGAAGGACTCCTCAGCGTGCAGGGGGATCAGCGGCTCGAGGTCAGCGTCGGTGAACGGGCGCAGGACGAGGCGGTCGGTGGTGAGCGTGGGGATCACGGACGGTGGCATCGGCCCAAGAGCTCAGTCCAGGGGAAGGCCCGGCGCGTCGGCCAACGAGGGGTCCCGGCCGGGCCGAGCCGCGACGGCATAGAGCTGGTCCGGTCGGAACGAGCGGACCGCCCGGTCACCCGCACGGCCTCCGACCACCTCGACCCATTGCTCGCCGGTCTCCCCGTTGGTCACATGGGCCACGAACTGCCACGCCGCCCCGCGCAAGCGGGTGCCCTCGACCCGGACCGGGTCTCCGGGCTGCAATCCGGCCCACTTTGCGGTTCGGCGGAGGTCAGCCACGATCCCGGGGTGCCATGCGGGTCCAGTTCTACCAGGAGCATGTGCCTCCGGCCGTGGAGACGGCCGTAGGCTGAACCGACATGGCGCTCGAACTGCCACGCACCCTGACGCCATCGAAGGTCACCGCGTTCACCAACTGCCCGATGGCCTTCCGCTTCTCCCAGATCGAGCGGCTGCCCGAGCCGCCGTCGCCCGCCGCAGTGAAGGGCACGCTCGTCCACTCGGCGCTGGAGGGGCTGATCTGGAACCATCCGGCCGGCGCCCGTTCCGCGGCGGTCGCGGCGAGCGAGCTGGAGCGGGCGTGGGTCGAGTTCCAGGACGACGAGGAATTCGCGCAACTCGGGCTCGGGTCCGAGGAGGCCGAGTCGTTCCTGGCCGACGCGCGGACGCTCGTCGAGAACTATCTGACCCTCGAGGACCCGAACGAGGTACGCGCCGTCGGGGTGGAGCTGGGAGTCGAGATGCACGTCGACGGCATGTGCCTGCGCGGCAAGATCGACCGCCTCGACATGGCGCCCGACGGCAGCCTGATCGTCGTCGACTACAAGACCGGGCGGGCGCCGTCAGAGCGTTACGAGCGAGGCAGCCTGACCGGCGTGCAGACCTACGCCCTGCTCTGCGAGAGCGCGTTCGGGCAGCCTCCCTCAGAGGTCAGGCTCCTGCACCTGCGCGAGCCCGTCGCCATCTCGAGTGCCGCCACCGAGCAGACCATCCGCGGACAGCGGCGTCGGACCGCAGCGGTCTGGACCGCCATCACGCGGGCCTGTGATGCCGAGGACTTCCGCCCTCAGGTGGGACCACTGTGCAACCACTGCGCATTCAAGCCCTCGTGCCCGGCCTTCGCCGCCGCCTGACGTGGCCTCGGTGAGCACGATCGACCTGAGCGCCATCGACGACGCCGTGGACGCCGCCTTCGAGCCCCTGCGCGGCCATCCGCAGATCGACAACACGGCGGCCGTCGTCTCCAATCTGGCCGACTACGGCTTGATCTGGGTGGCGCTGGCCGTACTGAAGGCACGCCGGCGCGGCCCGAACCGCAGGCGGGCCGTCTTCGCTCTGGCCACCGCGGGGTTCTCGTCCCTCATCGTCAGCCGAATCGTGAAGGCGGCGGTCGCCCGCGAGCGCCCGGAGGACCATCTGGACGCCACGGTGCGCACACCGACGAGCACCAGCTTCCCGAGCGGCCACACCCTGGCCGCCTTCTGCACGGCCTTCGTGCTGGCGGACTCCGATCGGCAGACGGCGACCAACGTGGGATTCGCCACCGCCGTTGCCGCCAGCAGGGTCCACCTGCGGGCACATCACCCCACCGATGTCATCGGGGGCGCCGCCATCGGCTCGGTGCTCGGACTGGGGTTGCGGCCGATCGTCAACGCCGTCACTCCGGGGACCAAGCGCACCCGGCGCGGCCGACCCAAGAAGGAGAAGGGAATGAGCCGAAACGACGTCGTGTTGAAGAGGCTATGAAGCCTTTCGCCGTTACCTGGGACTACCGCTGTCCGTTTGCCCGCAACGCGCACGAGCACCTGATGGACGCGTTGGCCGACGGCACCGACTGGGACGTGACCTTCCTGCCCTTCTCGCTGACCCAGACCCACGTGCCCGAGGGCGGTGTGCCCGTCTGGGAGGACCCGGCCAAGGCCCACGACCTCACCGCTCTGGCCGCCGGCGTGGTCGTGCGGGACCAGTACCCCGAGCTCTTCCTCGACGCGCACCGGGCCTTGTTCGCCGCCCGCCATGACCAGGGGCTCGACCTGCGAGACGAGCTGGTCGTGGCGGACGCACTCGATCGAGCCGGTGTCCCCGGCGACAAGGTGCTGGCCGAGGTGCACACAGGTACGCCGATCGAAGCGATCCGCCTGGCCCACGAGCAGGCGGTCACCGAATGGGCCGTCTTCGGCGTTCCCACGTTCGTCATCGACGGCCGGGCCGCCTTCGTCCGCTTGATGAGCCGGCCCGAGGGTGACGTCGCCCTGGCCCGGCGCACCATCGAGGGGGTGCTGTCACTGTTCGACTCGCAACCCGACCTGAACGAATACAAGTTCACCAGGCTCGAGCGCTGACCCGGCATCGTCCCGAGTCGTCAGGACCGGACGATCTCACTCAGGAGCGAAAAGGCGCGGGCGCGCTCGTCCCTGTCCCCCACCACCGAGGCGACGAAGTCGGTGGCACCGGCGTCCGCCAGCTTCGTGATGGCGGCGGCCACGGCCTCCTCGTCACCGACGAATGCGATGTCGGCGGCGTCGGCCGCGCCCTCCCGGTCCAGCATCGCCTTGTAGGAGGGCAGCCCGGGGTAGATGGAGAACTCCTGGCGAATCCGTTCCTTGGCCCCGTCCACGTCCGGGGTCACCGACACGGGCAGGGAGACGGCGATCCGGGGCTCGGGCCGGTCCGCCTCCTCGGCCGCGGCACGGATCGTCGGTACGACGTGCGAGGCGATCGTCTCGGTTCCGGTCATCCACGTCACCGTCCCGTCGGCCACCGTGCCGGCCAGCTTCAACATCGCCGGACCGAGCGCGGCGACCAGGACGGGCGGGGCGGTGGCGCCGGGCACCGTGATGGGCAGGAACGCGTTGGTCGTGACTTGCTCCCCCTGGCTGTTGACGGTCTCGCCCCGCAGCATCGGCATCAACGAGGCCAGGTACTCGCGCATGTAGGAACCGGGCTTGGCGAAGCTCATGCCCCAGGCGCCTTCGACCACCACCTGGTGGGAGAGCCCGATGCCGAGGAGAAGACGATTGTCGGTGGCCGCCTGCACCGTGAGGGCCTGCTGGGCCAGCATCATCGGGTGTCGGGGATAGACCGGCACCACCCCGGTGCCCAGGCCGATCCCCGGCACCTGGGGCCCGGCGGCGGCCAGCAGCGTGAGGGCGTCGGGGCCGAAGATCTGGACGGCGAAGGCGTGATCAAACCCAGCCTCGTGAAGACGCCGGAGCTGCGTCACGACCTCTGGCACCGGCTGGTCGACGTCGATCAGGGTGCCGATACGTAGGGGCTTGCCCATAGTCAGGATGCTCCTCGCCTAGTGTGCATATGTGTCCGCCCCACTGTCTATGCGAATCGGCCCACGGGAGCGAGCGAGCTGACTGCGCATCACGTCGGGTTCGTGGGAGCGGGGCAGCTGGCACGGATGGCAGGTGAGGCTGCGAGCTCCCTCGGCCTGTCCATGGCCGTGTTGGCCGAGCGTCCCGACGATGCCGCCTGCGAGGTGGCGGCCGAGGTCGTCTTGGGGTCCCCGCTGGTCGCGGCGGAGCTACGCGACTTCGCGGCGCGCTGCCGGGTCGTGACCTTCGATCACGAGCAGGTCGACCTGACCCTGGTGGAGGCGGTGGCCCAGGAGGGCGCGGTCGTCCGGCCCGGTCCGGCGACCCTCGAGATGGCGGTCGACAAGGCGCACATGCGCACCGTGCTCGACCGGGCCGGCGTCCCGGTCCCTGCCTTTGCCGTCGTCGACCCGGCCTCGGCGGGGGCGCCCGCTGCCGTGGCCGACTTCGGCGCCGTCCACGGCTGGCCACTTGTCGTCAAAGCGGCCCGCGGCGGCTACGACGGCAAGGGCGTCTGGCCCGTGTCCGATCAGGCGGAGGCCGAGGCCGTGCTGACCGGCATCGCCGGGCGCGCCGTACTCGAGGAGCTGCTCCCGCTCGAAGCGGAGCTCGCCGTCATGGTGGCTCGGCGTCCCTCGGGTGACTCGGTGGCCTGGCCGGCGGTCGAGACGGCGCAGCTCGACGGCGTGTGCCGGGAGGTCCTGGTGCCGGGCCGCCTGCCCGCCGACGTGCTGGCCGAGGCTTCCGTGCTGGGCCGGCGGGTGGCCGACATCGCCGGCGCAGTCGGAGTGATGGCAGTGGAGCTCTTCTGGTCGGGGGGCCGG
The DNA here is from genome assembly GCA_963809715.1 of uncultured Acidimicrobiaceae bacterium. Taxonomy (GTDB): domain Bacteria; phylum Actinomycetota; class Acidimicrobiia; order Acidimicrobiales; family RAAP-2; genus Bog-473. The sequence goes on along the minus strand of CAWEKO010000007.1, from coordinate 404,358 downwards.
CTCCTGGTCAACGAGGTGGCGACGCGGCCCCACAACTCGGGCCACTGGACGATCGAGGGATCGGTCACCTCCCAGTTCGAGAACCACCTGCGGGCGGTGCTCGACCTCCCCCTGGGGTCGACCGCGCTGGCCCACCCCGAGGTGGCCAGCGTCAACCTGTTCGGCGGCGCCGGGGGCGAGGATCCGGCGGTACTTCTCCCCCAGGGCCTGGGCGTGGCCGGCGCCCATGTCCATCTGTATGGCAAGAGTCCGAGGCCGGGACGCAAACTGGGGCACGTGACGGTGTGCGGAGGACCAGACGACGAAGTCCGGCCTCGGGCTTGGTCGGCCGCTCGGGCACTGGGCACGCCGGTGCCCAAAGACCTGGCACTCCCCGCGCTGGTCAGCCCATGACCCCCTCGACGCCGCTCGTGGCCGTGGTCATGGGGAGCTCGTCGGACCTGCCGGTGATGCAGGGCGCGGTCGACCTCCTCGAGCGCTTCGGAGTGCCCCACGAGGTGCGCGTCGTCTCGGCCCACCGGACCCCCGACCGCATGATCGCCTTTGGCCACGAGGCGGCGGGGCGCGGCCTGCGGGTCATCATCGCCGGTGCGGGCGGCGCGGCCCACCTGCCCGGGATGCTGGCCTCGGTGACCACGCTGCCGGTCATCGGCGTGCCGGTCGCCCTCACTCAGCTCGACGGCCTCGACAGCCTGCTCTCCATCGTGCAGATGCCCAAGGGGGTGCCCGTGGCCACCGTGGCGGTGAACGGGGGGCGCAACGCGGGGTTGTTGGCCGTACGCATCCTTTCGGTCGCCGATGAGGATCTGGCGAGCAAGATGGCGGAGTTCCAAATGGAGATCGCGGCGGAGGCGGCGGCGCAGGACGACGACGTGTCCGGAGGGAGAAGCGATGGCTGAGCCGAACCTGGCCCAGCGCCTCGGCTACGGGGCTGATGCCAAGCTCGTCATCATCAATGCCGACGACCTCGGCTCCTGCCACTCGGCCAACGTCGGGGTTTACGAATGCCTGGCCACCGGCACGGTGACGAGCGCCACCCTGATGGTGCCCTGCCCCTGGGCCCGCGAGGCGAGCAGCCGCTACCGGGGCGAGGACATCGGCGTCCACCTCACGGTCAACGCGGAGTACCCGCTCTACCGCTGGGGTCCCATCACCCACGCGCCCTCGCTGCTCGGCGGCGACGGCGGCTTCCCGCGTACGGTCGAGGACGTGTGGGACCACGCCGACCTCGACGAGGTCCGCCGCGAGTGCCGGGCGCAGATCGAGCGGGCGATCCTCTGGGGCTTCGACGTCAGCCACCTCGACGCCCACATGGGAACGCTGCAGCTGCGACCCGAGTTCTTCGACGTCTATCTCGAGCTGGCCCTCGAGTTCAGCCTGCCCCTCCGCATGCTGAGCCGCGGCACGGAGCGCTACGCCGGCTTCCCCGCCCGCCAGGTCGCCGCCGGAGAGGGCGCGGTCTTCACCGACCACCTGCGCCACGTGACCGGCGTGGGCTCACGCCAGGTGTTCGAGAAGGATCTGCGCACCCTGCGACCGGGAGTGACCGAGCTCTTCTTGCACCCGGCCGTCGACAGCGCGGAGCTGCGCTCGCTGGCCACCGACGACTGGCAGTCCCGGGTGGACGACCACCGAATGATCTGTGACGAGCAGTGGGTCCGTCAGGCCATCGACGAGGTCGGGGGCATCCTCGTCGGTTACCGGCCGCTGCGCGAGCTGGCCCGGGCGGGCGGTTGAGCGGTGACCACGACGACGCCCACCACGATCAGGGGGGTGTCGCTCGTCACGCCGCTCATCACGCGGCAAGGTGCGCCGGAGCCCGAAGTGTTCGAGATCGTGCTCTCGACCGGAGGCATCGACTTCCGCCGCACCGAACGGCCTGATGCCCGGCTCACCTGGGACAGCGTCTCGCAATGGGAGATCGAGGAGCGGGAGGACGACATCCTGCTCACCCTGCAGAGAGGCGACGCGACGACGCCGCTGCTCATCCCGGACTGGTCGGCAGCGGACCTGGCCGCCCTGCTGCGCCAGCTGACCGAGCAGCCGGCTCAGGCCAGGGCCGCCGCGACGCCGGTTCGGGCGAAGAACCCGATCCGGGCGAAGAGACCCGTGGAGTCGAACACCGGGGACCCTCCCGGCGCCCGAGCCCCGTCTCGGGGGGCCCGCCGGCTCGCGTCGTGGAAGGCGGTGGTGGCCTTCGTGCTCCTGGGCGTGCTGGCCAGCGCGGTGGCCATCGTGCTGCTCCAGAGCGCAGGCATCATCCACTGGAGCTTCCTCGGCCCCACCGTGTGACCCGACCTGCCCACCGGGACGCCGAGCGGGCGGTCCGCCGGGTCAGGCGGGGCGCACCCCGGCGAAAAGGTCGTCCTCGGTCACGTCGACCGATCCGACCCGGCTCTGGGCCAGTCGGTACTCGTCGACAGGGTGGATGTCGCGCAGGACCTCGGGGGGCAACCCGAACCAGAACGGCGACGTGGGGTCGACCTGGGTGGCGTGCGCCTTGAGCGCGTCGCCCCGCACCTGCGTGAACCCTCTCACGTCGATCGTGGTGGTGTAGGGCTCGGTCTTGGTCATGCGGGCCAACCACTTGTCGTCGAAGGGCGACTTGAGACCGAGCTCGGCGTACTTGTCGTGCATGGCCCGGAAGCGTTCCCCGGACCAGACCGAGTAGTAGAGCTTGGCCGGGGCGAAGGGAGGTCCGGCCTCCGAGAAGCGGTCCGGATCACCGGCGAGGTCGAAAGCCAAAACGGAAATCTCGTGGACACGGAGATGGTCCGGATGCGGGTACTCGGTCTGGTTGTCGCCGTAGGTGATCACGACCTGGGGCCGCTCGCGCCGGATGACCGCCACCAGGCGACCGACGGCTTCGTCGAGCGGTGCCTGAGCGAACGATGCCGGGTTCTTGTTGGCCTCCGAGTCGGGCATGCCCGAGTCCCGGTAGCCCAGGAGAACGGTGTCGTCGTAGCCGATGATCTCGGTCGAGGCCTTGAGTTCGGCCATGCGGACGTTGCCGATGTCGGCCCGCACCTCGGGCGTGTCCATGGCGGGGTTCAGGATGTCGCCCTCCTCACCCCCCGTGCAGCAGACCAGGACGGTGTGGACGCCATCGGCGTGGTACCTGGCCACCGTGGGAGCGCCTTTGGACGCCTCGTCGTCGGGATGCGCGTGGACGCTGAGCAGGCAGAGACGCTCGGGCACGAGCCGAGACTACTGGCGGCGGGGCACCCCTCCGGGCGTCCGGGCCGCCTGCCCGCCAGTGGGCACACGTGGGGCCGAGGGTGCCCGGTGCCACCCCTCGCCCGCTGGGCTTTATGCTCGTGAGCCATGGCAGGTACCTTCAGCCGGATCGCGGACATCTTCCGGTCCAAGGCCAACAAGGCCCTGGACAAGATGGAGGATCCGCGCGAGACGCTCGACCTCTCCTACGAGAAGCAGATCGAGCAGCTGACCAAGGTGCGCCGGGGCGTGGCTGACGTGGCCACGGCCCGGAAGCGGATCGAGCTACAGGCCCAGGGGCTGCAAAAGCAGGCCGACAAGCTGCAAGGTCAGGCCAAGGCGGCCCTGTCGCAGGGCAACGAGGATCTGGCCCGCGAGGCGCTGTCCCGGCGCGCCGCCCTGGGCGAGCAGCTGACCGAGCTCAAGACCCAGCACGACCAGATCGTCGAGCAGGAGCAGAAACTCGTCCAGACGTCCCAGGAACTCCAGGTGCGCGTGGAGCGGTTCCGCACGCAGAAGGAGACGATGAAGGCCTCGTACACCGCGGCCGAGGCCCAGACGAAGGTGGGCGAGGCCATCTCGGGCATTTCCGATTCCAACAAGTCGGCCGGTGCCACCATGCAGCGGGCGCAGGACAAGATCGCCTCCATGCAGGCGCGGGCGGGCGCCATCGACGAGCTGCTGGCCTCCGGTGCGCTCGACGACCTGACAACGCCGGTGGACGACATCCAGAAGGAGCTCGACAAGGTCTCGTCCTCCAGCCAGGTGGACAACGAGCTGGCGGCGCTCAAGGCCGAGATCGGCACGGGCTCGTCGGGCGGTGGCGGCGAGACGGCGGCGCTGCCGACGGCGGGGGCTGCCGGGGCCGAACCGACCGAGGCCGGTACCTCCGGCGCCGGCGCCAGCGAAGGAGTCTGATGGCCATCGCCCACAACATCAAGCCGGACCGGGGCCTGACCTACCGGATGCTCATGACCGGGTTCTTCCTGGTCGTGCTGTACGGGGCCGTGGTCGCCATCCTCATCGCCGTCGGCCTGTCCTACGCCCTGGTCCTGGTCATCGCGGTCGTGCTGATCTTCTGCCAGTACTGGTTCAGCGACAAGATCGCCATGTACGCCATGCACGCCAAGGAGGTGACACCCGAGCAGGCGCCGGAGCTGCACGGCGTGGTCGACCGCCTCTGCGCGCTGGCCGACATGCCCAAGCCCCGGGTGGCCATCGCCCAGACCGACGTGCCCAACGCCTTCGCCACCGGGCGCAGCCCCAAGACGTCCGTGGTGTGCGTGACCTCGGGCTTGCTACGTCGCCTGGAGGAGCCCGAGGTCGAGGCCGTGCTCGCGCACGAGCTCTCCCACGTGGCCCACCGCGACGTTGCGGTCATGACCATCGCCAGCGGCCTCGGGATGATCGCCGGCCTCCTGACCCGCGTCCTGTTCTACTCGGAGCTCTTCGGCGGGGGCGGACGGGGCAACGACCAGAACGGGCAGAACGCATTCTTCATCGAGCTGATCGTGATGCTGGTGTCGATCGTCGTGTACTTCGTGTCGTTCCTCCTGACCATGGCCCTCTCGCGCTACCGGGAGCTGGCGGCCGACCGCGCCGGTGCATTGCTCATCGGGCGTCCCTCGCTGCTGGCCTCGGCCCTGGTGAAGATCACCGGCGAAATGGGGCGCATCCCGACCAAGGACCTGCGGGCGGCCGAGCCGTTCAACGCTTTCTTCTTCACGCCGGCGGTGGCGACCGGCGGCGACCAGGGTGCCGGCGGCGGGTTCTCCTTCGGCAACCTCTTCCGCACCCACCCCACCCTGGAGCGCCGTTTGGCCCAGCTGGAGTCGCTCGAGCACCAGCTCGGCCAGACCAGCTGAACCGGACTCGCTCGGCACGGTTGTGGGGCTCCTCGACACCATTCTGGGCCGGTCCAAGCCCGTGCGGGCCAACCTGGATGCGCTGTTCTCCCTGCCCACCGCCGCCCTGACCCTGCAGAGCGCGGGTGGCCTGGTGTCGTCGGGGCATGCCGGCGTCTGCTGGAAGCCGCCGCCCGGCCAGGCGGCGGCGGACGCCCAGAAGGAGGTGGCCGATCTGGTGGGCGACGGCTTCGGCTCGGCTCTCGACTCGTTCGACTACGGCTGGCTGCTGCTCGACGACCCCGAGCTCGACGAGCTGGTGACCAAGGTGCACATGGCCAACTCGACGCTCCAGGACAACGGCTGGGGACCCCAGCTCCTGGCCTCGGTGTTCGGCTTCGTGCCCGGTCCCGATGCGGGAACCGACGCCAAGGCCTTCAGGCTGGTCTACCTGTTCAAGCGGGGCACCTTCTACCCCTTTGCGCCGGTGGACGCGGCCAAGGAGCGGCGCGACACCGAACTCGAGCTCCGCATCCGGAGCATGGTCGGGGCGGACCTTCCGGTAGAACAAGACCTGAGCCGTTGGTTTCCCATGTGGGACACTCCGGTCTCCTGATTGACTCTGCCTCGTGACTGACACCTTCGAACGCCGGATCCTCCTCGATGGCGCGGTGAATTTCCGCGACCTCGGCGGTTACGTGGTCGACTCGGGCGCGTCGACCACCCGCTGGCGCACGCTCTTCCGGGCCGACGGCCTGGGCGAGCTGACCGTGGGTGACTACACCGTGCTGCGGGACCTGGGCATCCGCACCGTCGTCGACCTGCGAGCCCACTACGAGCTGGAACGGGGGCAGTTCGACGTGGACGCCCACCCGGTCGAGTACCACCACATCCCCTTCATCGAGTCGATCCCCGACCCCGAGGAGTTCGACCGCCGGCCCGACCTGCTCGAAGGGCAGTACCTCGAAATACTGGACACCGCCGGCGCCGAGATCGCTCAGGCCTTGGAGGTGCTGTCGGGCCCCGACGCCCTGCCGGCGGTGTTCCACTGCACGGCGGGCAAGGACCGGACTGGTCTCCTGTCGGCCATCGTGCTCTCGCTGGTCGGTGTACCCGAGGAAACGGTGGTGGCCGACTACGCACTCAGCCAGGAGGCCATGGGCGGGCTGAAGGAGAAGATCATCCGCAAGTACCCCGACAGCGCGGACCTGCTCAACAGCATCGAGGGGGTGTTCTCGGCCGAGCCGGCCAAGATGCACACACTCCTCTCGTATCTCCACGAGCACTACGGCTCGGTCGACCGCTACGTGGCCAGCATCGGTGTCGGTCCCGACGTCGTGGCGAGACTGCGGGCCGCACTGCTGGAGCCAGTCTCGGCCTCCTAACTGTCGTCGTCCTCCCGGACGTCGGGCCGGAGGCGGTCGATGGCCGAGGCCAGGGCCAGGTCGAGCAGGGTCAGGCCCCCCGAGTCGTGGGTGCTCAGCGTCAGGTGCACCGTGTTCCACCGGATGTCGATGTCGGGGTGATGGTTGGCGGCCTCGGCCGCCGCGCCCACGGCGTTGACGAACTGGAGGGCGGCCGCGAAGTCGTGCAGCTTGACCGTGGTCCTGAGCTCGTCGTCCTCCCGGGTCCATCCGATGTGCTGATCGGCCAGGGCCTGGTCGACGTCGTCGTGGGTGAGGCGTGGCTCGCTCACGGGTGGGTCATTTCCTCGGGGCGCACGGCCTCGTCGAACTGCTGGCCCGTGAGCAGGCCGAGCTCGAGGGCGGCCTCGCGCAGCGTCGTCCGTTCCTTGTGCGCCTTCTTGGCCACCTTCGCCGCGTTGTCGTAACCGATGATCGGGTTGAGGGCGGTGACCAGCATGAGCGAGTTGCGCAGGTGCCGGTCGATCTGCTCGTAGTCGGGCTGAAGGCCCTCGACGCAGAACTCGCGGAAGGCCCGGCTGGCGTCGGTCATGAGGGCGATCGACTGCATGACGTTGTAGGCGATGACCGGCTTGCACACGTTCAGTTCGAGATTGCCCCGGCTGCCGGCGGTCGTCACGGCGACGTCGTTCGCAATGACCTGGATGCCCACCATGATCAGAGCCTCGCTCTGGGTGGGGTTGACCTTGCCCGGCATGATGGACGATCCCGGCTCGTTCTCGGGCAGCCGCAACTCGCCCAGGCCACTGCGCGGACCCGAGCCGAGCCAGCGCAGGTCGTCGGCGATCTTCATGAGTGACGCGGCCAGCGTGCGCAGGGCACCGTGGGTGAAGAGCAGGGCGTCGTGTGCGGCCAGGGCGGCGAACTTGTTCGGTGCCGAGACGAAGGGCAGGGCAGTGGCCTCGGCGATGGCCTGGGCCACCCGGTCGGCGAACTCGGGGTGGGTGTTGAGCCCGGTTCCCACGGCACTGCCGCCCAGGGCCAGCTCGTAGAGGCCGGGCAGCGTCAACTCGACCCGTTCGATGTCCGCGCTGAGCTGCGCCACGTAACCGGAGAACTCCTGGCCGAGCGTGAGGGGCACGGCGTCCATGAGGTGGGTCCGCCCGATCTTCGTCACGTCGGCGTAGGCAACCTCCTTCTCGTGCAATGCGTTGCGCAGCTCGGTGACCGAGGGGAGCAGGCGGTGCACGATCTCCTCGGCCGCCGCGATGTGCATGGCGGTCGGAAAGGTGTCGTTCGACGACTGCGACATGTTCACGTCGTCGTTGGGGTGGATCGGCTTCTTGGAGCCCATCACCCCGCCCGCCAACTCGATGGCCCGGTTCGAGATGACCTCGTTGGCGTTCATGTTGGTCTGGGTGCCGCTGCCCGTCTGCCAGATGCGCAGCGGGAACTGGTCGTCGAGGGCACCCTTGGCCACCTCGCCCGCCGCCTGCTCGATCAGGGCGGCCTTGTCGTCGGCCAATTTGCCGATGGCCCGGTTCACCTTGGCGGAGGAACCCTTGAGGATGCCGAAGGCCCGGATCAGGGACTTGGGCATCGTCTCGGTGCCGATGTCGAAATGGTGCAGCGAGCGCTGCGTCTGAGCGCCCCAGTACCGGTCGGAGGGAACGTCGATCTCCCCCATGCTGTCGCTTTCCACACGTGTCTCTATCACGGCGAAGAAGCTTAGGACGGGAGCCGTCGGGCGATGCCCGCGTCGACCGACCAGGCCGGGCCGGGCCGGAGTGCGGCTTTTCAGCTGCCGGTCCAGCGCGGCGAGCGCCGCTCCGCCGAGGCCCGAGCGCCTTCGGCGGCATCTCGAGTCCTCCCGGCGACGAGGCGCATGGTCTCACCGAATCGGATGGCCTCGAGCATCGGCATATGGCGTGTCCGCATCGCCATCTCCTTCATCACGCGCTGGGCCAAGGGCGCACCCTCCAACAGGCGGGCGGCCAGGGCACGGGCCTCGTCGAGCAGGGTCTCGTGAGGGACGACCTTCCAGACCAGGCCCATCGCGTGGGCACGCTCGGCGTCGATGCGCTCCCCGGTGAGCAGCAGCTCCATGGCATCGGCCCAATTGAGGCGCTGGGGCAGACGTATGGAGGCCACGACGGCGGGGACTCCGAGGTTCACCTCGGGCAGCCCGAACTCGGCCCGGTCACTGGCGAGGACGAAGTCGCACCAGGTGGCAAGGGTGAGCCCGTACCCGAGGCAGTAGCCGTTCACCGCGGCGATGACCGGCTTGAACACCTCCCAACCACTCTCGAACGAATTCATGGTCGGCTTCTCCCAGAAGGTGCCTGCGAACTCACCAACCGCTCCCGCTCCGTCACGGAGATCGCCGCCGGCACAGAATGCTCGTCCCGCACCCGTCACGATGGCGACCCAGGCGTCCTCGTCGTCGCGGAAGCGGGCGAAGGCCGCGTTCAGGTCACGCCGCATCTCCGAATTGATGGCGTTGAGCGCATCGGGTCGGTTGTAGGTGATGGTGGCCACGTGGCCATCGAGTTGAAAGGTGACTGCCTCGCTCACGGCGCCAGTCTGCCCGGTCCCGGCCGTCATCCGCAGCCGTTCGTGATCACGCACTGTCCCTGGGGAAGTGTCCGGCGGTTATCCGGGCGGGTGGTCGTCGGGGCAGGCGCCCGGCGGATCGTTGAAGTCGGGGTCGAGCACCCATGACCCTTGGGCCCAGTCGCGCCGGGCGGGTGCCAGCTTGAACACGTCGGTCATGTCGGTCAGCAGCGCGTTGGCGTAGCGCGCGCTGCCCTCGGGGCAGAGGTGCACGTTGTCGAGCTTGCGGACGCGGATCCACTGGTCCTTCGGTGCCCCGGGGTCACCTTCGGGAGGCAGCCACGCCGAGAAACGATCGCCGTCGAGCATCAGTGAACTGGCGATAGGCAGGTACATCACCCGCCCCGGGAAGTACGTCGTCATCTTCTTCGTGATGTTGTTCCAGGCGATGACGCCGGCCCGGCGCTCCTTGTCTGTAGGCCGGTGGTTAGCTTGGTAGCCGGTTGGCGGTCGGCGGCGATGTTCCCCGATTCGGGGAACTGGGTGAAGCATCACGCCCTCCACCCCGTTGCCCGGCGTCAGCATCGTGGCAACGGCCCGGCGGAGGAGTTGCGTGTACTGGGCCGGTTGGCGGAGGGCGTTGGGCTTGGTCGATCCGAACTGGTCCCAGCTCCAGGAGGCCACGATGATCTGCGCCTGGGTTTGGTGGATGAGATTGGGAACGGAGGTGGGCCAGTTGGTCGACGTGGTCAGCCCGAAACCATCAATGGTGCGAATGGCGACCGTGGCCTCGCCGGTCGCGCCGAGGGCTGCGGTGATCCCGTACGAGGCGTCGTGCATCACCGAATCGCCCAGGATCATGACGCGCAGCGGATCGGCCGCAGTCGGGGCGGTGGTGAGATGGATCGGGACCTGGCCCTGATACCCACCGGCACCGGGCACGCTCGGCGGTGCCGCTTTGGCCGGTCGGTGCGGCGAGATGCGACGTACTGGCGACAGTGGACGGGTCGGCAACGGCCGGGAAGGTGGCCACCACGATCAAGACGGCCGTCGCGACACCGGCCACGGGTCCGACCGACCAGCGCACCCAGCCGTGCAGGCGGGCCATGCGGACGGGACGCTCCACCAGGTAGTAGCTGGCGGTCGAGAGGGCCAGCGTGACCGCGACCCGCAAGAGGTCGAGCGGCCATTGTGAGAGACCGGTTCTCTGCGCCGTGAGGTACACGATCACCGGCCAGTGCCACAGGTAGATGCCGTAGGAGATCGTTCCCAAGAAATGCAATGGTCGGGCGGCCAGCAGGCGGGCGAAGCGGCCCGGTTGGACGAGTCGGGCATCCGCCACGACGAGGGCGGCCAGACCCGCACAGAGAAGAAAGCCACCCTCGAACATGAAGTTCCTCGGCAGTCCCCCCGGTGTCCCCGAGGTCACCCAGAACACGGCGAGAGCGACGGCCGCCAGCGGTCCGACCGAATGCAGCGTGCGACGGGACCGCCGGTTGGGCTGCGGTCGGGAAGCGGCCACGAAGGCGAGCGTGGCCCCGGCCATCAGATCGAAGAGACGGGTGTCGGTGCCGTAGTAGATCCTCGAGGGGTCGACGCCTGGGTTGAAGAGCACCGCCATCAGGACCGAGGAGAGCACCCCGAGCGCGACCGTGATGATCATTCCCGTTCGCCGCCAGGCGCCACGGGCCACGCGCAGCAGGAGCAGAAGCACCAGGGGCCACACCAGATAGAACTGCTCCTCGATCGCCAGCGACCACGTGTGCTGGAGGGGGGAGGGCGTCGAAAACTGTGCGAAGTAGGACTGATGGGCGTAAATGAGGTGCCAGTTGTTGGCGTAGAGCAGCGTCCAGATGGCGTCGCCCCGCAAGCCGGCGAGATCGACCAGCCCGTTGGCGCCCGGTGCGCCGAAGATCGCGTTGAAGATCAGGTAGAGGGCGAGCGCGGCGACGACGAGGAACAGCGCGGGGAGCAGCCGCTTGGCCCGACGGCTCCAGAACGCCCCGAGATTGATCCGGTGGGAGCCGGCCCACTCCTCGAGGAGCAGCGTCGAGATGAGAAAGCCGGAGAGGACGAAGAACAGGTCGACGCCCAGGTAGCCGCCCGAGGCCCAACCGAGTTGCAGGTGGTAGGCCACGACGCCGAGGACGGCGACACCGCGCAACCCGTTCAACGCGGGCAGGTGCCTGCCGGTGACCGCCGTCGTCTCGGTCGCGGTGACCGGAGCGTGGGCCAACTCGACCGCATCGAGGCTCATGGACGCTCCACGAGGCAGACGTCGGGGCCCGGGCCGGACCGGAGCAGGTAGTCGACCGCTTCGGTCAGCCCCGGAGGCACTTCGGCCCCCGCCGCGGTGAGGTCGAGCGCGAGCCGGGGACTGTATTCCGCCGCCGGCCGGGGGCGGTTCACGGCGCCGGGCACGGGGTAGATCGGTCCGTCGCTCGCCGCCGTCCCGGCCTTCCACATCTGCCGGCACAGCGCGATGGCCTCGAGGTGGGCCGGCCCGAAGGGAGGAGCGAAACAAAGAAGGGAACGGCCATTGCAGAGGAGATCGAGCGAGGTCATGTCGCGGGCCAGCACGGTGGGGTGGCGCTGCTCCACTCCGCCGAGGCCGACACAGACGCCCAGGAGCCCCTGGGAGACGGTGGAGGCCAGTGCACCGACGAGGACCAGGGGATCACCGGCTGGCCCCTCACGCACGATCAGGGCACCCACTCCCTCGCCCTCGGCCGCCACGGCCTTCTCGCACATCCCGACCACGTCGTCGCCCGGCAGGAACCACCCTTCCACGGCGAGGCAGGTTAGGCCCGCTGCCACCATCCGCCGACGTCATGCGCCAGTCCAGCCTGCGCCAAGCGCTCCAGTCCCCCGCACAGGGTGGGCAGGTCGAGGCCCGTCACCCGGACCAGGTCGTCGAGGGAGACGGGGTCACTGGACAGGGCTTCGTACACGGCCCGGTCCTCGCCAGGGTCGGGACGGCGTCGGTCGGAGCCGGCCGGGAAGGCTTTGATTCCGGCCGGCGGTGAGACCTGAACGCCGGCGAGGGAGAGTGCGACGAGGACGTCGGCCGTCGAACAGGCCGGAAAAGCTCCGTCGGCCAGGAGGGCGTTGGTGCCCTCCGAGGTGGCACTCCGGATCGATCCGGGCACGGCACCCACCGGAATACCCAGGGCAGCCGCGGCGTCGACGGTGTGGCGGGCTCCCCCGTGGTGCCGGCTCTCGATCACGATCACGACATCGCTCAGGGCGGCCAGGAGCCGGTTGCGCACGGGAAAGCGCCAGCGCTCCGTGCGGACACCAGCGGGTGACTCGGACACCACGGCGCCGTGCTCGGCCACGCGCTGCCACAGGCGGCTATGACGGGCCGGGTAGGGCTTGTCCAGGCCGCCGGCCACGACGCCGACGGGCGCGGCGCCGGCCCCGCACGCCCCCTCGTGGGCGGCGCCGTCGATCCCAAGTGCGAGGCCCGAGACGACGCTGACCCCGGCGGCGGCCAGATCGGCGCCGAACTGCGCGGCGACGCCGATCCCGTACCGCGTCGGTGCTCGGGTGCCGACCAGCGCCACGGTGGCCGGCGCGTGCAAGGCCAGAGGATCGCCGACGCAGAACAGCACGGCCGGCGCCTGTGGGTCGCGCCGGAGGCGCTCCGGGTAGGAGTCGTCGTCGGCCAGCACGACGGCAATGCCGCGCTCGGCGTGCATGTGCCAGACCCGCAAGACGTCGCGCTCGGTCGCACCTTGCGCGGCACAGAGCCTGCGCCACGCGTCGGCAGGCCGGTCTTCGGCCAGGGCGTGGCGCAACGTGGCCGGGCCTATCTTCGCGGTGGAGGCCAGCGCCGTGGCGTAGGCCTGTTCGGGCAGGTCGGGGCTCATGCGACCAGCGCCGCTCGGGCCGCCCGCAAGGAGAGTGCCTCGGAGACATGCATGAAGGAGACGACGTCCTCCCCGGCCAAGGCGGCGACGGTGCGAGCGACCCGAGTCACCTTGTGGAGGCCGCGGGCGCTCAGGTCCCCAGAGCGAAGTTTCGCACCCAGCAGCGCACTCGCGTCCGACGAGACGGGTGCGCCCTCTTGGCCAGCGCGGGCGCCGATCCGTGCCTGCGCCGCGGCGACTCGTTCTTTGACGGAACGAGACGACTCCGCAGGGTCTCCCGAGAGAAGGTCGTCGGGATCGGGCCGACTGAGGGGCACCACAAGATCGAATCGATCGACGAGGGGCGCTGACAGACGCCTCGTGTAGCGGGACCGAACAACCGTGCTGCAATTGCAGGCACCCTCGTAGACGCCTTCACCACACGGGCACGGGTTCATCGCGGCGACAAGAAGGAACTTCGCCGGGAAGGTCACCGTGCCACCGGCGCGGCTGACCCGGATGATGCCCTCCTCGAGTGGTTGCCGAAGCGCCTCGAGGGCGGCCACGGGGAACTCGCCGAGTTCGTCGAGGAACAGCACACCGTGGCTGGCCAGGCTGACCTCTCCCGGACGCAGGGACCAGCTGCCACCGCCCACGAGAGAAACGATGGAGGACCGATGGTGGGGCGCGCGAAATGGTGGGCGATGCGAGACCGCGCCGCCGGGGATGTCTCCGCCCGCCGCCGAATGGATCCGGGTCACGTCGAGCGCTTGCTCGGTGGTCAGCGGCGGCAACAGGCCGGGGAGCCGTTCGGCCAGCATGGTCTTTCCCGAGCCGGGTGGGCCGATCATGAGCAGGTGATGGCGGCCGGCCGCCGCAACCTCGAGCGCTCGGCGGCCGAGCGCCTGTCCGCGGACGTCGGCCAAATCGGGCTCCCGAGGCGGTGCGGCTCGCGCTCTCGGAGGTGGCGCCTCCGGCCACTCGCCACGCCCTCGCAACAACTGGACCAGCTCGGCCAGTGTCTCGGCGCCGCCCACGGATTCCCCGCGGACGAGCGTCGCCTCGCGTACGTCACAGAGCGGCACGACCATGCTCAGCGGCGCCATGGCGTCAGCCAGGGCGACCATGCCGGGGACATGACGGAGCGAGCCGTTCAAACCGAGTTCGCCACAGAACGCGCGACCGTCCAGGCACGAAGGAGGGAGCTCACCGATCGCCACCAGGAGCCCGATGGCGATCGGCAGGTCGAGTCCTGCGCCCCCCTTCCGGATTCCCGAGGGCGCCAGGTTGATCGTCACCCGCCGCAGCGGCCATGACAGGCCGCTGGACAGGATCGCGGCGCGCACCCGGTCACGCGACTCGCGGACGGCGGCGTCGGGCAAGCCGACGACAGTGAAGCCGGGCAGGCCATTGGACACGTGGACCTCGACTGCCACTGGGGTCCCGACCGCACCGCTGAGGGTGGCCGACGCAAGAGAAGCGAGCATGCCGGAGAACGGTCGCACCGGTTGGGTGCCGAGGCCTCACATGTTTCCGAAATGGCATGAGGCGCCGCTGGGATGGTCGGACCCCTTATCGGGTTGGCGCCCTCCAGAAGAACTCGAGCTGGATGTTGTCGGGGTCGCGAAAGGTGAGCATGGCGTTCCGGGTGTACCCGGGTTCCTTGACTCCCGAGTGCGGGATCTCGAGCCGGTTCAGTCTCTCGGCCCATTCGTCGAGGTCTTCTCGGCGATCAACCAAGAACTCCAGATGATCGAGACCCGTGCGGAACTCGCTGAAGGGCTCGCCGGAATGCTCTCGGTGACCAACGAGGCAGAGGACAAGCTGGCTCTCCGGTTCCACCAGAGCGATGTACCGCAACCGACCGTCCTCACCTGCGTAGTCGTAGAGAACCTGGAGGTTCAGGAGTTCTGAATACCAAGTTGCACTCGTCGCGGGATCACGGACGGTCAGATTGACCTCGACACGGCCAGAGATCGATGGCACAGGCTCGATTCTGTCAGCCTCGGACCGAACGGATTGCCCTATTTTGCCGGGGAGAATCTCTCCCTCCTGCGCAGTGGGCCGTGTGGACAATTCGGAAAGAGGGACTTCCGCCTCGTGTACGCAGAGCCGAGGCTCCGGATGGGAGACAATGTGTACTGGTCGTACCTTGTGTACAGGTCGTACCTGCTTGCGTGTATGCGGCGCATCAGGCCGAGGAGAGCCGATGGACAATGAATGACGACGCTGCCGCGTTGCAGCGGCTCATCGACAAGGACCAGATCATCGACCTCGTACATCGCTATTCGTACTGCGTCGATCACAGACTCTACGACGAGGTCGTGGAACTCTTCACCGAGGACTGTGTGGTCGACTACGGACCGAGCTGGCCGCCCGTTCGATCCAGGGCCAGTCTCCGCCGGATGTTCGGACATCCCGATGTCGGATATGCGGCAACGAGCCACCACAACGCGAACGTTCTCGTGACGTTCGAGAACCTCGATCACGCGTCCGTGTGCACCTCCGTGTACGCCTGGCACCAGCGAGCGGACGGAACGACACCTCGCTTGTGGGGTTACTATCACGACTCCGTTGTCCGCCTTCCCGAGGGATGGCGCATTGCCGAGAGACAGCTTCGGGCCTTAGGGACCGAGGATTGGAATGTGGAGATGCATTCGGCTCTGGATGGCGAAACCCGGTAGTCGGCAATGCCAGCCCCCATCGATGTGGAAAGGGAACCGGATTGGGAAGCTCCATCACAGACACTCTCTCCAAGCCTCGGTCGAGCCGGGACGCCACCGAATCAAGGTTGAACCGGTCCAACGAAGAGGTCTCTCGCACAATTGGGTCGATGTTCCGCTCGAGAGCCAACTCGTAGAGCATGGGCATGGCCATGGGATACGGAACTGAGCGACCCGTCCTCAATACCAAGTGAAGGACGTTTGGGCAAGCGTCATGGTGGTGAGGCTGGTTGCACGCCGCTCTCGAAGAGCACCATATGGGTCTTCCGAATGACGTTCCATTCCGAGCTCCAGCCTCTCGGATCGGATTACGATGAATCGAAGGAAACGTACGAGTTAGGTTCCAAAGTCCGCATGCAGACACGCACCAACACAGAGTTCAACGGCGAGGTGGATTGGTATCTACGCAACAATCACGCGGTAACCCTCTCGACGTCTTCGGTCACCGGACTCCCTCATGCCAACACAGCGCCGTACTTCAGTTATGACCACCGTCTTTTCTTCTTCGTGCGCGCCGAGTCGATCCTGTTGAGCAACCTCCTCGCGAGCCATCACGCAGCCTTCACCATCGATGAATACGCGCCACCATGGCGGAAGCGGAGAGAGCTGCATGGAGGCGGCCATTGCGGCGTGGCGGACGAGCCGCAGGCCAGCGGGGCACTCGAGGCGTGTGCGGAGAAATTCGAGGGCTTCATGCCAACGGGCGCCCTTTGGTGGCTGGAACCAACAGGTATGTACTTCATCGACTACGAGTTCTGACCACGAAGCCAGACCGCTGGGTGGGTCGCTGATTCCTCCCGGCTTGATGTGTACCGATATCGGCATATGATTGTGCCATGGCACGAGCAGCGACGACGTCGGACGTCTTCAATGCGATCGCCGAGCAGCAGCGCCGGGAGATTCTGGTGTTGCTGCGGGCGGGTGAGGGGCCGGTGACCGAGCTGGCCCAGGAGCTGGGGATGACCCAGCCGGGGGCGTCCAAACACCTGCGGGTGCTCCGGGAGGTCGGATTGGTGCGGGACCGCAAGGCAGGCAAGCAACGCCTGTACGGCCTCGACGCCCGCGGGCTGCGACCGGTTCACGAGTGGACCGGCGGGTTCGAGCGGTTCTGGAACGAGAGCTTCGACCGGCTGGACGTGTACGTGCAGGACCTCAAGCAGGCAAGGCGGGAGGAGAGCTGATGAGCGCGACGGGACGAGGAGCGCCGGCGCAGTCCGCGACGGCCGACCGTGAGATCGTTGTCTCCCGGCTCATCAGTGCCCCGAGGGAGCGGGTGTTCGAGGCGTTCACCGAGGTGCGTCACCTTTCGCGATGGTGGGGACCCGAGGGGTTCACCACCACGACGCGGGCGTTCGAGTTCCGCGTCGGCGGGGAGTGGGACTTCGTGATGCACGGACCGGACGGGACCGACTACCAGGAGTGGATCTCCTGGACCGAGATCGCCCCGCCCGAGCGGATCGCGCTGTTGCACGGTGAGTCCCGCGACGACCCGAACGCCTTCGAGTCGGTCTTGACATTCGCGCCCGACGGCGCGGCGACCCGGATCGAGATGCGCGCCGTGTTCCCCACCAAGGAGCTGCGCGACGGGGCGGTCGAGAAGTACCACGCGATCGAGGGCGCCCAGCAGACCCTGAGCAACCTGGCTGCCTACGTCACCGAGATCGTTCGGGGAGGAAATTGAGGACTGATGGCCGGGAAGGCGTTCTTCAGCGTGACAATGACACTGGATGTCCATCGCGCCCGAGGAGCGCCTTGACGAACCGGATGTGCAGCGATGGATGCCGCAGTGGATCGAAACTGCAGCATTGGATGTTCCCGCAGCGGTGCGCCGCTCGCCGAGCCGTACCAGTTACTGGCGGCGCCGAACCAGCGCATCTCCCCGGAGCCTTGAAGGGGGCCTTGTAAGGTTCTCGCTCATGGCGCATGAAACCAGTACGGGCTCGTCCCCCATCGTGAGGGGCCTCATCAACAACCTCCGGGAGGTGCTCCCCGAGGATCAGCAACAGACGCTCGAGCACTACACCCAGCAGGCAGAAGCCTCGACCCCGAAGGGGGACTTCAAGAGAGCCAGGTATTGCCTGCATTGGGCGGTCAAGACGGCTGAGAGCCCGAAACACTCGCATCTTTCAGGTGTGGCGATCCGCCTCAAGGAAACGCACAAGGCCTGGCAAGACATTTGGCTGGGCACGGAATTCGGCTCTCAAGTCGAGACCGGTGTCGGACAGGCCTCGCACGAGGTCAAGGGCGATCAAAAGATCGGACCAGGTGAAGACATCGAACTGCTCTGGGTCGAGGAAGCGACAGATGTCGCGAAGAGCGCCGCCGAAAAGGCTGGCTGGGAAAATGTCCCATGGGAGGGCCTCCTGCAAGAGGTTCTCAAAATCGGCTGACTAGCCTCGCCTCCTCACCGCGGGGATAGGGAAGTGTTGATCAGGGCGGCCCGCGCCGCAGATGGAGCTGAAATCACTTCGCTCCTCAACGCGCTCCTCGCCACCACGACGATCGAATGGACCCTCACGCCGCGGACTGAGGACGACGTGCAGGACTGGCTTCGTGCCCACGAGGTGGTTCTCGTGGCCGAGGATCAAGATGAGGTCGTGGCCGTCGCGGCTTTCGGGTGGTTCCGAGACGTCGTCAAGTGGCCGGGCTATCGCTTCACCGTCGAGAACACCATCCACGTGCGCCAGGACCGATGGGGCTCTGGCGTTGGCGAAGTCCTCATGCATGCGCTCATCGAAAAGGCACGGGACGCCGAAATACACACGATGATTGCCGCCATCGACAGCGCGAACGAGGTCTCGATCCGCTTTCACCAACGACTCGGATTTACCGAGGTGGCCCGCATGCCCGAGGTCGGGACCAAGTTCGGTCGGTGGCTCGACCTCGTCCTGCTCCAGATCAGAATCGACCAGCGGGTGGCTCCGGCCGGCGATTGAGGACCAGCAGCGGGTTCGTTCTCCTGTCGGAATTCCGCGGCTTTCCTTAGAATGCGCCCCATGCCCCAAGAGAGCCTGGCACAACAAGAACGCAAGAACCTCTGCGACATCTTTGTCGAGCTTGGTCCGGATGCGCCCACGTTGTGCGAAGGCTGGACCACCAGAGATTTAGCTGCCCATCTCGTCGTCCGCGAACGTCGACCCGATAGCGGGCCCGGACTCGTCTGGCCGCGACTCGCCGACTACACCGAAAAGGTGCGAACCACCGTGCGCGATCGGAAGTCCTGGGAGGAGCTCGTCGAGACTGTTCGGCGTGGACCGCCGACGCTGCTCCGCCCGTTCGATGGGGCAATGAACACGATCGAGTACTTCATCCATGTGGAGGACGTGCGTCGGGCAGAGGACGGCTGGGTGCCGCGCCCGCTCGACCCGGCGTTGGCGGACGCCCTCTGGGCCCGCGTCGGACCCGGGGGCATGGCGAAGAAGGTTCCGGCCACGATCGTTATCTCCTCGACCGGACGAGAAGACAAAGAGCGTGGTACCGGGCCTCGCCTGACTCTGACGGGCGACCCGGGCGAGCTCACCATGTTCGGCGCCGGACGCCAGGGGGCGGCGCGAGTCGAGATCAGCGGCGACGCGGCACTCGCCGCCCAACTACGCAGCGCGTCGCTCGGCGTCTGAGGAGATCCCGCTTCTTCGATCCGGGCCCTGGGGCAGCGTCCAGGACCACCCGCAGGACGGCCTACCGCTTTGGCGGCGGCGGCGGCAACTGCTGCGCCGGCGGGGCGGCGCCGTTCGCTTCCGGCTTACTCAGGTCCTCGTTGCGGAGGGTGGTGAGCAGGACCTCCGCGGCACCCATCAGGCTGGTCGCCTCGTAAGGCACGACCACCTTGGCGTTGTTGGACGCCGCGATGTCCTGGAGGGCCTTCAGCTGCAGCACGGCCAGCGTGTGCGGGTTGATGGTCGCCGTGTCGATGGAATTCAGGCGGGCTGCCTCACCCATACCGCGCAACTCGAGCGCCTTCTTCTCACCCTCGGCCTGCAGCTCCAGGACCTTCATCTCGGCCTCGGCCCGCAGGATGGCGGACGACTTGGCCCCCTCGGCCTCGAGGACAGCGGCCTGCTTGCGTCCGCCGGCCTGGTTGACGGCAGCCGTCTGCTCACCTTCGGACTTGAGAATGAGCGCCCGCTTGTGCTGCTCGGCCTCCTTCTGCTCCGACATCGCCTGGACCACGTTCGACGGCGGTGTGATGTCCAGGATCTCGATCCGGTTGAGACGCACCCCCCACTTGGCCGTGGCGTCGGCCATGTGATCCTGCATCCGGCTGTTGATCATTTCGCGCTCGGACAGCGCCTGGTCGAGGGACAGCTCGCCGAAGACGGCTCGCAGCGCCGTGCGCGAGAGCTGATCCACGGCCAACTGGAAGTCGTTGATCTCGTACAGCGCCGACTTGACGTCGATCACCTGACAGAAGATGGTCGCGCTCACCTGGAGCGAGACGTTGTCCTTCGTGATCACCGCCTGCTGGTCGCCCGTCATGGGGAACTCGCGGACGTCGATCTTCTCCATCTTGTCGACGAAGGGGGTCAGGATGTGCAGGCCCGGCTGCTGCACCGACTTGAACTCGCCGAGCCGCTTGATCACGCCGACGCTCCCCTGCTGCACGATCTTGAGGCAGCCGGAGAGCAGCCACAGGGCCAACCCGCCACCGACCACCACGGCCAGGAACGTGATCAGGGCTATTTCGAAGACTCCACCAATGATCATGGTGAGCCCCCTTTCTATGTTTGTCAGACCTCCGTCGGAAACACGACGAGCAGCCCGCGCTCGATCCCGGCCACGACGACGTCTGTCCCCACCGGGACGGTCGCATCGGGGTCGAGGGAGATGGCCTGCCACTCCTCACCGCGAGCACGGATGCGGCCAGGTTTGTGGGCTCCGTCGATCTCCCGGGTCACCAAGGCCGTCTCACCGACCATCCCCTGTACGCCGTTCAGCACATGTCCACTCTATTCAGCGGCCAATGAAAATGGGGTCTCGCTTCTGCGTAAAGGCAGCCAGGGCCTCGTTGGTGTCCTGCGTCGAGAAGTTGAGCGCCTGGCAGCGGGCCTCGTTCTCCACGGCCTGCTCCATGGAGCTCATGGACGAGGCGTGCAACAACGTCTTGCTCATGGACAGGGCGAGGGGTGGGCCGCCGGCGAGGGCGCCCGCCCAACCGTCCACGAAAAGGTCGAGTTCCTCGACAGGCAAGGCGCGATTCACGAGGCCGATCTCGGCGGCCTCCGTGCCGCTCCACATCCCGCCGAACAGTGCGATCTCCTTGGCACGGGCCAGGCCGACCAGACGGGGCAGGAGCCAGGAAGCTCCGTTGTCGAGGGACAGCCCGCGTTTGGCAAAGATCATCGACAGCCGCGCCGTCTCGCTGCAGACGCAGAGGTCACAGCCGAGGGCGAGCGACAGACCGGCCCCGACCGCCACCCCGTCGACCTTGGCGATCGTCGGCTTGGTGATCCGGTGCAAGGCCAGGGCCACGTCACCCAGGCGGCGCATGCGGGCCAGCCCCGAACGCTTCGGGTCTGTGGCCGGCCCCTCGGGGTCGGACAGGTCGGCACCGGAGCAGAAGGCACCGCCCGCCCCCGTCAGGACCATGGCGCGGTCGTCGGGTTCCGCCTCGATCTCCACGAAGATCTGCTCGAGCTCGCTCAGCATCTTCCCGCTGGCCGCGTTCTTCCGCTCGGGACGGTTCATGGTGACGGTGACGACACCGTCCTTGCGCTCGACAATGAGGGTTTCCATGCCCGACGACGATAGGCCGACCGCCTTCAGAACGCACTTTCGAAAATGTGCAGGGCATGCCGGTCCGCCGCGGCCACATCGAAGCGCACGTGGTCGTAATACACGTTCTGGCCCTCCAGATAGATGGCAGCCAGCCGGCGCAAACGCCGCTGCTTCGCCGGGGTGACCGCCTCGAGCGGATGACCGTGCGAGTTCGACGAGCGCGCCTTGACCTCACAGACGACGAGCGTGACGCAGCCGGTCGGGTTCCGACGCGCGCAGAGGATGTCGATCTCTCCCTGGGCGCAGCGCCAATTCCGGGCCAGGACGGAGTACCCGTGCTCGGCGTACCAGGAGGCGGCGGCGTCTTCTGCCATGTGACCGAGAACCATCCGACGTGTACTCACGCCGGAGAACGGTCGGCTCGGGGCTCAGAGTTCCTGTTCGGGCAGGCGCTCGATGTTGACGTCGCGGAAGGTGACGACTCGCACCTCGGGCACGAAGCGTGCCGGGCGGTACATGTCCCAGACCCAGGCGTCGCGCAGCTCGAGCTCGATGCAGGCCGGGGTCGTGTCCGAGCGCACGTTCAACGAGACGTCGTTGGCCAGGTAGAAGCGACGCTCGGTCTCGATCACGTAGGTGAAGACCGGAAGGACCGCACGATATTCCTGGACCAGCCCGAGCTCGATCTCGGACTCGTAGCGCTCGAGGTCTTCCTCGCTCATGCGGCGCCGTCGCTACTACTCGTCGGCTGCCCCCTCGGCAGTGTCTTCCGTCTCGTCGGTGGTCGCCTCCGCCGCATCGGCCGTGACCTCGGTGGAATCGACGGCCTCGACGTCGATCTCGTCGATCTCGTCGATCTCGTCGACTTCTTCGACCTCTTCGACGACCGCCGCGACCGCAGACGCCGCCTTGCCCCGGGGGACACGGCGCTCCTTGATCTTCGCCGCCTTCCCGTGCCGCTCGCGCAGGTAGTAGAGCTTGGCCCGCCGCACGTCACCCAGCGTGGTGACCTCGATTTTGGCGATGGTCGGCGAGTGGACCGGGAAGGTGCGCTCGACACCCACGCCGAAGCTGACCTTGCGCACGGTGAAGGTCTCTTGGACCCCGCCGCCCTGGCGCCGCATCACGGCACCCTGGAACACCTGCACCCGCTCCCGGTTGCCCTCGACCACCCGGACGTGCACCTTGACGGTGTCGCCAGGGCGGAACTCGGGGATGTCGTCGCGCAGGCTGTCGCGGTCGATCGTTTCGGTGGGGTGCATGAAAGGCGTCCTTCGGTCACTCCGGCTCGGTCGGGCGGGGTTCCCCCTGCCCGGGGCCGGACGGAACATCGTAGCCGTGCTCGACCAGGGCACGCACGTCGTCGGGTCCGAGTCCCACGCCCGTGACCAGGCGCTCGAGCAGGTCGGGCCGGCGCTCGGCCGTGCGGAGGAGGGCCTGGGTGCGCCGCCAGGCCGCCACTGCTCCATGGTCACCCGAGCGCAGGACCTCGGGCACCGACCACTGCCGGAATTCGGCCGGACGCGTGTACTGGGGGTATTCGAGCAGCCCGGCCGAGAAGCTCTCGTCGAAGGCCGAGTCCTCGTTGCCGAGCACACCCGGCAACAAGCGGGCCACCGCCTCGACGACCACCAGGGCGGCCAGTTCCCCACCGGCCAGGACGTAGTCGCCCACCGACAGCTCACCGTCCACCAGGTGGTCAGCCACCCGCTGGTCCACGCCCTCGTAGCGGCCGCACAGCAGTGAGAACCCGCCCGATCCGTCTTGGGCCAGTCCGGCCAGCTCGCCCGCCAGCGACTGGTCGAAGCGGCGTCCCCCCGGGCTGAGCAGGTAGAGCGGCCGGGGCAGGTCGGGCACGGACTCGACGCTGCGAAAGAGCGGCTCGGGCATGAGGACCATGCCGGCACCGCCGCCGAAGGGACTGTCGTCGACCGACCGGCGGGGATCGTCGGCCCCGGCCCGCAGATCGTGCACCCGCACCTCGAGGGCGCCGCCGTCCTGGGCCCGCCCGAGCACCGAGGTGCCGCAGTACCCCGCGACGGTGTCGGGGAAAATGGTGAAGATGTCGATGCGCACGCCAGCCGGTCCCCGTCCGCTCACACGTCGAGGAGACCGTCGGGGATATCGACGTGCAGGGTCCGGTTGGGCCCGTCGTGCGAGGTGATGAAGGTCGCCGGTATGAGCCCGCCCGACTCGAGCACGAGGAGGTCGCTGGCGGGATTGGCCTCGACGGCAGCCACCCGGCCGAGTTCGGCGCCCGTTGCGTCGCGCACGGTCGCACCAACCAGTTCGTGCACCCAGAGCGCGCCCGGAACGTCGAGTGGCTCCGCTTCGAGCTCCACGCCGCGCAGCGCCTCGGCCGCCGTTCGGCCCTCCACGCCGTCGAACTGCACGATGTGGCGGTCCTCGCCGAAGGGTTTGGAGGACGCGACCCTCAGGATGCCACGAGGAGAGACCAGCTCCGTGCCCGGGTCGAGTCGGGAAAGCTGGTCGGTCC
The DNA here is from genome assembly GCA_963809715.1 of uncultured Acidimicrobiaceae bacterium. Classification (GTDB taxonomy): domain Bacteria; phylum Actinomycetota; class Acidimicrobiia; order Acidimicrobiales; family RAAP-2; genus Bog-473. The sequence continues at coordinate 380,595 of CAWEKO010000007.1, read as the reverse complement.
AGAGCTGGACGACGACCTCACCACGCAGCCCATGGGCCTTGGTGACCCGGCCGACCTTGAGCAGGTCAGTCGTCGACGATGTCCACGCTGGCTTGGACGCCGTCCTTGGCGCCGGCCACGTTCACCAGGGTGCGGATGGCCTGTGCCGTCCGCCCGCGGCGGCCGATGACCCGGCCCATGTCGTCGGGCGCCACGTGGAGGTTCATGCGCAGCCCACCCCGTCGCTCCTCGGTGTCGATGACCACCGACTCGGGGTCGTTGGAGAGGGACTTGGCCAGGTAGGTCAGCACGGACAGCGGTGTACCGCCGTCGAATGCGCTGCTCTCGTTGCCTTCGTCGACCTGGTCCTCGTCATCGAAGTCGTCGTCGTCGTCGAACTCGTCGTTGACGTCGCCGTTCACGTCACCCTGTGCGCCACCCGACCCGGTCTGGTTGATGTCGCCCGCCTCGTACAGGTCGGTCACCTGGCCGCCTTCGCTGCCGCGAACTCGTCCCAGGCGCCACAGGTCTTCAGCAGGCGCTCGACCCGCTCCGTCGGCTGGGCCCCGACGACCAACCACTTCACCGCCTTGGCGTTGTCGATGTTGATGACGGCGTCGGGCTCGGCCGTCGACGAGCCGCGGGGGGCGTAGGTGCCCACGATCTCGAGGAAGCGCCCGTCGCGGGGCGACCGGCTGTCGGCGGCCACCAGCCGGTAGGTGGGCTGCTTCTTCTTTCCCATCCGCACGAGGCGGAGCTTCACTGCCACGGATTGGTTCCTCTCATTGCGCTGGTCATTGCACCGGCGACGCATGGAGCGCCGCCCGGGTCACGAATCGGGCGCGACCAGGGCGCGCCGGGAGACCATTGTTGCAGATGGCGGGCGTGGCGGGACTACCGGCCTTTCGGCGGGGTGACCCGGCCCCCCTTCTTCTTCTTCTTGGTGCCCTTGTTCCCACCGATGACCGGCTGGGCCGGCCCCGGCGAGGGGAGGCCGGGGAAGGCGTCGGGCAGCTCGCCCGATTCCCCCATGAGCTGGGAGAGCATGTCGAGGTCGGGCTGTCCGGGACCGCCGGCGCCGGCCGCCTGTTGGGCCAGCTTCCGGGCGGCGCGGCCGCTCATCCCGGCCATATTGGGCATGCCGGGAAGGCTCGGCATGTTGCCCGAGGCCATCCCCTTCATCATCTTCTGCATCTCCTTGAACTGCTTGAGGAGGGTGTTGACGTCCTGGATGGTGGTCCCCGAGCCCCGCGCCACCCGGGAGCGACGGGAGCCGTCCATGAGCGAGACGTCCTCGCGCTCGGCCCGGGTCATGGAGCAGACGATGGCCTCGACGCGGCCCACCTCGCGATCGTCGATGGACCCGGCCGCCTCGCGCATGTCCTTGGACATGCCGGGCATGAGGCGCATGAGGCCGCCGAGCGAGCCCATCTTCTTGACCTGGCGCAGCTGGGACAGGAAGTCGTCCAGCGTGAACTGGCCCGACATGAGGCGGTTGGCGCCCTTGGCCACCTCGTCGGTGTCCATGGTGCGCTCGGCCTGCTCGATGAGACTGAGCACGTCGCCCATGCCGAGGATGCGGTCCGCCATGCGGTCCGGGTGGAAGAGGTCGAAGTCGTCCAGGCGCTCGCCCGTGCTGGCGAAGGCGATCGGCCGGCCCACCACGCCCTTGACCGAGAGCGCCGCCCCACCCCGGGCGTCGCCGTCGAGCTTGGTCAGGATGACGCCGCTCAGCTCGAGCGTGTCGTGGAAGGCCTTGGCCGTGGCCACGGCGTCCTGGCCGATCATGGCGTCGATGACCAGGAACGTGTAGTGGGGCTGGGTGGCCGCACTGATGTCCTTGATCTGCTGCATCAGATCGGCGTCGATGGTGAGTCGGCCCGCCGTGTCGATGATGCAGATGTCGCGGCCGAGGCGGCGCGCCTCCTCGAGGCCGGCCCGGGCGCAGGACACCGGGTCGGTGGGCTCGCTGAAGACGGTCACGCCCGCTTGCTCACCCAGGACGCGCAGCTGCTCGACGGCGGCGGGGCGCTGGAGGTCGGCCCCGACCAGCATGGGGTTGCGCCCCTGCTGCTTCCACCACTTGGCGAGCTTCGCCGAGTTGGTGGTCTTGCCCGAACCCTGCAGGCCGGCCATGAGCACGACGGTCGGGGGCCGGCTGGCGTAGCTCAGCTTGAGCGACTCGCCGCCGAGGACGCCGACCAGCTCCTCGTGGACCGCCTTGATGACCTGCTGGCCCGGCGTGAGCGACTTGGAGAGGGACTCGGCACTGACCCGGAGGCGGATGCCGTCGCAGAAGCGACGGGCCACGCTGAGCTCGACGTCGGCATCGAGCAGGGCGGTGCGGATCTCCCCGAGCGCCTCGTTCAGGTCGGCGTCGCTGATTCGCCCCTTGCCCCGGAGCCGAGTCGAGATCCGCTCCAGGCGGTCGGAGAGGGCGTCGAACATGGGGTCTCAGGTTAGCGGGGGCACTCGTACGCTCTTCGTGCATGGACTTCGCTGCGCTGCGCTACGTCCCCTACGGGTCACTCGGGACAGCGGTGCCGAGCGTGGTCGTGGACGGGTCACCGGCCGAGGGGACGGTGCTCTGCCTGTCCCACTGGCCCGGGATCGGGTCCCCGGCCGAGTTCTGGGCCGACCTCTCGGCCGAGATGGCGTTCCTCTACGTCGACGCCGGCGGGGGCGGGCACGGACCGGCCTCGGTGGTGTCGAACAACCACTTCGACCAGGACGGGTTGGTCGGGGTGTTCGCGCTGAGCTCCCCCGAGGAGGCCCAGGCGCGCCGGGCGTTGCTGGTCGAGGTGGCCCGGGCCGGGGACTTCGGCGTGACCGATTCCCGGGAGGCCGCCCGGATCTCCATGGTGATCGCGGCCTTCGCCGACCCCGAGCGCAGCCCGCTGGCCGGGTTGCCGGACTCGTCCGACTACGAGGGACAGACCGCCGCCCTCTACGCCCATTTGCTGGGGCTGCTGCCCGAGCTCTGCGACCACGTGGACCGCTTCGAGCCACTGTGGGGCAAGGAGGACGCCATCCTGGACGCCTCGGAGGCGGCCCTGGCCTCGGGCTCGGTCACGGTCTCCGAGGTGCCCGACCTCGACCTGGCGGTGATCTCGGTCCCCGAGGACGCGCCCGACGCCGGGGGTCATCGCTTCGGCGGCCTGTGGCTGCCCGGACTGCACCCGATGGCTGTCAACGGGGCGACCGAGCGCGGCGCCCTGCTCACCGTGCGGGGCCGGCGGTACCAGTTCGAATACCGCTACGAGAGCTGGGTCCAGTTCCGCTCGCGCCGGGTGCGGCCCCGGGTCGATCTCGCCCCGCTGGCCGAGGCGCTCTCGGCCGCCGAGTCCGACGCTCAGGGGTCGGTGACCTGGACGGCAGAGCGGGTGTCGGGCCTCACGCCGATGCTCGGTCCGGCGGGCGGAGACGAGAGCGTCCTCGAACCCCCGGTCGTGCGCGCCCTGGTCGAGGCGCACCTGCGCAGTGCGCCCGTCGCCTGGGATCCGTTCCGCATCACCCGCTGATGACGCCGCCGGGTCAGCGGCTACCGTCTCGGCCCATGCCTCTGCCCCTCCCAACCGCGCGCTCCGGGCGCCTGCTGGCGTTGCTCGGTGTGGCCGGCGCCCTCGGCCTGGCTGCCTGCAGCTCCTCGCCCTCGGCCTCTTCCGCCGGCACCTCGACCTCGACGACACGCCTGCCCCCGCAGACCACGACGCCGGCGGGCGGTGCGCCCGTGGCCCTCGATCCGATCGCCGCCTCCGACCAGTCCGCCGCCGGGAGCTGGGGCACGCCGCCGACGGTGACCGTGCCGACCAGCGCCCCGCCGACCTCCCTCCAGAGTGCCGACCTGATCACCGGCACCGGACCGGGCGTCCAGGCGGGCGACACCGTCACGGTCGAGTACGTGTTGGCCACCTACTCGAGCGGCAAGGTCGTGCAGTCCTCGTGGACCAGCCAACCCTTCACCTTCACGGTGGGACTCGGCGACGTGATCAAGGGCTGGGACAAGGGCGTCCTCGACATGAAGCAGGGCGGGCGGCGCGAGCTGATCATCCCGCCCCAGTACGGGTACGGCGCGCAGTCGCCCGGGGCGGGCATCGCTCCGAACGACACGCTGGTCTTCGTGATCGACCTGCTGAAGATTCAGGCGCAGTAGGGGCGGGCGGGGGCCGGGTCGTGGAAGTGGCCGAGCACATCGAGGCGCTGCGGCTGGAGGGCGACCGCATGGCCAAGGCGGCCACGGCGGCGAGCCCGGACGCACCGGTGCCCACGTGCCCCGAGTGGGCCGTGCGCGACCTGGTGCGCCACACCGGCGGGGTGCACCGCTGGGCCACCGGGGTGGTGGCCACGCCCCGTACCGGGGTGTGGAACGTGGGGCTCGAAGAGGTCGTCGGCACCTGGCCCCCGGACGATGAGCTGGTCGAGTGGTTCCGGTCCGGTCACGCCGGCCTGGTGGCCGCGCTCTCGGCCGCTCCGGCCGACCTCGAGTGCTGGACCTTCCTGCGGGCCCCGTCGCCCCTGGCCCACTGGGCCCGCCGGCAGGCCCACGAGACCACCATCCATCGGGTGGACACGGAGCTGGCCGCCGGTCTCGCCCTGAGCCCGATCGATGCCGTGGTCGCGGCCGACGGGGTCGACGAGTTGCTCTCTGGCTTCGTGCCCCGGCGCAGCACCCGGTTGCGGGCAGAGAAGCCGACCACCTTGCGCGTGCGCAGCACCGATACCGGCGTCGCCTGGCTGCTGCAGATGGACAGCGAAGGGGTCACTTCGACACGGGAGGACGAGGACGTTTCATCGGCTGCGACGACGGCCTGCACCGTGTCAGGCGCTGCGGCCGACCTCTACCTGACCCTGTGGAACCGCGCCCGCCCGGACGACCTCATCGTCGAGGGCGACGAGTCCGTCCTGGCGCACTTCCTGGACTCGGTGCAGGTGCGGTTGTCCTGAAGCAGCGTCAGGCGGTGGCCACCTCGACGCCACCCTCGGTGACGCGCTTGCGCCCGACGAGCCAGTAGGCCACCGAGCCCGTGGTGTTCAGGGTGGACCACACCTTCCACATCCGCTTGTTGCCGCGCACCGTGTTGTCGGGCCGCGAGCGCAAGTCCATCCGGGTCAGGGCCAGAAGGATCACGTGGACCACCAGGACGACCGCCAGGACCCGCGCTTGCTTCTGGTTCAGTTCCATGCGCCGTCCTCTCTTCAGTCGCTCGACAGCAGCGCGTCGACGAACTCGTCGGGATCGAAGTCGACCAGGTCGTCCGGTCCCTCGCCCAGCCCGACCAGTTTGACCGGCAGGCCGAGCTGGCGCTGGACGGCAATGACGATGCCGCCCTTGGCCGTGCCGTCGAGCTTGGTGAGGACGATGCCGGTCACGTCGACCGCCTCGGTGAACTGGCGAGCCTGGGCCAGCGCGTTCTGCCCGGTCGTCGCGTCGAGGACAAGGAGGACCTCGGTCACGTTGCCCGGATCGCGGTCGGCCACCCGGCGGATCTTCTTGAGCTCCTCGACGAGGTTCACCTTGGTGTGGAGTCGCCCGGCCGTGTCGGCCAGCACCAGGTCGTTGCCCCGAGCGGCCGCCCGCTGCACCGCGTCGAAGACGACGGCGCTGGGGTCGCCGCCCTCGGCGCCCTGCACGATCCCGGTGCCGGTGCGTTCGGCCCACATGGCCAGCTGCTCGGCCGCGGCAGCCCGGAAAGTGTCGCCGGCGGCCAGGAGCACCGACCGACCGTCCGCTGACTCGCGCCGGGCCAGTTTGCCGATCGTGGTCGTCTTGCCCACGCCGTTCACCCCGACGATCAGCCAGACGTCGGGCATGCCGTCCTTGCCGTCGAAGCGCAGCGTCCGTTCCCCCGCCGTCCGCAACAGGCCACGGATGGAGTCCCCGAGGGCCTCGAGCAGATCGTCGCCGCCGGAGATCTCCCTGGACGCCACCTTGGCCTTGAGCTCGCTGAGCAGGGCGTCCGCTGTCGCCACCCCGACGTCGGCCCGGATGAGCGCCTCCTCGAGCGACTCCCAGGTCGTCTGGTCGATGCGGCCGGACCGCAACGAGGCCACGGCCCCGCTGAAGAGCCCCCGCACGCTGCCCAGTCGGCTGCGGTAGGTGGCGGGCGGCGGCGCCTCCTCGATGACCGCGATCTCGTCTGCCGTCTCCGCTTCGACGGCGGGGACGGGGGCCGGCGGAGCCTGGGGCGAGGGCTGGGGCGGTGGTGGCGTCGGCGGCCGGACCACCTCGGTGGGCGGTGCCGTGGTGGTGCCCCCGCCGCGGCGGCCCCGGGTGACGATGAAGGCGACGGCGGCCAGGAGGACCAGTGCGACGACGATGACGATGATGAGGACGGTCATCCGTCCTCGCTCTCTTCGTACGCAGCCTCGGTGTACTCGCCGTCGTCGTAGTCACGGAGGCGGCGCCGGCTGCGCGCCATGGCGGTGCCCCCGGCCACGAGCACCAGCACGGCCACCAGGGCCAGGGCGATGACGAGCGATCCCATCAGGCCGGCTCCCTCTCCTTGGCCACCCTCTGGCTCACGACCTGCGAGGAGCCGCCCGGAGCCATGGTGACCCCGTACAGCGCGTCCCCTGTCTCCATCGTCCGCTTCTGGTGGCTCACGATGAGCAGCTGGGCCTCGTCGCGGAATTCGTGCACGAGGGTGAGGAAGCGGCTGAGGTTCACGTCGTCGAGCGCGGCCTCGACCTCGTCCATCATGTAGAAGGGCGACGGCCGGCTGCGGAAGACAGCGAAGAGGAAGGCCAGCGCGGCCATCGAGCGCTCGCCGCCCGAGAGCAACGAGACCCGGCGCACGTTGCGCCCGGCAGGACGCACCTCGATCTCGACGCCCGTGTTCAACAGGTCGTCGGGCTCCAGCAAGACGAGCCGCCCCGTGCCGCCCGGGAACAGCATGGCCACCAGGGTGGAGAAGTGCTCGTTCACGTCGGCCGCGGCGGAGGCGAACGAGGACATGATCTCCTGGTCGAGCGTGCGCACCACCTCGTGCAGCTCGCGCCGCGCCCCGCGCACATCGTCGACCTGCGCCTCGAGCTCCTTATGGCGCTCCTCGAGCACCGAGAGCTCCTCGAGGGCGAGCGGGTTCACCGGTCCCAGCGCGGCCAGCTTTCGTTCGAGCTCGCCGGCGTGCTCGGAGAGCGACTGGCCCTCGGGCACGTCCGGTACGGGCAAGCGCACGAGCTGCTCGGGGGTGGCCTCGAGGTCGCGGCCGATGTGCTCGGAGAGCGCTTCGGTGCGCAGGTCGACCTCGTTGATCTCGAGGTCGAGCGTGCGCGTGCGGCTCCGCACCGCCTCGAGGCGCTGGTCGGTCGCATGACGGTCCTGGCGCAACCGTTCGAGCTTCTCGCCGCCGGCCCGCACCGCGTCGACCTGATCCTGGTAGTCATGGCGCAGCGCGTCGAAGATCCCGTCGAGCCGCTCGTACTCGAGCTCGACCACATGCTCGAGTCGGGCCAGGGCCGCGCCCTCGGCCTCGAGCCGCTCACGGCGGGCGGCGGCGGAGGCCCGCTCCTCGGCGTGCCCCTGGAGGCGGCGCTCGACCTCGGCCTGGCGTTCGCCCAGGACACGGCGACGCTCGGCCAGGCCGGCCACCCGGACCTCGAGCTCCTGGTGGCGCCGGCGCACGTCCTGGCGGCGGGCCGCCAGTTCGGCCCAGGCCACGGTCGCCTCCTCGAGAGCGGGCACTGACTCGGCCAGCCGGTTGCCCTCGGCCGTCACCTCGGTCAGGCGGCGCTCCGCCTCGGCCACAGCGGCGCGGGCCTCCTCGAGCTCGCCCGTCAGGCGCCGCCGCTCCTCGGCGGCCCGGGTCCCGTCCGTCCCGGCTGCCTCGAGGGCCGACGCGTGCCGGTCGGACGCCCGCTCGGCCGCGGGCGCGCCCATCGCGGCAGCGGGCCAACGCGATGCGGGCATCGGACAGGGCGGCCCGGGCCAGCTCGGCCGCGGCCGACGCGTCCTCGGCGCGCCGGCGTGCCTCCTCGACTGCGGCGGCCGTCACCACGCCCGATCCCGAACGCACCCGCCAACCGGTCGCCGCGAAGCGGTCGCCGTCGGGCGTGACGACGACGAGGTCGTCACGGGCCAAGGAGAGGTCGATGGCCTCCTCCCAGCCGTCGACCCGAACGGCCCTGCCCACCAGGGCGTCGAGCACCGATTCGGCCGCGTCGCCACCCCGGCGCGCCCGTACGTGGGCCCGGACAGGCTCGGCACTGCTGCCCGCCGGCGGGTTCTCTGCCCCGGCTGTCTCCGCCCCGTTCGAGTAGCGAGGGGCCAGCACCGCGCCGGTGACGCCGCGGGCGCGGAGGGTGGCCAGCGCGGCCTGGGCCGCGCGCCGCCCGTCGACGACGACAGCGGCCACCCCCGCCCCGGCTGCCGCCTCGAAGGCGGACTCCCATCCTTCGTCGATCTCGACCAGATCGACCAGCGAGCCGACGACTCCGTCGACGTCACGCAGGAGCTCGCGCCCGCCCGCACCCTGGAGATCGGACAGGGCGCGCTCGAGCGCCTCCGCCCGCGCCGCCGTGCGGTGCCTGGCCTCCTCGGCCTCGTCGGCGTCGGCCTGGGCAGCCTCCGCGGTCGACGCCGCAGTCTCGAGCTCGGCGCTGCGGGCCGCCAGGTCCGCCTGCAGGTTTGCCGCGGCCTGCTCGAGCTCGGTCACGGCGCTCGACTGGAGGTCGGCCCGTACCGCCGCGGCCGTGTTGCGCTGCTCGAGCACCTCGACCCGGGAGCGCAGCCCGTCGATGTCCTGCTGCTCGCGGCCGGCGGCCCGGGTCAACAGCTCGCGCCGTGTACGCGCCGCAGCGATCGCCTCGTCGGGTTCCGCGGCGTCACCCAGAGCGAGCGCCCACCGCTGGCGCAATGCGGCCTCCTCGACGTCCACCGCGTCAAGGGCGTGTTCGAGCTCCGCCCGCTCCATCGCGCTGCCCGAGGCCAGCGCCTCGGCCTCGGCGGCCGCCAGCTCGGAGGCCAGCCGGGCCGCCTCCGCCTCGAGGGTGGAGACCACGTCCTCGTCGGCTGCCGCGTCCAGTGCGGCCACGACGCCCCGGCCCCGTTCGCGCAGCACGCCGGTCAGGCCCCGGGCCCGCTCCACCAGACCTTGGACCCGGCCCAGGGCCTTGGCCAGGTCCTCCTCCCTGCGTGAGGCCAGCTCGGCCGTGGTCGACGTCGCTTCGGCGTCGAGTTGTTCGAGGGCGGCGTGCAGCTCGATCTCCTCGTCCCGGCACACGGCCAGGTTTTGCCCTGCGCTGTGGCGCCGGGCCTTGAGGTCGGCCATCTCGCTGCCGGCCAGGTAGCGCCGCACGGCCAGGAGCTCGGCTGCCACCGTGTCGTGTGAACGCGCGGCCGCCGCCTGGCGTTCGAGGGGACGGATCTGGCGCCGCACCTCGCGCACAAGGTCGCCGAGGCGCTCGAGGTTCTCGGCCGTGGCGGCCAGCCGGCGCTCGGCACGCTCGCGGCGGCGACGGTGCTTGAGCACGCCCGCCGCCTCCTCGATGATGGCCCGACGGTCCTCGGGGCGGGCGTTGAGCACGGTGTCGAGCTGGCCCTGGCCGATGATCATGTGCTGTTGGCGCCCGACGCCGGAGTCGCCCAGCAACTCTTGGATGTCGAGCAGGCGACACGGCGCGCCGTTGATGGCGTACTCGCTGTCGCCGGAGCGGAACAGCGTGCGGGTGATGGTCACCTCGGACAGGTCGATGGGCAGCTTGCCCGACGCATTGTCGATGGTGAGCGAGACCTCCGCCCGACCCAGCGGCGGCCGCGAGGAGGTCCCGGCGAAGATGACGTCCTCCATCTTGGCCGAGCGCAGCGAACGCGGGCCCTGGGCCCCGAGCACCCAGGTGACGGCGTCGACCACGTTGGACTTGCCGCTCCCGTTCGGGCCCACCACCACGGTCATTCCCGGTTCGAATTCCAACACGGTGGGGTCGGCGAAAGACTTGAACCCCTTCATGCTGAGCGACTTCAAGAACATCGGGGCGACCCTACCGGGTGCCTACCGGGTCGAGGGGACTCATCGCGGCCCGCGCCGCGCCTAAATCTGGCAGTGCTCGCAGAAGTAGGTGGAGCGCCCGCCCGCTTTGACCCGGACGATGGTGTTGCGGCAGCGCCGGCAGGGCTGGCCCTCCCGGTCGTACACCTGGTGCGAGCCCTGGAAGTCGCCCAACTCGCCGAAGAGGTCGCGGTATTGCTCGTCGGCCAGTGAGGAACCCCGGTGCTTGATCGCGTCGGCCAGCGTCTCGACGATGGCCCGGTAGAGGCGGCGCACCTCGGTCGTGGTCAGCGAGTCGGCCGGGCGGTCGTGGCGCAGGCCGGCTTGGTAGAGCATCTCGTCGGAATACAGGTTCCCGATGCCCGCGGTGAAGTTCTGGTCCATCAGCAAGGGCTTGATCGCCCCATGGTGCTGGCGCAGCAGCAGGCCGAAGCGGTCCCAGCTCATGAGGTCCTCGATCGGGTCGAAGCCCAGATGGGCCAACTCGGGCACGGCCTTGCGGATGGCCGTCCCGTCCCCGCCCGCCGTCCCCGAGACCGGAGACATCGGCGTCCCGTCCGCCTTCAACGGTGGGGTCGAGACGAAGAGCTCCCCGAAGGTCCGCGGGTCGACGTAGCGCAGCTCGCCGCCCTGGGTGAAGGTGATGACCACGTGCGTGTGCTTGGGTTTCGGGTCCTTGGCGGACTTGACCCGGAGGAGCTGCCCGCTCATGCCCAGATGGACGACCAGGGTGTCCCCGTTGTCGAGGGTCATGAGCAGGTACTTGCCGAGCCGCCCCACCGACTTGACGGTCCGGCCCTCGAGCAAGCCCCGGAACTGCTTGGCCGAGGGGTGCCGGCGCACGGAGCGGCCGTTGGCCACCGAGACGGCCTTGATTTTGCGGCCGACCACCTCGCGGGAGAGGTCCTGGCGGAGCGTCTCGACCTCGGGCAACTCAGGCACTGGTGGTGAGCTCCTCCCAGGCGCGGCGGGCCGCCTCCTGTTCCGCGTCCTTCTTGGAGCGACCCTCGCCCCGGCCCATCGACTTCCCGGCAAGGAAGACCTCGGCCACGTAGGCCCGGTCGTGGTCCGGCCCCGAGCCCTCGACCACGTAGCGTGGCGGGCCGTCGCCGGCACGCACTGCCTTTTCCTGGAGCCGGCTCTTGTGGTCGAAGTCGTCGGGCTCCTGGCCCGCCCGCTCGATGGCTTCGCCCAGCTCCCGCAACACCAGGTGCTCCGCGGCGTCCCAGCCGGCGTCGAGATAGACCGCTCCGAGGATCGCCTCGAAGGCGTCGGCCAGGATGGACGCCTTGGTGCGGCCTCCGGAGGTCTCTTCGCCCCGGCCGAGCAGCAGGACGTCGCCCACACCGAGGCCCGCGGCCACCTGGGCCAGGATGCGGGCGTTGACCACGGCAGAGCGGACCTTGGCCAGCTTGCCCTCGGGGAAGTCGGGGAAGCGCTCGTAGCTGTGCCGGGCCACGACGAGGCCGAGAACGGCGTCACCGAGGAACTCCAAGCGTTCGTTCGAGGGCGCGCCGCCCTCCTGCTCTCCGCACCAGCTGCGATGGGCCAAGGCGTGTTGCAACAGGCTCAGGTCGGCGAAGGCATGGCCAAGTCGTTCGGCCAGAACGGCCGCACCCTCAGCGCCGGGCTCAACCCGCCTCGAGCTTGGCGTAGACGTAGTCAACAGCGTCACGGACCGTGCGCAGGTCCTCGAGATCCTCGTCGTCGATGCGAAACCCCACGGTCCGCTCCCCCAACTCCTCTTCCAAGGCCTCGACGAGCTCAATGAGAGCCAGCGAGTCGGCATCGAGGTCCTCGACGAACGAAGCTCCCTCGGTGATCGACGAGGGGTCAGTCTCCAGAATGTCGGCCAACTGGTCCCGGATCAGCTCGAACACCCCGTTCCTGTCGAGGGGGCCCTGGTTGGTGTGGGTTTCCGCTGGCACGCGACCAGTGTACGTGTGACGGAAGCGTTACCGCCTATTTACCGACGCTGAACTGGGGTTTTCAGGCGTTTCCCATGGGCTGCACCGCCGCCGCGACGTGATCGGCCAACCCCCGGGTTGCACACTCGTGGGCCAGCGTGACGGCGTTCATCATGGCGGTGGCGTTCGAGGAACCGTGGCTGATGACGCAGATCCCGTCGGTACCGAGGAGCATGGCCCCCCCGGTGTTCTCGGGCTCGAATTCGGCCGCCAGCGGCAACAGGTGTGGCAGGAGCTTGCCCGACGCCTCCCTGGTGTCGTCGTCGGTCCCGAAGACGCTCAACAGGGTGTCGAAGAGGAAGCGCAGCGACCCCTCCAAGGCCTTGAGGGCCACGTTTCCGGTGAAGCCGTCGGTCACCACCACATCGGCCGGCGACGGGAGCAGATCCCGGCCTTCCAGATTGCCCACGAACTCGAAGTGCCCGGCGCCGCCGGCCTCGACCAGCAGGCCGTGCGTCTCTTTGACCAGGGGCGTGCCCTTGGTCGGCTCCTCGCCGATGGAGAGCAGACCCACGCTGGGCCAACCCGTGTCGAAGCGGGCCGCCACGTAGGCAGCCGCCATCTGGGCGAACTGCACCAGCATGGCGGGCGTGCACTCGGCGTTGGCTCCGGCGTCCACCAGGACCGCCGGCGCCCGTCCCAGGCGGGGCAGCGGGGTGGCGATGCAGGGGCGGATCACGCCGGGCAGGCGGCCCATGCGCAGGAGCGCCGAGGCCATGGTGGCCCCGGTGTTTCCCGCCGAGACCATGGCCGAGGCCTTTCCGTCGCGCACCAGTTCAGCGGCACGAACCAGAGAGGAGTCCTTCTTGCGACGCACGCCTCCTGCCGGGTCCTCGTCCATGGCGATGACCTCTGTGCAGGGCACGAGCTCGAGGCCGAGCGTGTCGCCCACCTGGTCGGGCGGCCCGACGAGGACGACGCCCACACCGTGCTCCACAAAGGCCCGCTTGGCACCCTCGACGATCTGGCGGGGCGCCTGGTCGCCGCCCATGGCATCGACGGCGACGGGCAGGGTGGCCAGCGTCTCGGGCGTCGGACGCTCGCCCCTGCGGCTCAAGTCAGTCGACCTCGACCGCCTGGCGGCCCTTGTACCAGCCGCAATTGGGGCACACGACGTGCGGCGTCTTGGCCGCCTGGCAGTGCGGGCACACGCTGCGGGCCGGACGAGACAGCCGCCAGGCGCCGGCCTGGTGGGAGCGGCCCTTTGCCTTGGACTTCTTCTTCTTCGGGACGGCCATGACGGGTCTCCAAAAACGGTTGAGTGGGGCGCGCCGGTGCCGCCACCGACTACCGGAGCGCGTCGAGATTAGCCCATCGGGGATCGACCGGGGCGACGCACCCGCAGTCGCCCTCGTTGCGGTTGGCTCCGCACTGCGGACACAGGCCGGCGCAGTCCTCCCGGCACAGGGGGGCCATGGGCAACTCGAGGACGATGGCGTCGCGCACGAGCGGCCCGAGATCGATCGTGTCGTCGACGATCGGGTAGAAGTCCTCGTCGGCGTCGTCGCCGAAGCGCTCGTGCACCCGGATCTCCAGCTGGCCCGTGACGGGCTCGGCGCAGCGACGGCAGATGCCGACCCAGGGAGCCCCGACGGTGCCCTCGGCCTGGATCCCGCCTTCGAACGGGATCAGCTCGAGGTCGACCTCGGCCCCCGCCCCGACGGGGACCACACTGCGACCGGGATCGATGCCGGCCCCGTCCATCGGCCCGGCCAACGCCACCTCGCCACTTCGGGCGACGTGTTCGGGGCGCGCGGGTGCCCGGCGCAGACGCGCCACGTGGACGAGGAAGGGGTCGGCGGCCATCAGGACTGATCCTGATCGAAGAAGCCGTCCTCCTCAATCCCAGCTTCCTCTTCCTCCTGACCCGAGCCCACCACGACGGGGGCGGCCAGCTTGGCCCGACCCGCCTGCACCGTGCGGGTCAGCCGGTCCAGCACGATCTCCATGCCGGCCAGCTTGGTGTCCACGAAATCCTCGGCCTGGTGCCGAAGCGCACGGGCCTCCTCGTTGGCGTCGTCGAGGATGCGCTGGGCCACCGAGTTGGCCTGGCGCACGATCTCGGTCCGCTGCACCATGTGCTCGGCCTGCGCCCGGACCTCGTCCATCAGTGCTTCGGCCTCGCGGGTGCGCTCGGCCATGAACTCCTCGCGCTCGCGCAGGAGCCAACGGGCCTGGCGCAGTTCTTCGGGCAACGCCTCGAGCGCGGCGTGGACGAGGGAGGTGACCTCCTCACGCGACACCATGGCGGAGGAGGAGAGCGGCATCGACTTGGCCGCGGCCATGACGTCGAGCAACTGGTTGAGGATGGACTCGACGCCGACTTCGGCGATCGGCTGCTCCTCGTCGACGTCGAGGAACTGGTCGCTCATCAGTCCTCACCTTCCCGCTGCCGCTCGTCGTACTTGGCTCGCAGGGCGTCCGCCACCACTTCGGGCACGAAGGCCGAGACGTCGCCCCCGAAACGGGCCACCTCGCGCACGAGCTTGGAGGCGACGAAGGAGTACTTCGAGCTGGTCGGGATGAAAATGGTCTCGACCCCTGAGAGGTGGTTGTTCATCTGGGCCATCTGCATCTCGGTCTCGAAGTCGGAGACGGCCCGGAGACCGCGCACGATGGCCGAAGCACCCACATCGCTGGCCACGTAGACGAGCAGCGTCGACACCGAGACGATGCGCACCGAAGGCAGGTGCGCGGTGACCTTCTCCAGCATGGTCTGGCGCTCTTCGAGGTCGAAGAGCGGAGCGCTCTTCTGCGGGTTGCGCAGCGCGGCCACCACCACCTCGTCGAAGAGCCGACTGGCCCGCTCCACGATCTCGAGATGCCCGTTGTGGAAGGGGTCGAAAGATCCCGGGAAGAGGGCGACCTTCACGACTCGGAACTGGTGCGCTGAACCACGGTGACGAGCGTACCGCCGTACCGGCGCTCCTTCGCGACCACCCACCCGGTGCTCAGGGGAATCGCAGCGGACGATTCGAGGACGGCGAGGTCGGCCGACAACCCGGCGAGGAGGTCCGGCCATCCCTCGAAGTCGTAGGGCGGATCGCAGAGCGCAAGGTCGAACGACCGCCCCGGCGCCGCGTCGAGCCAGCCCGGCAGCGTGGCCCGGACGAGGGTGGCCGACTCGTCGGCCAAGCCGACGGCGGCCAGGTTCTCCCGCACCGCGGCGAGCGCATTGGGGTCGGCGTCCACGAAGGTGGCGGAGGAGGCGCCCCGCGACAGAGCCTCGACACCCAGGGCCCCGCTGCCGCAGAAGAGATCGACCACATCGAGGCCGTCGACGCCACCGAGAGAACCGAGGATGTCGAAGATCGACTCGCGCACCCGGTCCGAGGTGGGCCGGACGCTCTGGGGCAGTTTGGCCGCCAGCCGCCGTCCCCGGCTCCGGCCCCCGATGACCCGCATCGCTCCCACCCTACGGCGAATCAACTCTCTCTCGACAGGAACGTGCGCAGGCTGTTCCGTGAAGCCGGTCGCGCCAGGTGGCCGCCCGAAGAGCACCACTGACCCGCGACCCGCCGTCCTGTCCGCCGCTCAGATCAGGGCTTCGGTCTCATCAGCTTCTAACTCTTGAACAAGTACTGGCCCTCGTCCTCGCTCAGGAGCAACTTCACCTCGTCGGCCAGGTCGGGGTGCGATTCGAGCAAGGGATCCTCGCCGACCAGCACCTCGGCCACCCGGCGCGCCTCATCCAGCAACGCCAGGTCGCCCGGGTCGCTCAGCGACGCCAGCCGGAGGTCGCTCTCGCCCTTTTGGCGGGCACCGAGCAGGGTCCCCTCCCCGCGCAGGCGCAGGTCGTCCTCGGCCAGCTCGAAGCCGTCGGTCGAACCGGCCACGGCGGCCAGGCGCTCGTTGCCCTCCTCACCACCGAGGAGGTAGCACCAACTGGCGTCGGCGCCCCGGCCGACCCGCCCCCGCAGCTGGTGCAGCTGGGCGATCCCGAAGCGGTCCGCACTCTCGATGACCATCACGGTGGCTTCGGGGACGTCGACCCCGACTTCGATCACGGTCGTGGCCACCAGCACCTCGAGCCGTCCGGCACGGAACTGCTCCATCACCTCTTCGCGGGCGGCGCTCGCCATCTGGCCGTGCATCAGGCCGACCTTGAGGCCGGCCAGCTCGCCGGCGGCGAGGCGTTCGAACTCCTCGGTGGCCGACTTCGCCTCGACCCGGGCCGAGCCCTCGACCAACGGGCAGACCACGAAGGCCCGGTGTCCTGCGGCCACCTCTGAGCGCACCCGCTCCCAGGCCTCCTCGGCCGTGCTCGCCCGGTCCCCGGGCAGCCAGGCCGTCGTGACCGGGATGCGCCCGGGCGGCAACTCGTCGAGCGTCGTCAGGTCGAGGTCACCGAAGATGACCATGGCGGCGGTGCGTGGGATGGGCGTCGCCGTCATGACCAGGAGGTCAGGGTCGCCGTCCGCACCCTTGCCGCGCAGGGTGGCCCGTTGTTCGACGCCGAAGCGGTGCTGCTCGTCGATGACGACGCAGCCGAGTGAGCGGAACGTCACCTCCTCGGTCAGCAAGGCGTGGGTACCCACGACCAGGCCGACGCCGCCCCAGCGGAGGCCCTCGAGGACGGCCGTGCGCGCCCTGCCTTTGACCTTGCTCGTGAGGAGCTCGACACGCACGTCCCCGCCGGCCATGCCACCGGGGCCCTCGAGGTCGCCCAGCAGTGCCCGCACTGCGGCGAAGTGCTGCTCCGCCAGCACCTCGGTCGGCACCATCAACGCGCCCTGATGACCGCTCTGGGCGGCCGCCAGCAGTGCGGCCACGGCCACCACGGTCTTGCCCGAGCCGACGTCGCCCTGGAGCAGGCGGTGCATCGGGAAGGGGCCCGCCATGTCGGCGACGATGACCGCCAGAGCCTGGCGTTGCGCGGTCGTGAGTTGGTAGGGCAGCCCGGCCAGGAACCGTGCCACCAGGGTCCCCGAGACGGAGCCGGTGACTTCGCGGGGCGAGACGTCATGGTGCAGGGCGCGGGCGTTGACCTCGAAGGCCCGGCGGCGCAACACCAGAGCGAGCTGCAGCCGGAACAACTCGTCGAAGACCAGCCTGCGGCGGGCGGGGGCCACCACATCGAGCGACTCGGGCACGTGGATGGCCCCGAAAGCCTCCGTGCGCCCCCACAGGTCGAGCTCGTCGCGCCACGGCGGGGGCAACGGGTCGAGGAACTCCCCGGCGCGGCTCAACGCCTCCTCGACGAAGTTCCCGATCTCCCAGCTGGTGAGCCCGGACTTGGCCGACGCCGGGTACACGGGCAAGATGCGCAACGTCCGGCGCCCCGGCGTCATGCCGGCCACGACGTCGACCACCGGGTTGACCATCTGACGGGTCCCTCGGTACTCCCCCACCTTGCCGAACAAGATGGCCTCGGTCCCCTGCTCGAGCTGCTTGGCCCGCCATGGCTGGTTGAAGAAGACGATGGCCAGCCGGCCCGTGTCGTCGCGCACCACCACGTCGACCACAGCCCGCCCCTGCTTGGAGCGCCGTGAGCGGGCCGACTGCACGGTGGCCAGCACGGCCGCCTCGTCGCCGACGACCAGGTCCGTCACGTCCGCCTGGCGGGTCCGATCGATGTAGCGACGCGGGTACGTCGTCAGGAGATCGAGGACGGTCTCGACCCCGAACTGGGCCAAATTCTCGGCCCGGCGCTCCGAGACCCGGTCGAGGACCGAGACCGGCCGCTCGCTCAGGTCGCGCAGGGAGCGGCTGCTACTCAATCCCGAGCAGGTAGGGGTAGAGGGGCTGCCCGCCCTGGTGCACCTCGAGCGCGACGTCGGGGTGCTCCTCGGACAACCATTCTTCGATGCGCCGGGTGTCGGCCACCCGGGCACCCTCGCCCTCGATGAGGGTGACGAGCTCATGGGAGTCCTCGAGCAGGCGGCTCAGGAGCAGGCGGGTGCACACGACCACATTGTCGGCGATGGCCACGACGCCGTCACGAGAGATCCCGATGTAGTCGCCCTCCCGCACCTCGCCGGCGTCGGTCGTCGAGTCGCGCACGGCCCTGGTCACCTCGGCCGGCACCACCCGCGCGGCCGATTCGGCCATGGCGGCCGCATTGGTGTCCGCCCGGGCCGCCGGGTCGTAGGCCAGCAGCGCGGCGAACCCCTCCACGGTCGAGCCGGTCGCGACGACCCGCACCGTCTTGTCGGTGAGCGCGTCGACCTGGTCGGCGACCGGCCGGATGTTCTTGTTGTTGGGCAGGATCACGACCTCGCCGGACGCGACGGACTCCACCGCCTTCACCAGATCGGCCGTGGCCGGGTTCATGGTCTGGCCCCCGACCACCAGGTGGTGGACGCCGAGCGAGCGGAAGATGCGTCCGATGCCGTCGCCCGACACCACCGCAACGACACTGGTCGTCGGCAACGGGCCCACGCCCTCGACCGAGGGGCCCGCACCCGGCGCACCCACGTTCTCGCGCACCCAGCGCTCCTCCTCGACCTGCTCCTCGAGGTCGGTGACCCGGATCCGCCGTGGCTTGCCGATGTCGATCGCGGCCTCGATGGCTCCACCGATGTCATCGGTGTGGATGTGGCAGTTCCACATCCCGTCGCCACCGACGACGACGATGGAGTCGCCGATACCGGCCCACACGTCCTTGAACCCTTCGATGGTCTCGTCGGGTGCGTCCAGCAGGTACATGACCTCGTAACGGAGATCCCCGACCGCATGCATCCCACCTTCCAAGAGGTCGGGAGTGGAGCCGGCGGTCAGCAGCGAGAGATCCGGGCCCGGGCCGCCCGCTGGCTCGGGCAGCGGGCGGCCGTCGAGGACCAGGAGGAAGGCATCGAGGAGTAAGAGGAAGCCACTGCCGCCGGCGTCGACCACCCCGGCCTGGGCCAGGACGGGGAGCATCTCAGGCGTGCGGGCCAGGGCCTCGGCCGCCTCCGAGCGGGCGCTCTCGAGCACACCCACCAGTCCGGAGCCTCGTGCGGCGCCGGTCGCCGCCGCGGCGGCCACCGTCAGGATGGTGCCCTCGACCGGACGCACCACGGCCTTCCGGGCCAGGTCAGAGGCGTGGGCGATCGCCTCGGTCAGCGTCTCGGGACCCACATCGCCGGCGCCGGACCCTGCCATGCTCTCGCTCATGCCCCGCAAGAGCTGCGAGAGAATGACGCCCGAGTTCCCACGGGCTCCCATGAGCGACCCATGCCCGATGGCCTTGCACACCTCGGGGAGGCCGGATCCCGATTCGACTCCTTCGAGCTCGCTGACCACGGCCTCGAGGGTCAGGGCCATGTTCGTGCCCGTGTCACCGTCGGGTACGGGGTAGACGTTCAGCCGGTTGATATCGGCCTGATGGAGGCGGAGCGCATCGCGGTAGCCCCCCATGACGGCACGTAGATCGTCGGCGCCCAGGGTCGCCGGGGAGCTCATGGCAGGGGATGCTAACCTTTAGGTCCGTTCGTGAAGGTCCAGCTGGTGGTTGCACCGCGGCCTTGCTAGGAAGGTTCCCCCAATGGCAGCAGTGTGCGACATCTGTGGCAAGAAGCCCTCGTTCGGCATGAACGTGAGCCACTCGCACCGGCGTACCAAGCGGCGCTGGAATCCCAACGTGCAACGGGTGCGCGCCGTGGTCGATGGTGCGCCCAAGCGTCTGCACGTCTGCACGTCGTGCATCCGGGCCGGCAAGGTGACCAAGCCCTTGCGCCGGAACTACCAACCCAGCGCCAGCAGCTAGTCCCGGGCGGTTCCCGCTGCTTCAGCCGAGCGTGTGCTGCCAACCCAGGCGGGGTAGCGGATCACCTTTGTGCGTGCGCACCGTGGCGTCCGTCACCGTGACCCCGATGCGCACCGGTGGGCGGAGCCCCTCCGCATCGAACCCCGCGGCCAGCGTTTCCTGGTCCGCCGCCGACACCGTCAGCAGCAGCTCGTAGTCCTCGCCTCCCGCCAAGGCCTCCTCGAGGGTCGCTCCCACGGCCACCGGGATCTGGCCGAGCTCGAAGCCCAGGCCCGATGCGTCGGCCAATCGGTGCAGGTCGAGCGCAAGGCCGTCGGAGACGTCGATCATCGCCTTGGCCCCGAACCGCCGCGCCGCGTCGCCCTCGCGCAGGCGGGCCACGGGACGGCGGTACGCCTGGCCCAGACCCGAATGGGTGCGCAGCTGGCGCAGCCCCGCCGCCGATCCGCCACACGGCCCGGTGACCAGGATGGCATCTCCCGGTGCTGCCCCGGCCCGGGTCACCGGATGCCCGACCGGCGCCACCGAGCCGAGCACCGTCACGGCCACCACCAGCTGGCCCGAACCCGACACGTCGCCACCGACGACCGGGCACCCGGCGGCCGCCGACGCCTCGGCCACCCCTTGCATCACCCCGAGGGCCACCTCGCCGTTTCCCGATCCCCCTGGCACGCAGAGTGCAATGAGTGCACCGATCGGTGACGCGCCCATGGCGGCCAGGTCGCTCGCGGCACCCATGAGGGCCTTCCACCCCACGTCAGTCGGGGTACAGAGCGAGAGATCGAAGTGCACCCCCTCGACCACGCTGTCGACCGAGACGACCAGAGGTCCACCGCCGGGGACCTCGACCAGCGCGGCGTCGTCTCGCAAGCCGAATGCCTCGATTCCGTTTCCCAGGGTCCCCCGAATAAACTGCAGGAGGTCGTCCTCACCGACGATTGCCGGCAGGTCCGTTGGTTTGGGGGATCCCACGGCTCATGCCTAGCATTGGACCCCACCGAACTGGCCCCAAGAAGGAGCAGATCCCCTAACGATGGCGCCGACGAAGAACGCGAATCTCCTGGCTTGGGTCGAGAAGGTGGCCGCACTGACCACGCCCGACCGGATCGAGTGGTGCGACGGCTCCGCCGACGAGTACGACCGGCTCTGCCAAGAGCTCGTCGACGCCGGCACCTTCACCAAACTCTCCGACGCCAAGCGGCCCAACAGCTACTGGGCCCATTCGGATCCCGGCGACGTGGCCCGGGTCGAGGACCGAACGTTCATCTGCTCGGAGAAGGAGATCGACGCCGGGCCGACGAACAACTGGCGTGACCCCGAGGAGATGCGCGACTTCCTCGACGGCCTGTTCAAGGGCTGCATGAAGGGCCGGACCATGTACGTGGTTCCGTTCTCCATGGGTCCGCTCGGCTCGGACATCGCCCACATCGGCGTGCAGCTGACCGACTCGCCCTACGTGGCCGTCTCCATGCGGATCATGACCCGTATGGGCACGGGTGCGCTCGAGGTCCTGGGCGAGGACGGCGTGTTCGTGCCCTGTCTGCACTCGGTCGGCGCGCCGCTCGAGCCCGGGCAGGCCGACGTGCCGTGGCCCTGCGACGCCGAGAACAAGTACATCGTCCACTTCCCCGAGACCCGCGAGATCATGTCGTTCGGCTCGGGTTACGGCGGCAACGCCCTCTTGGGGAAGAAATGCTTCGCACTGCGCATCGCGTCGGTCATGGCCCGCGACGCAGGCTGGATGGCCGAGCACATGCTCATCCTGAAGCTCACCTCGCCCCAAGGGGAGACGCGCTACATCACGGGCGCCTTCCCCTCCGCGTGCGGCAAGACCAACCTGGCCATGCTCATCCCATCCGTCGAGGGGTGGAAGGTCGAGACGGTCGGCGACGACATCTGCTGGATGAAGTTCGGCGACGACGGCCGCCTCTACGCCATCAACCCCGAGGCCGGCTTCTTCGGCGTGGCGCCGGGGACGAACACCCACACCAACCCGAACGCCATCCTCACTCTCGACGGCAACTGCATCTTCACCAACACCGCGCTGACCGACGACGGCGACATCTGGTGGGAGGGCATGACCGACGAGCCGCCGGCCCACCTGACCGATTGGAAGGGCAACGACTGGACGCCCGAATCGGGCACTCCGGCCGCGCACCCCAACGCGCGGTTCACGGCACCGGCCGGCCAGGACCCGGCGATCGCCCCCGAGTGGGAAGACCCAAGGGGCGTCCCGATCAGCGCCATCCTCTTCGGCGGCCGGCGCGCCTCGGTGGTGCCGCTCGTGTTCCAGTCCAACGACTGGGAGCACGGGGTGTTCCTCGGCTCCATCATGGCGTCGGAGACGACGGCGGCCCAAGCGGGTGCCGTCGGCAACCTGCGCCGCGACCCCTTCGCCATGCTCCCCTTCTGCGGGTACAACATGGCCGACTACTTCTCGCACTGGCTCCGCATCGGGGCGACCGCACCCGACCCGGGGAAGCTGCCGAAGATCTTCTACGTGAACTGGTTCCGCAAAGGGCAGGACGGCAAGTTCCTCTGGCCGGGCTACGGCGAGAACTCGCGGGTACTCGAGTGGATCTTCAACCGGGTCATCGGCGAGGGCGACGCCGTCGACACACCGATCGGCGCGGTGCCGGCTCCCGGCGGCATCGACATCGAGAGCATCGACGTGTCCAGGGACGACATGGAGGAGCTGCTCCGGGTCGACACCGAGGGCTGGCGGGCCGAGGTGCCACTCATCCGCGAGTACTACTCGAAGTTCGGCGATCGCCTCCCCGAAGCCTTGAGCGAGCAGGTCGACGCGCTCGAGAAGCGGCTGGGCTAACTGGCCGACTCGCTTCCGGGCAGCTCCCGGAAGTCGCGGTGGATGAAGCGCGGGGCCTGCATGGCCCGGCGTCCCGACACGTAGGAGAGACCGCCCAGTGCGGCCAGCACCGACATGGTGGCGTCGCCCTGCGGGAGCGTGAAGGCGATGATCAACGGGATCAGCGACCCGATCACCCAGACCAGCTGCTGGCGCATGCCGAAGCGGGCAAAGGCGCGGCCCTGGGCCGAAATCGGGATGTAGCGCTGGGTCATGGCGTCGAACGAAGGCTGGGCCACGGCGCCGCACAGCCCGACGGTGAAGGCCAGGACGACCTGGGCGAACAGGGTGCCCCACACGGCGCAACCGGCGGCCGAGATGGCAATGAGCCAGAGCGAGGACAAGAGCAGCTGCTGTTCGGTCAACCGCTTGCGCAGCCGCCCGACCAGGACGAGGCCGAGGATGGCGCCGATCCCCGTGCCGACCAGCACGTAGCCGTACCACTCGAGGCCGACCCCCTTCATGCGCCGCAGTCCGAAGGCCAGCATGAAGGTCATGAACCCGGTCAGCCCGCGCACGATGCACATGGCGGTCAACCCGAGCATCACCTCGGGATGAGCCACCGGCTGTAGGCGAATGAGGTCATCCTCTCGGGCCGCCTGCTCCTGGTTGGCCTGTCCGAACTCGCGCACCGCGGTCGTCTTGTCGGTCCATGCCTTCTCTCCACGACCCCCGCTCAACACCGGGAGGCGGGTGCCGGCGACGGCCGCAGCGATGAACACGAGCGTGGCGAAGATCAGCACGGCGGCCGAGCCACCCAACTTGTAGAGGATGACGCCGGGCACCGACACGATGAATCCGCTCGCCGTGCCGATGAGAGTGAGTCGCGCGTTGAGCGTGGCGTAGCCCGTTTGCTCCCCCGACTCGTCCGCCCCCTGGAGTGCGGACATCTCGGGCACCAACGCGCCCTTGGTGACCAGGTACAGCTTCGAGCAGACGAGGATGAGGAAGGCCAGCGGAAACAGCAGGAGGCTGTGGATGTGCGTGGCCATGAGCGGGCACAAGATGGCCCGCCCCACCCCCGAGGACACCACCATGAGCCGGCGGGCTCCCCGGCTCCGGTCGATCAGTGGGCCGAGGAGCGGCGAGACGATGGCGAAGGGCGCGATCGTGAAGAGCAGGTACAGCAAGACCTGGTGATCAGCCGCGTTCGGCGAAATCGAGAAGAACAGCGAGCCGGCCAGTGAGATGGTGACCAGCGTGTCGCCACCCGAGCATCGCCGATTGCACCAGCGAGAGTCGGCCGATCGGATGCGCCTGGTCGAACACGTCGTGCACCGCTTGCCGAGCCATGTCCTTGAACTGCTCGACCTTGGGGGGCATCGCCACCACGCCAATGTACGGTCTGCCGTCGCCACCCATGCGTACGTCCCGGCTACACGCACATGGCCAGGTGACTCAGGAAACCGGCAACCGGGCCCCTCCCCGATGGCCCCGCCGCGCGCTCCGTCAGGCCGCCGTCGGGGGTGGCCCATCTCCTGCCTCGCGTGGCGGGATCCACTGCAACTCGGGGCGGTTCAACACGATCCCCTCCTCGAGCGTCACCAGCTCGTCGGACTGCACGAAGCCGTACTCGTCGAGGACCGAACCCAGGCGGCGAAACTCGTTGCTCGCTTCCTTCTGCCGGTTGCAGCGATAGAGCGCCAGCATCAATTGGGCCCACCGGCGCTGGCGCAGCGGCTGGGCATCGACAGCCGGGTAGAGATCGGGCACCAGGGCCTCGTGGTCGCCGAGCTGCAGCCGCCCGTCGAAGCGGTCCTCCTCGGCACAGGCGTGACGCTCACGCAATCCCACGGCAACGGCCGTCCCTTCCGGCCAATCGGAGAGGTCGGGGATCGGTTCACCGCGCCACAAGTCGAGCGCGCTCGTGAGCAATGCCACGGATGCGCCGGGATGGCCGGACGCCAGGAGCGCCCGCCCCCGGGCACACCGGCGCTCGAAACGAACCACGTCCACGGCGTCCCGCGCCGCCTGGAGGCAGTAGCCGGATTGGACCGTCTCGATGGTTCCCTCGGGCAGACGCTCGCGCAGGTTGACGATCTTCCCCTGCAGCGACTTGTTCGAGGTCACGGGCTCGCGGTCGCCCCACAATGCCGCCTCGAGGTTGCCGGTCGACACGGGCGTACCGACATTGAGGGCCAGGCGGGCCAGGACGGCGCGTTCCAGGCGGGCCGTGATCGGGACCTCCTCCCCCTTGACCCGCAAGCAGAGCGGGCCGAGCAGGTCGATCTCCACCTTTTTCCGGCCATGGGCGATGTTGCGCGTGTCCTTCGACGGCCGGCTGTCCTGGTCGCCGTGCCCGGTGTCCACCAGGACCAAGCGCTCGAGGGTGAGCGTGGTCCAGGCGCCCACGTGGACCTGATCGCCGTGGGACAACGCGACCGGTTGATTCGGCGGGAGCGGGTCTTCTTCGGCGTTGAGGAACGTCCCGTTGGTGGAGTCCTGGTCGACCAAGGCCCAACTCCCGGAGGGCTGGCGCATGAGCACGGCGTGGCGATGCGAGACCCCGGTGTCCTCCAGGTCACCCGAAAGATCGATGTCCGGCGTGATGCCCTTGGTCTTGCTGTGGCGGCCGATGCGGACGTGATCGCCCGTGAGCGCGATCCGCCCCGTGTACGGGTCGGCCGGGAACTCCATCCCGTCGGGCTCCAGCATGTCGAAGTAGGTGCGGTCCGGTCGAACCACGACCTCCCACTGCTGTGACGCCCAGAGGGCCAGCGTGTCGCCCGCGCCCAGCACGGATCCGCAGGCTGGACACTGAGTACCCGAACCCGTCGGCGAGCCGCAGTTGGGACAGGCCGACGTCTCCTCGGCCTCCTTCGACCGGCGGAGCCTCGATGGCCACGCCACACTGGTCGCAGTAGTCCGTCGCCTCAGATCCGTGGCCGCTCGGGGCACGTGGCAGGCATCGTCACTCCTCTGCTGGTGCGCGCAGCGCGCGACGTCGTCTTCGTCGAACTGATCTCGAAGTCCATCACCACGGCCTCGTCGACCTTGGCCTTGGGACGGAGGCGCCCGGTGAGCTGGATCCTCGTCGAACATCGTCGCAATCCGTTCCTTGACGCCGTCGTTTCCTTCCGCGTCGGCAATGCGCAAGGCATCTTCGGCTCGATCGGTGGCCTGCCGCAGGTCGCCGGCCCGGTGCGAATCGACCACGACTTGGATCAGATCTGCGAGCTCCTCCTCGTTCCTGGCCCGGGCCACCCGGCGGTTCATCCGCGTCGATTTCACGGTGTCATCCGTCCAGATCGTCCGCACGAGCGCCTGACCCGCCGTCTCGCCGTCGACGATCAGGCTGACCCGCGCGCCGAGCCGCTCCTCACCCGATCTCTCCCACCGGCACCCGGACACCGAGGTAGAAGTCCCGGGTCTCGTCCTCCCACGACCCGGTCCCGTACTCCGAGGTCAGATCG
Organism: uncultured Acidimicrobiaceae bacterium; assembly: GCA_963809715.1. Classification (GTDB taxonomy): domain Bacteria; phylum Actinomycetota; class Acidimicrobiia; order Acidimicrobiales; family RAAP-2; genus Bog-473. Next base: position 354,697 of record CAWEKO010000007.1, on the reverse strand, counting down.
TCGACCTCGACCCGGGTACCCGTCAGCGGCAACGGCGCCTCTTCCTCCTGGAGCTGCGTCAGATCGAGAAGCTGCGCCCCCTTCGGCGTCCAGATGCGGATGGTCACCGCAGCCACCTGCTTGCGCAACGACTGCGTCAACATGCTCGAGAAGTCCTGCTCGAGATGCTCGGGGTTCGCCACCATGTCACAATGCCGAGAAGGGTCGTGGCCACCTTGCGCAGCTCCGAGACGATCCAGTTCGTCCCGACGCCCCGGCAATCGCACTCGAAGACGCCCATGGCTTCGCCCAGCGCCTCTTCGAAATCCTCGGGCTCCTCGCTCTCGTTCTTGCCGTCGGTCAAGAGGATGGCATGACGGATGCCGGGCCGGTCGCGGAGGACCTCCGAGGCCAGGCGGATCCACGAGCCCATGGCCGTGCCACCCTCGGCCTCGAGCGTCTTCGTGGCTTTCCTCGCCGCCTGACGCGGTCTTGGGCGACGACACGGCCAACGAGCCGGTCGACGGATACACCAGCGTCGCCTCGTGGTTCCCGCTGACGATCCCGAATGACACGCCGTCCGGGAGGCAGTCGACGGCGGCCGCGGTCGCCTGCGTCGCCGCCCGGAGGTTGGCGCCGCGCATCGATCCCGACGTGTCGACGATGAGCAGCTCGGACCGGTCCGCGACGGCCACGCCGGCACTGCCGTCCGCTACCACCACCCGATGACGTGACCGTCAAGACGGCGTGCATGGTGTCGGCACCCAGCGGGAGGAATTCGTTCTGGAAACACTCGATGGCAAAGGTCGTCATGACGCTGCTCTCTTCCTCACGGGATCCTGTTCCTCGGCCGGCCTCATGGGCGTGAGCGGGATGACGGCGACCGTGATGTTGTCCCGACCCCCGGCCTCGAGGGCCGCCTCCGTCAGGTACCGGGCCACTTCCAGAGGCGTCGACCCCTCGGGAACAAGGTCCCCCAGGACGTCGGGGTGTTCGAAGTAGTTCCAGAGGCCGTCGCTGCAAACGACGAGGAGCGCCGGTTCGGACACCTCTACGGCGGTCACCCTGGGCGTCGACGAATCGGCGTCGCCCCCGAGCCAACGGGTGATGACGTGCGCGTCCGGGTGCGAGTAGGCCAGGTCGGGCGCCATGCCCTCGGCAATCCTGTCCTGGGCCCAGGAGTCGTCGACCGTGAGCGTCCGACTGCCGCCCACGGACCGGCTCAGCAGATAGGCCCGACTGTCGCCGATGCTGCCCACGACGACAGCCCCGGGCGCAGTCAAGGCCACCACCATGGTCGTCGAAGGTGACAGGTCGTTCGGGCCGAGCTCCTGATCCGGAACCTCCAGCGTGGCCCGCTGAGCCGCCGCGAAGGCGTCGACCAGGAGCGCTCCGACCGCCTCGGCGCCTGGCCATTGCGGGGGCGAAAGGCTGGGCTCCAGCGCGTTCAGCGCGGCGTCGGCCGCAGCATGGGCAGCCTGGTCCGGATGTGCCGTCGAGCCGACTCCGTCGCAGACGATGGCGAGGCACCGCCCGTCCTGGCTGGCGATCCGGGCTGCGTCCTCGTTCCGATGGCGGCGCAGGCCTCGATCGCTCACGGCAGCGACGACATCGAGATTCCATTCCTCGCGCCCGCCGGGCTGCTCCGACCCGCCCGTTTCGCCGACCCGGACGCGGACGCCACAGCCTTCGCAGTAGAACTCGTCGTCGAAGACGGGCGAACCGCAGGTGCGACAGGGGAAGACCTCCTCGTGGAGCTCGGTAGCGACGCTCACGGTCTGACTCCCCTCACCGGAGCGTCCGGGGACGGCACGCGTTGGCCCGGTCGACCAGGTCCCAGCGCGCCGGTTCCGACGGCGCTAGCTTCGCCAACGACCGATAGGCCTGTTCCAGTGCAGTGCGCTGGCCGGTCTCGCTCAACTCCGCGCCGGCCAGGACCACGTCAGGATCCGGATCTGCACCGCTGCCGAGGAGAAGGTCCAGGGCGCGTTCGTGAAGATCACGCGCCAAGGCGAGCCGCACGGAATTTTCGAGCGTCACGGACTCGAGCGCGGCGGAGGTTGCCACGAGGTCGTCCAGGGCGGGCGCCTCACGTTCGACCACGGCACAACGGGCCCGGCACAGGGTGATCTGTGCGGTCACGTAGGCACTCGAGGATTTGGGGATGCGCTGCAATGCGGCGACGGCGCCGTCGCGGTCGCCGAGCGCCAGGAAGACCCGGGCCAGGCCGAAGCCGGCGCTGGCGTATCCCGACTCCGTCTCTGCGACGACCGTGTAGTAGCGGGCCGCCTCCTTGAGCAGGCGCGACACGGTCGCCGGGGTCGAGTTGCCTTCATCGGTCGCCGCCTGGCTCTCGAGGCACGTCGCCAGGGCCAGCTTCGGCGCCAGCTCGCCCGGGAGCTCGCCCGCCACCGCGGTGAAGAAGGGTTGACTCTCGGCGGGTCGGCCTTGGGCCAGACGGAGGACGCCGTACCACCAGGCGGCGTGCCAGCCACTCGCCCGGGCCTCCGGAGAGTCGAGCTCGCGTTCGGCCGTTTCGAACTCTCCGTCCTCGATGGCGAATCGGACCACGCTCAAGCTGAGCTCCGTCGAGCGTGGAGTCGACTCGAGGAGTGCGGTCCGCTGGGCCCGTCCCAGGAGCGCCACGGTGGTAAGGACGCCAGCCGCCGCGTCGGTCGGGTCGACCGCGGGAGCCGGGAGGAACGGCCACGGATTGGCGTCGGGAGACGCACCGAGCTCGGCGGTGAACTGCGTGCTGGGGACCGGGGGCGGGCTTCCCCCGTCGGCCGCGACCACCTGACGCAACACTCCGTAGAGCTGCTCGGACATGTCGGCGGCGTCGTGGAACCGCGCCGCAGGATCGGCTGCGGTCGCCTTCTCCAAGAAGCGGTGGAAGGACTCGTAGCGCTGGAATGCCGGGACGTCCTCGACCGGCGGGAGCCTGGTGGCGTAGCGCTTCTCGTCCTGGTAGCCGGCGAATTCGATGCAGAGCACGGCCAGCGTCCGCCCGACGGTGTACAGATCGGATTCGATGCTGACCCCGCTTTCTGGGACTTCGGGCGCCTGGTATCCGATCGTGCCGTACAGATCCCCCTCGGGACCGTTCAGCCGCTGCACCCCGCCGAGGTCGATCAGGGTGAGTTGCTCCTCCGTCTGAATGACGTTGTCGGGCTTGAAGTCGCAGAAGAGGAGACCGCGTCGGTGCAGATAGCCGAGCGCCGGCAGGATACCCAGGATGTACGCGATCGCCTGGGCCACGGGCAGCGGGCCCCCGGTTTCTTCACGATGCCGCACCCGCAGGTCGCGGAGCGACTCGCCGCCGACATACCCCATGACGATGTAGCCCGCGCCGTCGTGCTGGACGAAGTTCTTGATCCCGACGATGTTGGCGTGGTTCACCTCGGCCAGGAACCGCTTCTCGGCGGCCGCCGCTGCCATGGCGGCCGCGTCGCCGGAGTCCAGCAAGCCCTTGAGCACCACCCAGGTGTCCTCGACGTTCTTGTCCTGGGCGAGATAGACCCATCCCAAGCCACCGTGTGCGAGACACCCCGCGACGAGGTACTGGCCGCCGACGAGATCACCCGGCCAAAGCTTCGGGGTGAACGAATACGGTGCGCCGCAATGGGGGCAGAAGCCCTCGGTCCGGGCCGACCGCTGGCCTCGGGCTCTCCCGACGGGGTGGTTGCACCCGCCGCAGAACCGCTTGCGCTCCGCAACCTGAGGGTCCTGCAGGACAGCAGCTTGAGGGTCGCGCTCGGGCACCGAGGGCATGTCCACCAGACCGGCACCCAGGTGCCCGCGGTTGTTGGCCGGACCGGCACGACCGGTCGAGCCGACGCCGGTGCTCGTGCCACCGCCAACCCGTCGGACGGTGCTGGTCCCCTGTGTGCTCGACGACGCGGTCCCGGCCAGCAGTGCACCGGGCACTGGTGATGGTGGCGGGGGAGGAGGCAGATGAGAGAACAAGGGCGGCGGCGTTGGTGGGAGCGCTCCCGGTGGCAGCGGTGGCGACGCCGGGTTCGCCGCTGCGGCCGGCCCTGGCGCGGCGGCGGGTCGTGCCGACCCGCACACGTTGCAGTAGCCGTCGGCGGCGATCGTGCCCGGGCAGGGCGGGACGCGACGACACGCAGACGGGTCCGACGCGATTGCCGACGGGTCCGACGAAACGGGTACGGAGGGCGTGACTGGGGCGGAGTCGGGGGCTCGGTGACCGGCGACGTCGCAGAAGCCGTCGATGATCTCGCCGTCACAGCCCGGCCGGTCGCAGCGGTTCACGACCCCGCCCCCGCCGTGGGCCGGCCCGACCGGCGCGCCGCGTCCATATAGCCCTGCACCTCCTGCTGCGCCGCGTCGATGTCGCACGGAGCAACGGAGAGCAGAGCTCGCGCCGCGGCGAACCGAGCCTCGAGCTCGGGATCTTCCGCCAGCCCGAGCGAGTCCACCTTGGCCCGGTACGCCTCGAGAAGCCCGCGAAGTTGGTCCCGCCGAGCCAGCCGGCCACCGACGGTGGCCGAGAGGGCAAGGACCCGGGCGAGGACGACCTGGGCCCGGCGACACAGCGCGCCGGCATCGCCCCCACCGGTCCGCTCCGAGCGGGCCCACGCCTCCCGGAGGCCGGCGACCTGCGGGGCAAGGCCGGCCATCTCGGCCTCCGCACCGTCGGGCACCGTGACCTTCTCCGCCACGCGCCACAACTCGTCCCGGCACCCATTGAGCGCGTCGAACGCGGCCTCCACCAGCTGCCCGGCCTCACGGAGCTCGTGCGTCCAGGCAGCCCGAGCGCGCTCCGCCTCCCTGTGTGCCGCGGCCAGCCGCGCCACCCGCGCTCCGAGGTCGGTGAGCGACGGACGCGCAAACCCCAGAGGATCGTCCCGGGCGGCGAGCACGGCCTCGTCCACCGCCTCCCGCGTGGCCCGGAGCTCGTTGGGGGAGGTCACGAGCTCACCACGCCCGACCCCATCGACACCCGTAAGCGTCTCCTGCATCACGTGCAGCTCCTCGGACACCGGACCCCACACCTCGGCCACCGACATGACCACACCGGCCACCAGGTCGTAATCGGCTGACATCCGTTCCAGCGCGACATCCATGGTCACCGCCTCGATCGGATCGACTCCCTGCGTCAGGCGGACTGGCGCCGCGGAGTCGGGCAGGAGGGAGCTCGACCTGGAGTCCCTGCAGGAGGTCGTCGAGCTCGTGGAGGGCGGACTGGCTGACGAACCGACGCTCGCCGCGGGCCTCCACCACCGTGCGTCAGCGCCCGCTCGAGTGCGAGCTGCCCTCGCCAGAGCGCCGCGTGACGAGACGAGGCGTCCGCTCCAGGTCTCTGCCGTGAGGCCACGAAGCGACGTCGAGGACTCGAGGAGTTGACGGGTGACGTCGGCGTCCAACTCGACCAGGCGTCCCGTGGTCACGTCGAGCACGGACCGAAGATCCTCGATCCTACGGTCGATCTCCCGCAACGTCATCCGGGCCACGACGCTCACCGGTAGCTCGGAGGCGGCGGAGCCGGTGCCGCTGTCCCGGTGTATTTGGCGAGCCACTCGTTGTAGGCCTGGGTCCAGGTCCCGTTCGCCCGGACTTCGGCGAGCACGCCGTTCACGAACGACGTGAACTCAGGATGCGCCTTGCTGATGGCCATCCCGTAGGGCTCGCTGCTGAAAGTCGGCCCCACCACCTTCGTGTTCGGGTCCTGCGCCGCCAGTCCGAGCAGAATCGCATCGTCCGTGCTGATGGCATCGACCTGGCCCTGCTGCAGCATGACCAGGCAGTCGGTCTCGTTGTTCACCGCCCAGAGCCGGATGTGCCTCGGCATCCCCGCCGCGACCAAGTTCTGCAGCGAGGTCGAGCCCTGCGTGGCGCAGACCCGCTTCCCGCCGAGGTCTTGAGGCCCGGTGATGCTCGAATTGGACGGCACGAGAATCTGCTGACCCGCCTGGTAGTAGACGGTCGAGAAGTCCACCGACTTCTCACGCTCGCAGTTGATCGTCATGGTCTCGGCGACAACGTCGACCTCACCGCTCTGCACCGCCTGGACGCGCTCTGCGTTGGGCACAATGACATAGCGGATGTACCTGGGGTCCGACGACCCGAAGATCGCCTGCGCCACCTGCTTGAGCATGTCGATGTCGAATCCGGTCAGCTGTCCGGTCGAGGGATCGCGATAGCCCCACAGGTACGTGCTCTGGTCCACGCCGACGCGGAGGTAACCGCGGGCATGGATCTGCGCCATGTAGGAACCGGCCGGCATCCGGCCAGGCGCCGGCATCGGGGCGGGCGGCGGCAGGCTGGCCGTGGCGTTACAGGAGGTCGCCGGCGGCGGCGGTGTGGGGTGCACGATCTCGGCCCCCTTGGGCAGGACCTCCAGCGGCTTCGGCGAGGCGGAGACGCCGGGCGTCGTCGTGCCACAGGCACCGAGAACGGTCGCGGCCAGCAGGACAAGTCCTCCCGTCACAAGCCGTCCGGAGTTCCCACCCTCAAACCGGTCCTGCGGAGCGTCCTCATCGATACTCCGCCAGACGGGGGCCGAAGCCGAGCAGCACCAGGGCAACGACCACGAGCGCGCCCAGGGCGAGCCCCCAGACCAACCCGTCGAGGTCGGACGCGGCCCCAGACGTGGTGGTCACGAACGTGTCCTGCGAACCAACGATCCCGGTCGCCAGTGCGCCGTTGAGGTCGGCGGAGACGGCGGGCAGGCCGTGGACACCGGGAGCCGAGGCCAGCGCCACGGCGCCCGTGAGGTCTCCGGACGAGTCGGCGTGGCGGATCTGCTGGTGGACCGACGAGTAGGCGTCCCATGCGGAGAGCGCGCGCGCCGATTGCCGCCGCTCGGACGGGTCGCCCCCTCGGTTTGGCACCTGGTTCTCGGCCAGGAGTCCCTTCAAGGCCGCGGCCGTCGACACGTAGTCCTTCTGGTACGACGTGTCCGAGTCGCGGGTGAGGAGAGTCAACTCGTCGTCGGCTCGGGCGCGCAGGGCGAGGATCCGGGCGTCCGTGAAGGTCGACACCGGCCGGGAGCCGCTGTTCTCGGACGACGCCACACCCGAATTCTCCGCGAGGAGCGCCACCCCGGCCCAGAGACCCAACACGACCACCAGAACCGTCGCACCGGCCAGGGCGACGTTCCAGGTGCGATGGAATCGACCACTCAGCCAACGCTGAGCCAGGACGAGCGCGGCGAGGAGGGCGACGAAGGCCACCGCCGCCAGCACGGTCAACAACGTGGATGCAGCGTTGCCCTGATCGTCCGCCAGTCGCGTCACCTCGGTGCCGTACACCTGCGCCGCCGCCGGCAGAATGCTCGTCCGCATGAGGTTGTTCGCCTCAGCGAGGTACGCCGCCGCCAGGGGATAGTTGGCCTGGCGTTCGCTGAAGTTCGCCTCCTGGACCACGCCCGCATAGGCCGGCAGGTCGGTCGAGAGCGTGGTGATGGCGCCGGCGACGGCCGGGTCCGATCCGGCCTCCTGCGCCGCACGGGCCACGTCGGCGGAGGCCGTCGTGAGATCGGCGTCGTAGCGCTGTTGGAGCGTTGCCGGCTCCACTCGTCCCTGCAGGAACGAGGCGGCGGCCGTGGTGTCGGCGTCCGAGAGGGACGTATCGATCGTCTGGGCGGTCACCATGAGCGGTTCTGCGGTCTGCCACGAGGCCGACGTCGCGGACTGGCGCACCACGGTGGCAAGCGTCCCGGCGAGGCCGGCCAGCAGCGCCAACAAGACAATCGACACGGCGATCATCCGGAGCACGACCGGCGTCTCGCGGCGCACCGTCCGGTGCGGGCGATCCGTGGCACGGGTCGTCGAGAGCGTCGGCGCCGTCGTCGTCACCCCAAGCCCTCCTCCAGTACCCACAGCCTGGGTCTCGACGCCGAACAACCGCTCCTTCTCCCGCCTCAACCCCGGTTGGGCGAACGATAGCCCAGGTACGAGCGTGTGCGGCCACGACGCATCGGGTTGCACGACGCTGTTCACGCCGGGGCACCGTACGGAACAGCGGTAAGCGGACGGTAAGGCCGACCGCCTCTTCGCTTGCTCGCAATTTCGGCCGTTCCCACTGGCGGCTCTTGGCGACCTCTGGCCTTACCACCGGGCAACCGGTGCTCGGTACAACGTCAACACGGGACAGACAGCCCCGAAGGGAGGGAAAGAACATGCCAATGCCTATCGGTCCAGACCTCTACGGGACCTCAGATCCCAGGCCGCAGCCGACAGAGGTCAAAGACAGTTCGGTGTGCCTCTCCACGACAGAGGGCATCCGGTTGAGCGACATCGTCAACCTGCGGGTCGGGTGTTGGCGCCCAGCTGTCCACCTCGAGCCGTGCCGCAGGTTCGAGGCTTGACCGAACGCCGGCCGGTTCGGAACATTCACTCGCCTTACCGGGCCTTTACCCGACGTTCATACCGTTCCACCACCGCGGGCGACTCCCGTGACGCCGAGAGGCAAGAGAGAAGGGATTGCACCATGAGAACCATCGACGACATCGGCCTGTCCTCGCCGCCCGCAGCTGCGGGTTGGCGGTCACGCAGACGCACCACGAGTGCACTGGTCAGCGCAGTGGGAGCGACGCTCTGCGCGCTCGTGCTCGCCTTGACGGTCGGCGTCGCCGCGAGTGCGGCCGCGAGCTGGCAGCCTCATGGCGGGGCGATGTCGCCCGCCGTGACGACTCCGGCGGCCGGAGCCGCGCGCCCCCACGACGTCACACCGCTCATGCAGGCCAACATCGTGGTGACCGATCTGGCCACCAACGACTCAACCGTGTTCCAGACATCCTCGGTCGTGCCCAGCAGCGGCTGCGGCCAGGATCAGACCTTCGTCTGCTTCACATTGGGGAGCGGCGCCAGCTTCACACTCACCGTGGGCTCGCCCCTGCAGGCCGGTCAGGTGTACTCGGACGTCGAGGGTTCGGCGACCGTGAGCGTCAACAACGCTTCGTGCGGCGAGGTCAGCAACGACGGGCCCGCGTCGAACTTCGACGTCGAGCTGGACCAGTACCAGCCCGCCCCGGGGCAATCCGTCCCCTACGACACGTTCGGGGCACAGTTCGACTGCACGAACCCGGCGTTCGAGATCTCCGGCACCATCGCCTACAACATCGTGCCGACCGATCCCGCGGACGGGTACTACATCTTCGGGCAGGCCGGTGAGATCACCGGCTTCGGCAACGACAACTACCTGGCCTACCTGGACGGTGCGCAGTACCTCAACCTCAATGCCCCGGTCGTCGGCCTGGCCCCGACGACCGACGGCGCCGGATACTGGATGGTCGGTTCCGACGGTGGCGTCTTCGCCAGTGGCGACGCCGGCTTCTACGGGTCGACGGGCAGCCTGACGCTGAACAAGCCGGTCGTGGGTATGGCCGCCACGCCCGACGGCAAGGGCTACTGGTTCGTGGCCTCCGACGGTGGAATCTTCGCCTACGGTGACGCCGCCTTCTACGGCTCCATGGGTGGGAAGCCGCTCAATCAGCCGATCGTCGGCATGGCGTCCACACCCGACGGCCGGGGCTACTGGCTCGTGGCCGCTGACGGTGGGGTCTTCTCCTACGGTGACGCCCACTTCTTCGGGTCGACGGGCAGCATCCACCTGAACAAGCCCGTGGTGGGCATGACGGTCACGCCCGACGGGGGTGGCTATTGGTTCACCGCCTCGGACGGCGGGGTGTTCGCCTACGGTGACGCCCAGTTCTACGGCTCGACCGGAGGCATCCACCTGAACGAACCCGTCGTCGGCATGGCTTCGGCCCCCGACGGCGGCGGCTACTGGTTCGTCGCCTCGGACGGAGGGGTGTTCGACTACGGGTCGGCCGGCTTCGCCGGCAGCCTGGGCGGCACCGGCGTCGACGACGCAGCGGGCATCTCGCGTGGACTCTGACAACTGAGCGGGAACCGCCGAAAGGAAGGAAGGGCCCTTCGGGGCCCTTCCTTCGCGTCTCGACTAACTCAACGCCCCCGACTCGCGCAACTTGGCCACCGCCCCCTCGTCCACGCCCCACTCGACGAGCGCGGACACGGTGTCGGCCCCCGGCGGCGAGGGCGGCGAGGACACTGTCGAAGGCGTGCGGGAGAAGCGGGGCGCCGGCGCCGGCTGCACGACCCCCTCCACTTCGATGAAGGTCGAGCGGGCCACGTTGTGCGGGTGCAGGTGCGCCTCCCAGGGCGAGAGCACCGGGGCGACGCAGGCGTCGGAGCCCTCGAAGATGGCCGACCACTCGTCGCGGGTCTTGGTGCGGAAGACGGCGCCGAAGCGCTCCTTGAGCGCCGGCCAGTCCGCCCGGGACATCTGGCCGGGCAGCGACGCGTCGTCCGCCAGCCCGAGACCATCGAGCAACGCGGCGTAGAACTGCGTCTCGATCGCACCCACGCCCATCCACTTCCCGTCCGCTGTCTCGTAGACCTCGTAGAAGGGCGCGCCCGTGTCCAGCATGTTGGCCCCGCGCTCCTCGTTCCAGATCCCGTGGTTCCGGAAGGCGTGGATCATCGTCATGAGGACCGCCGACCCGTCGGTCATGGCGGCGTCGACCACCTGACCCTCGCCCGAGCGCGCCGCCTCGAGCAGCGCGGCCACCATGCCGAAGGCGAGGAGCATCCCGCCGCCGCCGAAGTCGCCCACCATGTTCAGCGGGGGCACCGGGGCAGAGTCGGCCCGGCCCATGGACCACAATGCGCCGCCGATGGAGATGTAGTCGATGTCGTGCCCGGCCATGGGGGCCATTGGACCTTCCTGGCCCCAGCCGGTCATGCGCCCGTAGACGAACCGCGTGTTGCGAGCGAGGCACGCATCGGGCCCGATGCCCAGCCTCTCGGTCACGCCGGGGCGGAAGCCCTCGACCAAACCGTCGGAGCGCTCGACCAGGTCGAGCACGAGTGCCACGGCGTCGGGGTTCTTCAGGTCGATCCCGACAGAGGGCCGGGACCGGTTGAGCAGATCCCAGTACGGCCCCTGCCCTGAGTTCTTGAACTGCTCTCCCGCCTCGACCGCGCCGGGCGCCGCCCGCTCCAGGCGCAGGACCGAGGCGCCGGCGTCGGCCAACATCATGCAGGTGAAGGGGCCTGGACCGATCCCCGCCAACTCAATGATCTTGATTCCGTGGAGCGGTCCGCTGCGTTCGGTCATGACAGGATCGTGTCCCGGCGTCCCGGCGTCGGTCAAACCAGACCTACGCCCCCGATGCCCCGCCGGCGCCGGCCCACCGCGCCAAGCTGGGAGGGTGCCCACCGCCCGCGCACCCGGTCGCGTCACCATTGTCGGCGACCACACCGACTACAACGCAGGCCTCTCGCTCCCCATGGCGATCGACCTGGTCACCGAGGTGCGGTTCACCCCCAAGCCGGGCAGCTTCCTCGTCGGCGTCGAGTCCGACCAGTTCCCTGACGCGCCGTTCGAGGTCGCCCTACCCGACCCGGACCAGCCGCCGAACGCAACCGCTGCGCCGACGCACGCGGCGCCCCTCCCGCCGAACGCACTCCTGGCCGCCGGGCTCCTCCGCCTGTGGCCGCCGCCCGGCGGCGCCGGAGGCCGCATCGAGGTCGCCAGCACGGTCCCGGTCGGCGCCGGCCTCTCGTCGAGCGCGGCCTTCTCGGTGGCCGTGCTGCTCGCCCTGGGCCACGATCCCGATCCCGTGGCGTTGGCCCGCACCGAGCAGGAGGCGGAGCGGGCGACGGGGGCACACGTCGGCCTGCTCGATCCGCTCGCCATCGCCGGCGCCACGGCGCAGCACGCGCTGTCCATCGACTTTCACACGCTGGCCACCCACCCGGTGGCGGTCCCCGAGGAGGCGGCCTTCGTCGTCGTGCACAGCGAGGCGCCCCGCCTGCTCGTCGAGTCCCCGTACGCCGCCCGGCGGGCCGAGTGCGAGCGGGCCACCCGCCAGCTCGGGCGCCCGCTCGGCCTGTGCTCCCTGAGCGACCTGAGCGGGCTGTCCGACGCGGTGCTGCGCCGCCGCGCCCGCCACGTGGTGACCGAGTGCGCCCGCGTCCTCGAAGCCGAACGTCTCCTCGAGCGGGGCAACCTGGCCGCTCTGGGCCAGGTCATGACCGAGGGTCAGCGCAGCCTGGCCGCCGACTACCGGGTCTCGGTGCCCGCCGTGGACGAGCTGGTCGAGCACCTCTTGGCCCAGCCGGGTGTCCACGGTGCCCGCATGTCCGGGGGCGGCTTCGGCGGCTGCGTGGTGGCCCTGTGCGAACCCGACTCCCCCGCGCTCGACCTCGAGACCCACGCGCCCCGCCGGGCGTGGCGGGTCAGCCCGTCGGCTGGCGCTGCGCTGCTGCCGCCTGCGAGGTAGCGACCAGGGCGTCGAGCACTGCGAGGGCCCGCCCGCTGTCGAGCGATCGGGCGGCCAGGACCAGCCCGCCCTCGAGGTCGTCGGCCCGGCCCGCCACCACGAGGGCCGCCGCCGCGTTCAGCAGGCCGATGTCGCGCCGGGCGCTCTTCTCCCCCTCGAGCACCGAGCGGATGGCCGCCGCGTTGAAGGCGGCGTCACCACCCCGCAGGTCGGCCAGTGTGGCCGGCGCCAGCCCGAGCGCGGCTGGGTCCACCCGCCACTCGCCGAGCTCGTAGGCGCCCGTGCCGTCACCCCGCACCTCGAGCACGGTCGAGGGCGAGGTGACGCTCAGTTCGTCGAGTCCGTCGTCGGCCCGCACGATGAACGTGCGCCGGCTCCCCGTGGCCCCGAACACATCGGCCATGATCGGCGCCATGGCGGGGTCGCTCACGCCGACCAGCTGGTAACGGGTGCGCGACGGGTTGGTCAGGGGTCCGAGGAAGTTGAAGACCGTGGGCACGCCGAGCTCGGCTCGCACCGGACCGACGAAGCGCATGGCCGGGTGGAAGGCCTGGGCGAAGCAGAAGCCCATGCCGGCCTCGGCCACGCAGCGCGCCACGCCAACGGGTCCGATCTCGAGGGCGACGCCCAGCGCCTCGAGCACGTCGGCCGTCCCGACGGAGGACGAGGCGGCGCGGTTGCCGTGTTTGCACACGGCCACACCGGCGCCCGCCGTGATGAAGGAGGCCAACGTGGTCACGTTGATGCTGGCCAGGCGATCGCCTCCGGTGCCGACCAGGTCGACCACCACCTCCTCGGTCCCGAGCGGGCAGGGCACCGCCGCGTCGACCATGGCCCGGGCCAGTCCGGTCACCTCCTCGGCCGTCTCGCCTTTGGCGTGGAGCAGGGTCAGGAAGGCGCCCACCTGGGCCGGCGTGGCCTCGCCCCGGAAGACCACGCCCATGATCTCCTCGGCCTCGGCCTCGCTCAGCGGCGCGCGCCGGCTCAGCCGGGCCAGCACCTCGGGCCAGGTCAGTCCCACCAGAGGTCCCGGTCGAGCACGCCCCGGGCGATCAGGCCCAGCTGCACTTGCGACGTCCCCTCGACAATCGTCAGCTGCTTGGCGTCGCGGTACCACTGCTCGGTCGGGTGGTCCTCCATGTAGCCGGCCGCGCCCAGGAGCTGGACCGCCAGGGAGGAAGCCCGCACCGCCAGCTCGGTGGCGTGGTACTTGGCCATGGACAGGTAGGGCACGAACTCCTTGGTGAACTTGCCCTGGTCGGCCAACACGGCCGCCCGGTAGGTCAGGAGCCGGGCGGCCTCGATGTCGACGGCGCACTTGGCGATCTCCCACTGGATCCCCTGGAAATCGGCGATGGTCCGGCCGAACGCGGCCCGTTGCTGGACGTAGTCGGTGGCGTACATGAGTGCACCCTCGGCCAGGCCGATGCCCCGGGCCGCCACGATCGGCCGCATGGCGTTGAGCCCGAGCATGGCCAGCCGGAAGCCGCCCACCTCCCCGATGACGTTCTCCGCCGGCACCTGGACGTCGGTGAGCAGGAGCTCGCCCGTGTCGACGCCCCGCACCCCCATCTTGTGGTCGGTCCGCCCCACCTCGACCCCGTCCCAGGCCCGCTCGACGATGAACGCGGTGACCGAGTCGTGGGCCCGGCTGGTGGGCTCACTCGTCTTGGCGAAGACGGTGTACCAGTTCGCCTCGCGCACGCCCGACATCCAGCACTTGGTGCCGTTGAGCACCCAGCCGCCGACCGAACCCTCGTCGGGCACGGCCCGGGTCCGCATGCCCATGACGTCGCTCCCGGCCTGGGGCTCGGAGAGACCGAACGCGGCTTTCAAGGTGCCGTCGCAGATCCCGGGCAGGTAGCGCGCCTTCTGCTCGTCGGTCCCGGCGATCATGACCGGCCCGGTGGGGAGGCGGGTCAAGAGCAGCATCAGGGCGGCAGTGTTCGAGTACTTGGCCACCTCCTCGATGGCCAGAGCCAGACCCAGAATCCCGGCGCCCGAGCCCCCGTAGGCCTCGGGAATGCACAGCCCGAGCAGGCCGGCGTCGCGGAAGGCCTCGTAGACATCGGTCGGGTACGTGCCGTCCTTGTCGATGGCCCGGGCTCGTGGCTTGACCTTCTCCTGGGCGAGCCGACGCACCGAATCGCGCAGCTCGAGAAGCTCGTCGGGGAGGTCGAATTGCACCGGTGCAGGTTATCGGAGCGTCCAGCCAGGTATTTTCTGACTCTTGAGCCCCGACGACCCCGAAAATCCCGAGACAGCCGAGACACCCGAGACACCCGAGACTCTCGAGCCGACCGGGCTCACCGAAGGGCCGACCCCGGCACCTCCGGCCCAGGCGCCCCCCGCCCCCGACGCGGCACCGGACGACGCCGTCGTCATGACCGCACCGCCGAAGACGCGGGCCGACCTCCAGGCCCAGTTGCGCAAGTCCCGCAAGAAGGAACGCAAGCGCCGGCACCGCTGGCGCCGGCGCATCCTCTACACGATGGCCACGCTCATCATCGTCGTCGCGGCTGGCGCCGGCGGCCTCTACGTGTACGCCAACTACCGCTTCGACCAGATCAAGAAGGTGCACTCCAAGCACCTCGTCGCCCAACCGGCCGACCCGCTCAAGCCCTTCAACCTGTTGCTGGTCGGGAACGACTCGCGCGCCTTCGTCGACAACTCGACCCAGGTGCGCGCCTTCGGCGACGAGGCCAACGCGGGAGGTCAGCGCAGCGACGTCACCATGGTCGCCCGCTTCGATCCGGCCAACAAGACGGTGACCCTTCTGTCCATCCCCCACGATCTCGAGGTCGACATCCCGGGCAACACCCCGGGCATCTCGGGTGAGAACCGCATCAACGCGGCGTACAACTCCGGACCAGACCTCCTCGTGCAGACCATTGAGAAGGTCCTCGGCGTCCAGGTGAACCACTACGCCTCCGTGGGCTTCGACGGGTTCTCGGGCATGGTCAACGCGCTGGGCGGTATCACCATGGACTTCCCAACCCCGGTCAAGGACCAGTACACCGGGCTCAACGTGAGCCAAACGGGCTGCCAGGTGGTCAACGGGACCACCGCGCTGCAGCTGGTGCGCAGCCGGCACCTCTATTACATGGCGAACGGTTACTGGCACTACGACGGCCAGTCGGACTTCAGCCGCATCCAGCGCCAGGACTCCTTCTTCCGGGCCGTGCTGGCGAAGATCAACACGTCCATCACCAATCCACTGGCCATCAACAGCTTCATCGGCGCCGCGGTGGGCAACGTCACCATCGACGACACTCTGAGCCAGGCCGATCTCCTCCACATCGCCGAATTCTTCCGCGGCCTGCCCGCCTCCCACCTGATCACCGAGACGCTGCCCACCACGGCCCACGTGACCAGCGGCGGGGCGGACGTGCTCGAGTTGGCCCAGCCCTACGCGCAGAACATGATCAACGCGTTCAACGCCATTGGGGCCGCTCCGGCCACGACGACGACCACCGTCGCGGCCGGCGGGGCGAAGGACAAGGACAAGAGCAGTGAGACGACGACCACCACGGCGCCGGGTCTTCCCCACAGTGAGGTGTCGGTCAACGTCCTGAACGCGTCGACGGTGAACGGGATCGCCCACACCACCGCCGGCGCGCTCACGAACGCGGGCTTCAAGGTGGCCGAAATCGGCGACGCCACCCAGTTGGGCGCGGACAGCGAGTCGGAGATCCGTTTCGGGCCGACAGGCTACGGCGCGGCGCTCTCCCTGGGCGCGGCCTTGAGCGGACCCCTCACCTACATGCCCGATTCCCGCCTGAGCGGTAACACGGTCTCGCTCCTCATCGCGGGCTCGTCCCTCCACGTGGCCGGCGAATCGACCTCGGGCTCGACCACGTCGACGACGTCGACCTCGACGACCACGACGACCTACCCGGGCGAGACGACGACGACCACGACGGTCCCCTCGGACGTCTACACGAACACCCAGTTGGAGCCGTGGAACCCCTACCCCTGCACCCTGGGCGCCACGACGACGACCACGGTGCCGGTCAAGAAGACGTTGAAGAAGTAGTCCTGATCCGGGGGGCCCGGAGGTTCAGGCCGACTTGCGGCGCTGCCGCACGATGCGCCGGCGCTCCCGCTCCGTCGTGCCGCCCCAGACGCCCTCACGCTCGCGGTGGGCCAGTGCGTGCTCGAGGCAGAGCTGGCGGACCGGGCAGACTGCGCAGACTGCCTTGGCCTCGGCCGCGTCGGCCTCGTCCTCGGTGACGGGGTAGAACGCCTCGACGTCGAGACCCCGGCAGGCAGCTTGCTTGCGCCACGTGGTGGCGATCATGGGAAACACTTCCTCTAATCGGATTGAAAGCGGGTAGGGACGTTTCGCCCTGTTCGGGGGCCCTTTCGGCGGCACCGGATCCGAATTCAGCGAACGAAGAGTATGACGCACACTTGGAGCGTCTGTAAAGATCTGCGCAACAGAATTGACCCTGGTCAGGACATGTCTAACGGCTTTGTTGTCCCCTCGAGGTCCCCGAGCAGCTCTCGGCGCACCTCGGTCGGGAGGACGGTCCGGGCCGGGTATTCGGGGTGCAAGGACTCGAGGGCGACCTCCGCGGCGGTGGCGAAGGCGGCCACCTGGACGCCGGAAAAGCGGAAGCGCAGGTAGTGCACGGCCGGGGTCACCGTGTCCCGGGTCAGCGCCGCCGCGTGTGCAGCCTCGGGCTCGCTGGCCACGAGGTCCCCATCGAGCGAGACCCCGATCGCCCGCTCGATGCCGACCAGCTTGGGCAGCCACTCCCGCAACCCGGCCTCCGAGGTCAGCTCGATGAGGAGGGTGGCCGAGAGCTCCCCCGGGCCGGGCAACAGCCGGTTGTAGATGTCGAGCTCGACCTGGATCGCCTCGTCGCTGATGATCTTCTCGACACGGGCCATCTCCTGAACCTGGAAGCGCACGGTGTCGAGGCACTCGAAGACCAGGGTCATGATCGGGCCCAGACCGACCCGGCGCAGCCTCTTCCGCTGAATCACCTTCGCCCGGTACTCCTCGCGCACGCGCTCGTACGCCCGCAGGTCGAGGACGTCGTCGAGGGTCAGGGCAGGCGTCGGGCCACCACCAGGTGAGCTCACGCCTGACCCTCCTCAGCACCGGCCTCGCCGATGCCGTAGGCCTGGGCCAGCAGTTGCAGCGGGTGCACGGGCCGAAGGCCGGTCTCCTGGGTGATGGAGCCGTTGGCCAGGTGGCAGTCGCCGCACACGACGTCGTTGCCCGCGGCTTCGACCTCTCGGCCCAGGGGCTTCGCCACCCTGCGGGCCAGCTCGTAGTTCTCCGAGCGGTAGCCCCAGGTGCCGTCGATCCCCGAGCAGCGCTGGACCAGGGTGCACTGCACGCCGGCCTTCTTCAGCAGGTCACGGCTGCGCAGCCCGGCGTTCTGGGCCTGCAGGTGGCAGGCCACGTGGTAGGTGACGTTCCCGGGCACGGACCCGTCGGCCACGCCCGGGAACTCGTCGCGCAACTCGAACGCGTCGTCGGGATCCCGATGGCGCTTCATCAGGTATTCGGCCGGGTCGTAGGTGTGCGCGGCAACCAGCTCGGCGTCGGCCGTCCCGACGTAGAGCGGGTAGTCCTTCTTCAGGACGTAGGCGCAGGTGGGCTGGGCCACGACCACGTCCTTGCCGGCACGCACCGCCGAAGCCAGTGCGGCCACGTTGCGCCGGGCCGACTTCTCGAATTCCCCCACCTTGCCCGAATGCAGCCAGGGCGCCCCGCAGCACTTGGTGCCCCCCGGAATCGAGCAGGTGACCCCGTTGTGCTCGTACACCTCCACGATCGCCTTGCCCACGTCGGGCTCCATGTACTCCACGAAGCAGGTGGGAAAGACCGCCACCGTGCCGCCGGCCCGGGACGCGGCGGTCCTACCCCGGCGGCCCTTGAACCACGTGGTGAAGCGCTGCTTGGCGTAGGGCGGCAGCAGGCGCTCCGAGGCGATGCCGACCGTCTTCTCCATCAGCTTGCGCGGCCACGACCCCGGCGTGCCGGTAGCCCAGTTGACCACGGGCTCGGCCAAGACCGAGGCCCGCCCGAGGGCGTCTGTCCTCCCGAGGAACTGGTCGGTCACCCGCTCCCGGACGCCGACCAGCTGCTTCTGGCGCACGGCGTGCACCCGGCTCATGAGCCGCGGGAAGTCGAGCTCCCACTCGTGCGGGGGTACGTAGGGGCACTTCACATAGCAGAGCTTGCACTGGTAGCACTCGTCGACGACCTGATCGCGCTGGGCATCCGTCAGCTTCGTGACGTCACCCTCGTTCTCGTCGATGAAGGAGAACAACGACGGGAACGAGGGGCACAGGTTGAAACAGAGCCGGCACCCGTGGCACAGGTCGAAGACGCGGTCGAGCTCCTCACGGAGCGCGGCCGGGTCGAAGTACCTCGGATCAGCGGGGTCGTAGGTGGCGGTCACCGCGGCCGCTGCGCCTAGGAGACCGACTCGAGCCCCTGGGCGAAGCGGCCGGCGTGGGACTTCTCGGCCTTGGCCAGGGTCTCCAACCATTCGGCGATCTCGGCGAAGCCCTCGTCACGGGCCGTCTTGGCGAAGCCCGGGTACATCTCGGTGTACTCGTAGGTCTCGCCCTCGATGGCCGACTTGAGGTTGTCCTCGGTGGCGCCCACGGGCACGCCGGTTACCGGGTCGCCGACCTCCTTGAGGAAGTCGAAGTGTCCGAACGCGTGGCCCGTCTCACCCTCGGCGACCGAGCGGAACAGCGCGGCCACGTCGGGGTAGCCCTCGACGTCCGCCTTCTGGGCGAAGTACAGGTAACGGCGGTTGGCCTGGCTCTCGCCGGCGAAGGCCTCCTTGAGGTTGGCCTCCGTCTTGCTCCCCTTCAGTCCTGCCATGTCGGTGGTTGCCTTTCTTTCGTCGATTGGTTCGTGGTTCGGTTGCTGTTGGTGCGGCGGGTGATCCTGCGTTCGCGGCGACTGCGGTCTACTGCGACTGCGGCTTACGGCGACTGCTCCTGATGTGGCGTGCAGTCGTCGCAAAGCCCGCGGAAGACGACCTCCGCGCTGTCGACGGCGAAGCCCTGGGCCGCCCGACGCGGCACGTGAAGTCCGGGGAAGTCCGCGGCCAGGTCGCGCACCTTCCCACAGGAGCGGCACACCAGGTGGTGATGGGTGGTCTCGACGTTGGGGTCGAAGCGGGCCTGGCCCGTCCCGACCTCGAGCACCGAAATGGCGCCCAGGTCGGCCAGGTCGTTGAGGGTCTGGTACACGGTCCTGAGCGAGACGTGCGGCATCTCGTCGCGCACCCGCTCGTGGACCCGCTCCGCCGACGGATGGGTCACGTCCCCCTCGAGGGCGCGAAAGATGCACTGACGCTGGGCCGTGATCTTGCGACCGTGGGCCCGGAACAGGTCGGTCAGAGCGTCGGGCGACTGCATACCTAGGCCACCATAGCGGGAGCCAGACCTATTTCGACAATCGTTGTCAAAATGCGCCGAGACCGAGACCGAGACCGAGACCGAGACCGAGACCGAGCCGGGTCGGGTCAGCGGCCGTCGGCGGCCCGGTACACCTCGAGCTCGCTCATGGTGAAGAGCGCCCGCAACGCAATGCCCTCGGCGGAGGCGACATCGGCCCCTCCACCCTCGCGATCGATGACGCAGAGTGCGTGCTCGACCACGGCACCTTCGGCTCGCAGGTCCTGAGCGGACAGGACCATCTGACCTCCAGTGGTGACGACGTCCTCGATGATGACGAGGGCGCGGCCGTCCACGTCACCCCCTTCACAGATCTTCTCCGTGCCGTAGCGCTTCGGTTCCTTGCGCACGAAGTAGGCGGGCAGCCCTGTCTTGGCCGAGAGCATGGTGGCCAGGGGGACGCCCCCCAGTTCCAACCCGGCCAATCCCTCCACACCGCCTGGGACGAGGGGTGCGAGCGCATCGACGATCTCGGCCAGCAGCGCCGGATCCGACTCGAAGCGGTACTTGTCGAAGTAGTGGTCGGCCGTGCGGCCCGAACGCAGGACGAAGGAGCCCGTGAGGTAGGAGGCGGTGAAGACCCGGGCGGCCAGCGTCACTGGCCCATTGTGCATGGTTCTCGAGTCCTGGCGGTGGTTCACCGGTTTGGGTTGCTCAGACTGGGTGGTGTCGGCCGCCACATCAACCAGCCGTCAAAAAGCAACACCCCCCACTACATCGGACGTAACACGACCACGGACCAATTGAAGTCGACGCGGCGGTCGTCGCGACACGAGACGATCGACCACGTCTGCGGCGTCCACACGAAGATTGCCTCCTGCCGGTACTCCACGCCGAGCACGACCGCTTCCTTCACGGACAACCCGAGCGCGGCGACGCCCTCCTCGCGATGTTCCGAGGAAGGATCGACCCCGACGGCGTGCAGCACACGGCTCGCCCGCCGTCGCAGTGCCGACTCGAGCTCTGCCCCGCGGCGCCTGTTCACCTCCGTCCCCGGGCGCTCGTCGCCGGGATCCCAAGCCGTGAGGATGCACACCGGGTCCTCACCCGGCCAAGGCCACCGGCCAATCTCTCCCACCGGCGCCCCCATCGGCGCGCTAACGGAGCACTCCGCACCGTGACGAAGTCCCCTTCGGCCGGTCGCACGATCTGGACGATGGTGTCGGCGTACGCGGCCCACGGATCGTCGGGAGGGAGGAGGGACACCGCCGGGCACCCTACGTCGGGCTCACGCGAATATGGGGCGGTGCCCGCCGCACCGTCGCGCCTCCCGCTCCCGACGCTGCTCTCGCAGGTGCTCGTGGCGCACACCATCGAGTTCGACAACCTGGCCGAGCTCCGGCTCCCCCATCACACGAGCGGTGACGACCGTGACGCAGGTTCCGACACCCCATGGTTGGTGTCCTACGTCTGCTGGGCCAACGTGCTCGAGTACGTCGGAACCGACGGCCTCACCGTCGGCGCCTTGGGCGCACAGGCCCGCACCGACCGGTTGCTCCTCGAGGGACTGCGCCGTTGGCGCTACCTGCGCCTGATCCCGCCTGCGGGCAAGGCACTCACCAAGCCGTTCCCTGCCGCGACGCAGGTGCGCACCACCCGCCACGGCCGCCGGGCCCAGGACATCTGGCGCGCCCTGCCCCCCGTCATGGACGAGCGCTGGCGCGGCCGCTTCGGTGCCGACACGGTCGAGCGCCTCCACCAAGCGCTGGCCGCCATCTTCGCCCGCCTGCCCATCGATCCTCCCGCCTTCCTCCCGGTCGTCTACCCCACCCAGAACGGGAAGGCCGCGGCGGCGGCGCCCGGACCACCCCGTCATCGGTTGGGCCCGGGCACGGTCGACCTCGTCACGCTGCTCGCCGGCGTGCTGCTGTCCTTCACCCTGGACTTCGAAGCCGACGCGAAGGTGTCGCTGCCCATCAGCGCCAACACGCTGCGCGTCCTCGACCGAGAACCGCGGCGCCTGCGCGACCTCCCCCGCCTGACCGGCATCTCCAAGGAGGGCAACGCCATGTGCACCGGGTTCTTGGAGCGCCGGGCCTGCGCGGTGCTCGAGCCCGACCCGGCCGCGACGCGGGGCAGGGTCATCCGCCTCACCGACAAGGGCGTCGCCGCCCGGGCCAAGTACGAACGTCTCCTGGCCGCGACCGAGGATGACTGGCGCAGCACCTACGGCCTCCGTCACGTCGACACGTTGCGCGCCGCGCTCGAGACGCTCGTCGGCGACGGGACCATCGAGTCGTCTCCTCTGGCCGCCGGCGTGACCCCGGAACCCGGCAACTGGCGGGCCTCCGTGAGAGCGCCCGCCACGCTGCCCCACTACCCCATGGTGCTACACCGTGGCGGCTTCCCCGACGGCGCCTGACCAGCACGGACACCGAGCACACCGGCGCCGAATACCGCACCGAATACCGCACTGGGCAGCCCCGATCGATCAACAAATCGGATGTGGCAGGCTGGGAGCGATGCACCCCTTTCGCCGCGACGACGCCCTGCGCCGCCTGGCCGGCGAGTCGTTCGACGTGCTGGTCATCGGGGGCGGCGTCACCGGGGCGGGCGTCGCGCTGGATGCGGCGAGCCGGGGGCTGCGCACGGCCCTGGTCGAGAAGGGCGACTTCGCCTCGGGCACCTCGTCGAAGTCCTCCAAGATGGTCCACGGGGGCATCCGCTACCTCCAGCAGAAGGAGTTCCGGCTCGTCTACGAGAACCTGGCCGAGCGCCAGCGCCTGCTCGACAACGCGCCGCACCTCGTCTCGCCCCTCCCCTTCCTGATCCCGCTCTTCGGTAAGGACGGCGTGGTCTCCAAGACCGTCGCCCGCTCCTACTCGAGCGCACTGTGGCTCTACGACCTCACGGGAGGCTGGCGCATCGGCGAGCGCCACCGGGAGGTCGACAAGCAAGAGGCGCTGGCCCATCTGCCCACGCTCAACACCGATCACCTGGTGGCCGGGTTCCTCTACTTCGACGCCCGGGCCGACGACGCCCGCCTGACCCTGACGCTGGCCCGGACGGCGGCGCTCGAGTTCGGCGCGGCGGTGGCCAACTACACCCCGGTCGTCTCCATGACCATGGGCGCCGACCGCAAGGCGAACGGTGCCGTGGTGCGTCCGGTCGAGGGCGACCCCGCCTCGGAGTTCACCATCCGAGCCAAGGTGGTGGTCAACGCCACCGGCGTCTGGGCCGACGGCGTCCGGGCCATGGACGAGGGCACCCACCCCAACGCCATCCGTCCGGCCAAGGGCGTGCACGTCACGGTGCCGGCCGACCGCTTGCCCTGCGACATCGCGGCGGTGATCCCGGTGCCCCGAGACCGGCGGTCCATCTTCGTCGTGTCCTGGCCGGGAACCGACCTCGTGTACCTGGGCACCACCGACACCGACTACGACGGCCCGCTCGACGATCCCGCCTGCACGCCCGAGGACGTCGACTACCTGCTCGGGGCGGCCAACGACGTCACCACCTCCAAGCTGACCCGGGCCGACGTCACCGGGGTCTGGGCCGGCCTGCGCCCCCTGCTCCAGCCGCCGGCCCACGGCGGCCATGTCTCCGAGCGCACGGCCGACCTTTCTCGGCGCCACACCGTGATGACCTCGTCACACGGTGTGGTCACCGTCACCGGCGGCAAGCTCACCACCTACCGCAAGATGGCCCAGGACACCGTGGACGCCGTCGTGCACCGCCTCGGCGAGTCTCCTCGGCGCCGGCGCTGCGTGACCAAGTCGCTCTCGCTGCTCGGCGCCACCACCAAGACCCGCGACCCGGTCACCTTGGCCCAGCCCCACGCCCGCCTCCTCGGCCGCTACGGCACCGAGGCGGCGCACGTCCTCGCCTTGGCCGAACACCGCCCCGACCTGCTCGACCCGGTGGTGGCGGGGTTGCCCTACACCGGCGCCGAGTTCGTCTACGCCGTGCGCGAGGAGATGGCCATCACGCTCGACGACCTCCTGGGCCGGCGCACCAGGGCCGACATCCAGCGGGCCGTCGCAGCCATGGATGCCGCCCCGGCCGTCGCCGCCCTCGTGGCCGACGACCTGGGCTGGGACGCCGCCACTGTGGCCGACCAGATCGCCCGCTTCACCGACACCCGTCACAAGGAATTGCTGACCGCCGGCCTCGAGCTGCCGTGACCACGCCCACACCGGTCACGCCGATCGACGCCGAGGCCGGCGCGGTCACCGACCGACTGGCCGCACAGCTGGTCGAGGTGTCTCCGACCGTGCTCGAACGCATCGGGTCGAGCGGGGCCGACGTGGTGACCGACGACGCGGCGCGGGCCGAGGCCGGTCGGGACTGGTGGCCCCTGGCCATCGACTGGGCCACCACCGGCGGCGTGCCCCAACGGCCGGCTGCCGTGGTGCGGCCCCACTCGACGGCGCAGGTGTCGGCCGTGCTGGCCGCCTGCAACGAGGCGTCGGTGCCGGTGACCGCCATGGCCGGGCGTAGCGGCGTGTGCGGCGGTTCCATCCCGGTGCACGGTGGCGTGTCCCTCGATCTGACCGCCCTCGAAGGCGTGGTCCGGGTCGACGAGGTGTCACTGACCGCCGACGTCCGCGCCGGCACCTTCGGCCCCGACCTCGAGGACGCGCTGGGCCACATCGGTGACGGCTACACACTCGGCCACTGGCCGCAGTCGATGGACCTCTCGACCGTCGGCGGCTGGCTGGCCTGCCGGGGTGCAGGCCAATACTCGACCCGCTACGGGAAGATCGAGGACATGGTGATCGGGCTCGAGGTGGTCCTGGCCGACGGGCGCGTCCTGCGCACCGAAGGCCACGGGCCGCGCGCCGCCACCGGACCCAACCTGACCCAGCTCTTCGTGGGCAGCGAGGGCACGCTCGGCGTCATCACCGAGGCCCGTCTGCGCATCCACCCGCTCCCGCCGGCCCAGGAACGACGCGCCTTCGGCTTTCCCTCCTTCCCCACCGGGCTCGACGCCTGCCGGCGCATCCTGCGTCGCGGCGCCACGCCGGCCGTGCTCCGCCTCTACGACACCACCGAGTCGGCCCGGAACTTCGAACAGGCTGACACCAACGTGCTCGTCGTCCTCGACGAGACAGACCCCGCCCTCCTCGCCGCCACCATGGCGGTGGTCGACGAGGAATGCGGCGGCGAGGCCCAGGTGCTCCCGACCGAGCTGGTCGAGCGTTGGCTCGGCCACCGAAACGACGTGTCCCAGCTGGCCCCGCTGTGGCGCGGCGGCATCGTCGTCGACACGGTGGAGATCTCGGGTCCCTGGGCCGCCCTGCCCACGCTCTTCAACGACGTGATCGGCGCGCTGACCTCGGTCGAGGGGACCCTGGTCGCCTCGACGCACCAGTCGCACGCCTACACCGACGGCGCCTGCCTGTACTTCACCTTCGCCGGCCGCGGTCCCGAGGACGGCAACGACCAGGCCTGGCGCCAGGACTACTACCGCCGCGCCTGGGACGCGGTGACCGAAACCACCATCGCCCTGGGCGCTGCCATCAGCCATCACCACGGCATCGGGCTGAACCGCTCCCGCTTTTTGCCCCAGGCGCTGGGCGCCGGCTTCGACGTCCTGGCCGGGCTGAAGCAGACCTTCGACCCCGCCGGGATCCTCAACCCGGGCAAGTTCGGCCTGTCCTCGCCCTTCGGGCCGGCCCCGTGGTGACGTGGTGGTGAGCGGGGACGCCGGCGGCAGCGTCCTCGTCGTCGACGTCGGGACGTCCGGCGTGCGGGCCGCCATCGTTCGCCCCGATGCGTCGATCGAGCACGTGCACCACGAACCGGTGCTGCCCGACACGCCCGCACCAGGCTTGGTCGAATTCGATGCGGCCGCCATGGCCGGAGCCGTCCTGGCGGTCGCCCGGGCCGCCCTGGCCGACGGCGGACCGGTCGACGGCGTCGGCATCGCCAACCAACGCGCCTCGACCGTCGTGTGGGACCGGGCGACCGGCGCGCCGCTGGCGCCGGGCATCGGTTGGCAGGACCTGCGGACCGTCGGGACCTGTCTCGCTCTCCAGGCCGAGGGCATCCGCCTGGCCCCCAACGCGTCGGCCACCAAGGTGATGGCCATCCTCGACGACGTCGATCCGGACCGGGCCCGCGCCGAGCGGGGCGAGCTGTGCTTCGGGACGGTCGACACCTGGGTGGCCTGGGTCCTCTCGGCCGGCGCCGGTGCCGGCGCGCTCCACGTCACCGACGCCAGCAACGCCGCCGTCACCGCCCTGGTCCATCCGGCCACGGTGGACTGGGACGGGCCGCTGCTCGAGCGCCTGCGCATCCCGCGGCCGCTCCTGCCCCGCATCGTCGACTCCTCGGGCCCGGTCGGCCTGGCCAACGCCCTGGACGGCGCGCCCCCCATCTGCGGTATCGCCGGCGACCAGCAGGCGTCCCTCGTCGGGCAGGGGTGCACGCTGCCCGGTCTGGCCAAGGCCACCTTCGGGACCGGGGGCATGCTCGATCAGTGCATCGGAAGCACCGGAGCACCGGCTTCGGCCAACCGCGGCCACGCCGGGACGTTCCCCATCGTGGCCTTCCGCGTCGCCGGCGAGACGACCTGGGGCACCGAGGCCGTCATGCTCTCGGCCGGGAGTTGCGTGGAATGGCTGCGCGACGATCTCGGCCTGATCGCCTCCGCCAGCGAGTCGGCCGCCGTCGCCGCCCAGTGCGAGAGCACGGGGGACGTCTGGTTCGTGCCGGCCCTGCTCGGGTTGGGCACGCCCGTCTGGGACTTCGGGGCCCGGGGGACCCTGGTCGGGCTGACCCGCGGCTCGGGACGGCCCGAGGTCGTGCGGGCGGTGCTCGAGGGGGTGGCCCACCGGGGCGCCGACCTGGTCGAGGCCTCCGAGGAGGACAGCGGCTATCCGATCGCCGCCTTGCGGGTGGACGGCGGCATGTCCGACAACCCCGTCTTCGTGCAAGCCCTGGCCGACGCGATTGGCCGACCGGTCGAGATCTCGCCAGTGCTCGAGGCGACGACGCTCGGCGTCGGGCTGCTGGCCGGTCTGGCCATCGGCAACTACGCATCCACCGACGAGCTGGCTCAGACCTTCTCGCCCCGCCGCACGGTCGAGCCGACAAACGACGACCTCGACCGGGGCGCCGCTCGCCAACGCTGGCTCGCGGCGAGGGCCAAGGCCGAGGCCACCATTCCCGATCTCTCGGGTCTGTCCTTTTAGTCCCTACCCTTCTCGGTTAGTCCCGGTCCTTCTCGGTCAGTCCCGGTCCTTCTCGGTTCAGATTGAAGTAGTACGAGCAAGAATTGTCCTTGGTAGAACTTGCAAGAGATCCTTAGCGCCCTCGCCGACAGCCTGCCCATCAAGAGATGGCGACGGTCAATGCTGGAGCTAGATGTCAGATCCATGCTGGCGCAGGAACGACGCGTCGCCGGTCGTCGGCATCTGCCGCCGTCTTCTCTTTCGCTGAAGTTGTGTTGGCACGGCCGGTTAATCACCGATTACGGCATATGAGATGCGAGGTTCAAAAGGGAACCGCCTAATGCGGAGACTGTTCAGAGGCAACGTGTCGAGCACGGCCAGTGTCTCGCCTGGAAACGCCTCTTCGTTCAGTTCGTCGAACACGATGATTCCTCCCCTTGGGATACGGGGGAGAAACAGTTCCAAGGCGAGTCGCGTGGGCTTATACATGTCGAAGTCGAGATAGAGGCAGCTCACTACGAGATGTGGGTAGTCCTCGAGATATTTGGGGCCTGTCTGCAAGAAATCGCCTCGGACGACCTCAACCTTCGGTATGTGACTGATAAAGCGGCTCCCATCGAAAAGGTCGACGGCGGCCAAGATGTCCTCATATCCTCCAGAGGCCGAAAATCCTCCCTTGTGCATGTAGCTGGACTTCCGCTCCGACTTTCCCAGCTGGTCGTGTTCGTCCACCTCGGAAAAGCCGGTGAAGGTATCGAAGCCGATAACGCGGCGCTGGAAGTTGTAGGGCTCGAGGATGGCCGATAACTTTGCAAAACTCAGCAACCCTCCGCCGAGCAGAACGCCGCACTCAATGATGGAACCCTGGATATCGGCCACAATTTTGAAGAGTTCGTAACGGGCCAAGAAGCGAGCCAGGCTCTGCCGGGGAGCATATTTGGGGAAGTTCTCGAGCTTCTCTGTCGCGGTGCCGGCACTGTTTGTGAAGTATCGTTCTAGAGCCACCCGAGCCTCAACATCACGACTGGTCTGGGTCTTCGGATCGTGTGCTGAGGGTGAAACTTCGTGGATTTGATTGTCTACGTCATCGCTCATCGTCGGTACCTCCCGAGTTATTACCGAAACCTGTGGATGCGCCACCTGAACGGAGGCGCGGCGTACCTTCCTGTTTGACACAAACAAGAACGCAGCGGTGAGACGCTGGCAGGAAGGAACGCCGATGTTGAGAATATATGTTGACGACGCCGCGAGCGTGGAACTGTCGAACGGGCTGGACGAACTGGTGGCTGAAGGGGCGAGACGGATGCTGGCCGCTGCCATCGAAGCCGAGGTGGAGGACTACATCTCGGGCCTGACCCATGAGGTCGATGAAGACGGCCATCGCCTGGTGGTACGCAAACGGACACGCCGTGCTGAGCGATGGTCAGGGTTGGTGGGCCAAGGCCTCCGGCCAACTACTGCCGCGCTCGAGCAGTGGCCGGTACAGCATCAGTTGCCGCGGCCGGCCGATGGCCATCACTGCGCTGAGGCGATCGTCGCGCCCGAAGAGGGCGACGAACTTGCCTTCCGCGAACGACCCGTCGACCACCTTCACCTCGTCGCTCCCCCGCGGGCTCCCGATGACCTGGAAGCGGATGCCGTACTGGTCCGACCAGAAGTACGGAACGGGAGTGAAAGAAGTTGCGTCGGAACGCCCGGCCAGCAGGTTGCGCGCCGCGGCGACGCCGGCTTCTGCAGCCAGGTTCCAGTGCTCGATGCGGATCATCTCCTCGGACCCGTCGTGCCGCCAGTTCCAGCGGGCCACGTCGCCCGCGGCCACAACTCCGTCCGCCGCGAACAACCGGTCGTCGCACACCACCCCGTTCTCGAGGATGAGCCCCGAGTCGCGCAACCACCCCGTCTCGGGGACGACGCCGATGCCGACCACCACGACGTCGGCCGCCAGCACCTCCCCACCGTCGAGCTCGACCTCGAGGCGTCGCCCCCCGGCGGACCCGCCGTTCGGAGCCGCCCGGCGCACGGCACCGACGGCGACGCCGGTGCGCAGCTCGACCCCGTGTGCCCCGTGCAGCGAGCCGCAGTGCGCGCCGATCTCGGGACCGAGGATGGGCTGGAGCGGGATGGCCAGTGCCTCGAGCACGGTGACCTTGCAACCCAGGGCGGAGCAGGTCGAGGCCACCTCGGACCCGATGAAGCCGGCGCCGATGACGATCACCTGCGCCCCCTCGGTGGCCGTGACCGCGGCCCGCAAGGCCAGCGCATCGTCGAGCGTGCGCAACGTGAAGAGGCCGTCGGCCTGGCTGAGATCCTCGGTGCCCGGGAGCGGGCGCGGTGTGGCGCCGGTGGTGATGACGAGCCCGTCGCCTTGCAGCTCGTTGCCGTCGTCGAGCGTGACCCGGCGCGCCTCCGCATCGAGCGCGGTGGCACGGTGGCCCAGCACCTCGTGCACGCGCAGCTCGCTCGAGCGCCGCTTGTCGGCCAGCACCGCCTTCTCCGCCGGCCACGTCCCGGCGAGGACCTGCTTGGAGAGGGGCGGCCGGTCGTAGGGCAAATGGGGCTCCCCGCCCACCAGGGTGATGGTCCCCTCATAGCCCTCGGTGCGTAGCGCCTCGACGGCGCGCCACCCGGCCAGGGACGCACCGACGACGATGACCGTGCTCTCAGCCTGCAGATGTTCGTTCGTCACGGGCTACTTCGTAGTCTTCAAAACCCGAACATCGCCATCCACTCCTCGGCGGAGCGGGGCTTGAACACATAATTCCACTTCCGGGTCTCCCCCATGGAGGCCGACGGATCGGCCGAGTAGAGGTGACCCGGGAACAGGATGGCCTCGTCGGGCACGCGGGCCAGTCGGCTGTGGATCGACTCGTACATGGCGAGCGGGTCCGACCCTGGGAAGTCGGTGCGCCCGCAGCCCTCGAGGAAGAGGGTGTCGCCGGCCACCAGTCGGCCGTCGACGAGGAAGCACTGGCTGCCCGGCGTGTGCCCCGGCGTGTGGATGAGCTCGATGGCCACGTCCCCGACGCGGACCACGTCGCCACTGTCATGGCCGACGAGATCGCTCGCCCCCACTCCGGTCGTGCGCTCGACCCAGGGCAGCTCGTCGCTCTGCACGTGCACCGGCACCTGGGCCAGGTCGAGCAGTGCGCTGATGCCCTCGAGCGAGAACCCGCCCATCTCCCCGCCGAGGTGGTCGGGATGGAAGTGTGTGCCCAGCACGCCGGTGAGACGCATGTCGTCGGCGGCCACGATGTCGAGCAGGTCCTTCACGTTGTAGGCGGGGTCGACGATCACCGCCTCTCCCGTCTCCCGGTCGCCGATCAGGTAGACGAAGTTGACCATCTGCCGGGCCATCATGTCGCCGTAGGCGAAGTCGCGCCCCGACAGCAGCTGCTTGAAGTAGACCCGGTCGCCTGCGGCCGTGTCACTCATCGGTGTCTCCTCCCGCTGCCGCTTCGTGGGCCAGGGTCTCGAGCCGCGGCACCAGCTCCTCGACCTGCGCCCGGGTCTGGCGCAACCGCTTGTCCAGTTCGTCGATCAGCGCGGTGGCCCGCTCGAGTCGCGCCACCAGCACGTCGACGTCGACCTCACGCTGGTCGAAGAACGAGACGATGGTGTCGAGCTCGCGACTCGCCTCCGTGTAGCTGAGCTTCTCCACCGGCACGGCGGCGGGCGCTTCGACTGCGGCTGCTTCGGCTGCTGCGGCACTCACGGTGCGTCTCCTTCACTTGTTTCTCTTGCGTCCCTCGGGTCCTCTGCCGTGCCGCGGGCCACCGTGCTCTCGACCCGGCTGCGTACCGAGCCGTCGGCGAAGCGAGTCACCAGCTCCTCGCCCGCCGCGACGTCGCCCGCACCGCGCACCAGGGAACCGTCGGTCCGCAACGTCAGGCTGTAGCCGCGCTCGAGTTGGCGCTCCACGTCGTAGGCGTCGAGCAAGCGGCGCAGGGCGTGCACGCGCTCCTCGGAACGGTCGAGGTGTCCGCCCGGGGCCGACGCCACACGGCCGGCCCGGACGCGCAGCGCAGCCTCGCACGAGTCGAGCGCGGCGGGCGCCCGACGGGACACTGCGGTCGCCTTGTGGCCCAGGCGCTCTCGATGCACCCGCAGCTGGTGCCGCGCCGCCGCCGTCAGCCGTCCTCTCGCCTGCGCGTCGCGTCCCTCGGTGTCGGCCAGGAACGCCGGCACCCGTCGGGCCAGCGCCTCGGCCGGCGCAGCCACGTGCGCCCTCCACCACTGGCGCGTCGACACCGCGATGGTGTGCCCGCACTCCGTCGGCGTGATGCAGGCCCGGGCCGCGACGACGTCGGCGAGGGTCTCGTCTCCCGTGTGCCCGATACCGGTGAAGACCGGCTTGGTGGCAGTGGCGACGGCGCGGGCCACGATCTCGGTCTCGAAGGCGGCCAGGTCCGCTCTCGATCCGCCGCCGCGCACGAGGGCGATGATGTCGCAGTCGCTGCGGCTCAAGAAGCGCAGGGCGCGGGCGATGGCCGCCGGCGCGTGGGTCCCCTGCACCGGCACCGCGACGTTGGACACGCGGAAGCCGAAGCCCGACTCGGTCAGGCGTCCGAGGAAGTCGTTGTAGCCCTCGGTGCCGGGGCTGGCGACGAGACCGATGTGCATGGTGACGTCGGGCACCGGCAGGGCGACGTTGGCCCGCAACAGTCCCTCGGTCTCGAGCTTGCGCAACAGCGCGGCCCGCTGGGCCGCCATCCGACCCAAGATCGCAGTGACGTCGATCTCGGCCAGGACGAGGCTGAGCTCACCCTTGGCCCGGTAGAGATCGAGCGAGCCGCGCAGGACCACGATCATGCCCTCGGCCAGCTCGATGCCCTCCTTGCCCAACGCGTGACGCAAAGGGGCCCACGTGGTGCGCCAGCACTTCACGTTCAGCGTGGGTACGCCGCCCCGTCCCCGCGGTCCCGAGCGACCGGCGCTGTCGTCGGGGTCGGTCAGCTCGAGGTAGAGGTGGCCTGAGCGGTGGTCGGAGAGATGGTGGATCTCACCGCGCACCCAGAGCTGGCGGGTGCGCGGGAAGGCCCGGGCCAAGGCGTGCTCGACCTGCTCGTAGAGACCCCCGATAGAGAGGACATCGGGATGGGTGTCCCGATGGAACTCCGGGTCGTACCCCGCCTCTCCGCCGGGCTCTTCCTCGGGGTCGGACCGGGGGCCGCCGGACCGGGCCCGGCGTTCCGCCGCGGCCACACGCGCCGCCAGGCGCTCGGAGACGCTCGCCGGCGCCGGCTGCTCTTCGGGCGGCGGAGCTTCTTCGTTCCGGCCCTGCGCCGGTTGATCCGGCCCGGCCACAGGGATGGCCTCGGGGTCGAAGAGCTGGTTGGCGCCGCCGGACATCGAGGTCCACCCTACCGAGGTGCTGTGCCCGGTCCGGGCCGGTGCCAGACTGGGTGGTGACGGTGAGTCGGCCAGGTGGCCGCGGTGCGGCGTTGACCGTATCGA
This sequence comes from uncultured Acidimicrobiaceae bacterium, assembly GCA_963809715.1. Lineage (GTDB taxonomy): Bacteria > Actinomycetota > Acidimicrobiia > Acidimicrobiales > RAAP-2 > Bog-473. The sequence continues at coordinate 322,432 of CAWEKO010000007.1, read as the reverse complement.
GGAAGGTCGGGACTCCGCAGAGCAGGGTGCTGGCTAACGGCCAGTCGGGGTGACCCGCAGGACAGTGCCACAGAAAGGAAACCGCCGATGGTGGGCCTCCGGGCTCGCACAGGTAAGGGTGAAAGGGTGCGGTAAGAGCGCACCAGCGGTGGGGGTGACTCCGCCGGCTCGGTAAACCCCACCCGGAGCAAGGCCAAGCGTGGGAGACGGGCTGCTCGTCCGGTCTTCGAAAGAGGGCGCTCCCCAGGTAGGCCGCTCAGATGGATGGCCACCCACGACCCCCCGTGCGGGGGGTCCGGACAGAATCCCGCCTACAGGCCGGCTCACCGTCATTTATGCCCCTGACCTGGACCTGCAGTTTGGCGAAGGGCCAAAACGTAACAAGGAGGTAACTAAAACTTTTCAGGAGCCGGCGACCGATGCCGATTCGGATCCCCCGAGGAGGAGCCGGTCGAGCACTTCGGCCGGGACGTCCCGGTCGTCTCGGAGCCAGTGGGCGTACACCCGCTGCACCGTCTCGACCGTGTCGCCCAGGTGCCCGGCGACAGCGGTGATCGGTGCTTCTTCGGCCAGCATCGAGCCCGGCCGCTTTGAGCGCCGGACCTTGCCGTCTGGCTCTCCGGCCGGAGCTTGGGCTCCTTCATCCCACGGGTGGGGTTCGGTCGAAATGCGCCCGTTGCCGTAGGCACTCTTCATAACGGACTTGGCCTGGCTCATGGTCAAGGTCACCGTGGAGCGGGCGTAACGCTCCCCGAGCATCTGCTGGACACCTTCGAGACAGAGACGGTCGATGGTGAAGAGCGCCCGTGACCCGAGGAGCGGCTCGAGTCGCTTCGACACGATCGCCCAGCTCTCTCTCGACGTTTCCTTCCAGTCCCGGGTCCGGGCCTACTCCTCGGCGAACTCACCGAACGTGGTCCGGCCGGCGGCCGGGTCGATGTAGCGAAGGGGCTCAGGTCGTCCTCCTCGCAGAGCTTCAGCATGGCCTCTACGGTCAGCATGTGTGCCCGGGCGAGCTACGCGACCACGTTGCGTTTGTCATCGCCGGCAACCACCTCGTCCAGCGCTGCGGCCGTGGTCTCCGCCAGCCGCACCAGCGCGGCCTGCTCGGGGCCCAGTCGCGACCCCGTCCTGAGCGCGGCGACCGTCTGTCAGTCAGTCTGGTACTCGACAGGTTCGATCGGGGCGCCATCGACTCCATGATGGCGCGTGTGGCCTGGTTCAACCTTTTCAGGCCGACTAGTGCCGCGACAACCAACGTTTGCGGTATCCCCGAACGGCACTTACTTATGGGCTAGTCGGTACGTGGGAATATTGAATCGTGAGCGATGAGGCCCAGATTCTTGAACAGATCGACTTTTACTGTCAGGAAGCGCGCCAGTTGGCGACACTCGGCCTCACCGATATCGCCCCAGACGAGCTTGCTTTGGCTGCGTTGGGAACGCTCACCGGACTGGTTGAATCGTACTGTCCACCAAGCTGCCGCTGTCTCGAACTTGCCGCGGGGTGGGGACGTTTCACCAGGCCTCTGCTCCGGGTGTGCGAGCAACTGACCGCAGTCGACGCCTCTGACGAGATGCTCGCGATCAATCGTGAGTTCAATGGCGATGAGCGACTGGAATACGTAGAGACAAACTTGTTCGAGTACGTGCCTAAAGCACGCTACGACTTGGTATTCGCTGGATTCTGGCTCTCGCACATCCCCGAGACCCGATTTGAACCGTTCTGGGACATGGTGGCGGACGCGCTCGCTCCCAACGGGTGCGTGGTAATGGTCGATGACGGAATCCGCGATTCTGACGGTGTTTCGACCTTTGCCAACGATCCGACCGGCAGTGACGCCCACCGCAAACTATGGGACGGTCGGGAGTTCACCATCGTCAAGAACGCCTATAACCCTTCAGAGCTGGAGCGTCGCCTGGGCGACCTCGGCTGGAGCGCTGAGGTCACGCCGATATCGAGCGAGGTCTACGTAGTGGTTGCGAATAAGCGGTAGGGGGCTGCCGGATAGGAAGCAGTGAATGGCTCAACAACAAGGTCCCCCTCCCCAACGAGGAAGGGGCAGGTAGTCGGAATGCCAATCGGGGCAGGCCGAGCGGAAGATCGTTGCCGCAGCCCGCATACCGTCCTTGCCAGCTGAGGCGCCGAATGGCGGATCGTGATTGATGAAGTTCTCACTCAAGAGACGATCGACCGCTTCGAGATCCCCTTTGGTGAGAGGGCATCAATGAAGTCTCGGACGATGCTCTTGCTGTCATCGGTGGTGGTCATGGTTCGAGTGTGCGGAACGTGACCGTGACATACCACCCCAACTTGTTGGGGTGGTACTCATTCCGGCCAGTCCTCGGACTGCCCCCGATCGCCGGCCTTGGGCGAGTCATCCGGGCCCAGGTGTTTGCCGTGAGCTAACCGACCTCGACCGGCACCATGGGGATACCCAGATATGGATCCCAACTAGGCGCTCCTTCACCTCACTCCGACAACGCTGACATCACCTGTTAGCTAATACGTCACCCATACTTCTGAGTAGCACCGTTTTGAGTTGGGACACGTTGTTGGCGTCGATCAAAATGGCATGGCCGTCCTTGTTCGCGTTGGCGGCGCCATACCTGATGATGGTGTGGTCGGCGGGATAATGAGTCACAGTCCACGGGACGCTGACACCGTCGCGTTCGGTGGCGCCCACAGAGCATTCGTTCGGGTATCCACCGGGATCCGGGGCGCATCGGAAGGCTCGGGCTGCGCCGGAATGGCCTGGTATGACATACAACAAGACAGACGTGATCTGCCGTGAGTTGAGCGTGTAAGAGCACATAAGGGGAGAGGCATGGTCATGCTGCGTCACCGGGCCGCCCAGGACACTCAAAGCCTCTCGAGACGTGAGCAAGTCGCACGCTGAAGAGACACCGATGGTCGGCCGAGAGGAGCCGGCGGACGAACCTGCCCCAAGAAGGGCCGCGCCCAACGTGAGAAGTCCCAGGACGATCACCAAGAACAATGGGGTTCGCCCGACGCATCCCCTGATTCTTTCAGAGGGCGGCTTCTGGCCGCGGTCTGCTGCCTATCCCACTTCGCCATCGGGACGGGGTGCCACCCTTCGGCACGACGGGGATGCACCCCAGCCCTCTATTTCCTTTAGGTGATCGTCGCGGAGTAGTCGGGGACGTAGTGGTACCGGTCGCGTGGGGGTCGCCGATAATCCCCGACGGGCGGGCGGCGGGGAAGCTTGACCTTCGGAGCCTCGCGGGCGTCGTAGGGCACGACAGATAGGAGGTGAGCGATGCAGTTGAGCCGGGCCCGCTTCTTGTCGTCCGCCTCGATCTCGTACCAAGGGGAGTCGGGCAGGTCGCAGTGGGCGAACATCTCGTCCTTGGCCTTGGAGTATGCGACCCAGCGGTTGCGGCCCTCCAGGTCCATCTCGCTGAGCTTCCAGCGCTTCAGGGGCGCGTTGACACGCTCTTTGAACCGCCGCTCCTGTTCCTCGTCGCTCACGGAGAACCAGTACTTGAGCAGGATGATGCCGTCGTCGATCAGCATCCGCTCGAAGGCCGGGCACTGCCGGAGGAAGCGGTGGTACTCCTCATCTGTACAGAAACCCATCACCCGCTCTACCCCGGCCCGGTTGTACCAGCTGCGGTCGAACAGGACGATCTCCCCTCCGGCGGGAAGGTGGGCGATGTAGCGCTGAAAGTACCACTGGCCCTCTTCACGGTCGCTCGGGGCCGGGAGGGCAGCGATCCGGCACCATCGGGGATTGAGGTAGTCGGTAATGCGCTTGATCACGCCACCTTTGCCAGCGGCATCGCGACCCTCGATCACGATGACGACCCGCTGACCCTCCTTGCGGACCCACAGTTGCATCTTCACCAGCTCCTCTTGGAGGTGCAGGAGTGCCTTGTCGTATGCGCCCTTGTCAGCCATGCACTCATCCTGCCAGGCGATCAGGTTGTAGAGGTCGAGGTAGTCCAGGGACTTCACGCCGGACTGCCAGACGACTGCGCCCGAAATGAGGATGCTCTCATTCCAATGGGAATGGGGTGCGGTCGAGGTGTCCCCAAACGCCATCGGCGTAGGTGGGATGCTGGACAGCGTGAGATGGTGGGAACTCTGGGATTGTGGCAGCTGTCACAGCTTCTAACCTGCGACCAGAGAAGGTAAGGGGCCGTGAGCGAGACACGGCACGATCTTGTCGACGAGCTGGTCGGCCTCGCCGGCAATCTCGAAGTGACGTACCTGGCCGCATCGATCGCCGTGCGGTCGATGTTCGACAGCGTTGCCCAGCGGTCCATTCCGAAACTGAAGCGAGGAGATCCGGCGCCGACCATTTTTCGGGAGCCTGGGTGTACCGGCTCGGTACCTACGACTTCTTTCCCATTGCTACGTCGTGGTCGCCGGGAAGGATCAGGCGACGGTTCATTCTGGATGAACCACCGCGGTCGCGGTCGCTCCTGAGTGGGATCCTCGCCCCGCTGCTGCCAGTTCTAAGAGTGGGTGGCGTACCAGGTCGCGTTCTGATTGTAGGGAATATTCAGGTATCCCTGCTTTGTCGCTGTACCCAGACTTGGGCCGCTCTTCACGGCTGCCATCCATGATCCTCCGTAAGATGTAACGCACTGAGAACTGTAGTCGGAAAGTGCAATGGTCTTTCCTGATGAAAGCCAGGTACCTGTTGTTCCGCAAGTAACCGGATTAACGGAGCTTGTCCACGTACCGTCACTGTTCAGCATGATCGAGAAGGGGTAGTGCTGGAGCGTTGGGACCGTGACGTACGCATTGTAGGTGCCAACCAGGTTAGTGATCGGAGAGATCGAACTGGAGCTATGCGGGGCAGGCGGGACGTGCGGTGCGAGTGTCGCGTCCCACGTTGCATTGAAGTTATACGGAACGTTCAGGTATCCAGGCGCTGCCGCTGAGCCAAGGGTCCCATTCGTGCCTATGGCGATCATCCACGTCATCCCAGTCTTTTTGGGGTCACAGTAGTTACCGGGGTCGAGGTCGGAGAGCGAAAGCACCGTGGCAGTGGCGAGCCAGCTGCCCTTTTCTGAGCAGCCGAAGTGGCTCAAGACGTTCCCAGTCCATGTTCCGTCACCGGCAAGAGTGATCTGACCACTGAGCTTGGTGCCGCCAAAGACTGGATTCAGCTTCACTTTGACGTTGTAGGTGCCCACGAGCTTCGGGTTCGGACTGATGCTGGCCGACGCGGACGTAGTCGTGATCACTGCCGTAATGCCCGACAACAGGAAAGCAGCCGCGCTGATACCCACGAAGAACCTTCGCACCCCTCGCATCTCCACCCACATTCTCAAAGGAGTTGGGACTTCCCGCCTCCGCCAATAGTGGCGGAGTTTGTAGCACGCTGCTTTATGGAGGAGCAAAGTCCACGTTAGTTTGTTGCATCCTCGGCGACATCAGACCAACGCATTCACGGAACATTGGCCGATCACGACATTGGAGATGTCAATGACAGACACTTCGACCGAAGTTGCGCCCCGAACTCCAAGCCCGGAAAGTTCCGTCCCCGACTGGCACACCGATGGTGACGTGGACCTCACGAAGAACACGAAGGAGCGCTTGGCCTACTACGAGTCACTCGATGACCGACCGTAGCCTTCGTGATCTAGAGGAACTCAGCCGTCCGGCGGCTGCACAGCGTCACCACCATCATCGTCGTGTGACGGCAGTTGACCGCCGAGTGTTCAGCAGGTCGCTCCGTTGAAGGTCGCGACGGCTCCCTTGACCAGCTTGGCCTTAAGGGCGATGGGATCGCCGTTGTAAGAGCCCTTGTACTCGACCGGCGTCGTGGTGGAAACGAAGCGGCCACCGAAGTTGTGGCCACTCATGCTCACCGGCTTCGTCCAGATCATCAGGATCGCCGAGCCGTCGCCGAACTGCCAGGTTCCAGCGTCGCCGTAATGGGGCGAGAAGAACGTGTGTGTGGGCGTGTCGAATTTCTCCTGGTCACACCCATTGCCCTTTACTTCGAGCGTCCAGATCGCGTTCGGCTTGATCTTGAGCGTCGGTGCTGCCGCCGAGGCCATGCCGGCCCCCGCCAGTCCGAAGCTCGTCGCCATGGCGAGACCTGCCGTGATTACTGCTGCCCGTCGCAACATGTGTGCATCCCCCTTGTCGTGTTCGAGAATCGGTCGTCCGCCTCCCCGCCTTGAGCCATGGCACCACACGAACCGAGCCACGATGGCCGACAAGGTTTTGGTCTCCCGCCACTGGGCACCATAGATGCCTGGGCTGAGGTTCTACTGGGGTTCTCCTGGGGTTTTGCTGTTGGTTGCTCGGGGTGGGCATGTGGTCCGTGTGGTCTCTTGGTCCACAGCACGCACAAGTGAGCCGCAGGTCTGCATCAACCACACCGGCCCATTTCCCGAACTCGATCCGAGTGGGCATCTTTCAGGCTCCTCCGCATGGCCCGGTCTACCGCCGCTCGGACCATGTCGTCGCTCTTCTTCCGGCGGGTCGGTGGCCGGAGCGATCGTTCGAGTCGACTCCTTTCTGCCTCGACCAGCAGCCCTGTTTCTTGATGACTTTGGCCGGAGTGTTGCGAGGCTGGGCGGCCCGGACCTTTGGATCGATCTTGAAGCGGTGGGTGCAGGCGGCCTGTCTCGGGCCTCGGTGATCGCTTCGCCGCCTTCGTCCCGCAGTTCGTAGAGCGAGCTCTCTCTCTTGCGCCAGCATGCGACGATCCGGGTGATGAGGAGAGGGCCGAGACGGAGCAGAGGGCCGAGTTGTGGTGCTTGCCCTCGACCGTCACGAGTCGGTAGTAGCACTGGGCCAGTGCCGCGTCATGTGCTCAAGATGAACGGTAAGCCAGGTCATCACTCACTACTGTCACAACGTTTTCCACGCTGCAATCTGTTGCTGTTATGCCCTTCGACGCCCAATCGAACCGGGCACCCACATCCTCACTCCCGCTCATAACGACCGAACGCGCCCGTGATCACAACGTCGTCGGATGTGAGCACAGCGCCTCGAGGGGGTCCGGTCGTCCTTCTACCAGCTCGCCCACCGCTGCTTGGCACTCGGTGGCGAACTCGATCCATTCCTCGTCCATGGGGAATAGTGATGCGAGGACGCGGAGTCCTTCGGAATGGTTCGCTGAGGATCCGTGGAGACCGCCCTCATACACCGGGCTGAGGTCACCCTGAAGACCGTCAGTGCTCGCCAATGACAATGAGCTATCCGAGCAGGCCGCATGCCTCGTGCCGTTGCGGCAAAATGCGGGAGAGAGTTGTGGCCGAGAGGAGGCGCAATGGGCGAGAGCGAGCTGTATGAGCGAGGTCTGCATGTCCGCAGGGAGGTCCTCGGCAGCGAGTACGTCGATGGGAATCTACGGGATAGTGACCAGTTCATGATGGCCTTCCAGCGTGCTGTCACCGAGCTGGCATGGGGCTACGCCTGGAGCCGACCCGGCCTCGACGCAAAGACGAGGTGCATGATCAATCTCGCCATGCTGACGGCGCTAGGACGTTTCGATGAACTTTCGATCTACGTCAAGGGTGCCCTCCGTACTGGGGTCACGGTCGACGAGATCGAAGAGGTCTTGATCCAGGCAACTGCGTACTGCGGAACACCTGCGGGACGACAAGCATTTCTGGCCGCGCACCGGGCGCTTCTGGCTGAAGGAGCGTTGGCCTGATTTTACGATTTTATCGTGCCCGTGTGTATCCGAACGGACCAGGAGATGCGTGCAGTTATGGAGCTGGCTCAGGTGCCCCAACCGCCAACGTCGCGAAGTGCCGGGCGAGCCACATCCGGTACCGGGCCTGATCGCCCACCACTTCCCGCCGGAGGTGCGTCGCCTGGCGCGACCCTCGGCCTCGTGATCTAGCCAACTCAGCCCACCGGGCGGCCGGGCAACGTCACCACCATCACCGTTGGGCGTGACGGCAGTTGACCGCCGAGTGTTCAGCAGGGCAGTCCGTTGAAGGACGTGACGGCTCCCTTGACCAGCCAGGCGGTGGCGATGAAGTCACCGTTGACGAATGTACCCTCATACTCCTTCGGCGACGATCCGACCTGGAAGCCGCCGCCGAAGTGCCCCCCCGCATCGGACCCTTGCGTCCATGTCATGAGGGTGTTCCCGGACCCGCCACCGGTCCAGGTGCCTTTGGCGCCGCCAAAAAGAGGATTCACCGCCTTGAAATGGTGGGTGGTCGCGTTGAACTTGTCTTGCTGACACCCTCCACCGTTCACTTCGATCGTCCAGATCGCGCCGTTCTGGATCTTGAGCGCCGGTACTGCCGCCGAAGCCATACCTGCCTCCGCCAGTCCGAAGCTCATGGCCATGGTGAGTCCTGCCCCTATCACTGCTGCCCGTCGCAACATCTCTGCATCCCCCTCTAGTGGTTGAGCGGCGCTCGTCCGCGTCCCCCGGCTCGAGCCGTGGCACCACACGAACCGAGCCACGATGACCCACAAGGCATTGGTCTCCCGCCACCGGACACCATAGATGCTTATGCTGAAGTTCTACTGGGGTTCTCCTGGGGTTTTGCTGTTCTTGCCTCCGGTGGGCATGAGGTCCAAGTGGTCTTTGGCCACAGCTCCCATGAACCGTAGATCTGCATCAACCACACTGACCCGCATAGGGCTTCCGGGTCGTCACCTCGGCCGCCGTCCGATTTCCCGCAGCCCCGTCAAACCGTCGAGATGATCGGGACAGGCCCACACACGCCACCATCGACCACCCTTCGGAGAGCGCCACCGACCCGTCAACGATGGTTCCTCACGGCAATGCGTTGCCTGCAAGTTGTGGTCGTAGACCATCGACCGTCGCCGACTGGCACGGAAACCTCACCTACCGGGATGCCCAGCGGACTGGCCATCGTGCCGACAGGTCTGCGAAGGTGTCGCGGCGGATCGGCTCGTTGCTGTCGTTGGTGAAGAGCAGGCCATCCGGTCCGGTGCCGAACGAGCGGACATGCTCGACCAGTGGCGCCATCACCTCAGCAGCGAGGCGCGGTTCCCTCTATCAACCTGCCGGTGAAGCCGGCACCTGTGCCACCGAACGAACCGATGTACGCCTTGGAGGCAACGTTCCACGTACCGTGGAACTTCCAGCCCGTGTGGACCCCAGACATCCAGATCATCTTGACCTTCGGTCCGCCATACTGCCACCCGCCGGTGTCACCAAAGGACTCCGAGAAGAACGCGTGGTCGCCGGCCATGTTTTCCACCTCACACCACCCACCCTTCACCTTGATGGTCCAGGGAAAACCTGGCTTGATATGGAGCGCCGGAGTCGCCGCCGAGGCCGCACCTGCCCCCGCCAACCCGACACTTGCCGTCAAAGCCAGACCTGCCGCCAATACTGCTACCCGTCGCAACATAGTTGCCCCCTCTTTCGTCAGAGTTGCCTCCGCCGGTATCGCCGGAAGGAGAGCGCTCCCGCCATCGGTCAACCTCCGTCATCATGCACGAGATCGGGAGCGAGCACCGGGGTGACAAGTTCAGAACCCGCAGCGAAGGGTCCGTCGCCCCTTCTCGCCTCCAATCGGTGGCAGGCAAAGAGCTCCCCGAAGCAATCATTTCGGCGGCCACCGTGTCACCCGACGCTCGGCGTGCAGTAGACGTACAGGTTGATCGTGTCCGGCCCACCGCTGTTGTTATGAAGCTGGACGTCTAACGACGGGGTCGGGGCCACCTGCTCGAATGAATCGCCACTACCACCGGCTGTGAAGGCTACGGGGATCTCGTTCACCTGGCCCGGCAGGCTGTCCTCTAACGGAATGACAAAAACGTTCGTCGTAGTGGCCGCATCGACGTAGATCTCCAGTCCTGGGCACAACTTGGTGTTGAGTGGCCCGAAGACTTGAAACGCGCCGTTGGCCATCGTGACGTTCGACGCCAGCTTGATCGTCTCTCCCGGTGTCATCGCGGTGCCACCGGCCCGAATCATCGCCGAGCTTGGCATCACAACGGCCGCCACTACCGCACCGCCCGCAACCAGTCCGGCCGCGACCGCTAACAGTGTTCGCTTCATCTTGAACCCCCTTCACTCGATGAGATCAGGAAGGGTAATCGCCGTGTCCGACGAGAACTCTGAAGCTGTCAGCGACAGGTATGGGTGAGGGGTACTACCTCGAAAGGAGGACTACGTAGGTGGATGGTCCCGTCCCGCCAGACGACCCAGGACCGTTAAGGCTGGGGAGTCGTTTCCCGTCCGGAGGTCTCGTCAAGGGCGCTAACAGCCAGCCTCATCCTCCAGGTCAGAGATGATCGCAGCAGGCATTCGCCGCACAGCGTTGTGGGTTCGTCGCCCAGAGCGTCACGATGGTGATCATCGGTTGGGAGCAACTCTGTGTAGTTCGGCTCTCCACAAGGAGACTGCGGCTGCCACGCTCCTCCGAACAAGACTTGGATCGTCATCAAGCGCTTGTTGTGATCCTCGTCCACCCTATGGCGCGCCCGCAGCGGTCGGTCCCTATCCTTGCACGGAGGCACCTCGATCCCAATCGATACCAATGAGCTCCGTCAGCCGAGTGCCGCTCGTCCGTCACGGGGCGAGGCTGAACGGCGGGTAACGGTCGGTGACCAGTGTGAAGGCATAGGCAATGACTCGGTTGTTCCACCGGATCACTCCCTCAATGAAGTCGAAGAAGTTCTCTGGATAGCGGCCCGTGAACAGGATGGCGAACCATGTGACGATGACAGCCACCACGGCGGCGATGCCCAAGAAGAACAGCACGACGTAGTGGGGGATGGCTAGGAACCACTTCACCAGCGGCAGCCACCGATTGAGATCGCTGGCGACGTCGGGGTAGTCGTAGTCGAGATGCACGGACTGATGATCGGTGGTGGAAGGGTAGTGGTCGTTCATCAGGGCCACGTAAACGCCCACCCGGTTGGTGAACCGCTGCAGCTCCAGGTTCCAGTCGAACCACCACCGAGGGTACTTCTGGCGGAACAGGATCATCAGCAGGGGTGCGAAGAAAATTAGTCCCCCTGCCCCCGCTGCCGCCGCTGACGTCCCCCTTCCGTGGGACCACTGCCAGCTCCCACCCGAAACCGCTGCGAGCACGAAGATGATGGGTACAGCGACGAAGATCCTGAAGGCCGATGTCACTCTATTGAGAGCTCGGTCGGGGTAGTCGACGGAGAACCGAACCGGATACGACACATGCTGCATGATTCACCTCACATGTTCTTGGGTGCGAATTACTCTCGTACGGAAGCAGCGTCCAGCAGTCAATCCCACAGACACGTGGCGGGCAAGGGTTTCGGTTGTCGAAGTCGGCTCGCCGGTCTTGCCGGACTGCAACCGTTGTGCCGCACCGCCATCGTTGTGCCGGGTGGGTCGTTGCACAGCGGCGAAACCATTGGTGCAACCCCGCAAGACCCGAAAAATCCATTGCTGCAGCTGCGTTACGATTCGGAAGTGGCTTGACCGTTGTCACGTTTGAAGAACTTTGGCAACGCAGCAGTAGGGGGGTACGTCGCAGTGGATGTTCAGCGAACTGGACGGATTTTCGGCTGGTTGTTCATCGGCACATTCGTAACGAGCATCCCGGCGCGGCTGCTCTTCATTCACGGGACCGGCGCGACCTGGTCCGACATGCACTTCATCCCTGGGGCCACTTCCACCGCAAGCCTCAAGCTCGGCGCGGTCCTCGAGTTCGGACTGATCGTCACCCAAATCGGAACCGCAGTCGTCATCTACCCGCTCGTCAAACGGCAGAGCGAAACCGTCTCGCTCGGATACGTCACCGCTCGCATCATGGAGTCGGTCTTCACCGCGATCGGGCTCATGAGCATCATCTCGGTTGTGAACGTGGCGGGCTCCTTGGCGTCAGCTACTGGCGTCCAGGCCACGGCACTTGGAGCTTCCGGTAGTTCGCTGGTGAATACATACGAATGGGCGTTCCAGTGGGGCCCCGGACTTGTTGCGGGAATCGGGAACGGGTTGCTGCTGGGCTACTTGATGTACCGATCGGCACTCGTGCCGCCACGCATGGCGCTGCTGGGGCTCGTCGGTGGCCCCTTGCTGATCCTTTCCTTCGTTCTGACCCTGTGCGGTGTGTACAAGAACGGCTCGGGACTTTCCGCCCTTCTGTCACTGCCGGAGATCGCCTGGGAGCTATCGCTCGGCATCTATTGTGCGTGGAAGGGGTTCAGGCTTGAGAGCCCGATCGCCAGACCAGACTGGCAAATGGCTGCTGGTTAGGGCAATCGCCGCGCCAGATTCTCGAGATCCCGTGCGGACCTGACAGCCGAACGTTGCCCCGCAGGCATCGGCGTCTAGTACCGAGTGCGGTCACCACTGCAGAACGAGATCACCTTCGACGCCGGGTTGATCAGATGTGTTCTGTGGATCGCCTTGAAATCCACCTGGAGGAGTGCGAAGTCTCCCGGCGGGACTTCCATCATGTGACGACCGTATCGGTCCTGGCCGTCAAACGACTGACCAGAAGAGCTCATTGGTCTACCAAGGGTCGATTGACGGACTCGTTGATCGGGCCCCCGGTCGAGGGGAACAAGCTGAAAGTGAACGTCACTCCGTCGCAGCCGATGGAGATGTCGCGTGTGGGCGCTGGCTGGTGCGGCCGACAACACGACGCTCGCCTCCGCTACGGTGATGAGCGCAAACAAACAGAGTGGCGACTGCGAGGTTGATTCATCGAAACATCGTTTCTCCCCGTCCGACCCGAAGTCCGACCCGGGAAGCATCCCCTGTGTCACAACGAATGTCAACCACGCCCTGAACAATTGATACTTCCTCCGACACGATCAACGCCCGACTCCTTCATCACTACCCTCTGCTTCCATCGAGCGGCGTGTAGCCAGGTCCGAGCGGCCCGGAACGCTTCCATCACTTGATGCCAGAGAAAGGTCCGTCGACAGCAAGAATCGGGGTGATCGGTGCCGGCATCATTGGCCTCTCGGTGGCCCGCCGTCTGTTGCAGACGATGAGTGTCGAGGTGACGGTGATCGACAAGGAATCCACGGTCGCGGCCCACCAGACCAGTCACAACAGCAATGTTGTCCACTCGGGCGTCTACTACTCTCCCGGGTCCCTCAAGTCCAAGCTGTGTCGACGCGGTGGCGAACTCCTCCGTGCCTACTGTGTCGAGCGGCAGCTCCCCTACGACGTCGTTGGCAAAGTGATCGTCGCTCTTCGCGAGGACGAACTCCCACACCTCTTCGAACTGGCCAATCGCGCGAAAGCCAACGGTATCGCCGGATCGCGCGTGATCGACGCAGCAGAGCTTCGTGACCGTGAGCCGCACGTTCGAGGACTCTCCGCATTGTTGATCCCGGAAACGGCGGTCGTCGATTTTCGTCGAATTGCCGAAGTGCTCGCCACCGACATCGTCCGGTCCGGCGCCGACGTGATCCTGGGGCACCCAGTCACGGAGATCCAGGTCGAGAGCAACACGGTTCGCGTCGCAACCGAGGTCGACGAACGGATCTTTGATCATCTTGTCGTGTGCGCCGGTCTCCAGTCGTCGCAACTTGCTCGCATGGTTGGGGCGTCTTCAGATCCCGAGATAATCCCCTTCAGGGGGGAGTACTACGAGATTACGCCGGGACGTACGGATCTCATTCACGGTCTCGTCTACCCCGTCCCAGATCCCCGCTATCCCTTCCTTGGAGTGCACTTCACGCGGGGCCTCGACGACAATGTCCATGTCGGGCCGAACGCTGTGCTGGCACTCTCGCAGGAGGGTTATCGCTGGAGCGACATACGGGTTCGAGACGTATGGCGCACAGCCCGATATCCAGGAACGCGCAAAATGGCACGTCAACACTGGCGAATGGGTGCTCGCGAGCTATGCGGCTCAGTGAGCTCGTCAATATTCCTTCGTCGCGCCCGTGAATACGTACCTGAACTTTCTTCGACCGACCTCGTTCGTTCTGGGACAGGCGTACACGCTCAAGCTCTTCACCGCGACGGACGCCTCGTAGATGATTTTGTCATCGACCATCAACCGCGAGTGACCTTGGTACGCAACGCACCGTCACCAGCGGCGACCGCTTCCCTGGCCATCGCGGAACACATCGTTGGTGAGATGGCCGACAATGACCAATCTCTGGCTCGCCGGATGCGGTAACCAGGGCCGAAGTCCGCCGAGCCCGACCGGCCCGTGCGACCTGCCAAGGAGTCTCCGTCTTGAGACCGGCCACGAAGTCCCACACCCGGGTGCACGAGGAGAACTACTCGGACCATGGAGTGCGCAAGGTCTGGCGTCGTCTCTGTCGTCAAGGAGAGACGGCGGGCCGCGATGCGGTGGGGCGCGTCATGAAGGACGTCGGCCTGCAGGCGTCCGTCGGAGCAAGACCAAGCGGACCACGTGCCCGCTGACCAGGCCCCCCCGCCACGCGTCCCTTCGCCGCCGTTCCTGGCGGCGCCGGCCCCTCCGGCTCGCGTCCCTGTCCCGCCTCGTGAAATGATCCTCGGTATCGCCCATGTGCGTGACTCGGATTCGGTAGGCAACCGAGCTGTCACTTTTGGTCCCTGTCGTCTCGGACGTGCGTCTCCAACCCGACGACCGTTCGGGGGCAAGTGGAGTCGAAGCCTTCGGACTGGGATGATTCTGTCATGCCCAGCATCAGAATCTCACCCTGTGAGGATGGCGTGGTCACAATCACTCTGGATCGGCCACAAAAGAAGAACGCGCTCTCCGTCGCCCTTCGTGACGAGGTGGTGAATGCGCTCGAACAGCTTCATTCAGACAAGTCGGCCTGCTGCGCCGTGATAACCGGTGCAGGTGACACGTTCAGCGCTGGATTCGACCTGAGCGAGTTCGCCATTCGCGATGCCGCATTCCAGAGGCGGTTGTGGGCCTCGAGCGACCGGTTCCATCAAGCATTGCTTCGTTTTCCTCTTCCCCTGATCGCTGCGGTGAACGGGCCGGCGCTCGCCGGCGGATTCGATCTCGCCGTCCTTTGTGACCTCCGTATTGCTTCGAGTTCGGCCCGGTTCGGCCATCCTGAGCGATCTTTTGGCGATGTCGTTTATGGACCCCTGCACGATCTGGTTGGCGGTGCGGTCGCCAGAGACCTGTGCCTTACCGGTCGGACGGTCGATGCAAACGAGGCTTACCAACTCGGGCTCGTCTCACGACTTGTTGCACCAACAGAGTTGATGGCGGTTGCGAGAGAGGTCGCAGCGAACATTGCCGCATTCCCACGAGAGCTGTCACTACGCACCAAGGCAAAGATCATTGCCCGCATGTCAATCGATCCGAGTACGGAAACACTGGACCTTTGAGAGAACCGGAGCGATGGTCTGCCCGACCCCTCGTCGCGACCAAGACGCTGCGCACCCGCTCCTTCGCCGTGCCGTACGCCTCGTCAACTGTTCGGGACGACTCCCCTTGCACGCCCGAACGTTGGCCCTGGACGCTGCGCTTCAGCGCCGCGCTCGACAATCTGCGCCGTCGCCTCCGCTCCTACTTGAGCGATTCCCAGACGGGTCGGCGTGGCCGCAGACGAACACCCACGCTGACATAGGGACCCGACACATCAAGAGCCTCTGACCTCGCACGCCTCTCTCCCGTGGCCGGACCCCTGAACATCGCTTTGGCCATCCATCCCTCACGAGCCTGCAGTGATCTACGGGCAATGGGCTATGAAGTGGAACCTGACTAAGAATGGGTCGCGTACCAGGTCCCGTTCCCCAAGTAGGGCCAATTGATGTATCCCGGCTTGGCGACGGTACCCAGACTTGGGCCGCTCTTCACGGCCGCCATCCACGAACCGCCATCATACGCCGAAGCACAGGTACTGCCGTGGTCGGAAAGTGCAATCGTCTTTCCCGAAGACAGCCATGTACCCAGGCCTTGGCACGCAAAGCCCGGGGAGGTTGCCCACGTTCCGTCACCGTTCAAAGTGATCGAACCCGTACCCGACCCCAATATCGAAGTGGTGACGCTCGCGTTGTATGAGCCGACCAGCTTCGAACTCGGACCGATGGTGCTCGATGTATGCGGCGCGGGCGGGACGTGGGGGGCGAGTGTGGCGTCCCACGTCGCATTGAACACGTAGGGAACGTTCAAATAACCCGGAGCAGCTGCTGATCCAAGCGTCCCATTCGTCCCGACGGTGATCATCCATGTCATCCCGGAGCTTCGCTGACAATTTGACCCAGGGTCCTGGTCCGAGAGCGCAAGCACCGTACCCGTGGCGAGCCAGCTACCCTTGTCATTGTCTGCGCAGCCAAGACCGTGCAAGACATTCCCGGTCCACTCTCCGTCACTGGTGAGAGTGATCTGCCCACTGAGCTTCGTGCCCCCGAAAGCGGGATTCAGCTTCACCTTGACGTTGTAAGTACCGACGAGCTTTGGGTTGGGACCGATGCTGGCGGACGCCGGAGCAGTTACGGTCACCACCGCAATTGCTGACAGCAGAAAAGCTAACGCGCCGATCTCAACGAAGAACCTTCGCATGCCCGTACATCTCCACTTCTCATCTCGTTCTCAAGGAGTTGGGACTTCCCACCTCCCCCGATAGTGGCGGTGTTTGTAACACGCTGCCTCATGGAGGAGCAAAGTCCAAGCCGGTTGTTGCATCGTCGTCCACATCAAGCCGACGCATTGGCCTGGTTGACCAGATGGCAGCCCATAGCGGTAGTCCAATCTTGTATCACCAGAACGTTTGTTCACCTCCTAGCAGCGATGGTCATGGCAAGAGCCGCGCAAGAGCCGCGAAGGTCCCATCGAGGTTGGACATATGAGTGAGTTGGACATGGGCGATTTAGTCTCCGTCGTGCCTGGTCCGGTGCTGAGCGGCAGCAGCCAGAAGGCGGGTTGGCGAGACCTGACGGTCGCCTGGCTGGACCGTTGGCACCGCCTGTCGCTGTGGCTCTGTGTCGGATTGTCGGTCCTCATCGGCGTCGGCTACTCGATCCATCTCGGGACGACGTTGCGCTATGTCGATGAACAGAAGTACGTCTCTATCGCCAACAACCTGATCCATCACGGCACATTCTCCGTTGCTCAACAAGGGAATGTCACTCTGCAGGCCGGTGTCCATGCCACTGCGTATGAGGCACCGGGCTGGCCGTTGTTGGTCGCCCTGATGCGCCTGCTGGGCGGCAGCATCCTCGACTTCCGCTTGGCCAACGTCGCCCTGGCCACCTTGTCCGTGGCCATCGGCTGGTGGATCGCTCGAGCGCTCGGCGGGAACGCTGTCGCGGCCCTGGCGGCGCCCATGCTGGCGCTGTACCCAGTCGCGATCTATGTCGAGGGAACGCTCTATCCGGAGACGCTAGGGTCCGTGTTGCTCCTCGCCGGGCTCGCCGCGACGATCCAGGCCAGGACCTCTGCGAAGCCGTTCTGGTGGGCCACGGCGGCCGGGGCGTCCTTCGGATACCTCATCTTGACCATCCCGAACGCATGGATGCCTCTTGCGGCCGCGTTGGCCTGGCTCGCGCTCGGCCGACGACGGCTTTGGCGTGTCGCATCGTGTGTATTCATCGTCGCGCTCCTCGTCGTCTCCGTATGGGTGGTGAGGAACGAGGCAACCATGCACCAGTTCATCCCCGTGACCGACGCCAGCGGTATCAACTTGCTCCAGGCGAACAGCGAGCACGCGAGCGTCCGGGCCGGGGTGACCACTAACACCAGCGGGTACGTGGCAGAGGCGGCCCGCCAGGGCAAGACTTCGGAAGTCGCGCTCGAGAGCTTCTATCGGACCCAGGCGTTGGACTGGATCCGGAGCCATCCTGCGCGAGCGCTCCAACTGTACGTCGGGCGCGTCGCCGACTACTTCGCACCGTACGACAGTGTCGCCACGAAGTCCCAGCAATCGAATTCCGAGAACGCGTTGGCGATCGTCTTCTACCTTCCACTCCTGATTCTGTTGTTGATCAGGCTGCTCAGGTGGAGATCAGACCAGCCTGAGTCGATCGAGCGGCTCTTGATCTGGATTTACCTGCTCAACGCGCCCGTTGCGGCCCTCTTCGTGACGCGGGTGCGCTACCGGGTGCCGTTCGATGAGTTGTTGATCATCGTCGCGGCGTCGACGCTGGTCTCACTCTTGGTGAGGCGTCGGCAGGACAGAGTCCTCGGGTCGCGACTCAGGATTACAAGGAGGTCAATTAGATGCTCAATACCATGTCCGACCCCGCTCAGGCACCCGTCGTGATCGCCGGCGCGGGCCCCGGAGGACTCACCGCCGCCCACCTGCTCACCAAACGGGGAGCGCAGCCGGTCGTGCTCGAGGCCGACGACGTCGTCGGCGGCATCAGCCGGACGGTGGAGCGGGACGGCTGGCGCTTCGACCTGGGCGGGCACCGATTCTTCACCAAGGTGCCCGAGGTGGAAGCGCTCTGGCACGAGATCCTCCCCGAGGGCGACTTCATGCTCCGACCCCGGATGAGCCGGATCTTCTACGAGGGCAAGTTCTACGACTACCCGCTGAAGGCGGTCAACGCCCTGCGCAACCTGGGCCTGTGGGAGGCCATCCTGTGCGGGTTCTCCTACCTGTGGGCCCGCATCCGGCCCCCCAAGGACGAGTCCAACTACGAGAACTGGCTCGTCGCCCGCTTCGGGTGGCGGCTCTACCGCACCTTCTTCAAGACCTACACCGAGAAGGTGTGGGGCGTCCCGGTGGCCGACATGCCGGCCGACTGGGCCGCCCAGCGGGTCAAGAACCTCGACCTGGGCAAGGCGGTGCTCAACGCCATCCTGCCCAAGAGCGTAACCAGACCGAGATCACGACCCTCATCGAGGAGTTCCAGTACCCCAAGTACGGCCCCGGCATGATGTGGGAGGTGTGCGCTGAAAAGGTGCAGGCCGCCGGGGGGACGGTGGAGATGTCGGCCCGGCTGACCGGCATCAACGTGGTCGGTGGGCGCGCCAGCTCGGTCACCTACACACAGGGCGGGACCACGCACTCGCAGCCGGCGTCCCACGTGATCTCGACCATGCCGATGCGCGAGTTGGTGCACACCATCACCCCGCCGCCGCCGCCCGAGGTGCTGGCGGCGGCCGACGACCTGCACTACCGCGACTACCTGACGGTGGCGCTCGTCGTGCCCGAGTCGCGCAGCTTCCCCGACAACTGGATCTACATCCACGCCACCGACGTCGAGGTCGGGCGCATCCAGAACTACGGCTCCTGGTCGCCCTACCTGGTCAAGGACGGGCGGACCTGCCTCGGCCTCGAGTACTTCGTCTTCGAGGACGACGCCATGTGGAACACGCCCGATGACGACCTCATCACGCTGGCCACCAAGGAGCTGATCTCGCTCGGCCTGGCCGCCGAGGGTGACGTCGAGCACGGCTACGTGGTGCGCGTGCCCAAGGCATACCCGTACTACGACTTCGCCTACAAGGACAACGTCGGCACCATCCGCAAGTGGATCGAGACCGAGGCGCCCAACATCCACCCGGTGGGGCGCAACGGCATGCACAAGTACAACAACCAGGATCACTCCATGTACACGGCGTTGCTGACCGTGGAGAACATCTTCGGCGCCGACCACGACGTATGGACTGTCAACGTCGAGGAGGAGTACCACGAGTCTGGCTCGACGGGTCGGGACGCCCCGGTGCTGCCGCGGCGGACGGCGGAGACGGGCCCCGACCTTCCCTGTTCGCCTCCGTTGAGCGCCACCCTGACGAGTAACTCGAGGAGTTAGAGGACATAGGGCGGCCAATCGAGCACATTCCAAGTTCGCCGATCTTGTGCATCGACCCTGCGACGGAGTCGGAGTGTCGCGGGAGCGCAAAATCACCGCCGGTATGAGGTTCGCCGGGGTAACGAGCTGAGCGTGGGCCTGCGCGTCCAGCCCATCTGGCGTCGCCGTAGACCCGACTTAGCCTGGAACCACCGATCGACCAGCTGAGTGAGCATCGCTGGCGTGATTTGCAAGCTCAAAGGTCCGACGACGGTGGCGTGACTTCTTCAGTGGCCTTGGGCCACTTGCCGGTCCAGGGCTCATGACATGTGTCGATTGTCGGCGCCTGATTGGCAATCGAGATCATGGACTCGATGCAGTTGGGTGGTGGTCAGTCCCGCGGCAAAGGTGCAGTTGACGCCGAGACAACGGGACGGTGAACAGGTCGTCGAGCCGCACGCGGTGACGCCGCTGCGTCGGAATGGTCGGCACCGAGCTCTTTGGCCAATCCTTTGGCGGCGGCCAGCCCCCTTTGGCCGCGTCCGGCTGGCGAAGATGGGCGCCAGCCGCGGGTCGACGACCCTGGCCAACTCCTTGGGCAGGTGGGGTCACAAGTCACCCACCTCGGTGTCGCCATCTGACAACTGCGCATCGGTTTCGCGGAGATGCTGGGTGATCACGGTCCGTGCTGCCGAAAGAGCGGAGGCGTGGCCGGTGACCGTCTCAAGGAAGGATTCTTTCTCGAGGGAGTAGAGCAATGTGTCGCTCACGGTGGTCACCGTTGCCTGTCGAGGAACGTCCCGGATCAGGGCGATTTCGCCGAAGCCGTCTCCATGGGCAACCATCTGCCGAACCCGCCCTCTCCGTGAAACGACTAGTTCGCCATCCGCGACGGCGTAGTAGCAGTCGCCGGGTTCGCCTTCGCGGATTACGACCGTGCCTGTAGGCAACGCTACCGGGACAAGTTGCCTTGCGACGCCCTCGAGCGAAGGAGCAGGAAGGGCCGCAAAGATCGGGATCGAACGCAGGAGCTGGATCTCCACCTGAGGGATGGTTGCCGAATCGTCGATATTCCGGAGCCGTCGCCAAAGCACCGCCATGAGAACAAACGCACAGACGGCAGGGGCAAGAAGAGCAGCGCGGATGCCACCGATCGCCAGTGCCACTCGGACGACGATTGCACCCACGGCGAGGCCGAAATCCATGAGCGACTCGAGAACTGAAAACACTCCGGCTATGGCCTCGGGTGGGGCCGATCGCTGGAGCAACGTCCGGCCGGTGGTATCGAAGACGGCGCCGCCGAGTCCCGCACAGGCAATGAGGAAAAGGGCCGGTAAGACCCTGGGGATCACTCCGATGACTGCGAGGGAGATCACGGCAGCCAACAGAGCGGCGGTCAGGGTACGCGAAAGGTGGCGCCGGCCTACAAGGAAGGCGGTGAAAAACGCTGCGAAGAGCGCGCCCGCGCCGAACGCAGCATTCAGGAAGCCCGCCCCGCCCGGACCAAGGTGCAGGAAGTTCACGGCGAGGACCACACAAAGCAGGTCGAGTGACCCGACAACGACGAAGTAGAAGGTGTGCAGCGTAAGGAGGACTCTGATCTGCGGGTTGCGCGCGGCTGCCACCAGGTTGTAGCCAGCCCCGACCCAGATTGAGTCCACGTTCCGCCTGACGGAGGCATTCCGTTTCCGCAGCCACCCGTCCTCCCCTTCGCCGCGGCCCGGTTCATCCCTACTGCTTTGAGGCGAGCGAATCGCGGGGGCGGGCCCAGCCACGCCGGCCGTGAGAACCAACGCGACCAAGCTCATGGCAGACGTTGCCGCGACTGCCGCAGTCAGACCGCTCAGTGCGATCAGGACGCCGACAAGCGCGGGGCCGACCAGGCTGGCAGCTCCGTCGGTCCAACCCGTCAATGCGTTGGCCGCGGTGAGCTCGTCCGGTGTGCGGACGATGGCCGGCAGGATCGCCGCCTGGGGCGATCGAGTCATGGTGAAGCTCATCGCAGTGAGCGGTGCCAGCGCAAACACGACCCAAGGCGGGGCGTGGAGGCCGATCGCCGCAGCAACGGCCGCCAACGATGATGTCTGCAATCCGTAACCGACACGGAGCACCCTGCTCGGCCGCCGACGGTCCACGAAGGCACCGACGAAAGGAGCGAGCACGATACAAGGGATCAGCTGAACCAGGACGATCATTGTGGTGGCACTGGCCCCCCCGTGACCGTAGGCATAGACCAAGAGCGCGATCCATGTCCCGAATTCGGCGGAGACAAAGAGTGCATAGGCGCAACCGATCCTGCGCAACGCAGGGTTGCCGAAAGCGGCCCGGAACACTGAGAGGACGGCGCCAATCCGTGGAAACATCGACCCCCTAGCCACCAGCGAGCCGAGTGCGTGCCGGAGATAGGCGATCGTGACGAGACAGAGACGCCGCGGGGTGCCTCCGGCGCGCCACCACGGTTGTGTCGGGCGCGAGCGATGTGGCGAGTTCCGTGGATCCGACGGGATCGGTGAAGGGCACGGTGATGGTCAGTGTGGCTCCCGTCACTTCACCCCCCCGTTGCAGGTTTCCCGAGGGTAGGCGCAAGCTGAGGGTCTGGCAACGGGGAATGGACTCGAAGGACCCCAAGTGGCAGTCGTACGTGGGCAGAAGGGCAATGAAAAGACGCCTCTCCGCCCGGCCTCACACCAGTCCTCAAACGTCAGAGACCAATGGAAACCAGCGCGAGGCGATGACCGACAGAACTGCAGGTCAAATCGCCGTTCTCAGAGAAGGCCCCTGGTCGTGGCGCCGGAGATCATAGATACCCGCCTGAGTGCCGGCTCACTGTCACGACCGGGTGAGAAGGGTTGTGACCTTCGCTCGTGCGGCCGTGCCCCGAGGTTGACACAGCCTCGACACACCGACCGGTGACTGCTGTCACGTAACCCCGCTCGTCCAGGGCTGACGACTGCCAATTTCTGGGTACCCACGGTCATCCGGGTCGGTCCGCCTGGCGATGGAAAGAGTGTCGTCGAGGCTTTGTCTTCGTGGACCTGAGGGCCGACTCTGCTCGGCCAATCATCTCGGGATGCGTAGACCTTACGAAAGTCCGCTTTGAGTCAAGATCCAGTTTCTCGGGATTCCCGGATCTGCCGCCCTTCGAACCAGGAGTCCCGGACGCTCACCTTACGGGCGGGCATTCCGGCCCAGATCTCGCCGGGAGGTACTGATGAGAGAACGACCGCGTTGGCTCCGATGACGGCACCTCTCCCTACGGTGAGTATCTGGCCAAGCTTGAAAATGACCTTCGCCCCGGCGCCGATCACCACATCGTCCTCGATGATGACCCGGCCAAAGGCCTCCGTCGTATCAAGGTGTTCAGAGCATTTCTCGATCGGTAGATGCTCGTCGGCGAAGCCTATGGTCACCCCCTGGAAAACCTTGACGTTGTTTCCTATTTTCGTCGTCTTATGGATGACCAAGCCGACCGCCCCGTGAGCGAGCTGGAAGTTGTCACCGATCTCCACCGAGGTAGGAATTTCCACTCCGAAGAGCTTTAGACCCTTGTAGCTCAACCGTCGGGTGGAGGGCCTCCGCATCATTACCACGAGCCGCTCTTGGGGCCTCAGATGAGGCCGGCTCGTCCTGTTAGGTGACCCAGGCACGGCGAGAGCCGAGGGGTCTCGACCCTCCGTCCGCCTTCGAATTCTCAAGAGGTCTGCTATCAGTCCGATCACTGCTCGAATACCAGAGGTCGACCATAAGGCGTTGATACTGCAAAACGGTGTCTGGGCAAGCGAGAACTCTCCTCGGCTGCCTCATGGACCAATCCCCGGGGCGACGACTTAGCATAGGTAGAAGTAGGTAGAAGTAGCTCGAACTCCACGCCGGGCCCTTTCAGAATCCCGCCTACAGGCCGGCTCACCCGTCAGCCAGGGCTTTGCAAGTTCTCATCCCCCGCGATTGGGGACAGTGCACAGCCGGTGCAAGGTCACTGAGTGCAGCCGGTGGATGTGACCGTGTCACCATTCTCAACCCCGGGACACGCATTTGAGGTTCATCCAAATTGGGGGTTTCGTCCAACGGCCATCGGGGTACGGGTGTTGTGAGCTTGGCTGCATCGATCCTCGAGGGGGAATGAACGAGATGAACGGTGCCGCGTCGTGATCGACTGCCGCAGGCTCATCGTAGCTGTTTTCGCGATCGCCCTCGTCGCCGGCGCCGTCACAGTGATCGGGCTCTCGGGACGGCCCAGTCCGGCCAGCGCGGCCACCCTCTGCACCAATCCCACGTTCACCTCAAGGGGCCCAGGCGCCACGGATAACACCGATCCCGGCCCCGTGGAGAACTGGTGGGTCAACAACGACGCCTGGAGCGGTTCCCACGGCCCCCAGACGCTCAACGTCTGCCACCACGGGAGCTGGTACGCCGTTTCCAAACAGCCGAACAATGGCGGGCAGATCGAGACCTACCCCGACACCGAATACGACGTTGGGGGGCGCGACCACCAGTCAACGACTCCGATTCGTGGCTGGAACTCCATCACGTCAACGTTCGCTGAGTCCAACCCTTCCGCTGGCGGATGGGATGCCGCTTACGACTTGTGGACGAACAATTGGGCGCACGAAACGATGATCTGGAACCAGTGGGCTGGGTCGCAGTCCTACTGGCCCGCCCAGGCGAACGGTCGGGGTGGATTCGCGCTGAGCCTCGATGGCGTGCCCTACCACTTCTTCGCCAACGGCTCGGAGCTGATGTTCTTCCGTGACAAGCAAAAGTCATCGGGCTCGGTGGACATCCTCGCGGCATTCCAGTGGGAAGTTGCACACGGCTTCGCGAAGGCGAAGGACATTCCGACACAAATTGAGTACGGCACTGAGGTCGCCTACACGAGCGGCATGGAGACGTTCACCGTGACGGACTTCCACGTGAACATGGTACCGAGCGGCGGCTAGACGCAGGCCGAGCCCCGGTAGCGACCCGGAACCGGTGACGATGCAGTGTAGATGGCACGTGTCCCTCGTGATCATGGGTTTCTGTGCACCTTGGCGAACCCGATCGGCAGCGGAACAGATGAGACGACCGTCTGGAAGTTGACCGCCGATCGGGCCGACAATCAAAGCGAGTCGTCGGGCAGAATCAACTTGGTCGCCCATGATCAGTCCGGACCACTTGGACGCTCTACTGGCGGCCGCAAGGGGATCTTCGCCGGGTCCGGCTTCACCGCGACGATGGTGCCTGGCACAGCAACCTCCTTGACGCGACGGGGTTGACCCCTTGATCGAAACTGGTCAGGCCAGCGTGATCTCGAGACTTCCGACAGGACGACTCCTCAGATTTGCGTCAAGCCTCATATCGAGATCCGTCGGGACTCGCTGAAACGGAGCTGAGTGTCCCAGGTCAGGGCAAAGGCTCAACCTCGTTCTCGAACGGGGAGGACCCGAAAGCTGAATGGAGCTGGTGGAAGTGACCGTGTCGCTATTTCAACCACGGGATCCGCATTGGGGGTTTCTTCCAACGGCCATCGGGTAGGTTGTCGGGGACTTGGGTGCATCGATCCTCTAGGGGGAATGAACGAAATGAACGGTGCCGCGTCGTGATCGACCGCCGCAGGCTGATCGTCGCTGCTTTCGCCATCGCCCTCGTCGCCGGCGCCATCACAGTGATCGGGTTCTCGGGACGGCCCAGTCCGGCCAGCGCGGCCTCCGTCTGCACCAGCCCCACGTTCACCTCAAGCGACCCGGGCGCCACGGATAACACCGATCCTGGCCCCGTGGAGAACTGGTGGGTCAACAACGACGCCTGGAGCGGTTCCCACGGCCCCCAGACGATCAACGTGTGCAGCAACACGTCCTGGTTTGCCACGTCCAACCAGCCGAACAATGGCGGGCAGATCGAGACCTACCCCGACACCGAATACGACGTTGGGGGGCGCGACCACCAGTCAACGACCCCGATCTCTGGCTGGAACTCCATCACGTCAACGTTCGCTGAGTCCAACCCCTCCGCTGGCGGATGGGATGCCGCTTACGACCTTTGGACGAACAACTGGGCGCACGAAACGATGATCTGGAACCAGTGGGCCGGGTCGCAGTCCTTCTGGGCTGACCAAGCGAACGGTCCTGGTGGATTCGCGCTGAACCTCGATGGCGTGCCCTACCACTTCTTCGCCAACGGCTCGGAGCTGATGTTCTTCCGTGACACACAGGTCGCATCGGGCTCGGTGGACATCCTCGCGGCATACCAGTGGGAAGTCGCACACGGCTTCGCGAAGGCGTCGGACATTCCGACACAAATTGAGTACGGCACTGAGGTGGCCTACACGAGCGGCACGGAGACGTTCAACATGACGGACTTCGGCGTCAACATGGTGCCGCACGGCGGGACCACGACGACGACGACTTCAGCGAGCCCGTCCCCGCCTTCACACGGGTCGCCGACACCGACCCAGGGCTACTGGTTGGCCGGCTCCGATGGCGGGATCTTCAATTACGGGTTGGCGCCGTTCGAGGGTTCCACCGGCTCGCTCAGGCTCCAACGCCCCGTGGTGGGGATAACCCGGACCCTCACCAAAAACGGGTACTGGCTCGCCGCGTCCGACGGCGGCGTCTTCGCCTTCAACGCGCCGTTCGTCGGGTCGATACCGGGCCTCGGGCTACATCCAGCAGGTTCAGGCATAGCCCATAGCTTGAACCAGCCCATCGTAGGGATGGTTCCCTCCGCCAACGGCCAGGGCTATTACATGGTCGCCGCCGACGGCGGAGTGTTCGCCTTCAACTCCACCTTCGCCGGTTCGTGTCCCGGTATTGGCGGGTGTTCGGGAGGGGCCGTGGCGGTGGCCCCCGACGCCTCCGGCAACGGATACTGGCTCACGACGGCTACGGGCCACATCTATTCGTTCGGGAATGCTCAGTACTTCGGCGCGCCAGGTTCGCAGAGCTCCCCCATCACCTCGATGGTCCGCACACCTGACGGCGGTGGCTACTACATCCTCGACGCCAACGGTCAGGTCTTTGCGTACGGAGACGCGACGTATCTCGGCGGTTTGCCCGGTGGTGCAGCCGGCGGACCGAATCCGGCTACCGCCATCTTCGACACCGCAGACGGAGGGGGCTATTGGATCTCCACCGCGCTTGGAAGGGTCTACCCCTTCGGCGACGCACCCGCTGACGGCGACATGTCGGGCACCCGCCTCAATGGGTCGATCATCGCGGCGGCTGGGTTCTGAGGGCTGGATTCGCAGCACCTGCGGGCCACTGCGCCTGCAACCCGGGCTGACCCGGGCGGGCTCCTGGGGCCACTCCGGACTCGCGTCGTATCACGGACGGCGCGTTGCGCTCCTTTAGGCACAGCGCCACGTCGTGCGCGTCTGATTTCAGTTGAGCACAGGAGTAGCGGTGAAGGTCCTGGTAGCAGGTGATCGAGGCTATATCGGAGCGGTTCTTGTCCCATTCCTGCAAGCGGCCGGACACACAGTGGAGGGTCTCGACCTCGACCTCTACGCCGGTTGTGACTTCGGTTCTGGGCCGGAGGACATCGGTCTTCGCCCGAGGCTCGACATCAGAAATGTCGAGCCTCAACACTGCACGGGCTACGACGCCGTGGTCTGCCTGGCCGCCCTGTCCAACGACCCTGTCGGACACCTGAACCCGGCTGCCACCTACTCAATCAACCTCGATGGAACCCTGCGGCTCGCTCGGGCGGCCAAGAAGGCGGGGGTGGAACGCTATCTGTTCGCCTCGTCATGCAGCCTCTATGGCGCCGCCGGCTCTGGAGCGGTCAACGAAGAAGCGGAACTGTTCCCGGTTACACCCTACGGAGAAACCAAGGCGGTGGCTGAGCGGGAACTCTCACTTCTGGCCGACGATTCGTTCAGCCCTACCTATCTGCGAAATGCCACGGCATACGGGTCCTCCCCGCGACTGCGCCTCGATATCGTCGTAAACAACCTGACCGCGGTGGCCATGACAACTGGAGAAGTCTCCCTCGAGAGCGATGGATCGCCCTGGCGACCGCTCGTGCACGTAGAGGACATCTGTCGCTCGT
The DNA here is from genome assembly GCA_963809715.1 of uncultured Acidimicrobiaceae bacterium. Classification (GTDB taxonomy): domain Bacteria; phylum Actinomycetota; class Acidimicrobiia; order Acidimicrobiales; family RAAP-2; genus Bog-473. Next base: position 294,831 of record CAWEKO010000007.1, on the reverse strand, counting down.
TCCTCGCCGTGCTCGAGGCGCCGCGCCAGGTGGTGCACGACGAGGCATTCAACGTCGGTCGCTCCGAGGACAACGTACAGGTCCGCGACATTGCCGAGATCGTCCGGCAAGCGGTCCCTGGTTCGAAGGTGTCGCTCGCCGCCTCGGCCGGACCGGATCTGCGCAACTACCGCGTCGACTTCTCGAAGCTGACAGCCACATTTCCGGAGCTGGATCTACGCTGGAGCGTGTCCGCCGGAGTGGACGAGCTCGTCCGGGCTTATACGAACTTCAACTTCAGCCATGACGATTTCGTCTCCTCGGCCTACGTCCGACTTCGACGGATTCGTGAGCTACTGTCAGCCGGGCTCATCGACGACATGCTGCGTCTCCAGGCCTCAGCGCCGCTGCAAAGCTCCTGACCGCATCACAAGAGTTGCCGCACGGAGGAAAGTCGCGGCGCCACCTGGTCGCGTTGTGACATCACCGTGATCGGGAGAGGCCACGGAATCGCCAGATCGGGATCGTCGAACGCGATCGTCATGTCTTCCGTCGGGTCGTGGGGACGGTCGATGCGATAGGAGACGTCCGCCGGCTCGGAAAGTGCCTGAAATCCATGCGCACACCCGGTCGGAATATAGAGCGAAACCTGTTCTTCTCCCCGAAGCACGAAGCTCTCCCAATTGCCATACGTCGGTGATGAGGGGCGGAGATCGACGACGACGTCGTAGACGGAGCCGTACGAGCACCGAACCAACTTCGATTCCCCAGAACCCCGTCGCATGTGGAGGCCTCGCACCACACCCTGTGACGATCTCGAAACGCTGTCCTGGGTAAAGGATTCGGGATCAATGCCCGCAGTACGGGCCACATCGACATCGAAAGTCCGGCAGAAGAACCCGCGACTGTCGCAATGCGGCGTGGGTGTGAACAACATCGCACCCGCGATCCGCGGCACACCCTCGACCTTCATCGCAGCCATTCGCCACGGGGAGACCGATTACGCGGTGAGCGACCGGCATCGCCGAACCATCGACTCCGCGGCTGATCACGCCTGCCTGTCAACTCGATCATGCAGTCTTCTTATCCCGACCGGCCACGATGGCGTCGATCGGGATGAAGGGCACGGCAGTGAGGGGATCCTCGCTCAACGCTTCACGTCGAAGACTTCGGCCTGCCACGGGCACTGTCCTGGAGGCCATCCAATGAGCGAAGTGGGCATAACACCCCAGTTGGTCGGTAACCGAGAGCGGTGCCCGCTTTATCGCCCTGATGTACGCCCAGAGGTATTCGCCATACAGTCGAATCACTGGGTGCCGCAACCGATCTGCCCGTCGAGGTTCGAACGTCGCACACCGGTCACGCACGGTCTGGGGAGGCTGCCCGGCGTGCTCCCGGCGAAAATACAGCCAGTCCGGTACCAGCTGGAAACGGCCGTACAGTGCGAGCTCGGCGTTGAACATCCGATCAGCGAGGTGGTAGCTGCCCCGCCTCATCATTTGCCGGAGAGATCGGGTTCGCATGACGCCATACTCGTAGTCGTGGCAGCCGTCGAAGAGCACGTTGCGAAAGCGATCGGGTGCCCGCAGCGAATCCATCGCGACACCGCTCCCGTACGTACCGAGCACTGTGGCTGATTCGTTGATCACTGCGGACCACGAATGCGCCAGCACTGCGTCGGGGTCCCCATCGAGTGCCTCGACGCAACGTGTCAGCAATTCGCGTCCATACAGATCGTCATAGGCGGCGCACTTGAAAAACTCACCTCTCGCCTCCTGCACAACGAAATCGTGGTTCGCCATGAGGCCGATATTGCGCTGCTGTCGGACGTACCTGATCCGTTTGTCCTTCTCCGCGTAGCGAAGGCAGATATCAGCGGTGCCGTCCGTCGATGCGTTGTCCGACACGATGAGCTCAAAATCCTTGTACGTCTGTCCGAGCAGCGAATCCAGAGCCTCGCTTAGGAACCGCTCGCCGTTGTAGACCGGGAGCCCGATGCTTAGTCTTGGCACTGACCTCAGACTCCTCGTCCCCGCACCGCGCTCCGCACGTTGCACGTTGTCGACCTCTCTCGTACCCCCGAAAGAACCAATCCCCCCGTTCGCTCGCCCATCAGGCATTGAGCTCCTCCCGAGCCGGAGTGAAGACCAGGGTTGATCCGGCTGGCGGAGCCCCGAAAAGGCGGATCACGAGCTCCTCGTCGAAGGGCGCTTCGTCTGAGACCCTGCAGAAGTCTCGAATGGCGGTGCCGGTGCAATCAGCGTCCACGAGCGGAGCGCCACAGCCAGCCAGCACATCGGCTGCATCGACCGTCCGGAAATCGACGCTGAAACGCGCGGTGCCCGACGTGTTCGGAATCGATGCGTGCAGCTGGGCGCCTGAGAACAACATCACCGCCCCCGGAGGGGGAACGACGACGAGCTCGTCGACCGGAGTGTGGTTCAAAGCTGCCGGCCGGACTTGTCGTTCGCTCGAGATCTGTGATGCCGTACTCAGACGAGCGGTGTTGTTCCGGTAGTAGTCGAATCCTGCGGAGCTGTTCGTGACCGCTCGATCGAAGTTCTGAAGGTCGAAGCGCATGGCATTGTTCTCGTGGACGACAAACACGGGAAGCCACCAGTTGATCTGCTGGGCTGGTGCGCTGTACCAGACATCGCGGTGCCACGGGAAAGCGTACGCGATTCCGGTGGTCAGATGATCCACCGGGAAAGACGTGCGAGGCTTGGGGACGTCGTAGTGGGTCCCTTCGGCGCAGAAGCCCGATTCTCGTATGATCTTGCCGACGAGTTCTTTCGATGTGGACGAGTGCATGAAACGCGGCTTCCACGAACCGAGCAACCTCGCCATCTCTGCCTTGTCGACGTACTCATGCACACGCTCGGGGTCGTAGGGCTTGAAGAGATTGACGAGTTGATCCCGCGTGTAGTCGACAAACGTCCTGACCGAGGGCAGGTTGGTCAGCACGATCACATCACCGCGGTAGAGGTTCAGCCTCAGCTCCGCGGCTGGACACTCGGGGTCCACGAACACGGTCATCGCCCGAGCCTGCGCTTTGTGACGTCATTGGAAGAAGCGTCCCGCCGTGCAATCATTCCCGGCGAAGGCAGCAGCGGCTGCACCACCGACTTCGTGCAGGTGAACGCCTCCGAGTACGGTGCTCGGCACTCCATGCCCCGGAGCCGGGCGAGGCCCAGAAACACCTCGTCGTCCCACCAGTCGCGTCCGGCCTGCGAGGGGAAGCACTTGTGCAAAAGTTCTACCTTGCGATGAGCGACGTCCGACGTAAGCGGAAAGTAGATCGAAGGGCGCCCGAGATCACCATCCCACTTCGGGATCTCATACGACAATATGAGTTGGTTTCGGAAAACGGTCGGCAGTACTTCTCCGATGACTCGATGGTCCTGATGGGCGTCGTGGCATGAAGGCGCGAGAATCAGATCCGGAACGCAATCTCCGGCCAGATCCTCCAAGATGTCCTTGACGCGATCCCACGATGCGGGAAGCCGGCCTTCGGGCAGTTTGTGCAAGTTGATGGTGAGGTCGGCGTCGGGGAGAAAGGCGGCGGCGGCACTCCGTGCCTCACCGTGGCGTTCCTCGGCTCCCGTCAACACAACGTAGCGCGCGCTCATCCCCGGCCTGCTCTCCGCAAGCGTCAGCAGGCTACCTCCCGCCCCGATCTCGATGTCATCAGGATGAGCGCCGATCGCCAAGACCGACAAAGGCCTGTCCGTGGGCAGCTCGATGTTCAGGGGAAGCATGGTTGCTAGTCAGCGTTCCGCGGGAAGGATGTCTGGTGTAGCCCTTGGACTGGACTTGGCAGCGGGGACCCGTCGAAGCTCCGAACCGGCAGCCCGGATCGCTCCGGGTCCCAGATCATCCACGGACAATCGGAACGGTGGTATCGCTCGTCGAGGTGAATCCGCTCTTTCACGGTGTCGGCCGGCGACCAGTAACCCTTGTACTGATGGGCCATGACACGGCCGCGACGAACGAGTCGGACGAGCGCGTCTTCAACAAGATCCTCGTCCTCGTTGAGCTCGTCGAATATCTCGGGTCGGAAGAGGAAGTAGCCGCCGTTCTCCCAATGATTCAGGTCGCGCATCGGCGTCACTCTGGTCACTACACCGTCATCGCCGATGTCCACCGCATGATGCGAGGACTGCGGGGGCACGGCAAGAAGACTCGCTACTGCTTCGCTCGCAGTGAAGCGTTCAATCATGTCCGGCAGCGGAGCGTCGGTGAGGACGTCAGCGTAGTTCGCCATGAACATGGGCTCATCGGCGAGGAGGTGGCGAACCCGACGCAGCCTCTCGCCGATCGGGGAAAGCAGACCGGTATCCACCAACGTGATGCGCCAGTCGGAGATGTCGGTTCGGAATAGTTTCGGCTCTTGAGAACCTCTCTCCAGCACGAAGTCGTTCGAGCGGGTCTCGTCATAGTTGAGGAAGAAATCCTTCACCGCGGCCGCACCATACCCAAGACAGAGGACGAAATCGGTGTGGCCGTAATGCGCGTAGTAGCGCATGACGTGCCAGAGCAGCGGGCGCTCTCCGACAAGGGCCATGGGCTTAGGGGCAGTCGTGTTTGCATCACGCATTCGCATCCCGAGCCCGCCACAAAAGAGGACTACTTTCACGATTCAGACTCCATCAGACGATCTCGAGCTCCGGGATGGGAAAGACAAGACGCGCTCCCCACGATCGGACGTATTCCAGTTGCCCAGAAATTTCGTCCCTGAGATTCCACGGCAGAACCAAGATGTAGTCCGGCCGGGTCTCGGCAAGACGTTCGGGGGCGTAAATGGGAATGTGGGTGCCGGGCAGATACTTCCCCTGCTTGGCCGGACTCCGGTCGACCGTGTACTTCAACAGGTCCTCCCGGATGCCGCAGTGGTTCAACAATGTGTTGCCCTTGCCAGGAGCTCCGTACCCTGCCACCGAACGTCCCTCTCTCGCAGCGCTCACGAGGAAGTCGAGCAGGTCGCTCTTGATCTTCAACACCTCTCCGGCGAATCCAGCGTGACCGGATAGCCCGTGCAAGCCGGCGAGGCGTTCCTCTTCGAGGACATCGTTCACGCGGGCAGTGGGCTCGTCCGCGTGGTTCTCCGGGCGCGCATGAACACGCAACGAACCGCCATGAGTGCTGAGCTCCTCGACGTCGACCACACACAGTCCTGCCGTCGCGAGAGTCCGGCTGGCGGTCAGTAGAGAGAGGTATGAATAGTGTTCGTGATAGATGGTGTCGAACTGACGTCGCTGCATGAGGCGAAGCAGGTGGGGGAACTCCAGGGTGACCAGACCGCTGTCCTTCACCAGTGCCCGCAGCCCTGAGGCGAAGTCCCGGATGTCGGGGACGTGCGCGAAGACGTTGTTCGCAACGACCAGATCGGCCTGCCCGAAGCGCTCGGCGATATTGCTGCCAGTTGTCGAACCGAGAAACTCGACCACCGTTCGAATCCCGCGGGACTCGGCAACCTCGGCCACGTTCTTCGCCGGCTCAACGCCCAGAATGGGGATGCCCCGGGCATGGAAGTGTTGCAAGAGGTACCCGTCATTGCTCGCGACCTCCGTGACGAGGCTGTCCCTCGTGAGGGCGAGTTGTTCGACCATGGAATCAGCAAACCGTTTGGCGTGGGCCACCCAAGAGTCCGAGTAGGACGAGAAGTACGCGTAGTCGGAGAAGATATCCTCGCCCGATACGTATGCCGGGAGTTGGACGAGGAGGCACGACGGGCACAGACGCACGTTCAACGGGTAGAAGACCTCGGGCTGTTCGAGCGCATCCGCGGCGACATAACTCTCGCAGAGCGGAGACATTCCAAGATCGACGAACGTCTCTGTGAGGCCTGCACCGCATAGGCGGCAAACGCACTGGGTCGACATCACACCTCAATCCGACCGAAAGTAAACAAAGGACAACAACGGTAAGCAATTGGAGAGAGGCAAGGGCCCTGCTCCCTGATACGCCCCCTCTGAGCTTGGACTTTCCTGAGATTGTCCAACGCCCCGGGCGGTTTGGAAATGCAGTTCGGTGGTCACAATGCCTCAGCATCCACCCAGCTGCCCCCCGACTCTTCGACGTTGGGATACGCGTTACGGACCTCGGCGAGAAGATCCGGCACGAACAGGAGCACTGCGTCCGGAGGGTGTGTCGCGAGCGATTCTGGGCTGACAATGGGGATGTCCGTCCCCGGCATCCGAAGACCATGTTTCGATGGTGAGACGTCAACAATCGCAGGTAGCAAGCTCCGATCCACCCGAGCCCTACACAGAAGCGCCACCGAGCGAGACGCGGCGCCGTAGCCCACCACGCTCCTCCCCTCGGATCGCTGGTCGACGAGCCATCGGTGGAGTGCACGGACGTGTGATTCAGCCTCTCCCTGCAGATTCCCGACCCGTGATGGGTCGTCCACACCGAGGCGGGTGTCCTCGTCTAGAAGCGCATTGACGGACGCATCCGCAGCCCCGCACCCATCCGATTCTCGAGTCGCCGCCAACAAAATTGTGCCGCCGTAGAGATCGAAATGCCACGCCGATCGGGGACGAAAACCGATGGAAGCCAGCATGCCGGCCAGTGCCTTCGTGGAGTAATACGCAAAGTGCCCGTGCCGGAGCGCATTCCATTGGCCCAGTCGCATGATCGTGGCCAACGAGTGGTACTGCACCAAGAGAACGCCCCCCGGGGCTACTCGGGCTGCACGGTCAGCCATTGCCGAAGACTGATTCGCATCGTGCATCATGCCGAAGGAGTCGATGACCAGATCGGCTGGCCGTCCTCCGAACACCGGCGCGAGGCCCCGAACCTCCAGCAGCTTCAGCCAAGAACCGCCATGAGGACTGGCGAACTCGCTGACGCTGGATCTCTCAGAGAGCCAGCCCGACGCGGCAAGGTGCTCTACCGCGTCGGCAGCTTGAGCGACCAGGGCCTCAGGTTCGGCGCCCAGCGTCTCCTCGGCAAGTGTCGGGTGACCGAGCAATTGGGCCAGGCCGCATGACGAACACAACCACATCGTCAGCGGATAGGAAGGGTCGGAGCCCACGTCGCCATACCCCGGAAACTGATTGCACGCGGGCTGGCTCCCCAGGTCCAATACGAGATCGCCCAAGCGCCCAGCGCACGAACGACAGATAGGAGCGCTCGTCACGACGTCCCTCGAGCGAGAGTCCGGGCCAGCTGGGAATGGGACTTCTCCTGGGCCTCCTGCCGTCTCAAGGCTGCTCACGAGGCGGGAACCGATGCGCTGTCACAACGCGTCGCCGCCGTTCCGACCGAACACGACCGCATCTAACTCGTCGAACTGCCTTTCGAGCAATGCCGCCTTCTCAGCTGTGCGAATGGACAAGGACTTCCCCAATTGTTCAGAGCGTCGCTCCATCTCGAGGAACCGTTCGGTCAGGGCGCCTACCTCCAGCGACTGAACCGAGTATGAGAACTCGGCGAGACCCATGTCCGACATCAGGGAACTGTGCTTGGACGAATATCCGACCGCTATCGTCGGCTTGGAGAGCATTACCGCGGCGACCAGGTTGTGGAAGCGAGTCGCGATCAAGGCCCCGAGCGGTTCCAGGGCTTCCATGATGTCGCTGAACTTGGAAATGGGTTCGGCCACGACAAAGGAGTCGTCCAGTTCAGGTCGGATCGCCCGGATATCGGCGAGCAACTCACGCACTGTTGCTTCGTCAGATCCGTCAGTGTCCCCGATGAACAACCTGACCCTGCGTCCGTTGTCGATGAGCCAACAGACGATCTCCTTGATGCTGTCGACGTACGAGGTGTAGATCTCGTGAGTGCGATCGCGGTCGTCATTCGAACCGCCATACGCCATGACCCCCACTCCGATTGTGGACCAGTCACCCGCCCCATTGCGATGGTCCACCGGGAGAGGTAGCGAGAAGACGAGATCGGGGAAAACCGAGTCTCCGGCATCGATGCCGCGCCGGCGCATGGCTTCCCGAGAGGCTGTATCACGGTACGACCTGTAGAAGGCCAACCGGGCCGCCCAGTTGGAGAGCCATCGTGTGGCCCGTTTGTGGATGATGCCCGCTCCCACGCTCACGAAGACCACCTTGGTTCCGAACAGTTTTCCTGATGCACTGAGCAGGAAAAGGCCGTACGGGGTATTCCACGGGCGCAACGGGAGACTTGCCTCGAGGACGCCGGCACCGGGCACGATCACAATGTCGTGTTGGCGCACCCACGCCGAGATACGGAACACATCGAGTAACCGGCTCGGAAGTCTAAGCATGCTTGCCAGCGGGCCCGTCAGACGTGTCCGGAGACGGTCGAAGCAGAACATCTGGACTGCCTCGATGCCGTACTCTTCGGCCACCGTCTCCGGTCCCGAGCACATGGCATCGATCACTGCCAATGGGTGTCGGGTCCGCAGGTACCGCAGCACCGCTTCCATCGAGGCGTCGTTGCCGATGTTGCAGGACCCGAGAAGACCGAAGAGGCCAACGCGATGCCCTTGCACCGGAGGCTCTGGGCTCGCGTTCACGGGCCAACCGATGGAGCCGCTCCGCCTCTGGCGACGCATATGTGAGCCCTCACCATGTTTTTCTCAGTTTCCTTGTGGATCGCGGGATATCGGACGACTGTGGTCGTAGCGAAAGAGCACTGACCACTCAATCCTGATACAGCCAGATGCTGGTGGAGCGCGTCAAGCCGCTGTTTCCGGTCCGCCCTACGCCGTGTGACCGCTAGCGGGCCGCCGCGGAATGGCTCAGCTCTGCATCGTCCAGCAGTTGTCGGAGGTGTTCGAGACACCGCCCCCTGGTAGGCCCGATGCTGCCGATCGGCATACTGAGTTGCTCGGCGATCTCCGTGTACGGGAGATCAAGATCGCCCATCAACAAACCGAGGAGGCGCTGACAGCGCGGCGGGAGCTTTTCAGCGGCCAGGCGTATCGCTCTGACCTGCTCTTCTTTCAAGAGTTCGTGATCGAGAGGATCTAACTCGTCGTCGGCCATCAGGTACATCGCATCGGTATCTGAGACCACGGCTCGTCGAGTTGCGATCCTTAGACTCTCTCGTCTCGAAGTTGTTGCCAGCCACGCACCGAGCCGCTCAGGCTGTTGAATACGGTCGATGTTCTCCACCAGGCGAAGCCATGTCGTTTGAGACACTTCGGCGACATCGGCGTCGTTGAGGCGGCACCGCCTGGCGATCGCCGCCACCAACCCGCCGAAACGCTGGACGAGGGTATGCCAAGCCTCGCTCGATCCGGCCCGGGCTTCGATCACAACCTGCGCGAGATCGCCAGAGTCGGCGAACCTTCTATGGGCGAGTCGCCGCCCAACCTCGCTGTCGGTCCCAACCGCCTGATCGATCATCACCATGTCTCTCCAATTCGGTACCCCCCGAATTCTTTATTCGGTTCTTATGCAACTGTCCGCCGCCAATAACGTCAGCCGCACCGACATAGTCCCCGACTGCTTGGGACTGGTCATCCACTTTATTGGGGAACAGATGGTGTTTACTCGGGAACCATCGTGAATTGTCGGGGACTTGATCATGCTTGCTGATCTCTTTGTCTCCACCGAAATCGTCTGAAGGCGCCGCGCGTCAAGATAGGTCCGATGCTCGCGCGATGGATGTCTCCGGCGCGAGCGCGCTGCATACGTCCGAGCGCGCAGGTTTCATCCGCGATGCATATGCCTCTACATCGGCACGTCGCCAAATCTGACGAGCTCGAGTAAATCGACCGGTTGTCGACGTCGCCAAAGTCGAGTCAGCGAGACGCGCCCAATGACGGATTGTCTCGCGGCGCCGATCTGCGTCGCCGCCGTCGCTACACCCGAGTCGAAAATGCGTCCAGGGTCATCCCTCTAGAGCCCGGTCGAACCGGACGCGGGCACCACGGTGGAATTTGGTGCGGGCCCACGAGGCTTCACGGCGGGCATGCCCGGTCATCACCTACTGCTCCCGAGGTGACGGCCGCAATCCCTGTCCGCATGGGAAGGCATCGCTCCCGGCCTGGTACGGGTGGCTCTCGAGACCGCCCCGCCCCGTCACAGCGGGCCGGTGGTCGATGGCAATCCACGTATCGGCAGCGGTACTGCGATCGTCCAGGTCACTGGTACCAGCAGAGGTAGTGCAATTACCGAGGAATCTTGGTATCAGCACTCGAGAACCGGTATCAGCATAGGTACTGCAACTATTCAGGAATTTGGTATCAGCACAGGTACCAGACTCCCTCGTATAACGACGGGGTGGAACGGGTAATGAAGAGCTGATGCTGTCAAAATCGACGGATTGAGGAGGTCGCGACGTGGATCGAGGGAGCGGCTTGTTCCAATTTCCCACCCAGGGCATTGCCCCTGCTCAGGGATGCTTGTCTTGCGCAATCGTGCAGTCGGTCGCCAACCAGCGCACGGTCGCAGGGGCCACCTACGTTACCGAAACCGCCAACGAAGACGTCGTTGTGCTTCGTGGCCCCGAGTTCGCTGGGTTGGTTGTCATTCCCAGGCTCTGCATCAGCGGTCTCGAACAGTTGCCTGCGCTCGATCGTGCCCGTGTCCTCGCGGCAGTCCGACGTGCGACGCTCTTGGTTCGCCAGGCGGATCAAGGATCTACAGGCCGAATCGTGGCCCTTACTGATCAGTCGGCACCCGAGGGCCATGTGTCGTTTCAGGTGTTACCGAACGGCTCCGAAGACTCGACAGGCCACGCGCCGTCTTCCTTCTCACGAGCTTCTTCTCGTCGTACTACCGTTGTTGCGAAGGCCGGCGTCGCTCGTTAGCATTTCTTCAAGCGGACCGGCTGGTTGACCGATGGACAATTTGGCGTTGTCCACAGGAAGCCTGAGTGAGACCGGTCCCGCATCGATGGGCGGTAGAACGAATATATGCGTGGAATGATCTCTGGCGACGTGCGCGAGGTAACTCGCGTCCAGATATCGTCACGGAGACTCACCGAGTTGTCGATGTGGAGTGTTTCGCGTTGTGCGAATGTTGATGTCGCTCGTTTCCGATCATCGGTTCCGGATCTCGAACACGCTGCGTCCGACCTGCCCCCCGGGTGTGGGCAGCGTCCATGAGCAACCAGGTCCGAGGAAGGCATGGATCACCAGGAGTTCCTACGCGAATTCTGGTCACGGGCAGCGATCTGTTGTCAGGTGCCCTGGCCAGCGCCCTTGAAACAAAGGGTTTCGCCACGATGGATACCGCGCCGAGCGTGCCGGAGATCGAACGTGGAATCGAGTGGAAGCCAGATCTCGTTCTCTTCGATGTCCGATCGTTCGACCTCGCCACCGGATGTTCGTTCATCGAGCATTTCTGCCGAGCGGGCCTACAGGTTTGCGTCATCGACGCAGCAGACAACGATGTTCGACGCGCTGCATGGCTGCGAGTCGGGCCCTTGGAGGTCATCGACGGACGGGAACCGTTCGAAAACCTGTTCCTGACGATCACTCGCCTGCTCCGAGTGAGTCTTCCGCCGCAGGCCGGACTGGGACAATCAGCGTTCGTGGCCTCAGTGCCTGCTGACGGGCCATCGCCAGACCCCCGGCTACTACTTTTCGCAGCACTATCCAATCGCGAAAAGGTCGTCCTGGCGGAGTTGATGGAAGGCCACTGCGCGGAGGAGATCGCAAAGGCAGCGTTCTTGTCGATCTCGACTATTCGCTCACAAATCAAGTCGATTCTCCAAAAACTTGGGGTCAATTCGCAGCTGGCGGCCGTTGCGTTGGCACGCCGTGTCGGATGGTCCCACGACCACAGGGACACCAGTCCCAAGCCAGCGACCGCCCGGCGCAGTCGTGCTTCCTGAGCAACACTCACATGGGGCTCGTTCGGAGTCAGCAGGAGTCATCCGAGCAGATAGCAGCCACCCCGGGTACACCACGGTGTATCTCAGGGCCTTTCCGCCGCTCGTTCTGACATATGAAGTCATCCCACTGTGATCTGTTCACACGATCCTCCCAGTCAGCATGAGAGTCGCAGTCTTCGGCCTCGGCTATGTCGGCACGGTCTCCTCGGCCTGTCTGGCAGCGAATGGACATGATGTCTGGGGAGTCGACCCGGACGAATTGAAGGTTGCTGCCGTATCAGCCGGGCACAGTCCGGTCCTTGAGCCGGGTCTGCAGTCCTTGGTCGCACAGGGTGTCGCTACGGGCAGACTTCACGCCACCACCCGGCCCGAGGAAGCACTCGAAAACGCCGAAGTGTCGCTCCTGTGCGTGGGTACACCCTCCTCGGCGAGTGGCGAGTCAAACCTTGGCTACATCTATCGTGTGGTGGAGGACATCGTCGAGTCTCTCGGTAGGACAGATTTCCACACGGTCGTGATCCGCAGCACGGTGCCACCCGGAACGGTCGAGGATGTCACCGCAATTCTGCAGGATGCCTTCTCAGACTCAGGGACCGACGTCGCCGTCGCAATGTGCCCCGAGTTCCTTCGAGAAGGTACGGGGATTGCCGACTTCTATGCTCCCCCATACACAGTGATCGGCGCCCAGGACGTACGAGCCATCGATTCGATCTCGCGCCTCTTCTCGTTTCTTGATGCTCCTGTTCGGGTCGTCCACCCGCGTACCGCCGAGGCCCTCAAATACGCATGCAATGCGTTCCACGCCACCAAGATCTCCTTCGCCAACGAACTCGGTCGGATCTTCAGTCGACTTGGTGTCGACAGCCGGGAGGTAATGGGTCTGTTTTGCGAGGACACTTCTCTCAACATCTCACCGCGGTATCTACGACCCGGCTTCGCCTTCGGCGGATCGTGCCTTCCGAAGGACCTTCGTTCTCTCCTCTATCTGGCTCGCACCGAGAGCATCGACATTCCGTTGCTCTCGGGCACCCTGGCGAGTAACAGACTTTCGATCGATGAAGCCATTGACCGCGTCGTTGCCGGTGAGGGCCGCCGAATCGCCCTACTCGGGCTGAGCTTCAAACCTGGCAGCGACGACCTTCGTGAGAGCCCTTACGTGGAACTGGCGGAAACCCTCCTGGGTAAAGGTTACGAGCTTCGCATCCACGACCCCATCCTCAACCCCACATCACTCGTCGGTGCCAACCGGCAGTACGTCGAATCGAAGCTTCCGCACCTCAGGCGCATACTCACCGACAGGCCCGCGGAGGCACTTGCGGGAGCTGATATTGCGATCATCTCTCATTCGACCGACGAGGTCGTCGCGGCGTTGCTCGAATCGAGGCCATCGCGGATAATCGACCTTGACGGTCGGCTCGGATCGGAGATCGAGAATCTGGAGTGCTACGAGGGCTTCGCCTGGTGACCGACCCCAGTCAGAACGAACATGAGGACGGCTCAGAACGCCGCTCTCGCTCATCTCGCACGAACAACTCTCCGCGCCGGAGAGAACGAGTGCTCATTCTCGTGCAGAACTTGTCGGTCCCGTTCGACCGTCGGGTGTGGCTCGAATGCCAGTCGCTGATCGCCGCCGGTTTCCGCGTCGCCGTCGTGTGTCCGAAGGCGCCAGGCGACCCAACGTACTACCGGCTCAATGGGGTCGATCTCTATAAGTACCCCTCCTATGCTCCGGGTACCTCTGGCGTCACTTTCGTCCTCGAATACATCTATTCATTCCTCGCCACCCTGTTCCTCAGCCTCAGAGCGAGTCTGAGCGGTCGGTTCGCCGTCGTTCAAACGTGCAATCCACCCGACCTCTTCTGGCCGATCGGACTTCTGTTTCGAATTCTTCACGGTTCATCTTTCGTATTCGATCATCACGATCTTTGTCCCGAGCTCTACGAGTCACGATTTCCGGACGGAAATCGCCTGATCTACCGGGCTCTCCGATTGATGGAACGCCGTACGGCACGGACCGCAGACCACGTGATCTCCACCAACAACTCCTATCGGCAAATCGTCCTCGAACGCGACGGTATTGCGCTGAAGAACATGACTGTCGTCCGCACGGGGCCCGACCTGACCAAGCTCCGCCGCACCACGGCCGAACCGACACTTCGACAGGACAAGCCCTATATGGCGGCCTACATAGGTGTGATGGGACCCCAGGACGGGGTGGATCTCGTCTTAGAGGTGGCGAACCACGTCGTTCGCCACCTCGGTCGCCGTGATATCGGCTTCACGCTCATCGGATCAGGCGATTGCTTCGACGACCTCGTCGCCTTGAGTCACCGCCTCGACCTCTCTGAGTTCGTCACATTTACTGGGCGTGCTCCCGACGCTGAGGTGGCCGCAATCCTTTCAACCGCCGACGTAGGCATCTCACCCGATCCCAAGAACCCACTGAATGACGTATCGACGATGAACAAGACCATGGAGTACATGGCCTTCTCGCTACCGGTCGTCGCTTTCGATCTCCGCGAGACCCGCTTCTCGGCCGGCGACGCGGCAGTCTACGCAACCCCGAACGATATCGGCGAGATGGCGCAGTTGCTCGTTGACCTCATCGATGACGAACCAAGACGCCACGAAATGGGAAGGTCTGGACGTACTCGAGTCGAACAGGAGCTGGCCTGGGATCACCAGGCTCCCCTCTACGTCGAGGTCTACGAGTCGCTAACCGAGAGTTCGCGACCTCGTGTTGCAGCGACGGTTGGGGGCTGACCTATGTGCGGCATAGCCGGCGCCTACCAACAAGTAGATGGTCACGCGGCAACCAAGAAGATGGGTCGGTGCCTCGACCACAGGGGCCCGGACGAAGAAGGTTGGTTCTCGTATACCGACGACCGGATCGACGCGCATTTCGCCCACCGTCGACTTTCCATCATCGACCTGCAGCACGGTCAACAACCTCTGGTCAAGCAACCGTTTGTGCTCTGCTACAACGGCGAGCTCTACAATTACCGGCAGATCAGAGCGGAGCTCGCTTCGGCTGGAGCCACCTTCACTACCAACTCTGACACTGAGGTCGTCCTCGAGGCATGGCGTCGCTGGGGACCTCAATGCTTGCCGCGCTTTCGAGGAATGTTTGCTTTTGCCATACTCGATCAATCGACCGGCTCCCTCTTTCTCGCTAGAGACCAGTTCGGTATCAAGCCCCTCCACTTCATTCGCCGTAAGGACGGAGTGGTGTTCGCTTCCGAGCTGAAAGCACTTGTAGGCGCCTTCGGTTCCGAGTTGCATATGCGCCCGCAGGCGCTCGCCGCGTCCATGCTCTACTACTGGGTGCCAGATCAGACGTGCTCACTACAAGGTGTGGAAAAGCTCCAGCCGGGTAGTTGGGCTGAGTTCCGACCAGATGGCACCAGTCGCGTCGAGTCGTACTGGGACGTCGTCGAGGAAGCGGCGGCAGCCCAGGAGAGCAGCTATGACTTACGGGAAGTCTTAGAGGGCTCAGTGAAGGACCACCTGGTCGCGGACGTTCCCGTGTCGAGCTTCCTCTCCGGTGGCCTCGACTCGAGCATCGTGACGGTACTGGCAAAGCAGACGAACCCCCAGATCGACGCGTACACGATTACGTTCCGGGCCGAAGACCAACGGCTCGAAGCGATGCCCGATGACGCTCTCTACGCCCGAAAGGTCGCGCAACGTCACGGTATAGATCTGCATGAGATCGAACTTCAGCCTGACGTGGTGGATTTGCTGCCGAGAATGGTCGATATCCTCGACGAACCCGTCGGCGATCCGGCCGCCATCAATACCCTTCTCATGGCAGAGGGTGCCCGGGCCGCGGGCGTCAAAGTCATCCTCTCGGGGACGGGCGCCGATGAGCTCTTCGGGGGCTACCGGAAACACCAGGCGTGTGTTCTTGCCGGGCGATACCGAGGTCTTCCTGGTTTCGTGCATCGCTCGACGAACGGCGTCATAGATCGACTGCCAGTCACGGCAGCAGGACGCGGCCTTCGCTACGCGCGGTGGGCCAAGCGATTCGCGACGTTTGCCGAGCTTCCCGAAGAAGCTGCATTCCGGAGGAGCTACAGCTTGTACGCCCCCGCCGAGTTGGCAGCGCTGCTCAGCCCCGATCTGCAGCGCGATATCCACGACGTCTTCGAGCAACATTCGCAGATCTACGAGGACAATCTGCTTTCGGATCAGGTCAATCGCATGTGTCTGGCGGACACTCGCATGTTTCTCCCCGGCCTGAACCTTGCCTACACCGACCGAGCCAGCATGGCCGCGTCGACCGAAGTCCGCGTTCCATTCGTTTATCCCGAAGTCTTCCGGGCCGCGTTCTCACGGGCCGGAAAAGACAAGGTTTCCGGCAGAAGCGGAAAGATCGCGTTGAAGCGTGCCGCCGAGGCGTGGCTCCCTAAGGAGATCGTCTACCGACCGAAGGCCTCCTTCTCTGCACCGCTCCGGGCGTGGGTGACAAATGATTTGCGCGAAGTGATCGACGACTCGCTGCTCGGAGGCGAGCTCGTGGGCACAGGCTTCCTGAACAGGCCAGCCGTGTCTGCTCTCGTTGAAGACCACCGCTCGGGGCGAGAGGACCGATCCAAGCAGATCTGGCAGCTGCTTACCCTCGAGTTCTGGTATCGCCACAACCGCCAAGCCGGAGTGACGATGTGACTCCATTTCAAGGAAGGAAGTCGGAAGACTAGTGAAGCAAGTCGCCCAGAACTACCGCTCAGGGGAGCTGGCTGTCATTGACGCGCCTGCACCGTCCTGCGCCCCTGGCGGAATCCTCGTGCGATCTCTCTACTCCTTGATCTCCACGGGGACCGAGATGATGAAGGTGGAAGAGTCCAAGTTGTCCCTTGTCGGCATGGCGCGCGCTCGTCCCGATCAGGTGAAGAAGGTGCTCGAGACCGTTCAGCAGCAGGGCGCTCTTACGACGTACAAGAAGGCCATGAACCGCCTCGACTCGTATTCACCTTTGGGTTACTCGCTTGCGGGCGTGGTGCTCGAGGTGGGTAAAGGGGCCGAGGAGTTCGCTGTCGGTCAACTCGTGGCTTGCGCTGGCAACGAATTTGCCCTGCATGCCGAGATTAACTGGGTACCGACCAATCTTTGTGTGGCCGTGCCCGATGGCGTGTCGCCCCAATTGGCTGCGTTTGCCACCGTGGGCTCGATCGCCCTGCAAGGGGTTCGCCAAGGAAACGTCCAAATCGGAGACACGGCATGCGTCATCGGCCTGGGCTTGGTCGGCCAGCTGGTCGTGCAACTGCTCGTGGCCTCGGGCGTTCAAGTGGTCGGATTGGACCCAGACGAGGAACGATGCCGCTTGGCGGAGAAGGCCGGCGCTCTTCTGTGCACTGCGCCTGACGATGACGGATCGAGGGCAGTGGAACAGACGCTGTTCAAAGCCTCAGGCGGTCTTGGTGCCGACCGCATTTTCCTCGTTGCGGGAGGTTCCTCCAATCAGCCGGTAGAACTGGCGGCACGCCTCGCACGCGACCGGGCGACGGTCGTCGACATTGGCAAGGTGAAATTGGATTTGCCCTGGAACGACTATTACGAGAAGGAACTAGACCTCCGGTTCTCCCGCTCGTACGGTCCGGGCCGCTATGACCCTAAGTACGAAATCGAAGGAGTCGACTACCCAGCTGGTTATGTGCGATGGACCGAGCGACGCAATCTTCACTGCTTTGTCAATGCCGTAGCCAGAAAAGAAGTCGATCCCGAACCCCTCATCGCCGGGATCTTCCCCCTCCAGGATGCGCCCAGCGTGTACGAACAACTCGGCACTGGAGTGTTGAAGGGTGTCGGCTTCCTTTTCGAGTACGACACATCGGACGAGCCAGATCACCAAGTTCCAAACCACACTCGATTCCAAGCGGAGCCCAGCAGGAAAACGACGTCTGTGCCTTCGCATCACTCGCCGGCGCACGGTCACCGTCACAACAAAGGCACGGTGCGTATCGGTTTCATCGGAGCCGGGAATTACGCCTCGTCGATGCTCCTTCCGCACCTGGCGAATCAACCGGGGATCGAGCTCGCCCATGTCGCAACACGCCGCTCTTTGTCGGCTGTCAACGCGCAGCGAAAGTTCGGTTTTGCCGATGCCGGAACCACCTCGGAATCTGTTTTTGAGGACCCGACGATCGACGCTGTATTCATCGTCACTCGGCACAGTGCCCATGCCGAGTTGACATGCCGTGCCCTCGAGGCGGGAAAAGCGGTGTTCGTGGAAAAGCCGCTGGCCCTTACATCTGACGAGCTTGACCGCATTCTCGCCACTGTGGACGCCACCGGCAACGACAAGGTCATGGTCGGATTCAACCGGCGATTCGCTCCGCTCCTGGTGGAAATGCGGGAGCGGTTCGGGCGATCTTCCGAACCGACGAACGCCAGGTACCTGGTCAACGCAGGCCGGCTCGCGTCGGACAGCTGGTATCGAGACACCGAACTCGAAGGCTCTCGGTTCGTGGGCGAGGGTGGCCATTTCGTGGACACCATGAGTTGGTGGATCGGCAGTGATCCGGTGGAGGTCATGACGATGCCGGCGGCCGGTGCCGACGAGGTGCAGGTAAGCATTCGCTACGGAGACGGGTCGCTCGGGACCGTGACCTACCTGACGAACGTGCACCGAAAGTTCCCCAAAGAGACTTTTGAGGCTTCGAGTGGAGGGCGAACCGCTCGGCTCGACAATTTCAGGCGTGCCACTGTCTGGTCAGGCGCCCGCGCTCGCGTCAGTCGGCACTTCGGCTCTCCTGACAAAGGTCAGGCCGCGGAAATCAAGGCCTTCATCGACGCCGTGCGCACGGGAGGACCGATGCCCATCTCCCTCGAGTCGCTCTCGGCCACGACACTCGCCACCCTCGCGGCGGGTTCAGCTGCAGCGACCCACACGCTACAACCTCTGTGACTCCGACCCTGGAGGGCGTGGGGCGGACCTCGCGATGAATTCGGTCGAGCTGCAATGGCGCCTGCAGCGACTGTCCAAGATGTCCGCCTCCGAGGTGAGATGGCGCATCTCTGAACATGTACGTCGTAGACGGTGGGCCTCCAGGCAGGTCATACCAGAGGTCCCAACTCAATCGTCGTGGCCCCACTCTGCGTCGCACGAAGACGCCCCCTGGAACTCCATTCGGGATCCTCAATTTCGCAGCTCTCCGACCGGAGTGATGCGGCAAGAGGTACCGGCCGAGGCAGAGCGGAAGGTCATCGAGGCAGCGGACGAGATCCTCGCAGGACGATGGCAGCTCCTTGGAACCTCGCGTCTGGACATGAAGGACCCGGACTGGTTCTTCGATCCGATCACCGGAAAGCGGGCACCTCAGGTCGACTATTGCTTCAAGGTCAACCATCGTTCCGAGGACGTCACGGGAAACGTCAAGCAAATTTGGGAGCTCTCCCGGATGCAGCACCTTACGGTGCTGGCGGCAGCATTCAGCTTCACGGATGACGAACGCTATGCAGAACGCGCTGGCGCTCATCTCCGTTCCTGGTGGATTCAGAACCCCTTCCTCTCCGGCATCAATTGGACGAGCGGAATCGAAGCCGGGCTACGGCTGATTACCTGGGTCTGGGTGCGCCGTCTGCTCGACGGGTGGGCGGGAGCGGCTGATCTTTTCGAACGCAACGAGGTAGCACGTGCCCAAATCTGGTGGCACCTGCACTACCTTTCTTCCTTTCGCAGTCGCGGATCGTCTGCCAACAACCACGTCATCGCCGAAGCCGCTGGCCAGCTGGTCGGCGCCCTCGCGTTTGACTGGTTCACCGAGAGCGATGGCTGGAGCCGGGAAGCCACCCGCGTCCTCGAGTACGAGCTGAAGTGCAACACGTTCCCTAGTGGCGTCAATCGAGAGATGGCCTTTGACTACCACGGCTTCGTCACGGAGCTCGCTGTAGTGGCGGCAGCGGAGGCGAACTGGTCGGGCCGTCCTCTTTCACGCGAACTCTGGGCGTCGCTGTATCGAATGTTCGACGTAGTTGCTGCGACGGTGGATGTGGATTTCCGTGCTCCGCGCCACGGAGACGGGGACAACGGGACTGCTCTCGTGCTCGACCCTCCCGCCGCCGAGCGGTGGTCAGGCCTCCTCGCTCTCGGCGAGACGCTGTTCGACGCTCCTGGATGGTGGCCAAAAGTGGAGCCCACGGTGACGAGTACAGTCCTGGCGTCGATGGCCGGTCGTCACCCATCTGTGCCCTCGGACCATCGTCCGAGTCATTACGCCGATGCCGGCATGACCCTTCTTCGGAGTTCACCATCGGACGGAAAAGAGATTTGGTGCCGATGTGACTCAGGCCCGCACGGGTTTCTGTCGATCGCCGCGCACGCTCATGCCGATGCTCTTTCGGTCGAAGTACGACACGACGGGGTGGATGTGCTAGCCGATCCTGGCACCTACTGCTACCACGGCGAACCCAGGTGGCGCACGTATTTTCGGTCGACTCTGGCTCACAACACCATCGAGGTGGGTGGCCAAGACCAGTCCAGCTCGGGCGGTCCGTTCTTGTGGGCTCGCCACGCGCAAAGCGCCCTGATCGGATTGGACAGGGACGAACGGGGGGACGTCACCGCGTGGTCCGCCGAGCACGATGGCTACGGTGTTCTCAATCCACCAGTCCGCCACCGCAGATCAGTTCGACTGGACAGTCGTCTTCGGCGACTGGAGATCGTCGACTGCCTCGAGACGACCGGAAGACACGCCTTCCGACTCGCGTTGCACCTGGGCCCCGACATCGATGCCAGCATGGTC
Source organism: uncultured Acidimicrobiaceae bacterium (assembly GCA_963809715.1). GTDB lineage: Bacteria > Actinomycetota > Acidimicrobiia > Acidimicrobiales > RAAP-2 > Bog-473. The sequence goes on along the minus strand of CAWEKO010000007.1, from coordinate 274,339 downwards.
GGACAAACTGTGGATCTCTCTTGGTCCAAAGGAACCTCCACGCGGAGTGCCAGCCTCTGCATACCCAACGGCCTCTCATGGTCGCTCACGAGAGGTCAGACCGATCCGGTCCTCGGTTGGTACTCCACAGGTTTTGGGGAAAAGCAGCCGGCCTGGACCATTGTCGGAGATGGATCTTGTAGTGGACTCGGTTCGGACACCTTTACGACGGTGCTCCAATTCGTCGGCTGAGCTGGGTCTCCATCCCTCCAGTCGCCGTCAACCACCGTTCCTCCTTCCAGAATTCGGGTATCTGGCCCACCCCGGTCTGCTCTAACTGACCGTGGCGCACCTGTTGAGGATCCCCTGATGGCCATTCGCTCTGGATTCACTACCTCTCGGAGTTCCGACAATTCCCGACCCTCCGAGGCGGCAGGCAGCCAGACGCGCCTGAATATGGCTCTCAACCTGCTCACAGAAGACCCGCGTCAACCGTCTGGGGCCCACTGGTGTTGGACACGCATAGTGCCCGAGATGGCTCGTCGACTTCAACCAGGCGAAACGCTCAACCTGATGGTCAGCCCCGCTGTCCGGCACTATTTCCCAGAGTGCGGGGATTCGGTTCGCTACATAACCTTCCCTTGGTCGAATGAGCATCGGGTCTTGCGTACAGCGAGTGAGCACCTGATGTCACCCGTGCTGCTCCCCCGCCACAATGTCGATCTGCTGAGTACCGCCATTGCCCCACTGGTGAACCCCACTCGTTCACTTGTAATCCACATGAAGACGATGCATGCATACTCCGCTCCGGAATCCATCGCCCTCGCGCCGCGGACTTACCGCCGGTTGAACTATCAGCGCTCGGTTCGCCTGGCGGACGCGGTCATCGTCAACTCCAACAGCCTGCGAGCCGAGATAGACCAGTTTCTCGAGGTCGATCCGCAGAAAGTCAGCCTTATCTACGAAGCAGTCGACCACGACATCTTCACGCCGGGGAACACCGATGCAGCACGAGCACACGTGGCCGCGCACGGTATCTCACGGCCGTTCGTGCTCTTCGTCTCGTCCCTGTGGCGCTACAAGAACTGTGACGGCTTGCTGCGCGCCTGGAGGCTCGCTCGCCACGAGCTCGGAGGGCGTCAGCTCGTCATCCTCGGGGCAGAGCGTGACCAACGATACGGAGCCGAATTGCACGATTTGGCGGTCGAGCTGGGCATCGCCGAGGACGTCGTCTTCGTCGGAGGAGTTCCGAACGAAGAAACCGTCCAGTTCTACCGGGCCGCCGACCTACTGGTCTACCCGTCTTTCAACGAGACCTTCGGGTTGCCGATCCTTGAAGCGATGGCCTGCGCTTGTCCAGTCGTCACGTCCGACATCAGCTCGATGCCCGAGATCGCCGGTGGGGCGGCAATTCTCGCTGACCCTCATGATCCGAGCTCGATTGCCCGGTCGATTCTGGAGGCCACCGGTTCCGGATCGTCGAGAATGCGAGCCGATGGACTCCGTCGAGCTCAGGAGTTCACCTGGGGTGCGGTCGCAGCGGGAACACTCGACGTCTATCGCCAGGCCGCGGAGCGACAAAGCACGCAGCGACGTCGATCCCACTAGCCCGCACTGACGCAGCCGCCAGGAGGAGGAAAGACGAGGATGTCGTTCGTCTCGGCACTTTCTACCAGCGAAACGAGCGTCCTTGGGGACACCGCGGCTCGCAGCGGCGCGTCGCCATGGATCGCTAGGGCAAGTAATGTCCCGGGAGACTCACGTTGTCCGCGACGGTCCTTGAAACATTTTTTTGATGAGATATTAGGACTGGAGATTCCGCTGAGTACCCTTCGCGGTACGGGCGATGCTTCGAGAGAGATCGCACCTGAGTTCTACAACCACCTGGCGGCAGCTCCGGTCGAGCAGCCAAAGACGCCGTGGTGGCGTGGCCGACGATGGTTGATTGCATGCCTCGGGATAGTCGTTTTGGTCGTCGCGGTCCTTGCTGCCGCGACCCTACGCTTCATCGTGTTTCCCACGGTGGATCAACCACGGCACGTCGACGCCATCGTGAGCTTCAATGGCAGCAACGAAGGAACCCGAGAGGCCGTCGCAGTGTCACTGGCGAAGAAGGGATATGCCCCGGTGCTCCTCTATTCTCTGGGCAGCGCCTACGCCGACACCGATTGCCCCAAAGTCTCTCGGGTGTCAGTCGTGTGTTTCGTGGACGTCACGGGTAACACCCGAGGCGAAGCGGAGTGGGTCGGCCGCTACGCCCAGCGCCACCACTTGCACAGCCTCTTGCTCGTGCCGGGTCGAGGGCAGGCCACACGAGCCCGGCTGCTGACAGAGCGATGCTTCCCTGGAAATCTGGTGGTCGTTCCTGCAGACGAACCACACCCGCCTCTTTCCGAGATTATTCATGAGTGGGGGGGTCTGTTCGATTCTCTGGTCATCAACCGAAGCTGTTGAGTTGCGGCCCGGTCCGATGCCGAGGACCGATCCAGTGGCTGGCACTCGGCAATCATGCATTTACGTTGCAAGAAGCGAAACGTTGGCCATGGCGCCGTGACGTCGGAAACACACTTCGCTGCTCAACGCGTTCCGATGATGAACCTGACCAGCAAGGTTGACAGAGCGGAGAATATGAACTCATCCGGCCGAAAATCTGCCCCATAAGGAGGTAGCCGCAGATCGCCTGCTTGTGAGGAACAAACCGCTCTCGTGCTGGAAGCCACAACCCCCCATTTGACCGAAGGCCGTAAAAGCCGTTGTTCGTATCGGGGCGACGTTCCGTCGCTCTATGTAGGGTATGGGTTTGTAGCGCTGCTACGGGCGTTGTATAGAATTTGAACTTCGATGCCGGCACAGAGCGGGCGAATTGAGGGGGAGAAGCGCGAAATGGCAGGGCTCGGCCAGACGCCCACATGTCCGTTCCTGTATCAGGGCGTTCCAGTTGTGACTCCCATGCATGCCTCGGAGCACGTGGTTCAGTGTGCATCCGGTGGCAGGGATTGACCTCTATGCCGCCAAACTATTCCCATCTGCGCCGACTGTCGTGACCTCGATCCACGATCGTTCTTGCGTGTATTTCGATGCCCTCGTGCTCGACGGGCATGCGAGACAGGCGCTTGTCAGCACCCGCACGCTGGGTCGCCACGGACTGCAGGTCGCCACCGCTGAATGTTCCGACTTGTGCGATTCACGCTTCGGGGTACCGACGTTTGCCTCCCGTTGGTCGCTACGGAAGAGCAGACTTCCCAGCTACCACGACGACCCCGACGCATATGCCCAAGCAGTAATCGATCTGGCCTGTGCCCACCCAGCGCGCGTGGTCATTCCGTCGATGGATGGCTCTGTGGCCGCTCTTCGATCCTGGCGCTCATGCTTCGAACAACACGGCATCGCACTCGCTCTCGCATCGGAGGCGGCACTCGACGCCGCGAACGACAAGAAGCGCACTCTCGCTTCAGCCGCCGAGCTCGGGATTCCGTGCCCGCGGACCATCCCGATTGAGTGTGCTGAGGATACTCGGGCGGCCCTCGCTGAGGTGGGGTACCCGGCGGTCATTAAGCCAACTCGGTCATGGGTTTCCAACGCCGACAGTAGGACTCGGGTGGTGTCGAAGGCCGTACTCGAGGAGTCCGAAGCCGTCCGATACGTGGAACAACTCATCATGCTCGGCGGTTCACCCGTCATACAGCAGATGGCCCACGGACCTCGCGAAGCGGTAACTGTCTTCTACGCTGACGGAAAGGTGTGGGCTACGTTCGCGCAAGTGGCCTACCGCACCACCCCGGTTCTTGGTGGGGTGTCGGTTGTACGCGAGGGCATACCCATGCCGGCCGACCTGGAATCAGCCGCCTTGGCTCTGGTACGCAACCTGGATCTGGAGGGTTGTTGTGAGGTCGAATTCCGCCGAGATGCCAACGGTCGCCCTCTTTTGATGGAGATCAATGCCCGCTTGTCCGGTTCGGTCGAAGTGGCAACTCGATCAGGTGTACCGTTCCCCGCTCTGCTCTGGCAATGGGCGGCGCGTGAACCTCTCGCTGCCGTGCCGGGCTACCAGGCCGGGGTGAAGATGCGGTACTTGAAGGGTGACATGAAGTGGCTGTGGGAAAACATCGAAAGCCGGGGACGACAACCCGACGGTGTGCCACCACAGACAGCCATCGCAACCTTCGCAAGAGACTTCATCCACCGCCAGAGCTACGACTACATGGATAGACACGATCTCGGGCCTGCAGTGACCGCCCTTGCCAGCAACATGAACCTCGCCCGACGCAAGCTCACTAAGAGCACACCATCCGACCGGGCCTGCGTCGACTCGAACTTGATCACGAAAGGACAACACCTTGACCAGCACTGACGTGGCGGTAATCGGAGTTGGGCCAAATGGACTCTCAGTGGCCGCCCACTTGCGGCAAGAGGGAGTCGAATACCGGGCGTTCGGTCGCCCGATGGGTGCATGGCGGTTCAACATGCCTGCCGGAATGCGTTTGAAGTCCGAACCGTACGCATCCGACCTCTCGGCTCCGCGCTCCGGCTTCTTGGCCCGCGACTACTGCAGCCAGGCGGACGAGGTTTATCCGGAGCGGGTTATTCCCCTGACACGGGAGCAATTCATCAACTACGGAACCTGGTTCGCAGACAAGCTCGTTCCGGACATTGACGAGACCGAGGTAGTTTCGCTGTCGAAAGAATCAACCGGTGGCTTCTTGATCCGTACGGCTAATGACGAGGCGATGCGTGCGAACAAGGTCGTCGTGGCTACTGGCATTATTCCGTTCGCCTATGTGCCGCCAGAGCTGTCGGGGCTACCGCCGGAACTCGTCTCCCACTCATCGGCCCATTCGAACTTGGAACAATTCCGCGGCAAGGAGGTCCTGATCGTCGGAGGGGGCTCGTCAGCCCTCGAGACCGCGGCTCTGCTCCTTGAGCAGGGAACATCGGTCAAGATGATTGCCCGTGACAGCAGCGTGTCCTGGCCGACTCCCAACCCAGACAGCCCGACCAGGCTGCAGCAGCTCCGGAGGCCGGTCGTCCGGCTGTGCGAAGGGTGGACTTGCTGGGCCTATGACCGGTTGCCCGATGTATTCAGGCATCTGCCAAAGGACATGCGGGTCGAGAAAAGCTTGGGATTCCTTGGTCCAGCTGGCGCCTGGTGGCTGCGCGAGCGAGTCGAAGGCAGAGTGCCGCTGCTCCTCGGTCACCATGTCCTTGAAAGTGCGGCCGTGGGCGATCGCGTCCAGCTCCGCCTGAGCGATGCCACGGGTGCCACAGTGACCGAAACGGCAGATCACGTCATTGCCGGAACGGGATTTCGTTTCGACTTGACTCGCCTCGCATATCTCACGCCCTCTCTGCGCGCAGATCTCAAAGTGATTGCTGGTGCCCCTGTTCTCGATCATCACCTTGAATCCAACGTGTCCGGCCTTTTCTTCACCGGCGCTTTGGCTGCTCCAAGTCTGGGCCCACTCATGCGCTTCGTCGCGGGCACGCACTTCACGGCTCCCCGAGTCGTGCATCGGCTCCGTAGCAAGAAGACAGTCCGATCTCTGCCCGCTTCCCGCGAACTTCAATCCCGCAAGCCCCGCAGTCAGGGTGGTCAACAAGAAGAGGCAGCCATCGGCTCATTGCGTGGTCTGCCGTAAACGTCTGAAGGAGATCCGACACCCACTCCACTCCTACGTCACCCACTTGGCTCGCTCGACCCATCGACGGGCGCACATCGTCTGGTTGAGCCCCAACGAGTGTGAGTCCCAACGAGTGGTGTACGAAGTCGTGGGTTGCAACGTCCCTCGCGTCAACGTGTTCTCTCAACGCTGATCAAATGTGGCGCTGCTCGCGCCGGCCTGCTCGTCGGCGGGGTCGATGGCCGGCCTCGGGTCCTCGGAGGAGGGCTCGAGCTTCCTTTGGGCTTTGAGGGACTCGGGACTCATGTAGCGCCGGGTGAAGGCGCACTCGTCGGTCTGTTCGGCGAGCAGCGGGGTCCACCAGCCAGATGATGACGGCGGCGGCACCGTTGCCACGAGCCCTCGGCGAAGACCTGGGGACATGGCGGCCTTGATGCCCCGTGGGCGTCAGAGATCACGAGCTCGACGCGACCCAGTCAGCGGGCCACCAGCGCGCGCAGGAACGTCGTCCAGGCGGCCGTGTCCTCGGTCGTCGCGATGTCGAGCGACGATCTCGCACCGGCCCTTGGCGCCCACGGCGGTGGCGATCACGGCCGAGACGTTCACCTCCCGGCCCCTTTCGCGAACTCGTTGCGCCAGAGCGTCGATCACAGATAGCGATAAGGTCCCTGGTCCAAGGGCGCTCCTCGAGCTCGGTGACCACCTGGTCAAGCTCTTGTGCCATGCGTGAGACCTCGGACGTGGAGATCCCGTCGATGCCCATGGCCTTGACCAGTTCGTCGACCTGACGCGTCGAGACCCTCCACGTCGGCCGCAGAGACCACCGACACCAGGGCCTGTTCGGCCCGTCCCCTCGGTTGCGGCAAGAACTCGGGACTGTCGACACCCAGGCGGAGCTCGGCACGGCCCGCTCGATCGGCCCGACTCTCGTACCCAGGACGCATGCCATGCCCGTTCCTCTCGTTCTCACGCTCGGGGCGCGCTCCCCGAAGGCGGCGTTGCCCTGCAGCGATGCCTCGGTCGACATCAGGCCCTCGGTGTAGGCGCCCAGCATGGACGGCGGCACATCCGTGTCGCCGTTCGCGCCTTCGAGATACTTGTCCAGCCAGGCCGACGCGTCGGTAGTGGCGGGGACGTTCACCGTGATCCTCCTCAAGTGGCTGTCTGGAAACTGCTTCTTGAGATTGACGCGGTGATCGTCGCGTTTGGGGGATCCTGCTTCAGCTCACCTTCTCGTACACCACTGGCTGGACTCAACTGACAAGGCCTCGTTAACCGCTGCGTGCTGCCACAGCGCGTTTCAGAGAGCCTGGCCTCGAATCAACCAACGGTCCCTATTCGCTGGGAAAGCCATCAAATCCCGCGCGTGTTCGGGACCCTCGTGTGCACAGGATCCCGAGACTCCCACCAGGCGATCCCTACGGGAGGGGGTGCATCATGCGCGACTCAGATCCGAGGTTGTCGGCGGATCAGCCAATCATAAAAGACGCCGTCGCGAAGGGTGTCGACGCGGCGGCGCCTACGGAGTTTTTGAAGACTCGGGCGTTCTCGCCGATTCGTTCCGCGGACTCGACAAGAAGGAGGCGTTCCTGACGAGCCGTCGTCGAACAGCGCCCCCTCGACCGACAGGCTGCGAATGCGTCTCATGAAACTTTCGGCGCACCCGAGACTGCAGCATCAACATTGCCGTCAGCGTTGCGGTTGATGTCAGCAGATCTGCTGCTGCAGCGCCTGTCACCCCAAATGCGGTGGCCAACACACAGACGGCCGACACCGAGAAGGCCAATCTCACCAGCTGTATCATGAAGAGCGGTCGGACCTGGCGTGTGGTGGTCAAGTTGAGCATCGGCGCCATGGAGAATGCGTAGATCGTGAGGGAGACTGCGAAGATCCGTGCACAGCCTGCGTACGCAACGAACTCGGGGCCGTACAGCAATCTGATAAGCGTTGGTGCGAATAGTAGGACTACGACGCCACATCCGGCTGCAGCCATAACCACCGCCCCGGTCACGATGCGGGACACTCTCGCCATGCCGACCCAGCCGCGCTCGGCAAAGTGCCGACTTGCTTCAGGCAGACCGAAGCTTCCACTGGCATTCAGGACCACATTCGTCGGTCCGGAGACCAATGCTTGAGCGGCCTTCAGGCCGCCGAGCGCCGCTGGGCCCAGCAGGGCACCAGCCACGATCAGAGAGAGCTGTTGCGCCCCCCAGGCTGCCGTACGTTCACTGGCCAGCCACCGGCCTGTCGACCAACGTAACCGAATAAACGCACCTCCCCCGCGGAAGGTGGGGCGTATTTTGAATTGCCAAAATCCAAAGAGTGCGGCGGCTGAAGCCCCGACGCCCCAGGCGGAGATGACAACGAACACAGAATGCACGTGAAAGAGGAAGATTGCCCCAAAAGCCATCGCCTGGAACGTGTTGAAGACGAGGTCGTTGTGAAGGGACTTCTTTGGCGTTCCCTGCATGAAGCCGATCTGGCGCCAGTAATCCTGCAACTCGAGCACCAGCACCCACGGAGCCAACGCAAGAAGGCCCACTCCGAACGTGTGTTGACCGACGATCAGACACGTCGTGCCGATCGCGGCAACGAGGCCCGCCGCCACCACGCCAAAGGTCACAACGCCGGCGACGCCCTGTCGAACTATCTCGTCGCTGTCGTCCCGACGCATATCGCCCAGGATCACCATCGGTTCGGTGATCATGGCCCGATATTGCGTCGTCAACAGGACCCAGGCTGTGAAAGCCAGAGCGAAGGCACCTAGACCGGTGGGGCCGCTGATTCGCGCGACGACGATTCCGACAATGAAATTGGATGCCGATGCCACGCCCTGGTCGATCATCGTCGTGGTGGCCCGATTCGCAGCGCTCCCGCGAAGGGGCAACCGCTCTCTGAGCCGCTTGAGAGACATACCGGTTACCCGTTTCGGTCGTCGCGAGCAGGACACTCGCTAGCCTGGGTATGAGTCATCGGGGAGGGGTTTTGGGCGAGGTTTCGTGAGTAAGAACGCCCGCATTGGTTTAGAGCCCGTCGCCGTTCCGTAGATACAGAGATCGAAGTTCGGTCCGGCCGGTCGCCCTCGTCACGCCAATTCCAACCGACTGAGTCGAATCAAGCGGTTGGCTTGCCTGCCCCCCTTTGAACGACGACTCCCTGGTCACGGGGACAGTCCTGCCGTCGATGGGCAAACGTCCCACTCTCCGCGTATCACCCCTCACCGTTGGGCCTCTGTCTAACCGTCAACTCAGAGAGCGCCGTCGAGCGACACCTCAGTCGCCCAGTCCGGGCTCGCCAACTCGCACGATTATTGTCCCGAGGACCCGAACTCAGTGCTCAACAGCGACCTATCCCAGCCCCTGGAACGAAGTAGGCCTTTGAATGGCCCTTCGGTCGCTGGGTCAAAGATCTCCGTGGTCCTGGTGGTCGCTGAACGGCTTTTCGGTCTGGGATTGGCTCGGCTTCTCGGCGAGGACGATCGCATGCATGTCATTGAGGTCTCCCAAGGTGAGCCGGAACTGCTGGAGCTCTGTATCGCGGAGTCCGTCGACGTTGTCTTGATAGACCTGGAACTCTCCCGAACCGACGGCATCGATCTTGTGCGGCTTCTCTCTTCGGAGTGCCCAACGGCCAAGACATTGATTTTGACCTCCAATCCCGATTGGCGCGTTCGCCCAGCGATGATCGCGGGTGCCGCAGGCGTTCTCCTGAAGGACTCCTCACCCGAGGCGATCCAAGCCGCGGTGGTCTCCGTTCATCTGGGTGATCAGGTTCTCTGCAGCGAGGCGGCGCAATGGTTTCTGGGTGAAGAACGCCCTACCCATTTGACCCAACGGGAGTCTGATGTGCTGAGGATGATCGCGCAAGGCGCTAATAACGCGGAGATCGCCACTCAACTGCAACTCGGTCAGAAGACAGTGCGCAACTACGTGAGCCGCCTCTACCGCAAACTTGACCTGAACAACCGCGCTCAACTCGCCGTGTTCTTGGACCATACCGAGCCTGCGCACGCCGGGCGGACGGACTCAATAGCCGACAACGAATCCTCGGTCCGCGGCCAGTGACCGAGCAGCCTCTCAACCTGCGCGCATCGCTGCGGGAGATCCGCCGGCGTCGGCGCCTGATCATCGTTGTGGCGGCCCTCTGCGGGATCGCTGGGCTCGCGTACGGAGTATTCGCTCCGGCAAAGGAAACGGCCGTCGCCCTGGTCCTCCTTCCTCCGACAACCCCATCGAATGCGGCGAGTTCGGGCAATACGGGCAACACCGGTGCCGCCGGGAACAGCATCGATACCAATGCCCTTATCGCAAAGAGCACACCCGTGCTTGCTGCGGCCGGTGCCAAAGTGTCGCCGCCGCTTGGAGCATCAGGGGTCAAGAAACTCGTGACCGTGACGCCGCTTAGTGGAGAGATTCTACAGATCCAGGCTCAGGATCGCGCCAGTACGTATGCCGTGAAACTGGCCAATGCCGTTGCGGCGAGCTATGTAACCTACATCGGCAATTTGCAGGGAAGCACTGAGCAAGCCGCCGTGAGTGCCCTTCAGCATGAATCCAACCTGCTGACCAAACAGATCACCGATTTGCAGAGTCAGATCGATACCGTCACTTCCCGCGTTGCCTCTGAAGGTTCGGGATCGAGCGCCGGCCAACAAGACACCGACCTTTTGGGCACACTTCGGAGTGAACAGAACCAGGTCTCGGTGCAACTCAACAAGGTCACCGGCCAGATCACGAACGCTCAACTCGAGACTGGTTCACCCGTAAACACCACTCGGATACTGCAAAAGGCCACCACCCAACCAGCCTCCAAGGACACACCCCCCATAGAAGCAAGCATTATCGGGATGGTGATCGGGTTATTGGGTAGTACGGCGTTCGTGCTCATACGTCTCCAGCGCGGGCGCCGGTTGCGTCTACGAGATGAGATCGCTCGTGTCGCGGGCGCTCCAGTCATCGCTTCGCTCGAGTCACCGCGCTGCAACACTCTTTTCGATTGGCGAGCCCTTATAGAAGAACGACCGCGGGCCACCGACGAGTGGGCCTTGCGGCACCTACTCCGTACCATTCCAACCGGAGGCAGCGGCCGACCGCAGGCCGTTCGAGTGATCTCGTTCGCCGATGACTCACCGGCCATGACCACCGGTCCCCGACTCGCGCTACAAGCGGCGGGATCTGGGACGCCGACCGCGCTCCTCGCTGAGGACCCAATTGGGCCGGGCGGCACTTCACTGGCGCCTCTGCGGGCGGCGTTCACCGGTGTCCAGCCCGTAGGTAAGGGATTGCCGATCACGGTGGGATTTGGCGACACCGATGATGCTGCGTTTACCCTCATCGTCAGGCTCGTGATCCTTGACGGTACATCGGCAAACCTGTCCTCGTCCGATGCAATCAACCTGTTGTCGATCTCTCCGAACTTCGTCACTGCTGACGAGCTCGCCCGGCTCGTGTTGGCGGCCGCCGACAGCGGATTTGTCCTGGATGGCGTCGTAGTCGTGAACCCTGACCCAACCGATAACACGACCGGCTCCATGAGGGACGACACGCTCCGTCTGCTTCCTTCCCCCCGACGTACCGACGCCGGCAGCTCGCCACAGCGACTCACACGCCAGCAGCACTGATGATGTCGACGACATTGAACGACGAAGACGGCGCAGTTGTGGGCCCGACAATCGGCCTTCGGGCGTTGATGGCAACGCTAGGACGCAAGCGAAGAATCTGGCGCACGGCCGGCCTTGTCGGTCTGATCGTTGGCGCAAGCCTCCACTTCGTGATTCCGCCCAAGTTCACCGCCGAGACCGATCTGTACCTGACCGTCCCCGCCGGCGCGAATCCTATGTCGGTGACGGCGAACAACGTCTCCTTGCTGACGACGCCGACCGTTGCCCAGAAGGCGATTGCCGATGGTCATCTTCACACGACTCCCCACGCGTTGCTATCGCACTACAGCGGTCTATCGGTAAGCGACAACATCATGTCGATAAAGTTCAGTGGTTCAACCAAGGCGGAAGCCGTGGCGGGAGCCAAAGCAGTGGCCAAAGCATTCCTGGCCGTCCAGGCTTCACAGTTGGGCTTGCAGACCAACGCACTTGTTCGCGGTCTTCACTCTCAGATCGCATCGCTCAACACCGAGATCGACACTCTGAATAGCCAGATCAGCAACGTCCCCGACACAACTCCCGGCACGCAATCGGGTAATCAACTCACCGACCTGGTCAACCGGAGAAGCCAGGACGAGTCACAGCTGTTCACGCTGCAGTCGCAGGTCCAACAAGCGCTTCTGAACGAGCACTCCACCGACCATTCCAACACTGTTCTGGATCCAGCCGCCGTCGCTCCAGTGTCAACGAAGAAAGTCGTCGTCACGGACGCGCTCTCGGGGCTGGTCGCGGGCCTCGCCATCGGGATTACGGCGGTGATCTTCGGTGCACTCCTTTCGGAGCGTACTCTTGATCGCTCGACTGTGGCAGCGACCCTGGGCGCACCGGTCGAGTTGAGCCTCGAGCGCTACCGCAGTCCACACCTGGCGCGCAGGACACGGTTGTCTCGAATGCTCCGGACGCCAAGTCCATCATTGCGGATGGTTGAGCGCCGTCTGCGAAGCCACCTCGAATCGGCGCCTGCGTCCGCGCTCGCGGTCGTCTCAGTTGGAACTCCCGAGCCGGCCGCCTTGGCGGTTGCCGCCTTGGCATTCGCCCTGTCTTCCGAGGGTCACCGGGTGATTGTGGTCGACGCCTCGGACGACCGACCGCTGACCTCGATCCTCGGCCTCTCTCCAGGGCCCGATTCGACGGAGATATTCGAGCTTCCCGCTGGAGAAGGCCCACCTGTGAGAGTTCTCGTAGCGCCGCAAGACCCACTGGCCATGACCCAGAAGCCCCCCGAAGACGCCGATGCTCTTCTCGTCCTGTTGACAGTCGACGCGGCATACGGTCTGGAGCAAGTGACACCGTGGGCGACGGACGCCGTGATGATCATGTCCCCGCGTGGGGTCACGCTGACCCGGATGGATGTCACCCGAGAGATGCTGCGCGAGGCAGGCGTCTCCCTGCGCTCTGTCATTCTCCTGGACCGTGATCCCCAGGACGACACTTCCGGTGTTCTCATGCCTGGTGATCTTCGGTTGACCCCAACGGCGGTGGAATCAGCCGGATCGTCGGTGTAAACGGATCGTGGACACTGCTCCAGCCGATCTGAATCTCATCCCGAGCCGCCGACTCGACTCGCGCGAGCGACGGGTGACCATCATCTGGTGTTTGCTCTTCTTCGACGCCCTTACTCCCGGTACATCAGTTCTGCCGATCCCACACAGGGTCGCGCAGCTCATGACCCAGGGCGCTTTGTTCATCGCTGTCATCCTGGTCTTGACCATCAATCCGCGGATGCGCATCCGACCCAACTGGTTCCTCGGCCTCTACACGGTGCTGGCAATCAGCTCCCTCATGATGAGCATTCGGTTCGTCGGTATAGGTACCGACTTCCGGAGCATCCGCCTGATCGCCTTTCTCTTCGTGCTGTGGCTCCTCACTCCATGGTGGGGCAGGCGAGACCTAATTCTTGTACGCAGTCAGATGTGGTTCCTTTCGTTGGTCTTGAGCTCGGTCGTTCTCGGACTCTTGATCTGGCCAGGAAAAGCCCTGGCGCAGGGTCGTCTGAGTGGGACGATCTGGCCGATCTGGGCGACGCAGGTTGCTCACTTCGCGGGCGAGCTCGTTGGTCTGGTCACGTTGCTCTGGCTGTGCCGGCTCCTTTCTCCTCGTCGTGCTCTCGTGGTCGCAATACCCGGGCTGATCGTTCTCGTCCTGACCCACACGCGCACGGGCCTCCTGGCCATGATTGCTGGGCTGCTCGTTGCGGGACTCAGCCTGGTGCTTTCGAGGCGACGGGTTCGCAGGTTTTTCGCGGCGGGTCTCATCGTTGTTGCGGTGGTGGGACTGCTGGCAGCGCCGTTGCTGGCACACTGGTTGACACGAGGAGAGAGCGCCCAGGGACTCACGTCTCTCACTGGTCGTACGACTGCGTGGTCTGCGGTGCTCTCGAGTCATCGACCGGCCCCGAACGTAATCTTCGGCAGTGGCCTGTCGAACGACGCCGTCAATATCTCGTCGAACCCGGCCCAGAACGGCCTGTCCATTGACAGCAGCTGGATATCGATCTACCAGGATCAAGGCATCTTCGGAGACGTGCTCGTCGGTGCGGTCCTCGTGCTCTTGCTGCTCATAACTCTTTCCCGGGCACGAGGGCCTACGCGAGCCTTGGCACTGTTTCTCATCGTCTACTGCATGATCGCTGGCATCAGCGAAAGTGGCTTGGGCAGCGTCTCGCCATACCTACTTGATTTGGCCCTCGCAGCGTCCATCATCACCTTCCCTGCTGCATCGGGCAAAGACTTGACGTTCCGCCCCATTGGCTTCGCCCGAAGCAAATTCTGGGCTTGACGCTCGTCGCATCGGTACGCCAGCGCCGCCAGTTCGCCCCCCCTACGGCGCTGGGTTTCAGCGAGGGACCGCTTGCCATTTCGAAGCAATCGCGGTCGTCGATCACCGTCGCCGAACGTAGAAGATCGACGACCAGGTTGGAGCGGTGAGTCACCAGGGCGCACCCGAGATCCGGGCGGGTGAAGCGAGGTGGCTCGACTGACCTTGTGCTTCGCGGTCGCTCGGTTGCTCGACCTGCATAGACAAAGGGTGGAAGTCTGAGACTCCCACCCATCATGGGTGCCGGCGAGGCCTATTGAGCCCCGATTTTCCCCAATGCTCGGAACCAGTCGATGGTGCGCTCCAACCCTTCGTCGAGAGAGATCGGGCTGTACCCAAGACGCTTGTAGGTCTTCGAGTCTTCCAGCTTCTTTCGTGGGCTCTTGTCCTTCGCCGCCTTCTCCGAGATGGCGATGAGGGTGGGGCCGAACACCTTCGCCAACTCCGGATCGTCGGAGGGCATGACGTCGACCACCTCGTGATCGAGGCCGACCAGCCGGCAGACCCGGTTGCAGGCATTGGCGATGCTGACCACATCCTCGGGACGGCCGTCGAGCATGTAGCGCTCGCCCGACACCCCCTTGTCGAGGGCAAGGATGCACCCTGCCGCGATGTCCTCTCCGAAGACCCAACTCACGGGAAACTTCAGGTACCGCTCGATCCGGCCACGGGCTGCCGACAGGAGCACCCGGTTGAAGCTGGTGGCCCCCAGAGCGTTACTGGCCACCGGGGACGGTCCGAAGATCGCTCCGGGGTGTGTGCTCACCACATCTCGACCCTTGGCGGCCCGGGCCATGGCGTCCTGGAACGCCGCCATCTTGGTCAGGGTGTAGGGGTCCTGGCTCGGCTCCTTGGTGACCGGCGCGTCCTCCCGGTCGAGCCCTCCCGCGGTGTCGAAGAAGGTGCCGGTGCTCACCGCGACCACCCGGCCCATGTCAACCGCCTCGGCGGCGTCGAGGACGTTCTTCGTGCCCTCGACGTTGACCGCCTCGAAGTCGGCCATGTTCTGGCTCGCTCCGCCCAGCAGGGCGGCACAGTGGATGGCCGAATCGCTCCCTCTGGCGGCCCGCAGGACCGCTTCGGGGTCGCTGACGTCGCCGCTGACGACCTCGACCCCCAGCTCCTTTAGCGGCGCAGTGTCCGCCGTCTCCCGGGCGAGCGCGCGAACGCTGTCACCCCGCTCCATGAGCTGCTTGCAAACGTTGGCGCCGGCCAGCCCAGTGGCTCCCGTCACCAAGACGGTCTGGCTCATGAGTGCAGAGCCGGCTCGTCGATGGCCGAGTCGATCTGATCCGGGCTGAACGGGATGACCGGGGCGCTCGTTCCGAATACGTCGAGCGTGTGGATGAAGCGGTGCAGGCCCATTGATCCTGCACAGGCAAAGCCCAACTCAATGATCTGCGCTGACGTGAAGTGCTCGCCGAGCTTCCGGTAGACCTCGTCATCGATGGCGTGGTGATCGGCCGAGAGGAGGTCAAGGAACTCGACGGCCAGCCGCTCCTGCTCGTTGAGGTCGCCCCCGCCTGGAGCGATGAGACAGGCCACGTCCTCGTCGGTGATGGAGTCGTGCTTCCTCGACTGCATGCAGGGCTGGCACTCGCCCAACTGGGCGCTCCTGATCCGCAGCAGCTCGAGGATCCGGCCACCGAGCAACGAGCCCTTGCCCATGACCTGGCGCGCAGCATTGGTCATCAAAATCTGCTGCGTCTTGTACGCAAAGATCTGGAGCGGGATGGGCGTCGCGTACAGGCCCTCCTCGACCCCCTCTTCGATGATCCGGCGCGGCTCCGGCGCCATCTGGTCCAACGGAATCGGCTCGATCCTGGGCACGTAAACCCCCGTCCGCCCCGGGTCTCCACCCGGGACTCTCGTATGACACGGCTGTCAGAGAACAATGTAACGTCGCCCTCCATGCCGATCGACCCCAGCTCAATCCTGCTCACCGATCGCGTGGCCGTCGTCACCGGCGGTGGCTCGGGCATCGGGCGCGGCATCGCTCGAAATTTCGCTGCTTTCGGAGCCAAGGTGGCTGTCTGGGAACGCACCGAGGACACGGCCATTGCAGCGGGTGTGGAGATCGGTGGCCTCGGGCTTCACGTCGACGTCCGCGAGTCGGCTCAGGTCGACGCGGCGCTCGAGCGCACGGTGACAGAACTCGGCCCCATCAGCATCCTGGTCAACAACGCGGGGGGCGTCTTCAACTCGCCCCTGCTCGAGACGTCGGAGAACGGCTGGGATGCCCTCTACCGCTCCAACCTCAAGCACGTGATCCTCTGCACCCAGCGGGTGGCTCGCCAGATGGTCGAACGATCGCTGGCGGGCAGCATCATCAGTGTCACTTCAATTGAGGGAGTCCGGGCGGCGCCCGGCTACGCCGCCTACGCCGCCGCCAAAGCCGGCGTGATCGAGTACACCAAGACCGCCGCCCTCGAGCTGGCGCCCTACGGGATCAGGGTGAACGCGCTGGCACCCGACATCACCTGGACCGAAGGGTTGGCCTCCGTTGCCCCCAACCCCGACGGCATGCAGGAGCGCTTCGGCCAAACCGTGCCCATGGGTCGGGCCGGCCACGTCGACGAGATGGCGGGTGCCGCCATCTTCCTTGCCTCGAGCCTCTCGAGTTACATCACGGGACAGACCATCCACGTCGACGGGGGCACCCAGGCCGCCAGCGGCTGGTACCACCACCCCCAGACCGGCGAGTACGTCCTCGGACCGTCGTAGAGCGGGCCCGGCCGCCTCGGCCCTCTCCGCTCAGCCGTCCCCGCCCGGCCCGGCGTGGGCACCCATACCACCGTCGACGGCGATCAACTGTCCCGTGATGTAGCGGGACTCGTCCGAGGCGAGAAACACGACGACATCTGCCACGTCGTCGGGCTGGCCGACCGACGGGGTCAAGACGGCACGACCGAGTGACTTGATGATGTCGTCGTCGAGGTGAGCCCGGACCGCGTCGGTGATCACGAGCCCGGGCAGAATGGCGTTCGCCCGGATGCCCTGCTTGCCGTGACTGGTGGCCACGTACATGGTGAGGGCATTCACCCCCGCTTTCGCCACGCCATAGGCGGTCCTCGTGCGGTCGCCCTTCAACGAGGCCCCCGACGACATGTTGATGATGGATCCTCCGCCCGTGCGCACCATTTCGGGGATGGCGTGCTTGCAGGTCAGCATCTGGCTGCGCAGGTTCACCGTCATCGATGTCTCCCAGACGTCGACCTCCAGACCGGTCACGGCCGTGTCCCTGCTGAGGAACTCCGAATCGGTCAGGGCTGCGTTGTTGTGCAGCACATCGAGCCGACCAAACCGGTCGATGGCCTGGGCCACGAGCGATTCCACCTCGCGCTCGACGGCAAGGTCCACCACGAAGGCTGCCGCCTGTGCGCCCGCCGACCGGATGTCTGCGGCCACCGACTCGGCAGCCTCCTCATTGATGTCGGCGACCAGAACGGCCGCTCCCGCACGGGCAAGGGCCCGGGCCGACGCCCCCCCGATACCGCCTCCACCGCCAGTGACGATGGCAACCCTGCCGCTCAGACGCTCCATGAATTCCTCCATCCAGATATGGGACTGCCAACGGGACGTGCCGCTGCACGCTGAGAACGAGGCCCCCGAGCTGCGGCGCCGCCGGCGGACCTCGAACGAGCAGCCGTCCGCGATAGCGCGCAGGGAAGAGCGGGATCACCATGCAGGTGTCGAGGTTGTCACGGCGTAGAAAAGTCGCCGCCTCCATCGCGCGTGGTGCGATGTCCTTCATCGCGACGTACATGGCCGCGATGAACGCGCTGGGCTTCGTGTCCCACTGGCGAGAGCCCGGGCCTGACGTGAGAACGCCCGGCCCGGGTCGTGCCGGTTACTCGCGGCCGAAGTCGACGGCGAGTGCCGAGAGGTTGGGCGCGCCCAGACCCGTGCTCGGGTTGTAGACCGCTCCCGGGTTCCCCGAGTAGTAGAGGTTGTCGTTGCCTGTTCCCACCTGCTGCAGCGGAATGAACGGGGAGTTCTTCTGCTGTGCGAACTTGTACAGCCACGGGTTCCAGAAGCCGACCCGGTGACCCAGGAAGGACTCCATGACCGCGGTCGAGCCGTTCAGCTGCGGTCCCACGAAGCTCGTGCCGCCCCAGCCGCCCTCGAGGACCGGGTCCCCGGCCTGGGCGAAGGCGGGCGAGTACAGCAGATACCCGGTAAAGGGATCGCCGTCCGCCGAGAGGTCCGGCTCCGCCCGGCCCGAACCCTGACCCTGGAAGGTGCTCGGATTGGCGTTGAACTTCCAACGCGTCGGCAAGCTGCTGCCGTCGATCGTCACGAAGTCCTTGGGAACCAGGTACGGCACCGCAGTGAACTCGTTCGTGCCTGACACGCCCTGCTGGTACGAGGGCGTGTTGTACAGAGCGCTGAATCCGCCACCGCCGCCGCCGTCATTCTGCGGATTGATCGCCTCCTGCTTCTCGGTCAGGCCATCGATGGTGGCGAAGGCCGGCCACAGGTAGTCCCAACCCCAGGCCCGCTGAGCGGGGACATTGACAGTCGCAGTCCCACCGAGACCGCTGAGGGTGCCGGACCAGGGCAGCGTCGTCCCACCACTCGACGTGATGTAAGGACTGTCCGCCGGCGTGTCGACCGCCAGGTTGGTCGTCCCGAGGTCACCGATCGCGTCGTAGGCGCCGGAGTCACCAGACGAAGCGAAGGTCGATTGCCCCTGCACCGCCAGCTCGAGGAAGGCCTCGTCGAAGGCAGTGGCGTAGGCCGACGTCTCGGTGCCGGCGGCAATGGAAGCCGTCAGGAACGTCTCCGACTCGCCCCAGCTGGCCGACACGGAGCCGGCCAGGTTCTGGCTGGCGGCGGTGAAGAAGGCGTCCGCAAAACCGGGGTCGGTGTTGGGAGCCTGGTACACCACCACGTTGGCGCCCGGTGCCAGGCCACCCGACTGCTCCACGTCGAGGTCGGTTTCCCCCGTGCCGGCCGAGTTGTTGGGCGCGCCCGGGCCTCCGTCGACGTTGTCGACCGTGACCGTCCGTCCCGAGTTGGTCATGCCCAGCACGTTCTTCCAGAAGAACTGCGGTGCACCCGGGTCGAGCGCAGCGAGGGTGACGATGCCGATCGTCTGTCCCTGACCCTGGTCCGAGTCCTGGTAGAGCGGGCTGAGCCCGTAGTTCGAGGCGAAGGTCTGGGGCGTGTTGCACGCCGATGACAGGCCCGTCAGCTTGATGCAGGAGTTCCCGCTGTTCGGCTGGGCCGCGCCGGTCGCGTTGATGTGCTGGGCCTGGCTGGCGAAGGCCGAGTAGTTCGACAGGCCGAGGATGGCGGTGACGTAGCTCGCGATGTCGCTGGGCAGCATCGGAGCAGTAGTGGCGGCGTGCACGACCTGGGCGGGGATGGCCTGGCGACCACCCGTCTGCGCCTGCGCCGGAACACTCACCTGCTGCTGTTGGACGTCGAGTGCCTTGTCGAACTCACCCGCGGTTCCGTTGGCCACGACATCGATGTCGTCTGCATAGGCCTGCGCGGTGATCCCGAAACTCTCCAGGTACTGCTCGAGGGCGAGGATGTGCGCCGTGCTCTGGCCATACTGCTTGGCAAACTGGCTCACCGTGAGAAACGCGCTGACGCCGTGCTGCACGCTCGACTCGAGTTGCGAGAGATTCTGCTCCGTCAACACGAACGACACGGTCTCCGGCGTGTTCTTGGGCGTGTGACCGAAGACGCGCGACCCCGGCAACGCAGCGGGATCGTTGCCGCCCGACACGGGCACGAGTTGTGCGTGGGTCGACGCCGGCTCGCTGGCTGACGCCATGGCGCTCCCCGTCAAGCTGACGCCCACCACGGTCGCCGTTGCCACCAGCCCCAGTCCGATTGATCTCCATGAACCTGAACCCCGCCGACGCCTCATGTATTCAACTCCCGATGCTCGAGATCCTTCTGCCAATTGCGTGTCTGGGTCTTAGCACGCGCCTGGCGTGCGCGCACGCGCCACGGCCCTCTGTGCCACAGAAGAGTGAAGAATTCCGCTCTTGTCCCGTACTGGAGAGCTCAGATGCGGGTCAACTGAGGAACGCTGCCGCGCCAGTACCCCAGGGTCACGACGAACCGTGAGCCCCCGGTGGGCCCGAGCGGCGACTCGGCCCGCACCGAACCCCCCATGGCCGCCGCCAACTCGGACACGATGGCCAGGCCCAACCCCGAACCCAGACGCCGATTGGGACCGCGGTCAGCGCGGTAGAAGCGCTCGAACACGCGGGCCAGATTCGCCTCGGCGATTCCTGGTCCGTCGTCGTCCACTGTGATGACGCATGCTCCGGCATCGGGATGGTTGGTGACGCCCACCGTCACGACGGTCGAGGCATAGGTGATGGCATTCTCAATGAGGTTGGCCAAGAGCTGGGCCAGGCGGTCCGGGTCGGCCGCCACGTCGGGTGACTGCAGCCGACTTCCGTCATCCTCACCGTTCACCGAAATCCGGATCTGCAGGTGGTTCTTGGCGGCGGCCGGTCGGAACCCCTCGGCGGTCGTCGACGCGACCTCGGCCGCGTCGGTCGGGCGCATTGAGATGGACATCTGTCGCGCTTCGAGCTTGGTCAGGTCGAGCAGGTCTCCCACCAGTCGCTCGAGACGTCTCGCCTCGGCGATGATCACGTCCGCGGCCTGGCTGCTGTCGTCGATGGCGCCGTCCTGGATGGCCTCGGCAAAGCCCCGGATCGATGTCAACGGCGTGCGCAGGTCGTGGGACACGGCGAGCAGCAGGTGACGCTCGCGCGCCCGGCTGTCCTCGAGGCTCTGGGCCATGTCGTTGATCGACCCCGCCAGTGAGGCGAACTCCGGGTAGTCGTTCGGACGGACCGGCACCCGGCTGGCCAGCTCGCCCGAGGCGATCCGGCTGGTGGCCTCCTCCGCTTCGACCAGTGGACGGGCCATGCGCCTGCTCATCTGCGAGGCCACCAAAGCGGCCACGGCCAGTCCTACTCCGCCGGCCACGATGAAGTAGACCCAGCTCGGTCCCAGATCGCCCACGTCGCGCGTGAGCAGGATGGCGAAGGTGCCGTCGAAGCGCAACCGGTTGCGCTCCTGAGCGGTCAGCCGGGCCGGCGCCACCGCGTAGACCCGATTGCCCAGGTTTCCCGACACGGTGCTCCCGTGCTGGAGCGCGGGCACGTCGAGGTCCGCCCGGGTGATCCCGTCGGGCAGCTTCGACTTGGTCCTGCCAGAGGCCTTGATGCGCACGAAGGAGGCGTCGCTGAGCTTGAGCGTTCGCCTGATGATCTGGAGATCGGCCTTCGACTCGACTCCGAGCCTGCCCGAGGTGAGCGAGTTGGCCTCGGACACCAGTTGCGATGTTGCCTGATCCCGCGCCGCCTTGCGGGTGAGGAGGAGGCCACCCGCGCCGGCCACGACGAGCGTGACCGCAACGAGGCCCACCATGGCCAACATCAGTCGTTGCCGCATCGACCAGCCTCAGCCGAACCGATAGCCCACGCCCCACACGGTGGCGAGGGGCAGCTCGGTCCCCAACTTCTTGCGCAGCTGGGCCACGTGCACGTCGACGGTGCGCTCGTCACCGTACCAATCGGTCCCCCACACACCGTCGAGTAGTTGTTGGCGGGAGAGGGCGAGCCCGATGTTGTTGGCCAAAAAGGCGAGCAGGTCGAATTCACGGGTGGTGAGTGAAACGGCAGCTCCACGCTGACGCACCTCGCGGCGGCGCAGATCCACCGCGAGCTCGCCTACCGTCACCACCTCTTGGGGCGCGGGACCCTCCCGAGTCCGCCGCAGGATGGCCCGGACCCGGGCCACCAGCTCGCGAGGCGAGAACGGTTTGGCCAGATAGTCGTCCGCTCCCATCTCCAGTCCGAGGACGCGGTCCACTTCGTCGTCGCGAGCCGTGAGGAAGAGGACCGGAACGGATCCCCGGGCCCGAATCTCGCGGCAGACGTCGAATCCGTCGCGCCGCCCCGGGAGCCCGACGTCGAGGATCACGATCCAGGGATCGGCCTGTTTGACCAGCTCGAGACCCTTCTCACCGTCCCCCGCCAGGAGCACCCGAAAGCCTTCCCGACGGAGGTAGAGGTCGACCAGGTCCGCAATGTGCGGATCGTCCTCGACGACAACCACCGTTCCGTTCTCGGCGTCCACATCACCAGCCTCCCATCTGGCGGCCAGGCAAACGCCCGAATCGCACCCGCCCTTACAGAACCATCATCTTTGGCACACACCTGCTTCACCCAGGGCGTTCACCATTGAGTTCAGGGAATTCCAAGGAATCCCGGACGAGAGGAGCAGACATGTCGAAGGGACGCAAGGCGCTGATCGGTTTCGGTGCGCTCGCACTGGCCTCGACGGCGATCCTCGGCGGTGTCGGTGTTGCCGCGGGCGCGGCGACGTCATCGGGAACTCCCACGACATCGGGCGGAGGCGGCTCGACCACGTCCACCCTTCCTCCGACGCTCGCCGGAATCAAGAGCCAGGCCCACACCCTGATCACGAACCGCACGGTCGCGCTGACCTCGGCGGTCAACAGGGTGAAGAAGGCGAAGGGGATCGGGGGGGCCCGGGCGCGGCTCGAGAGCTACCTGGCGCAGGACATCGGACCGCTCCAGCAACTGGACACGAAGATCCAGAACGACGGCACGCTCCAGGACGCGACCACTGACTACGACACCATCTTCAGCGGCTTCCGCGTCTATCGGCTGGTCCTGCCGGCCGCCCACGTGGCCGCCGGTGCGTCCCGGGTGACGAACGCCGCGGTGCCGGCCCTCCAGAGGGCCGCGACCAAGGCCCAGCAGCACAGCACCTCGGTCAGCCAGTCCGCGCTCAACCCGCTGGTCGACAACCTGAGGAGCCAGATCACCACTGCCTCCAACGCAACGAACGGACTGGCCGTCACCGTGCTCGGTTACACACCCGCCCAGTGGAACGCCGACAACAGCCTGCTCGCCGGTGCCCAGGCCTCAATCGGGAAGGCGGTGGGCGCGGTGAAGCAGGGGCACAAGGACGTGCATCAGCTCCGGCGGCTCCTCGTACCCGGGGGGGTGCACCATGCCGGCACCCGTCACGCCTCGAAGCACGGCGGGGGTGACACCACCTCGACCACGAGCTGACCGCACCCGGGGCTGAGCCGGCCACGCGGAAGGCGCCCGAGGTCTCTACGATTCGACGCCCGCCGTTCCCGCGTCGCGGCGGTTGTCGACCTTCGAGCGGTGGACGACCTGGTGCTCGGAGAACTCGGCCAGTCCCCACGGACCGTTCTCCACGCCGAGACCGCTCCACTTGAACCCACCGAAGGGCTGCTGGGGCGAGAGCGCCAGGTGGGTGTTCACCCAGGCGGTGCCGCACTCGAGCCGTGCCGCCACAGCGGACGCCCGGTCGCCGTCCGCGCCCCAGACGGAGCCCGAGAGCCCGAAGTGGGTGGCGTTGGCCCGGTCGATGGCGTCGTCGAGGTCGCGGTAGGACACGACCGGGAGGGCGGGTCCGAACTGCTCCTCGTCGACGATGCGCGTGCCGTCGGTGAGGCCGGTCAGGATCGTGGGCTCGAAGAAGTAGCCGGGGCGGTCCATGGCCTTGCCGCCGGTGACCGCGGTGGCCCCGGACGAGAGGGCATCGGCCACGAGCTCCTTGACCCGTTCGTACTGCGGCTCGTTGTTGATCGGCCCGAGCTTCACGCCCTCCTCGGTACCCTCCCCCACCTTGGCCGACCGAGCCTGTGCGGCCAGGCCCTCGACCACGTCGTCGTAGAGGGCCTCGGGCACGTACACGCGCTTGATCGCCGAGCACACCTGTCCGTTGTTGGCGAAGGCACCGGCGAAGATGGCCTGGGCCACCACGCCGGGATCCGCGTCGTCGAGCACGATGGCGGGGTCGTTCCCACCGAGCTCGAGGGTCACGCGCTTGAGGTCGGGCGCGGCGGCCATGGCCACCTTCTTGCCCGTTTCCACCGAGCCCGTGAAGCTGACCTTGCGCGGGACGGGGTGTGTGGTCATCCAGGCGCCGAGTTCGTCGCTGCCGCTGACGATGTTCATCACGCCCGGGGGAAACACGTCGCGCAGGAGCTCACCCACCTTCAGCGTGGTCAACGGCGTGTAGGGCGACGGTTTCAAGACCAGGGTGTTCCCGGCCAGCAGCGCCGGCGCGATCTTCCAGAAGGCCAGGGTCAGTGGGAAATTCCAGGGCGTGATGGCCGCGACCACTCCCAGAGGACGCCGAGCCACTTCGACATAGGCGCTCTCGTCGTCCTGGATCACCTGGGGCGGCGTCTCGAGGTTGGCGAAGTACTGGCACCAGATGGCGGCGGCGAAGCCCTCGACGGCGGCGTCGTTCAGGGGCTTTCCCTGCTCCGCCGTGAGCGTCGGAGCCAGCTCGGTGCCGGCCTGCGCCATCAACACCTCGGAGGCCTTCAACAGGGCGGTCCGCCGCGCCCCCTCGTCGAACTTCCACTCCCTGGCGGCCTTGGCGGCGGCCTCGAAGGCGGCGTCGAGTTGTTGGCGCGAGCACTCGGGCGCCTGGGCGAACACCTCGCCGGTGGCGGGGTTGCGGACGCCGAAGGTGTTCTCCGTCGGCGCGGTCTCCCCGTCGATGGTCATGACGAACTCGGACACTGCGCACCTCGCGTCTTCCTTGCGGGAGCGTCGCGGCCACCCCCGAGCGGACGGTTCCGCTCACCTGCCCATTCTCGCGCCTGCCCCCCCGTGCTCAATCGGTCAGCCTGAAGTACCGTCGTCGATGGGTCCGGGCCCAGGGGTTCCGAGCCCAGGGGCCGAGCCCCAAGATCGGGGGTGGCTGCATGCCGGCGAGCACACCGCGAGAAGCCGACGTCTGCGTCGTGGGAGCGGGCCTGGCCGGCCTGACGGCCGCCCGGCGGCTCAGCCAGGCGGGCAAATCGGTTGTCGTCCTCGAGGCGAGAGGCCGGGTCGGGGGCCGGATCTGGACGCAGATCTCGGCGGGTGGAGTCCCGGTCGACATGGGGGCCTGCTTCATCGGCCCCGGACACGACCACCTGCGGGCTCTGGTCAAGGAGATGGGTGTCGCCACGTTCCCCACCTTCGTCGAGGGCGACTACGTCCTGGCCAACGGCGGCAAGGCCCAGCGCTACCGGGGCAACATTCCCCGGATCAACCCGGTGGCGCTGCTGAGCGCCGGCCAGGCCATCGCGCGCATGAATGCCATGGCGAAGAAGGTGCCGCTCGAAGCGCCCTGGACGGCAAGGCGGGCCGCCTCGTGGGACGCCCAGACGGTGCGCGGCTGGCTCAACGCGGCCAACGTGCCGACCCGGCTGGCCCGGGACCTGATCGACTCGACCGTCCGCGCCTGCTTCGCCGCCGACCTCTCGGAAGTGTCGCTCCTCAACTGGCTTTTCCTGGTCCGTGCCTCGGGTGGGGTGGAGGCCTTGATGACGCTCGAGGGCGGCTACCAGGACTCCCAATTCGAAGGCGGGGTGGGTCAGGTCCCAGACGCCATGGCGGCCGAGCTGGGAGACGCGATCGTGCTGGACGCCCCGGTCACCGCGATCACCCAGGCCGCCGACCGGGTCGACGTCACGTCCGACGCCGTGCGGGTACGGGCGCGTCGGGCCGTGCTCGCCCTACCCCGCGCCCTGGCCGCCGGCATTCGCTTCGAGCCCGCGCTCCCGGCCGATCACGCGCTGCTCATCCACCAGATGCCGGCCGGCACCGAGCTCAAGCTGGTGACGATCTATGACGAGCCGTTCTGGCGGGCCGACGGCGCGAACGGCGCCACGGTGGCCACCGACGAGCTGGCCGAGGTGACGTTGGACACCACCCAGCCCGGCCACCCGTACGGCGTCCTCGCCACCTACGCTGCCGGGCCGCAGGCCCGAACCCTCTGGGCGCTTGGCGAGAAGGAGCGTCGGGACATCTTGCTGCGGACCCTGTCCATCCGGTTGGGAGCGCAGGCGGCGCGACCGCTCGAGCTGCTCGAGCTCAACTGGGCCGAGGAGCGCTGGACCAGAGGGTGTTCCTTCGGCCGCTTCCCCACCGGGGTGCTGACCCAGTACGGGCGGCGCATCCGGGAGCCGGTCGGGCTCCTGCACTGGGCCGGCACGGAGACAGCCGCCGAGTCCTACGGATCGATGGATGGCGCGGTGCGCTCGGGCGAGCGCGTCTGCCGGGAGGTCCTCGAAGCGGTCGACTGAGCCCGCTCGGTCAGTCGCCCATGCCGGTGGGCCGCGGTCCGGGCCCGCTGCCCACCCCGAGGTTCTCGCGGAAGAAGCTCAGCGTCCGGTCCAGTGCGTCGCGCGTCGGCGTCCCCGGCCGGTCCACCAGATGGTGGGTCAGGACGGAGTGCGCGTTCTTCGGGTGCCCGTAGGGATTGCCCGGCGCGGAGTCGATCTCGACCGCCAGGAAGCGCTCGCCGAGCACACGGTGCAACGTCTCGAAGCGCTGCTCGAAGCAGAACGGGTCGTTGCTGAAACGCAGCCCGAGGACGCATTGCCCCGCCTCGGTGCGTTGCTTCACCCGAGCCAGGTCCTCGTCCGAGATGCCGACGTCGGCCTTGCGCCGCCTACTGATCGGAAACGGTTGAGAGGGCTGGCTGAGCACCGGGGCCAGCATGACGTCGTCAACCGTCATGGCCAGCGCGAAGCCGCCGGTGAAACACATGCCGACGGCACCGACGCCTGGCCCGCCGCAGCGCTCGTGCTCCGACGTAGCGAGGGCACGCAGCCAGCTTGTGATGGGGCTGGTGCGCTTCAGGGCGAAACACGAGAACTCCCGCGAGACGCACGCCGGTCCGAGCATCCCGACGGCGTAGAGCCCCGTGGTCGGCCGGCCCACGTCGCCGAAGAGGTGCGGGACGACCGCGCTGCACCCCGCCGCGACCACGCGGCGGGCGAAGACGGCCAACTCCGGGGTGATGCCGGGGGCCTCGCTCATGATGATCACGGCCGGGCCGGTGCCGAGCCGGAACACGTCGCGTCGTTTGCCTTGCGCCTCGAAGCTGTCCTTGCCGAATTCGGAGAGCGCGCCTTCCCACCTGCCCACATCGCCCGTCGCCATCGTCGGACCGTAGCATCGGCCGCCGTGGCCGGACCCGAACCCTCGTACCTGAGGTACCCGCGCCGCCCCGTGCTCGTCGGCCTCGGGGCGGCGAACGACAGCGCGCCGGTCGGCGAGCTCATGACCGAGGCCGTGCGGGCGGCGGGCGGCGACGCCGGCGCACCCGGCCTGCTGAGCGGTCTCGACCACATCCTGGTCCCCCAAGGGTCGTGGTCGCTCACCGACCCGGCGCGCGCGGTCGCCCGACGGATCGGGGCGACGCGTGCGCGCACCGTGCTCTGCGAGATCGGCGTCTCCCAGCAAGAGGTCATCAACCACGCCCTGACCCTGGTGACCAACGGCGAGAGCGATGCCGTGGCGATCGTGGGCGGCGAGGCTCGAGCCTGGGCCCGGGCCGGCGGCGTGGAGACGGACGACGAGGCGCGTCCACCCGACCAGGTCCTTACCCGGCCGCCCGAATTCGTCGCGCCCATCGAGGTGGCCGCCGGCCTGGCGTGGCCCGTCGTCCAGGAGTACGCGCTGATCGAGAACGCGCTGGTCGCCGCCGAGACGGGCGCATCGTCGCCGAGCCAGGAGATCGCCGCCCTCTGGGCCCGCTTCAACCAGGTGGCGCAGGGCAATCCCTTCGCCGCCTTTCCGCAACCACTCAGCGCGGACGAGATCGCACAGTCGGGGCCGACCAACCGGCCGCTGGCCTTTCCCTACAACCTGTGGCACTCGAGCCAGTGGACCGTGGACCAGGCGTCCGCGCTCCTCGTCTGCTCGGCCGCACGCGCGGCGGACGCGGGAGTACCGCCAGACCGCTGGCTCTTCCCCCATGTCGCCCTGCACTGTTCGAGCGCGGTCACCCTGACGGCCCGGCACCACCTCCACGCCTGGCCCGCCATGGGTGTCCTCGGTCGTGCGGCCGCCGGCCGACTGGGTCGGCCGCTGCGCGACATCGGGCTGGCGGAGCTGTACTCCTGCTTCCCGGCAGCGGTGCGGGTCCAGCAGCGCGAGCTCGGCCTCCCTCTGGCCGGCACGCCCACGTTGACCGGAGGTATGGCCTTCGCCGGCGGTCCTTTCAACCACTACGTTCTGCTCTCGACCGTCACCATGGGCCGGCGGCTCCGGGAGGACGCCGGCGAACGTGGTCTGGTCACCACGGTGTCGGGGATGCTCTCCAAGCCCGGTCTGGCCGTGTGGTCCGCCACGCCGCCCGATGACGAGGGACTGGTGGCGGACCTGGCCGCCGAGGCGGACGCGGCCACCCAGACGCGGCCGGTCCTCGAGGTCCCACCGACCGACCCCACCCGGGGCACCGTTGCTTCCTACACCGTCACTTACGGCGGTCCGGACCGGCTCGAGCCGGAGCGAACGGTCATCGTCGCCGACCTGCCCGATGGGGTCCGCACCGCTGCCACCTGCGAAGATGCACCCACCGCCCGTGCCGCGCTCGCCGAGGGCCTGGTCGGCCGGACCGTCGAGCTGAAGGACACGAGATTTCGGATCTGAGCACCGCCCCCCGGCGCCCCAGAGGGGGGCCCCGCCTGGTCGATCCCGAGCTGGCCGCCCGCGTGCCGGGCTTGCGCCGGGTGGCCGCCGTCTCCCTGGTACTGGCCGCGCTGAGCGCCGTCACCATCGTGGTCCAGGCCGTCGCGCTCGCTTTCGTGGTCGAGCGCTCGCTTCTCCACCACGCGTCGCTGTCCGAGGTGGCACCCGCACTCGTGCTCGTCGGCGCGGCCGTCCTGGTGCGCGCCGGGCTGCAGGCGGCCGGCGAGCTCTCGGCCCACGGCGCGGCCGAACGGGTGGTGACGCAGCTGCGCGGGGAGCTCCTCGAACATGCGCTCACCCTGGGTCCGGGCTGGCTGGCCGGCGAGCGGGCGGGCGAGCTCTCGGTGACCGCCACCCGTGGGCTCCGATCGCTGCACACCTACTACGCGCGCTACCTGCCCCAGGCGGCGGCGGCGGCGCTCATCCCCGCCCTGCTCCTGATCTGGGTGGGCAGCCAGACCTGGCTCGCTTTCGTCGTCGTGATCGCGCTGGTGCTCGCCGTCCCGGTCACCATGGTGTTCTTCGGACGTGAGGCGGCGAAACGGTCGGAGCGGCAATGGCGCCGGCTCGGCTCGTTGGCCGGCCGTCTCCTCCAGCTCGTCGAGGGGCTGCCCACCTTGCGCGCCTTCGGCCGCCAGGACCAGGGTCGGCGCGAGGTGGAGGCGGCAACCGAAGGGGTGCGCTCGGCCACCATGCGGACGCTGCGCAGCGCCTTCCTTTCCGCCCTGTCCATGGACATGCTGGCCGGGTTCGGCGTGGGCCTCGTCGCCATGGTGTTGGGTCTGCGGCTCCTGTGGGGGGAGCTCGACCTGCAGACAGCGATGGCCGTCCTGCTCGTGGCGCCCGAGATCTTCATCCCCCTGCGGCGGGCAGGGGCCGAGTTCCACGCCAGCTCCGAGGGGCAGGCCGCGGCCTCCCGGGTGCTCGAGGTGCTCGCCACACCGCTGCCGCCGGGCAGCGGCGACGCGGCGGCCGCGCCGGCTCCGACCCGGGTCGGCGGATCGGTGCCGGCGCTCTGCGTCGAGGGCCTCCGCGTGACCTACGCGCACCGCGACGAGCCCGCGCTCGACGGCATCTCGTTCGATCTGGCGCCCGGCACCCGAGTCGCCCTGACCGGCGGATCGGGCGCCGGCAAGTCGACCGTCGTGGCCGCTCTGCTCCGCCTGCGCGAACCCGACGCCGGCTCCATGAGCCTCGACGGTGTGCCCTCGACCGGGCTGAGCGCGGCCGACTGGCGGGCGTGCTTCTCGTGGCTCCCCCAACGACCCCATCTCTTCACGGCGTCGCTGGCCGACAACCTGCGCCTCGGTGCCCCCGAGGTGGCCGACGAGGACCTCCTGGACGTGCTCGACGCCGTCGGCTTGTCTGCGCTCATGGCCAACCTGCCCGAGGGTCTGGCCACCCAGCTCGGGCACGACGGGCTGACGCTCAGCGCGGGCGAACGTCAGCGGGTGGCGCTGGCCCGCGCCCTGCTGCGCCCGGCGCCCATTGTGCTGCTCGACGAGCCCACGGCGTCGCTGGACCCGCCGACGGTGGCCCGGATCGCACCGGCGCTCGAGCCGTGGCTGGGACAGCGGACCGTCGTGGTGGCCGCCCACGAACCCACCCTGCTCCCCTCGTTCGACAAGGTCGTCGCCCTCCCGGCCCACGCCTACGGGCTGGTGGCCTCGTGAGGCGCGGTTCCCTGCGCCGGATCCTGTCGGATCCGGACACACCCTACGGGCGCCTCGCCCTGGCCGGCCTCCTCGGGCTGGCCTCGGCCGCCGCCACCATCGGACTCCTGGCCGGTTCGGGCTACGTCGTCGGCCGCGCCGCGCTGCGCCCAGGGCTCAGCGCCATCGTCGGCATCTTGGCCGTCGTCGAAGTGCTGGCCTTCCTGCGCGGCCCGCTGCGCTACGGCGAACGCCTGGTCGGGCACGACGCCGCGTTGCGGGCCCTCGCCCGCTGGCGGCTCTGGCTCTACGACTGCCTGACGCCGCGGGTTCCCGCCGCCCTGGCCGGATGGCGCAGCGGCGACCTCCTGACCCGGGCCATCGATGACGTCGACACGCTCCAGGACCTCTACCTGCGCACGGTGCTGCCGGTCGCCATCGCGGTCGGCGCCGGTGTCCTGGGCACGGTCGCCGTCGGCCTCATTTTGCCCTGGGCCGCACTCGGGCTCGGGCTCCCACTGGCCGTCGCTCTGGTGGTCCCGGCCTGGCTCACCTGGCGCCGG
The DNA here is from genome assembly GCA_963809715.1 of uncultured Acidimicrobiaceae bacterium. Lineage (GTDB taxonomy): Bacteria > Actinomycetota > Acidimicrobiia > Acidimicrobiales > RAAP-2 > Bog-473. Next base: position 243,523 of record CAWEKO010000007.1, on the reverse strand, counting down.
AACGGGGACGACGAGATGGCCGCGCTGGCCGGGACCCTCTCGGCCCAGGTGGTCGACGCACTCGAGGGCGCGCCCGAATTGTTGGCTTTCGGGGCGGACGACGCCGCGCTCGCCGCGGTCGCCCGCACCGCGGGACGCTCTGACGCGCTGGAGCGACGCCACGCCGCGTTGGCCACGGCGGCCGGGCTCATGATCGCCCTCTGCCAGGCGGCCGCCCTCTGCACGGTGCTCGCCCTCGGCGTCGTTGCCGTGCACGACCACACCCTGGGTCAGGTCATGGTGGCGGTGCTGCCCCTGGCCGCGCTGGCCACCTTCGAGACCGTGCCCGGCGTGCCCCACGCGGCGGCCCGCTCCCTGGCCGTCCGGGCCGCGGCCGATCGGCTGTTCGCGCTCGAAACCGTGGCGATCCCCGTGGACGATCCGCCCGTGCCGGCCACGATGACCCCGGCCGTGCCCGACGTCACGTTCGCCGGCGCGTGCCTGCGCTACACCGAGACCCTCCCGCGCGCCCTCGACGGGATCAGCCTGTCGCTACCCGCCGGACACAGCCTCGCCGTCACCGGCTCCAGCGGAGCCGGCAAGTCCAGCCTCGTCAACGCGCTCCTCCGGTTCTGGCCGCTCGAACGCGGCACGCTCTCCTTCGACGGCACCGACGTGTCGCAGCTGCGCCAAGCGGACGTACGCGGCGCCTGCGCGCTCGCCGACCAACGGGCGCAGCTCTTCGCCGGGACGCTGCGCGCCAACCTGACCCTGGGCCGGCCCGACGCCGGCGACGACGCCATCGACGACGCGCTGCGCGTCGCCCAGCTCGACCGCTTCGTGGCCTCGTTGCCCGCCGGACTCGACACGCCCGTCGGCGGCGACGGCGTCGCGCTCTCGGGCGGAGAGCGGCGGCGCCTCGCCGTGGCCCGCGCCCTCCTGGCGCCCGGGCATTTGCTGCTGCTGGACGAGCCCACGAGCGGGCTCGACGTCGAACTGGCCGACGCCGTCGTCGACGGCGTCCTGGCGGCGGCGTCCCGTGACGGCCGCAGCGTCCTGGTGATCACCCACCGGGCCGACGAGGCCTCCCGCTGCGAGGCCACCGTGACCCTCGAGGACGGCCGAATGGTCGACGGCCCCCCCGAAATCCGCCCCTCCGAAATCCGTCCCCCCGAACATCACCCCACCGAAGATCACACCGAGACCGGCCCCGACCGAACCGACCAGCCGGACGCCGGCGCACCGCCCCACCAGGCGGTCTGACGCTGCTCAGGAGCCACAAAGCTCATTCATTCAGGCTGTTGTTGTGTCCTCGTTGACACAACCGGTGCACAAAACAGCCGCCCCTGACCCGAGATACGGGAACGGGGACGACACACTATGCGTGTCTTGCGGACCCCCGTTTGGCGCACGGGAGTTGTCCCGCTTCAAAAAAGGAATAGGCCTGTGAATCTCAGCTCCTCGGCCCCCGCCGGGCGAGCGGACGATCCGAGCAACGAGCTCGAGGTCGCCCCTCCCGAACAACCGGAAATCACCATTCAAGACCTCGAAGGCATGTTCGCCCTCACCGATGAGGCGGCCAGTGACGGCCGCGTCGCCCGCGGTCAGCGCACACGCCGCGTGGTGGGAGAGGCACTCATCTCGCTCCTGCGCGAGAGCGACACCGAGCCGACGGCACGAGCCGTGGCGGAACGGGCCGGCGTCTCGCTACGGCTCGTCTTCCACCACTTCTCGGATCTCGACGACCTCTATCACTACGTCGCCGCGTTGCAGCTGCGCCAGCTGTGCTCGGGCATGCCCGAGCGCTCCCCCAGGCTCCCCCTCATGAAGCGCATCGAGCGCGTCGTCTCGCACCGGTCCGCTCTGTTCGAGGAGATCTCACCGGTCCGCCGGGCCTTGGTGCGCCACATGATCACGTCCCCCGGCGTGAGCGCCGCGGTGCTGGCGTCCGACGCGCTCCTCCTCCAGGACCTCAAGGCCACGTTCGCCCCCGAGCTGGCCGAGATGAGCGAGAGCTCGCGCGACGAATACCTCGACGCCATGGACACCGCAGTGTCGTGGGAGGCCTGGGAGCGCCTGCGGCGCACGTCGGGTCTCCAGGTGCGTGTGGCCAAGCGGGTCATGGCCCGCATGCTCGTCGCAATGTGCACCGAGCCCATCGGCTCGGCGCGCCAGCACAACGGCGCCGAGACCGTCGGCGCCTGCTCCTAACCGATCTCCTCACCCGCGGCCAGGCGCCGCGCCACCTCGGCGGCCGAAGGGGCGGGATAGCCCAGACGTCCCGGTCGCCAGCCGAGCGCCACCTTCTGGACGCCGGGCCCGTCGGGTGTCCACACGTGGCACGTGTTGGTGAGGAAGGACAGGCCCCGCTCGCCGTTGGCGTTGGCGTTGGCGTGCACCGCTCTGCACGGTCTGCCGGGCCGCGGCCGAGGTCGTGGCCTGAATGACGGTCGGCCCCAGGGCGCGGGCGAGGAACTCGAGGTGGCTACAGCCCCGCTCGCGCCCGAAACGCTCCTGCACGGCGCTCGTGTAGCCGCGGCCGACCGACAGGCCGACCAGGTCCCCGAAGTGCGGCTCGATGGCCGTGCACTCCACGTGGGGAAACGTCTGCATGTCCGCCTGGGCGTCGACGATGGTCAGGTCGGCCCGCCGCACCACGATGCCGAGCTCCATGGCATGGAGAAGCCGCGGGCTGTACCCGCCCTCGGCCCAGGGGCGCTCGTCGCGCAGCGTCCCGACCACGGCGAAGTGCTCGTCGCGCCCGAACACCTCCATGGTGATGGTCCGGCGATGGACGGGGAACTCGTCGGACCCCGGCGGGGGGCGCAGGTCGGCCAACGTGGGTGACGGCGAGGGGTCAGGCACCGGGCGATTGTGGCGCCGCTCCCCCGGCCGGCGCCAACGCCACCTCGTTGAAGCCGTGCAGGATCGGCGCATCGCGGCTCCAGCCGATCCGGGTGACCGAGGCCGTGCGCAGGTGGAGCCGCCAGTACAGGTCGGTCGTCCCGAGCGCCCAGGCCACGGCGGCCTTGATCGGCGTGACGTGGCTCACCACGACCACGTCGCCGTCGGTCCGCCGGGCACCGGTCCCCGCCGCGGCGAAGAGCTCCGCACAGACCGCGCCGATGCGCTCGTCCACTTCGGCCAGGGTCTCACCCCCCTCGGGGCGGAAGTGACGGTCGGCCATCCAGCGTTGCCAGACCGAGGCGGGGATGTCGCCCAGGGGCTGGCACTCGAACTCGCCGTAGTCCACTTCGACCCAGCGCTCGTCGACGGTCGGCCCGGGACCGAGCGCGAGCAGCTCGGCCGTGTCACGGGCCCGGGCCAAGGGGCTCGTCCGCACCTCGACCACCGGGTCGTAGACCAGGGCGCGAGCGGCGCCGGCCTGGGCCCGCCCCTTCTCGGTCAGGGCGGCGTCGGTCCGTCCGAGGAGCAGGCCGCGCGCGTTGGCCTCGGACTCACCGTGACGCACCAGGATCAACACGGGGTGGGACGGCGCCTCAGACCGGTACGAGGATGCGCCCGCACTGCTCGCACGTGGCCACCTCGTCGTGGGGCAGCCCGCGGATCCGCTCCACCTCGCCCGAGGAGAGCTCGAGGTGGCACCCGTCGCAACGGTTCTTGATCAGTCGGGCCGCTCCCGTCCCCTTGAGCCGCGCCCGCAACGTCTCGTAGCGGTCCGACAGCGCCGTCGGGAGCTGGGCCGCCACGGCCGCCCGGGCCGAGGCGGCGGCGGCCAGCTCGGCGTCGATCTCCTGCTGCTGGGTGCGGACCTCGGCCGCCAATGCGTCGGCCTGTTCCCGCAGCGGCGCGGCCCGCTCGTCGAGGGCGGTCAGCTCGGCGTCGATCGGATCCTGGTCCAGCATGGACACCAGCTCGAGCTCTTCGAGCTCGGCCCGCCGGTCGGTCAGGTGCACCACCTCGTCGTTCATGGCCTGAAGGTCACGGGTCGACGAACCCGTGGCCGCGTACATCCGCTGCTCGATCCCCTGGCGCCGCTCGGTGATGACGGCGATCTGCGCCTCGAGTTCCTTCTGGGCCGACGCCAACGCGCTGCGCCGGGCCGTGGCCTCGTCGCGCGCCGCGTCGAGCGTGGCCAGCTGGACCTCCAGGCCGCGCAGGCCCGACGCCTCGGGCAAGGCGTCGCGCCGGTGCTGCAGCTGCGTGAGGGTGGTGTCGTAGTCCTGGACGGCGAGCAGGTGCTCGAGGTTGTCGGTCACGCCAGCGCCTCGTAGGCGGAGCGGGCGACGGGCAGGGCGTCGACCAATGCGGCGTCGGCCATGGCCAGCGCCTCGTCCCAGCTGCACCAGCGGGCCTCGGGGCTCTCGCCCGGTGGCGGCTGGGGATCGCCGTCCGCCCCCAAGAGGAGGTAGCGCAAGTCCAGATGGAGGTGCCCGTAGGCCGCCTCGTGCACGTCGAGGTGGATCAGCAGCGGGCCACCGTCGGGGTGCGCCACGTCGAGGCCGAGCTCCTCGGTGGCCTCGCGCAGTGCGGCCGCCTCCGGCGTCTCGCCGGGGTCGATGTGGCCACCGGGCTGCATCCAGATGCCGAGGCGCCGGTGCAGATGCAGCACCGTGCCACGCCGCCCGACCACGATGCCCGAGGCCGTCACGTGCGTCGGGCCGGCGTGCTCGTCGTACGGCGCGCGCAGGCGGCCCAACTCGCTCAGGAAGCGGTCCTGGGCCGCCACCTCGCGGGGCGAGCCCGGCGCGTGGCCCTCGACCAGCGTCCGCAGGTCCGCCGTGGTGGGGTCCATCCCGGCACTGGTTAGCACAGGTGACCGGTCAGGACGGTGGTGGCGCGCCCGCCGATGCGCACCCGGTCGCCGTCGGGACGGACGTAGAGCGTCGCGCCGCGGGCGGAGAGCTGGCGGGCCACCAACTCGGCGCGGCCCAGGCGCGCGGCCCAGTACGGCCCGGCCGCGCACTGGGCCGAACCGGTGGCCGGATCCTCGTCGATGCCGACGAGGGGGCCGAAGACGCGCAGCACGTAGTCGGCGCCCGAGCCGGAGTCGCCGGCCGCGGTGAGCAGGAGCGAGTTCGGGCCGCTGGCCGCGATGGCGCCGAGATCGGGCACGTAGTCGCGGACGGCCGCCGCCGCGGACAGCACGACGAAGATGAAGTTGGTGGTCAACCCCGACTCGACCACGGCGCCCGGCCACTGGGACTCGAGCGGGGCGGGCAGGGGGCCGAACGCGATGGGATCGGCCGGGAAGTCGAGCTCGACCAGGTCCCCCTCGAACGAGGCGGACAGCGCTCCGCTGCGGGTGTGGAAGGTGAGCGGCCGCGAGCCGTCGATCCGGCCGGACTGGCGCAGCGCGTGGGCCGAGGCCAGCGTGGCGTGGCCGCACAGGTCGATCTCGGTGGCCGGCGAGAACCAGCGCAGGCCGAACTGGAGCGGATCGCCGGTCGGCGTCAGGTACGCCGTCTCGGAGATGCCGAGTTCGGTGGCCAGCGCCCGCATGCGGGCGTCGTCCAGCGGCTCGTCGAGGAGGCAGACGGCGGCCGGGTTGCCGCCCCCGAGACCCTCGCTGAAGGCGTCGACCCAGGTGATCGGGATGCTCATCGTCCCCACGATGCTAAGCGGGCCAGGGCGTCGCGCAGGACGTCGTCGCGCTTGCAGAAGGCCCAACGCACCAACGTGGCCCCGGCCGCGCTGTCGGCCGGGTCGTAGAAGACCGAGCTCGGGATGGCCACCACGCCGCAACGGCCGGGCAGGGCCAGGCAGAACTCCTGCCCGCTCATGCCGGGAGCAACGGGCGCGATGTCGGTGGTGGCGAAGTACGTGGCGGCGGGGCGGTGCACCACATGGCCCAGGCCGGCCAGCCCGTCGCAGAGGAGGTCGCGCTTGGCCGCCAGCTCGGCGGCGAAGCGCTGCAGCGACGCCGGCGGGAAGGCCAACCCGGCGGCGATGGCGAGTTGGAGGGGGGCCGGGCTGGTGTACGTGAGGAACTGCTTGGCCGCCCGCACGGCGGCGACGAGCTCGGCCGGGCCGCTGACCCAACCCACTTTCCACCCGGTGAAGGAGAACGTCTTGCCGCCCGAGGAGATGGTCAGCGTGCGCTCGCCCATGTCCGGCAGGGTGGCCAACGGGACGTGGGTCCCCTCGAAGACGAGGTGTTCGTAGACCTCGTCGGTCACCGCCAGGAGGTCGTGGGCGGCGACCAGGGCGGCCACCTGCCCCAACTCGTCGGGCGAGAAGACCTTGCCCACCGGGTTGTGCGGGGTGTTCAACAGCAGCAGGCGGGCCCGGGGCGAGGCACAGGCCCGGGCCAGCTCGTCGCGGTCGAAGGACCAGTCCGGCGGGTGGAGGCGCACCAGCTTGGGCACGGCGCCGGCCATCGACGCGCAGGCGGCGTAGGAGTCGTAGGACGGCTCGAACATGACGACCTCGTCACCCGGCTCGCACAGCGCGAGGAGGGTCGCCGCGATGGCCTCGGTGGCGCCCACGGTGACGAGGACCTCGGACTCGGGATCAAGCTCGAGGCCGTACCAGGCCGCCTGGTGGTCGGCCACGGCCCGGCGCAGCTCGGGGATGCCGGCGCTCGGCGGGTACTGGTTGTCGCCGCGGCGGATGGCCTCGACGGCCACGTCCTTGAGCTCGTCGGGGCCGTCGGTGTCGGGGAAGCCCTGGCCGAGGTTGACCGAACCGGTCGCGCGGGCGAGCTCGGACATGGTGGCGAAGATGGTGGTGGCGAAGGGGCGCAGGCGCCGGGCCAGCTGCGCGTTCGCCCGTGCCACCGCGACGATCGTACCTCGGGGCATTTCGCCTCTGACTCTCCCGCCGACCTATCGTCGGCGTGCACCGTGCTCAGCGTCGCCAACTTCAACATGCACTGCGGGATGGACGGGTGGGGCCGGCCCTTCGACTACATCGGCGCCATGGCGTCGTTCGACGCCGACGTGATCGTGCTCGAGGAATCCTGGACCACCGCGGGCGAGGAAACGGGACAGGCCGAAGCGGCGGCGGCCGCCCTGGGCTACACCGTGTTCACCCACGTGCTCGGCCAGGGCCGGCGCATCCGGCCGCAGGCGGCGGCGGGCGACTCGTGGATCGCCCAGCCCTCGTTCTCCGACACCAAGCGGGCCCTCTACATGGACGGCCTGCGACCCCAGCCGGCCAAGGTGCAGGCGCTGGCCCGCTGGCAAGAGGCCGAACCGGGGACGTGGGGCATCGCCGTGCTGGCGCGGCCCGCACTGGCGATCGAGGCGACCAAGGTCCTGCCGTTACGCCAGCTGCGGGCAGACGGGGTGCGCCGGGCCGCGCTGGTGGTGGACCTCACGGTGGCGGGCCGGCCGGTCTCGGTGGTGGGCACGCACATGCCGCACATCCCCCACGGCTCGCACCGGACCTGGGCCGACCTGCGGCGCATCCTGCGCACCGAGGCCCGGCCCGACGCGGTGCTCTCGGGCGACATGAACACGTGGGGTCCGCTGGTCCGCTTCTTCCTGCCCGGTTGGCATCGAGCCGTCGTGGGCCGCACCTGGCCCTCATGGTCCCCGCACAGCCAGATCGATCACATCGTGACGCGGGGCGCGCTCCGTGCGCTTTCGGGCGAGGTCCTGCCCGACGCCGGCTCCGATCACCGGCCGATCCGGGCCACGCTCGAGCTGACGTAGAGGCCTGGCTCCTGGCGGAGGCGGCCGCCCGGTTCCGCCGCCCACCGGCGCGGCGGGCTCAGGTTCCGGTTCAGGTTCAGGTTCAGGTGTCGTAGCCGCCGGTGAAGATGCTCGGGTGCGGGCGCGCCGGCGGGGTGGCGAAGAACGGGCGCACGTGGGTCGCCATGAGCTCGTCGACCACGGCGGCCGAGGCGGGGTCGGCCAGCAGGTTGTGGTCCTCCGTCGGGTCCTCGGCCAGGTCGAAGAGCTGGCACGGCGCCAGGGCGTCCTCGTCGACCACCAGCTTGTGGCGCTCGGTCTCGAAGCAGGCGAAGCCCCAGTTCTCGCTGACCGCGACCGGGTGGGCGGGGCCGGGGGCGCCGTCGCGCACGCACTCGAGGAGGGACTGGCCCACGCTCGCCGGGAGGTCGGGGGCGTCGGCCACCGCCCGCACGGTGGCCGGGACGTCGAGCTGCTCGACGAGCGAGTCGACCACCCGGGGCGCGCACCCGCCGGGGGGCCGGATGATCAGGGGCACCCGCACCGCCTGCTCGTAGAGGACGCACTTGGACATGAGGCCGTGGTTGCCCGCCATCTCGCCGTGGTCGGTGGTGTAGATGACCCAGGTGTTGTCGAGGAGGCCCTTGCGCTCGAGCGCATCGAGCATGAGGCCCACCGCGTGGTCGATGACCGAGATGTCGGCGGCGTAGGCCCGCCGCATGTCGCGGATGGCGTCCTCGGACATGGTCGACGTGTCCGCCAAGCCCAAGAACGCGTTGAGCAGGTGCTCGTAGCGGCCGGTCCCCTCGAGGGTCGGGCGGGTGGTCGACGCGGGCATGGAGATGTCGACGTCGCGGTAGCGGGCCACCGCCTCGGCCGGCGCGTCCCAGGGGTCGTGCGGCCCGGGGAACCCGACGAACAGGAAGAAGGGCTCGGGCCGCTCGTACGCTTCGAGCCAGCGGACGGCCTCGGTCCCGTGCCAGGTGTCGACGTAGGCCGAGAGGGGCAGGGGCATCGGGGTGGCGTCCCACATGGGCACGGTCTTGGTGGCGTTGCGCCCGTCCTCGTTCTCCCCCTGGTAGCTGCGGTCGGCGATGTGCCGCCGGTAGGTCTCGAGCAGGCCCTGCGTGGCCAGGAAGTCGGTGTAGCGCGATGGCTTCTTGCCCATGAATTTGTCGCCGGTCTCGAAGACCTCGGCGAAGCCCAACGCCTGCAGACGCGGTGCCATGTCGTCGATGTGGTCGACGGTGATGATCTCGTCGCGGTAGAGGTGGGCCTTGCCCAGGAGCGAGGTGTGGTAGCCCGCCTCGCGCAGGGCCTTGGTGTAGGTCGGGCAGTCTTGCGAGATCTCTTCCCAGTTGGTGTAGACGCCGTGGTCGCGCACGTAGCGCTCCGTCATGAACGAGGCCCGCGAGGGCATGCAGAGCGGGCCCTGGCACGAGACGCGCGAGAAGCGCACGCCTTCTCCAGCCAGCCGGTCGAGCGTCGGCGTATGCATGCTGGCGTCGCCCGCACAGCCGATCATGTCGGCCCGGTGCTGGTCGGACATGACGAGCAGGATGTTCGGTGCTGCGCTGGCCACGTGGTCCCCTTTCGTTCCCGGCACCTCGGGTGACAGTCCGGTGGCGCCGGACGATCATCGCACTCGCGGCCCGTGGGGCACACTGGTCGCCATGGCGCCCCAGTTCATCTACACCATGCGCGGCCTCAAACGCTTCTACCCGCCCGACCGCGAAGTGCTCAAAGGCATCAACCTGTCCTTCTATCCCGGCGCGAAGATCGGCGTGATCGGCTCCAACGGATCGGGCAAGTCCTCGCTGCTGCGCATCATGGCCGGCGACGACGACGGCTTCAGCGGCGAGGCCCGGCTCACGCCGGGTTTCACCGTCGGCTACCTGCCCCAGGAGCCCCAGCTCGACGCGGACAAGGACGTGGCCGGCAACGTCGCCGAGGGCGTGGGCGAGGTGAAGGCGCTGGTCGACCGCTACAACGAGGTCTGCGCGGCGTTCGGCTCGCCCGACGCCGACATCGACGCCCTCCTGGCCGAGCAGGCCGACCTGCAGACCAAGATCGACGCGGCGGGCGCCTGGGACCTCGACCGCACCTTCGAGATCGCCATGGACGCTCTGCGCCTGCCCCCCGGCGACGCCGACGTCACCACGCTCTCGGGCGGCGAGCGGCGCCGGGTGGCGCTGTGCCGCCTTCTGCTCTCCAAGCCTGACCTCCTGCTGCTCGACGAGCCGACCAACCACCTCGACGCCGAGTCGGTGGCCTGGCTCGAGCGCACGCTGCAGGACTACCCGGGCACCGTGGTGGCGGTCACCCACGATCGCTACTTCCTCGACAACGTGGCCGGCTGGATCCTCGAGCTCGACCGGGGGGCGGGCATCCCCTGGGAAGGCAACTACTCCTCCTGGTTGGAACAGAAGCAGGCCCGCCTGGCCGCCGAGGAGAAGGCGGACCGTTCGCGCCAGGCCTCGCTCGAGCGCGAGCTCGATTGGATCCGCATGTCGCCGCGGGCCCGGCAGAGCAAGGGCAAGGCCCGCATCACCGCCTACAACGAGCTGGTGGCGGAGGCCGAATCGGCCGAACGGCGCGCCGACAAGGTCGAGCTCTCCATCCCGGCCGGTCCACGCCTGGGCGACCAGGTGGTCGACGCGGCCGGCGTGGTGAAGGGGTTCGGCGAGCGGCTGCTCATCGACGACCTCGATTTCATTCTGCCCCCGGGTGGCATCGTCGGCGTGATCGGCCCGAACGGCGCCGGCAAGACCACCCTCTTCCGCATGATGGTGGGCGAGGAGGCACCCGACGGCGGCACGCTGACCGTCGGGGCCACGGTCAGCCTGGCGTACGTGGACCAGTCCCGCGACACGCTGGCCGGCGACGCAACGGTGTTCGAGGAGATCACCGGCGGGGTCGACCGCATGGTCGTGGGCGGCCGCGAGCTCCACAGCCGGGCCTACGTGGCGGGCTTCGGGTTCAAGGGCAGCGACCAGCAGAAGAAGGTGGGCGAACTGTCGGGCGGCGAGCGCAACCGCGTCCTGCTGGCCAAGGTGCTCTCGAGCGGGGGCAATGTACTCCTGCTCGACGAGCCGACCAACGACCTCGACGTCGACACGCTGCGGGCGCTGGAGGACGCGTTGGCCGGCTTCCCGGGCTGCGCGGTGGTCATCAGCCACGACCGCTGGTTCCTCGACCGCATCGCCACCCACGTGCTGGCCTTCGAGGGCGACTCGGTGGTCCGCTGGTACGAGGGGAACTTCAGCGACTACGAGGCCGACCGGCACGCCCGCCTGGGCGTGGAGGCCGACCAGCCCCACCGCATCCGTTACAAGCCCCTCGTGCGCGGCTGAGGATCACCCCGCCGGCTCGACGCGCTCCCACAGCGCGCTGACGTCCTCGTAGGACGTCGTGCACGGGGGGCCCGGAGCGACCCACATGCGGGGCACGGAGGGGGCGGCTCCCACCCGGACCAGACAGGAGGACCGGGTCCCGAACGTGTCGAGGTGCACGCAGTTGGCGGAGTTGGGGCGCTCGTCGTCCTCGGGGACGCGATGGTCGGCCAGCACCGTGCGGAAGGCCGCGTCGATGGCGTCGCCCCGCCGGGGGTCCCCCAGGGCGGCCCGGACGAGGTCGATCTTGGCCGAGGGCTGGCCCAGGGCCCGGTTCTCGAGGGCATGGATGCCGGGCGCCAGGGCGGTGGCCCGGGCCGGGCCGCCGCCGGTGTCCGTGAAATCGACGAACCACAACGAGGAGCGGTCACCGACCATGAGCCAGCAGCCGTTGTAGTCCGCGGGGCGGTAGTCGGCGACGAGAGCCTCGACGGCGGCGGTGGCGGTGCGGTGCCGGGCCAGGGCGAGGGGCAGCTCGCCGCGGGAGCGTTTGGACGGATCCTTGGCGTCGCCCAGGGGCTGGTTGGTCAGGCCGGCGCAGACCCCGTGCTCGTTGACGGCGAGCCAGGTGCCGCCGGACTGCTCGTCACGTCCGCCCAGCACACGCGGAGCGGAGGAAGCGAGGACGGTGATGGGCGTGGCCGGCCGCTCCATCAGCTCGTCGCGATTGGCTCCCACGATGAGCGGTTCGGAGGCCGCCACGCGCCAGGCCATGACCAGGAGACACACAAGAGCAACCCTACCCAGCAGCAATTGGCTGCAATTGGGGTGGCAGGCAGCTACCGTCTGGCTCGTGCGCATTCGCTCGACCACCGTCCTCACGGCCACCGCCGCCACCGTCCCCGGCACGCCCTAGTCGACCCGGGCTCGAGACCGACGACCGGTGTCCGACCGCTGGCGCGACAGCGACGTGCCCAAGGGCGCCGGCTACGACGCCCGCTTCACGCGGCTCGAGGCCGCAGGCGTCGACGTGCACGGTGAGGCCGCGCTGGTCGATTCCTACGATCCCGCGTCCGTGCTCGATGCCGGCTGTGGGACCGGGCGGGTGGCGCTCGAATTGCACCGGCGAGGTCGCCAGGTGGTCGGGCTCGACGTCGACCCGGCCATGCTCGAAGCGGCCCGGAGGAAAGGGCCGGACGTACGCTGGATCGAGGGGGACCTGGCCGACCCCGTGCTCGACGTCGGGCGCACCTTCGACCTCGTGGTGATGGCGGGCAACGTGCTGATCTTCGTGGAGCCGGGCAGCGAGGGGCGGGTCCTCGCCAACGCAGCGCGCTGGCTGGAACCGGGCGGCCGCCTGATCGCCGGCTACTCGTTACAACCGGGAGGATTCGGGCCACCCGAACACGACCGCCTGGCCGAGGAGGCCGGGCTCGAACTCGAAGTCCGCTGGTCCACCTGGGACCGGCTCCCCTTCACGCAAGCTGAGAGTTACGCAGTGTCCGTGCATCGCAAAGAGTCCTGAGAACCGGCCCTTTGGCGCAACGGAGCCACAACAACCAATCTTCGCGTGCACTGAATGTGCGAGAGATGGTCGCTTCGTTAGGCTTAGCGACATGGGAACCGAGGAACTTGATCCGATTGATCATCAGATCATCGAATTGCTGTCGCAAAACGCGCGGCGCACCATGGCCGACATCGGCGAGCAGGTCTCGCTCTCTGCATCGGCCGTGACACGTCGAATCGAGCGTCTGGAACGCACCGGAGTGATCGCCGGCTACACCGTCGTGGTCGACCACCGCAAGGCCGGGCGACCGATCCAGGCCTTCACCGAGGTGCGCTTCGCCGGCACCGCCGACCTGAACGAGATTCAGGAAACGGCCATGCAGCTCTCCGAGGTCCAAGCGGTGTTCACCACGGCCGGCGATCCCGACGCGCTCGTCTGGCTCCAGGTCCCCGACGTCGAACGACTGGGGCAGGTCATCGAGCAGCTGCGCCGACGGGGCCGGGTGACCGGCACGAAGACGCTCATCGTCCTCGACACCTGGTCACGCCACCGAGCCCTCGAGGCCAACGGGCTCGCGGTTCACTAGTTGTGCGGGGACGGACGCCCGCTGTCACCCTGACGCTCGTCCTCACGGCGCTGCTGGCCGGCGCATGCAGTTCCAGCCCCTCCACATCGGGGGCCACCACGACGACAACCACGTCGCAGCGCTCCACCACCTCCTCGACGGAAGCGGCCGGCAACGCGGTGGTGGGGATCTGGTCGGGCGCGGTCCGCGTCGCACCGGGGACCACCCTCACTGCGGTGTCCTGTCCGTCCGCCCAGACCTGCCTCATGGGCTCGTCCAAAGGGCTGACCTACCGGCTCGACTCCACCCAGGTCAGCGCGCTCGGTCCGGCCGTGCCCAACCCGGCGCCCGCGGGCGTCTCGTATCTCTCGTGCCCGACCACCACCTTCTGCGCCGCCGCGCCCAGCCTCAACGAAGTGGCGCTCTACAACGGCACCGGCTGGCGGGCGCCCACCACCATCGAGGCCGCTCAGGGTTTCACCGCGGTCGACTGCACCGGCCCCAGCTTCTGCATCACGATCGACGGCGAGGGGAACTCATTCGCCCTGCGCGGCGCCAGCTGGAGCGGCAACCTCGGGGCCTGGGGGGCGGCCAACCAGATCTCCTGCGTCTCCCCCACGTTCTGCGTGGCCGCCGAGGGCGGTCCCTCGTTGTGGGACGGCAGCCGGTGGGCCCAGCCGGGCGACGCCGACAGCCAGGCCCAGCTCAATGCGGTCTCCTGCGCCACGACGACCTTCTGCGTCCTGGTCGACAGCGGCGGCGCCGTCTTGACCTGGAACGGGACGACCTTCTCGTCACCCCAGTCCATCGCCGGCGAACCGGTGGTGACCGGCACCGACGCAGCGGGCCTCACCGGCGTGTCGTGCCCGACGAGCACCTTCTGTCGCGCCGTGGACGCGGTCGGCCGGGTCTTCGGCTGGAACGGTTCGACCTGGAGCCCGGGCGCCACCATCGACAAGGGCCATGGACTCACGGCAATCTCCTGCCCGACCACGACCTACTGCGTCGCGGTGGACCGGGCGGGCAACGCCTTCATCTCGGGGTAACCCTCACCAGACGCTGAGTGCGGGCGCGGCGCCCCGCCCGATGACCCAGGCCAGGAGCTGAGCCGGGTCGGTCCGTTGGCTGAGGCGGGGCAGCTCGCGAGCCAACCACTCCTCCACCAGCGGCGCCGGCAACGGCACCACCCCGAAGCCGAGGTCGCCGTGGTGCACGGCCACCTCCCGCCAACGCGAGAACACACAGTCCCGCGAGTCCTCGATGACGCCGCGCGACGTGCGCGAGGGCGCGTCCCAGGCCTCGTCGGGCAGCTCGGAAATGACCCGCGCCACTGTGTCGGCACTCGTGACCACGTCCGCCACCAGCGCGGCGGCCGGGCGGGAGGCCCCGGCCTCGATGTCGGCGCGGCGCTGCTCGAGACCACCGGGATACTGATCGCGCAGCTCACCCCGGGCGGCACCCTCGAGACGCCACACCACGCTGTCGCCGTTGCGGGCGATGTGGGTGAGCAGGTGGCCGACGCTCCAGTCCGGCAGTCGGCTCGGCCCGCGGGCCACGTCGTCGGTCAGCCCGGCCAGGTCGGCCGACAACGCCTGCTGCGCGGCGAGGCAACCGGCGACCCACTCGATCGGGGCGCCCGGCACCGCGGCCGGGCTCACGGGGCGGGCAGTGCGGACTGGCCGTCGAGCATGTCGGCCATCACGGCCCGGATGAACTCGTCCGCCTCCTCGGTCATGCCGCCGGCCACGCCGCCGTAGATGGCACCCGACTTGGGCGCCTCGCCGGCGTGCGCCTTGGCGTAGGCGACGCCGTCGGCCAGGTCGGCGACGAACTCGGGCACGACCTGGGCCTGGGTCTGGGGCCGGGTGACCGCCATATGCAGCGCGTTGGGGTACTGCTGGCCGTTGAAGCGCCATCCCCTCGTCCGCATGAAATCGTTCACGTGGTAGATGTCGAAGTCGTCCGCGGTGAAGGAGAAGAGAAAGGTGGGCTTGCCCACCAGGCGGAGCTCGGGGTGCGAGGTGACGGCGTCCTGCATGGCGACGGACGTCTCGAAGATCTGCCGGGCGTAGTCGAGGTAGCCGGCGTGCCCGATCTGGACCATGGCGGCCCACGTGGCAGCGATGAGGCCGCCCGAACGCGAGCCCTCCATGCCGGGCGAGGTGTACTTCCCCCCGCTCCAGTCGGTCAGGTAGAAGTACTGCGCATTGCGCAGCGCCTTGGTGCGGAAGGTGAGGACCGACGAGCCCTTGAAGGCGTAGCCGTACTTGTGGGTGTCGGCCGAGATCGACGTCACCCCGGGAACCGCGTAGTCGAACGCCTCGATGTCGTAGCCGAGCTCGCGGCCGAAAGGCAGGATGAACCCGCCCAGGCAGCCGTCGACGTGCAGGCCGATGCCGCGCTCGAGGGCGAGGTCCGACAGCTCGGCGATGGGATCGACGGTGCCGTAGCCGTAGTTGCAGGCCGAGCCGATCATGGCGACCGTCTGTTCGTCGACATGGGCGCGCACCCAGTCGACGTCGACCTGGGTGGTGACGGGATCGACCGGGGCCCTCCGGAGCTCCACCCCGAAGAGGTGGCAGGCCTTGTCGAAGGCGGGGTGGGCGGTCTCGGGTTTGATCAGGTTGGGCCGGGTCACGCCGCGGCTCTGCGCGGCGTACTCGCGGTAGGCCAGAACCGCGTGCATGATGCTCCCGGTGCCCCCGGTCGTGACCAACCCGCACGGTTCGTCGCCGACCGCCGAGGCGGCCGCGCCCGACTGCAGGCCGAGGGTCATGGCGATGATCTCCGCCTCGAACTTGGTGGCGCTCGGACACATGTCGCGCTGAAGGACGTTGACGTGGGCGAACAGGCCGAAGGCCTCGTTCATGAAGTGGTAGTGCTCGTGGTCACCGCAGTACATCGTCCCCGAGCACTTGCCCGTCTCCCAGAAGGCGTCCTCCTCCGTGGCCATGGTGCGCAGCTCTTCGAGCACCTGCTGGCGCGTCATGCCGTGCTCGGGCAACGCGCGGTTGATGGCGAAGCGGTCGGCGTAGGGATAGTCGCTCATCGTCGGGCCTCCTTGGAGCGGTCGCGGACGGCGGCCGCCCCGGCGCCCCGGCAGTCGGCTCGACACTAGACAATTGAATTAGGTCCATCGGTCAATTGGGTCCATCGGGCGGACCGGCCGGCTGGGCGAAGATGGCCCCCCATGCCGCGGCCCATGTTCTTTCCGTCGCTCCGCGGCTATCGGCGTTCGTCGGTCGGCGCCGACCTGGTGGCGGGGCTGACCCTGCTCGTCATCGCCGTCCCCGAGCAGTTGGCTACGTCCCGGCTGGCCGGGATGCCCCCCATCACAGGCTTCTACGCGTTCGTGGCCGGCACGGTCGTCTTCGCCCTGCTCGGCTCCAACCCACAGATGTCGGTCGGTGCCGACTCGACCATCGCGCCGCTCTTCGCGGCCGGCGTGGCCCATCTGGCCCTGAGCGGCAGCCCCGAGTACGCGCAGAAGGTGGCCATCCTCGCCGTCATGGTGGGCATCTTCGTGGCCCTGGTCAGCGTGTTGCGGCTGGGCTGGATCGCCGAATTCCTCTCCGCGCCGATCATCACCGGGTTCCTCTGCGGGGTCGCCTTGATCATCGTGGCCCACCAGCTGCCCGACTTCTTCGGGCTCCCCCCGACCGCCGGCTCCAACCAGAACCGGGTGGGCTACGTCCTGACCCATCTGGGACAGACCAATGGCTGGGCCCTGGCCATCGGGCTCGGCGTACTGGCCCTGCTCGTCGTGGCCGAACGCATCGACCGGCGCATCCCCGGTGCGCTTATCGGCATGGTCCTCTCAACCGCGCTGGTGGCCGCCCTCGACCTGGAGGCCCACGGTGTCCCCGTGCTCGGCACGATCAAGACGGGGGCGCCGCACCTCGGCCTCTCCGGCCTGTCCTGGTCGACGGTGCAGAGCCTGGCCCCGCTGGCGGCGGTCGTCGCCCTGGTGGTGGTCACCCAGACGGCTGCCACCACCCGGGCCTTCGCCGACCTGGGCGGCTACGACGTCGACGCCGGGCGCGACTTCCTCGCCGTCGGGGGCGGGAGCGTGCTGGCCGGCCTGTCCGGGTCGTTCCCCGTCGACGCCAGCCCGCCGCGCACCGGTGCGGTGGCCGCCGCGGGGGGCCGCACCCAGGCTGGCCCCCTGGGCGCCGCCGTGGTGATCATCCTCCTGATTCCCTTCGCCGAGATCTTCAAGGACGTCCCGTTGGCCACCCTGGCCGCCATCTTGATCTTCGTGGCCGGGCGGCTCTTCAACCTGCACGACCTTTCGGCCATCGCCAGCTTCTCCCTGCTCGAGTTCTCGCTGGCCTTGGTCACGCTCCTCACGGTGGCGCTCGTCGGAGTAGAGCAGGGGATCGCGGTAGCCGTCGTGCTGGCCATGCTCGACCGGATCCGCCGGAGTGCCCAGTCCCAGTTGGCCATCCTCGGCCGTGTGGCGGGGACGACCAGCTGGACCCCCCTCCAGGCCGACCATGACGCGGCCCAGCAGACCGGGGTGCTGGCCGTCCTCTTCGCCAGTCCCCTCTGGTACGCCAACGCGACCAATTTCCGCGAGCAGATGGCCGACGCCGTGGCGCGGGCGCCCGGCACGACGAGGATCCTCGTGCTCGACGCCATCGGAATGGCCGACGTGGACTTCACCGGATCGCGTGCGCTCGGACGGGTCCTCGACGCCTGCTCACGCAAGCACATCGCCTTCGGCGTGGCCCGAGCGGGCGACCATCTGCGCGAGACGATGCGGCGAAGTGGTCTGCTCGAGCGCATCGGCGAGGAGCGGTTCTTCTCGACGGTGAACGAGGCAGTGACCAACCTGGCGGGCGGCCCGGAGGCTCCACCGGCCTGACCCACTCCCCCGCCGGGTCCTGGGCCGCAGGGATCGGCGGGGTCCGCGGTATCCCCGCCGCGAATTCGCCGAGCAGGACGTCGAGGCTCAGCTCGAGGGCGACACAGACGAGCGGGATCACGAGCCCCAGCGAGATCCGGATCGGCAGTTGGGCCGTCGAGTCGATGTGCTTGCGCAACAGGGCGACCCAGCGCTCGTCGACATTCAGGCGGGCCCGCTCTCGCCTTCCTCCCGTCGTCAACGCGACATCCCGGGCGCACGCGACGCGCCGACACCCGACCTGTCAGTGGCCGGACCCGCCGTCTGCCGGCGTCGCGGCGGACCCGTCGGGTTGACGTTTCCGCCGGCGTCGGGTCAGCATGACCCGGCCGAGTCGAGCCGGGGGTGGCAGATGAACGTGGAGCACCGGATGGCCAACGGGTGGGGGCGCGGGTGAGCACGTCGTTCCAAAACCCGTCGTGGATGCCGTTCTCCGTCGGGGAGGCGGCACGAGCCGGCGACGCCACGGCGGACGACCTCCTCTCGGGGCGGGCGTTGTCGCACCTCTTCGACGCCCTGCGCCGATCGTCCGAGATGGTGGTGGCCGACGGCAGGCCCGACAACGCGGTCGACGTGGCCGCGGGCTTCCGCCATCTGCTCGTCCTGCTCGGCCTCGGCCTCGACGCCGGCCTGCGGGCGGACCCGGACGCGGTGGTCGCCCTCAAGGTCTCGGGCGTGGACAACGTCTACAAGTGGGGCATGGACTGCCCCGACTGCATCTACACCGGCGCCTCCCTGCGGCCGGGTGAGTCATACCGGATGTGGGGCAACAGGGGCACGGCGCGTTACGTCGGCCTCCAGTCCATGGCCGGCATGGCGTCCTCGGCCAACGTGCTCCTCGACGAGCTCGATCTCGGTCCCGGCGGCGAGGTGGACCTGGTCCTCTCGCCCCAGGAGCACGAAGGCAACTGGCTCCCTCTGGCCGACGACGCCTCGAATCTCGTGATCCGTCACTTCTTCTACGACTGGGACACCGAGGTCGCCTCCTCCCTCTCGATCGAGCGCATCGGCCCCCCGGCGGAGCGGACGTCGAGGCCGGTCGAGGACCCACGCGCGGTGGTGGCCCGCCAGATGGTCGCCCTCGGTGACTTCATTGAAGGCAACCTCGAGTTCTTCCTCGGTTTCTCCAACCCCGAGACCCCGAACAGCTTCCTACCACCGCTCGACGGCACGGCGATGGGCGCCGCCGCGGAGAACCGCCCTGTCATCGGGTCGTGGCAACTGGCCCCCGGCGAAGCGCTCCTGCTCGAGGTGCCCCCGCCCGAGGGCCTCTACTGGAGCTACTCCCTCGGGAACCCGTGGTGGGAGACCATCGATTATGCGGCCCACCAGAGCAGCCTGAACGGCTTCCAAGCCGACGTGGACGAGGACGGGATGGTGCGCGTCGTCGTGGCGCACGAGGACCCCGGCGTGGCCAACTGGCTCGACACGGCCGGCCACAGCGCCGGGCCGATGATCCTGCGCTGCGTGCGCACCGCCACCGCGCCGGTGCCATCGACCCACGTCCTGCCCCTCGGAGACGTCCTGGGCACGCTGCCCCCCGAGACCCGTCGGGTCGGGCCCGAGGAACGGCAGGCCGCGCTGGCGGCGCGTCGCGTGGCCGTGAGCACGCGGTTCACCCGATGACCCTGCGACCCGGCGCGCTCGAGGACGAGGCCCGCCAACAAACCGGCCTCGACGACTTCGGGGACGGCACGCACCGCGAGGGTCTCGAGCGGCTGATCGCCTCCATGAACGAGCGAGGCCGACCTGACCGAGGTGGGCGAGATGGTCCAGCAGGTGCGCCTGGTCATGTTGCTCTCGTCGCGTCTGCGCATCGAGGAGACATACCGCAACCACCCCGAGATCGCACAGCAGCGGGTCGAGGGCCCCGTCTTCGTCATCGGGCTCCCCCGCACCGGCACCACCGCGCTGAGCCAGCTGGTGGCGGCCGATCCGCAGTTCCGCTCGCTGCGCTTGTGGGAGTCGAGCTCGCCCTGCCCACCCCCGGAGGAGGCAACGCAGCACAGCGACCCGCGCATCGCAGAGACCGAGGCCGGACTGGCGATGATGCACGAGATGTACCCGCTCATGGCGAGCATGCACCACGAGGAGGCGACGACGCCGACCGAGTGCCAGGACCTGATGGGCATGACCTTCCGCACGGTCCACTTCGACGGCATGGCTCGGGTCCCCGGCTACATGGAGTGGGTCACCGAGTGCGACATGCGCGTCACCTACGAGTACCACCGGCGCGTGCTGCGCCTCCTGCAGTGGCACTGCCCGCCCCGGCTGTGGCACCTCAAGACGCCGGTGCACATGTTCGCCCTCGACGCGCTGCTCGAGTCCTACCCCGACGCCAAGTTCCTCTGGAGCCACCGCGACCCGGCGGCGGTGCTGGGCTCGGTCTGCAGCCTCATCCACTACATCCGAGGCTGGAGCAGCGATCGCGACGACGCCGTGGAGCTCGGAGCCGAACAGCTGGACCGTTGGGCTCAGGGCATCTCCCGGGCCATGGACTTCCGGGACCGTATGGGCGACGACCGTTTCGCCGACGTGGCCTTCGCCGACCTGCAGCGCGACCCCATCGCAGCGCTGGCCCCGGCCTACGAGCAGATCGGGCTGGAGTTCACCGACGCCACCGACGAGGCCGTGCGTCGTTGGGCCAGCGGGCACGAGCCGGGAGCCCACGGGCGCCACAGCTACGAGCTGTCCGACTTCGGCCTCGACGCCGACCAGGTGCGGGAGCGCTTCGCGCGCTACCTGGCGACCTACGACGCCGGCGCCTGAGGACCTGACGAACCAGCGAGGAGGCTGACCAGCGTGGATCTCGGACTTACTGACGCGACCGCGGTCGTGACCGGGGGGAGCAAGGGCATGGGCCGGGCCGTGGCCGAGGTGCTGGCCGCCGACGGCGTCCGGGTCGCCGTCATGGCCCGAGGGCAACAGGCCCTCGACGAGACGGTGGAGACCCTCTTGGCCGCCGGCGCACCCGAAGCCTTGGGGATCTCGGTGGACATGACCGACGCGTCGTCGATCGAGGGCGGGTTCGCGGAGGTGGCGCGACGCTGGCCTGCGCTCAACATCCTGGTCCACACCATCGGCCCCGGGGCCGGGCGCTTCGAGGAGCTCGACGACGCCGGATGGGACGAGGCGTTCACCCTCGGCACCATGGCGTGCGTGCGCAGCGTCCGGGCGGCGCTGCCCTCGATCCGGGCCGCCGAATGGGGCCGCATCGCCATCTTCTCGGCGCACTCGGTGCAGCGCCAGAGCCCGCTGATCGTCGCCTACACGGCGGCCAAGTCGGCGGTCTCGAGCATCTCGAAGAACCTGGCCAAGTCGCTGGCCCCCGAGGGCATCTTGGTCAACACGATCTGTCCGGGCACCATCGTCACCGCGAGCTTCACGGAGAATCTGCGGGAGATCTTCGCGGCCGAGAACAAGGACCCGACCGATCCGCACGACGTCATGAACTGGATCGACGAGCACTTCCACCAGCCCGCAGACGTGGGCCGGGCCGGACTGCCCGACGAGGTGGCCACGATCACGGCGTACCTGGTGTCGCGGCGCAACGGCTACGTGACCGGCGCCTCGGTCAACGTGGACGGCGGATCCGACTTCATCTGAACCACCGACTGGCTCGGGAGTCCGTCACGAGGTCACTCTGCTTGTGCACACCACTCCCACCTGGCGTGATCATGATGGCCCGGCGCCCGCGCCCCGGGGGATCCGGATGAGCACCGGGCGGCGGGAATTCCCCGTTTCGGATGGGGGCATCTGCCATGCTCTGCGCGGTGGCCGAGCCGGAAGACACGAACATCCCGGGCATCGACCGCCTGCTGGCGCTGACCGACGGCGTGGTCGCCATTGCGCTGACCCTCCTCGTCCTCCAGCTCCAGGTTCCGGCGAGCACGGTGTTGACGAACACGAATTCGGCGAAGGAGCTGTGGCACGCGCTCAACGTCGACGGTTCGGAGCTCACGAGCTACCTGGTGTCGTTCCTCATCATCGCTCAGTTCTGGCTCGTCCATCACAGGGCGATGCGGAACATGCGGGGCCACAGCGAGGGTCTGGCCTGGCGCAACTTCGGTTTCCTGCTCGCGCTGACCCTGATGCCCTTCACCTCGGACCTCATCGGGCGCTTCGGGGGCAACCCGGTGGCCATCACGCTGTTCGCCCTGAACCTGGCTCTGATCAGCCTGGCCAGCCAGTGGATCGTCATCTATGCGGCACACCACCACCTCGTGAATGACGAGCTCCGGTCACCGCACGACGAACTCACCTCGCGCATCCGGGTGGCGCTGGTGCTCGGCATCATCGGGCTCTCCCTCATCCTGGCCTGGACCGCCGCCGCTGAGGCCAAATACGTCTGGGTCTTGTTCCTGTTCACGACGCCGGCGGCGGCGCGCCTCAGCCGGGTGGTCGAGCACAGGAGGGGCGTTGCCAAGACGCCGGCGCGCTGACGGGACGGTTGCACCTTCTCTCTGGCCCGCCAGGCCCGGTCGATGACGTCATCACCGTCACCGCCGGTGAACGGGCGGACCGACCGACTCTCGATTCTGCTGTTCGCCCGAACCGTGCCGGGTCATCCCGTTTGAAACCGAGAAGCTGCACGCCTGCGAAACTTGGTGCCGGTCTCGACGAGGGGGCATGTATGGCAGTACGAGCGGTGTTGTTCGATTTCGGCGGGGTCATCTCGTCGAGCCCGTTCGACGCGTTCGCCCTTCTCGAAAAGGAGCGGGGACTGCCGCCAGGCTTTATCCGCACCGTCAATG
This sequence comes from uncultured Acidimicrobiaceae bacterium, assembly GCA_963809715.1. Taxonomy (GTDB): domain Bacteria; phylum Actinomycetota; class Acidimicrobiia; order Acidimicrobiales; family RAAP-2; genus Bog-473. Next base: position 220,882 of record CAWEKO010000007.1, on the reverse strand, counting down.
CCACGAATCCGGACGACAATGCCTGGGCCCGTTTGGAACGAAGCGAGGTGGACCTTGACACGTTCGCCGTGCTGTGGTCGGGTGAGGCCAGCGCTCTCGGGCATGACCTGGACGGCCGAGCGGTGCTCGAACGCTTGGCCGGCCAGATCAGACCCGAGATGGTGGCGGCCATCCGGACGTGTCGGGCGACGTACAAGACGGCGTGTCTGACGAACAATTTCGGATCGGCCGAAGCAGAGGTCTCGGCCGAGGTCGCCGCCGTGTACCGACTCTTCGACGCCGTGCTCGAGTCCCGGACTCTGGGTGTGCGCAAGCCCGACCCCCGCTTCTATGAACTGGCCTGCTCCGCCCTCGATGTGAAGCCCGAAGAATGTGTCTTCCTCGATGATCTGGGGGTCAACCTCAAGCCGGCTCGGGCCCTCGGGATGCACACCATCAAGGTCACGGACACCAATGAGGCGCTCCGGGAGTTGACGGAGGTGCTGCAGCTGACGTTCGACTGAGATCCCGCACAGGTACGACTCTCCTTGGACCATCGGGTCCAACCCGAATCCGTTCCACACTTCGGTTTGGGACCCCGGGGAAGGGCCGTGACCGATGAACTAACTCGACGAGGAGTGCGCCTTTTTGGCACGGTGCGCTGCATGGCGACCGGCGCGCCGGCCGAAGAACGACCCGTCCCCAAGACTGATGCCACTGGCGTAGTGATGCGCGGCCAGGCTGGCGGCGGTTCTCCCCGCTGCGTAGAGACCGGAGATCCGTCGACCGCCGCCATCCAGTGCGGCTCCTTCGCGATCGGTGGACAGACCGCCCAGCGTGAACGTCGCATAGATGGCACCGTGGTCGACCCGCAGGTCTATGGCACCGATACCCGTGGCCGGTGGGACACCAATGGGCTGCAGGTAGGGCGAGCGCTTGTGAAACGCGGGATCCACGCTCTGCGCTGCTGCCTCGTTGTACTCCCGGACCGTGCGAGCAAGCCCGTCCGGCGACACGCCGATGTCCATCGCCAGCTCTTCGGGTGTGGCCGCGGCCGCGCTCACACGAAGCCCAAGAAGGTTCTGTTCGTGAATCACGTCGTCCGTGATCATGTAGATGAAACCGTCATGATCGCTGAGGGCATGAAGCCCGATGCGGCCGGTGTAAGTGTCCTCGTTGATGAATCGCTTGCCCTCACGGTCCACGAGGATCCCCCGGGCCAGGCGGTGGGGCGGCGCGAGCGGCAACGCGCACTCGAAGACATCGAGTCGAGTCGTCGCGGCGCCCACTCCGGCCCCCAGGAGGATCCCCCGACCGTCATCGTTCGGGGTGCCGATCCGCCACACCGCGTCGGGCACATGGGCCAGCGGGCAGTGCTCGGCGACCATCGCCTCGTTGTGGATGAATCCACCGGTCGCCAGGATGACCCCGCCGCGCACGCCAATGGCACGGGTGCCGTCGGCGGACCGCACCTGCACGCCGACGACGGTCCCGTCGTCGACGATGAGCGCCTGGGCCTGGGCGTCGGTCACGACGCGAGCGCCGGCGGTCGACACGGCGGCTCCGAGTCGTTCCATCAGAAACCCACCGGCAGAGTCGATGAACTGTGGCTTGTGACCGCGGGGCACGGGAATCGCCACCTCGTCGAACGGGTACGTGTCCTCGCCACCACTGAAGACGAGACCTGAGTCATCGGCTGACTCCCGGTTCGGTTCGTCGCAGAACGCCGCCCGGAAGGGCACGCCGATCGACACCAACCAATCGAAGTGCTCTGGCGACCCTTCGCAGTAGGCGTCGAGGCGATCGTCGTCCACGCCAGGTCCGAGCGCGGATCGCAGGAAGGCCGCCATGTTGCCGACGGAGTCCTCGTAGCCGCAGGCAATCTGGAGCGCCGTGCCGCCTCCCAGATAGATAAGGCCGCCGGAGTGCGCCGACGTGCCCCCGGACTCCGCACTCCGCTCAACGGCCAGCACGTCCGCTCCGGCCTCCCGGGCTGCGACGGCCGCGCAGGACCCCGCGACTCCGAGCCCGACCACGACGACATCGACGGTGTCGTCGAACTGCACTCCGCTGACCTCAAGCGCCGGGATCGGCTCCATCCCGCTCCTTTCGATAGGACACGACCGTGAAGGGCATGACCGTAACGTCAAATGAGTCGTGTTGGCCGAGGGCTTGACGGTTGCATCGACGACGCCAGTTCTTGCCGCGCCCGCTTGACCAGGTCAACGGCACAAGGCCACGGCAGGGTCCGGGCGGATCGTCTCTGCATACCCAGGGACGACGCACCATGGCATCGTTTCGCCCATCCGCCCTCGGCCTCGTTGGCCTGAACGTTGCTCTCGGCGGCGGCGCGACGGCGTGGCTGTGATGATCATCGGAGGAACGGCAGGCAAATGCCTCGATTTCTCTGCCACCCGTCCATGCACCGGTGTCATGAAAGCCTGCGCCTTCGGCTCTTCACGGCACTTCACCTATGGCCCCAGGGGACAGATCAAGTCGACCTCGGAACCCAATGCCTCGAGGCCGAAGCGGCGTCCCAAGGTGGTGAGATGTTCAGCGCGAGGTTCAAGAAGGGATTCGCGCCTCAGGTCTTCATGCGGACCCGCAAGGACCCATCCGATCTCTCGCCGACCTTGAGTCCGTGACGACCACACATGCTCCAGCCTCCTGTCTGAAGAACCTCGAAGGTCATTGCATCAGCAGACCTCATCGGCCGCGGCTGCCTCAATCCAGGGAGGGCGCCACCTGACGGGTCCGGCTGCCGATAGGGTCCAGGTTTGAGCCGAACGACACACGGCGAGCACGGGAGGGCACCGATGACGGGTCAGGGTGACGGGGAGCAGGGTGAAAAAGTTCACGAATGGGGAGAAGCCGTGCCAGCCAAGGGCGGCCAACCGAAGCCCGGCGACATCATCATCGACCCCACCTTTGAGGTGCCCCAGGAACCTCTCGTGGGGCATGACATCTCGACTCCCCTCGAGGAGGACGAGCCCGAGCACACCATCCCACCAGGCGCGCTGTGGGCCATGAAGGAGCGTCGCCACATCCAGTGGCACCTCCTGCCGGTCCACGAACGACACGACCGGATCCGCGAATGCCTGGAGGCCGACGATTTCACCCTGTACTGCATTGACGATGGGCGGCACCACGCCATGATCGGTCGCCGAATCGGCGTCTCGCCAAATAGTTGCGAGTACACGCTGCTCGGCCGCATCTCGCGCCAACGCTACGAAGAACTGCGCGACGAGGTCGTATTGTTGGCGAACTGCTTCGACACGGCCACCGAGCTCCGACTGTGCGGGGTCGCCATCGAAGAGGACATCCGGTCGTCCAATGTTTTCGACGTCGCTGTCTACGACGCCATCGACGATGTCCCGCAGGACTACCGGCCGGGCTCGCCGTTCCACCACTTCAAGAAGGAGCTCGAGATCACCGCCTACCGCTGATGCCGCCCCCCTGGACCTCGTACCTGTAGGTCCGAGTCCGATCACGCAGGCGAACGGGGCCGGGCTTTCGGATACCTGAAATCTCAGGTCTCCCCATTGAGGGACAATAGGCAAGAGCCCGGCTCACCTCAGCATCCCCTTCGACGCCGCAAGACCTTCTCCCCGATCGGACGACCCGCTGACTGAAGATGCGATGAGTCGAGAGACTCTTTCAGAGGGGGCGAGCGCTCGATCGAGCGCTTCGAGCCGTCCGGACATATCGTGGACCCATGCGCTTCGCTTTCAAGACCTCTCCGCAGGACACGACCTGGGCCGACATGCTCGCCGTGTGGAAGGCAGCGGACGACATCGAGTTGTTCGAGTCGGGCTGGACCTTCGACCACTTCTATCCGATCTTCTCCGACAGCACCGGGCCTTGCATGGAGGGCTGGACCACGTTGACCGCACTCGCGCAGGCAACGACCCGCTTGCGCATGGGGACTCTCGTCACCGGCGTTCACTATCGTCACCCTGCAATTCTCGCCAACATGGCGAGCACCCTCGACATTGTTTCGGGAGGACGTCTCGAACTCGGAATCGGAGCCGGGTGGAACGAGGAGGAGTCAGGGGCCTACGGGATCGAGCTGGGCACGCCGGCCCAGCGCAGCGACCGCCTCGAAGAGGCCTGCGAGGTGATCGTCGGACTCCTCTCACAGGAGACGACCTCCCTCAACGGTCAGTACTACCAACTCGACGACGCCCGCAACGAGCCCAAGCCGATACAGCGCCCCCACCCTCCACTCTGCATCGGCGGCAGCGGCGAGAGGAGGACGCTGCGCACTGCAGCTCGATTCGCGCAGCACTGGAACTTCGTGGGTGGCACGCCCGAGGACTTTGCCCGCAAGCGTGAGATCCTCCACCAGCACTGCGAAGACCTCGGCCGTGAACCCAGTGAGATCCTGCTCTCGAGTCATGTCATCTTCACCGGCGACCCAAAGGCCACGGCCGATCAAGCCGCCGCCTTGGCCGAGGTCGGTGCCGGGCTGGGCATTGTCTACCTCCGACCGCCCCTCGATCCCGGAGTCCTCGAGCCGCTGGCCGCCGCCCTGCGCGATCTCTCGTAACAACACCGTCTCGATCAGATCGACATCGGTCCACTCCCCAAAACAGACCGCATCCCCCGCACATGATCCCCGATTACTGCGCTTCCGGGGACCGTCGGCCCCATTGAGATGAGGCCTGAGATTCGTCTTGTCCGACCAGGAGAAGGGAGGGAAAAGCTGTGGCGAGCGCAACGATCAGCACGAGCATTGTCATCAAGACCTCGGCCGAGGCGATCTTCGCGGTCCTCGTCGACCCGGCGAAGCACGCCGCGATTGACGGCACGGGCTGGGTCCGAGATCCCCGCGGCCGCCAACTCCTGACGGCATCGGGGCAGATCTTCCGGATGGCCATGTACCACCCCAACCATCCGGATGGGGACTACGAAATGGCCAACCGCGTCGAGGTGTTCGATCCGCCGCACGCCATCTCCTGGAAGCCGGGATACGACGCAGACGACGGCAACCTTGCCTTCGGCGGCTGGATCTGGCGCTACGACCTGGCTCCGCTCGGTCCGTCGAAGGCCGAAGTCAGCCTCTCGTACGATTGGTCGGCCGTACCCGAGGAGGTCTTGCAGCGACAGGACCACTGGCCGCCGTTCCCCCCCGAGCACCTCGACAATTCGTTGACGCGCCTGAGCAAACTCGTTTCTGCCTGAACAGAAGCTCGCTGATCGCGTCGCTTTCTGTTGCGCCCGCTCGTTCCACTGAGGTCGACTCGGGTGCCTCGTCCGCCGAAGATGGTGACGGTTGCAGTGAGGTCTGAAGCCCCGACATTTGGCAGTACGACGGTATGACCGGAAGATAGGTTCAGTCTCCGCAGGGATTTGTGCAGAGAAATGCCACGTTCGTCGCCACCGCGCTCGGAGAACCGGTCGCCAACGCTGCTCCAAGTACGAGAGCGACAGGGGCTCTCTGGTGCAGTTTCGGGATCGGGTGTCTTGGATTGCTCGCAGCACGTCTGCCTGTAGCGATGCCACTGGGGCGGCGGTGAAGGAGTCCTCGATTTGGAAGCCCGATTCCACGGAGGCCAGATCACCCTAGGGTAACGAATGGAGACGCCCGGTTTGGGTAGGTCGGCTGGTGAAGTCCAACCGCGTGCAGGCTTGACGCCTCTTTGGTCGATCCAAGGGAGCGAAATGTCCGAAATGCCCGTTGAGGGCACGCGGCTGTTCACGACTGACGGTGTCGAGCTCGCCACCCGGTCGTGGTCGTGCGAAGGCGAAGCTCGGGCCACGGTCATCCTCGTACACGGGTTGTCCGCGACGAAGGACCACCCGCACGTCGTTGGACTGGCCGAATGCATCCGGGCTCGATCCCTCGATGTTCTTTCTTACGATGCCCGAGGTCATGGTGAGTCCGGGGGGCTTTGTACCCTCGGCGACTTGGAGCGAAATGACGTTGCCGCGGCTGTAGCCCATGCACGCCTTAGCCATGGCCGTATCGCTCTCGTCGGTGCTTCCATGGGAGCGGTAGCTGCAATTGCCTACGCTGCGACGGACCCGACATTGGCGGGAGTCGTCGTGGTTTCGAGTCCAGCCGATTGGCGCATCCCGTTTCGACTCCGCGCACTCGGTACGTTCATTCTGGCCCGAACCAAATTGGGTCGGGTGTTCTCTGAACGCCATACCCATGTGCGGATCTATCAAGAATGGAATCCGACTGAGCCGCCCCGCTCCGTGGCGAAGAGGGTGGTCAGCACTGTTCCTCTCGCTATTGTCCACGGACGCAACGACCACCTCATTCCTTTCCATTTTTCGCTTGGTGTCTCGAGCACAGAAATGCCCGAAGCCCACGCTGTGGTCGTCCCCGGGATGGGTCACGCCTTTGATCCGGTCGGCTACCGGTCTATCTGCGATGCGCTTGATTGGACACTCGACCACGCGGCGCCGCGGGAGGTCACCGTGAGTGAGAGCTGATGATTCGGCAACGCTGGTCGGTGGCGAAGTCGTACGAGGAAATCTAGAGAAACGCAAGTCCCTCTTCGACCTTCCGCAACAGATCCCCCGAGTGCTACGCATTTCAATTGCGAATCGACGACCGCGATACACCTGATCTAACGAGAGCTTGGGGCGGGAAGAGACCGGTGACGCCGACGTGACGCCGCGCCAATCCCGATGAAGTCAATAACTGAAGATGAAATGGCTCCCGCCGTTCACCCTTGACGAGGAACAATGGTGGCCTGAGCGGCGTTGCATCTGTCATGAAGCGTATTGGATTCTTGTCGTTTGGCCATTGGGTGCCCTCGCCACAGTCTCAGACGCGCTCGGCGTCGGACGCCCTGCTCCAATCCATTGAACTTGCGATCGCCGCCGAGGAACTCGGTGCGGATGGGGCGTACTTCCGGGTGCATCACTTCGCCAACCAGCTTTCCTCGCCGTTCCCGCTGCTCGCGGCAGTCGGCTCTCGGACCAGCACGATTGAGATCGGGACCGCAGTGATCGATATGCGCTATGAGAACCCGCTCTATATGGCAGAGGATGCGGGCGCCGCCGACCTCATCTCGAGTGGGCGCCTGCAGCTCGGCATCAGCCGTGGATCGCCCGAACAGGTCATTGAGGGCTACCGCTACTTCGGCTACCTGCCGGCCGAGGGCCTCGATTCAGCCGACATGGCTCGCGAGCACACGCGGGTCTTTCTCGATGTCCTCAATGGCGAGGGCTTTGCCCAGCCGAATCCGCGGCCGATGTTCCCCAACCCGCCCGGGCTGCTTCGTGTCGAGCCGCTCTCCAATGGTCTGCGGGAGCGGATCTGGTGGGGTGCCGGCACCCGCAAGACCGCCGAATGGACCGCCGAACAAGGGATGAACCTGATGAGTTCGACCCTTCTCAGCGAGGACACCGGAGTGCCCTTCCATAAGCTCCAGGCCGAGCAGATCGAACGATTCCGCAAGGCATGGGCCGAAGCTGGCCACGCCCGTGAGCCTCGCGTGTCGGTGAGTCGTAGCATTTTCCCTATCGTCAACGACCTCGACCGCACGTATTTCGGTCGCGAGGGCAACTCCCAGGACCAGGTCGGCTTCCTCGACGGCGGCAAGGCGCGCTTCGGCAAGACCTATGCAGCAGAACCCGAGACGCTGGTCAAGCAATTGGCCCAGGACGAGGCTGTTTCCGCCGCCGACACCCTGTTGCTGACGATCCCCAATCAGCTCGGCGTCGAGTACTGCGCCCACGTCCTCGATACGGTCCTCAGCGACATTGCACCAGAGCTCGGTTGGCGGTGAGCTGTGTGGGTTTCAAGGCTCAGAACGTGCCAGGGCCGTCAACTCGGACGAGAGGCATGATGTGGCATGGAGATCCGAAGAGCCACACCAGATGAGGCGGGATTACTCGCCGCGCTCTGGCTTCGTTCCCGTACAGCGTCGGTCCCTTCGATCCCTCCACCTATCCACAGCGATGAGGAAATACACCGGTGGTTCGAGGAGATCGTGGTTCCAAGCAGCGAGGTTTGGGTCGCAGGCAGCACCGGAAATCCGACCGCCTTGATGGTCCTGGACCAAGGGTGGATCGATCAGCTCTACGTAGACCCGACCGCAACCAGAAGAGGCATAGGAGGGGCGCTGGTCGAGCATGCGAAGCAGCAGCGACCCACGGGACTCAGGCTCTGGACATTTCAAAGCAATCTGGACGCCCGACGATTTTATGAAGCGCATGGATTTGTTGCCACTGCCGAGACCACAGGCGACAACGAAGAACGAGCCCCTGACGTGTGTTACGAGTGGCGGTCCTAGTCCTGGGCCCTGCGACCCTCACGGCGGCGGACGCGACCGGTAACGAATTACTTCGGTCGGAAGTGAACGAATATCCGTCCAAAATTGTGAGAGTCCTTCTCGACTCTGTCGTAGAGCGGCTTAATTTCCTTCTGGTCGAGGAATCGCAGGACGCGCTTCTTCAGCTGTCCGCTTCCCTTACCGGGGATGATCTCCACTAACCGGGCCTTCTTCTCAATCGCTTCATCGATGATGCCTCGAAGGGCACGATCGATATCGCCCCCTCTGTTGTAGATCTCATGGAGATCCAGCTTGAGCTTCACGACAACGGCCTCCACCGAGCGGGAGCAACGCGAGGTGACAGCTCAGCTTTGGTTGGGGCGATTCGCCTTGACCGTGTGCTGCTGGACATGTGAGTGGTAGTCGCTCCATTCGAGCTCACCAGGCGAGTTCGCGTTCGCCCCCCAGGAGGGTCCCCGGTAGGAGCGCCACCAAGCGTCGAGCGAGGTGGGTTGGAGCCGATCGGAACAGCGGTGATGATCGGTTTCTGACCTAAACCGGACCCTATTGCTCGACGTTCACGACTTCCATGATGTCGTGCGACGCAGGCACTATCCCGGCCTCTTGGAGAATGGGCATCAGGAACTTGCCGAAGGCGTCGTAACTCTCCTTGGAATCCCAGATCTCGAAGACCATGAGCTGCCCATCTTCCCCAAAACAGGAGTGGTGCTTGCGCCCATCCACGTTGGCGCCAGTAGCTGCCAAGTCCTTGCGAGCCTTGTTGTACTGCTCGACGGTCAACGCCTCAGGCCTCACATATACAGCGATCACGGTGGATCTCCTCATGTCTAGATGTGGATTTCTCGCGCCAAACGCGGCGCACTGCGGGCGAACGACACCACGACCTCACGGGGCCGAAGGAATGTGTGAATCCCTCGCCAGCAACGTAACAGGTGTCGGTGTCGATTGCCCACGAGCGTCAAGCCACCTTCGCATGCCGACGAAGAGGCCAATTCGATCACACCGAAGCCGAGTTGCAGCCAACCGGTGTCACGGCTTCGCGCATCGCCGGATCCGCCGACCGTGGCAGTTCAGCGTAGGCACGGTGCAGACTTGGATCGCCGCTGACGGGTCAGGACGGCAGGTGACAACCACGGATCTGAATCCACATGTCTTGACCTTGGCTGACAAGACCGCTTGGGCCAGAGTGGTGGACGAATTGAAAGCCTGCTGGCAGACCCAACGTCACTGGTTAGGAGGGTCCTTCGAAGGTGGCGAATATTCCGTCGCCGGTCTCCGCGGTCATGGATCATTGCCCCGACACTGTTCTACGACGGTTCGGGCCAGGCGACTGCGTCGTGAGTCTGCGACACGCCCGGTCACCGAAGGCGAAGGCTCGCTCGATGCAGACGATGTCCATAAAAAGAATGGCGAGCGGTGTGCGGTCGAGTAAGAAGCCTGCTTCGAGCAGTCTGACGACGGCTGATTGTCGGCGTCGTCACCGTTCTTTCCGCTCCCTCGTCATCTGGCCCCGGGCTGGAAGAGCTCGATGACATTGCCCGAGGGGTCCTCGACGAGGATCTGACGTCCACCCGGTCCACTCACGACCTCGTTGCGGAAGCGCACACCCGCGTCCTTAAGGTGGACGACCTCCGCGTCGAGGTCGGGCGTGATGAAGTGGATGCGGTTCCATCCTCCGGGGCCAGGAACGGCGCCGTCCGGCATCGGGCGACCGGCGGAGCTTGCCGGTCCGCTCAGCAGGAGGCGAAGGTTGTCTTTCGTGACGTCGGCGAACGCAGGGGAGGTGATGCCGGGCTCGAAGCCGAAGTGGGTGCAGTAGAACTCCACGGCTTCGGCCACGTCGGTGACCATGTAGCGAACGTTGACGGTCTCATTGGGGGACATCGATTCTCCTTTCGCCTTTCGCGGGTTGGGCGAGCTCAGCAATGAGCAGGTCGACGCGGGACTCGATCTCCTCAGCGGTGCGTACGAATATCGGATAGCTGTCCTTGTCGTTCTCCGCCGAAGCCGCCGGATCGGCCATGCTCCAATCCGCGGTCACCGGCGCTCCCGGGAAGTCGGGGCAGATCTCCTTGACCTTGTCGCAGAGCGTGACAACGCGGTCGAAGCGGGTGCGTGCGAAGCGGTCAAGATGCTTGGTGGTTCGCCCGGAGATGTCGATCCCTCGTTCTGCCATCACCCGGACGGCATTGCGGTGCAGCGGCTTCGGGTGGCTGCCGGCGCTTCGGGCCTCCACGGCGCCCTCCGAGCGATTGGCGAGCAGCGCCTCGGCGATCTGCGAGCGCGCGGAGTTTCCAGTGCACAGAAACAGGACGCGCTGCGTGCGGCGCGACGTGGCGCGCGGCAGTTGCACGGGAAGCGGAGCGAGCTGGAGTGCCGGATGCAGCGCCGACCCGGCCGTGACGAAGAGCTCACCGCAGCGGGCCAGATTCAGCCGATAATACGTGTCGCGCCCATCAGCAGAGCTCCGCCGCGCCCACACCAGCCCCGCCGACCGCAGCTCTCCGAGGTGATACGAGACGAGGTTCTGGGCTTTCCCCACCAAATGAGCGAGCTCGCCGACACGCCGGTCGGTCCGCGCCAACTGGTCGACAAGTTGCCAGCGCACAGGGTCCGCGACCAGTTGCAGGAACGAGAGGGCCGTTTCGTCCGGATTAGCCGCGACCACCTGGCCAGGTTACATCAAATGGGTTTGATACGTCAATCTCTATCGATACATTTCCCGGCCGCGGGTCACTGCCGTCGAGCGGCCGCGAAGGCCGTCGCGCAATCGCAGTTCTGTGGCGGTTGACTCGCTCAGCCGCAGAGAACTCCACTCTCAAACATCAGTGCGATGTCAGTAGCGATCACTCAGCCTGGGGATAGCGCCGTTCGTCGGTGCCTAAAGCACGTGGCAGAACGCATAAGACGGGATGATCCAAGCGCTCGGCCCATCTGCGCGCCAAACTCTCGACGGATGGCTCGTCTGTCCGGTCGAGGCGTACGACCAGAAGTGACAAGCGGTGTGCGGAACGAAGCAGCGCGCTTTGCCGTCGTGACCGAGACGACTCAGCTCAACAATGTTGCGACCGTGCAAAAGACGACCGCTTCCGAACGGGACGCCGTTTGGCGGTTCGTGGCCCACTCGGTTTGACGAAGGAGGGCGGCGGCCACCCTGAGAGGCAGTACTCGATCGGGTGGGCGCTGAGGGACTCGAACCCCCGACCTGCTGGTTGTAAGCCAGCTGCTCTAACCAACTGAGCTAAGCGCCCTGAAAAGGCAACTCTACCTGCTGTTTTTGTCGGTCAGCGCACGGCTCGTCGGCGTAGATCGTCACTCTCTGTTTCCGTTCTTCCAAGGACGCCTTTGCGTACGTCCCGTCCTCGGTTCCGCCTCCGGCTTGTGCGTTTCCGTACGGAGCGAAAGATAGCGATGTGCGTCTGGGCGTCGCGCTGCGTGAGCTCCACGAACAGGCCATTCAGCGAATCGGCCTTGATGTCGTGAGCTCTCGTTGGAGCCGCTTGAGTTCGCGAGCGTCCTCGGTCTTCGTGCTCGAGGAGGCGCGTCGTCGTCTCCAGTACTGCATCCCTCTCAGCGCGGGCAAAGTCGATGAACGGTACGACGGGTTCTTTCGCCTTTTACCGCTGATCCGCGACCGTCTCGCGTCGGCCATCGTCAAGTTCGAGCAGAACATCCATCAGCGCAACAACTCGGCCATCACCTTGCTCCACGGCCGGGCCAGCGCGCGCAGTTCGGCACACGCCTCGTCCCCCAGTGCGACATAGGGAGCCGCCGCCAGCCGGTCGGTCCCGTCCTCGATCTCCTGGCGGTAACGCGCCCCCGTCTCGGTGAAGCGCAGCTCCTCCCCCGGCTCGAGCCAGCCCCGTCCCCGGAGCGCGTCGACCGCGGCGTCCCAGGCCTCGTCGGGCCAGGCCCGCGTCGCCTTCAGCACGCGCGCTGGCACGTCGCCGGCCGCCGCGTGGGTAACCAACGCCTCGGGGCCCGAGAGCCCGTGCACGACCAGCTGGGCGATGTGCCCGTCGCCCCGGTACTCGCGCAAGATCGACTGCGCGTGCCACAGCTGGAGGTGGGGCGCCTCGGGCCACGTGACGTCGCAGTGGGCCGCCGCCAGCGGCCGGCCCTCGAGCCGTTGCCCCACCTGCTCGGCCGCCGTCCGGGCCAGCTCGGCCGCTCGGGCCATCTCGGGCGAGCGCAGCACCTGTTCGCCCAGGGCGCGATGCCACGAGGCGTCGACCGCCTCGAAACGCGCCGCGACAAGGTCTGCCGGCGCGGCCAGGTCCCACGACTCGGGGATGGCCGACTGCACGAGCTCGGGGTTGAAGTTGAAGAACGTCGACACGACGACGTCCGCAGGCACCGCGCCCATGGGCGCCGCTCGCGACGCGAAGTAGCCGGCGGAACCGGTGATGCCGAGACGGGCGTAGGCCTCGGCCGCTTCCGGTACGAAGTAGATGGCTCCGTGCAGCGGCTCCAACGTGCGCCACGTCTTGCGGGCCAGCAACGCAGTGGCAGTGTCCTCGCTCACAACGTCTTCTCCTCTCTCAGGTGCTCGACCAGCGCATCCGTTGCCGCCACCACAGGGCGGCGCGGCGCGGCGTCGCGCACGACCAGATCCTTCCCGTCGCGCTCCCCCTCCGCCGCACCCGCCTCCCGGCAGATCAGCAGCCCGGCCAGATAGTCCCAGACGTAGAGCGTGCTCCCTCCGGCGACGAGATAGGCGTCGAGCACACCCTCGGCGACGGCGCAACACTCGAGCGATGCCGCACCCAGGGCACGGAACTGGCCCCAGCCCGGGGACCGGCCGGGGAAGCCCGAGATGCCCACGATGGCCGAGCCCAGCTCCTCGCACCCCGACGGACGCAGCGTTGCCCCGTCGTGCTCGGCCCCCTGACCGCGCACGGCGGCAAAGCGCGCCCCGCTGGCCTGGTTCACGACGAGGCCGACCAGAGGCCCTTCGGCGTCGAGGACGCAGATACTGGTGGAGAAGAAAGGGACACCCCGGTGCGCATTGGTCGAGCCATCGACGGGGTCGATGACCGCCAGGAGACCATCGCCGTTGGTGCCTGTCGTGCCCGATTCCTCAGAGAGCACGGCGAGCCCGGCTCCGTGCAGCACGCCGAGCGCGGCGCCGTCGGCGACCAGGTCGAGCCGGTACTGACCCGGACGGGTGCCCGCCGGACCCCAATCCTCCAGGTCGTCCAGCGCGTGACGCACGGCGGCCACCGCCTCGTCGAGCACCTCGAGCAACCGAACCTCGTCCACGAGGACCGCACCCTACCGGCCCGGCGCGGCGACGCACGCCCGGTAGGCTCCCGGAGTTGTGGCTGCCATCGATGTCGCCGGTTACGTCGCCGACCTGAAGGATCATTCGGTCGACCACGGATTTCACGTCCACGACGAGCGCCACTTCGTCGAGACGTACTCGTTGCGCCAGGTCTGGGAGGTCGACCTGCACCCTGAGGAGGGCTGCGGCGGCCCGCTCGATCTCCATCTCGCTCTCGACGTCGATCCCCGGGTCCTCCTCTCCTTCGAGGACGCAGTGGTGCTGCTCTCCGAGGAGGAGGAGCCACCCGACGAGTTCCACTTCCCGCTGACCTTCACCTGGGCCCTGCCGCCGCTGCCCAGCGGGCCGGACCTGCTGCGCCTGGCCATCGACCTGGCCGGCGTCGGAGGCATCGAGCTGCCATTGGAGGTGTCCGCCATCGACTCCTTCGCCAACGCCACCGACGGGTCGGAACGCCGCCTCAGCATCGTGGCCCGCCATCCCGTCTCGCTGGCCCGGGTGCTCAGCGGCGAGGAGCTCCTCTGCGACGTCTTCGACCGGGCCCTCGCCGTCAGCCGCTTCCTGCTCGAGTCCGCCGAAGGCTGGCTCTCCTGACGTGCGCCGGACCGGCGGCCTCCGCGGGGGCCGGGTCCTCGCGGTCCTGATCGTCACCGGTGGGATCGTGCTCGCCGCCTGCGGCAGCGGGGGCGATGGGCAGAGCCTGGCCCAGCAGGCCTGCCTCCACGTGCACCGCTCCGTGGCTGACTACGAGCGCTCCATCGAGGCCGGAACGGCTGCGGGCACCGTGGCCGAGCTCCAGAAGGAGGCCACCCAGCAGCTGCGCGACGCCCTGCCGCTGGCCGCTCAGGCCAACTCTGCCGACGGCTCGTGGAACTCGCTCATGACCACCATTTCGGAGGGCGCCAATGTCGACGAGGGCCACCTCCTCCCTTCGCTCAAAGCGCAGTGCGTGGTGGCGAACACCAATCCGAACGTCAACCCGAACCCGCAGAACGTGAACCCGAGGCCGCCCTCACCCGCCGGCTGAGGGACGCGGTGCAGGCTCCGTCGCGGTCGTGGCGCTCACCGCCATCTGGGCCCGGCCGGCCGCCACGACGGCCGGCATGATGTCCTTGGCCAGGACGGCACCGCCCTGGTCCGTGAAGTGGATGCCGTCGCTGCGCCGCACCGCGACGCCGTCGAGCGAGCTGGTGAACTTGCCGCCCGGGCAGACCGCGGCGTCGAGATCGACCACGGAGTCGGTCTTCGGATGCCGCGCCGCCACCTGGCGCACCAGCTTGTTGTACTCGGCGAGGCGGGCCGGGTTGTCCTCGGGCCAGGGCAACCCGTCGGGCTGCTCCCCCTCGTCCGTGCAGGGCGCGGTGAGGAAGACGAGGTTGGCGCCGGTCGTGGTGACCAGCGTGGAGGCCACATCGAGCTGACTCTTCACATAGGCGGCAAAGGCGGGGTGGAGGATGTTGGTCCAGGAGCCCTTGTACTCGCGGTCCACCACCTCCCAACGCCCGGCCAGCACGACGACCACGTTGGGCTTCACCGTGGCCATGGCATTCCGCCACTGGTACGGCCAGGGTTGGGACGTGGCCGCTTCGCCCGCGGTGAGCCTCGAGCCGTTGCACGCCGGCGGTGTCTGGTCGACCGCACCGAGCAACTCGACCGACGGCCCGTCGACCACGCCGCAGCCCAGGACCCCGTCGTCGGAGAGCTGGTAGCCGTACTTGTCCTCGACCGAGGAGTTCCCGAGGCCCAAACCGAGGGTGAGGGCCACCGAGTCGCCGAAGAGCAGGACGCGCACCGGCGGTCCGGCTGCCGCCGCGCCGGCCACCGTCGTCGGCGTCGTGCCCTGGCCTCCGGCCGCACCGCTCGCGATGCCGACGGAGCCGGGAAAGGTCGTGCCGGCGACAGCCGAGGTGTCGACGGTGGCCGCGATCAGGGCGGCCACCACCACGACGACGGCGACGGGCACGGCCACCCAGACCCGCCACTGTTGCAGGAAGGTGCCCATCCGGATGGGCCGCTCCACGAGGTGGAAGGACAGCGCGGAGACAGCGAGCGTGACCAGCACGCGCACGAAGAAGAGGGGGTAGCCGTCGAGCCCGGTGCGGTCGTGGTTGATCCAGAGGAAGAGTGGCCAGTGCCAGATGTAGACGCCGTAGGAGATCCGGCCGACGTAACGCACCGGGGTGAGCGAGAGGACCCGCGGCACCACGCTGCGTGGCGCGCCGACGGAGGCCAGGATGACCGAGGCGGTGCACAGGCCGACGAGGAAGAAGCCGCCCGTGTAGGGGAAGGCCGAGGTCTCGTCGAAGAGGACCCAGATGAGGATGGCCCCTACCGCGCCGACGATGCCGGCGACACCGCAGAGGGCGCGCCCGCGCTCCGACGCCGGTCGCCACAGTTGCCCGGTGGCCAGCCGGCCTTCCTCGTGGTGGCGCTTCGTGATGATCACCAGCGCCACCGCCAGGGCGCAGCCGATGAAGAGGCACTGGGCGCGGGTGTCGGTACCGAGGTAGACCCGGTTGATGTTGGTCGGGGAGTAGAGCAGGCGCATCACGACGGCTGAGGCGACGGCCGCCACGACGCAGACGCCGAGCAAAACCTTGAGGCTCTTGGTGAAACGCAGCACGCACAGCACCACGAGCGGCCAGATCAGATAGAACTGCTCCTCAACCGCCAGGGACCAGGTGTGGATCAGAGGCGAGGCCGACGCCGTCTCGTTGAAGTAGTTCGACCCGACCAGGACGAAGTGCCAATTGCTCACGTAGAGGAGGGTCGAGAGCGCGTCGAGGCGCAACGCGCTGTAGGTCCCCTCGGGCACGATCACCGAGGCGAAGAAGGCCACGAAGAGCAGCACCAACAACAGCGCCGGCAGGAGGCGGCGAGCCCGGCGGGCCCAGAACGAACCCAGCTTGATGGTCAGGGACTGGCGCCACTCACCCACGAGGAGCGAGGTGATGAGGAACCCGGACAGGACGAAGAACGCATCGACGCCCATGAACCCGCCGCCCATGAACGGGATGCCGCCGTGGAACATCATGACGGCGACCACCGCGGCGGCCCGTACGCCGTCGAGTGCGGGGAGGTACGCCAGACGAGTGTGAGAGATTGCGCTCTCGTCGTCCTGCATCGCGCGTATTCCTCCGGCGTTCTGGGTCGGGAGCCGGCCACGCTCGACGCGTGCTCGACGAAGACCCATTCTCGCAGATGCGGGGTGCCGCCCCGGGGCGGCGGCGACTCACTACCCTGGACTTTCCTGAACACGACCCGCCCCTCGACCCGCCTGGTGGCCAGTTCCGCCGGCCGCACGACCGCCCGCCCCCTGGCTACCCCGTTGCCCCGGCGTCCACCTCGGGTGCACCGGTCGCGCCGGCGCCGCCTGGCCGCGTTCGTGCTGGCCCTGGCGCTGGTGGCCACCGGGGTCGCTGCGTACGCCTTCTGGCGCCGTCCCGCGGTGAGCCCGTTGCGGGCCCGCATCGTGGCGTTGGCTCAAGGCCAGGTGGGCTACAGCACCGATCCCGCCGACACCTATTGCAACAAGTTCAGCGCCTACTGGAACGCCGGTGTGCACGACTGCGGCGGCAACGGCAACCTCGACGAGGAGTGGTGCGCCGACTTCGCGGCCTGGGCCTGGAAGCAGGCTGGCGCGGTGGTGGCCTACCAGCTCGCCCCCGGCTATCTCAACGGCAACTCGGCCAGCTTCTACGTCTGGGGTACCCACCACGACACCTGGCACCCGGTCGGCTCCGGCTACACGCCCCAGCCCGGCGACGTCGCCGTCTACGGACTCGACACCTCGGCGGTGACCGCGGTGCACGTGGCGGTCGTCTCCGCCGCGAGCGGGAACGACGCCGCGCCCGACGTCATCAACGGCGACGGTGACCGCACCGGTTTCAGCGTGGTCGAGCCGGGCGACCAACAGGCCTTCGCCGACGTCAAGGGCAGGGGCGCACCGCTCTCGGGCTACGTGTCACCGCTGTCCCCGCTGTCGGCTACTGCCGCCTCCTCCTGAGCTCGGGCTCCTCCTGAACCCGGGCCCGCCGGGGTGCGGACCCTCGACCTCGGAGGAGTCGCCTCCCCCGTCGGGAGCCCGCCGTCAGGCGCTCATGCCCCCGCTCCCGGCGTGTACCCCGCCGGGAGTGCGATGGACTTCTTCTCGAGGAAGGTCTCGAGGCCTTCGGGCCCGAACTCGCGGCCGACGCCCGACTCCTTGTAGCCGCCGAAGGGCGTCGAGAAGTCGATCGGCACGGGGGCGTTGAGCATGTAGGTGCCGGTGCGCACCTGGCGGGCCACGCCCAGGCCGCGGTCGTTGTCGGCCGTCCAGACGGAGCCGCACAGGCCGTAGTTCGAGTCGTTGGCGATGTCGACCGCGTTCTCGTCACCGTCGTAGGGGATGACGACGAGGACGGGACCGAAGATCTCCTCTTGGGCGATCTTCATTTTGTTGTCGACATCCGAGAACACGGTCGGCTCCACGTACCAGCCCTTGGCGAAGTCGCTCCCGGTGGGACGCCCGCCGCCGAGCGCGACCGTCGCTCCTTCCTCACGCCCGCTGTCGAGATACCCGAGAATCCGCGTCCGCTGCCGCTCGGCCACCACCGGGCCGACCTCGGTCGCCGGGTCCATCGGGTCGCCCACCTTCATGGCGGCGACGCCGGACACGACGGCATCGACGACCTCGGCGTAGCGGGCCCGCGGCGCCAGGATGCGGGTCTGCGCGATGCAAGCCTGCCCGTTGTTCATGATGGCGTTGGGCAGCAGGGTCGGGATGGTCGTCGCCAGGTCGGCGTCGTCGAGGATGATGGCGGCCGACTTGCCACCGAGCTCGAGCGTGCAGCGCTTGAGGCGCTCTCCGCACAGGCCGCCGATGCGCTTGCCCCCGACACCGGAACCGGTGAAGGAGATCTTGTCGACGCCCGGGTGCTTGACGAGGTGCTCGGACACCTCGCGGCCGGCGGGGATCACGGAGAGCACGCCCTTGGGCAGTCCGTTCTCCTCGAAGATCTCGGCCAGCCGGAAGGCGTCGAAGGGCGTCTCGGGGGCTGGCTTGTAGACCACGGTGCACCCGGCGACGAGCGAGGGTGCCAGCTTGGCCGCAGCGATGAAGAGCGGCACGTTCCACGGCGCAATGGCACCGACGACGCCCACCGGCTCCTTGGTCACGAGCACCTGCGGATTGAGCAGGCCGGTGCGCACCTCGTCGAAGGCGAAGGTGTCGGCCAGGTCGGCGTAGTAGTTGAAGATCATCATCGGGGCGAGCACCTGGCCCATGCCCGAGAAGGTGATGGGCGAGCCCATCTCACCGGTGATGATGGCGGCCAGGTCGTCCATCTCGGCCGCGATCTGGTTTGCCACGTTGCGCAGGATCTCGGCCCGCTCGGCCGGGGTCATGCGGGGCCAGGGCCCGCGATCGAACGCGGTGCGGGCCGCGGCCACAGCCTTGTCGATGTCGGCCTCGGTGCCGTCGGGCACTCGCGCCACGACCTCCTCGGTGGACGGAGAGATCACCGAAATGGTGTTGGTGCCCTCCGGGGCCACCCAGTCGCCGCCGATGTACAAGCGGTCGTAGTCCCGAATTGCCATGTGTCCCTCCCAGGAACTCGGAGGGCCAACCGCCCCCACCGCCGGGTGCCGGGCGGCAACATCAGGCTAGCGCCGCATCGGACAACCTGTCCGATTGGCGCCCGGGCGGCGCGGGAACACTTCAGCCGGTCTGATCGAGTGGCTCGACATGGGCGACGACGCCGTCGTCCTCCACCCAGCCCTTCCCGGCGGCATACGCCAGCATCCCCGCGAAGCCCTCGTCCCACTCGTCGGTGGCCGCCGCCCCGGCCAGGGCCCGCAGGGCCACGGGGTCCACGACCACGTGCCGGCCGTCGTCCTTGAGCCGGCCCAGCCCCGACTGGTCCACCACCCGGGCCAGGTCGGACTGGTCACCGGCACCGTCGACGGCCACCGAGAAGCGGCGGAAATCGTCGGGGTCACGCAGGTGGACCCTGGATTCGGAGAGGTCGATGACGATCAGCACCGTCACGGACGTTACCTCCCGGGGGTCGCGACGACCCTGGTGGCCTGCACTCTCGGTAAAG
Organism: uncultured Acidimicrobiaceae bacterium; assembly: GCA_963809715.1. GTDB lineage: Bacteria > Actinomycetota > Acidimicrobiia > Acidimicrobiales > RAAP-2 > Bog-473. Next base: position 201,281 of record CAWEKO010000007.1, on the reverse strand, counting down.
TGCCGCCCCGTGCCCGACATCGACCAGCGAGACCCCGACGAGGTTGCCGCCACGCTGACCAAATGGCTCTCGACCAAGGCGGCCAACGGAGCCGGAGCCGAGGTCTTCGACGTCCAGGCGCCCGCCTCCAACGGGTTCTCCAACGAGACCATCCTGTGCCGCACCCGCACCCCCGACGGCGAGGAGGGTCGCCTGGTCGTCCGGGTTGCCCCGACCAAGCACTTCTTGTTCATGGACGCCGAGTTCTCCACTCAATACCGGGTCATGAGGGCGCTGGCCGACGCCGGTTCGTCGGTGCCGCTGCCCCCGCTGGGCTTCTTCGAGACGGACCCGCAGTACCTGGGCGTGCCCTTCTTCACCATGGAGCACGTCGAGGGCCTGGTGCCGCCGGACAACATCCCCTACACCATGGAGGGCTGGGTCATCGAGGCCTCGCCCGAGCAGCAGGAGCGCCTGTGGTGGAGCGGGATCGACGCTCTGGCCGCGGTGCACCGGACCGACTGGCGGGCCGCCGGCCTGGACTGGCTCGACATGCCGGCACGGGGCAAGCCCGGGATCGTGCAGCAGATGTCCTACTACCGCGACTATCTGGACTGGTCGGCCAAGGGATTGAGCGTGCCCGTCGTCGAGTCGACGTGGGAGTGGCTGGTGGCCAACCAGCCCGACGAGCAGGGCGAGGTCGTGCTCAGCTGGGGCGACAGCCGCATCGGCAACATCATCTGGGACGATTTCCGCGCCGCCGCCGTTCTCGACTGGGAGATGGCCTCACTGGGCCAGCCCGAGATGGACCTCGGCTGGTTCCTCTACTTCGACCGACAGTTCACCGACCCGCTCGGCGTGCCCCGCCCGGCCGGCTTCCCGTCCCACGAGGAGACGATCGAGCGCTACTCGGAGTACATGGGCCGGCGGATGCAGAACCTCTTCTTCTACGAGGTGTTCTCCGGCTTCCGCTTCGCCGTGGTCATGCTGCGACTCTCGGACCTGCTGCTCGAGAGCAAGATCCTTCCGGCCGAGGCGGACATGCGATCGAACAACCTCGCCACGCAGCTCCTCGCCACCATGCTCGACCTCGAGCCGCCCACCTAGATCCGCCTTCCGAGGGCCGGGCATCGGACCTCTCCCAGGGTCAGGCCCGTGGGTCGGGCCCGTCGTCCACGATGATGTCGCCCGGCGGACCGATCGCCACCCCGGCCTCGCGCAGGCGGTCGCCCAGCCACTGCGCACCGTCCTGGGCAGACATGTGGTCCTGCCACCCGGCGAGGATCCTGTGCAGCTCGTCCTTGGTCGGGATGCTGGCGATGATGTGTACCGTCATCTTGCGTTCGTACCCCGGCGGGGCCTTCACGAACAGGCCGCCGAAGGGGTCCTCGGTCACGTGCGGCGCCGGCTCACGCAGCACGTAGAGCTCGCCGGTGTCCTCCACGTAGTTGAGCTCGTGGCGGATGCCGTCGGCATCCAGCCATTCGGCGCCCAGCTCGAGCTCCGCTGAGGATCGGCGCCTGGAGTCGGCTTCGTAGAACTCGTCGATGTCCATCGGGCGCACACTACCGCCGAGCTGGGATATCGCGAATGCTCCGTCGTCGCCTGCCCTGGGGGAGCCATCGGGGGAGCACCTCTTGCGACCGTGAGGCCATGCCCACACGCGCTCGGACTCACCACACCGACCTCATCGACCACATGACCGCCGAATGGCAGTCCATCGGCCGCTCCCCCGGCGCCATCCGGGCGTTGGCCGGGGTGGCCCGGCGCGATCCCGGCCTGGCCCAGCTCGTCCTCGGCACGTCGCGACACCCTGCCTCCTGCCCGACCCCCCTCGACCTGGTCGAGCACATGCGCCGGTCCTCGGGCCGGCGCCAGCGCGAGGACGCGGCCCGGCTGATCCGGGTGCTGCTGCGCGAAGCGGGGTCCGACCCCTTCATCGGGCGAATGCTGGTGCAGGCCCTCCTCCCCGGGCTGATCTCGGTGGCCTCGATGCTCCAATGGGGACTCGGTGGTGACTGGTGCGACGGCGAGGAGTTCTTCGCCGAACTGATCGCGACGACGTGGCTCGTGGTGCAGGAGTGGACCGGCCAGGACCGCGCCTATGCCGTGCTCGATCTGCTTTCCGCCATCCGCTGCCGGTTGCGCCGTCAGCTGCTCCGGAGCAAGGACATGCGCACCCGCCACCTGCCACTCGAGTCCGTCGGCTACGACCGCGATGTTCGTGTCGAGACCGACCTCGAGGAGCTGGCGCGCATCCTGATCAACTTGCACTCAGAGGGAATGGATCACGAGGAGGTCCAACTCCTCTACGCGCAACACGTCCTGGGTTACACCATCGCCGAGCTCGCGAGCACCACCGGTCGAGAGCGACGCGCGCTCTACACCCGGCGCGACCGAGGCCAGCGACGGCTCTGCGCCTCCGCCGGCTGATGCGCGTCGAGTGACGCGTGCGTATGGTGTGCCGGTGGCGAGTGCAGGACCCGGACCGACGGACGCGTTGGCCGGCGGGCCGGCGCGATGGCGACCCAACTGGTGGGTGATCCTTGCTGTCTCCCTCGCCTTGATTGCACTGCTGGTGGAAACGTCGGGTCGTGGTGACACCGGTCGTCCGCTCCACGCGCAGTCGGTGGCGAGCACACATGGGGCCGTCCGCCACGCTGCGGCGCGACCACTGCGATCCGACGACGTTCCGACGACGCTCTCGATGACGACATCGACGACCTCGCCGACCGCTACGGCTCCCGTTGCGGATCACCCACCGGTGGTCGACGTGCAGACGACCGGAACCAGCGTGGTCCCGCCGGCCTCGACGACCAAGACGACGAGCAGTCCCCCACCAACCACGACGACCACCTCCGCGGCGCCGACCGCCCTGCCGGCGGATCGCACCCAGGCCGAGGGTTACCTCGATCCGCCCCTGCAGAACTCGGGCGTGTTCGTCGTCAACGGCTCCGGGCCCACCGAGGTCTCGGTGTTGTGGTCGACACCGATCTACCTCACCATGACGGTGAGCTGTCCCGACGGCAGCCAGACCGTCGGAGGCACGACGGCGATGCAGACGTCGTTGCCTGATGCGAGCGGGTGCCAGGCCACCGTGAGCGAGCCGCCCTCCGAGTCGAGCTCGCTGACGTACACCGTCACGATCGGGCCGGCCGGTGGCTGAGCGCGCACCCGCTGTACCGGCCAAACGGGCCATCGACGTCGCCGGCGCACTCCTCGCCGGTCTCCTCGCCTTCACCGCGGTGCCCGCGGTGCTCCTGTTCGTCGTGGGCAACCCACTGTCGGGAGGGGTCGGACACGGCTGGTCTCCCGTGGCGCGTGACGCGCTCTGCGTGCTGACGCTGGCCGCATGGATCGCCTGGGTCGCTTGTTGCGCCCAGTTGCTCCGGTCGGTGACCGCTCGGGTGCGTCACCATGAGATCGAACCGCGATCGAGCTCGTTGATCGACTGGTTGGCCAGGCGCATCGCCCTGGGCGTGCTCGCTGTGACCTCGGTGGGTGTGCCTGTCGCGTTGTCGTCGGTGGCGGGAGCGGTTGCCCCGCAGTTGCAGGCCACCGCGCCGATTCTCAGACACACCTCGGTCGCGGGGCACGACGCATCGCGTCCCGCGGCGAGCGCCGCGTATGTGGTGCGCAGAGGCGACAGCCTTTGGAGCGTCGCCCAAGCACAGCTCGGTGACGGCGCGCAATGGACGACCCTCGCCGCGCTCAACCGCGGGCGCCCCGTTTCGCCCTCGGAGCGTCTGGTCGATCCCGACCACCTGCGCGAAGGCTGGCGAATCGCGCTGCCCCGCGATGCCCAGCACCCGCACGCCCGCGACTCGCCGCACACGTCGAACCCGCGGCCGGCTGCCCGTCCGGACCATCTCCCCGAGCTCGTCGTCCTCGGCATCGGTTCGCTGACCTGCGCCGCCCTTGCCCGTCGCTCTCGGCGTCGCTTTCGTACCCCACACTTCGTCGATCCGCTCGACTCCTCGCTCCTGCCGTCGGAGAAGGCGGTGGACAGCGCCACCCTGTGGCAGCGCTTCGACGGCGCACCCGCACTGAGGGCCTTCGAGGCGGCCAACCGGCTGCTCGCACTGGCCGTGCTGGAAAACGGCCGGCCGGGTCCGAAGGTCCGTCTTGTCCAGGTCAGTCCGACCGGCGTCACGTTCCACCTCGCCACTCAAGAAGCCGGAGCACCTGAGCCGATGCGCCCGGTTGACAACGGGCGCGCCTGGCACGTGGATCACGACACCCTCGAGAGTGCCACCGACGTGGGCGATCCCTACATCCCGCTGGCCTTTCCCGTGGGCGACGACGACGAGGGGACCTGGCTGGCCGCACTCGGACCCGGAGACGTGCTCTCGGTGCTGGGCGAGGTCGCTCCAGACCTGCAGCGGGCCGCTCGGGCCGCCGTCGAGTCGTGGGACTGGTCCGACCTGGTCGTGGTCACGAACGATCCCGACGACCCTCGTCTCACCGATCCCGCCGTGGCCCACCGGCTCTTCCTCGGACGGCCCGACCTGCTCCGAGAGGAAATCGCCGCGACCAGCGCTGTCCTGACGACCGAGACCGCCGTGGCCAGTGACCTCACAGTCCTGGTGGACCGCCACGGCGCGTCGCTCCACCCTCTGGGCCGGGTCGTCCGCCCCCACCTTCTTTCGGCGGCGACCGAGGAGGACGTCGCGGAACTCTGTGCCCCGAAAACCCCCGGACATCCCCGTCCCGTTGAGCCAGGTCACGGGTTCCCGCCCGTCGTGCTCGACGAGGCCGCCGTCGCCCCCGGACCAGTCGACGTGCGCCTGTTGACCATGACACCACGACTCGACGGGCTGCGCGAGCCCCTCCCTCCGAACCGGGTGCGCCGGGCCGTCGAGCTCGTGGCCTACCTCGCACTGCACTCGCCGGACGTGGTCACGAGCGATCGGCTGCGGACGCGTGTGCTCGGCTCGACAGATGCCGACGCCGCGTCCAAGACGCTGTTCAACGTCGCCCATGCGGCCCGCAAGGCGCTCGGCACCGACGCCGGGGGGAATCCGCTCTTCCCTGCCGGGACGCGCGCCGGGATCTACCAGGTCTCACCGGAGGTGACGGTCGACGTGCAGCGGGCGATCGCCTTCGTCGCGGAGGCCAAGGCGCACGAGGACCGCGACCTTGCCATCGCACACTACCGGGCCGCCCTGGACCTGGTCGAGAGTGAACCGCTGGCCAACGCTCTCTCGGGCTACGCCTGGTGGGAGACGGAGGGTCACGGCGGTCGCATCGCTGCCGTGCTCGTCACCGCCGCCTGCTCCATGGCCACGCTGGCCGCGGAGGCGGGGCTGTTCGAGCTCGCCCGGTGGGGACTGGAGCGGGCCCGCCTCGTCGAACCGTATAGCGAGGCGCTGTCGCGGACGGCGATGGAGGTGGCGGCCGCCGAGGGCGACGCGGACAGGCTCCGCCTCGAATGGCGCGAATGCCAGCGTCGGGTCGACGCGCTCGATCCGGGAAGCTCGCCGTCTCCCCGCACCGAAGAGCTCTTCGGAGAGTTGAGCCGCCGAGTCCTGACCACCCACCGGCGCCCTCTGCAACAGCCGGTGGGCTAGGGCCACTCGGGCCTTGGCTCGTGCCGCTGTCGGGGGTGCTCCCTGCGGCAACGGCAAACAGCTGAGCCGCTCGGCGGCAGGGGGGGTTTCCCGACCGTTCAGCGCGAGCGGCGGGACAGCTCCGAGCCATCCGTGACCGTGATCCGACCCCGGGACAGCTGGACCAGCCCATCCTCTTGAGCCTGGCCGAGAACCCGGTTGACCGTCTGTCGGGTAGTTCCGGCCAGGGATGCGAGGTCATCCTGGGTGAAGGGGATCGACGGAGAGGCGTAGAGCGCCGCCAGGTGGGACAGCCTTCGGAGCACCCTGGTCTCAGCGGGAAGATAGAGCGCCTCGAGAAGCGCCTGGGATGTGGCACGAAGGCGAGCGTCGAGCATTTGGGCCACGGCCCTCGCCGCCGAGGGGTGGTCGGCCACGAGGGCCTCGAATATGGCCCGGGTGAATCGTCTCGTCTCGGTTCGCTCGAGAGCCACCACGGTCGCCGACCGATGGGAGCTCTCACCGATCAGCGCCTGCTCTCCGAAGGAGTCACCGGGGCCGAGGACGTTGAGGGTGACGACGTCACCCGCCGGGGAGGAAACCCGGACCGCCACCGTACCCATCTCGATCAGGTACACAGAGTCTCCCGCCTCACCTTCGTGGAAGATGAAGCCGCCTCGAGAGAAGCGTTGGCGGGTGCACCGGGCCAGGAGCGCGCGCTGGTCAGCTTCGGACAATGGGTTTAGCAGGCTCCACTCCAACGTTCGCTTCTCCCCGGACCGAGGTCGCCAGGGAACCGCAGGCAAGTGGACCTGACCACCGATCGACGCCAGGGTACGCAACCCAAACCACCCCGACTCGCCGATCCTAGGGGGTCGGGCGGCGAGTCGGGGTGGCTCGGAGGAAGGTATCCCGACACCCAGCTCGCCAAGCTGGCTGGGCGCCGGGATACCGTGAGGGCGGACCGCCCTGCCCTCAGCAGTTCCCGCCGGAAGAAACGATCACAACACCGTCACAAGGATGTCGATGGGGGCCTCGCTCGACACGTCGACCAAGGATTGGCGCTGCTCGAACCGCATGGCGATCGAGTGCTCCTCGGCAGACAACTGCAGCTCGTTCAGGGGGGAAGTGTCCTTGCGCATCATCCGGTCCTTTCTCGATCGGCGGGGTGTTGTAGCTCCACTGTGCGCCCCCGACAGGAATCCGTCTGTCGGCAAAGCGACAGAAGTACCGTCACTGCGGCGACACTCCGTGGCCGAGAAGTGCCAACTCGATGTCCTCGAGGCGCCTGACCGATGAGCCACTCCCTGTGACGGTTTGACGAGCGGGCTTCGAGCCAGAGGGACTGGGAGGGCCTCCGGGGTAAGGGGAGCTCACTATCCCCGTACGACCGACGTCTTCCCAGCGTCGGCGGGTATTTGGGAGTGTCGGGCTACCGTGTTCCGGGACGAAAGGCGAACGAGAAGACGGGCATCACGAGTCTCGGCTAGGGGGACTTTTCGGTGGAGCAGTCCATTGCTTCGGCTGAGTTGTCGAATGGAACATCAGTGGCGTACGCGACGGCTGGCATCGGGCCTCCACTCCTCTTTGTGGGCGGTTGGCTGAGCCATCTCGAACAGAGCTGGGCTCTTCTCGCGGAGCGCTCGTTTTTTGAGGCACTCGCCGTCGGGAGAACCCTGGTGCGCTATGACCGACTGGGTTGTGGGTTGTCGGATCGCCCGCCAGAAGCTGCGTGGTCACTAGGACTCGAACGAGACACGCTCCGCACCGTGATGTCGGCCGTGGGCGGTACCCAATTCGATCTCATAGGGAGCTCACTCGGTGTGCCGATAGCCATCGACTGGGCCGCACGACATCCTGAGACCGTCAATCGACTCGTCCTCTATGGCGGTTGGGCGCGAGGAGCGGATATCGCTACTCCGCAAGTGCGTGAGCACGTCGTGGGACTCATTCGCAGCCACTGGGGACTGGCATCAGACGTGTTGACCGAGATCTTCGCTCCGGAGGCCTCGGCTGGAACGCGCGCCCTACTTGCCAACTATCAACGCCAGGCATCGTCGGCGCAGACGGCCGCCGGGCTCCTTCTCGCCTGCTACGAGGTCGATGTGACCGATCACCTCGGAGCTGTAAGAGCTCCAACACTTGTCGTCCACCGCGAACACGACCGCGCCGCACCTCTGGAACAGAGTCAGCTCATTGCGTCGCACATCGGAGGTGCGCAACTCATCGAACTTCCCGGACGATCACATCTCCCCTACATCGGTGATGTCGATGCCCTGGTCAGAGAGCTTCGCCGTTTTCTCGGCCTTCCACTTCCGCGCAGGACCGCAATTCCAACCCTGACCAAGAGGCAGAAGGAGGTGGCGGAACTCGTCAGCCAGGGCCTGACGAATCGAGACATCGCCCAACGGCTTGGGATCGATGAGCGTTCCGCCGAAGGTCACGTCGAGCGCATCCGGACCAGGCTGGGGGTTCGTTCTCGGGCGCAGATCGCAACGTGGTGGGTGGCCTCGAGGGCCCCAAACTGAGGTAGTTCTACGCCTGACATCGGACCATTGCCTCTGCACAATGAGGATCATGACGAGCCACGAACAGTCCACCTGGCTGCGCACGTGCTTGAACGGCACGAGCAGCTCTTTGAGGTCCTTGCCGAGGCGGGCCGCCGCGCCCACCTGCGCAGGACGATTCGCGTGTGAGGGGAGGCAAGATGCCAGGCGCTGTCTATGAGGCGACCTGGGGTCGGGTCTTTGCTCTCGTGTACGACACGGCTTTCGCCCTCGCGGAGCGGCGTGGGTTCCGAGATGTGCGCAGGGAACTCGTGGGCCAGTCGAAGGGGAGAGTGGTCGAACTCGGCGCTGGTACCGGTTTGAATCTGGATCACTACCCGGGCAACGTCTCAGAACTCCTTCTGACCGAACCAGATCCCCACATGGCGGCGAAGCTTCGGAAGCGAGCCGGCCGATTGTCACTCGATGCCTCGGTTCTAGAGGCTCCCGCTGAGGAGCTTCCATTCGACGACGCCAGCGTCGACACGGTGGTGTCGACGCTGGTCCTCTGCACAGTCCAGAATCCGTACCTGGCTCTTGCCGAGGTTATGAGAGTTCTGCGTCCTGGCGGCTCGCTTCTCTTTGCTGAGCACGTCCGATCAGCGTCACCTCGGGCCGCACGGTGGCAAGACAGGCTCAACACCCCCTGGAGTTGGTACGCGTGTGGCTGTCAATGCAACCGTGACACAATCTCCGCACTACGAGCGGCCTCCTTCCAAGTGGGCGCGATAGAGCACAACCGTCTCCGATGGATCAGTCCGGTCGTCCGCCCGTTGATCGTGGGTTCGGCCAAGTGTCCGCCCAGTCCCGGCGACGACTGGGGCACCCCCGGACCTGCTCGACATCATCACGTCCAGGGCGGTCAGGAGCTGGTGCGCGAGGAGGCATCATGATTGGTGTCAGCGTCGTATTCGACTGTGACGGCGACTTCGATCGCTCCAGGATGCTCGAGGTGGCCAGCAACGCACGAACGATGTTTGAGGGCATGCCCGGACTTCGCCTCAAGGTCTTCACATTGGATGAGAAGCAACAACAGGCGATGAACTTCTACGTATGGGACTCGCAGAGTGCTGCGGAGGCCTTCTTCACCGACGAGTTTCGAAAGAGGGTGACAGGGTTGTACGGAAGAGCACCCACCGTGAACTACTTGGAGATTGTCGAACTCGTTGACAACACGTAGTCACGAAACGCCGCCGATCGGGATGCGTGAGTTTCCTGACGGCAGTGAAGGCCCCGAAAGCAAACATATTTTCCCTCAGATGGCCTTTGCCTTCGCCCCGAGTGCCTAGAGGCCAAGGGCTGTACGTAACTCCGATACGGCGGCAGCGATTCTGCTGACCTCCTGTCGCAGTGTGTCAACGTCGGCGCGCAGCGATGCGACCTCACCACTCACCGGACTTTGATGAACCGGATCCGGCCCACTCGTGATCTCGGTGGCGACGCTCGGCTCCGATGATGTCGCTGTGCTGAGCGTCTCTGCCCAGCGCTCCTCTTTCTGGCCGGGGAGCCGAGGCAGCCTGACCACCAGTGGGTCGTCGCCCACGGCCATTCGCTCCAGCTCCGTCTCGACGTCCTCGAGGCTGCCAAAGTCCGCCATCCGCTCTGTGCGTGTTCGCAGCTCGCCAATCGTCTGGGGTCCCCTCAACAAGAGGACCGAGAGGACAGAGAGACTCCGAGCGTCCAGGCCGAATCGCTCGTCGAGCACTTGGCGGTACCGGATGGCCGAGCGACCGTGGGACGGGTGAACAAGGCGAAGGAGGCCGGCCCCCCTGAGCGACGACAGGGCCGGCTCTACGGTTCCGTCGTCGTAGGTCACCACCGGGTTGCGGTTCGAAGTCTGGTTGCACGCCAGGACGAGGGCGTTCATCGTCAGGGGGTACTGCTGGGGCGTCGTCAACTGCTTCTCGGCCAGGCTGCCGACCACCCGTGCTTCAACCGCACTCAGTTCCATGTGGACAGCATCCTATTGGGGGTCTTTCTGATTCAGGGAATGGGCTCGTCCAAGTTTGGTGGCCTATCTTCGTGCTCTCGCCCTCGCTGTCACCGGAAGTCGGTGACCATGGCAGCCGCGGCGACTAGAGGATGAAGACATGGATACGACGTCGCTCTTGGTAGTGGGTGCGGGGCCATACGGCTTGGCGGTGGCGGCTCGAGCCCGAGAACGCGGGATCGACACCGTCGTCGTGGGCCACCCCCTGGGCTTTTGGACCGGCCATATGCCCGCTGGCATGTTCCTCCGATCGGGAGTCGACTGGCATCTCGATGCGTCGGGCGTGCATACCTTTGAGGCCTTCGTCGGAGAACGAGGACTCCTTCCCACCGAATTGGATCCGATTCCAATCGGCGTCTTCATCGACTATGCAACCTGGTTTCAGGTGCAAAAGCAGCTCACGATTCGTGATCAGCTCGTGTCCGTCCTGGAAAAGACCGATGCGGGGTTCGTGGCGTCATTCGAAGACGGATCGCAGATTGGCGCCGAACGAGTCGTCGCAGCTCCGGGTAACGGATACTTCGCTCACGTTCCCGAATGGGCCGCAGCGCTGCCTGCGGGCGTGGGTTCGCACACGAGTGACTTCGTTCGATTTGACGAGGTGGCTGGACAACGGGTGCTGATCGTGGGCGGGCGCCAGAGTGCCTATGAGTGGGCTGCGCTCCTCGGCGAGCACGACGTCGCGCGCGTCGACATCGTTCACCGTCACGACGTCCCGCGCTTCGAGCGCGTGAACTGGCGGTTCGTTGACGACTACATAGACCTCACCATCAGGATTCCTGGGTGGTGGCGGTCCCTTTCGCGGACAGAACAGGAGCAGATCGAACAAAGATTCTGGGAAGTCGGTCGCTTGACGCTCGAGTGGTGGCTCGTTCCCCGCCTGATCGGTGACCGCTTCCACCTCTGGCCCAACGCACAGGTCATCGGAGTAACCGCCGAGCCCGGGGCCACGGTGGTGACCCTTTCGAACGGTGAGCGCCTCAGTGTGGACCGGGTGATCTTTGCCACCGGGTACAAGGCCGATCTGGCGAACGTTCCCTACCTGCGTGCTCTCATCTCGCACATTGCCGTTGCAGATGGGTTCCCAGTGCTCGACGAGAACTTCGAGTCCTCCGTTCCGGGCCTGTACTTCGTGGGTTTCGCTGCGTCCCGTGACTTTGGTCCCTTCTTCGGATTCACAAAGGCCTGTCCGGCGGCAGCGACGTTGATCGTCGACAGATTGAAGGCCGGGTAGGCGTCCTTTCACCAGGCGGGGACAATCGGCTGCCGCCTAATTTGTGAGTTCATTTGTGAGTTCGACGTGACGGCGGCGTCTTGACGTAGGAAGGCATCGCCACCAGACAAGGGAGCACACCATGGGCAAACTCATCGTGACGGAGTTCGTGACGCTCGACGGAGTGGCCCAGGCGCCCGGAGGGCCCGACGAGGACCGAGACGGCGGCTTCGCGCACGGCGGGTGGCAGGCGCCACTGGCGGACCAGGAGTCGGGCGAGGTCATATTCGAGCAAGCGAGGAGCATGGACGCCCTGCTCCTCGGGCGAAGGACCTACGAGATCTTTGCCGACTACTGGCCGAACGCTCCCCGGGAGATCCCGTTCACCGCCCTGCTCAACGACGTCCCCAAGTACGTCGCCAGCCGCACGCTCGCTGGCCCTCTCGCCTGGCACGGGTCGACCCTTGTCGCCGACGACCTCGCCGAAGGCATCACAGCCCTCAAGGGGCGCCATGACGAAGTCCACGTCATCGGCAGCCTCGACCTCTTGCAGTCTCTGCTGCGCTTCGGCCTCGTCGACCGGATGAACCTGTGGGTGTACCCGCTGCTGCTCGGCGGCGGCAAGCAGGTGTTCGGCGACGGGACCGTCCCCACGGCGTTGCGCCTCACCGAATCGGTCACCTACCCGAGCGGCCTGCTCCACCTCGGCTACGAGACCGCCGGCGTGCCCACGTACGGCAGCTTCGCCATCGAGGAGTAGGACCCACAACTCCTCACCGGAGGTGACGGGCAAGGGAGGCCACCACGTGGCCGCTACCCAAGATGTTCTGGGTGCCGCGGGGACGGTCGGGGAGATCGGCGCTTGAGGGCGGTGCCGGATGGCCGGAGAAGCCCCATGAGCCGGGAGCGTTCCTCTTCGAAAGATCGCCACCCCGTCGGACCTCTGCTGGAGCGTATGTTCTCACCACATGGAGCAGGCTCTCGCCGATCTGGCCGGCCCGGATCTGCGCGTGCTTTTCTGCGGCATCAATCCCGGGACGCTCTCGGGTGACCTCGGCCTGCATTTCGCCCGGCCGGGGAACCGGTTCTGGAGATTGCTCTGTGCCGGTGGTTTCACCGAGACCGTTCTCTTGCCCGCGGAGCAGCACATACTCCCTGAGCTCGGCGTCGGCATCACGAACCTGGTCGGGCGGGTGACAGCCGCCGCCAGCGAACTCAACGTCCTCGAATTGCGTGAAGGCGCAACGGAGCTCGGGGCCAAGGTGGCGATGCTGCGGCCCCGCTGCGTCGCTGTCCTCGGGTTGCAGGCGTACCGGACCGCGTTTCGTAGACCGCAAGCCGTTGTCGGTCGCCAACCCGAACTCCTCGGTCCTGCCCTTCTTTGGCTCCTCCCGAACCCGAGCGGCCTTCAGGCCCATTATCAGTTCCCCGAAATGAGTGAGATGTTCAAATCGCTCTTCGAGGCTACCGAGGCGGCCTGACGGGATTAGGTTCTTCATGGCCGAAGAGGACTCGGCGACGGCGTCTTCGCTCTTGCCGCAAACCTGATGCCGAAATCCCAGGACCCTCGGCGACCGCGTTCGCCGGACCAACGGAGAAAGGAGCGAGAGTGACCGACTTCATCCTGGTACCTGGAGCGGGCGGCTTGGCCACGCTCTATTGGCACCTCGTCAGTGCTCGACTGGAGGCAGCGGGTCATCGTACGTTTCCCGTGGACCTTCCAGGTGAGGCCCCGGATGCGGGACTCGTCGCCTACGCGACCATCATCGTCGATGTCGTCGAGAGCTGTACTGAGCCCACTCTGGTGGCGCAGTCGATGGGCGGATTTAGTGCGGTCATGGCCTGCGATCGGGCACCTGTCCGCAAGCTCGTGCTGGTCAACGCCATGGTGCCCGCGCCGGCAGAGACTCCCGGGGAGTGGTGGGCCGCCACGGGGGCGACTGCTGCCCGGACCGCAGCCGCTGAGATCGGCGGATACGACACTGAGTTCGATTTGGCGACGTACTTTCTCCACGACCTCGGCTCGGAGGAGGCTGCCGCCGTTCTCTCCAATCCGGGCATCGAGGCGGACATTGCGTTCGCCGAACCCTGCACCTTTGCATCGTGGCCTGATGTGCCTACTGCGGCGGTCGTAGGACGAGACGACCGTTTCTTCCCTGTCGAGTTTCAACGGCAGCTGCTCCGCGAGCGTGCCGGCGTGGAGGCAACCGTCATAGCCGGCAGCCATCTTCTCGCCCTGGCGAACCCCGACGGCCTGTGCAAGGCGCTCCTCGATCTGGCCGCCATTTAGCCGCGAGGTCCGCGCCTCGGCCGGTGTCGCACACTTGTTCGACGAGGCGCTACGGTGCGACGAACGAAGTTGACGGCAGCAAGAGATGGGAACGGTGATGACTACGAAATCCGATTTTACGCCTGAGGAATGGCGGCTCATCCTCGAAGCGCCCCCGAGCGCTGGAATGATCGTGGTGACTGCCCAACATGGCGGCTCGTTCAGGGAAACCATCGCGATGGCAAAGGCTTACGCCGAAGCGCGACAACAGCACGGCAAGAGCGAACTCTTGGACGAGATCGTGGCGGCGAAACCGGAACGAGACCACACGCACTATCACTCCCTGGAAGAGGTCAAGCAGCATGGACTGCAACACTTGCGTGATTCCGTAGCCCTGCTGGAGAAGAAGGTCACACCGGAGGAAGTCGAAGAATATCGCCGCTTCATCGTCACGCTCTCTCACCGAGTCGCAGCTGCGCACCGCGAGCACGGGGTCGACGTGAGCGAATCCGAGCAGAAGGCGATCGACGAGATCACGGAAGCTCTGAGCACGAGCGCCGGATAGAGGCAACGGGCATCGGTGATTGCCTACCTCGGTCGGAAGGCGACCATGGGCGAGAGTCACGAGAGGGCGAGAGCTCCCTCCTTGGGGCCTTGAGCCGCCGGTGCCCTGACTGGCCCGAGAGCGCCTATGCACCCGTTGTGGCCTAAGTCTGAGCTGACCCGGATTCGAAGCGCTCCACGACGTCCTCGAGGCGGCCCACGCGGCTTCCCTTGACCAGCGCGGCATCAGCCGGGCCGAGGGTCTTCAGCAGCACGACCGCGGACGCCACATCATCGACGTGCGCCTCGCCGTAGAGCTCGCACTGGTAGCCAACGACCTCGATGCCCAACTCCTCGGCCAGCGCCGCCATGCGCCGGTGCTCCTCTTCCGTCTCCGCACCGAGTTCCGCCATCAGGCCCAGCAGGGCCAACTTCCGTTCCGAACGAACCGCAGCAAGCGTGCGCAACGCCGCCTCGGTCGAGGCCGGGTTGGCGTTGTAGCAGTCGGCCACCAGGAGCGGACCGCCGGGAGGCTGATGCACCTCCATGCGGAAGGGCGATCCCTTGGCCTCGGCCAACGACGCCAGCACGGCCTCGAAGGGCACGCCACACCACAACGCCGCGGCCGCCGCGCCGAGCGCGTTGGGCACCTGCTGCAGGCCGTGGAGGCTGAGCCGGACCTCACCTCGGCCCCAGGGCGTGACCAGAGTGAAGCGCGCCCGTACATCGTCATCGAGCGTCACCGCCTCGGCCCGCACCTCCGCATCAGCGTCGACCGCGTACCCCAGCACCGGGCACGGGCTGAACGACGCCATGGCGCCCACCCGGGGATCATCGAAGTTCAAGACGGCAACGCCATCCTGGGGCAACGCCCGGACCAGCTCGCCCTTGGCGCGGGCCACACCGTCGAGTCCCCCGAAGAACTCGACGTGGGCCATGGCGACGCTGGTCACGATCCCCACGTCGGGCCGGCCCACCTGGGCCAGCCGCGCAATGTGGCCCACGCCACGCGCCCCCATCTCGAGAATGACCCACTGGGCGTCGTCCGGCGCGTTGACCAGCGTGAGCGGGAGGCCGAGCTCGTTGTTGAAGGACCGCTCGCTGGCTGCGGTGCGGAAGGTCGAGGCCAAGCAGTGGCGCAACAAGTCCTTGGTCGTCGTCTTGCCCACCGAGCCGGTGATCCCCACGACGCCGCCGGCGACCCGGCTCCGGGCCAACACGCCCAGGTTCATGAGCGCGGTAGCCGTGTCCTCCACCACGACGGCGGTGGACCCGTCAGGCCCCTCCTGGGTGAGGTAGGCCGCGGCCCCCGCGGCCAGTGCATCGCCGATGAACGCATGGCCGTCGCGTTCGGCCACGATCGGGACGAAGAGCTGACGGGGCGCAATGGTGCGCGAATCGATGCCGGCCCCGTCGACGATCACGTCGGGTCCGACCAGCGCCCCCCCAAGATGCGTTGCGAGTTCAGCTGTGGAGAATCGCACGCATCGGCCTCGGCGGTCGATTGTATAGCCTCGTTGGATGCCAGAACCCGGGACGTTGGCGGTGGTCTACGGGGGACCCTCGGCCGAGCACGAGATCTCGTGCATCTCGGCGCGCCGCATCGCGCAGACGGCGCTCGACCGCGCGTGGCCGGTACGGCTCATCGGGCTCACCCACGCCAAGCAGTGGGTCGACGCGCAATCCGAGTTGGTCGACATCGACCTGGGCGAGGCGCTCGAGTCGCCCGACGAGCTCCTGACCAAGCAACCGGACGCCGAGCTGTCGCATCTCGGCGACGACATGCCGCCCGACGCAGTCGTCTTCCCCGTCCTGCACGGGCCCTTCGGTGAGGACGGCGTGATCCAGGGCCACCTCGAGGCCTTGGGCCTGCCCTACGTGGGCGCAGGCGTGCTGTCGTCGGCCGTCTGCATGGACAAGGGCATCACCAAGTCGGTTCTGCACGACAACGGCATCCCGGTGGCCGCCTGGCGACTCGCACACCGGTCCACCTGGTCGGCCGAGGTCATGGAAGAAGCCATCGGGGCCCTCGGCCTGCCGCTCTTCGTCAAGCCGGCCAACCTGGGCTCGTCCATCGGCGTGGCCAAGGCCAGCGAAGCGGCTGCGGTCGGCGACGCCGCGTCCTCCGCCTTCGAGTTCGACGACCACGTCATCCTCGAGGAGTTCGTACGCGGGCGAGAGCTGGAGCTCGCCGTCATGGGCAACGAAGAGGTGGCGGTCTCCCGAGCGGGCGAGATCATCGCCAGCCGCGAGTTCTACGACTTCGAGGACAAGTACCTGCTGGGGAAGGCCGAGACCATCGCGCCCACCGACTTGTCCCCGAGCCAGCTCGCCCACGCCCGCCGGCTGGCCGAGGCTGCCTACCGTGCCTTGCGGGTCGAAGGTCTGGCCCGGGTCGACGTGTTCCTGCTCGAGGACGACGAGATCGTCGTCAACGAGGTCAACACCATGCCGGGGTTCACGCCGATCTCCATGTTCCCGATGCTGTGGGAAGCCGAGGGCCGCGCCTTCGGCGACGTCATCGAGGACCTGGTCGGCCTGGCCCGGGCTCGCCACGACCGCCGGGCTGGGCTGCGCACCCACCGCCTGGCCTGACCACCGTTCTGACGGCCGCCTCGCCTGACCACCGCCTTGCTTGACCACCGCCCTGGCGGATCGGGGCGCCGGCGGCCCGGCCGCCCGATGCCGCCCTCCGGCCTTCTGTTCGGGCCGCCGATGGGCCACCATAGGCGCAGGCCCGACGGGGGCTTCTGCGCACACCCGCTCGGTACCCTGCTGAGGTGGTCATGACCTTCGAGGGCATGGAAGAAAAGACAGCGACGACCAAGGGCGACACGGGTGACTCCTGGGAGGCACTGCCCGGGGCCAGCCGGCTGACCCTGGCTCAGCGCGAGGCGATCGAGTCCGACCAGCCGTTGCTCTGCGTCGTGGCCGGCGCCGGAGCCGGCAAGACCCGCGTCCTCACCCTGCGCGTCGCCCGCCGCGTCCGCGACGGCTCCATCGACGCCGACCGCACCCTCGTCACCACGTTCAGCCGCAAGGCTGCCGATGAGCTGCGCACCCGCCTGTGGTCGCTCGGGGTGTCCGGCGTGCGGGCCGGGACCTTCCACCGCACCGCGCTTGGCCTCTTGCGCGAACACCGAGAGCTGCGAGGCCGTCCGGCGCCCCAGCTCATGCCCGACCGCCGTCGGCTGCTGGCCGACATCACGACGGGCGACCCACGGCGCACCCGAGCCCTCGAAGGTGAGATCGGTTGGGCGAAGGCCCGGCTGGTTCCGCCGGACCATTACGAGGGTGAGGCACGTCGGCATCGCCGGCGCAGCGGCGTCAACCACGACCAGGTGGCGGAGATCTACGCCCGCTACGAGGAGGAGCGAGCCCGGCGGCGCCTGCTCGACTTCGACGACCTGATCGTGGCCTGCGCCGACGCCCTCGCCGGCGACAGCGAATTCGCCGACTCCATCCGCTGGCGCAGCCGTCACCTCTTCGTCGACGAGATGCAGGACGTCAACCCGGCCCAGTTCCGCCTGCTGAGCGCGCTGCTCTCCGATGACCCCGACCTCTTCGTGGTGGGCGACCCCAACCAGTCGGTCTACGGGTTCAATGGCGCTGATCCCACGCTGCTCAATCGTCTGCCCCAGATCCTGCGCGGGACCAGGGTCATCCGGCTCGACGAGAACCATCGCTGCACACCCCAGGTCGTGGCGGTCGCGACCGAGGTGCTGCGCGATGCCGGCGGCGCCGCGGCCAGCGAGGTGGTGCCGCCACGCTCGTCCCGGGTCGACGGTCCGGTGCCCCGGGTGGTGTCGCATACCACCGATGACGACGAGGCAACCTGGGCGGCCCGGCAGGTCAAGCTGTCGCGGGCACCCGGACGGCCCTGGTCGTCCGTCGCGGTGCTCACCCGCACCAACGCACAGCTGACCAAGGTGCTCGCCGCCATGGAGGCGGCCGGCGTGCCCGCAGCCGTGGCGGGCGCGGACCTCGGGCCGGCCAGCGACCTCCGAGGCGAGGGCTCCCACCGCGGTGCCAGGGCCGGCGCGCCAAGTACCGCCAGGGCTGGCGGCCCTGGCGTCGACCTGGACGACGAAGAGGTGGCGGAATCGATACGCCGCGACCACGTCGTGCTCTCGACGTACCACCGGGCCAAGGGCCTCCAGTGGCAGACCGTGCTCGTACTCGGGTTGAGCGGCGGACTGATGCCGCTGGCCTCGGCCCAGACGCCGGCTGCGGTCGAAGAGGAACGCCGCTTGCTCTATGTCGCCCTGACCCGCTCCGAGGACGAGCTCTGGTGCAGCTGGTTCGAGCGCTCCAGCGGCGAGCGCGGCGAGGTGGAGCGAGGGCCGAGCCCGTGGCTGGCCCCGATTGAGCGAGCGATCGAAGAGCTCGACCAGGAGGCAGCGCCCGTCGCTGCCTCCGAGGTGTCATCCCGGGTAGAGGAGCTCCGCCGCCGGCTGGCCGAAGGGGTCGAGAGCACCACCAACCTGCCCTCCGAGGACGAGAAGTCGGGTCACCACCCTGCCTGACCGACCGACCGACGGGTGCCGGCCAATGTGGCGGGCCGCGGCGACCGAGCACTGCGGCCGGGTGTGGAGGGGCCGATAAGGTCATCGAAACCCGGACGTCGAGAGGCGGGAGTGCCCTTCATGTCGGATCTCCTCGAGCAACTGCGCAAGGCGGTCGGCGAGCGCAACGTCGTGGCCGGCGACGCCGTCCACGACGACTACACCCACGACGAGACCCTTGGCGCGACGCCCCAATCGCCGCTCGCCCTTGTGCTGCCCGGATCGACCGGGGAAGTCGTCGAGGTCCTGCGCTGGGCAAATGAACGGGGGGTGCCCGTGATCGCCCGGGGGAGCGGGACCGGTCTGTCTGGCGCCGCCATCCCGGTAGGCGACGGCATCCTGATGGCCTTCGAGCGGATGAACCACATTCGAGAGATCGACACCGAGAACCAGGTCGCCGTGGTCGAGCCCGGGGTGACACTCGAGCAACTGAACCACGAGCTGGCGCCCCTCGGCCTCATCTACCCGGTGTCACCGGGCGAGCAGACAGCATCGTTGGGTGGGAACGTCGGGACCAATGCCGGTGGAATGCGCGCCGTCCGCTACGGCGTGACCCGCCACCACGTGCTGGGCCTCGAGGCGGTGCTGGCCGACGGGACCGTGTTGCGCACCGGGGGCAAATTCGTCAAGAGCTCCTCCGGCTACGACCTGACGCAGCTGCTCATCGGTTCGGAGGGCACCTTGGCCGTGACAACCGAGGTGACGGTGAAGGTGCAGCCACGGCCGACGGACTCCGCCACCGTCCTGGTCCCTTTCGGGACCCTGGCCGACGTGACGCACGCCGTGCCCCGGATCGTGGCCTCGGGCATCAATCCCACCATCCTCGAATACGCCGACGCGCTCGTCCTGAGCAGCATCACCAAGGCGGCCGGACTCGACCTCGGCATTCCCGACGCCGTCAAGGATGCGGCGCAGGCCTATCTCATCGTCGTGCTCGAGCAGACGTCGGCCGTCCGGCTCGAGGAGGATGTCGAGCAGCTGGGCACACTGCTCGAATCCCTCGATGCCATCGACGTCTACGTCCTGCCGCCGCACGCCGGCTCTGACCTCATCGTGGCCAGGGAGCGACTGTTCTTCGTGACGAAGGCCTCGGGGGCCGACGACATCATCGATGCCGTCATCCCCCGCGCCGCCATCCCCGACTACCTGGCACGGGTGGCCGAGCTGGCAGGCGAGCACGGCACCTTCGTCTCGGGCTGCGGGCACGTCGGCGACGGCAACGTGCACCTCGCCGTGTTCCAGCCCGACCAGGAGAAGCGGGAATCCCTCGAACGCGAGATCCTGCGGACGGCGATCGACGCCGGGGGCGCCGTATCGGGCGAGCACGGAATCGGTACGGCCAAGCTGCCGTTTTTCCTGGAGCTCGAGGATCCCTCCGCGCTCGAGCTCATGCGGGCCATCAAGGGCGTCTTCGACCCGAAGGGCATCCTCGGCCCCGGCCGGTTGCTCGGCGATCTTGCACCATTCACCCAGGCCGACGCGGCCGCCACGCCAGGAGCCAGCAGATGAACGGCGCCCGAGCCCTCCTCTCCACTCTCGTCGACGCCGGCGTCGACGTGTGCTTCGCCAATCCCGGGACCTCCGAGATGCACTTCGTAGCGGCGCTCGACGACGTACCCGCCATGCGGGGCGTTCTCTGTCTCTTCGAGGGAGTGGTCACCGGCGCCGCCGACGGCTACGGCAGAGTGGCGGGGCGACCGGCCGCCACTCTGCTCCACCTCGGGCCGGGGCTGGGCAACGGGCTGGCCAACCTGCACAACGCCCGGCGGGCCCGCACCCCGATCGTCAACATCGTGGGCGACCACGCCACCTACCACACGCGCTTCGATGCCCCGCTCGAGTCCGACATCGCGTCCATCGCCGGAGCGGTTTCGGGCTGGTACCGATCGACGGCGCGGGCCGACGACGTGGCGGCCGACGCGGTCGACGCCGTGGCCGCGGCCTACGGGCCACCGGGGTGCGTGGCCACGCTGGTGCTCCCGGCAGATGCCTCGTGGTCCGAGTCGTCCACGGGACCCCATCCGCCCCGGCCCCCGGCCCGGCACACCGTCGTGCCCCCTGACACGGTCGACGAGGTGGCCAAGGCCCTGCGCTCGGGCGAGCGGACCGCCCTCCTCCTGGGTGGGCGGGCCCTGCGGGCCGACGCCCTCCACGCGGCCGGCCGCGTCAGCGGGATCCACCGGTGCCGCGCTGTTGGGCGAGACGTTCCCGGCCAACCTCGAACGTGGCGCGGGCATCCCAGCGGTGGACCGCTTGGCCTATCTGGCCGAGATGGCGCAGGCCCAGCTCGACGGGGTGCGCCATCTCGTTCTGGTCGACGCCAAGTCGCCCGTGTCCTTCTTCGCCTATCCCGGCAAGGCCAGCGACCTCGTCCCCGTCGGCTGCACCGTACACACGCTGGTCCGACCGGGCGAGGATGCGGCGAAGGCGCTCGATGCCCTGGCTGAGGCCGTCGGCGCGGCGGCCGATGCCGGTGCTCCCGCTCCGGCCATGCGCCCGGATGCGCCCTCCGGCGTGCTCAGCACCGAGACGCTGGCGGCCGCCGTGGGGGCGACGCTGCCCGAAGGCACGGTCGTGGTCGACGAAGGCAACACCTCGGGACTCTTCGTCGCCGGAGCGACCGCGGGCGCTCCACGTCACGACTGGCTGACGCTCACCGGTGGCGCCATCGGCATCGGGTTGCCCATGGCCACGGGCGCCGCGGTGGCCGCCCCTGATCGCCCCGTGCTCTGCCTGCAGGCGGATGGGAGTGCCATGTACACGCTGCAGGCACTCTGGACGCACGCCCGCGAGGAGTTGAACGTGACCACCGTGATCCTGTCCAACCGTAGCTACGCCATCCTCAACATGGAGTTGCATCGCGTCGGGGCACACGCCGGCGGACCGCAGGCCCGACGGCTGCTCGACCTCACCGGCCCCGAGCTCGACTTCTGCGACCTGGCGCGCGGCATGGGGGTGCCGGCCCGTCGCGTCGAGAATGCCGAAGACCTGGTCACCGCTCTGCAGAATGGCTTTCGCGAATCCGGACCCAGCCTCATCGAGGTCCCCCTGTAGAGCAAACTCGTCCGGTGTGGCGATGCACCGACAACGGTGCGGGCCTCACCGGCCTGGAGTGCCGATCGGCTCTCGCCGCCTCGCAACCGGGGCTATGAGCATGCACCGATCGAGACGGTGCCGGAAGACTCCGACACAGCGAGAGTCCTCTCGAGAGCGACACCATGCAGATGAGACACGCCGCAGGTGAGACACGGTGCCGACGGCCCCACCCTTCCATCCCGGTGCTGGCCCCCGGCAGCTCTACGCAAAGTCAACGACCACAGGTGCGTGATCGGACGGCTTCTTCCCCTTACGGGCGTCGCGGTCACGAAACGCCCCGGTGGCCCGCTCGGCCAGGTCGTCGCTGACGAGGACCAGGTCGATGCGCAGTCCGCGTCCCTGGTGAAAGTCACCGGCCCGGTAGTCCCACCAGGTGAACGTGCCCGGCTCGTTGAACCGGCGGAAGATGTCGTCGAGTCCCCACTCCTCCACCCGGGCCAGCGCGCTGCGCTCGGGCTCGCTCACGTGCGTTGCCCCGACGAAGGCAGCCGGATCCCATACGTCAGCGTCATCAGGGGCGACGTTGAAGTCGCCGGCCACGGCGACCGACGACCCCGGCGGGCAGCGCTCGTCCAGGGTCTTGCGCAGCTGCGCGAGCCAGGCCAACTTGATCGGATACATCTCGTTGTCCAAGGAGCGCCCGTTGGGCACGTACACGGCGAAGACCGTCGTGCCGGAGCACCGGGCACTGATGACGCGACGTCCGTTGTCGTCGTCGGGAGTGCCAAAACCCCGGGTCACATCCTCGAGGCCAACCTTGCTCAGGATGGCAACGCCGTTCCACCGCCCGTCGCCGTAGTGTGCCGACTCGTAGCCGAGCTCGGCGAACGCATCCTCGGGGAACTTGTCGTCCGCCAGTTTGGTCTCCTGCATGCAAAGGACGTCCGGATTTTGCTGCTCGAGCCATTCGGTCACCCGGGGCAGGCGAGCGGTGAGCGAGTTCACGTTCCACGTAGCGAGGCGCATCAGGCAACTCCATCTGCGATGACAAAGAGAAGATCGGTCTCGCATGCAGTCTGCCCGCCCACCGAAGCCACCCCGCGGCCCTTGCCGGCCCGTGCCGAGAGACGATCCATGAAGACGTCGAGGTCGAGCGTCTCGCCTGGGACGACCTGGCGCCGGAATCGCGCCTTTTCGATTCCGCCGAAGAGCGGCAGCTTGCCCGCGTAGCGCGGGTCGAGCAGGACGGCGATCCCGCCGAGCTGGGCAAGGGACTCGACCATCAGCACCCCCGGCAAGGTGGGCCGCCCGGGAAAATGCCCCGCAAAGAACGGCTCGTCCCCGGTGAGGCGCCAATGTCCCCGGGCCGACACACCCGGTTCCACCGCGGTGAGCTCGGTCACGAACAAGAACGGCGGTCGATGGGGCAAGACGTCGGCGGGGTCGGGAAGCTCCATCTGCGGGACGTTACCCAGACCTAGGCGGGGGCCGCCTTGGCAGCCTTCTTGGCCGGGGCTTTCTTCGCCTTGGCGGCCTTCTTGGCCGGGACCTTCTTGGCCGTCACGTTTTTGACTCCGGCCTTCTTGGCCGGGACCTTCTTGGCCGTCACGTTTTTGACTCCGGCCTTCTTGGCTGGGACCTCCTTGGCTGCGGCCTTCTTCAGGGGTGCCGCAGATTTTGCCGTCGCGGCGGCCACCTTCTTCGTGGCGGCAGCCTTCTTTGCCGCCGCCTTCGCGGGTGCTGATTTCTTGGCGGCCTTCTTTCCCGCGGTCTTCTTGGTCGGGAGCGTCTCGGGCCCCTTCCCCTCATCTGAGGCCTCGTTCTGGGCGCCGCTCACCGCAGTAGCCGCAGGTATCCGCCCCTCGGACTGTGGCGCGCGCTTCTGGGCGTCGCCCGACGCTGGCTCGACAGAAACAGGGAGCGAGAGCTCGGCTACCCGGCGCGGCGGGTCTAAGCCGGCCAGGATGAAAGGGCGTACTTCGCCCTTCTTCAACACTTGACGAGCCTTCGTCGGGGGCGGAGTACCCATGGCGGTCAGGGGGATGTAGCAATGCAGCACTCCCCCTTCGGGCATGGCGACATCGACCATGGCTCCGTGCGAAGTGAACGACACCACCTCGCCGACCACCGTGGTCCCGACGGCGAAGCTCGCGACGAAGTTGATGAACGCCAGCGGCTCGTTGACGGCCGGCGGTGGGGTCGTGCGCTTCTTTTCGGCCCGGTTCGCGGCGCTTCCCATGGTCGGCGTCGTCGGTGCCGTCGCCTTGCGGGCCTTGGCACTCTTGGGCGGTGCCGCCTTCTTGGTCGAGCCCTTCGACCTGGACGGCTTGGCCGGGTGCAGTGCTTCCTCGACCGCCTCCTCGATGGCGTTCGAGAGCACCGGGTCGACCTTGACCCGGCCGGGTGGCGGGACGGTCGGGGTGATGGGCCAGGACGAGTTGACGGTCGAGTCGGCCTTTTTGGTCGCCTTCTTCGCCTTGGGCCCCCGCTTGGCTGCCTTCTTGGCCGCCCGGGCCAGTTCGGCCGCCTTGGCGGGCGCGGAATCGGGGTCCTTCTTCTTGGATTTAGCCTCTGCTGTGGCGGCCCGGCTCTTGGGTCCCCGGATAGGGATGCGGGGCGTGAAGATCCAGCCCACGCCCGGCACGGGTTTGCCGCCGATCAGCCGGCCTTCGTCGAACAGCCAGGGATGCTCGCCGTGAAACTCCTGGAACGAGTCGTTCGAGAGCACGATGGCACCGGTGCGCTCGGCGATACGCAGGACGAATGCATCCCCCCGGCCGATGGCGCCTGCCGGCGGCGAGATCACCTCACCATTGAGCATGGCCGCGCGAACCTCGTCGCGCTCTTCGTCCGAGACGCGGTGCTCGAACGTGGCGTCGACGACCACGATGATGCTGGCATCAGGATCCTCCGCCGCGTAGGCGCGTACCGCCTCATCGAGCTGATTCAAGCTTGGTGAGGTTCGTCCCTCGGTAGCCAGGTTGGACCCGTCAACCACGACATGGTGCGGTTCAGCCAACGGACCGCCGCAAAAGGTCAGCCTGCTCGAGAGTGTGCAGGGCGGCACTGCCGATGGCCGGACTGGCCGACTCCGTTCGGCTGACATGGCGCAGCGTGAAGCGGTTGGGCAGACAGGCATGCAGTCGTGCGTGGACGAAGGACCAGCCACCCATGTTCTCGGGCTCCTCCTGGAGCCAGACCACCTCGCTGGCTTCGGAGTAGCGCTCCAGGATCGTCGTGATCTGCTGGACGGGCCAGGGATAAAGCTGCTCCACGCGGACAATCGCTACCCGATCCGCCTCGGTCTCGTCCAACTCGCTCCGACGGGCCAGGGCCTCGTGGGCGATCTTCCCACTGCACAGGACGATGCGGCGCACCGAGCGGGGGTCGTCGACGGCAGCATCGTCGATGACCAGACGGAAGGACCCCGTCTCGAGCTCACCGAGTGTCGAGCGGGAGGCATGCGCCCGCAGCATGGACTTGGGGGTCACGACGACGAGCGGACGCTTGGGATTCAGCCGGGCCTGTGAGCGCAGCAGGTGGAAATACTGGGCCGATGTCGAGGGGATGGTGACCCGCATGTTGCCCCGGGCACTGAGCGAGAGGAAACGCTCGAAACGCGACGAGGAGTGCTCCGGACCCTGGCCCTCGTAGCCGTGCGGCAAGAGCAGCACCAGCCCCGAATACTGGCCCCACTTGATCTCCGCCGCGGCGAGGAAGTTGTCGATGATGATCTGCGCACCGTTGGCGAAGTCACCGAACTGCGCCTCCCAGGCCACAAGGGCGTCGGGCGCCTCGACCGAATAGCCGTACTCGAATCCCACGGCGGCGTACTCGGAGAGCAACGAGTCCCGGACCGTGAAATTGCCTATCTCGCCCGGCGGGATGAGCTGGGTGGCCCCGACGCGGGCCAACCCGTCCCGGATATGGGCCAGCGGGACGTATTCTTCCGCGTTCGAGTAATCAACCAGGACGGCGTGACGGTGGCTGAACGTGCCCCGCCGGGTGTCCTGACCGGTCAGGCGCACGTTCACGCCCTCGTACATCAACGAGCCGAACGCAAGGGCCTCGGCCAGGGCCCAATCCACCGAGCCGCTGGCCACCAATTCGTCGCGTTGGGCGAACTGCCGCTCGAGCTTGGGGTGGATGGTGAAGCCGTCCGGCACCGTGCGCACGACAGCGGAGAGGGCTTGGACGACGTCGGGAGCGATACCGGTCTCGGGCGGGTCGATCACCCTCGGCGACGGCTCCGCGGGAGGCAACTCGGTCGGGGCCAGCGAGGGCTCCAGGCGCACCTCGTCGAGGACGGTCTGCAGCTTGGCGTTGAAGTCGTCGAGAGCGTGCTCCGCCTCATCGAGGGTGATGTCACCCCGGCGCACCAGCGTCTCGGTGTAGAGCTTGCGCACGGAGCGCTTGGCGTCGATGCGCTGGTACATGAGGGGCTGGGTGTAGCTCGGGTCGTCACCCTCGTTGTGCCCGTGCTTGCGGTAGCAGACCAAGTCGATCACGACGTCCTTATGGAACGTCTGGCGGAACGAGAAGGCGAGACGGGCGGCGCGGCAGGCAGGCTTCGGGGTCATCCCCGTTCACATGGAAAATGGGCGCCTGCACCATCTTGGCCACGTCGGTCGGGTACACCGAGGTGCGGGCCGAGGCCGGGGCCGTGGTGAAGCCGAGCTGGTTGTTGATCACCAGGTGCACGGTGCCGCCGGTGCGGTAACCGGAAAGGCCCGAGAGATTGAGCGTTTCGGCCACGACACCCTGGCCGGCGAAGGCAGCATCGCCGTGGATGAGCACGGACATGCATGGGAACCCGTCCACGCCCTCAGCGGCAGCGGCCGGCGTGCCGTCGGTCGGCGGAGAGAGCCGATCCTGCTTGGCCCGGGTCATGCCCTCCACCACGGGGTCGACTGCCTCGAGGTGCGAGGGGTTCGAAGCCAGGGTGATCGGCAGCTCTTCTCCGGCGCTGGCCATGTACACACCACGCGCACCCTTGTGATACTTCACGTCTCCAGAGCCCTGGACCGACTCGGGATCGAGATTCCCCTCGAACTCCTCGAAGATCTCGCGGTACGACTTGCCAACGATGTTGGCCAGCACGTTCAGACGGCCGCGATGAGCCATGCCCATCACGACTTCGGCCACCCCGGAGCCGGCCGCCGAGTCGAGAAGCGCATCCAACAGCACGATGGTCGACTCGGCACCCTCGAGCCCGAAACGCTTCTGCCCGACGTAGCGGGTGTGGAGGAACCGCTCGAAGACCTCGGCCGCGTTGAGGCGGTCGAGGATGTGACGCTGCTCCTCGATGTTGAGCGTGGTCGGCTGGCCCTCGACATGCTGTTGGATCCAGCGCTTCTGCTCCGGGTCCTGGATGTGCATGTACTCGACGCCCAAAGTCCGGCAGTAGGCGTCGCGCAGGACGTGGAGGATCTCGTCGAGGGTGGCGATGTCGCGCCCGGCCAAGCCGTCGGCCACGAACTGACGAGGCAGATCCCAGATGGTGAGCCCGTAGGTGAGCGGGTCGAGCTCGGGGTGGATGTGCGGAGGCTCGGCGTCGAGCGGGTCCAGGTGGGCGATGAGGTGCCCGCGGACCCGGTACATGTTGATGAGCGTCTGCACGTGGACCTGCTTGGTCAGGCGCTGGTGCTCACCCTCTTCGGACACGTCGCCGGCATTGGAGTCCACCTGCCAGCGCACCGGTTCGTAGGGCACCCCCATCGACTCGAAGAGATCGTCGTAGAAGCCGTCGGCCCCGGTCAGGAGGGCCGCAACCCGGCCCAGGAAGAGACCAGACTCGGCACCCTGGATGATGCGGTGGTCGTAGGTCGAGGTGAGGGTCACCACCTTGCCCAGCCCGAGCTCGGCCAGCACACGCGGGTCGGCTGCCTCAAAGCCGGCCGGGTAGCCCAGCGCGCCCACGCCGACGATGGCGCCCTGGCCCGGCATGAGGCGAGGCACCGACTGGATGGTGCCAAGCGTGCCCGGGTTGGTCAGCGACACCGTCGTCCCGACGAAGTCGTCCGGCGCGATCTTCCCCGTGTGGATCTTGCGGATGAGGTCTTCATAGGCGAGGACGAACCCACGGAAGTCGAGGGTGTCGGCCTCCTTGATGCACGGCACGAGCAGAGTGCGCGTCCCATCGCTCTTCTCCTGGTCTACCGCAAGACCGAGGCCGACGCGCTTGTGATGGATGACGCCAGGCTTGCCCGTTCCGTCGGCGTCTGCCACGAAGGCGGCATTGAGCGCGGGCACGTCGTGCAGGGCGCGCACGACCGCGTAGCCGATGATGTGGGTGAAGCTGACCTTGGCTCCGGTCGTCCGGGCCAACTGGTTGTTGAGGATGAGCCGGTTGACCTCCAGCAAGCGTGCGGGTACCGAGCGCACGCTGGTCGCCGTCGGCACACCGAGGCTGGCCTCCATGTTCGCGACGATGCGCGAGGCCGCCCCGCGCAGCACCGTGGCCCCCTCGATCCCCGATTGCCCGACCGCTGCCGGAGGCGTCGGCGCCTTGGGAGCCGTCGTGGCCGGTGTCGGTGCGGCTGGAGCGGTTGGAGCCGCTGGAGCGGTGGCACCGGGAGCAACGTTGTCGGTATGGCTCTGGGGCACAGGGACGGGCGCCGGGCGGTAGTCGGCGAAGAATTCGCGCCAGCTCTCGCTGACCGAGTCCGGATCGGCCAAGAAGCGGTCGTACATGTCGTCGACGAGCCAGGCATTGGGCCCGAACGAGCCTCCTGCGCCGCCGAACTGGGTCATGAGGCAACCCTACCGGTGGAGGTCGGGGCTGGTGGGCGCTCCGGGTAGCGTCTGCCCTGCCCATGCCCTATCCGGCCGCACTCCAGGTCTCGACTCGGCCTGCCCCGGTGCCGGGCGCCGCCACCGTCGTGTTCGTCCACGGATCGCTCGACCGAGGCGAGAGCTTCCGGCGGGTCATGCGGCGCCTGCCCGAACTCACGACGTTGGCCTACGACCGCCGGGGCTACCAAGGATCCCGAGGCGCCGGAGTCACGGATCTCGGTGGGCACATCGAGGACCTGCTGGCCATCGGAGAGGAACTGCGGGCCGCCACTCCGGCCGACGGCGCCGGCCCTCTGGTTGCCGTCGGCCACAGTTTCGGAGGCGATGTCGTGGTCGGCGCGGCCCTGGCCTCGCCCAGGGTCTTCGACGCCATCGGGGCCTTCGAACCCCCGATGCCCTGGCTGGGCTTTCGCCGCCAGCAGGCCGACGAGAGTCAGGGCCAGGGCTGGCCACCGATGTCCGAGGACCCGGCCGTCGAGGTGGAGCACTTCTTCTCCCGCATGGTCAGCCCGGGGGCCTGGGCCCGCCTGACCGACGAGGGTCGGGCCGACCGCGTGGCCGACGGGCCGGCGTTGATGGGCGATCTACGCAGTTTTCGCTCCTCTGAGCCGGTCTTCGAAGTCACCGCGCTGGCCGCCCCGGCCGTGTTCGGTCGGGGCGGCGAGGGTTCGGCCCCGCACCACCGGCGCAGCGTCGAGTGGTTGGGCGAGAACGTGCCGGGGGCGTCGGTGTTCCGTATCGAAGGGGCGCACCACGGAGCGCACCTGTCTCATCCGGACCATTTCGCCGCCATGACGCGGCTCGTGATCGAAAAGGCGGCTGGCGACAGCTACTAGGCGAGGCAACGGCGCGCCTCGCCACAGTCGGCACTTGAACGAACTGCCTGAACGATCCGCCTGAACAGGCCACCTGAACAATCCATACGGACGGTTCAAGTCCCCCTCCCTCACGGAGGGCATCGTGTGGTCGTTCTCGACAAGTCCAGTGAGCTCGATTCCTGAGCCGGCCGCCCGCTACGAGGCGGTGCCCAGGTCCTTGACGAAGTTCGGGCCCAGAGTCCCCAGGCCGGTGAGGCTGTTGTAGCCCGGGCCGGCGGACAGGGTGTCGGGGCGGCTGGCGCAATTGCCCGTGCCGTCGCAGTACACCTCTTCGAGCGAGGCGCCGATGATCCGCACTCCATGGGCCACGCCGGGCCCATTGCCAAGGACCTCATCGACGTAGTCGTTGCGGAACTGGACCTGGTCCTGGGCGACCGGAACGTTCGCGATGGCCTTACCGGTCACCTGGCTGAGGTGATAGACGGTCGGGTTGAGGAAGCCGGCCGCCACGCCTCCCGCCTGGTCGGCGTCGGCCACGATGCCAGCCAGTATGGGAGAGGCCAGGCTCGTACCCCCGTAACGGGTCGTTCCGTACTTGGTCGCCCCGTTCGGGAAAGCCTCGGTCAACCCGATCAGGAAGCCCGTCGCGGGGTCGGCGTCGAGGGAGATGTCAGGCTCGACCCGCATCGGGACGGGGCCGTCGATCGCCACATTGCGCTCGGACAGCGTCGTCGGA
Organism: uncultured Acidimicrobiaceae bacterium; assembly: GCA_963809715.1. Lineage (GTDB taxonomy): Bacteria > Actinomycetota > Acidimicrobiia > Acidimicrobiales > RAAP-2 > Bog-473. The sequence goes on along the minus strand of CAWEKO010000007.1, from coordinate 171,242 downwards.
ACGATGCCGGCCTGATACCACGGCTGGCTGTAGTCGTAGCTGGTGAACCCGCCGGACGCCCCGTCGGCGGCGGCAGGCAGCCAAGTCCCGAAGTTGCTCGGGTTGCAGCCCTTGAGGAAGGGAGCGACGTCGGCATCACATTTGAACGATCTGCCCGTGGACCATCCGTACGAGGCGATGGCGTTGCCGCTGGCGCCGATCTCGAGCGAGGTGCCCCCGACAGAGGTGACATACGGACTTGACGCGGGGTAGTCGGCCCCCGAGAGCCCGGTCTGATCGAAGTTGTCCCCCTGGTCACCCGAAGAGAACTGGACCGTGATGCCGGTGGCGTCGGCGAGCTGGAACAAGTCGTCGTAAGCGGTCCGGGTGGCGACGTCGGAGAAGAGGTCGCCGTCGGTGTCACCCCACGAATTGCTGATCACGTTGGCCAGGTTTCCATCAACGACGGTCTGCTCGGCGGTGAAAAGGCTCGAGTCGAAGCAGTCTTTTGCCCCCACGAAGAGGATGTGGGCATCGGGAGCGAGGCTGTGCGACGACTCGACGTCGATAGCCTGCTCGTCGCCCCAGTTGCCACAGACGTCCTGAGCGTCGAAAGGACCTTGGTTGATGGCCTGGTAGTCGGCGGCGGCGAACGGGGCGCTCGGGTCGCTGGTGTTGAAGTACTCAGTCGCGTCCGACGCCATCGTCTTGAGGTCATAGGCGTCCACGATGGCGACCGTGGAGCCCGAGCCGGTGTCGGAAGCCGGGATGTCGTAGGCCGACCGCAGCTGCGTGCCCACGTAGCCACACACCGTGTCGGGCATGGTGTTCGGATAGCCGGGATTCTGGTTGCCGTAGGTCGTGGTCTTGGTCGACTCGCCGAAGTAGGTGGAACAGGGCGGGGCGGTGACGAAGGAACCTGGCGGAGGCTCGAGGGCCCCTGGCTGGGCGGCGATCTCGTTGATGCCCATGACCGCGCCCACCACACCCGCGATCGCGGTGGGTATGGCTACTGGCCCGTCCGCCTCACGCAACGTCTGTCCGTTGACGCTGTACTGTCCGAGGCTCGTTCCGAACGCCTGCTCGACCTGGGCGACGGTGCCCGAGGCGGACACCGTGATCCGGTCCGCCGGGATGGCGCCGACGCTGAAGCCCTCGGACTTGAGCCAGGTCACCGCCTGGTTCGCCGCGGCGGACGTAGGCGAGAACTGCGCCTCCCACTGCCTCGCCGTCACGTAGTGCCGGTAGCTGCTGCTGGTCGGATCGCTGACCGACTTGACCAGCGCGGCAGCACCAGCCGGGTCGCGCAGGTTCAGCACGAGAGAGAAGTTGACCGGGTTCGACGACGGCGCGTCAGCGACCCGGTGGCCGTACGCCGCCGGTCCGCTCTGCCCAGGGGCAGGTGCCGCGCCCGTCGTTTGGGGCAACGCGGTCACCATCGCCAGTGACACGAGCCCTGCTCCGGTGGCCGCTACGGCCACGGTCTTGATCTGATGCATTCTCATACCCGGCTCCTCCTCATCGGGATGCTGCACGGCTACGGCCTCTCGCACTGCGACGCTAACGAGGACCTGACTGCGGAGCAATGGGTTTATTCGCTTGGAGTTTGTCTCGCGGCGAGTGCGGCGGGTTAAAAACGAACCGGCACGGACCAGGCATCTGAGGTTGCGTCGCCTTCGGAATAGGTCAAACGAATCGGTCAGGTCCCTCGCGGTCCTGTGTGTTACCGATCGATCCTGTGTCTACCGATAGTCACCGGTACATATGGACGCCACGGTGGCGCGCAACGTCGTGCGCTCAGCGCTCGGTCATCAGTGTTGCGCTCCCTGTCACGTGGGGTTGTTGGGCTCAGCGCGGCAGCTAGGCCGCCGGCGTCCGGCGTGCCGAGGCCGGAGGTGGGGTCCCAACCGGCGGGGGTGGAACAGCCGGTGATCTATTCCTTCCGGCCCTTTCACGCGGAAAAATACACCCCCCGTTTTCCAACTGTCACGCAGTTTTGGGAGCGGCGGACACCGCCCAGCCTTTCGTCCCAACAGTCTCCGACACCGGCCGTTTCAGATGGGGCCGAAGTCAAACTTGAATCGCGCTCGTCCTTCACGTCCCTCCGGGCGCAGATCCCGGTTCGTGCGTCCGAGTTTTTAGGCGTCCGAGTTCGATGGTCGTATCGCTCGTCGACTCCTCGCACCCCGTGGGAGATCCTCGTTCCACAAGGTCATCGAATCGCTCATCGCCGGAGTGTGGAGCAAACCGCACCGATTGGATTGTTGCGAAGCTGGCGTCTCGACCCAACACTGCCGGCATCAAGAACGAGTCCGGGGCCCTCGTGGTGTATCCGTGGTGCACGGCCGAAAACTAAGGCTCAATCCCCGACAATCCCAGCAATTCAGCCAAATACCATTGGCGCGTTAGGACTGACGGCCTATTCCCAGCGGAGAGGCCTGCTCGATCGGCGCCATTGCGTGCTCAGGATCGTCGTGCCATCGACCATCCCATATCCGTAGGAAGCGATCGTCAGCGCCGTCAGGCTGCCAAGTTACCTAGAGTCCGCAAGCCCTTGGGCAACCGATGACCGGCCTCGATCTCCTCACCTAAGGAAGCGAACATTCCGTCCATCGATCGGCACATGGGGAGCTGTCCCAACAATCGGGTCGCGGCTCGTCCCGGTGAGTCTCAGCTCGAGCCTCGATCGATGTGACTGCTGGCTAGGCCGACGAGAAGGGCGGTAGGCCGTCCTGGTAGGCGTCGTGGAAGGCGTCGTGGACCGGCTCGGACTCGGGCTCGGACTCGGGCTCGGGCTCGTGGAGAAGGCGGCCGTGGGGATGCTTCAGCTGGCGCGACAGCATCTCCTCGTACTCGTCGCCTTGGCCCTCGCTCTTGATGCCCGTGATGAGTGGCGAGTGCGACAGGAAGACCGCGCCGATGAACACCAGCAGGAGGGAGACGGCCTCGAGGGGCCCGTACGGTCCCGAGGTGCGAAGGCTGTCGCCGAAGAGGGCGATCCCGAGACAGATGCTGACGAGCGGGTCGACCAGGACCAGGGTGGACTGGGAGGCGGCGAGCGGACCAGCGTGGAACGCGTTCTGCGTGAGGAACAGGCCGAGCAGCCCGAAGGCGATGACGCCGTAGGTCTGCCAGTGCACGAACAGGGTGACCCAGTCGTGGGTGGCGAAGTCGCTCACCGTCTTGATGAGGGCAGCGGTGAACGCATAGGCGATGGCGGCCGCGCTGCCGAACATGGCCGCCTTCCACCAGCGCGGACCCCAGCGGGTTGCCACCACGGTCAGGACGATGAGTCCGCAGGTTGTGCTGCCGACCACGATCCAACCCAGGTTGGTCGGCACCTCCTGGCCACCGCCCGGCGCTGCGAAGTAGAGGAAGCCGGCGAGCCCGAAAGCGATGGCGCCGGCGCCGATCCACTCCCTGTACGTGATCTGGAAGCGGAAGTAGGTCCCGAGGATGGCGACCAGGAAGAGGAGCTCCATGGTGAGGATGGGCTGGACCACCGACAGCCGGCCGAGGTGGAGCGCAAAAGATTGCAACAGGAAGGAACAAACCATGAAGGCGAAGCCGAGGAGCCAGACGCCGCGTTTGATGGCATGGGCCATCAGGCTCAACCGCATCGTCGTCTCTTGGGGGGCATCTTCAACGCCCATGCGCTGGAACACGCTGGTCAGCGCGTTGGACAAAGCTGCCGCTACAGCAAAGACATAGACCATCGCCTCAGTGGCAAATGTTAACGGAGCGCCGTCACAGATCGATCAGTCAGCTCACAGCTGACACACAGCATTACGCAGCTTCTGTGTCACGCAGCTTCTATTTCATGCCGCCCTCACGCAGGAATCCTGTGCCCTGGGCTCTGTCAAGCCGGATCGGATCTCGAGGACCCGCGTTCCCGCAGAAATTCAGATGCCATGACCTACACAGAATGTGGCATTTAGGTTACGTTTACCCAATCTTCTGCCGACCGGAGTTGTTGAGGGGAGTGCAAGCTTCTCCCGACGCAGCTGGGAACGGTGCGAAGCGGCCGTCAAGGGGGCGACCGGCGAGCAAGGGAGCGCTATGGGAATGAAGGGGCTATTGAAGCGGTCGGCATTCGCCGCCCTCGCGGCGGGGGCAGTGACGATGTCACTCGTCGTGGTCACGCCGGCCACGAGCGGTGCGTCCGCGAAGGCGTCGTCCTCCTCGGGTGGCACGGCGACCATGGCGCTCGACGAGAACCTGGTCGGGTTCAACATCAACACCTCGGCCGCCTCGGAGTTCGTGCTGCAGGAGATCATGAACATGGTCTGGCCCCAGGCGTTCATCGTCAACGCCAAGCTGCAACCGGTCCTGAACAACCAGCTTCTCCAGAGCGCGGTGCAGACCAGCACCAGCCCGCAGACGGTCGTCTACACCTTGAACCCCAAGGCAGTGTGGTCCGACGGCACACCCATCACGGCCGACGACTTCATCTACAACTGGCAGGCCCAGAGCGGCAACACGGCGTACACCGACGTGGGCGGCCAGCCGTACGACACGGCATCGAGCGCCGGGTACAACCAGATCCAGTCGGTCGTGGGCTCGAACCCCGCCAGCGGCGCCGCCTGCGACCCGGGCAGCGCGGCGAACCGCAATGCCGGAATGTGCCCCAACGGCAAGACCGTGACCGTCACCTTCAATCCGAGCTTCACCGACTGGCGCGCCATCTACACCGACATCGTCCCGGCCCACATCGCCCGGACCGTCGGTTGGAACACCGGGTTCTCCGGGCCGACGCAGACCATCTCGGGCAGCTGGTACAAGATCCAGAGCTACAACTCGAACCAGTCCGTGGTGTTGGTTCGCAACCCGACCTACTGGGCCACGCCTGGGAAGTTGGACAAGATCGTCTTCTCGTTCTTCTCGGCGGACAGCCAGCTGGTGCCCGCCCTGCAGAACAAGGAAGTCAACGTCATCAACCCGTCCACGGTCAACCTGTCGATCGTGCAGAACGCAAACCAGGTTCCGGCCTCGACCAAGGCCACGCTGCCGGGACTCGAGTTCGAGCACTTCGACTTCAACCAGGCCGACCCCTACCTGGCCAAGCTCCAAGTGCGCGAGGCCATCGCGCACGGCGTGAACCGCCAGCAGCTGATCCAGCGCACCGTCGGTGAGATCTCCAAGGGCATCGCGCCGTTGGGCAGCCGCATGTACATGCCGACGCAGTCGGCCTTCAAGGGCACCAAGTACGCCTACAACCCGTCGATGTCGGCCAGCCTGTTCAAGGAACTGGGCTTCAAGAAGGGCTCGGACGGGTACTTCCAGCCGAACTACGGACCGCAACAGGGTAAGGACCTGACCTTCACCATCCAGTCGACGTCCGGGAACAGCATCCGGGCCCAGACGGAAGAGCTCTTCCAGTCCCAGATGAAATCGATCGGCGTCAAAATCAACATCCAGAACTACGACGCCAACACGTTCTTCGGGACGAACCTGCCGAACGGGACCTACCAGATCGGTGAGTTCGCCTGGGTGGCAACGCCGTTCGTCTCTTCGAACCAGTCGATCTACTGCTCGTACACCGATGCCACAGCCTGCGGGCAGAACTGGACCCACTCCTCCGAGGCGAACGTGGACAGCCTGATGAAGTCGGGTGCCTCGGCGCCGAGCAGTTCCCAGGAGGCCACGGACTTCAACAAGGCCGATTCGGCGCTGTGGCAGCAGATGGTCACGCTGCCGCTGTACCAGAAGCCGCAGTTCTTCGCCTGGTCGAACAATCTCAAGGGTGTCGTCCCCAACACGTCCAGCCTGGGCATCACCTGGAACGCCGAAGACTGGCACCTGGGCTAGTCGACGGGCTCACTTGAATGCGAAGGAGGGGCTGTGCCCTTGGGGCCGGCCCCTCCTTCAACTTCTTTCTGCCCCTGGTACCAGCGGTTTTTCCTCCGTAGACTCCGTTCATGTTCGCCTACGTCATTAGGCGCCTGCTGATCAGCGTCGTCGTCCTGTTCTTTGCGACGATCCTGGTCTTCGTCCTTGTCGCCAGCTCCGGGAACCCCCTCGCCCTTCTCCTGGCCAACCCCCACATCTCGCACGAGACGATCGTGCACCGCGAGCAGCTGCTCCACCTCAACGATCCGCTGTGGCAGCGCTACTGGATCTGGCTGACGGGGGCCCTGCACGGAGACCTGGGAACAACCATCAATGGCCAGGACGTGGCGTCGCAAGCGATGTCCCACTTGATCGTGACGCTCCGCATGGTGGTGATCGCCACGATCATCGCGATCTTCGTCGCCATTTTCCTGGGCGTCCTGGCGGCGGTCCGTCAGAACAAACTCACCGACAAGACCATCACGGTTACCAACTTCGTGTTGCTCGCCACACCCGTGTTCGTCCTCGGCCTGGCCCTCAAAGAGTTCGTGGCCATCCCGATCAACCAGCACTTGAACACGACCGTCTTCTACACGAACGGCGAGCAGAGCCCGACGTTGAGCGGGTCCCTCTTCAACCGGCTGCCGGACTACGCGGCGCACACGGCATTGCCCGTCATCACCCTGATCCTCGTCTCCTACACCTCGTGGGCCATCTACCAGCGCTCGTCCATGATCGAGACGCTCGACGCCGACCACGTACGTCTGGCCCGGGCAAAGGGCTTGAGCTCACGGCGCGTCCTGATTCGCCACGTGCTGCGCAACGCGCTCATCCCGGTGACGACAGTGATCGCCTTGGACTTCGCGGCTGTCCTGGGCGGGGCCATCCTCACCGAGATCGTCTTCGGGTGGCAGGGTCTCGGGCAGTGGTACGTGAACGGGGTCACCACCCTCGACACCAATGTGATGCTCGCCTACCTGTTGATCACGGCCACCTTCGTCATCCTCTTCAACCTCCTGGCGGACATCCTCTACGGCGTCCTCGACCCAAGGATTCGCTATGGCTGACCCGGTCCAACGAGAGAACTTCGTCATCCAGACGCCCGAAAACGTGGCGACCACTGAGGCTGGCTCACACACGCTGGCCACCGTCGGTGCCGGGCTGGAGTTGTCCCAGGATGCGTACGGCCTGGCCGGCGGAGAGGCCAAGAGCCAGTCCCGCATCGTCCTCAGCCGGTTCTTGCATCAGCGGCTGGCCATTCTCGGACTTTGCATCTTCGCCGCGCTCGGCATCGGCTCCGTCCTCGTGGGTCACTTCTGGCAGTTCAGCTACACCGATATCACCAACAACCTCAACGCCGCGCCGTCGTGGACGAATCCCTTCGGGACGAATTCCATCGGCAACGACATGTTCGCCCAGGTCATGGCCGGCGTGGAGAAGGACATTCAGATCGCGCTCACGGTGGCCGCCATGGCGACGATCATCGGCGTGACAATCGGAGCCATCGCCGGCTTCTACCGCGGCTGGGTGGACTCGGTCCTCATGCGCTTCGTCGACCTGGTCCTCGTGCTCCCCGTCCTCGCCGTGTTGATCGTCCTGTCCAACAAGCTTTCCAAGGAATCCAATAACTGGCTCGGTCTCGCCATCATCATCGGCCTCTTGTCATGGACCTACGTGGCCCGCCTCGTGCGTGCGGACTTCCTCTCGCTGCGCGAGCGTGACTTCGTCGAAGCCTCACGGGCACTGGGGGCCACCAACCGACGCATCATCGTCAAGCACATGCTCCCGAACGCCGTCGGCCCGATCATCGTGAACGCGACGCTGACGGTGGCCCTCAGCATCATCCTCGAGTCCACCCTGTCCTTCCTCGGACTCGGCGTGCAGCCGCCCGCCGTGTCGCTCGGGCTCCTGGTCGACCAGGGCCAGGACTCGGCCACCACCGAGTGGTGGCTCTTCGTCTTCCCCGTGGTGTTCCTCATCATCCTCATCCTCTCGATCTTCATGATCGGCGACGGACTTCGCGAAGCGTTCGACCCGAAGAAGAGCCAGGTCAGGGTCTAGTGACCGACCCCGCATTGCAGGTGGACCAGCTCGAGGTCGACTTCCCGACGAAGGACGGCGTCGTCCACGCCGTCCGCGGCATCAGCTTCTCGGTGGCCTCGCGCGAAGTGCTGGGCATCGTCGGCGAATCCGGATCAGGAAAATCGGTGACCGCCCTGGCCGCGATGGGCCTCCTGCCCAAGAGCGCGCAGATCCGAGGTTCGATCAGGTTCCGGGGTCGCGAGGTACTCGGCCTCAAGGAGAAGCAGCTGACGGGAGTGCGGGGCACGGGCATCGCCATGATCTTCCAGGATCCGATGACGTCCCTGAACCCGGTGTACACGATCGGCTGGCAGATCGTCGAGGCGATCCGCGCCCACCAGGACCTCAACAAGGAGAAGGCCGAAGCGCTGGCCATCGAGCTTCTCAAGATGGTGGGTATCCCCAACCCCGCCGAGCGCATCAACAACTACCCGCACGAGTTCTCGGGCGGCATGCGCCAGCGCGCCGTGATCGCCATCGCCATGGCCAACGACCCCGAGGTGATCCTGGCCGACGAGCCCACGACCGCGCTCGACGTGACGGTGCAGGCACAGGTGCTGTCCTCCTTGAAGACGGCGCTGGACCAGACGAACGCCGCTTTGTTGCTGATCACCCACGACCTCGGGGTGATCGCCGGCCTGGCCGACCGGGTCCTGGTCATGTATGCCGGGCGCCCGGTGGAGATCGGTACGGCGGAAGACGTCTTCTACAAGCCCTCGATGCCCTACACCCTGGGGCTGCTCGGCTCGCTCCCCCGCCTCGACAGCGACGGGACCGAACGGCTGCGCCAGATACCGGGCGCGCCGCCTTCCATGATGGGCGACCGTCTCGGCTGCCCCTTCGCTCCCCGCTGCCCGCTCTCCACCGAGCTGTGCGAGTCCGTAGAACCGGAGCTCACGGTGGTCGCCTTCGGTGACCTCGGCTACCGGCCGAGCACATGGCGGCCTGCCATTATGCCGAGGCGGTCGGGCGTGGGGACCACGGCGTGGTGTTCTCCGACGGCCTCGATCGACAGCACGGTGCCATGACGATCTCGGATATCGAGACGAGCAACGGGAGCGGCTCCGCGGCGACTGACGGGACGGCGCTGCTCGAGGTCACCGACCTGGTCAAGCACTTCCCGCTGCGCGGCGGGACCTTCCTGCGCCACACCGTGGGTGAGGTCCACGCCGTGTCCGGCGTCTCGTTCACCATTTCCGAGGGTGAGACGCTGGGCCTGGTCGGCGAGTCCGGGTGCGGCAAGTCGACCACGGGCCGCGCCATCTTGCAGCTGGTCGCCCCCACGTCGGGCTCGGTCAAGTTCGACGGCGTGGAGCTCACCGCCCTGAGCAAGACGGAGATGCGGCGCATGCGGCGCAACATCCAGGTGGTCTTCCAGGACCCGTTCGCCTCCCTCGACCCACGCATGCCGGTGGGCGAGGCCATCGCCGAGCCGCTGGCCATCCACGGCGAGGGCAACAGGGCCTCGGTGAACGCAAGGGTGGCAGACGTGCTCAAGCTGGTGGGGCTCGAGCCGTACCACGCCAACCGTTACCCGAACGAGTTCTCGGGTGGTCAGCGCCAGCGGGTCGGTATCGCCCGTGCCCTCGTCCTGCAGCCCAAGCTGCTGGTCCTCGACGAGCCCGTCTCCGCCCTCGACGTCTCGATCCAGGCCGGGGTGGTCAACCTCCTCGACAACCTCCAGCAAGAGCTCGGGGTGGCCTACCTCTTCATTGCGCACGACCTGTCCGTGGTGCGCCACATCTCGGACCGTGTCGCCGTCATGTACCTGGGCAAGATCGTCGAGCTCGGCGACAGGGTCGACGTCTACGAACGTCCGGCGCACCCCTATACCCAGGCGCTCCTGTCCGCCGTCCCCATCCCGGACCCCAGGGCGGAGCGGTCACGCAAGCACATCGTGCTCGAGGGCGACGTGCCGAGCCCCCAAAATCCCCCCTCAGGATGCCGCTTCCGCACCCGTTGCTGGAAGGCCCAGGAGATCTGCGCCACCGAAGAGCCGGCCCTGATCGACCGGGGCCAGGGCCATCCCGTCGCCTGCCACTTCGCCGAGGTCGCGGCGGTCGTCTGACCAGCGGGCCCGACCCGGCCAAGGCAGGTCGCGCACGAAGACCCAACTGCAGCGATGGATGGTCGAAGGCCCGTAACCCCGCAGGGCCGTCTGGTGGGTGAGCGACGGGTAGCCCTTGTTGCGCTCGAAGGCGTAGAGGGGAAAGCTCTCGGCCTCCTCGCGCATGATGCGGTCTCGCACCACCTTGGCCAGCACCGAAGCGGCGGCCACCGACGCGCACTTGGCATCGCCGTCGACGATGGGGCGGACGAACCCGGTGTAGGGGTCCTCGGGATGGCGCAGCAGGTCGCGCGGACCGTCGATGATGAGGGCGCCGGGGGCCTGACCCAAGCCGGACAGGGCCCGCCGGGCGGCGACGCGCAGCGCCTCGGTCATGCCCCAGTCGTCGCATTCGGCGGGGGTGCTGTGGCCGACCGCCCAGGCCTCACACCAGGCGCCGACCTTGTCGAAAATCTGCTCACGCTTGGCCTCGCTCAGCATCTTCGAATCGCGCAGCCAGGCCGGTATGGAGCGCGTGGTCACCCGTGGGCGCAGGACGGCGACGCCCACGGTCAGGGGTCCGGCCCAGGCCCCGCGGCCGACCTCGTCGAGCCCGGCCACCCACTCGTGCCCCTCGCGGCGCAGGCGCCGCTCCTCCCTCAAGTCAGGGCTGCAGACCGTCACGGTGCACGGCGCTCAATACGATGGGGGCCGTGACCGAAGGCGGGGGGGAATCCACCGACGTCAGCCAGCGGACCCCCCTCACGGTGGGGACCAAAGTCGACGTACGGAACCGATACCAGGGCACCTGGGTGCGCGGCTTCGAGGTCGCGGAGGTGACCGAGGACGGCTACCGCATCCGCCGCCTGTCGGACGGCAGCACGCTGGGCGAGCTCTTCGTGCGTGACGACGTGCGGCGCGAACGCACGCGGCAGGGCTTCTGGTGGCACTGAGGCGGCCGCACTAGCCCTTGCGGGCACGCAACACGCCATCGACGTAGTCGTCGATCGGGATGGCCGCCATGGTCAGGGTCTTGAGCGTGCCCCGTGAGCCGAGGACCAGCGACACCCGGGCCATCGTCATTTCGTCGGGCGCCTCGAGCACGGTGGCGAAGTCGTATTGGCCGAGGAGCGCCCACTGGGCCACCACCTTCACCCCCATCGCCTCCACTTCGGCGTTGACGGCCTTGAGGCGTTCGGGGTTCTCGGTCAGGGTCGTGGCACCGTCTGGCCCCACCATCGACAGCATGAGGAAGGCTGGCATTGGCTCACGCTACCGCAGGCCCGCGGCCACCCCCGGGGTTCCTCAGCGGAGCTCCTTGCGCACCACCTTGCCCAGGGCGTTGCGGGGCAGGGACTCGACCAGGCGCAGCTCACGGGGTCGTTTGAACGGGGCCAACTCCGCCTCGGCCAGGTCACGGAGCTCGGCGGGGTCGGGCGCACCGACCACGAAGGCCACGACGGTCTCGCCCCACTCGGCCGAGGGCAAACCCACCACGGCCACCTCCTGGACACCGGGATGACGGGCCAGCACCGCCTCGACCTCGGCGGGATAGACGTTGTGGCCGCCGGTGATGATCAGCTCGGTCCGCCGACCCTCGATGGCCACGTAGCCGTCGTCGGCCACCGAGGCCAGGTCGCCCGTGGCGAACCAACCGTCGGCGTCGGCCACGGCGTCGGTACGACCCCAGTAGCCACGGCACAGCGCTCGGCCGCGGACGAGCAATTCCCCTACCCCGTCCTCGTCGACATCCTCGAGCGCCGCCTCGACACCGGGCAGAGGCCGGCCCACCGCACCGGGACGGCGCTCCCCCCGCAGCGGGTTCGACAGCGTGAGGAGTGTCTCGGTCATGCCGTAGCGCTCCAGCACCTCGACGCCCTGGCCGCGCAGGTCGTGCCAGAGGTCGGCGGCCAGAGGGGCCGAGCCACACACGCAGAGGCGCAGGGGAGCCAGGCGGCCGGCGCGACCCGAGGCGGCCAACCGGTGGTACATCGTGGGCACGCCGAAGAACATGGTTGCCCCGCGGGCGGTCACGATGGCCTCCTCGTCGAAGTGATCGAACACCACGGCCGAAGCCCCCGCGGTCAGCGTGCCGAAGAGGCCGGCACCGAGCCCGTGCACGTGAAAGAGGGGCAGGGCCAGCAGCAACCGATCGTCGGGTTGCCAGCCCCAGGCCTGGACCACCGCGCGGACTCCGGCCAGCAGCGAGGCGTGGGTGTGCACCGCGCCCTTGGGCCGGCCGGTGGTGCCCGAGGTGTAGACGATGAGCGCGTCCGCGTCCGGAGCGAGGCGGGGCAGGTCGAGCGAGGGGCCCGGGGGCAGGGACCTCGTGCGGTCGAGCACCTCGTCGACGGAGAGCACGGTGAGGGTCGACCCGAAGTCGTGGCGCCCCACGTCGTCGGTGATCACCACCGTGGGCGCGCAGTCCGCCACGAAGTGGCCGATCTCGGCGCCGGTGGCCGAGGGGTTGACGGTCACGAGCACGGCACCGGCGCGCAGGACGCCGAGCAGAGCCTGGACCGACTCGAGGGTGGCCCGGGCACACCACAGGACGCGTTCGGCCGGGACCACGCCGGCGGAGGTCAACGCAGCGGCGGCCCAGGCCGTGCCGTCGGCCAGGGCGGCACCGTCGAGCACCCGGCTACGGTCCCAGCCGTCGACGAGCACGGGGGCTCCGGGGCGAGCGGTCCAGCGAGCCGACCACACGTCGGGCAGGGTCGGGCCCGGAGGAACGGCGGGACCGGCCGGCCAGCGGCCCGGCGGGACGAGGGCCCTCACCGAAGGCCAGGCGGGGTCATAGTCTGACGGTCATGACCGTCCGCCGCATCGCCATCGTGCCGCACACCCATTGGGACCGGGAATGGTACAAGTCCTACCAGGACTTCCGCCTCTCGCTGGTCGAACTGGTCGACACCCTGATCCCGCTGCTCGAGTCCGACGCCAGCTACCCGCACTTCATGCTCGACGGGCAGATGGCGGTGATCGACGACTATCTCGAGGTGCGGCCCGAGGCCGAAGGGCGGCTGCGTGCCTTGGCCGCTTCCGGCCGGGTGAGCGTCGGCCCGTGGTACATCCTGATGGACGAGTTCCTCGCCTCGGGCGAGACGATCTGGCGCAACCTGCAGATGGGGATCGAGCGGGGAGCGGCCTTCGGTGGCGTGATGGACGTCGGGTACCTGCCCGACATGTTCGGACACATCGCGCAGATGCCCCAGATCCTGGCGGCGGCCGGCTTCCGCGACAGCGTGGTGTGGCGCGGCGTGCCTTCGTCGGTGACCAAGAACGCCTTCGTGTGGGAGGCGCCCGACGGCTCTTCGGTTCGGGCCGAGTATCTGCCCGTGGGGTACGGGAACGGCGCCGCGCTGCCCGACGACGCCAAGGCCCTGGTGCGACGGACCCGCGACAACGTGGCCGAGATCGAGTCCTTCCTCTTCGACGACCTGCTGTGCATGAACGGCTCGGACCACCTGATGCCCCAGCCCTTCCTGGGCCGGGTCGTGGCCGAAGCCAACGACATCTCGGACGAGTTCGTCTTCGAGGTGACCTCGCTGCCCTCGTATCTGTCGCGGGGCCCGACCGAGGGCCTGACCCGGGTGCGGGGCGAGCTGCGGTCCGGTTCCCGCTCCAACATGCTCATGGGCGTCACCTCGAACCGGGTGGACGTCAAGCGGGTCGGCGCCGCGGCCGAGCGCGAGCTGGAACGGCGGGCCGAGCCCTACTGCGCGCTCTACCTGCCGGCGTCGTCGTACCCGACGGCGTTGCTCGGGCTGGCCTGGCGCGAGATGGTGCGCAACTCGGCTCACGACTCCATCTGCGCCTGCTCGGTGGACGACGTGGTCGACGCCGTGCTGCACCGCTACGCGGAGGCGCGGGACATCGGGTCGGGACTGGCCGAGCGGGCGCTCAAGACCTTCGCCCGCTCGCTGTCGGTGCTCGGGGTGACGGTGCTCAATCCTTCGGCCCGCACCCGCTCGGGTGTGATCGAGCTGGTGGTGCCGGCGGACGGCCCGGCGTCTGACGACGTGCAGGTGCTGTCGGAACGGACGGGTTTGCCCGGGTCCATGGTGCTCGACGCCGACACCGTGCGGACCGTGTTGGGGATGCTCCAGGGACCGAAGATCAGCGACGACGCCTGGATCCAAGACGTCAAGATCGAGGACACCGACGAGGGCATGGACATCACGATCGCCGTCGGGACCGAGGAGAAGCCCGGCGTGCCCATCGCCGAGGCCAAGCAGGACGTGTACACGCGGTTGGGGGCCCGGCCCGACTCCGTCGTGCGCGTCGCCATGGACCAACCCTCGACCCGGCGCATCGTGGCCCGTACGGGCGAGGTGGCCGGGTACGGGTGGGCGGCCTTCGCGGCGGCCGCTCTGGGCCATCGGGTGACGACGACGTCGCCGGACGACGGGACCGTCTCGCTGTCCAACGGGCTGGTCTCGGTCGAGATCGACCGAGACACGGGCACCTTCTCCCTCAACGGTGTGTCCGGCTACGGGCGCCTGGTGGACGAGGGCGACCTGGGCGACTCCTACAACTACTCGCCGCCCCGGCAGGACTCGGTGGTGGACACGCCATCGTCGGTGACGGTGCGCCTGGACGAGCAGGGGCCGGTGCGGGCCCGGGCCCGCATCACGGCCGACTACGTCTGGCCCGACCACGTCGACGGCGGCTCGCAGGCGCGGGTGGGAGAACACACGGTGTCGGTGACCACCGACGTCGAGGTGCGGGCCGACGAGCGCGTGGTGCGGGTCACGACCTCTTTCGTGAACCCGAGCGGGGACCACCGCGTGCGCGTGCTGCTGCCGCTGCCCGAGGCGACCGACCACTCCGAGGCCGAGAGCGCCTACACCGTGGTCACCCGCGGCTTGACGGCAGAGGGCCGCGCCGACGAGTTCGGGCTGCCCACGGCGCCGGCCCACCGCTTCGTCTCGGCCGGCCGCCTGAGCGTGGCCCACGAGGGGGTGACCGAGTACGAATTGATCGACGTGGCCGATGGCGCCGCCCACACGCTCGCCCTCACCGTCCTGCGCTCGACCGGCATGCTGTCGCGCCTGGGCATGGCCTACCGGCCTTTCCCGGCCGGACCGCTGACGCCGGTCGAGGGCCTCCAGATGCGGGGCAAGACCATCTCCTTGCGCTACGCGCTGGCGGTCGATTGCGACGACCCCTACGCGCTGGCCGACGACGTCCTGCTGCCTCTCGAGACCGTCTCGAGCCTCGGGGGCGGGACCCGTCCGCCATCGGGTCACGAGCTGGCCGTGCACGGGGCCCAGGTGAGCGCGCTCCACCGGGTGGCCGGCGTGCTCGAGGTGCGGGTCTTCAACCCGACGGCCGAGGCGACCGTGGTCTCCTTCGCCGGGCGCTCGGGCTGGCTGGTCGACCTGCGGGGTTACCCGCAGCAGCCGTTCGAGGCGACGATCGAGTTAGGCCCCTTCGCCATCGCCACGGTTCGCCTCCACGACTGAATCCGGTCGACCCGGGCTGCTCGCGCTGAGCAGCCGCTCCCCCGCGCCGCGCAGCTCCTCGAGGTCGCGCAGGACCTCGGACAGGCGCTCCCAGCGGACGTTGCGCCGGCGGTCGGCCGCGGCCCCGCTGCCGTCCGCCTCCTGACCGGCCCGCCCGCACCACCAGAGCTGGACCCGTCCCAGGTCCTTGAGCATCCGGGGCCGCAGCGCCTGCGCCGTGAACTCGCCGGGCGCCTCGGCCTCGAGCGCGCGGTGGAAGTCGTCGGACATCAGCACGGTGCCCGGGTTGCCGATGTTCACGATGCGGTGGGCCAGGTTCACGGTGGGCCCGAAGTAGTCGCCGTCGCGGGCCAGGACCGGCCCGCTGGCCATCCCCACCCGCACGTCGGAGAGAAGGTCGTCGTCGGCGTAGGCGTCGGCCAGGTCGAGACCGATGCGGGCGGCGTCGGCCACGGAGTCGGTCACGAACATGACCTCGTCGCCGATCATCTTGACCACCCGGCCCCGGGCCGAGGTGACGATGTCGTGGGAGATCTCCTCGAAGCGCCGGACCACCGCCGCCAGCTCCTCGTTGCTCAGGTGCTGGCTGAGCAAGGTGAATCCGACCATGTCGGCGAACCCGACGGCGAGGACGGGGCTCTGCCCCGACGTGAGCCCGTGGCTGCGCGCCACCATGGAGCGCTGGATCCCCGCCGCCACCTGGCGCCGCCACACGAACTCGAGGATCCGGGCCATGGCCGGGATGATGACGTCGGCCACGCCGGCGAAGGCGTCGGCCGACATGACGGGGTCGGCCTCCACTTCGGCGTTGAGGATGTAGCCCGGCGCCAGCTGGGCGTCGGCGATGCGGGACAGCGACGAGCCCATGACCCGGGCCATCTGCAGGGCGGTGTCGGTATCCGCCGCCCCGAGCGACTGCAGGCCCTGATAAAGGCGGACGGCCTCGAGGTCGAGGTCGGTGAAGGTGCGGTCGTCGTCGTCCACGCCGGCGAAGCCGAGCGCCCGCCAGAAGTGCTCGAGCTTGGGCAGCTCGACCCCCGTGAGCTCGGACACCTCGACACGGGTGTAGCGCCGACGCGAGGGGAAGAGCATCCGCTCGGCCACGAAGAGATCGATCACCCCGTCGTCGACGGCCTGCGTGATCTCCTCGTCGGTGGCGCCACGCATGAGGAGGGTCTCGCGGATACGGGCCAGGGCCGCCTCCCGGCGACCCCTCTCGTCCTCGGCGTCGGACGACCCGGTCACGTCGGCAGCCCGCGCAGCAAGGTCTCGTCCCATTCGGGCCGCGACGGTCGGTTCATCAGGTTCATGAGCGCGTCCTTGGGCGAGCAGGCACCGTCCACGATGGACTCGACCTGCTCGGCGATGGGCATCTCGACCCCGTGGGCCCGGGCCAGGGCGACGAGCGGTCCGGCGCTCTTCACCCCTTCGGCCACCATGTGCATGCCGTTGACGATGTCGTCCAGCGACTTCCCCTGACCCAACGCAAAACCCACCGTGCGGTTGCGGCTCTTGGGGCTGGAGCACGTGGCCACGAGGTCGCCCACGCCGGCCAACCCGCCGAAGGTGAGCACCTTGCCGCCCAGGGTGAACCCGAGGCGCCCCAGCTCGGCCAGTCCACGGGTGATGAGCACCGCCCTCGTGTTGTCGCCCAGACCGAGGCCGTCGCAGATGCCCGCGGCGATGGCCATGACGTTCTTGGTGGCGCCGGCCACTTCACAGCCGATCACGTCGGTCCCCGTGTACGTGCGGAAGGTGCGGGTGTGCACCAGTTCCTGCACGCGGGCGGCCAGGGCCCCGTCGGGCAGCGCCACCACGCAGGCGGACGGGTGTCCCTGCGCCACCTCGCGGGCCAGGGTGGGCCCGGTCAACACGCCGGCCGGCACGCCGGGCAGCACCTCGTTGACCACTTGGGACATGCGCAGGTTCGTTCCCATCTCGATGCCCTTGGCCAGGCTCACCACCGCCTCCACCCGTGCGGCCAGCGGCGCCATGTCGGTCATGACCGACCGGAACCCGTGCGAGGGCACGGCCATGAAGACGACCGAGACGCCGTCGAGCGCCTCCTCGAGCGATGCGGTCACCGCCAGGGCGTCGGGCAGCGTGATGTCGGGGAGATAGGTCTCGTTCTGGCGGGCCGACGACATCGTGGCGGCCAGGTCGGGCGAACGCACCCAGAGGGACGTGGGATGGGCCGCCCCGACGATGGACGCCACCGCCGTACCCCACGATCCGGCTCCGATCACCGCCACCCGGTCGTGCATGCCGAAAGACTACGGCGGCTCCGCCCGGCCGACGGCCCGTACACTGACGCGGTGTCAAGGACGACCGCGCCGGCGTCGGAATGGGCGCTGCCCACGGCGGCGCTGGGGCCATCCATCGTCCTGATACCCGTGAAGGCCTTCCATCAGGCCAAGCGGCGGCTCGGGACCGCCCTCCCCGAGCGGGACCGGGTGCAACTGGTCCGTTCCATGGCCACCCACGTGCTCAACGCCTGTGCACCGCTGCCCGTCGCCGTGGTCTGTGACGACGAAGAGGTGGCCCGCTGGGCGTCGGACCTCGGCGCGGCGGTCATGTGGGAGCCCGGACAAGGGCTCAACGGCGCGGTGCGCGCCGGTGTGCGGCGCCTCGGCGAGGCCGGAACCGAATGGGTCACGGTGGCGCACGGCGACCTGCCCCGGGCCCAGGGGTTGGGGGCGCTCCCCACGTTCGACGGCATCACGCTCGTGCCGGACCGACGCGACGACGGCACCAACGTGCTCCGGTTGCCCGCCCGGGCCACCGATTTCTGCTTCGCCTACGGTCCGGGGTCGTTCCGGGCGCACCGGGCCGAAGCCGTGCGCACGGGGTTGGCCGTGCGGGTGGTCCGCAACCCGGACCTGGCCTACGACGTCGACTGGCCGGCCGATGTTGACGAGCTCATGAGGACGACGGCGCCACCGGCACATCCGGTCCCCTGAAGCAGAGACGGGGGCCCGAAGGCCCCCGTCTCGCATTGTTCCATTCGGAACGGGCGTCTAGCGACGCTTTGCCGCTTTGCGGGCTGGAGCCCGACGCGCCGCCTTCTTGGCGGGAGCGCGCTTCTTGGTCGCCTTGCGAGCCGGAGCCCGCTTGGCGGCCTTCTTGGCCACTGTCCGCTTCTTGGTCGCCTTGCGAGCCCGCGTGGCGGCGGCCTTCTTGGCCACTGTCCGCTTCTTGGTCGCCTTGCGAGCCCGAGTGGCGGCGGCCTTCTTGGCTACTGTCCGCTTCTTGGTCGCCTTGCGAGCCCGCGTTGCGGCGGCCTTCTTGGCTGGAGCGCGCTTCTTGGTCGCCTTGCGTGCCGGAGCTCGCTTGACGGCCTTCCTCGCGGTTGTCCGCTTGACGGCCCTCTTGGCCGGGCTGCGCTTTTTGACTGCCTTCTTTGCTGGGGCCCGCTTTTTGGCGGCCTTTCTGGCCGGAGCCCTTCTCTTTGCGGCTACTGCCACAGGTGCACCTCCCTAGGAGCATCGTCACTGAATAGAGGTGCAGCCCACGCACCGGCGATGCCGACAAGTCGACGCCGCGCGCACCACCGCACCGGATTTACTGCCTCATCCGACGGCGCGCGTACCTCGGGGACGCATCCCCTCGAGACGTCATGCCGCCGGTTTCGCCCTCTGCGCGCTGTCGTGCTGAGGGTGCCACGACGTGACGCGGGACGCGGCAACAGCGAAATCAACGTTTCGCTTTGCGCGCTCCACATCATTGTGTCGCAGCACATTTCAACCCTCCCTCGTGCTTTGGGTATACACATTCTCAGTGGTGAACATGCTCAGGTCAAGCATTCTTTGTTCGCGGACCTGTTTTGGCGTCTCGCATGCACTTCGATTCGCGCGCATTGGAGCGTGCAATTGCGGCGCTTGCTGGCGCGCGATGAGCATGCACACTCGATCCGGTCGCCGCTTTCAACGAAATGTGCTCTGGAATTCTCCGTTCATCAACGCAAACATCGCACGCATGGAACGCGGTGCTGATGGACATGACGAGGAGGCGAACACGCGTCCGATTCCGAGCGCCGCACTGCGCGCTATCCACCAGAATGCGCGTGATGCGATCTACGTTGGTGTCGGTCGTGGAGGCTGGGTGTGGTCGGGCGCGCAGCGCTCCACGCTGGTGCTGGGTCCTCCCCGTGCCGGGAAGACATCTTCCCTGGTCATACCCAATATTTTGCTGGCTCCCGGGGCTGTGGTTTCGACCTCGACCAAGCCGGATGTGATGGAAGCGACCGCTCACGCACGCGGCCGCGACGGCTGGACGTTCCTCTACGACCCGAGCGGAGAGGTCGAGTGCCCGCGCGGCGTCGAACGCGTGGGTTGGTCACCTTTGACGTCGGCGTCGAAATGGGACGCCGCAGTCGTCACGGCCGACGCGATGGTCCGTGCAAGCCGTATGGGTGGCGCACATGTGGGTGAGAGCCACTGGAACGAACGCGCTGGTGCGCTCCTCTCGACCCTCATCCATGCTGCGGGCGTTGCGGATCACTCCATGCGGGACGTGCTCAGGTGGATCGATCGCCACGATGGCGCTCCCGCACTCGATATTTTGTCCACCGGGCCCCGCGAAGGGTCCACGGCGACCGATCTGCTCACCGGTATCGTGGCCACCGACAGTCGGGAACAGTCAGGAATCTGGTCGACGGCGTCGGGCGTGCTCGCCGCCTACCGCACCGACGGTGCCATGGAGTCGACCCGTTTGCCGCAACTCGACCTCGATTCCTTCTGCGCAGGCACGAACACCCTCTACATCTGTTCCTCGGGACGCCGGCAGCGGCAATTCGCCCCGCTCGTGGTGGCCATGCTCGGCGAGGTCCGCGATGCCGTCTACACGCGCTCGCAGGAGGGCCGGCAGGGGGCACCCGCGCTGCTCGCCCTCGACGAGGTGGCCAATATCGCCCCCGTGCCTGACTTGCCGGCCATGGTGAGCGAGGGCGGTGGGCAAGGCCTGCTGGTGCTGGCCTGCCTGCAGGACCTCTCCCAGGCCCGCAGCCGCTGGGGCTCGGCGGCGGACGGCTTCCTGTCCCTCTTCGGCACCACGGTCGTCCTGCCCGGCATCGCCGACACGAGGACGCTGCGCGACGTGAGCGCGCTGGCCGGCGAGCACGAGGTGGCGTCGACGTCGACCACCCGCACGGCCGACCGCTGGGGCATCACGCGAGCGTCGGCCTCTGTGGGGACCACCCGGGTGCCACGCCTGCCGGTCGACGCCGTGGCCCGTGGCGCGCCGGACCGCGCCCTCGTCCTGGGGCCACGGAACGACGTCACCGAGGTGCGGCTCACGCCGGCCCACGAGCGCTCCCCTTGGATCGAGATGCTCACGCCCGTCCAACACAGCGCCCGGACACGCGAGGAGACGGTCCGGTCCCGCTGGCACAACGAGGATCGAGCCATCGGCCGCTGACCGGTCGGCGGTGGCCGGTCGCCGATCGCCGGTCGCCTATCGCTTTCAGCGGCCGAGGTCGAGCCCGAGCTCGGCTTGCCGCGGCTCGCGCCAGCCCAGACGCAGGCGCGCCTCGTCGATGCGACGGGTCGTCCGCACATGGTCGGCCAGGCGGTCGGCCGGCAACGCGGCCAACGGGCTCGCACCGAGCGGCTCCTCCGACGAGCGCTCGATGCCCCAGCGCGCTCGATACCCGTCGATCGCCTTCGCCGCATCCATCCACACCCCGTGTGCCGCCGGGTCGACGGGCCGGGGACCGAGCGTGCGTTGCAGATGGTTGCCCGGCACCACGGCCGCCCTCGAGTGCAGCCCCTCGGCCACGCCCACCCCCGCTTCGGGCGCCCACTCGTCGGTCAAGCGCTCCAAAGATGACGCCTCGGCCCCCTGGGCCGTCCCAGCCCCGAAGGCGGTCACCACGTCACGCCGGTGCGCGCCACCGTGGGGCGTCAGCGCAATCGTCCCGGCGTAGCGGTGCTCGTCGACCACCCCGCCTCGCAGTGCCGCGCCACGAGCGGACGCGCCCCACACTCGACCAGGCCTGGTCAGCGCCGCCACGTCCACTACCCCACCGCCCGCCTCGGCCCGCCGCCCCCATTCCGGCGCCAGCGCCCGGAACGGCGTCCCCTCCACCTTGTCCGGCCGGGTGGCCGCCCACGCCACGTGGCGGCCGAGTGCCGAGCGCGCGCCGTGTTCGAACGCGTGGCGGCGGATGTCGGCCGTGCGGGACGAGAACTCGCCGAGCAGCTGCGGCGCCATTCCCTCGATCTCGGGTCGTCCGGCGGCCCCTGACCAGCGCACACCCAGTTCGGCGGCCAGACCCGCCCGCACGTGCGCGTCGTACACGGCCCCGCCCGCCGCACGATGCGCCCACAGCCCCCGGTGATCACACGCGCCCCAGCGCCCGTCTGCCCCGTGCACGAGGTTGGCCATCACGACGTGGCTGTGCAGGTGCGGGTCGAGGTTGCGGTTGACCCCGTGGGTGAACACGGCGGCGGCCACGCCCGACGTGGCGATCACCGCCTGTTCGGGTCCCGAGCGCCGCACCGCAGTCACGCCGTGTCGTTCCAAGTAGGCCAAGGCGCCGGCCACCGCCTCGGTGTGCACTCCGACGATCCGGCGGGCCACATCGTCACCGCCCAAGGCGAAGAGCACGCTGGCGGACTTGGGCGCGCTGAAGGTCAGGTCGAATGCGGCCACCGTGGTCCGGCCCGAACCGAGAGGGCGGCCGGTGACGGGGTGGCGGCCCTCGAGGAGGGCGCGGAAGTGCCCGGGTTCGACCGGCCCGCGCACCCCCAACCCGGAGGCGGCACCGCCGGCCCAGTGACCGGGCTGCGCCACCGGCAGCTCCCGGGCCAGGTCGGCCAGGTAGTAGTCCGCACCGTCCCGCCCGACCCGGCGGATCCCGAGCATGCGATTCGACCTCCCGACGACCCAACAGAAGAGAACGGTCGGCCCGGAGGCCGGCGTTCCCGAGTGGGTCGCCCGGTGGTCAGGACGTGCGGCGCAGCTCCACGACCGGGATCACCCGGTCGGTCCCCTTCTGATAGTCGGCGAAACCCGGGAAGTTCTCGGCGTGCGCGGCGTAGATGCGGTCACGCTCGGGTCCGACGATCGGGGTGGCCACGGCACCGAACGTGTCGTCGCCGAATTCGACCTGCACCTCGGGGTGGGCCAGCAGGTTGTAGTACCAGTCGGGATTCGTGGGTGCCCCTCCCTTGGAGGCGAACACGTAGATCACGTCGCCATCGGGACGGGAGACGAGCGGGTTGACGCGCTTCTGCCCGGACTTGGCGCCTGTCGTCGTGAGGAGCACCACGGGCGCTCCCTCGAAGCCCCCGCCCACCTTGCCGTGGTTGGCGCGGAACTCCTCGATGATCCCCGTGTTGAAATCGTTCATGTCGGCCATCTCGGGCAAATTAGCGAAGGCTGGACAGAGAAACCAGGACGACCTGCGAAGAACACAGCGACTGGCGGCTGCGACACCGGCGACCAGGCTCGCGCGCCTGAGAACCCCAAAGACGGCGATCAGGAACGGGTTCTACCGGTCAGGTGTTGGCGCTTCTGGACAACTCGGCGCCTTCCGCCGCAGACAGACGGCTCCGGTTAGAACCCGCGCCTGGCGACGAGATTGCCCGAAATTCGGGGAATGCGGTGAGCGAAGGGTGTCGACGCGTGCCACGCAACCGCAGTCAGGTGATTCCGTCGACTGCCACGATAGAGAAGTGAGCCAACGCCCTTCACCTCGTAGCCACGCGTCTTGAAGTCATCGACGCTCCACACCGAAAGGTGGGCTTCAGCGGGGTTTCCGCCGATCGGTCCACGCAGATCGCGGCCATTCGGGGTCGACACGATCACCTTCTCGGTGTGTTCCTCCATACGGGCCAGAAGCCGCTCTCCAGCGTCCCGGGGCAGATGCTCGAGTATTTCGCACGCGACGACGAGATCGAATTCGGGCCATTGGTCCTTCTCGGTGATGTCCCCCTCCAAAATCTCGTCATAAATCTTGAACCGACGTACGAAGTCGATGTTTGGCTGGAAGATCTCTGCGCCGGTCAGGTAGGCGTGCAACCCGCCACGCGCTTGACGCAGGAGCAGCCCAAGGGAGCCCTTCCCGCAACCCAAGTCGAGAACCTTCATACCGGACAGGTCTGGAAGCCAGCCGGTGATGATGGGGTCGATCTCTAGCGGGTGTTGCGACATCTCGTCCCTCCCGACCCGTCGCAACCCGCGATCCTCGCCGCCGGACACCTTACGCAGCCTGTCGGTTGTGGCACTGCTGTCTCACCCATTGTGGACAGGAAGGGACCCGGCGATGTGAAGACGTGAATCTGGTCCCCGAGAAGCCGGAGCGGCGTCTGCTGATCGACGATTCCTGGCTCCTCGGAAATCGGCGGGGAGTGACCGTGGCCTCGCAATCGCTTGGCTTCAACGGCACCTGATCGCCCGAAGCTTCGGCTTGCCGGGCCCTCCTCGCCCAAACCGGGCGTTCGCCTTTGTAAGCCCTCAACCGATACCCAAGTCGTCACGACCCGGCTCAATGCGTGAGCGGCCTGGGCGGACTGTGCAGCACGATCTCCTCGGGGTGATGGGGCGCGTGCCTTTCGACGAACACGCTCGTCCGAATGCGCTCCGCCCAGGCGCGGTCCACGACCCTTTCGATTTCCGGCTCACGCGCGGCGAAGCGTCGGGCACCATCCTCCGTGTCCAGGACGAAGCCGCAGAAGTCGCCAAAACGGTCGTAGACGAGACTCACCACTTTTCCGGTGAATGCCAGGCGCTGCTCCTCAGGCTCGCAAACAGTCCGCTTCGGCCTGTAGCCACCCAAAGAAGGCGGGATACCCTCGGGATCGACACCGATGCCGCGCAGACGCCCTGCAATGAGTTCGACGTAGCGCAGCAGCACCGGATACCAGGGGCTCGCCTTCGGCCAGCCCTCGAGCCGGGCCTTGAGGATCGCAAACGTCGTTTCCTCGGCCGCTCGCATGGCCGGGCCGGTCGAGACGGGAATCTTCACCTGGAAGGAGCCGACGATGTAGCGCTCCCAGACCTCAGGCACCGCCACGGCCTGGTCCAGCAGTGCCGGCGCCTGCGAGGGCCGCTCGCCCCCGCTCGCCTTGCCGACAGCCGCGATCTTCGGTCCGGGCGGCGGGGGTGGCGGCGGGGCGGGTCGCAACCTCTTGCTCACACGGCGCACCACGACGTCGAACTCCTGTCCCGTCATGACGGTCAGCGGCAAGTCGATGCTGAAGAGTCCCGCAAAGACTGCCGCCGTACCCACCGGAATCGGGACGAAGGTGACGCCCTTCACGCTCTCGACTTCGATCGTATGCGGCTGGGCGGCGCGCAACGGATGCACGCCGTACATCCAGTCGGCGAGTGTGACCACCTCGTCCGCCGAGACGCCGGGCCAGTAGATCTGCGCCGTCGAGCCCACCGGGGTGTCGCCCCAGAAGATAAGCAGCTCGTCGGGCCGTCCGGCGAGCGGTCCCGTCAAGGGCGGTGGCGCGCTCGGCTTGACCGCAAAGGTCTGGGGAACGCGGTGCGCGGAAGCGGGGCCCGGATTGTCCGAGGTCGTCACCTGCAAGTTGCGTTGCGCCAGCAAGCCGCTGCCTTCAGGGGTGGGAACGATGCCGTTGACGATTTTGATCGGCGTGCCGGCAAACGCGATCTCCGCGACGAGACAGTGATGCGTTCCCGGGAAGGCCAGCCAGATGGGCGTGCCGTTGACGACGTTGCCGGGGTCGTTGACGTCGAGATAACAGCCGAAATAGGCCCATTCGGTATCGCCCGTGGCGATGGCGATGGTCTGGTTGTTCGCGCCAGTGCCGGTACTTCCGCCGGCCTTGAATTCGGGATCGTTGGGATCGCTGAAATTGGGCTCCTGGCTGGTCGCAAAGAAGGGAATCGTGTGATCGTCGGCCGGTGCCTTCGGCCAGATCGGATTGCCTCCGCCGTCCTTCTGACTCAGATAGGTGGCACCCGGATCCCAGCCGGTGTCGGCAGTCTGCGTTCCCCACAAGCGGAAGAACACCTTTACGTTCGCCGCGCTCGTCGTCCCTGCAATGCCCTTCAGGCGCACACGGGCAACTGCGAAGCTGTAGTTGTTGTGGGTGGCTCCGTTGATCGTCGTGAACGGTGTCACCGAGGAATCGGCGTCAAGCTGACCGTCCTGTTGGGGGATCACCGCGCTGGCGGGCGCGAACGGATCGATCGATCCCTCCTTGGCAAAATTCTGGTTCAGATAGATCAGCAACGCCTGGATATAGCTGTAGGCGGCCGCTGTGTCGAAGCCGCCGCCCGACGTGTTTTCGACGAACTGAGGACCCCCGGGCACCGGGGTCTGCGCGGCGAGCGATGCGCCCGGCGTCGCCGTGAACAGCCGGAGATCCTCGCTGAGCCAGGGCACGTTGACGTTGTTCGGATTTGCGGGATCGGGGAGGACGTTGGTGAAATAGGGCGTTGCGCTGGCTGTGAAGAAGAACTCGGTCGTCGCCGAAAGTCCTTTGCCGAGCACCGTGATCCCTGTGTCGACGGCCGCCGGCGTCTCGCCCGTCGCGGGAAAGGTGCCGAGCGGATTGGCGAACAGGACATCGTAGGCAAACAGGATCTGCTGGGGAACGTTGGGGTTGTCGCTCTGATGGTAGATGTCTGGCGTCTTCGCGGACAGGGCCGTCCTCACCCCCTGGAATGCAATGGTCGGCACCGATGGCCGCGTCCCGCCCAGTACGTTGAGGCTGAAGCCGTCGAGGGCGACCAGGAACCCGTCGGGGTACGTCCCGCCCTTGTTGATCACATCGGTGATCTCGTCCCTGCCCCAGGTGTCCTTGGCACCGACGTAGCTGAGGCTGCCGAGAGGCCAGGG
Organism: uncultured Acidimicrobiaceae bacterium; assembly: GCA_963809715.1. Taxonomy (GTDB): domain Bacteria; phylum Actinomycetota; class Acidimicrobiia; order Acidimicrobiales; family RAAP-2; genus Bog-473. The sequence goes on along the minus strand of CAWEKO010000007.1, from coordinate 145,021 downwards.
ATCGTCGACGTTCGGCCCCGGGATGCTCGCGACCTGATTGGGCGGATAGGCGGCGGCGAGCAGGCTCGCGAAATAGGGAAACGGATCAGAATCGTCACCCGTCAAATTCTTGTACACGCCCTTCAGGCATGACCCGCCGTTCACGTTATTGCTGGAATCGAGACCCGGCGCAGCGGCAATGATCTGCGGGATCGAGGTGAACTGGAGTTGGTGGAACAGATAATAGAGGAACGCCATGCAGCAGCCGGTCGCCGGACCGTTGCCCGCAAAGGGCTTGACGCTGCCGACATAGTCCTGTCGCGAGCCATAGTGCGTGCCCGTCGACGGTCCTCCGTACTGACCGGTGGAGTCGAATTCGGTCGACGCCGGATTGCTTGCCGGCAGCGAGGTGTTCAGCCACGTCGATGGTGTGCCGTTCATCAGCCAGTTCGTGCCCAGGCCCTGCGACAACTGGAACTGGACGGTCAGAAACAGCGAGAGCGCTTCGCCGCAGCTCTCCTCGTCGCCGACACCGTTGGAGTAACCCCAACCCTTGTGCTGCGCCGCCATGAACACTTCGGACACTTCGGAAATGAACATCGAGCGCAAGAGCGTCGAGGCGTTTTTTCCCGCGTTCATCACGAGCGGCCAACCCCAGCTTGCGTTGTAGCCCGCTTCGACAACGGCGGTCACCTGAACCGGGATCGGGAAGCTTCTTGCCTGGGTCATGTCGACGCCGGCGAACTGCGCCTGCAACCAGTCGAAATCGTCCTCGATGACCGGTTTGCCGCCCGCGCCGGTCGCGAGCACCTGATTGATGCGTGCGGGCTCGATGCCGCCCGCCCCGCCGAGACTCGGATCGTAGAAGAAGTTGAAATGTGTCGTGACGCCGCCGTTGGTAAGGCCCGTCGTCACGCCCCAGATGGCGAAAAGGGTCAGATTGGTGGTCTGGTTCGGGAACGTGCTGGCGCCCGGGCCGAAGATCGTCCCCGTACCGTCGGCTTTGGTGTTCCAGTAGAAGAAAGGGCTGCTTCCCTGGGTCAGGCTGCCCGGTCCCGCCACCGTAAAGCTGCCGTTGGCCGCGTAGTTGGTGTTGTCGACGGGAACCGATCCGCCGGTGTTGCCGTTTCCCGCGTAGATGACCTTGGGCATGAGATTTCCCTTCGGACGCGACGGCCGCGCGGACGATCTCTCTGAGCCGCGACCGGTCTGCGCCTAACGATGCACCGGGGTTGCGGAGACTGTCAAGGCTTTTGCGACGAGGTTCTCAGGCGTCGGGTGCTGGACCAGACCGTGGGCATCGGATCATTCCGACACCGTCAGAACCCACTGAAATCCGAACAGCCCGATTCCTCGAGGAAATTTTGCTGTGACGTCGTGACCTCGTTGGTGCACGAACGTTGGTGAAGGCGGCACTAGCGGTCGTAGCGTTCGAGTACGCGCCTGGCCGCGTCACCGACCAACCCGGTGAGCTCGGGTGGACTCACCACACGGGCGGCGGGGCCGAGCTGGAGCAACAAGCGCTCGAACCAGGCCAGCCCGGCCACGTCCACCACGAGGTCTGTCACCGTGCCGTCGTCGTCACGCTGGACCTGGCGCACCGGGATCGACTCGGCCACCCAGTCGGCGCCCGGACCGAGCTCGAGGTGGACCTCGTAGGCGCCGGGTCCGGGAACGAACATGTCCTCGGCTGGGCGGGGGCGGCGCACCTCATCGGACACGGGCTGGTCGAGCTGGCGGGCCTTCACGATGCGGTCAACCCGGAAGCGCCGCATGTCGCCCGCCCGGTGGCAGTAGGCATCGAGATACCAGTGCCCGTCGACGGTGATCACCTGTGTCGGCTCCACCGCGCGCGTCGTGAGCTCGTCGCGCGACGCCGAGAGATACTCGAGCTCGAGGCTCTGGCCGGCCTCGGTGGCGGCCCGGATGAGCGGCAGGTCGGCCGGCGCGTCGACATCGAGCCCGACCGCCTCACGGGCGCCGAGTGCACCTTCGAGTTTGGCCAGGGCCCGGCGCAGGGCGTCGTCGTCGGACCCGGGGACGGCGAGCAGCAGCCGGGCCGAGGCGGCCACGGTGAAGCCCTCGGCCGGGGTCAGCCGGCGCGGCCGGGCGTATTCGGGAGGCAGGAAGGCGCGCACCGAGTGCTCGGAGACCTCGATCTCCATCAGCGTGTCGGGGGTGTAGGGCGGCGTGCCGCAGCAGGCCGCCAGCTCGAGCTCGGCCACCAATTCCTTCTCGCTCATGCCGAAGCGCTGGGCGATGTCGGCCACCGGCGCCTCGCCCACCTGAGCCAGCCAGCCCACGACGGCGAGCAGGCGACGCAGACGACGGCTCGTCTCTGATCCCGGGGCCGAGCGCAGAGGAACGGGCTCCGGCAGGGGGTTCTCGGACGAGACAGTCGAGCCGACGGTCTTCGGTGTCCGTGGCCGTGTCGTCGGACGCGGCGTCGTCGGCGCCGGCCGAGGCCGGGGGGGCCGCGGCGGGGGCCGCGGCGACCAGGGCCTCGAGCCAGGCCATCATCTTGTCGCGGAAGGCCGAAGGCTCGACCACGACCGCGTGATCGAGCAGGCCGAGCAACCAGGAGCGGATGGAGGAAAAGGACGACACTCCGAGGAGGACGTCGATGGAACCGTCGTCGTGACGGGCCACCACCTTGTCCTGCCCCACCTCGTCGGCCACCCGGCGGGCCACCACGGCGTCGACCCGGATGCGCACGTCGACCCGGTCGTCGTCGTCGGTGTCCCAGGGTTCGTCGGGCAGGGCGGCTTCCACGTCGATCTCGACGTCATCGGGCAAGGCCGTCGTCGAGGTCGACGCGCGACTGGTCACCTCGCCGTCGATGCGGTCGACCCGGAATGTGCGCTGGGCCTCCCGGTCCAGGTCGTAGGCCACCAGGTACCAGTGCCCGAACCGGAACCACAAACCGACCGGCGCGACCTGGCGGGGCTCGCCCCGGTAGGAGAAGGACGCCGCGGCCCGGATGCGGACGGCCTCGAACAGCTCGATGAGGGCCGCCGGGGGGACCATGGCGGCGATCGGGCGGACGTCACCCAAACCAGCCGCCCCCAATTTCAAGAGGGCATCGCGCCCACTAGGGTCGCCCAGGTGGACGCCGGCGACGGCAAGGTGGAGCGCGACTTGCTCGTCCGCTTCGAGGTCGAGGTCGGGCAGGTAGAACGAATCGCGATCGATCAGGTACCCGTACTGCTCGTTGCCGGGAAGGCGTTCGGTCCGCACCGGGATGCCCTCGTCGCGCAGGAGCCGCTTGTCGCGCTCGAAGGCCTGGCGGCGGGCCGAGTGCTCCACCGGGTAACCCGGGACCTGGTGCGCGATGGCGTCGAGCGTGAGGGGCTGTTGGGTCTCGAGCAGCACCAGGACGAGGTCGGTGACGCGCTCGAGCCGATCGAGCTTCGGGGGGGCCTCCATCGGGCAGAGCCTACGGCGGTGACGGCGTGCTGAGCGCCGCCGGGCACGCCTTCGACTGGCACCTGCACGCGGTATGGCTGCTGGCCTTGCCCGTCGTGGTCGGCGGATACCTGTGGGCGGTGCGGCGGCGGCCCGAATGGGCGGCAACCGGGCGCCAGCAGGCGCTGTTCGTGTTCGGCGTCGTGGTGCTGGTGGCCGCCGTCACGTGGCCGCTGGGTGATCTGGCCGCGCACTGGCTCTTGTTGGCGCTGGTCCTCCAGCGGCTCTTGTTGACGCTGGCCGTGCCGCCGCTGCTCGTGCTCGGGACGCCGCGCCCGTTGATCGCCCGGCTGACCCGACCGGCCGTGGTGGACGCCACGCTCCGGGTGGCGGTCCGGCCGCTTCCGGCCATCGGGATCGTCACCGTCGTGGCCGTGGGGACGCTGACCACCGGGGCGGTGGACCTGGCCGCCCGCTCGGACCTGTTCCGGGTGGCGATGGAGCTGGCGGTGCTCGGGTCGGGGTTCGTGCTGTGGGCGCCGGTGCTGAACGAGTTGCCAGGGGCGCCGCACCTCTCCGCGCTGGGCCGGGGCGGGTATCTCATTGTGCAGTCGATCGTGCCGAGCTTCTTGTCGATCGTCTGGATCTTCGCCCGGCACTCGCTCTACTCGTCCTTCTCCCACGAGGGTTCACACGAAGGAAAGGTCCTCGGGCTGACGCCGTTGCTCGATCAGCAGCTGGCCGGGTTCCTGGCCAAGCTCTCCACCATCGCCGTGCTCTGGACGGTGGCCTTCGTGATCATGACTCGGGCCGAGGGGGCCGAGCGCAAGGGGGAGGACGGCGATCCCCTCCTGTGGTCCGACGTCGAACGGGAGCTGGAGCGAGCCGACCGCAAGGAGCGGAAGCGCACGTCGTGGCGGCCGCCGGCGGGCTGGTGAGCGTGCGGTCGGCCGAAGATGGCACACTGATGGTGATGGGCAATGCGGTGATGATCCGTGTCCGCGGCCGACGGTCGCCGATGGACGTCCCGGGACGAGCGACGTCGCCGTCTCGGACAGAATTTCCTGCTGCCTGACGTCGCCGAGTCCTTCGTCGCGGGGGGATCCTTCTCGGCCGGCGATCTGGTCATCGAGATCGGTGCCGGCCGGGGTGCCTGCACGTACGCGCTGGCCCGGCGGGGCGTCGAGGTCGTCGCGATCGAGCGGGACCCCCACTGGGCGGCGACCCTCCGGCGCGAGGCACGGCAACTACCCAACGTGCGGGTGGTGGAGGGGGACGCCTTGGCGCAGCGTTTGGACCGCTTGGCCGGCGATCGGCCCTACCGCGTCGTCGGGTCGCTGCCCTTCGGCGCGACCACTGCGTTCCTACGCCACCTCTTCGATGATCCGGGCCGGGCGCCGACGCGGTCGGACCTCGTCGTCCAGTGGGAAGTGGCTCGCAAACGGGCGAGCACGCCTCCCTCCACGTTGCTCTCGACGATCTGGGCGCCGTGGTGGACGTTCGACGTGGTGCGGCGCATCCCGGCCCGAGCTTTTCGCCCGGTGCCCGCGGTCGACGCCGCCATCCTGGTGGTGACCCGGCGCACCCCGGCGATCCTGCCCGAACGCCTGGCCGCTGGGTTCGCCGACTTCGTGCGGCGGGAGTGGCCGTAGCGTTTTCCTGGGCGCGTTTCCTCGGCGACGGCCCTGGAACCGGCCCGATTCCGGCGGGCCGTCGAGGCCGCCGAGCCCTCAGGCCAGTGACGCGCTCCGCAACTCGTCCAACGAGAGCTCGGCAGTCTGGTTGCCGCCGCACTGGGGACAGTGCTCGACGTGGCGCCAGGAACGCAGCAGGCGGGTGCCCTCGGTGTTGAGCAGCACCACGAACGACTCCGAGATGGGGTCGATCTCGAGCCCGTAGTAGGGGCGCCATGCCGTGGTGGCGTTGTGCGCATCGAGCGCGAGGCCCTTCAGCACCCGGCGGAAGCGGAGCTTCTCGGTGTCGAAGATCCACGTGCTGTGGCATGACTCGAGGATGTACAGAGCGTCGTCTGTGGGGGGGACCACGAAACGATCATGCCAGCCGGAAGCCGAGGTTGGTGCATCGAATCCGGCTCATCTTCGTTACGAAATAATGACAATCTGCATTTGAGCTGCTGACATCGCTATTGCGGTCCCGCCTCGTGCTTGCGGCCGATCACCAACTCCCGTTTCGTGGCCAGTTGGCGCAGGGCTGTGGTGAGGGCAATCCGAGTGTCTGCGGGGTCGATGACGTCGTCGACCAGTCCCCGCTCCGAGGCGGGCCACGGAGTCAGGTAGGCCTCCTCGTACGCCTGCTCCTTTTCGAGGCGCTCGGCGGGGTCCTCGAGGCGGCGGTTGAGGATCTGGACGGCGCCGGTCGCACCCATGACCGCCACTTCGGCCCCGGGCCAGGCGAGGCACAGGTCGTTGCCCACTCCCCTCGAGTCCATCACGATGTAGGCGCCGCCGAAGGCCTTGCGCAGGACGAGGCAGATGCGCGGGACAGTGGCCTCGGCGTAGGCGAAGGCGAGCTCGGCCCCGTGGCGGATCATGCCCCGCCACTCGAGGTCCTTGCCGGGCAGGAAGCCCGGCGTGTCGACCAGGCTGACGATGGGCAGGTTGAAGGCGTCGCAGAGGCGGACGAAGCGGGCGGCCTTCTGCGAGGCGGCGATGTCGAGGGTGCCGGCCAGCACGCGGGGCTGGTTGGCGACGAAGCCGACGGGTCGGCCGTCGAGCAGGGCGAAGGCGGTGACGAGTTGGCCGGCCCAGCGGGGATGGAGCTCTCGGATTTCGCCGTCGTCGCTGACGGCCTTGATGACGTCGCGGACGTCGTAGGACGCCGCCTTGCGTTCGGGGATGATGTCTCTGAGCTCCGGGGTGGCGCGCAGCGGGGGGTCGCTGACGGCGACCTGCGGGGGGACTTCGTCGGTGTTGGACGGCAGGTACTCGAGCAACTCGGCCACCGCCGCGTCCACGTCGTCGGACTCGACGGCACACAGGCCGCTGGCCGTCGCGTGGGCGGCCGTGCCCCCGAGCTGGGAGAGGCCGACCTGGATGCCGGTGAACTCCTCGACCATCTGAGGGCCCGAGACGAAGGCGACGGCGTCGGACGTCATGACGACCAGGTCGCACAGGCCGAGCATCAGGGCGGGACCGGAGACGACCGGCCCGGTGACGGCGGCGATGGTCGGTACCTGGCCGCTGCATCGGGTGAGGGCGGCCGCGGCCTTGCCCCAGCCGTGGAGGGCGGCCACGCCGTCGTGGATGTCCGAGCCGCTCGAGGCGACGTAGAAGACGAACGGGATCCCGAGGTTGCGGGCCTGGTCCGCTGCCTCGGCCAGTCGGATGCCGTCGGCGTGGGTGATCGCGCCTCGCCGCATGGAGCCGAGGGCCCGGGCGATGACGACGTCCCGGCCGTTGATGCGCCCGACCGTCGAGGTGACGGCGCCGACGATGCCCTTGCCGACGTCCTCCGCCTCCCGTGGGTGGGCCGTGGTGGTCACTGCGCGTCGAATGTAGACGACGGCGGTTCCGGGGCGGACGGGCGACCGTTCACCCTGGAATGGCACGTTCAGTGACGAACACCACGGGGCATCGGGATGGGACGACGCTGACGACCACCACCTCGTTGGCCCGGCTCGGGACCGAGGAGCTGATGGAGGTGGCGGCCCGGGCCTTCCGGGTGCGCTGCGCCCAAGACGCGGTGCTGGCCACGGTCTGCGCCGAGCTGGATCGGCGCGAGGACTGGCGGACCACCGCTCAACCTGCTCAGAAGAACGCGGCCGGGGGGTCGAACTGAGTTCCTGGCGGCGGTTTGGGGATAACTGGAACTACAACGCCTGTTCGTCCAGCCAGGTCACACAGGCTTCTGCCACCTCTGACCATCCGCTGTCGATGGTCAGGGAGTGGCCCCGATCTTCGAACTCGACCAGGTTCGTCTTCGCCGGGGAGTGCCGGTATTGCTTGAGTGTCGACTTGGTGACGGCTTCGGGAACGGTGTGGTCCTTGCCGCCCATGGTGAGCAAAAGCGGACCTCGGTCGGGGTTGTCGGTGTCGACCTTGTCCGGTGAATGGCGCGAGAGGCTCGCGGCCGCGGCCTCGAAGAGAGGGCGTCCGGGAGAGGGGACGGCCCATTTCTCGTAAAGCTCGTTGGATTCCTCCTCGGGGATGGCGTTGCCGAAGCTGAAGCGGAACTGCTCGGCGGTCAGGGACACCGCCTTGTGCTTGTTGGCCGGGTTCTTGAACACGGGCAGTGTGGCGTGCAACGCGGAAAGCGGGAGCCGCAGCACGCCCTTGATCTGGGCGGCATCGATACCGATGGCAGCCGCTCCCTTGTTCATTCCCAGCAGTTTCTCGGCGATCATGCCTCCGAAGGAATGCCCGATGAGAATGGGTGGGGTGGGTAGGGCGTCGATGATGGCGGCGTAGTGATTGGTCACGTCGTCGATGCCCTTGTTGGCCACCGTGTCCGGGTTGGCGCGAGCCAACTCAACGGTGTCCTGGTCGCCGGGCCAGCCCGGAGCCATGGTTTCGTAGCCGGCGTTACCGAAGAACTCCTCCCACGGCGCCCACGAGCTGGCGTGTAGCCACAAGCCGTGGATGAAGACCACCGGATTCGTTTTCTGTGCCATCTCAACCTCTCTCTAGGACGTGCTGTCCTGAGAGGCGAGTCTGTCAGTTCCATCTGAGTCTCGCGTTCGTCGCTTCCCGGGACGCAGACCCCGGTCAAGGACGCCCGAAATGCCGGGCTGCCCGGCCGTCCCGGCGTTCGAGGGAAGTCCAACATTCGATCGGATCGAAGTGGGTCCTGATCTCTGCCATGGCCAGTGCCAGAGATCAGCGCCAGTGATCTCGACCGAACGACTCCACTGTCGACGGCCGTGGAACGCCAGTTATCCGAACTCGCTCCAGGAACGCAACCGCTGACCGCCAACCCGGCTGCGTTCCGCTTTGAATGGCGGTTCGCTAATCCCGATACGCCCGCTCGTCCGGCTGGCGGGCCCCTGGTTGCTCAGAGGTGTTTGGAGTTCGAATCCGAGCGGCGCCAGGGGCCGGAGCGTCCGCCGGACTTCTCCCAGAGGGCCAGATGCTCGATCGTCATCGTGCGGTCGGCCGACTTGCACATGTCGTAGACGGTGAGGGCGGCCACCGCGCAGGCGGTCATGGCTTCCATTTCGACGCCGGTCCGGTCGACGGTCTCGACCTGGGCCTCGACCTCGACGTAGTCGTCCCCGATGGAGAAATTGACCCCGATGGAGCCGACCAGGACGGGGTGGCACATGGGGATCAGCTCGGCCGTCCGTTTGGCCGCCTGAATTCCGGCGATCCGGGCGGCCGCCATGACGTCACCCTTGGTGATGGCGTTATTGGCCACCTTTGTGGTCGTTTCGGGCAACATCGAGACCCGGCAGCGGGCCAGGGCCCGGCGATGCGTTGGTTCCCGAGGCGTGACATCGACCATGCGGGCTCCGCCCAGCGGGTCGAGATTGGCCAGCATGCGGTCGGACACGAGGAAGGAGTCTACGACCTGGCTGGACGGCTGCCCGACGTGGGATCGCAGCCCGGGCGGGTAGACTTGGCAGTCTCAGGAAGCGAGTGCCAACAGAGTGCCGAGAGAGCCCGACGGAGGATTCCATTGCCGACCTACGAATACGCCTGCACTGCGTGCGGGCACAAGCTCGAGGCCGTCCAGAGTTTCTCCGACGACCCCCTGACCTCATGCGACGCCTGTGGGGGCTCGCTGCGCAAGGTCTATGGCAACGTCGGCATCGTTTTCAAGGGCAGCGGCTTCTACAAGACCGATTCCCGTAACGGAAACGGAAAGAGCGCTTCGAGCGACTCGTCCGGCAGCGACACCACGACCAAGACCGATTCGCCGCCGAAGTCCGACTCCGGGTCCTCGGGCTCAGACTCCGGATCCTCGGGTGACTCGTCGTCCAAGAAGGATCCGTCGCCGAAGAAGGATTCGGGCGGCTCGACCGGCTCGAACGGCTCGGGCGGGAACGCCAAGAAGGACTCGAAGTCGACCGCAGGCGCGACATCGAGCTGATCCGACCGTGTGGCCGGGCGGGTGGGGTTTACTCGCCGCTCAGTGACATGTCGGCGATCGCCAGCGTCTGACCGGCGGCGCTGCCGGGGAGCCAGCGCAGATCCCGGCCGATCTCGACGACGGACTGCAGCATGCGCTGCAGGGTCGAGGCAACGGTGATCTCGCGGACGGGCGCGGCCAGGGAGCCGTCACGGATCAGCAAGCCCTCGGCGCCGACCGAGAAGTCGCCGCTGACCGGATTCACGCCGGAGTGGATGCCCGTCACCGACTGCACGTAGAGCCCTTCTCCGACCGAGGCGAGGATCTCGTCGGCCCCCTTCGACCCCGGTGTGAGCACGAGGGCGCGGCAACCGGCGGACGGGGTTCCGGCGAAGCCGCCCCGGGTGGCCGAGCCGGTCGAGGACGTGCCGGCCCGCTTGGCCGAGACGGTGTCGTACACGAACATGCGGAGGACGCCCTCGGAGATGAGGACGTTACGCCGGCAGGCCAGACCCTCGCCGTCATGGGACGCGGCGCCGTAGGCCAAGGGGTTGGTGGGGTCGTCGACCAAGGTCACGAACGGCGCGGCGACCGTCTCACCGATGCGGCCGGCGAAGAACGAGCGGCCCTTGACGACGGCCTCGCCCGACAGGGCGGAGGAGATCACGGCGAGCAGCGTCGACACCACACGCGGGTCGAACACGACCGTGCAGTGCGTCGAGCGCGTCTTCTGCGCCCCGAGCATGCGCACGGCCCGGAGCACCGCGTCGTCCATCGCTTCCTTGGGGACGAGATCGCCCGGACCGCGACCGACGGTGAAGCCGGCGCCGGTCTGGGTCTCCTCGGCTTCCCCCGCGATGGCGTCCACGGCGAGGAAGGCGGTCGTGCGCCTCCGGTACGAAGAGATGCCGGTGGTCGAGGCGAGCGCCACTTCGGCACGGCTGTCGGAGTAATCGGCCGAAGACACCTGGCGGATCCGGGGATCGGCGGCCCGCGTGGCGCGCTCGAGCTCGATGGCCAGGGCCACCTTCTCCTCCATCGGGGTGGTGGCGACGGCGGGGTCCCAAAGGTCGATTTCCTGGGCGACGACACCGTCGGGCGTGGCCAGCACGACGTCGGGGTCGGGGGTGGCGAAGCGGGCGTTGTCGCGGGCGTCGGCCAGCGTGGCCCCGATGACGTCGGGGTCGAGGCTGCCGGCCCAGGCGAAGCCGACCCGGGTGCCGGCGGGATCGTCGACGAGGACCCGGATGCCCACGCCGGACGAGTCGGCGGACGTGAGGGACTCGACCTCGCCCTCGTAGGCGCGGACCTCGGTGTCGGTGCCCCGGGCGACGTAGACCTCGAGGCCTTCGCCGCTTTCGGCCCGACCGACGACGTCGGTGGCGAGGTCGAGGAGCTCGGGCGTCGGCGGCGTCATGCCGTGCCGCCCAGGGTGACGCCGGTGATGCGCAGCGTGGCCTGGCCGCAACCGACGGGGACGCTCTGGCCGTCCTTGCCGCACGTGCCCGGCGTCATGTCGAAGTCGGTGGCCACGGCGTCGATGCGGCGCAGGACCTCGGGGCCGTTGCCGATGAGATTGGCGTCCCGGAGGGGCTCGGTGATGCGCCCGTTCTCGATGAGATAGGCCTCGGTGGTGCCGAAGACGAAGTCGCCCGTGGCCGTGTTGACCTGGCCGCCACCCAGCTTCTTGACGTAGACCCCGTGGGGGGTCTGGGCGACTATTTCGTCGGGGTTCTCGGAACCGGCGAGGAGGTACGTATTGGTCATCCGGACCATCGGGAGGTGCTGGTAGCTCTGGCGTCTTCCGTTTCCGGACGATTTGCGGCCCTCCTTGCGGGCCCGGAGCCAGTCCCACATGTAGTCGGTGAGGACACCGTTCTCGATCAGGACGTTGCGGGCGGGCAGGTTGCCCTCGTCGTCGACGGCGAAGTTGCCCCACTCGCCGAGAACGGTGCCGTCGTCGACCAGGGTGACGAGCGGGCTGGCGACGAGCTGGCCGACCTTGCCTGCGTAGACGGAGGCGTCCTTGAGGATGTGGTCGGCTTCGAGGCCGTGCCCACAGGCCTCGTGGAACAGGATGCCACCGCTGCCGCCGGCCAGGACGATGGGGACCTCGCCCGAGGGAGCGGGCCGTGCCGAGAGCTTGGTGAGGGCGCGCGTGGCCGCCGTGCGGGCGACGTCCTCGACGGCATGGCGCTCGAAGACCTCGTAGCCCTCGGTGCGGGCGAGCGATTCGTATCCGGTCTGCATGCCGGTGTCGCCGTTGGCGACACAGACGACGGAGAAGCGGGTCCTGATCTGATCGTCCTGGGCCACGAGGCCCTCGGAGTTGGCGATGAGCACCCGGCGCCGGCCGTCACCGCAGGCGACCTGGACCTGGGAGATGGCGTCGCCGCTGGCTCGGGCCGCCTCGTCGGCTCTGGTCAGGAGCTCGATCTTGCGGGCCTTGTCGACGGACTCGGGGAGGGTCTTGGTGCCGTGGCCGTGCAGGGCCGGCGGGTCGAGGGCGACGGTGCGGGCCCCTCCCCCGCCTTGGCGGGCGACGGAGGCGGCGGCCCTGGCCGCGGCGACCAGGCCGGCCTCGGAGAGGTCGGCGGTGTGCGCAAAGCCCGTGGTCTCGCCGTCGACGACCCGGATGCCGGCGCCCCGGTTCCGACCGGAGGACAGCTCCTCGATGCGGCGGTCGTCGAGGGTGGCGCTGGTGGTGACGGCGTCCTCGGCGAAGACCTCCGCCATGTCGCCGCCACTGGTGAGGGCGGCGGAGAGGACGCGTTCGAGCACGTCGGGTTCGATGAGGGCGGTGTCAGTCACGGCGGTATCGTAATCGTCGTGCCGGAGAGCCCTTCCGAGACCGAGACGGCCTCCGGGCACGGACCGCACGCCGGACTGAGTGCCCAACTGGAGCTGACGGTGTCGGAATCCGACACCGCCGTGCATTTCCGTTCGGGTGACGTGCCGGTGCTGGCGACGCCCCGGCTCATCGCCCTGTGCGAGGAGGCGACGTGCCGGGCGACCGACGGCCACCTGACGGCGTCCCAGTCGAGCGTGGCGACCAGGGTCCAGTTCGACCACCTGGCGGCCGTGGCGATCGGCTCGGTGGTGCTGGCCGAGGCGACCCTGGTCAAGGTGGAGGGCCGCCGGCTGACCTTCACCGTCTCGGCTGCCCGCCTCGAGGGTGACGGGGGCGGCCTCGTCGGGGCGGGCCGGGTCACCCGGGTCGTCGTCGACCGGGCGGCGTTCCTGGCCAAGGCGAGCGCAGCCGGCAAGTCCTGAGCGCGACCCCGGACTCGGAACGGTCCTTGCCGCCCGTGCGGACGGGCGGTCGTGGCGCCGGTGCGGCTGGTGATCCGGGCGGGGCGCAGGAGCGGACCCGGCTCCTGGCCGGGGCGGGGCCGGTGGTGGCCTCCTTCGTGACCTTCGGGCTCTTCTGGGGCAGCTGGGCCGTGATGCTCTACTCCATTCAGCGGACCTACTCGTTGAACGACGCCCAGTTGGGGGTGTTGCTGGCGGTCGCCGTCGCGGTGGCAGGCGCGTCGAGCGCGTTCACGGCGCATCTGGCCGACCGGGTCGGCGCCCGCCGCCTGTTGTGGGTGGCCCTCTTCGCCTGGTCCGGGCTCTTGTGCGTCCTGCCCCTGACCGATTCCCGGTGGACCTTCTCCCTGGTGCTCGTCCCGGTGATGGTTGCCGGCGGCAGCATCGACACGGCGATGAACGCCGAAGCCTCGCACCGGCTGGTCGACCACCCCGCTTCTCTGGTGCGGCTGCACGCGCTGTTCAATACGGGCGCCCTGTGCGGGGCGGCGGCGGCGGCGTTGCTGATCCACAGCGGCATTTCGTGGCGATGGGTGTGGCCCGGGATCGCCGTCATCGGCGCCGCGGTGGGTGTGTGGGCGCTGATGACGGACACGGGGACGGCGATGGCCGGGGTTGGGGTCTGGGACGGGGGCTGGAACGGGAGCCGGCGATGAGTTCGGAGCGGGGGTCGAGAGGTCCTCGCATCCGGTGCGCCGGCTGCGACAAGACGGGCTCCTGATCCTCCTGGCCGTCTTCGCCCTGGCCGAGGTGACGGAGGGCGGGGTCGACACCTGGGGCGTTCTCTACCTGCGCAACCACCTGGCGACCGGGGTGTTGCTCGGCGCAGGCGCCTACGTGGTGGGTCAGCTCATGGCGGTGACAACCCGGGGTGCCGGGGGACCGCTGCTCGGCCGCCTCTCCTCGCGGCATGCGCTGATCGTGGGCGGCTGCGTGGCCGGCTCCGGGATCCTTCTGGAGTCGTTGACCTCGTTGTCGTGGATGGCCGCGGTGGGTCTGGCGCTCGGGGCGGGCGGCGCGTCACTCTTCTGGCCGCTGGTCATGAGCACGGTCAGTCGGCAGGCCACCCAGGTGGTCAGCGCGGTGGGGACGTTCACCGCAGCCGGCTACATCGGTTGGGTGGCGGGGGCCCCGATCGTGGGCTGGGTCTCGCAGACACTGGGTCCCGCGCACGGATTGCAGGTCCTTGCGGTCGCAGCGTTCGGGGTGGCCGTCATCACCCTCTTCACGCCCTCGCGAAACGCCGCGACAGGGCGAAACGGGTAGCCTGGCCCGGCCGCCATGATCCTTCCCAGCATCGAGACGCCCGCCGACATCAAGGGTCTCAGCACCGAGGAACTCGTCCAATTGTGCGAAGAGATCAGGACGTTCATCGTCGATGCCGTGACCACTACGGGCGGACACCTGGGCTCGAATTTGGGAGCGGTGGAGCTGACGCTGGCCGTCCACCGGGTGTTCGACTCCCCGCGCGATGTCATCCTCTGGGACACCGGCCACCAGGCCTACGTCCACAAACTGCTGACGGGTCGGCGATTCGGGTTCAAGAGCTTGAAGCAAGCCGGCGGTATGTCGGGCTATCCCAACCGTTCGGAGTCCGAACACGACTGGATCGAGAACAGCCACGCCTCGACCGCGCTGTCGTATGCACACGGGATCGCCAACGCGTTCAGCCTGCGCGGCATCGACGGAGAGCGTCGGGTCGTGGCGGTGGTCGGCGACGGCGCGCTGACCGGCGGCATGGCCTACGAAGCGCTCAACAACCTCGGTCACTCGAGGCGACGGGTCGTGATCGTGCTCAACGACAACGGCCGCTCCTACGCGCCGACGGTGTCGCAGCTGTCGCAGAGCTTGACGTCGCTCCGTTTGAATCCGACCTACACCGCGGCCCGGGAGCGCCTGCGCCTGCGCCTCCGTGAGCTGCCGGCTCTCGGTGGATTGGCCTACTCGGGCGTGCACTCGGTGACGAGCGCGCTGCGCGAGATGGTGACACCCCACACCTTCTTCGAGGCTCTCGGCGTGCGCTACGCCGGCCCCATCGACGGGCACGACATGGTGCACATGGAGCAGGCGTTCGTCCATGCCGCCGAGTGGGACGGCCCGATCGTGGTGCATGTCCTCACCCAGAAAGGCCGGGGTTACGGGCCGGCCGAAGACGACGAGGTCCAGCGCCTGCACGACGTCAAGGCGAACTCCGTGGTCATCGAGAACGCGGTCGGGAGCTCGGCCGGAATGGCCGTCGGGAGCTCGACCAGTTCGGACGGTGGTGGCGTGGCCTCGCCGGGGTCGATGCCCGAGAGGGCGGCGGACGAGGCGCCGCAAAGTGCGGCGACGTTCGGCGATGCCTTCTCCCAAGCCTTACTGGCCGTGGCGGAGGAGGATTCGCGGATCGTCGCGCTGACGGCGGCCATGCCAGGCCCGACCGGGTTGCTCTCCTTCCAGGCTCGGTTCCCCGAGCGCTTCTTCGACGTGGGTATCGCCGAGCAGCACGAAGTGACTTCTGCGGCCGGCATGGCAATGGCCGGGTTGCGGCCCGTGGTGGCCGTGTACTCCACGTTCTTCTCGCGGGCGTTCGACCAGGCCAACTTGGATGTCGGTCTGCACGGGTGCCCCGTCGTCTTCATGCTCGACCGGGCCGGCATCACGGGAGACGACGGGCCGAGCCATCACGGCGTGCTCGACATTGCGCTGGCGCTGTCGATTCCCGGCATGACGGTGTTCGCACCGTCGTCGGCGGAAGAGATCGAGCCGATGTTGCGGACCGCGCTCGCGCTGCCCGGCCCTTCATCGATTCGCTACCCCAAGGGCGTGGCCCCCCACATCGACCCGGCTGAGGTCGGGCAGGGGCTCGAGGCGAAGCGGCTGCGTGAAGGTGACGGGTCGGTCTGTCTGCTCGGCGTGGGCAAACTCGTCGGTGCGTGCCTCGACGCGGCGGCCGAGCTGTCTGCCGAGGGGATCGAGGTGACGGTCTGGGACACCCGGGTCGTGTCACCGCCCGATCCGGCCCTGGTGGCGGATGCCGCCCGGCACGCGCTCGTCGTCACGGCCGAAGACGGGGTGCGGCACGGGGGCGCCGGTGCGTTTCTCCTCGACGCCGTGGACGCCCAGGCCGAATCGGCTGGGCTGCTCGCTCCGGCCACGCGCCGGCTGGGCATCCCCCGCCGGTACATCGCCCAGGGCAAGCCCGACGACATCCTGGCCAGCCTCGGCCTCGACGGGGCCGGTGTCGCCGAAAGCGTGCGGCGGGCCCGGCTGAGGGTTCCGCTCGACCGCTGACCCCTGGTCCCGCTCCGCGCGACGGGCTGACTGTCCGGGAGTGATTCAGGCGGCCTGGTTTGCGCCGTTCTGTCGCACGAAGTCGTTGACGGCGTAATACGCCTCGATCGACTCGCCGGCGTCTCCCCAGAAGCCCTCCTGTACGTCGTGCGCCATGACGCCCTTGGAGACGTAGTGGTTGTTGACGTCGGTGATCTCGAGTTCGCCGCGCCCCGAAGGCACCAGGTCGCCGATGATGTCGAACACCCCTGCCTCGTAGCAGTAGATGCCCGTCACGCAATACTCGGACTTCGGGTTCTCGGGCTTCTCCTCGATGTGGGCCACCCGGCCGTCGTCGCCGAACACCGGAACGCCGAGATGACGGAGATGCTCGGGCTCGGGGACCCGTGACAGCAAGATGCGTGCCCCTGTCGGATCCGCACAGAAGGCGTCGACCGTGGGCTTGATGGATCGCTCGAGGACGTTGTCCGCCAGCATGACGAGCACCGGATCGCCACCGGCGAAGTGCTCGGCCAACCCCAGGGCCTCGGCGATGCCACCGGCCTTCTCCTGGTAGGCGTAGGACAGCTGGTGAATGCCGTACTCGCGGCCGTTCCCGAGCAAGCGCAGGAACTCCCCGGCGTGCGTTCCACCGGTGACCAGCATGATCTCGTCGATCCCACTCGACACAACCGCCTCGATGGACCACTCGATCATGGGGCGATCGAAGATCGGCAGGAGGTGCTTGTTGGTGATGCGCGTCAGAGGATAGAGGCGCGAGCCCGTCCCACCCGCCAGAATGACACCCTTCACGGCCAATCCTCCTTTCCGTGCAGTCGACGGCGCGTGTCTAGTCGAAAGTCAGGACGCCGCGCGCCACCCGGCCGGCGTGCATTTCGTCGACCACATCGTTGAAGCGGTCGAGCGGGCGGGTGAGCGAGACCAGCTCGTCCAACATGAGGCGTCCGGACTTGTAGAGGTCCACCATGAGCGGGATGTCGTGGTGCGGCCGGGCGGATCCGTACCGGCAGCCCAGCAATCCCCGGTCCACGTAGGCCAGGGCATTGACGTCCACCGAGACCTCGGTGCCCCGGGGCGGGATCCCGATGGCCACGGCGTTTCCGGCCCAATCGAGGCAGTCGAGCGCACTGCGCAGCACGGCGGGGTGCCCCACACAATCGAAGGCCCAGGTGACGCCACCGAGCGGGAAGAGGGCGCCGGCGGCCGACTCCTTGTCGGCGGGCACCAGCTCCCGCACAGCCGCGGCTGCATCCCCTTGGTTGGCGTCCACGAAGTGGGTGGCACCGAATTGGCGGGCCAGGTCCTCCTTGGCGGCGATCGTGTCGACGGCCACGATGCGCGTGGCCCCGGCGATGCGCAAGCCCTGGATGACGTTGAGGCCGACGCCGCCCACGCCGAAGACCGCCGCGGTGTCACCGGGACGAGCCTTGGCCCGGTTCAACACGGCACCGACGCCGGTGAGCACACCACAACCGA
Source organism: uncultured Acidimicrobiaceae bacterium (assembly GCA_963809715.1). GTDB lineage: Bacteria > Actinomycetota > Acidimicrobiia > Acidimicrobiales > RAAP-2 > Bog-473. The sequence continues at coordinate 127,549 of CAWEKO010000007.1, read as the reverse complement.
TCAGGCAGGCGGACGACAGTGGGACATCCTTGGGGATGCGCACCGCCTGCACCTCGTTGACGATGGTGACCTCCGAGAAGACCGAGGCGGCGGCAAAGTTCGACGCCGGTTCCCCCTTGAAGGTGAACGGCGTCGAGATGTTCCCGAGCGAGCTCTTGCACCAGGTCGGGTGTCCGGTGCTGCAGGCCCGGCACGCGCCGCAGCTGGCCAGCGTGGCGATGACCACGTGGTCGCCGGGCTTCACGGAGCGCACGGCGTCACCGACGGCCTCGACGATCCCCGCCCCTTCGTGGCCGAGCACCGCCGGCGCCGGGAACGGGATGGTGCCGTCGATCACCGAGAGGTCCGAGTGGCAGACCCCGGCCGCCTGCATGCGGATCTGAACCTCGTTGGGGCCGGGCGCCCGCACCTCGAGCTCGTCGGTGACCTCGACCCCTGCGCCGGTGTAGACGATGCCTCGCATCTCGTTGCTCCTCTCGGTTGTCCTACGACTCGTTTGCCGCGGTCACCACACGGTCGAGACCGGCCGCATGACGATCACGGAGCTCCCGCTTGAGCACCTTCCCACTCGCATTGACGGGAAGGGCATCGACCAGGACGATGCCGCGGGGGACTTTGTAGTTGGCCATGGTGCCCCGGGACCAACTGAGAATGGATCGTCCCAGCTCGTCGGGGTCGGGCCCCGGTTGGGCCGGCACCACGTAGGCGCATCCGACCTCGCCCATGCGAACGTCCGGAACGCCGACGACGGCGACCGCCGCCACACCCTCGTGGTTGCGGAGAAGGGCCTCGATCTCGGCGGGATAGGCGTTGAACCCGCCCACGACGTACATGTCCTTGAGCCGGTCGGTGATGGTGACGTTGCCCGCCTCGTCCATGACCGCGATGTCGCCGGTGTGGAGCCAACCTCCGTCGTCGATCGCCTCCGCCGTCGCCTCCTCGTTGCCCCAGTACCCGGACATCACGGTGTAGCCGCGGACGACGATCTCGCCGGGCTCACCGGTCGGCACCGGCCGGCCGTCCACGACGGCCCGCACCTCGAGGCCCGGGATGGCCCGCCCCGAGGTGTTGGCGACGATTTCGGGCGGATCGGTCCGGCGGCACATCGTGACCGTGCCGCACGACTCCGTGAGCCCGTACGCGGTCAGGACGGTCGTGAACCCCAGCTCCTCGCCCATCGCCTCGATCAGCTCGACGGGCACGACCGCGGCGCCCGTGACACCGAGCCGCAACGACGACAGGTCGTACTCGGGGCGCCGAGGGTCGTTCAGCAGCGTCTGGTACAGCGTCGGCGGTCCCGGCAGCACGCTGATCCGCTCGGCAGCGATGTGCTCCATCACGGCGCCTGCGTCGAAGACCGCCTCGGGCACGACGGTGGCGCCCGCCATGAGGCAGGCCAGGATGCCGGCCTTGTATCCGAACGTGTGAAAGAACGGGTTCACGATCAGGTAGCGGTCCCCCGCTCCGAGGCCGACCACCGACGACCAGGTGCCGAAGGTGCGCAGCGACTGGGCGTGCGTGGTGGCGGCACCTTTGGGGTAGCCCGTCGTGCCGGACGTGAAGATCAAGTCCGAGGTGTCGTCGGGTCCGACGGCGGCGGCCCGGCGTGCCGTCTCGGAGGGGTCGACGTCGAGGCCGGTGGCCAGGAAGTCGGCCAGGCCGATCGGGGTCACCTCGGGACGGGCGGCGTCGTCCGAGCGAGCGACGCCCTCGGTGGTGTCGCGGAGCAGGACGATCCGCTCGAGGTCTCCAACGTCCACTCCAGCAAGGAGGGCGGGGTAGTCGACGCCCAGGAAGCCCCGCACGGTCACGAGCAGGGTCGCCCCGGACGAGCGCAGGATGTACGCGGCCTCCGCGCCCTTGAAGCGCGTGTTGAGCGGCACGAGCACGGCTCCGGCGCGGAGCGCCCCGAGCGCGGCCAACATCCATTCGGCGCAGTTCGGTGCCCACATGGCCACGCGGTCGCCGGCATCGACCCCGGCGGCGACGAAGGCGCGGGCGTAGCGGTCGACCTCCGACGCCAATTCGGCGAAGGTCAGCCGGACCTCGCCCTCGACGAGCGCTTCGAGGGAGGCGTGACGGACCGCGGCGTCCTCCACCAGGCGCGGCACGGTTCCCCAGATCAGGTCCGCCCTCGGGTCCTCCAGGTCGGCGGGCGCACCGCCGATACCGCTCGAGGGCGTTTCACTGGGGCGGCCGGCGGAGGTGCTCATGGGTGCTGGCTGCTGACCGAGATGATCTCGCCGCTCATGTAGGACGAGTAGTCACTGGCCAAGAAGACGATGACGTTGGCGACCTCCCACGTCTCGGCGCCCCGGCCGAAGAGCTCGCGCCGGCGCAGCACGGCCAGGTCCTCGTCGGGGATGGCCCGGTTGAGGAACGGGTGCTCGGCCAGGCTGGGTGACACGGCGTTCACCCGCACCCCCGACGGTGCCGCCTCGGCGGCGGCACAGCGGGTGAGGGCCATGACGCCGGCCTTGGCCGCGGCGTAGTGAGCCTGGCCCGGCTGGGCCCTCCATCCGAGGACCGACGCGTTGTTGACGATGACGCCACTGCGCTGGGGCAGGAGCCGGCTCATGGCGGCCCGCGTGCAGCGGAACGTGCCGGTCAGCGTGATGTCGAGCACGGTGGACCATTGCTCGTCCGTCATGTCGACGAGGGGCACCGTGCCACCGAGCCCGGCGTTGTGCACGGCCACGTCGATGCGGCCGAAGCGGGCCACGGCGCCGTCGTAGAGCGCCCCGACCTGCGCCTCGTCGGTGACGTTGCAGGCGATGGCGTGGACCCGCTCGGGGCCCGCCTCCGCCGCCAGCTCCTCGGCCGTCTCGGCCAGGCGCCGTTCGTGGGCGTCGGAGACGATGACCGCCGCGCCCTCCTCGAGGCAGCGACGGGCGGTGGCGGAGCCAATCCCCGTCCCGGCCGCTGCGGTGACGATCACCACCTTGTCCTCCAGCAACCCGTGACCGATGGGGGGCGGTGGGGGCGGGGGTGGGTCGAAGGGTGTCTCGAGGCTCGTGCTCACGCTGCCCCTTTCGGTTCCGCGGGAAGGCCGAGCACACGTTCCCCGATGATGTTGCGCTGAATCTCGTTCGAGCCGCCGTAGATGGTCTCGGAGCGGGCAAAGAGGAACGAGCGTTGGACGTCGTCGAGACCGTAGCCGTGGTTCTCGGGGAGCTCCTCGCCGTCGAGAACCGTCGCGCCGGGGCCGAGGATGCTCATGGCGAGTTCGCCCAGGCCCTGGTGCCAGCTGCCCCAGTAGAGCTTGGCGATCGACGCCTCGGGTGGGGCGACCGGGCCGTCCACGCCCGAGAGGCTGCGCAGCGTGTTGTAGCGCATGATGGTCAGCTCGATGTGGGCCTGGGCGAGGCGCTGGCGCATGACGGGGTCGGTGCTGCGGCCGTTGTGGCGGGCCCGCTCGAGGAGGCGGTCGAGTTCACGGCGGAACGAGAGTTGGTGGCCGAGCAGAGCGACGCCGCGCTCGAAGGCCAAGGTGGCCAGGGCGACGCGCCAGCCGTCGCCGACCTCGCCGACGACGTTGTCGACGGAGGTGCGGGCGCCGTCGAAGAACACTTCGTTGAACTCGCCGGTGCGGGTCAGCTGCATGATGGGCCGGACCTCGATGCCCGGCTGCTCCATGGGGACGAGCAGGTAGGACAGGCCCTTGTGGCGGGTGGACCCGGGGTCGGTGCGGCAGACGACGAAGCACCAGTCGGCCTGGTGGGCGAGGGAGGTCCACACCTTCTGACCGGTGACGACCCACTCGTCGCCGTCACGGACGGCCTTGGTCTTGACGTTGGCCAGGTCGCTGCCGGCGTCGGGCTCCGAATAGCCCTGGCACCAGAGCTCGGTGCCCTGACGGATGGGCGGGAGGAACCGTTCCTTTTGCTCGGGCGTGCCGTAGTGGATGAGCGTCGGGCCCAGCAACCCCTCGCCGAGGACCGAGACGCGACCCGGGGCGGCGGCCCGGGCGTACTCCTCGTTGAAGATGACCTGCTCGGTGATGGAGGCGCCCCGTCCGCCGTACTCGACGGGCCAGCCGAGGCAGGTCCAATTCGCCTCGGCCAGGACCTTCTCCCAGCGCAGACGGACGTCGAAGCCGTACGTCTCGTCGCCCGAGCCGCCCCGGCCTCCCAGCTCGGCGAACTCGCCGACGAGGTTCTCCTCGAGGAAGCGCCGGATTTCGTCGCGAAAACGGACGTCCTCGGGGCGGTCTCGCAGATCCATCGTTCGGGGAGCGTAGCGAAGCCCGTGGGCGTCATCTGACGGGGCGTCAGATGGGCGCCGGATGGGGGCCGGATGGGGGTCGGACAGGGGTCGGGTCGGGCTGGAATACTCGGGGGCCGTCGCGGATGGCGAAGGGAGGCACCATGCCCTACTCGCAAGGCCGGGTCGTCCATGATGCGGACGCCCACATCATGGAGACGCCGACGTGGTTGCGGGACCATGCCGAGGCAGCGTTCCGGGACCGCCTGCCCGTGCTGGCGTACGTGAGCGGCAACGAGCTGCGCCAGACGGGTGACCCGGCGGAGCAGCAGGCCGACCTGGTGGCCTCGTTCGACCGGCTGGCGGCGAAGCACGCATCGACCGAGTATCGGGCCGACGAGGAGGCCGAGATCATGGCCCGGAAGAACTTCGCGGCGACGGGGTCGTTCATCGCGGCGGACCGGCCCCGGGCGCTGGACCTGCTGGGTTTCTCGAGTCAGCTGGTGTTCAACACCTTCCACAACTCCCGGTTGCACGACTTCGAGCACGGCGACGACGTCGAGCTGGCCTATGCGGCGGCCCGGGCGCACAACCGCGGGATGATGGAGTTCTGCTCGGTCGATCCCCGGCTGTTGCCTTCGCTGTACGTGCCGTTGTGCGACGCGGAGCGGGCCGTGGCGGCGACGGGGGACGCGTTGGCGGCAGGGGCGGCGGCGCTCTTGGTGGCCTCTGGATGTCCGCCCCGGTACTCGCCGAGCCACACGTCCTTGTACGGCGTCTGGGCCCAGGCGGAGGAGGCTCGTGTGCCGGTCGTCTTCCACGTGGGCGGGACGGGCGACCTGATCGACCACACCTACTTCGTCAACGGGCGACCGATACCGCCGGACTTCCACGGCGGCGAGGAGAACTTCCGCTCGGTCGACTACATGGGGATCCCGGTGCCGCCGGCGCAGACGCTGGCGACGATGATCTTCGACGGGGTGCTCGAGGCTTTTCCGGCGTTGCGGATCGGGGTTATCGAGCAGGGGGCGATCTGGGTGCCGTCGTGGCTACGCCAGATGGAGTCGGCCTTCGAGGCCTTCGGGCGCCACGAAGAGCGGTTGCGGTCGTTGTCGCTGCGACCGAGCGAGTACGTGCACCGTCAGGTCCGCTTCACGCCGTATCCGACGGAGGACGTGGGGTGGATCGTGCGGGAGGGTGGTCCGGATCTCGTGATGTTCTCGTCGGACTATCCCCATGTCGAGGGGGGCCGAAAGCCGTTGGAGCGTTTCGAGGCGTCACTGGGGGACGCCGACGAGAACGTGCGGCGGGCGTTCTACACGGACAACTTCGTCTTCTTGATGGGGCGGGCGGCGGACGCGCTGGCGGCGTGACGGTCGGGGGCAGGTGAAAAGCACGGGCGGGTTCGGGTACGGAACGGGATCAGTGCCCGGCGAGGGCACGGAGAGGGTGATGGAATGAGCACGACACCGATGACCGAGGTGACCGGCCGCGTCGAGGCCGGCTTCGAAGGGGTGCGGGACGCCTTCGCGGCGAATTTCGAGCGTGGTCTCGAGGTCGGTGCCGGCCTCTGCGTCCACCTCGACGGGCACAAGGTGGTCGACCTCTACGGGGGTGCCTTCGACGAGGCGGGGACGGCGCCGTACGGGTCCGACACGCTTCAGTTCGTCTTTTCGTCGACGAAGGGAGCGACGGCGGCGTGCGCCCACCTCTTGGCCCAGCGTGGGTTGCTCGACTTCGACGAGCCGGTCGCCACGTACTGGCCGGAGTTCGCCCAGGCCGGGAAGGGCGCCATGCCCGTCCGCTACTCTGTTGTCCCACCAGGCCGGGCTGCCCGCAGTCGACCGGACGCTGACGACCGAGGAGTTCCTGTCGTGGGAGCCGATCGTGGCCGCCCTGGCCGAACAAGCTCCCATGTGGGAGCCGGGGACGGCGCACGGCTACCACGCGGTTTCGTACGGGTATCTCGTGGGCGAGGTGGTGCGGCGGATCAGCGGTCGGTCCCTCGGGACCTTCTTCGCCGACGAGATTGCCCGGCCACTGGGCCTCGAGTTCTACATCGGCCTGCCCGCTGAGCTCGAGCCACGGGTCTCGCCCATCGTCGCCGGATCGATTTTCAGTGCAGTGGCCGGCGGTGGTGGCAGCGGCGGCGGGGGCGGGGGCGGCGGTGACAGCGGCGGCGGCGGTTTCGACTACTCGAAGACCCTGCTGGCACGAGCCCTCAACCTGGCCGGCGCCATCCGGGAACGCGACTGGATGAACCTCCCCAAATGGCACGCCGCCGAGATGCCCGCCGCCAACGGGATCACCAACGCTGTTTCGCTGTCCCGCCTCTATGCCGGCCTGACCGGGACGGTCGAGGGAGGGCCCTCCGAGCCTCTCTTGACCAAGGAGGAGATCGAGAAGGCCCGCACCGTCCTGACCTTCGGCGAAGACAGGGTCTTCGCGTCGGTCGGCATGCCGATGAGCCAGAAGATCGGTCTCGGGTACTGGGTGGCCAGCCCCGAGGCCCTCTACGGAGGCGAGGGGGCGTTCGGTCACTCAGGCGCCGGCGGCTCGTACGGCTTTGCCGACCCCGAACGCAAGCTGGCCGTGGGCTACGCCATGAACAAGATGTCGACCGAGCTTCTCGACCCACGACCCCACGGCATCGTCTCGTCGATCTACCAGGCCATCGGGGCGGAGCCGAAATACTTCTGACGCTGCGGCGGTTGTACCAGGGTCAAAGAGAAACGAGGTACTCGCACCAATGGGATTGTTCACCCGCCACCATGAGACCGAGTCACAGGACAGCGCCTACGAAGTCACCAAGACCGAGGAAGAGTGGAAGGAGCAGCTGTCCGCTGAGCGTTACGCCGTGCTGCGCCGGGCCGGCACCGAGCCCGCCTGGTCGGGCGACCTGCTGCACGTGGACGGCGATGGCGTCTTCCATTGCGCCGGTTGCGGCGCCGAGCTGTTCGACACCGATGCCAAGTTCGAGTCGGGGTCGGGATGGCCCAGTTTCGACCGGGCGAAGGCGGACGGGACCATCATCGAGCGGTCCGACCGCAGCCACTGGATGGTCCGGACGGAAATCGTCTGCGCCACGTGTGGCGGCCACCTCGGACACGTGTTCCCCGACGGCCCGACCGAGACGGGGCGGCGCTACTGCGTGAACTCCCTGTCCCTCACCTACGAGCAGGAAGGCGGCCCGGACAAGGCAGCCGGCTCCTCGGACTCCGAGTAGTCCAGAACCGGGGGTATCCGTCCCCCGACGCGGTTGCTCCGTCGGCCCGCACTCGATCTTCCACAGGGTCGAAGAGGGCCTCGAGGCGGGTCGACTCCGCCCCGAGGCCCAAAGCGCCGCAGCCGCGAGGGCACGAGCGCAAGCACCCCGCAAGTGTCGGCGACTTCGTCACGCCTCGATCCGATCAATCAGGGGAGGCGGACGTCGTTCGTCGTCGGGTGGTTTGAAGGCGCCACAGCGCCCCGCCCCCGACGGCCAGCGTGCACAGGCCGGCCCAGGCCGCCGTCATGGGCACCGTGCGCAGCCGCGCGACGAGCTCCGTCGACACCTGCAAAAGGCTTCCGGGCCAGCCCGACCGCACCACGAGCCAAGGCGTCACTCAGGCCTCGACCGCGACGGGTTCGGCCGACTCCGCGTCGCCGTCAACAGCAGCCGACGCACCTCGTCGCTCCACCCGCTGCACGTCCGCGGTCGCGAAGCGCAGGCTCGGACCGACCTCGTCCGCGGTGATCTCGACCTTGGAGCGATGCTCCCCTTCCTCGGTCTCCCACGTTCGCTGCTCGAGGCGGCCGGTCACGACGACCCGCATCCCCTTGCTCAGAGACAGGGCGACGTTCTCAGCCAGGTCACGCCAGCAGATCACATCGAAGAACGACGTCGACTCCTGCCACTCCTGGGTCGTGCGGTCCTGCCAGCGCCGGTTGACCGCCACCCCGAGCTGGGCTGTCGCCTGCCCCTCGCGGGTGTAGCGGATCTCCGGCTCACGGGTCAGGTTGCCCGTGATCGTCGTCGTGTTGGCCATGTGGTTCCTCGCTTTCGTCGTGCTCCTCCATGGAGGGCACGGCGCAGTGTGCAGGGACGCACTTGCCGGAAACCTTGCTCAAACCCTTGCTGAGCGGAAGTTTCCAAAGAAACTCGTCAGGACTTCGGCTTCAGCCCCAGCATGCGCAGGAACCAAGAACCGAGGCTCCCGGGCTTCTGGCTCTGGTGGTGGTGATCGGCGGAGTGTCCGTAGCGCGACCCGAACCCGTCGTTGCTGCTGCCGGTCAATCCGGCTGCCGGAAACGTGTTCGGCTCCTCGTACTTGGGCACCTTGGCCAGACGCCGCTTGGGCTTCCTCGGTTTGCTGCCTTCGCTTCCCATGACGAGAGTCTGGCTCAGATGGCCGATGGCCGCCGCCGGTTCAGGCAGGCCCGGCTCTTCTGCGTCCGCCGATGTAGTAGGCCAAAAATCCCACCACGAGCGCAGCCAGAATGATCCAGCGCACCACCGCAGTCTCGACCGACGTGGGGGACCCGTTCGAGCTGATCTCGGCAAAACCGCCACCGATGACCAGAGCTGCGAAGGCAATCACGAAGCAGACCAACGAGGTCTTCCGAGCGCCGTTGCGCATGAACCTGGACTGCGAGCGGTCGGGCCGGGGGCCCTGGCCGTTCCCGTCGTCGTACGTCATCGTGCGCGGCCCGGAAGTGCGGACAGTCGACCAGGTTGTGACCCGGACTGGCGAAACCGCGTGGTCGAGCTGGTCGGCCTGAGCGTCCAGGTGGGCCGCCTGCGTCCGCAACTCGTCCCGCTTCCGGGCGGCAAAGGTCTTCCACTCCGTCCCCCATCGGTGTCCAGCAGCGCCTTGATCTCCTCGACGGTGAATCCCGCCCGTCGGCAGATCGTGAAAACGGCCAAGGTCGTCATGATGTCGGGGCGGTACTGGCGCCGCAGGCCTTTCGGTCGACGCTGGCAACGAGCTCCTCGTACTCGTAGAAGCGCAATGCCGACGGTGCCAGGCCGGAGCGGGCGGCCACCTCGCCGATGTCGAGCGGATCGGGCAGATCGGGCATCGACTTGAAGGGTACTTCAAGTGATTTCGTCGTCCGATGACCACCGCGACTTGGTTGGAATGGTTTCTTGTTCCCCGGAGATCCCGACTCGTGCCGCGTCGCGTTTGCGGTATCCCCGAATCGCACGACTGCGGAAAGCCATACGCGGGCTGCGGGCGCAGGTCGCACCGGTCCCTCAGTCGACTCGCGGTTACCCGATCTTGGCGAGGGCCGCATTGACGAGTTCTGCCATGTCTGAGGTGCTAGGCATCAGAGGCGGAATCGTCGGAGGCGGGGGGCAAGAACCACCGCCGTACGTGGTGCAGGTATTGCTGTTGGTCCACTGCAAGGAGACGATGTAGGTGCCCTTGGCCACCGTTACGGTGGCACTGCGTACCAAGCCGTCGAAACGACTCAGGCCGTATTGGTAAGTCTCCGCGGTAACGCCGGGAACGGTCGTCGGTAGTAACAGCTGTTTCCCGCCATAGCAGGAGACAAGGTGGGCCTCGACTTGTTGCGCCAGCTGCGAGGCGGTGTTGGAAGAATCGACCTGACCTATCACTTCCTGGCCACCACCTCCTCCCTCGCCCACGGGGACTTGGAATGACTCATAGACGGCAGGTGAATAGCTGGGGACCGACGCGGTGACGCTGGGACCGCTCGCCATCCGCGCCGGTCCGTACACGTAACCCCGGGGCCCGTCAGCCTGGGTGAGCAGCAGTGTTCGGTTGTCGACGTTGGGGTGAAGATCCGAACTGGTTGCAATGCCGCCACACTGCTCAATTGAAGAGAGCGGGGTAGCGGTTGACGGCAACTCGGTCGTCGTGGTGGTCGACGGCGGCTCGGTCGTAGCCGACGGCAGCTCAGCCGTGGTGGTCGACTTCGGCGCAGGAGCCGACGACGTGGCTCTGCTGCTACAGCCAGATGCAATGACGGCAATCACGAGCAGAGAAGAAAACCCCGTCACGAGGCGCACAGCGCCACGATACTGCTGGTCAGGATCGGCGTCCGGAGTAGCTGAGCGAAGCTCAATGGACCGGAATATCGGCCTCCTCATGTTCGCGGCGCCACATCGCCGGGACGTGAGGACAACCTCGATGGCCTCTCGCCAATGTGTCCCGTTCGCCGGTTCTGTCGCGACTAGCCGGGCAGAACGTCGATTGACGTCCAGCGGACCGCCATTCGAGTCTGAGTGGTTCTAACTGTCGTCTTTCATCTCCACAGTAAGTGTGCGGAACTCCTGGGTGCCAACGTTCTCTAGAGAGTGCGGCGTGAGTGGTGCGCCCCAGACGGCATTGCCCAAGATGGGCGTAGATTTCGACGCCCTCGTATCGGCGAGCACATTTCCATCAGGATCACGGCGGACGAAATCGCTCGTCGCAAGGATATAGAGCACGCCTCCCCATCGGTGGGTGTGTACGGGCACTGTCGCGCCAGGCGGAACACGTCCATCGAGAACTCTGACTCGATCGTTCTCGAAGAGGACCGTATGGAACCCAGGGGCAGCGATCATGGCGTCGAGGTCATCGGGCCACGGCCACGAGGCAGATGTAGTTCCGCCGATCAATGGAATGAGGCCTTCCGGATGGTCATCAACGTTTGACGATACCCCCAGGGACTTCCGTAAGCCCGACTCGCGGCTCCAGCCCTGGGACCAGGGAGCGCTAGGCGGTCCTGGCTCCGGCACGACTCGGGCAGTCAGCGAGGAGTCGCGCGACGAGCGTATTCCCGCAGGATCGGACGCGGCCTGTTCAATCGCTGAAGGGGGTGCGCAAGCAGGCCCCAGTAGATCGGTGTCCATTACGCCCATTGGAGTGCGCCGGGATCGACAATCCCGGGAATCCGGCTCTATGCGCTCTCCCGGACTGCATGGCGACGTCATGCGGGGCCGACGCCACGTTCTCGCCGGTGTTCGACGAAGTAACTCCCCGTTTACGAGGCCTGTCTGATGGGAGCGCTGCCCGGCGTCGTGGCAGCGAGGTGCTCGTGGACCTGCTTGATCGCGAGCGCTCCATCGCCGACGGCACCGGCAACGCGTCTGGTCGCTCCGCGCCGGACATCACCGGCGGCATAGAGCCCGGGGAGGCTCGAGGCGTTCGTGGCGAACGGGTCCGCTCCGGCGTCCCGGCCGGTCAGGATGCTTCCCCACTCGTCCCGTCTTACCGTAACGGGCAGCCAGTCGGTACGGGGCCGCCCGCCGATCAAAATAAACAACCCGTGACAATCAAGGAGCTCACGCTGGCGGGTGGCACTGTCTCGGAGTGCAACTCGTTCGAGTTGCGTCCCCCCGAATGCCTCGGCGATCTCGCAGTGGTGGCGGATCTTGATGTTCGGAGCTGCCCGTAGCTCTTGGATGAGGTAGTCGGACATGCTCGTCGCCAGCGATGCCCCGCGGACGACAAGGGTGACTTCGCTGGCGTACTTCGCGAGGTGGACGGCGGCCTGGCCCGCCGAGTTGCCACCCCCGACGACGATCACCGGGCGGTCGGCCATGAATGGCGCCTCGGTAACGGCCGGGGTGTAGAAGACGCCGCGGCCGAGAAGTTCGTTGACCCCAGGAACTTCGAGGCGGGTATAGGTGACGCCGGAGGCGACGATGACCGACGCGGCTCGTATGCACGTGCCGTCCGAGAGCCTGATGCACAGCTCACCGCGCTCTGTTGCGTCCAGGCCCGTCGCGCGGCGCATGAACAGGAAGCGGGCCCCGAGCCCCCAGGCCTGGCGGTACATGGCCATCGCGAGGCGCGCCCCGCTGATGCCGGCGGGGAAGCCCGGGTAGTTCCGGATGAGGGACGTCGATCCAGCCTGTCCGCCCGAGGCTTGAGGCTCGACCACGAGCGTGTCGAGTCCTTCCGAGGCCCCGTACACCGCAGCGGCAAGACCGGCAGGGCCCGCACCGATGATTGCGAGGTCGATGCGCTGGTCGGGCTCGACCGCGTCGTTGACGCCGAACGCGTCGGCGAGTGCCTCGTCGGATGGGTCCTCGAACGCGGGCGCACCAGAGCGGAAGCGGAAGACCAACACCGGGAGCTTGGCCTCGACTAGCCCGAGGTCCTCGAGCAATGCTCGTCCGGCATCACTATCGCCGTCGTAGAAGCCGAATGGCACGTTGAAGCGGCTCATCAGGTCGCGAAGCTCGAGCCCGCGCTGGGACCAGCGGTCGCCGACGATCTGCACAGCTTCCGTGGCCGCCTGATGGACCGACGCCCACGATGCCAGGAGATCGGTCACCGCGAGGTGGAACTCCTCGTCAGCGGGGTGCTCAGGGCGCCAGAGCCAGCGATCGAGGTCTCCTCGAACGAGCGCCTCGACCATGCGCCGGCGCGCCTCGAAGTCACCCCACCCGATGACGATGGCGCGCTTGGCCTGGGGATGGATCGAACCGGCATGCCTCAGGAAGTCGAGGCCGTCGTCACTGCGACACTGACAGGCGACCAGAAGCACAACCGGGGAGTCGCTCGTGAGCAGACGGTGCAATGCCGTGAGCGCTGCCTCGGGTGTCGTCCAGATCGCGAGGTCGTAGTCGCGGCCGTAGCGATCCTGGAGCTCCTGCCCGATACGATCGCGGTCCTCCACGTTGCGGGCCAGCACGCCGATAACGCCACGGTGGGGAACGTTCTCCGTCTCCGGTTCGAACGGCGCATCGAGAGGGAGCATTCGAGACACGACGCCTCCTGTAGTAAGTTACGGAATTAGTAACAACCTCTGCATGGTAACGTTTCGGAAAACGAAACGCAAGGGGGATCGTGGCTGTTTCGAAGGCGCCGAAACCGGGGAGACCCGTACGCTCCTCAAAGACGGGACGGCCCGTCATGGCCGCCCTCGACCTTCTCGGGCGTCGTTGGGCCTTGCGCATCCTGTGGGAGCTCCAGTCCGAGCCGCTCGGCGCCCGCACTCTCCTCTCGCGCTGCCAGGGGCTGTCGCCAAGCGTGCTGTACGACCGACTACGTGAGCTTACCGAAGCCGGCCTCATCGGCCGGGAGGGCCAGGACTATGCGCTCACGAACCTCGGCCGCGCTCTGGGCGATGCAATATCTCCTCTCGACACATGGGCGAGGCGATGGGCAAAGGAGGTCGGCTGACGACGCGCGCGAATACCCATTGCGGCGCTATCGATCGGACCGTGCCTAATGGGCGTTCGCAGAACTGAGTAGACAAGCGCGCTCAACGACGGAACGGAGGCCGACCTTCCGGGGTGGTGACCATTCGTTACTGCCGATACCAGGCGGCGGCCTGCGACGGTGCGGCGACCCGTCGTGGGTGTCACCAACTGTCCCACCTACCCGATGGCGATTGAGGCAGGGTCACGACCCAGCGCCCTTCGCTGGCAGAAGAGCTATTGGGCAAACCGGATGATATCGACCGAAATCTCCACCGCCGGAATCGTTCCTCTGTTCTCGAGCCAGTGGGTCGTGTTCCTATCCTCGGGCCAGCCCACTCCCGACCCATAGTCCGTAGCGGCTCCATTTCGGTGGTCAGTAATCGTTCCCTGCAGTATGTAGACGATGCCCGGTCTGTCCTTATGGTCGTGAATCGGGCCGAAGACGGCTCCAGGCTCGAAGGTGAACATACGCATTCGAAGTTGACGCCCCTCCATGCCCTCGATCTCAGGGCCAAGGTCAATCGTTGTAAGTAACTCTGCCGTCACACCTTTCGTCTCAGGTGCCGCCTCTTCATTGTTCATCGTTCAAACCTCTCCGTACTTTCAGGATCTAACGTCCCGCCTCGTACTCGTCCGCTGGGTCGACCATCTCAGTGATGGGTTGCTCCTCTACCGGCAGTCTGGTCGGTCTTTCGACGAGGCGCCCAGAAACGCCTGGACTTAGCTCCGGTGGGCTGAAACAGACAGCACGGTCTTGCATACCGATCGGGTTGCGGTGGATGGGAAGAATGCCCCGAAGTGCGACTACATGGGTGATCCGTGAACCTGGGCTGAGGTTATGGAAGCACACTCAGTCAGCACCGTCGGGATGCTCGTCGCCGAGCATCAGTAAGCGCCGCGGATCGCCGTGTTCGATCTCGCTCAACAGCACGCCTGACGAGCCCGAGACGTCTCCCACGACCCCGCCTGCGGCACCGTGCTCTGAAGGCTTCGCGGGTTAGCCGCGGGATGGGCACATCGGCTGACGAAAGATCGTCGGCGATAGGCGAAGCCTTATCCCCTGTTCACAGTTGGTGTCGGAGAGCCAACTCGAGGCGAATGTAGCGCGCCGGACGGGTCGAAGACGTCCTGGACCGGCGGCGCCACGCGCACGCAACCCCGCGGTGCGTTGGGTCCGCACGCACTGTCACGTGGCGGCACCGTCCACGAAATGAGGCGACGTACCGTCAGTGCGTCTGCCTTCGGGTCGACGCCCGCCACTGAGGCGGGGAACGGTCAGACGTCCAAGAAGCGGCGGATGGCGACGAGCGAACCGATGGAGCCGATGGCCATCCCCGCCACCACGATGACCACGTTCGTGAGGAGGACCTCGGTCCCGGTCATTTGCATGGTGGTGAAGATATTGCTGGTCTTCCCGCCACCGGCATGGTCGATGAAGAGATACATGACATAGACCACACCCGCGGCCACCAACGAGCCGATGAATCCCTGCAACAAACCTTCAGACATGAAGGGTATTCGGATGAACCAGTTCGTGGCACCGACGAGCTTCATCACCGAGACTTCTCGTCGCCGCGCAAAGATGGCCATGCGGATGGTGTTCAGGATCAGCACAGCCGCCGACACGATCAGCACGATGGCAATAGTCAGGCAGACCCACTTCGAGACGTTGATCACCGTCTCCTCGTTGCGAATGGTCTGTTGAGGTTCCGTCACCTGTGCAACCCCGGCTGTTCCGCTGAACGTCCGTACCACTTGGGCCGCGTCGGAGAGGACGACGGGCGAGCACCAGAAGGACGTGGGCATCTCGCTCTGGGTCGTGGCCTGGAAGACGTCCGAGGGGAGGAGCGTACGGGCCTCGGCGAAGTTCCGCTGCTTGTCCCAGTACTGGCAGGGCTGGACCACATAGTTGAGCTGTCCCAGCTCGGTCTTCACCGCGGCGATCTCATCCTTGCTGGCCGCCGGCTCCATCCAGACCGTGACCTTGGTACCCCGTTCGAGGGTTCCCGTGGCGTTGGCCGAGCCCTGGCGCAGCAGAAGCGCAGCTCCCACCAGCGAAAGGGAAACGGCCACGGTCAGGATGGCGGCAACGGTCATCAA
The DNA here is from genome assembly GCA_963809715.1 of uncultured Acidimicrobiaceae bacterium. Taxonomy (GTDB): domain Bacteria; phylum Actinomycetota; class Acidimicrobiia; order Acidimicrobiales; family RAAP-2; genus Bog-473. The sequence goes on along the minus strand of CAWEKO010000007.1, from coordinate 112,104 downwards.
CCGGTTACGCCACAGGTTCGATGCCGTCTCACGGACGACGTAGTCAACGGATACTGCCATGAGTTCAGCCTGCTACAGCCACGTCGGGCGGCTGCGATGATCCGTCGAAGCCGTAGACACCGCGGGCCTGGTCTCGCACCATGACGCCGTTGCTGAGCTCGAGCACACGCCGACGCATCTTGTCCACCAGCACCTCGTCGTGGGTCGCCACGACGACCGTCGTCCCGGTCCGGTTGATGCGGTCGAGAAGTTGCATGATGCCCTGGCTGGTCTGAGGGTCGAGGTTTCCGGTCGGCTCGTCGGCCAGCAAAATGAGCGGCCGGTTGACGAACGCTCGAGCGACGGCGACACGCTGCTGCTCGCCACCGGAGAGCTCACCTGGCAGGTTGTCCCGCTTGGAAGCCAGCCCAACCAGGTCCAGCACCTGGGGGACCTGGTTGGCCACCACGTGGCGGGGGCGCCCGATCACTTCGAGGGCGAAGGCCACGTTCTCGAACACGCTCTTGTTGGGCAGAAGCCGAAAGTCCTGGAAAACGCAGCCGATATTGCGACGCAGGTAGGGAACCCGCCATTTGGGCAGCTCGACGATGTTCCGGCCGGCCTCGAGGATCTGACCGCTGTCAGGCAGCTCCTCCCGAAGCAGAAGGCGGATGAGCGTCGTCTTGCCCGAGCCGGACGCGCCGACGATGAAGACGAACTCGCCCTTGTCGATCTCGACGGAGACGTCACGCAGCGCGACGGTCGAGCCCTTGTACGTCTTGGTTACGTTCTCGAATCGAATCATCAGTTGAAAGAATTGTTGCCCGTGCCGCAACGGCAGGACACTCGATAGATGCTACTAACAGCAGGTAGGGGATTTGGGTCATTGCCTCCGGTGCAGGTCACGGCGGGGATTCGACCGCAACTCCGCGCGGTCCGGCGTTCGCCCACTCCCGAGACCAGGGTCCTCACACACCGGTTCGGCGCGCGCCCGGGCAAGACGCACGGCAGCGACGGACCCAGTCGACCCGAGCGGAGAACGGGACCATCTCAGCTGGACGCCGCCTCCCTACCTGGGCATCGAGTGCATCGATTGGGCCAACCAAAGAGAAACAACCTGTGAACAGGTGCAACACGGCCCATGACCCCGGCGTCGCTCCACCGGCCGGACCCACCGAGACCCAAGTCGGGTCAGGCCGCCCCCACCTCACGCTGCCGGCGCAGCTCGGCCTCCATGAAGGAATCGAGGTCACCGTCGAGCACGGCCTCCACGTTCCCCGTCTCGTAGTTCGTCCGCAGGTCCTTGACCAACTGGTAGGGCGCCATCACGTAGGAGCGGATCTGGTTGCCCCAGGCGTTGTCCACCCGCTCACCGCTCAGCTCGTCCATCTCGGCCCTGCGTTCGAGCCGGGCCCGCTCCGCCAGCTTGGCGCCCAGGATCTGCATTGCCTTCGCCTTGTTCTGGTGCTGCGAGCGCTGGTTCTGGCACGACACCACGATCCCCGTCGGCAAGTGGGTCAGCCGCACGGCCGAGTCCGTCTTGTTCACGTGCTGGCCGCCGGCCCCCGACGACCGGTAGGTATCGATGCGCAGGTCCTTCTCGTCAATGTCCACTTCGGCCGACACGTCCTCGAGGAACGGCGTCACGTCCACGGAGGCGAAGCTGGTCTGGCGCCGGTGCTGCGAGTCGAAGGGCGACATCCGCACCAGACGGTGCACGCCCCGCTCGGTGGCCAGCAACCCGTAGGCAAAGCGCCCGTGCACAATGAAGGTCACCGACAACAGCCCCGCCTCCTGCCCCTCCGTGGCCTCGTCCACCTCCACCGTGAAGCCTCGACGCTCGGCCCAGCGCTGGTACATGCGCAGCATCATCTCGGTCCAGTCCTGGGCGTCGGTCCCGCCCGCCCCGGCGTGCACCTCGCACACGGCGTCGAGCTCGTCGTACTCACCCGAGAACAGCGACTGCAGCTCGAGCGCGCCCAGGCGGACGCCCAGCCCGTCGACCGTCTCGACGAGTTCGGTCTCCAGGGGGGCGTCCCGGGAGCCCTCCGCCGCCGACTCCTCGGTCAGCTCGAGCAGGGCCCGGGCGTCGTCGAGCGCGCCCCGCAGCCCGACCAGCTGATCGAGGTCGGCCGAGACGCGGCCCAGCTCCTTGGTCACCGCCCGTGCGTTGTCCGCGTCGTCCCACAGGTCCGTCCGCGCCGCGTCAGCTTCGAGCTCGGCCCGACGGGCCTCGAGCTTGTCGAGCCCGAGGTAGCGCTCGGCCTCGCTCAGCCGCTCCGCCAGCGCCTCGAGTTCGGAGTGGAAGTCGCGGGGTTCTGACGCGTGCGAGGCGGCGGGGCCGTCAGGCGGCGCCATGACAGAACTTGTACTTCTTGCCGCTCCCGCACCAGCACGGCTCGTTACGTCCGATCTTCTCGTGCTCCGCCTTGACGATCGGCGTCAGTGCGTCGGGATCGGGCGTCGCCGGCTGCTTCACCTGAGTCCCCCGCCCCCGGCTCCGACCGCTGCCGTTCCCGTTGCCCGGGCCGGCCGCCCCGCCGGACGGCGTCGGCAGGATCGGCGTCTGCCCCGGCACCGCCACCCCGGCATCGGCCGCCAGCAAAGGGGCCATCGAGCCGGTCTCGGCCACGGGGTCGTCGGCTGCCGCGTACACCGCCCGGTCCAGGTCGGGCTCGGGCGCCGCCTGCTGCACCGCCTCCACGTGGAGGATGTAGCGCAGGTAGTCGTTGTCGATGACCTCGAGGAGCTGGCCGAACATTGAGTAGCCCTCCTGCTGCCACGCGTTGAGCGGGTCGGCCTGGACGGTCCAGCGCAGGTGGATGCCGTCCTTGAGGTTGTCCATCTCGGTCAGGTGGTCCCGCCAGCGGGCGTCCATGAGCTGCAGGTAGACGTCCCGCTCGATCTGGCGCATGGTCTCCGCCCCGTCCGGCATGGCCTGGGCGTGAGCCTCGTAGTAGTCCAGCGCCTCCTCCACGATGGACTCGACCAGCTGCTCGGTCGTCGCCGCCTGCGAGAGATCCTCGGGCGTGAACTTCGTGGGGTAGTAGACCCCCAGCCCGTCGACCAGGCCCTTGAGGTCCCAGTCCTCCTCGAATTCGGTCGGGCAGTGCTCGGCCACCACTTTCTCGGCCGCCCCGGCCAGCAGGTCCTCGGTGTGCGACTCGAGGTCGTCGCCGTCGATGATCTGCAGGCGCCGCTCGTAAATGACCTTGCGCTGCTGGTCCATCACCTCGTCGTACTTGAGGTTGTCCTTGCGGATCTCCGCGTTGCGGGCCTCCACGGTGTTCTGCGCCCGCTCGATGGCCTTGGCCACCGTCTTGGACTCGATCGGCACTTCGTCGGGCAGGGTCCGCCCCATCACCCAGGACATGGCCCCTGTGGCGAACAGCCGCAGCAGCTCGTCCTCGAGGCTGAGGTAGAAGCGGCTCTCCCCCTTGTCGCCTTGGCGACCCGAACGGCCACGCAGCTGGTTGTCGATGCGACGGCTCTCGTGGCGCTCGGACCCGAGCACGTAGAGCCCGCCCAGCTTGCGCACCTCCTCGCCCTCGGCCCGACAGCGCGCCTCGATGGAGGCCTGCCGCCGGGACAACTCGGCCGCCCCCTCCTCGGTGGTCACGTCGATGCCCTCGGCCGCCAACTCGTGGGTGGCCAGCAATTCGGCGTTCCCGCCCAAGATGATGTCGACGCCGCGCCCGGCCATGTTGGTGGCCACGGTGACGCCGCCCTGCCGCCCTGCCTGAGCGACGATCTCGGCTTCCCGGAAGTGCTGCTTGGCGTTCAACACGTTGTGCGGGATGCCCCGCTTCTCGAGCAGCCGGGACAGCAGCTCGGACTTGGCCACCGACGCCGTGCCGATGAGCATGGGCTGGCCCGTCTCGTGGCGCTCGGCGACGTCGTCGACCACCGCGTTGAACTTGGCCTCTTCGGTCTTGAACACGAGGTCCGGATTGTCCATCCGGATCATCTCTTTGTTGGTCGGGATGGGCACCACGGGCAGCCCGTAGGTGCCGGCGAACTCACCGGCCTCCGTCTCGGCCGTACCGGTCATGCCGCCCAACTTCTCGTACATGCGGAAGTAGTTCTGCAGCGTCACCGTGGCCCAGGTGTGGTTCTCCTCTTTGATCGAGACCCGCTCCTTCGCCTCGACCGCCTGGTGCAGCCCGTCGGACCAGCGCCGCCCTTCCAACGTGCGGCCGGTGAACTCGTCGACGATCTTCACCTCGCCCTGGGCCACCAGGTAGTCCTTGTCCCGGTGGTAGAGGTCCTTCGCCGTGAGCGCCTTGGTCAGCTGGTGCACGTAGTTGACGGAGACGTCGTCGTAGATGTTCTCCACCCCGACGGCCTTCTCCACCTTCTCGATCCCCGACTCGAGCGGGATGACCGTCTTCTTCTCCTCGTCGACCTCGTAGTCGACGTCGCGCGTCAGGGTGCGGGCGATGGAGGCGAATTGGTAGTAGAGCTGCGCCGCCTCGTCCGCCGGCCCCGAGATGATCAACGGCGTACGGGCCTCGTCGATGAGGATGGAGTCGACCTCGTCCACGATGGCGAAGACGTGCCCGCGCTGGGCCATCACTTCCCGCGACCCCTTCATGTTGTCGCGCAGGTAGTCGAAGCCGAACTCGTTGTTGGTGCCGTAGGTGATGTCCGCCGCGTAGGCGGCCCGCTTGACGAAGTCGTCGTCGATGTCGGCGCTGATGCGACCCACGGTGAGCCCGAGCCAACGGTGGACCCGCCCCATCCACTCGGCGTCACGTGTGGCCAGATATTCGTTCACCGTCACCAGGTGCACGCCCCGCCCGTCGAGCGCGTTGAGGTAGCTGGGCAGCGTCGAGACCAGGGTCTTGCCCTCGCCGGTCTTCATCTCGGCGATCCAGCCGAAGTGCAGCGCCATGCCACCCATCAACTGGACGTCGAAGTGGCGCTGCCCGAGCACCCGCCAGGCCGCCTCGCGCACCACGGCGAAGGCCTCGATGGCCAGGTCGTCGAGCGTCTCGCCCTGGTCGAGACGCTCCCGGAACTCGACCGTCATGTGGGCCAGCGCGTCGTCGCTGAGCGCCTGCATCTCTGGCTCGAGGCTGTTAATTGGCGCCACCAGCTCGTGAAGGCGTCTGACCTTCTTGCCCTCGCCGGCGCGCAGAACCTTGGTGAACACGCTCATGGAGGACCGATCCTACCGGTCCCGGACCAGCCCGAGCCGACAGCCGCGGCGGGAGGCGAGAAGGGGCTGCGTGCGGCTGACCTGGTCTTTGACCCCACACTCGCCTGCCGCGAGGGTGACGCACCAGCACCGGCGGCCCGGTGGCTCGGCCACCGTGCCCAACGGCGCCGTCGTGGCGCGCATCGCCTCGTCTCCGTCCGCCCCCGACAGCCGGGGACTCGACGGGCAGGGCTTACCTCTAAGCCGCACCATGCTCAGCGACCACAAGTCGCCTTACGTGGGTCGTTTTGCCTGCGACTGGCATCGACTTTCAACCACAGACCCGCACGCAGCCCTCCCTCATGATAGGTGAGGCGGCCCCGTCCACCCGCCGGACCAGGATCCGGGAGTCGGACCCCACCGCGAGCCGGTCGGTGAGCGTGGTGATCCGGAGGGCGAGCTCGGGCGGCGAGTCCCTCCGGCGGGGACGTCGGTAGGGGCCGGGGCGGTCACCTGATCGGGATGTTCGCACCCGCCCAGCCCGCAGACCGGGCCCGCAATCCACCGACCCGGTGTTCTCGACCACCAACCCCCTGTTGCCCTCCTTTGCCGCCCGGGGCCCGGCGGATCGTTGTCGAGACTTCCGGAAAGAATTTTGGGTACAGGAATACTGACGAGAATTCTCCGGAGAAGTCACTCGGAGGGGAAAGGGACGGAAGGTGGCGCTCCGCAAAGACGAGCTGACGGGTCTCTGCGACGACGTCGACCTCGAGCGCGACCGCGTGCTGGTCGAGCGCTGCCAGGCGGGCGACTCCTCCGCGTTCGGCCACCTCTACTCCCGCCACTACGAGCGGTTGCTCCGCTTCTGCATGCGGCGCCTCGGCGACCGCCACGAGGCTGAGGACGCGACGCAGGAGGCTTTCGCCCGAGCCTGGAAGGCGCTACCCCGTTTCGGCGGTGACAAGCGCTTCTACCCGTGGCTCACCGTGATCGCCGGGAACCTCTGCACCGACATGTTGCGGCGACGCTCGCGCAGTACGCCCACCGAGGACGTGGAGATCACCGCGCAGCGGCGCTTGGCGGTGGTGGACGACACCTCCGAGGATCTGGTCATGGCCGCCGTCGACGGCGAACTCGTCAACCGGGCGTTCGGCCGCCTCTCGGAGCGCTACCGCCACGTGCTGGCGATGCGCGAAGGATCGGACTGGACGTACCAACAGATCGCCGACCACGAGGGTGTCGAGATCGGCACCGTCGAGACGCTGCTGTGGCGGGCCCGCCGGGCACTCAAGCGCGAGTTCGCCGCGGTGTCCGAGTCGAAGGGTGCGCTGGCGGGCTTTTTGGCGGCGGCGGGCTCCCTGTTCCGCCGGACGCTGTTCCGCGCCGCCCACCGGGGCGCCGGCATGCAGCAGCAGTCCGGCGCCTCGGGCGGAATGGGCATGCGCAACGCGCTGGCCGGCGTCGCCGTGGCCGGCGCGGCGGTGGCCGCCGCATTCATCGCGCCGCATGCTCTCCGGGGCAATGACAACACCCCGACAGCGCCTGCACCGGCCACACCGCCTCTGGCCGTGGCGCCGGGGTCGGTTGAGTCCGGCGCCGGGTCCGGATCGGCGGCAGGTGCCGCCGGCTCGGACGGCGCACTGCCGCCCGGAGATGCGGGCTCGGCAACGCCCGGCGGCGCCGACGGCCTGGGTGGCGCGGGCAGGCCGGCGGGTGTCGCCGGCGATCTCGGAGGAGCGCCGAGCGGTGCGCCCGGCGGCGGTCCGATCGGGGGCAGCGGTGCCGGCACGCTCGGCGGCGCGGTCAACCGAGCCACGGGCGGTCTGAACGGCGCGTTGAACAATCTCGGCACCACCGTGAACGGGGTGACGGACGGGGTCGGCGGCGCGGTCGATGGCGTGACTGGTGGGCTCGGTGGCGCGGTGAACGGCGTCACCGGCGCCGTCGATGGCACGGTCAACAGCGTCAGCAACGGAGTGTCGGGGCTCAGCGGTGACGGGTCGTCAGGTTCTGGGCCATCGGGTTCTGGGTCATCGGGCTCCGGCTCGTCCGGCAACAAGTCGACCACAACGACGTTGCCGAACGTGCTCAAGGACGTCGGCGACACGGTGGGCGGCCTGCTCGGCGGTTGAGCGAAGAGGCCGTGACACGCGCTGTGGCGCTCCAGGCCCGAGCCCCCAGGTACTCGAGGGATGGAGGCGTGGGAGCACGGCGCGCAGCCCTGGGTCGCTCTGGGTAGGCGAGCCGGCCACTGGTCTCGCACGCACCGTCCGACAAAACCGGTCCCGACTGCCCGGGCCGCGAACAGAGAAACGCCGCCAGCCCCGGGTGGTGCGGCCCGGAACCGGCGGCGTCCTCGATTTGGCTCGCAGGCGGTTCAGTCGCCGGCGGCGTCTCCACACACCGTCTCGACGATGAGGCGGCTGACCACGTAGGGGTCCATGTTGGCGTTCGGACGCCGGTCCTCGATCCAACCCTTCTTGTTCTTCGCCGTCTGCCACGGGATGCGGATGGACGCACCGCGGTCGGAGGTGCCGTAGGTGAACTGGGTGAAGTGCGCCGTCTCGTGGGCACCGGTCAGTCGACTCTCGATGCCGATCCCGTAGTTGGAGACGTGCTCCTCGACCCGCTTCCCCAGTGCCTCGCAGCCAGCGATGATGGCGTCCCACCCGCCGTCCTCGCGCATGGCTTTGGTCGAGAAGTTGGTGTGGGCGCCCGCCCCGTTCCAGTCACCCAAGACGGGCTTGGGCTCGAGGGTGGCGTAGACATCAAATTCCTCGGCGATGCGGAACAGCAACCAGCGGGCGACCCACAGCTGGTCCGCGACCGTCGGCGGGGGAAGGACGCCGATCTGGAACTCCCACTGCCCCATCATCACCTCGGCGTTCGTGCCCTCGATGCCGAGGCCCGCCTTCATGCAGGCGGCGGTGTGACGCTCGACGATCTCGCGGCCGGGCATTTTGTCGCCGCCGACGCCGCAGTAGTACGGGCCCTGCGGCGCGGGGAAGCCGGCCTCTGGCCATCCCAAGGGACGGCCGTACTGGAAGAAGGTGTACTCCTGTTCGATGCCGAACCACGGCTCGAACGACTTGTACTTCTCGGCCGCCTCGGCGCAGGAGCGACGCGTGTTGGTCGTATGCGGCGTCATGTCGGTCAGCAGGACCTCGCACATGACGAGCTTGTCGCCCTCCGCTCGAAGCGGGTCCGGGCAGACGAACACGGGCTGGAGCACGCAATCCGAGTCGTTCCCCTCGGCCTGGTTGGTGCTCGAGCCGTCGAAGCCCCAGATCGGGGGCTCCTTGCCGTCCTCCACGATCTTGGTCTTGCTGCGTAGCAGCGGTGACGGTTCGGTGCCGTCGATCCAGATGTACTCGGCCTGATAGCTCATGGACTCTCCTGTGCTCCCCTTCTGTGCTGGCGATGGTTCCACCCGGCCGGGGACGGCCCTCGGACGGAAGCAGTCTCGTTTGACCCTATTTCGCCGCCGTATCGGTTGTGTGAACCCACGATGAACACCTACTGAGCGGTCTCATCCATGTTGACGATTCCCTTGATGACGTCGAGCATCGTGGTCCGGAAGCGCTCCCGCTCGCGGACGGGCTCCTCGGAGCGGGCCATGGCCAGGACGCCGGCGGTCACGGCACCGAAGAGGACGTGGGCCATCATGTCCAGGTCCTGGACGACCACGACGCCCGCCGCCGCAGCGCGGTCGAGTTGGGCCCGAATGACCCCGATCTCGTAGCGCTCCCCGCAGGCCCACCAGTCCTCGAACCCCAGGGCAGCCGGACCCTCCACCCAACAAAGGCGCTGGTAGGTGGGGTCCGAGATCGCCTCGAGAAAGGTATCGAAGGCGGCGACGATGCCGCTCCAGGCATCCGGTGCCGCTGCACCGGCCTGGGTGACGGTCCGCGCGCTGCGTTGCTCCTGGCGCTCCAGGACGGCCATGAACAGGTCACGTTTGGAGGCGAAATGGTGGTAGATCGCACCTTTGGTCAGCCGGGCCCTCTTCGCCACGGCATCGAGCGACGTGGCGAGGAAGCCGTTCTCCACGAAACAGGCAGCCGCGCTGTCCAGGAGGGCCTCGTAGGTGGACTCGGCGTACTCCTCCCGGCGGGTCCGCGCCGTCTCCACAGCGTGCACGGTACCGAGAGCTGGGTCGACGACTTGGTGAGTTGACATGGTGTGAAACCGTCAGGATACTACCTACCGTGAGTACGTACCGACGGTATGGCGACGGTTCGCCCACCAGGCGCTCCCCGGTCGACCGTGGCCTGCGCCGGCTGGCCCGCCTCGTCAGGATCCGGACCCAAGACACCGTCGTTGCCATCAGGGAGTTCCCCGTGGAAGCCTCCACCCAGCGTGAGGACCGTCACGTTCAATCGCGTCTCGCGGTTCCGATCTTCCTTCATGCCGATCGAGGCGCTGATCCGCAACGCAGCGGGCCTCGCCGCGGCAGGTGGGCAGCTCGATTCCTGCGCCGCTCGCCCGGCCCTCCCGAGCCCGGCGAGCGCTACAAGATCGATCCCCAGTTCGTGCCCCGGGCGCTCGAACGGGTGAGCTGACCCGTAACGCGACGGGTCGCGGCGCGAGCAGTTCGCAGAGGCGCCCTCGGGATCTTGCCCGAGGTCGAAGGACGTCCCGCAGCCCACACTCCGCCAGCTTCGGCTCATGGGCATGCCCGGACCTCGACAGCCCCGCTGGAACGAGGCAAGCCTGACCAATGGAACGACGCCATCCCGGACTGAACCAGGTGTCGTGGCGTAGGGCGATGGGCTCAACTGTGCAATCAACCGCGGTGCGATCGACCGCGGTGCGGCGAACCCGGCGCGACGAGCGGCCAGGGCATCTCTCGCTCGGCGGCGAGGGCCAGATCGAGGAGCAGCTCCTCACGGTGGTGCCCGGCCAGGACTTGCAGCCCGACCGGAAGGCCGTCCAGCAGACCGGCGGGAAGACTCATGGCCGGGCTGCCGTTGAGATTCGAGGGTGCTGTGAGTGCCGCGTTGTTCATGATGGCGCGAGTAAATCCGACCTCGTGGATGAGGTCGCGGCCAGGAATGGTCGACGGTGGCGGCCCTTCGGCGGCGAAGGCCACGTCAGGGTGGGTGGAGCAGAACACGAAGTCGGCCTGGTCGAAGAGGTCCGCCATGGCCCCGTTGAGCTGGCGGCGGTACCGCTCAACAGAAGCCGCTCGTTCCAAGTCGTAGCGCTCGCGGGCGCCCTCCAGGCCGGCTGCGATCTCGGGGGACAGCTGAGGAATGCAGTCGGGATATTGATCTCCCAGGTCGACCACGAGCGACGGCTGGTTGGCCATCGCCCAGGCACCGCGCAGCGGAGGGAGCGCGGGCTCGACGGCGACCACTCGCAGTCCCGCCGCCTGCGCCAGTCTCAATGCCGCATCCTCGACCAGTTCGGCCACTTCGGCACGGACCTGGGCGATCCCGAGATCGACCACGATCGCCGCCGTCATGCCGGTCAGGTCGTACTCGCCCAAACCGGCTTCCCAGCCCCCGACCACGGGCAAACTCAGCGGGTCACGACGGTCGAAGCCGTTGCACGCGTCGAAATACCGGGCCGTATCGCGCACCGAGCGGCTCAGACAACCGAGGACGGTCGTCATCGGTTCGATGCTCGCCTTCGGCCCCTTCGGAATCCGGCCGTAGGTGGCTTTGAGACCGAACAGCCCGCTGAACCCAGCCGGGCCTCGGATGGAACCGCCACCATCGCTTCCGGTGCCCATGGGAAGCAACCCGCCCGCCACGGCAGCCGCGGTGCCCCCCGATGATCCCCCTGGCGTGCGCGCCTGGTTCCATGGGTTACGCGTCGTCCCGTGCAGTTCCGTGGAGGTGCAGTTGATGCCGCCGAATTCGGGCGCTGTCGTCTGCGCGGCCAACACCGCGCCCGCGGTACGCAATCGGAATACGGACGTGTCGTCCTCGTCGGCCACGCGACCCTCGAAGATGACCGAGGCTTCTGTGTAGGGCCAGCCCTCCACCCGTTCGAGCTCTTTCACCCCGAACGGAACGCCGCCGAACGGCAACGTCACGTCGGCGAACATTGCCGCCTCGCGCGCGCGATCGAAGTCCGTGTGGCTGAAGGCATTGAGAGGCGAGGCCTCAATGGCGTCGATGCAGGCATCGAGCGCTTCGAGCGGGGACAGCTCTTTGGCTCGAAACGCATCGACGAGGCCGCAGGCATCTCCCAACCAAGGCAGACTCATCGCCGCGGACAGTACCGCCTGGCCAGCCCTCGCGCCGCTAGCCTGCCCGCGATGAAGACGGCGGACCTGACGACTCCGGCCCTCATTGTCGACGGACCCGGCCTCGAAGCCAACCTCCGGGTGATGAGCGAGGCATTGCCCGGGCCACGGCTACGGCCCCACGTGAAGGCACACAAGTGCACTGCCTTGGCCCGCCGCCAGGCCGCACTGGGGCATCCGGGGTTTACCTGCGCCACCATCACCGAGATGGAGGGCATGGCCCAGGCCGGCCTGGGTGACGACCTCCTCCTCGCGAACGAGGTGGCCGACTGCACCCGACTCGGTCAGCTCGCCCGAGCGGGTGTCCGGGTCACGGTGGCCGTGGATTCAGAGGAGACCATCTCGGCTGCGGTACGTGCCGGCGTGCCGGAGGTGCTCATAGACGTGAACGTGGGCTTGCCTCGTTGCGGGTGTTCACCTCGGGATGCGGGTGGTTTGGCTGACGTCGCCCGCAGGTCAGGTCTGGTGGTGCGAGGGGTGATGGGGTACGAGGGCCACATCGTCGGGCTGGAAGACCGGACCAGGCGCCAGTCGATGCTCGAGGAGTCAATGGCCATGCTGGTCGACGCGCACACGCAGGTCGGCGGCGAGATCATCTCCGCTGGGGGCACGGGCACCTATGACCTCAACACCTGGGCCACAGAAGTTCAGGCCGGCTCGTACGCACTCATGGACACCGCCTACGCCAAACTCGGGCTCCCCTTCGTCCAGGCGTTGAGCGTGCTCTCGACGGTCATCTCGGTCTCCAAGAACTGGGTGGTGGCCGACTGTGGCCTCAAGGCCCTGGCCATGGACCACGGCAACCCCTCCGTCGAGGGTGCGGACGTGTGGTTCTGTTCGGATGAGCACCTCACCTTCGCCCCGGGTCGACCGCTGCGGGTCGGGGACCAGATCCGGGTCCTTCCGGCCCACGTCGATCCGACCGTCGCGTACCACCAGCACCTCTTCGTCCTCAACGGCGAAGAAGTGCTGGATCAGTGGGAGATCGACCTGCGCGGCTGGTAGGTCAGAACTCGAGGACGAGTCGACCCCGCACTCCCCCGGCCTCGAGCAGTCGATGGGCTTCGGGTGCCTCGGCGGCCGGGAGGGTCCGCGCCACCCGGAGCGTCAGCCCGCCCTGCTCGGCGAGATCACGGAGATCATCGAGCTTGTCGTGCTTCCGGGCGTAGTTCCGCACGAAGACAGGGCAGAAGGTGATGCCGCGACGCTCCACGTCTCCGCCGTCATAGCCCCGCAGCGTGGCTATCCGCCCCCCGTCACGCACCGCGGGCACGGCCACCGCGTTCATGACCGCGCCATCGATGAGCCCGTCGACCCCATCGCCGGCGATGCGACGCACTCGACCCGCAAAATCGTCGCCCCGAGCCACGATGACGTCCGCACCCAGCGTGAGGACAAGTTTTTCGTCGCTGGGAGCGGCGTCCGCAATGACCCAGAGGCCCATGGCCTTGCCCATCTGCACGGCGTAGCCACCGACCGCCCCCGCAGCACCAGTCACGGCCAGGGTCTGTCCGGGCTCGAGTGCCAGCTCGTCCAGTGCCTGACGGACGGTCAATCCGTTCATGGGAATGGTCGCGGCCTGGGCATCATTTGCGATGGAGGGGCTCCGCGCCACGGAGGCGGCCGGCACCACCACTCGTTCCGCGTAGGCCCCGTGCTGACCCAGGGGAACGACGATGGCCATGACCCGCTCCCCCACCCCGAGATCTGTGTCGACGCCCTCGCCGATCTGCTCGACCACACCGGCTGCGTCCATTCCCGGCACGTGGGGCGGCGGGATGTCCTTCAATCGATCCGCCCGGCCCCCGCTTCGAAGGACGGTGTCCGTCGGATTGACCGTGGCCGCATGCACGCGCAGGCGGATCTCCCCCGGACCTGCCTCAGGGTCGGGCAGCTCCACGAGGCGAAGGGCCTCGGGCCCACCAAATTCCGCGATGCCGACCGCCAGCATGATGAAGAAGAGACTACGTCCCGAGCCTCACGACGCCGAGTGTTCCACTTCAGGAAACTCACGCATCGTGCGCATGGGCGAGGCCAACAACCACACACCGGCCAGTGCCTCACCGACGGCACCGATCCACAGCGTCGGGCGCAACCCGATGGCGGTGCCGAGCACGCCGCCGATCAGCGCTCCGATCGGCAGGACCCCCCAGACAATGAACCGCATGGTGGCGTTCATCCGGCCCAGCAGGCGGTCCGGGCAGAGCCTCTGGCGAAAACTCACCTGGTTGACGTTGTACACCGTTGCTCCGAACGAAACGAAGAGCATTCCGATACCGAACAGCAGTAACCCGGCCTTGGGCTGGGTCAGAGGAATCAGCAGCGCCCCGACGTTCATGAGGATGCCGACGATCGTGGCTCGGGCGCTCCCGATCCGTCGGGCCAATGGTCCGGCGACGAGCGCCCCGAGCACGCCACCGAGTCCGCCCAGTGTGAAGAGGAGTCCGATCACCGCAGGGGATGCGTGTACCGTCCGAACAAGGAAGACCACCTCGACCGCAGCCGCGACCCCGCTCGCCAGGTTGGAGCTCGCTGTGGTGCAGGCGATGGCACGAAGGAGCGGTTCGTGGAACACGAAACGGAGTCCTTCGGCCATGCCGTGACGGAGATTCGGATGTCCGCCCTCGGGCACTTCCGGCTCCGGTTCCGGCGTGCGAATGCCGCCGACCGCCAGCGCCGAAACTAAAAAGCTGATTGAGTCGACCGCCACGGCGTACGAGCTCCCGACGGCCTGGACCAGTCCACCGGCGATGCTTGGCCCGGCCACGGCGGCCACCTCTGCACTGCCGGTCAGCTTGGCGTTGCCTTCGACCAGCTGCTCTCGCCCTATCAGCGAAGGAAGGTACGACTGGTAGGCGACATCGAAGAAGACGGTCAGAATCCCGGTGACAAGTGTCACGACGATGAGCTGAACCATGGTCAGCGCGTCAAGCGCATACGCAACTGGGATGGAGCCGAGAGCGAGGACCCGCCCGAGATCTGCCGCGATCATGACCCAGTGTCGGCGGATCCGATCGACCCACACGCCCGCCGGCAGCCCGACGACGAGGAAGGCTGCAGTCGAGGCGGCGGTCAGCAGTCCCACCTGGAAGGTGGTGGCGTGGAGCGTGCGCACCGCGAGCAGCGGAATGGCCAGCAGGCTCACCTGTGATCCGAGTTCGCTGACGGTCTCACCCGCCCACAGCAACCGAAAGTCTCGATGCCCGCGTAACTTCCCCTTGACCACCACTGCGGACCCTACTGTCCCGAATAGCGACGTTGGCCGGAGCTATACCGGTGCCGTGCTGAGCCTTCGCAAGCTCGTGGTCGGAGGTTTGGCCCTCGGCGTGTGGTGCGGCTGGGTCAGCGGTTTCCACAGAGACAGCGCAGCGGCTGTTGCCACCTGGTGTGTCTCGGTCGGCTTCGTCGCGGGCGTCGACGTGATGCTGTGGTTACGAGGACGGAAGGACACCAAGGGATCGCGGCTCTCGCCGGCAGAGCCATGGCCACGACCGGGACGCGGCGGACCGGGACCGGCGGTGCACGGCCTGTCGCCTTGGCTGATCCTGATCGCGGTGGCCGCAGCCTGGGATGTGTTGGGCATCGACACGGGAGTGCATCAGGCCCACCTCACGATCAGCGCGCTGGCACAGGCCTTCCGACCCGTCAACGCTGCGTTGCTACTGGTTTGGATGCTGGTTGGGATGGGCTACGGCTTGGCTCGGGCGCGAGCACCGCGTCGGGCGCGATCGGCCAAGCCCGCTGGGCCGCACATGTTCGTCGCCTCCATGGTGCCCTCGAGGGGGCACCCCGAGATGCCGGCCCTGCTTCTGCCCTCCAGCAGACCGGTCGGCCTGCTGTTCTGGGGCGCCACGTGCATGGCGGGAATCATGATCGACCAGGCAGCCCGGCGATCCCGGGGCAAATTCGCCACATCAGGGGACTTTGTCCGCTTCACCTCGACCGCTCTCCCGGCCAGGATCATCCTCATCGCTGCCTGGACCTTCGCGGGGTTTCACCTGTTCGCGCGCTAGCGACTCCATCCGGTCAATCCTGGGAAGTCCGAATCACGCGACTCGCCGTGGAGCTGGCCCGATTGCTCGATGTCAACGTGGGCATGACATCTCCCCGTCGGCGAAGGAGCATCGGTCGACATGATGCGACGGCGACCATCAGCATTGACCGTCGACGTGGTGGCCGCGCGTGCCACCGCTGCAGCGAAGCCGAGCATCGGTGCCATGGGCAGAACCGCGGTCGATCTCGCCTTCTTCCGTCTTCAAGCTCGCATCGTCGCCAGGCGCCGTTCTCGTGCGAGCGCTTCGGACTGAAGGGACCGTACTCCCCGCGTCCGCCTTTCCACAGGTCGGCAAGGGGATCTTAAAAAGAGACCGAGACAACCGGTCTCATCAGCGGACTGCTGTCAGTTGTGGCACCGTGGACGCTGGCATGGCGCTCACACCAGACCGACGAGCGGAATACGACCACGTACTGGCGTCCTCTCTTGGCTGGGCCACCGCCCATCCTCGAGTTCGGGGACTCGCCTTGGTCGGTTCGTGGGCCCGCGGCGAGGCCCACCATGGCCTCCGAGATTGACCTGGTGGTGTTGACCGACGACGTTGAGGCGTTCATCGTCGCGGCCGATTGGATCCGAGCGGCAACCGGTCAGCCTGGACTGATCGTGCGGAGCAAGGCGTGGGGGCCAGTGAACGAACGCCGGGTGGAACTCGGGTCCGGCCTGCTCGTGGAATACGGTTTTGCTCCCACGAGCTGGGCATCGACTGATCCACTCGACACGGGAACAGCACAGGTTGTCGCACACGGCTTTCGGATCCTCTATGACCCTGAGGAGATGTTCCGGGGTGTGGCGACTGAGGTTCGACAACTCCAGGCGTAGAGATCGCGCCAGATACTGATCTCCCCCGTGTGATGTATCTGGTCGTCAATCCGGGCGGGACATGGGCCCACGCCATTGCCGATCGACGGTGCGATGATGAGTCACCGCCGCATTGATATCTGGAGAAGGGCGGGCGGCGTGCTGGGAGAAGGCATGACACCTGGCC
Source organism: uncultured Acidimicrobiaceae bacterium (assembly GCA_963809715.1). Classification (GTDB taxonomy): domain Bacteria; phylum Actinomycetota; class Acidimicrobiia; order Acidimicrobiales; family RAAP-2; genus Bog-473. The sequence continues at coordinate 95,690 of CAWEKO010000007.1, read as the reverse complement.
AAGTGGTGGCCCTATCCGTGATGTTGCGAAAATCGTGCTGGTTCAGTTCCGGTCATTCTGGAGCCCTCCGACCGGGATGCCTCCCGGCCTTGGGCCCGACTCGAAGACCGGAACCGAACCTGCGAGACGAATCGAGCTAGGTCACCTTGAAGGCCGTTGCGGTCTTGACAACTCCACCGGGTGTGGTCACCGTGATCTTCCCTTTGATCGCACCGACGGGCACGTGCACCTTGATCAAGCCGTTCGTGTTCTTCGTGATGGTGCCAGTTACCGCGGCGTTGAAGGTCACAGAAGCATTGAGGAGATGGGTGCCCTTGATGGTCACCACGGTTCCCACTGGTCCGCTGCCTGGGGTGAACGAGGTGATTTTCGGGGCGATCACCGGCTCGTACCAGAAGGCGCCGCTCACGTCTGAGGTGGTGGAGCCGTTGGGGTGCGGTGTGTTGTTGTAGTAGGTGTCAGCGGGGTCCCAGGTTGTCCCGCCGTCGGGCGACACCTCGAAGAGAAGATTCACCGCGAAGTCGCCCGTGACGGGGACCACGGCGCCGACGCTCGGAGCGATGCCGAGACCGGCGGCGGCCGACGTCTCCATGGCCAGGCCACCCTGCGCCTGCACGACGAGGCGCATAGGCAGCGTCGGGGTGGTGCCGTTCAGATTGGGGAACTGAGCCGCGCCCGTGTAGATGGTTTCACCGCTCGCGAGGTTGGAGTCCGTGCCGTCGAAGGCAAAATTGCTCGTGTTCAGCCCGAACGACCACGTGGGCGGGAAGTTCGAATCCATGCCCCATACCATCGACTGGGACTCTGTCGTGTTGACGCCGCTGAAGGAATAGGTGAGACCACCGGTCAGGCCGACGGCGCCGGTGCTGCCCAGCGTCCCAGAGCCTGGGGCCGGGTAGACCGGTCCGACGGGCGCCGGGTTCGCCGCGGCCGCGGGGGCAGTGCCGGCCGCTACCAGCGCAACCGGAGTTAACGCCAAGGCGGCGCAGACGCCAATGGCGACTCTGGCACGACTCGACGAACGGGTCCTGAAGAACGATGGACGCAGCAGCATGAGAATCCCTCTCCGCCTGATCGCCGGCGCATCCGGCGTTTCACCTGGCGAAGCATCCTCCGCAAGGGGGGTGCTGTCAAATTCCTTTCACTTTCGACGAAGTCAACGCCGCTGCTTGGCGTTCGGGAGGGGATTCGAACAGCCCACCCTGTCGATCACGAGTCCATGGATATCGAGCACACGGGTCAGATCACGTCCGCCGCACCCAGCACCTCGGGACAAGAAGGCATCTAGGTCAAATCTCCCTCGGCCGATCCCGCCGGTGCCGCAGAGCGGGCAAACGTGATCGCAATGAAATACAGCACAGGAACGGCCGCATAGATCACCATGCTCGCAGTTGGCGCGGCACCGGCAATGGCAAATGCGATCCCATACGCACCCGCGGTGGCCAAGGCTCCAACCACCCCGGCCCGTCGAAACGCTCGATCCAACGGGTCGTAGAGAAGCTGAACTCGCCCAGTGGCGTACAACCAGATGCCAAGTCGAGTTGCGGCGATCGCTAAGAGCATCAGTCCGTACAGCCTTAGCGCGACGGTGTCGCTGGGGTAGCGAGCGATCAGCGATGCGCCGAATGGAAGAAGGCACAGCGGAAGCAGGTACAACACGTTGAGCCAGACCAGTGTGCGGTCCGTGTATCTGATCAAAGCAAAGAGATCACGGTGTCCTGCCCAGGCGATCGCCACGACCACGAAACTGATGAGAAACGCAACGATGGACGGACGAAGGTTGTGCAGCTCACTCAGTAAACTTTCACCTCTGTGAATCCGCTCGGGCACGTGCACTTCCAAGACCAAAAGCGTGATGATGATCGCGCAGACGCCGTCACTGAGCGCCAGAACTCGCAACGGATCGTGGGCCCGTTGGTAGCGCCCTTGAGCGTTTTCGTCGACCACTCCACCTCCAAGTCGTCCAAACCGTTACCCAGTCCCTGGAAGACAGACGGCCAGTCCAGTCTGGTCTCCCAAACATTTGACGCGACGACCCGAGGACTACCGACCTCGTGAAGTCGCCATAGCTTGCATCCGGCGGCGACGCCGGCAGCGGGCGTGAGCTGGCGCGTGGTCCGGCAATAAAGCCGGCTCGCCGGTTCGTTACTTAGAATCGGCCTTCGCCTCAGCTTCGATGTCTTTCTGGTCGGCCTTCAACTCCTTCGCCTGAATCTTCTGAGCGCGCTTCATCGCCGATTCGACCTTTGCCTGCATGTCCGAGACGGCCACGACGACGAGCCCGGCCTGACCGCTGTCGAGGTCTTCGCCGAGTTCCTTGAGATCACTGCGGCTCATGCCGGCCGCGGCGTGCCCGGCCACTGAGCCGAGGATGGCGCCACCACCCGTTGTCGCGAGCAAAAGCCCACCGCCGATCGCCGCCGCAGGAAACAAGGCGACTACCAAGCCCGTCGCCAGACCGACACCTCCCCCGAGTACGCCGCCGACTCGCGTCGGGGTCTCATGTTTCTTGACGATCTTGACTTTGCCGTCGGCCTTTCGCTCCACCACCGCTGCGTCGTATGCGTCGATGAGCCCGATTTGGGTGTGCAGCTCGTGTATGGCCTCATAATCTGCCAACGCGGCATCGGTTTCACCGTAGACACCGCAATAAGCAAAGAACGTGTCGAACGCCATCCTGAACTCCTTTGTCACTTGACCGGCAACTGGACCCCCAACTATGCCTGACAAAGATCCTTTCCTGCCAAAGAACGACGAACCCTCTCCCAATCCGTCCGTGAAGGTTGGAAAGACAACAGTTCGGCCACTTGTTCGCCGGTCATGCCGGACGCCATGCACGCCACGACCACCCGGATGCCTTCAGCGGAATACGCCCCGGCACGTGTGCGTGGATGTCATCCTGTTGTTTCGCTCTCCCATGGGCTTGCCGAATCCCCTCGTCGTGGCCGTCCGCCAGTTGGCAGAGACGATCGTCAGAGTGAGCGATCCTCACGGCGACGTCGTGGACGGGGGCTGCGGCAGGCTCGGTCAGGGGGACCCGCCGTACTCGGGATCGGTGAAGCTGGCGCCCGGCACCACGTCGAACGGGACCACCCGGCTCGGGCCCCTTTAGCCGTTGCTGTGCTCCGTGCTACCGAAGAGTGACTTCGTCAGAGCAAGGGCCACTTGCAGTCTGCGCTCGCAAGTGCGGGACGGCGGATACGCCAGCGATTCGGGAAATCCGGTGCCTTTAGACGACCTGCTCGACAACCTGGTGCGGATGGTCCTTGCGGAAGGCCCGCACCGTGTAGCCGACCAAAACGGTGTGCTTCAGGGCACGCCCCGAGGCGCTGCGCGGCAAATTCAGGGATTGGGCCGAGCTCGCCGACGTAGTTGCCCGACTCCACCGTCGCCAGCACTTCGGTGCCGCCATCGGCCAGCTCCCGGTATACCTCGAGCAGAGCCGATTCGAGGTGGTAAATGAACTCCCCTCGCTCACCCTGACGGAAAAGGATTTCGCCCTCTGTGAGATGGACCTCCTCAGGCCGGCGGTCCGCGTTGGAGAAGTGTGGGGCCAGCTCGATCACCCGGTCCGCCAGCTGGCTGACGCGATCGTCGTGCGTCGAGTCCACGACGATCCGGCCGGGACTTGCCAAGTCCCGCATCAACCGCAGGATGCCCTCGACCTGGATGTGGTCGAGGTGGGCCGTTGGCTCGTCGGCCAAGACCAATGGCTTGTTGTGCACCAGCAATCGTGCGGTGGCCACTCGCTGCTGCTTTCCTCCCGACAGCTGGGCCGGGCGGTGGTGGCCGCGTTCGTTCAGCCCGACGAGCGCGAGCAACTCAGTCGCCCTGGGCCTTCGCCGCTGCCCGCGGCATGCCGGCCAGCCGAATAAGCACGACGACGTTGCCGCGTGCAGTGAGACTGGCGCTCAGATTGAAGACCTGGAAGACGACGCCGACGGTCTCGCGACGGTACTTCGACAGTACTGAGCCCGGTAGCTCGTTGACGACGGTGGATCCGAGCGAATCTGCCGGTCGGTCGGGGTGAGCAGACCGGCGAGGCACGAGAGCGGGGTCGTCTTGCCGCAGCCCGAAGGCCCCAGCAGGACGACGAGCTCGCCGTCTTCTGCCGTGAAGCTCAACCCGTCGAGCGGCTTGATGACGTAACCGCCCGAGTCGAAGGCACGGTGAGATCGTCGACAACGAGGTGGTTCCTCATCCGAATGCCGTCGCTGGGTCAGCTCCCGTGACGCGGCGAAGAGCGGTCGTGCTGGCAAGGATGCCGACGAGAACAGCGATGAGAGGGAGCACCAGGCGCGTCTCGGCCGTGATGTCGACCGGCTGGGCGAAGAGTGGTGTGAGCAGGGTCGCCAGGATCTCAGCGAGGACCGCGGCCAGCAGGGTCACCACCACGGCCTCGAGGACCAAGCTCAAGAACAGCGTGCGCGAGGAGGAACCGAGCGCCTTGAGCACGGCAAAGTCGCGCTTCCGCTCCAGCGCGGCGACGTAGAGCATTGAGGCCACGATGGCGGCAGCGACCAACCACATGAGCCAGCGCGTATTGTCGATGGACACCACGGCGGTGCGCAACTGACCCACAGTGTCGTTGACGACCGCGGCGGACGAAAGGACGACGAGTCCGGCGGGCACCTTCGCCGGCGTGCCACTGGTGGCGACTGCGGTGATCAGGGGCTTGCCCCCGGTGACCGCCTGCTGCACCGCTAGCAGCGGCATGTACACCAGAGGGACCCCTCCAGTCATGGTGCGGCCATCGACGACGCCGACCACGGGGTAGGCGCGTCCACCGAGGTACAAGAGGCTCCCGAGGTGTGCAGGTACCTTCGAGTCGACGACGGCTCCCGCTGCGCCCGAGAGCCCGTGGCCCGAGACAACTTTGGGATCGCCGAGGCCGCCGGGCTGGACACCCGCGATGTTGACCGTCTGCGGCGCGGACGTGCCCGAGACGAGGACCACCTGCCCCGGTGCGAAGAGCAACGGGGCGGCACGGTCGACGCCCGGCTCGTTGGCCACCGCTTGCACATCGGCGGCCGGGAAGGCCGCGAAGGCGGTGACTCGCCCCTGCGCTCCGCGCGACATCACCCAGGACGTTGCCCCGACCGCGTTGATTGACCCAGCCGCCTCGGCGTGGAAGCCGTCGACCAGCCCGCTCAGGGACAGGGCCAGCGCCAATACGAGGCCGACACCTATCACGGCGATCAGGAACTGCCGGGCCCGGAACCACAAGTCGGCAAACGTCACCGCCAACAATCAATGCACCTCTTATCGCCAAGTCGAGGGAAATCTGGATTTGTCGCCAAGTTGATATTTCCGCCGAGACTCTATCGGGGGCCTGTCGGCTGGCACGTTCAGGTAAGGGGTCCGCTGCACTGGCCGCCACCATGTGATCACCCATATACGTGCCGAAGAGAGATACATCGGGCGTGTGGTTAACCGACAACTGCAAAGCTGAACATGCAATGTAAGAACCTGGCCAATGGATCCGAACCGTTGAAGTTCCGACCCGCGCGCGACGTCACTGGTTGTCGTGGTGGCTGTTACGGTGCCCGAATGACAAGAACAGAACGATGGATCAAATCGCGAGTAACGGTGGCGGCTTCACTCGTCACTATCGGCGTCGCGAGTCTGGCGGGCATGTCCATCGTTTCGGCAACTGCAGGGGCTGCTCCGGCCAGTCTGTTGACGAATGGGAGCTTCGAGACGCTTCCCGCGGGCTCGCCTCTGCCCGCGTCCGGGTACCAGACGGTGGTGGCCGGTGACTCGAACACGATCGCTGGTTGGACGGTTGTCACACCGTCCACGTACGAGGGGAACAACGTCGGAAGCGTCGACATCGTGGCTGACACGTACTCGACCGTGCCCGGGTCAGCATGGAACGCTCAGGATGGGCACTACTCGATCGACCTGGCCGGTACCAGTGGAGCGCCAGGGGGCATCTATCAGGACGTACCCACCACGGTAGGTGCCACCTACACGCTCTCCTACTACACGGCGGTCAACGGGGACGAGAGCCCCGGCACGAGCCACACACTCACCGTGAGCGTGACCGGCCAGAGCCCGGTAAACGTCACGGCCGTCGGCGTAGGGGAGCCGCTTGACTGGGTGTTGAACACGGCCAGCATGGTGGCTACCTCGTCCACCACCCGGATCGAGTTCGACGACACTTCCACGCCCAGTGACGCAAACCAGGGCCCAGCCCTCGATGACGTGTCCTTCACCCCGGCAGCTGACTCCATTACGGCCAGTCCGGCCACCATCTCCCCTAAGACGACCGGCGCGTCCTTCACCGCTCCGGTGGCCACGTTCACCGACAGCAATACCTCTGCCCCGGCGGGCAGCTTCTCGGCCACCATCGACTGGGGCGATGGCTTGACACCTACGCCAGGAAACGTCACCGGCTCCGGTGGGAGCTTCTCGGTCAGCAGCACCCACACCTACGCGGCCCACGGCTCCTACGCCGTCGGGGTCAGCATCGCCTCCGCCAGCGGCGGCTCGGCCTCGGTCTCCGACTCGGTCGACGTGGCCGACGCCGTGACCACCTGCGACGCGTCAGGCTGCCAAGGATCGGTTACCGCGACCCAACAGACGGTGGGACTCAGCTCTACGTCCACATCGGGCACCATCTTGACCACCGTGGACCCCGCCAACCAGAGCACCTTCTCCTGCGGCGATTCCTTCCGGCACGCACCGGAGGTCACCACGGTGGCCGATACCGGACTGAACGCCAACATCCTCTATACGATCACCTTCAAGAACACGGCGGCGGCCGGGCCGTGGCTCGTGCCCTTTGCCGTCTGCTGGCAGGCCCAGACAGCGTTCAAGGACCTCTACGGCCACTCAGTGACCACTGGACTGCTGCCCGTCTGCACCCTGGACCCCCGGCCCAACAAGCCGCTGGTGGCCCCCTGTGTCAAGTCGATCACCGAGCTCCCGCACTTCGTCGGCAATGTGGTCGAGAACATCGTGGTGCCGCCGGGGGACCCCAAAGGTCACTGAGGGCCAGCTGCCCGTCGCTCAGGACCGCTGCCGAAGTCAGCTCGGAACGACGCGTTCTGCCGAGGCGAGGGACACAATCCCACTTGGAAAAATTGCTCGTCGTCATCCATAGGCCGCATGAGCCATCCAAGAGCGACGTACGGCGTGTTCATCACCGAGGGTACGTGAGCTCCCCGCTCCCTGTTCGGCAGCATGGGGAAGTATCCCTCTGAGCCGGCGGATCATGGTGACGAACGGCCGATCGACTCCGTCGTCCATCTCGCCAGGGGCGAGGTGTCGGACTCCGGGATAGAGCCCGACCGGGCATCCGGCTGCATGGATTGATTCGACGTGGCGATCTTTTTTGTGTGCACCCGGACCCCGGCCGACCGTGCCGACGCAGCCACGCACCAACTACGACCACCCGAGCAATCTCCTCGGGACCTTGGCTGCGGCTGAGGATTTCGGTCAGCTATCCAGGAGGCGCAAAGAACTCCAAAGCGATGTTGTCCGGATCGCGGAACGACAAGCCTGAACCATACGGCGCATCGACGATGCCTCCGTTCGTGACACCCAGCTCGTTGAGGCGGCGCTCCCACACTTCGAGCTCCGACCGGTTGGCACAAGCAAAGGCCAGATGGTCCAGACCAGGGCGTCGCTCGTCGAACGGTTCTGCGCTTGTCTGGTCGGGGAACTTGTGAATACCGACGAGGGTCCCTCCCATCAGCCAGACCACGTGGTGGAAAGGCCCGGTGTCCTCATCGATTACCGGATCGGTACCGAACAACCGCCGGTACCACGGGCGGCTGCGCCCCAGGTCGCTCACCGTGAGCGCGACGTGCGTGATCGCAGGAAACTCGGCCATGGAAGCATCTCCCAACTTTGAGCTGTCGGAAGGCTAGCCGGGTTTCGTTCCTCAAGCCCTGGTGACGCTCTCTCGACTCAGCCGTTCGGGCTCGGCAAGTCATCAAAGTCTCACCGCCCACGGGCGGATGAGGCGGACGCACGGGAAATTCAGCCGCTGAGAACACGTCCCAAGGACCGGAGGCCGCAGGAGTGCCGGACGCTGATAGTCACGGGGCGATGCGAAAGGCCCGCTCCGCCCGGTCGAACTCGCGTCGGACGGCGTCGAGATCGTACGGCTGCTCGGTCGCATTCGTGGGGTCCCATTGACTTCGCGGAGTTCCGACGAAGTCTCCGCCGTAGACATGAATGGCCCCCGTGTACGAGGACCGAGCAGGGTTGTGGACGCTGTGAATGACTTCGTCACCGAGCAAAAGCACAGTTCCGTCCGTCAGTTCCCTTCCTCCCGAGGGGACCAGCGATTCGCCGTCTCGTCGGTAGAAGGCGTTGTCCTCTCGGCCGCCGTAAATACCGATCGCGGCCCACATGCGATGGTCGTGGGGGTACAACGTCATTAATGGGGGCCAGACCACATTGAGAACGGTGAGATCCGGGGACTGATACAAGATGTGCAATCCGATCGTCGACTCGAATACGTCCACGTCAAGGTTTCTGTCCGTTACAGTCCGAGTGAGCACCTCTCGAACAGCGCCTCGATAGTCGGGCTCACTGATCGCCTCGACACACGCCGCAATGAGCGTATCGATTGTGGTCATTACCCACCTCCATCGATCGAAGCGGACAGTCGTCTCGAGGGACTTGGCATCTACTTGCAACCGTTCGCTACAAACCCGGAACTCGGTCGGCCTGCTGTCGTGATTGGAACACTCTTATCGCCCGCCGATCTTCACCCGTTCACCGACTCTGGGATACGTGGCGGTCGAGGTACGACTTCAGCTCGCCGATCAGCTCTTCGGCATCGACGCGCGCGCCGTCCATGAAGCTCGACTTGCGTCGCCGGAGGAAGGGGCTGCCGATCAGGTACATTCCCGGAGATTCGACGACGCCTCCATCGTGCCGGATCATGCCCTTTTGGTCGACCACCGGGACCTCGAGCCAGGAGTAATCAGGCCGAAAGCCCGTTGCCCAGACGACCGTCTCTATTTCCCCGGCATTCAGGTCGAACCCGAGACGCGGCGAGGAATCCACGACTGTCGGCTCGAACCTGTACGGCGGTGGAACGGAGTCGTCCATCCGATTGGCCGTGGCCCACTCGTCGATGGTGTCGAGGAGACGTCCGAGCTTGAGATCCGCCAGTTCGCATTTGTTTCGCAAGGAACCGGAAAATTGCGCCCGACCGTCATTGATACCTGCCAATCGGCCGACCAGCTTTATGCCGTTGCCCGTGAGTGCGTTGAGGTCGAATGCATCCCGCTCATCCGAGCCCGCAAGCTGCATGGAGGGCACGCGCCGCGCTCTGACAATGTCGTCTACTTCGTCGTAACGCTCGTCGAGCACACCCGCCACTTCCATCCACCAGTGGATGTCTCTGCCCCGGTACACCCGCGGGCCACGCACGTGCTCGCCCACGGAGAGGACAACCTCCCGACCCGAGCGGCGTATCTCCGCAGCGATCTGCACTCCGGTCGCGGAGGCCCCGACGACCATCACGGCGCCATCGCTGAGTTGACCAGGGTTGCGATACTGCATCGGCGTTAGCGTCGTGACTGCGGGCGGCACAGCCGCTGCGAACGCGGGCACGCTGGGCACGTTGAACGCCCCTGATGCTAGGACGACCGTGGCGCAACTCCACTCGCCCTGGTCCGTCGTCACCACGTAGCCGTCGTTGGCCTGGCGTACCGAGGTGACGGTCGTGCCGCTTATCACCGGCGCCGCGATCAACTTCGCATAATCGGTGATGAACTCGACGACTCCCGATGCCCTCATGAAGCCGTCTGGATCGTCCCCTTGGTACACATGGCCCGGAAGTCGACACTGCCAATTGGGAGTCAGCAGCCGCAGTGAATCCCACCGCTCGCGTCGCCACGCGTTGGCCACTTCGTTTCGTTCGAGGACGACGTGCTCGATCGCCTGTTCGGAGAGACAGCGGCTCATTGCGAGCCCGCTGTGTCCGGCGCCAACTATGACCGTGGTGGTGCGCACCCAATCTCCGTTGCTAAGTCGGTCGCATTCGAGGCCTCAGCCGAGCTCGACGCTGACGTTGGTCGGGTTCGTGATGATGTCGTAGACGGCCGAACGCTTCTGCGATTGCGCGATCAGTGCCTTGATGTCATCGGTCGATGCGTCGGCGTCGACCTTATAGGTCACCTTGATGTCGCTGAAGCCGTTGCGGACATCGCTGTCCACGCCAAGGATGCCGCGCACGTCCATCCCGCCCTCGATCGTCGCTTCAACACTGCGGAGTTGGATCTCGCGGTTTTGTGCGACGGCGGCGACACCCGCCGTCAGGCAGCTGGCGAGGGCAACGAGCACGTATTCGACTGGCGTGGCGCCGTTGTCCTCGGATGCAAAGATCTCGGGGTGGTCGGCATCGAACGAATAGTTGGTCCGGTGGCTCTGCTCTTCACCAAGACCGAAGAAACTCTCCACCGTGGACCGACTGTGCGTCCCGTTTTTCCACTGACACGTCGCCCGCCATTGGAACTGTGCAGCCTCTGGCGCCTCGGTCAAAGCCGTCCGCGCTCCGAGTAGGGCCTCGACATTCACGCCGTTGTTCACTGGGGTATCCGTCGTAGTCATCTGATCAACTCCTTGCTCAATTTGTCCGTCGGGTACACGAAATGCATAAGGTCGCTCCCGAAACCGCCTGCGCCGGGATCCGACGACGTCGACGCTACTCCTCGGACCTTACGTTGGAAAGCTGCATTTGGGCTTCACCGGCAACATGCTCTTACTGTCCAGCATCTTGGACACGGCCGAAAGCGACCGCCGAGCGAACCGGCTCGGGGACGGCGTCACTCAGCTCGGGATCAGGAACAGCCCCCAGCGCGTCATTGACTGTTGCGAAGGCCAACCGGAGCGCGACGAACGCCGTTATTGCGAAGATCTGGCCATCATGGAAGCCAGCTCGCCTGAGCGCCTGGACGTCTTCGTCCGCTATTGCGTTGGGGTCTCTTGCGACCAGTCGAGCCCAGTGGGCCAGGGCCTTGTCGTCGTCATCGAGACCATCCGCGCCTCCCTCGATGACCGCGGCAGCGACCGCAGGATTCGCCTCGTCCGCAAGTTTCTTGCCCCACGCCAAGGAGCAGTAGGCGTCGCCCATGGCTGCCGCAGCCGCCGTCACGAGTACGGCCCGCTGGCGAAACGTAAGTGAACCTGCCTGGGTCGTCTCGGCCATCAGATCGGACAGACCGTGCAGCGCAGGTGGAAGATTCGCCCACAGGCGTGACACGTTCGTCACGTACCCCACGCCTTCGAGATCGTCTTCGAAGAGTCGCTGCGTCTCCGGCGTTTCCGGCGGCTCGGCAAGAAATCCCGAGGTGGACGGCGCAGCTGCGTGACTCGAACGGCCAGTCCCTCGAAGACCGTTCCCAGCTGGCTTCACCGCGAGATAACCGATCAGATCAATGGGTGCGCGCAGAGGCAGCCCCTCCCTGATGTGCTGTCGCGCCAAAAGCACTGCCGATTCTAGGAACGACTGCTCTCCCACCACCTGGATCGCTTCGAAGGCCGGACCCGTTGAGGCGATTGCTCGGGCATAGGCCTCCGGATCGGAGAACTCGAACACGAACGGTACTTCGATCCGCTCGACTTGCGTAAAGCCTTGGGCTACGAGAAGAGCTTCGCCGGCACCGGGTCGGCCCAGCGCAACCATGGCCGCCTGATTCTGGATCTTCGGTTCGGCCGCCAGCTTGAACGGCGCGAACGCCCACGCGCCGGGCGACACCTTGATGTGGCCCCAGACCGTGAGCCCCACGCGGCCACCGGGGACGAGGACTCGAAACGCCTCCGTCACTGCGTGGGGAGTGGTGTTCCACACCCCGCGAAAGCTTGTGACGACGTCGAAGGATCCGTCGTCCCAGGGCAGCACGTTCATATCGCCGACGCGCAAGTCAGCGTCGGGACTTCGGTCTCGGGCAATCGCCAGAAGCCGTGGCGACGCATCAATGCCAGCGCAGCGAGCATCCCTTAGCGCTGCGAGCTCCAAAGCGAGCCCTGCTCCGCAGGCGATGTCGAGCAGTCGGTCACCGGCTCGCACGCCGAGCCGGTGGTGCAAGGTGACGTACTCCCGGCAATTGGTCGGTTCACTGAGGGTGGCGAACTCGACGGCTTTGCGCCCCCAGCCCTCGTCGACGGCTTTCCACTGCTCCTCTTTCGGGTGGGCCATTGTCGAATCCGTCACGGCCGCCTGTCCTTCTGGGCCGGCCCGCGGGCGTCGGTCCTGGGGAGTGCCGGTCCAGGAATGACCGGCAACTCGGAGAGCCCTCGGAGCACCAGGCCGTCACCGTGATCCCAGCGCAGGTCCTCTGAGCGGACGGCCAGGCTGAGCTGAGGAAAACGCCTCAGCAAGGAACCGAGGGCGAGATGACCCTCCATCCGAGCCAGAGGTGCGCCCAGGCAGTGATGCACACCGTGCCCGAAAGCAAGATGGCGGGCGGCGCCACGTTCGACGTCCAGTGCCTCGGGGCTCGCGTATCTGTCCAGGTCGCGGTTCGCGGCCGCCATGCAGATGATGACCTGCGCTCCTGCCGGGATCTCCTGGCCGGCCATGGGCACTGGCTCCGACGCATAGCGAAAGGTCGAATGCGGCACCGGCGCATCGAAACGCAAGAACTCTTCGATAGCAGCGGGGATCTTGGTGGGGTCCTTTTGGAGCTTGGAAAGTTGGGCCGGATTGCGGAAGAGCGCTACCACGCTGTTTCCAATGAGGCTGGCCGTGGTGTCGTGCCCCGCGACCATGAGCTGGAAGATCGTCGACAGCAATTCCCGGCTGTCGAGCCGTTCGTCGCCGTCTCGGGCGCTGATCAGCGCACTGACGAGATCGTCACCGGGCGCCGCCTCCTTGGCGGCGACGAGATCTCGCAGCATGGCGACGACTTGGTCCGAAGCCTTCTTGGCCTCGGCGTACTCGGCCGCGGTCGTGGTGGGCACCAAAAGTTTGGTGAACTCCTGGCCGAGGCGCCTCCTGTCTGCCTCTGGCACGCCGAGGAGCTCACAGATGACTGTGAAGGGCAGAGGGAACGCGAACGTTGAGATCAGATCGACATGGCCGTCAGAGCCCATGTCTGCTATGTCGTCGAGCAGGTCATCGGTGATCGTTTGGACGCGTGGGCGTAGGGCTTCGACGCGCCTCGGTGAAAATGCGGCAGAGACGAGTCTCCGAAGCCGAGTGTGGTCGGGCGGGTCGACGGTGAGCATGTGCCTAGCGAACTCCGGACCCGGCAGTCCCTCGGCGACGACCTCCGATCCAGTCTCCAAAGCGGCATGCATGTCCTTCGACAGACGCGGGTCGTTGAGTGCAGCCATAGCCTCTTCGAAACGAACAACCAGCCAAGCTTCGTGCCCATCGGCCAGCGTGACCGGATGCACTGCGCCCAATTCGCGCACCCGTGCGAAGAGCGGAAAGGGATCGTCGATGTCGAAGGACCCCCACGACTCGAATGCCTTGTCAATCGTCACCGCTCACCTCTCGCCCGGCAGTCTATCGACGGCTCAGTTGCTTATTTCCTGGATTCACCCCGACGGGATCCGTAGCGACGAGTCGGGACCCGGGCATGAGTCCTGAACGGCTACGCGAGGTAGCCCCTGATTGTTGTCGACTCCCCGCCCAGGAGCAACGAACGAGCAGTAGGCGAGAAGGTCATCGGGTTTTCGACCCCGGCAAACGCTGGGATAGTCACAGGAGGCACTGGGCTGTTCCGGCGATGGGCAGGCATCGCCAGACCGTGAGTGAAGGCATCGAAACGCTCCGCCAGGCCGTCAAGTGCCCCCAGTGGGAATGACAACCTCGTCTTTGATTCCGGATGGTGGGTCTGGGTAAGCTTGTGGTTCCTCCTCGACACGCTCCTCTTCACGCCGCTGCCGTACGGAACACGAACCGGGTGCTCGAACGGCTTCGAACCGCCAACGTAGTCATCGAGCCGCATTCGAAGATGAACTCTGACGCAGGCGCTTCGTTGCCTCACATCACTGGCGGCGTGAGCCCCGGAAGGGCCGACGGTACCATCAGGACGAAGATTCCGAGCCCGACGATCGCCAGCGCCAGCGGAACGTCGACGAGGGCGCGTGCCGGCAGGAGCTTCTGGCCGACCATGGGGACCGTGGCCACGACCATCCACGTCAGGCTCATCACGCCAAGGGCGACCATCATCAGCATCAGGCCGACGCTCGAGCCTATGCAGTACAGCCCGAAGCCCACGCCCGAACGAAAGCTCTCACGACAACGCTGGCGGCAGTGACGCTTGAGCGGTGTCAGCTCGTAGAGCCCGACCGCGATCACCACTCCCCCGGCCACCGCCGTCCCATGCGGCCGGTACAGGGCATACAGCACCACACCCCCCAGTACCCAGACGGCAAGGTACGAGCCGACGAACAGCGGAACGGCGTGCGCACCGCCCCCAACGTTCGCCCGCCGCGTCACGGCGGGGATCGCCCCAGGGAGCATCATCGCCACCATCATCGCCACCCAGCTGGCGATGAAGAACCCAAACGAGCCGAGCTGCGTTCCGGTCCCCGTGTCCATTCCGTTCATCTGGTGAATGGCCACGACCCAACAGCCCCCGGCCAACCCGAGCAGGGCAGCGAGGACGGCGGCCGAGACCGCCGTCCTCGCCGGGAGCATGGTTGCCTGCACCTTGCTCTGTGCCATCCGAACTCCTCGTCAGTCGCTTTCGGCCTGGTGCGGCTCGTCGTGCCAGCTCCACCACGAATAGGGCGGGGTCTGGGGGTAGCCCTCCGGCGAGTCCTCCCAGGTCTCCTGGCGCCCCAGCGCCGTCAGGTCGAGGTAGCTCCAGGTGCTCCCCATGGCCTCGTCGCCCCGGTTGTTGATGAAGTAGGTGCGGAACACCTTGTCGCTGTCACGGATGAAGGCGTTGGTCCCGTGCCACTCGTCCACGTCGTGGTCCAGGTCGAAGTCGTCGGTCATCGTCACCCACGGGATGTCCCAGCCCATGCGTGCCTTCACCCGCTTTATGTCGGGCTGGGGGGCACGCGACGCGAACACGAGCGTGGTGTCGCGGGCATTGAGATGGGCGACGTGAGCCACCTGGTCGGCCACCATGGAACATCCGATGCACGCGTGCTCCGGCCACCCGTGCACGCCGGGTTCGAAGAACGCGCGGTAGACGATCAGCTGGCGGCGGCCGTCGAACAGGTCGAGCAGGCTCGCCGTCCCCTGGGGCCCCTCGAACTCGTACTGCTTGTCCACCGCGAGCCACGGCATCCGCCGCCGCTCGGCGGCCAACGCGTCACGGGCGCGTGTGAGCGCCTTCTCCTTGACGAGCAGTTCCTGGCGCGCGGCATCCCACTCCTCCATCGAGACGATCGGGGGTTTCTTCATGCCTGGTCTCCGTTTCTCTCCTTGTTTCGTGCATGCGCTGCTTCGCTGAGTCTTTTGATCCGGTCGAGCCGCCGGTCCCACTTCCTGGCGAGCTCGGCCATCGCGTTCGTCGCCTGGTCCAAGCGATCTGTCTCCACCCGGTAGAGCACCTCGCGGCCCCGTTTACGGCGACTGATGAGCCCGCTTCGCTCGAGTACCGCGAGGTGCTTGGACACCGCCTGGCGGGTGAAAGGAACGAGCCCGGCCAGAGCGCTGGCGCTCGCCTCACCCCTGTCCACAAGGAGATCGAGGACCCGGCGGCGGGACGGGTCGGCGATGGCCGACCACAACTCGTCGTCGGTCGCCTTGCTCATCCCCCCGTACGATCCGCCAACAACCCGGCCAGCCGGCCCAGGAAGGTGGCCCAGCCGCCGTTGTGCTCCCCTGCGTAGCGCTCCTTCTCTGCGTCCGGCCAAGCAAGCAGGTCGAGGCCGCTCTCCACCACCTGGAGCCGGGTCCGCTCCCTCCCTTCGGCAGCGAGTGTGAACTCGACGAGCAGCGAGTTGCCGGCGACGGGCTCCTCGCCGGCCGGGTGGTTCCACCGGAACGAGAATCGGCACGGCGGCTCCACAACCTCGACGACGAGCGGGCCGCCCTCACCCTCGTCCCCGAAGTACATGGCGCCATGCCCGCCCGGCTCGGCGACGAGCTCCACCCGGTCGGCAAACCACCGGCTGATCTGGTCGGGCTCGGTGATCGTGCGCCAGACCACGTCCACCGGAGCGTCGATCACGACCTCTCGCTCTATCTCGAAGTTCTCCATGGTCCTCCCGTCGGCCTCTATCTGCAACCAAAGGTAGCACATTAGGACCCGGATATGCAACCTTTTGTTGCATATCCTCCCTGCGCTCTGGGCGACGGGAACCCAGCTGATCTTGTGATCAAGCGGACAGGCGACTCGACCAAATTGGTTTCATCTGGATCAGGTGTCCTTTCCTGGCGGGCTTGTCCGTCCTAGGACGGGTGGTGATCGCCACTTCAAGGAGAGAAACGAGAGATCAATGACCAGCAAGACTTTCACGACAGCGTCCGACGTTGACCGGAAGGCCGTTTCCGACGTCCTCGAGCGCCTCTACGAGGCGTGGGAGGCGAACGATGCCGTCGCGTTCGTGGCCGACTACCTTGATGATGCCAGCGTGGTCCAGCCAGGGATCTATAAGAAGGACCGTGAGGAGATCAGGACCACGATGGCAGCGGGGTTTGCTGGCCCACTCCAGGGGTCACGGGTGATCAATCGTCCCCAGGACATCCGTTTCCTGACTGATGAGACAGCCGTCGTGGTCAGCGAGGACGGGATCCTCTTCCCCGGACAGGACGTCGTCCCGAGCGAGGCGTTGGTGCGCGCTACTTGGGTGCTCGCCAAACGGGACGGGAGTTGGTACGTCGCCGCGTACCACAACAGCCCTGCGAGCTAATGGGTCGTCGTTCGGATACGAGCGGCACCCGCCTCTGTCGTGGAGCCACTCGTGTCCGTTCCGTCGAAAGGGATAATTTTAATTCTGGGAGCGCTTGGCGACCGGGCCTCCTCCTGACAGGTCGCGGTCGGGCAGGTCAATAGATACCGGCACGGTCCCGAGCAAGGGGAAGGAGTTACCGACGATGGCGATGTATCTTGCGTTGTTGTACTACGACCGAGACCAGTACTGGGATGAACCCCCGGAGATCGAATTCGCCCCCGAGTACACGGAGTTCGCCCGGCGGGCGACCGCCGTCGGGGTCATGCGCGGCGGCGAGGCTCTCCACTCGGTGGCGATGTCGACCACCATCACCGTCTCCGGCGGTAAGGGAGGCGACGTGATGCTGATCGACGGTCCCTACGCCGAAGCAAAAGAAGTCCTCGGTGGGTACTTCGTGCTCGAGACAGCGGACCTCGACGAAGCGATCACCTGGGCAGCGCAGATCCCAGCCGCTTGGCGGGGGGCGAAGATCGAGTTACGGCCCATCGCGCCCGTCACCCACGCCTTATAGCTCCTTCCTTGAGCGCCACCGATAATGCCCTAGTCGAGGTGTTAAGGGCGGAAGGCCCGAAAGTGCTCGCCACTCTGGCTCGACAGCTCGGCGATCTGACGGTCGCCGAGGACGCACTTTCCGAGGCCACGATCGCCGCCCTTCACACATGGCCCAGAGCCGGGACACCAGACAGCCCCCGGGCGTGGCTGACCGTTGTCGCTCGGCGCAAGGCGCTCGACATGCTGCGACGGGAGTCAGTCCGATCGACCAAAGAGACAGCTGCGTTCCGGTGGGGAACTCGGGCCGTCCCAGACCATGTCGAGGAGGTGTTCGAGGCCATGGAGTCGGAGAGTGCGCTACGCGACGACATGCTGCGCTTGATCTTCACCTGTTGCCACCCGGCCCTCGGCCGTGAGGCCCAGGTGGCCTTGGCGCTGCGCGCCCTGGCTCGGCTGGAGGTGGCCGCCATCGCACGTGCATTCCTGGTGCCAGAGGCCACGATGGCCAAGCGGCTGGTGCGGGCCAGAGCCAAGATCGCCACTGCCCATATCCCCTACGCCATCCCCTCCGACGCGGAGCTTCCCGACCGGCTGGCCGCGGTGCTAGCAGTGGTGTACCTGATCGCTACCGAGGCGCACTCCCCGACCGGCGGGGACATGGTGACCCGGGTCGACCTCGAGTCCGAGGCGGTCCGCCTAGCCCGCTTGCTGCTCGAGTTGATTCCGGACGAGCCGGAGGTCATTTCGCTCCTTGCCCTCCTGCTGCTCATTTCGGCTCGCACCCCGGCCCGCACCGACGCTGCCGGCAACCCGATCACCCTGGCCGACCAGGATCGGAGTCTCTGGAACCAAGCGGCGATCGTCGAGGGGTCGGCGTGGCTGTCTGACGCCGTCACCCGGACGGGGGGCATTGCTGGACCTTATGAACTCCAAGCTCATCTATCCGCAGCGCACTCGACCGCACCGAGCTGGAAGGAAACAGATTGGGACCGGATCGTCGGGCTCTACGACTTGCTCGCGTCAATCACCTCCAACCCGGTGGTTGCGCTCAACCGAGCCGTCGCCCTCACCGAGCGCGACGGCCCCGAAGCAGGATTGGCGGCTTTGGAGGCCATCCGTGGCCTGGAACGCTCTCACCTCTGGCACGCTGCCCTAGCCGACAACATGCGCCGGATCGGCCGGACCAGCGACGCAGCCAGACGGCTGCGCACCGCCTTGACCCTGGCTCCGACCAAGACGGAACAGCGCCTCCTGCAAGCCCGTCTCATCGCCGTGACGCCCGAGCCAACCTGACGAGCTTTCTGCCCGCAGGTGTCCTTCGCCTGCTTCGACATCGTTCTTCCCTGCTAGGCAACACTTCGGAGACCGCGAGGAAAGGCGAAGACATCACCGGGGGAGGACACCGAACGAGCCGACCGGCAGCGCTCTCCGTTGAAGGACAACTTCTCTTCGGACAATCAAATGAGTTGCTTAGGTTCGACTGGCCATCGAACGGAGGTGGGCTTCGGAAATGTCGTCGGCTGGATAGAAGAGTTCGACGGCCATCTCAGCCAGCGTGACGTCGAGTGGCGTGCCGAAGACCGTCAAGGTCGTAAACATCGAAAGCTCGGTTCCGCCGAGATCAACCCTGAATGGAACGAGAATCTTTGGTTCCTCGAGCGCCAGGGACGCTCGCCACTCCCCCATCGCCGCAACATCCGGGTAGGCCGACACTTCCTCGATAAGGGAATGGAGTTCATGGTCTCCTGTGAGAACCATCGCTCGGTAAAGCTGGCTTAACAGATAGGTCGCCCACTCGTCGAAGTTCAACGTACGCCTGGCGAGCCCGTCAGGGTGAAGGCAGGCACGAAAGATGTTTACGGGTGGTCCCAAGATGTCGTTTGGAACATCGTGGACCAACTCGAGGGCAGCCGAGTTAGCCAGAACGACATTCCAGTAGCGGTCGATCACAACGCCCGGATACGGGTCATGACGCTCAAGGATCGTCTGAAGTGTGTTTTGGACTCGGCCCATCTCCGGCGATTCGAGCGACGTCCGTGGATAGCGGGGCGCATATCCTCCGGCCAACAACAGGGTGTTGCGTTCGCGAAGGGGGACATCCAGATGATCAGCCAAGGCCAAGAGCAACTCCGGGCTTGCTTTACTTCGTCCGGTCTCGACGAAGCTGAGATGTCGCGGCGAGACACCAGCCGCCAAGGCCAAGTCCATCTGGCTGCGGCGACGCCGGACCCGCCAATCACGGACGAGGATCCCTGCTAACGGAGGTGGCATACCGCGACGCTATGGTCAAGGAAGCCGAAATTCCACTACCTAAGAGGTAATGGAATCAACCCTGAATCCGCCAGCTCCAGGAATTCAAGCCCGATCAAACTCATATCTGTCTCCATGGCGAGGTGGCTTCAGAGTCCACTCCGCTGAGAGGACTCTCGCGGTCGGTACGTCGTCAGCCAGCGAACGCCACCCTTTCCAGCGTCGGACGGAGCCGCGGCTCGTCACGTTCGACGGCAGCGAGAATCGCCCCTTGCTCCGCGTCGCGGATCGCCGGGTTATTCCATGCACAGCCTGAACGTAAGTAATGACGACCAACGATCTCTCCGTCTCGGGCTCGATCGGGCTTCGCAATGAGCGCCGCCGAAGTCAGTCCGGAACACTGCCAGTTCGACGATTGTCACGCCGATGACCCAGGCCGCGCTTTCTACAGCGAGGGCTACCGAAGTCCCGGTGACCCGAACACCGATATCTGCACGAGATTCCCGTACCGGCCGCTCACGCATTGCCCGAAATGGGGAGCGAACCATGTTCGGGGTTCTGAAGAACATTGGTCTTGACGTTCACGTCCCGACCACTACCTCACGAGTAATCGCAACCCTTCTCGGACACCTTCAGAATCTCTGGACAGAGCTAAGCCAACGACGAAGGAGTGATTTACCGATGACCGATCTTTCCGACACTGTTGACACGTACCTGTCCGGATGGAACGAAATTGATCCGCAGCGCCGAGCCAGCATCATTCAGAGTGTCTGGGCCTCTGACGGTCGCCTGATCGATCCACCGTTTGCGGCTGCAGGTCGGGACGAAATCACCAATATGGTCGCGGCTCTCCAGTCACAATTCCCCGACCATCACTTCGTCCGAACCAGTGGTATCGACGAGCACCACAATCATTTCCGCTTCGCCTGGGATCTCGTCGCTGCTGATGACTCGACAGCGCTGAGTGGCATTGACGTGGGCGAACTGGCCGACGACGGAACCATCTCGCGCATTACTGGGTTCTTTGGTGACATTCCCGCCACAGATGAAGTTTGAAGCTTGCGAGATACAACAACAACAGAAAGTCAGAGCTATGCCCTACATCGCAACGAATGACAAAACGAGCCTCTTCTGCCGGGACTGGGGAGCGGGAAACCCGGTTGTATTCTGCGCCGGCTGGAACCTCAGCTCCGATATGTGGCGGTCGCAAATGCTGGACCTCTCCGACGCAGGCCTGCGCTGCGTGGCCTACGACCGGCGTGGACAGGGTCGATCCGATGATCCTGGGACCGGCTTCGACTACGACACGTTGAGCGATGACCTGAGTACGATCCTTACAGAACTCGATCTCGAGAACGTCTGCGTGGTTGCACATTCGATGGCGGGCGGCGAGGTCATCCGCTATCTCTCTCGCCACGGTTCGCAACGAGTCGAACGGGTAGTTCTCGTTTCCTCAGTGGCGCCCGTGGCGTTGGCCGGCATCGACAATCCTGACGGGTTCGATCCCGTCATGGTCGAGACGATACGAAACCTGTGGCGTGCCGATTTCAGCCAGTGGATCGAAGACGGCGCTGACGCGTACTTTGCCACCCAGTTCCCCGAGAACAAAGTTTCAAACGAAGACGTGGCCTGGACGTTCCGCGATATGCAACGAGCGTCATTCCGAGCTGCCTTCGACCTCAACCGGGCCCAGGTGGATGCGGACTGGCGTGAAGAGATGCGATCCATCGCGCTCCCAACTCTCCTCATTCACGGAGATGCCGATGCGTCAACTCCAATCGATCTGTCGTCCCGCCTAAGCGTCACACTCATCGAAGGAAGTCGTCTGGAGGTGTATCAGAACGCTGGACATGGTCTCTATGTCACCCACCGCGGTCGGCTGAGTTCCGACCTTTTGAAATTCTGCAGGGAAGCAACCGAATGCAATGCGTAGTCCCAGCTGAGGGACCCGCCGACGAGTCGATTGAGCAGTGCGCTGCACATCTACGGACGTGACCTCACCAGAGTTGAGAAGACGATGTGGTGCGATCCCGTGTTAAACGAGCAACCTTTCAACCCGTTCCAAGTTCTCGGTTTCTCGGGACACGCCTCGGTCCAAGAGATTCCGCGCTCCAAGTCCTACGTACATGAAGCGACGCACATCCTTGTCCATCGCCTGAACGCGCGAGCCGCTCTGCCAGGTCATGCCCTGGCTAGGGTGACTTCATCACCCATCGGGTTCCAGGGGGTCAAACGAGGGCCGACTCGGCGACACGTGCAATGGCGCAGTTCCACCGAGGCACTCGTCTATGTCGATGATCAACCGAAATGTGGCATATGGAGCAGCGTTGACGCTGCCAACCACGTGCTATGAACCTCCTTGATGTTCGGCCTCCTCGAAGCGATTCTTTCGTCAGGTGCCTTGCATCTCCTGCATGTTCTTTGAGATCGCGGCCTCGGAAACAGCCAACTCGTCGCTAGGACTGAATTGGACGAACTCGGTGCCGGCCAGCGCCGCGGGCGTATGTCCGGGAGGCATGTAGAAGGCGTCGCCAGGACCGATCACATCCTCGTGGTCGGCGTAACTAACTGTCATTTGTCCCTTGAACACATATCCCCAATGTGGACACTGACACCGGTCGTCGGGGAGGCCCTTGAGCATCGGTGCAAGGTCAGCGTCTTGACGGATCGAGACGAAGTTGACGGTGTAGCCATCGAACTCCTCAGTCCGATCCTCGGCCACCCCCATATCGTTGACCATCGAGGCGGTTTCTCTCGATACCTTCGACATACGACGGGTCCTTTCCAATTTGTTGCAACGGGCGGTCCGCCCATTGAGTATGAGACTCCGCAGAGAGTTTGGGTCGGAATGTCAGAATTGGCTTTCGGTTGTAACGTAAAACTCAGCGCGATTTCAGGCCATTCCAAGGTTGGACAAGATCTGTGATCCTGCGGGACCTGAGCGATTCTCTTCACGGACGGGCTCTCGGGTCACGTTCTACGCTGCGCTGGGCCGGTGAACAGAGAAGGTGTCGGAGTCGCATGAACGACCTCAACAACGAATCGCGTAGCGCTCATCGGCGCGTACCTCACAGGGTTTAGCTCACCGACGAGATCACGCGAGGTCACGTCGAACCAAATGAAACTCTTGGGGATCTCACTTTGGTCCTTTGACCTAGGTCTTTGGCGGAGGTGAAGGGACTCGAACCCTCGGCTTCTGCATTGCTGAAAATGATTTTCTCGGCGCCTTGACTAGGCCGTTTTCGACGAGACTGTTGGTGTCGCCCGGTGGCAGCGCGGGACGCACACGTGCCATCCGATCCCCCCATCGACGAAGATGTCTCCTTGCAATGAGGACGCGTCGTCCGCCAAAAAGCCACGACGCCGGCGACCTCTTCGGGTGCGCCAAGCGCTTTAGAGGAACGTGGGTCGCGAGTGAGATCGCTCGTCGTACTAATATTGCGGGAACGCCGCAGATTCAAACGGGGAGGCGGGGTGACGAAGATCTTTCGTTTCGGAAGGACAGTCGGTACCGCTGCGCTGATCGCAACGGCCGCGCTGGGAGCCAGTTCCTGGGCAGGGGCTTCGGCACCGCACCAGGCGAGCCCGACCGTTCTCGCGTGTCACGGTTCGCTCCTGGGTAGCTCGTTGAACAGGCCGATCGTGGGCATCGCATCCACCCCCGACCAAGGCGGCTACTGGCTTGTGGCGTCGGACGGGGGCATCTTCAGTTACGGCGATGCCCAGTTCCATGGCTCGACCGGGTCGTTAACCCTCAACAAACCGGTCGTGGGAATGGCGTCCACGCCCGACAGCCAGGGGTACTGGCTCGTCGCCGCCGACGGCGGCATCTTCAGCTACGGCGATGCCCAGTTCTATGGGTCGACGGGGGCCATGACCCTCAATAAGCCGGTCGTGGGCATGGCGGCGACCCCTGATGGCAAGGGGTATTGGTTGGTGGCCTCGGACGGGGGCATCTTCAGTTACGGCGATGCCCAGTTCCATGGCTCGACCGGGTCCATGACCCTAAACAAACCGGTCGTGGCGATGGCGTCATCACTGAACGGTGGCGGCTATTGGCTGGCCGCCGCCGACGGCGGGATCTTCACCTTCGGAGATGCCACATTTCTGGGGAGTGGCCCGCAGCAGGCACCCGGCGTCAGCGACTTCAACGCGTTTGCGGCAAGCACGGACGGCGGCGGCTACATCATGGGCGATGCCAGTCGGTCCTTCCTGCTCACCTTCGGCGACGCCCGATACGGCGGCATCGGGTTCAATCCGACTGACACATCGCCCCTCGCCGGGTTAACCCAACCTGTGGCGTCCGCCAACTACGCCTACTGGGACGCCACAGCGGCCGGAGGGGTGGAGCTGAATGACCCGGGACCGTCAGGTGGCTCCGGTTCTCAGACCACCTGCTGAGGCAGGTCCGAGAAGCAGGGCGCCGACCGGGCCACCACATTTCCTCCAAGAACACCGAAGCCCGCGCCCGAGCCTCCATCGCCGAAACTCTGCGCAAATGGCTGCCTGACCTCAGCGAAGACCTCGTTGTCGCCGCCGCCGTGCAGCTCTCTGGTGTCAAACAGGAAGGTACGCCGCGCCTCCGTTCAGGTGGTGCACCCACAGGTTTCGTTTGTACCTCTTCCTTCTCGATTTCCTCGCGATTCGCGGGAGGCGGTCTTCTCCAACCGCTAATAGCTACTGAGGTGAGGACAGCGAGGCAACGGAGCGTGCCGCCGAGCTTCCCTTGTCGCGGGCAGCCGCTCCGAATTGATGGGCACCGTTCGTTGTGTTCGCCTCACCAGCGCCGAGGAATTCACTCCGGGTTGGCTGTACCCGCCGTGTAGGCGTGTGCACCTGCCCCGGCAAGATGACCTCCGTCGACGATGAGGTACTCCTCCCGTATCGGTCGCCCGTCGAGGAAGCACTCGAGTATCTCCCGAGTTCCCGCCGCATACCGTGCCTGAGCAGAGAGCGACGTACCTGAGATGTGAGGTGTCATGCCCTCATGGGGCATGGTCCGCCATGGATGGTCTGCCGGCGGGGGTTGTGGGTACCAAACATCACCCGCGTAGCCGGCCAACTGGCCGTTCTCGAGAGCCCGCACCACGGCATCTTGGTCACAGATTTTCCCCCGAGCAGTGTTGACGAGGTAGGTGCCGCGCTTCATCAGCGAGAACATGACGTCGTCGAAGAGGTGTTCGGTCTCGGGGTGCAAGGGGGCGTTGATGGTCACCACGTCGCAGTGCGGCACCATGGCTGCGGCATCGGTATGAAAGGTAAGACCCAGCTCGCGTTCGACGCCTTCGTCCAGTCGATGCTTGTCGGTGTAGTGGAGTTGGACGTCGAAGGGGGCCAGCCGTCTGAGAACAGCCAGGCCGATACGTCCCGCCGCAACCGATCCCACCGCCATGCCTTCGAGGTCGTAGGAGCGCTCCACGCAGTCAGCGATGTTCCAGCCACCCTTGACGACCCACTCGTGGGACGCGATGTAGTTGCGCACGAGTCCGAGGATCATCATGACAACGTGCTCCGCCACGCTGATGCTGTTCGAGTAGGTGACCTCGGCCACGGTCACCCCGTGGGCGATGGCAGCGTCCAGGTCCACATGGTCGGAACCGATTCCCGCTGTCAGCGCCAGCTTGAGTCGCGGCGCCCGGGCCATTCTGTCGGCGGTGAGGTATGCGGGCCAGAACGGCTGTGAGATCACCACATCGGCATCGGCCAGCTCTCGATCGAACTTCGAATCGGGGCCTTCCTTGTCGGAAGTCACCACCAGTGTGTGTCCGGCTGCTTCGAGGAACGGACGGAGACCGAGTTCGCCCGAGACCGACCCCACCAATGCGCCAGGTGTGAAGTCGATACCCTGG
Organism: uncultured Acidimicrobiaceae bacterium; assembly: GCA_963809715.1. GTDB lineage: Bacteria > Actinomycetota > Acidimicrobiia > Acidimicrobiales > RAAP-2 > Bog-473. The sequence goes on along the minus strand of CAWEKO010000007.1, from coordinate 70,266 downwards.
GGGCTGGGCACCGTCTGGCCGCCGGGATAGTGGTCGATGCGGGGGATGGTGTCCCGGGAATAGCTGGTCGGGTAGCCGCCCACGGGGTCCTCGTACAGCACGCAAAGAATCTTGGCCATTGTCGAGTGTCCTCTCTCTCCTCGCTACCGAGCGCCTACCAGGCTGAAGCCACGTGCTTGGTGCGTGTGTAGTCCTCGAGGCCGTACATGGAAAGGTCCTTCCCGTAGCCCGAGCCGCCGAACCCTCCGTGGGGCATCTCGGCGGTCATGGGCGCGTGGGTGTTGACCGACACCGCCCCGAAATCGAGACCCCTGCACATTCGTTCGGCGCGCCCATGGTTTTCCGTCCAGACACTGGCGCACAGTCCCTGGGCGACGTCGTTGGCCTTTTCCAGGGCCTCGGTCTCGGTTGCGAACGGCTGCACCGTGATGACAGGTCCGAAGATCTCCTTTTGGACGATCTCGTCGCGCTGACCCACGTCGGCCACGACGGTCGCCTGATGGAAGAACCCCGGACGACCGATTTGACAGCCACCCGCAACCACCCGAGCGTGGTCGGGGAGGCGGTCCAGCAGACCCTTCACCTTGTCGAGGTGGTGCTGGCTGATAAGGGGCCCAAAGGTGACGCCAGGATCGAACGGATCACCCGTACGGGCTTGGGTCGCCTCCGCAGAGAGCGCAGTGACGACCGCCTCATAGGCGGGTCTCTCGACGAGGACACGGGTGGCGGCGGTACAGTCCTGACCAGCGTTGAAGAACGCAGCGCCAGCCACCGCTTGCGCCGTGGCCGTCACGTCGGCATCGCCGAATATCACGACCGGCGCGTTGCCACCAAGTTCCAGATGGACCCGGGTGAGCCGATCGGCCGCAGCACTGGCCACCTCTCGGCCGGCCCTCGGGCTCCCCGTCAACGACACCATGACCACCGCCGGGTGGCGCACCAGTGCTTCGCCGGTATCGGCTCCGCCACACACGACGTTCAGCACCCCGGGCGGGAAGACCTCGGCCAGCAGCTCGGCCATGCGCACAGTGGAGGCCGGAGTCAACTCGGACGGCTTCAATACGACGGTGTTCCCGGCGGCGATGGCTGGAGCCCACTTCCACACGGCCATCATCAACGGGTAGTTCCACGGCGTGATCTGAGCGCACACCCCCACGGGCTCACGTCGGATGCCCGACGTCGTACGCGCCATATAGTCCCCGGTGGCCGACCCGGTCATGACACGACAGGCCCCGGCGAAGAACCGGACCTGATCGATGATCGGCGGGAGCTCGTCCTCCCGTGTCGCCGAGTACGGCTTGCCGGTATCGGCCACCTCAATCCGGGTCAACTCATCGGCGTTCACCTCGAGGAGGTCCGCCGCTCGGAGCATGGCCGCACTCCGCTCCGCCGGCGTCGTCTCTCCCCATTCGAGAAAGGCGGTCGCCGCGGCGACGCAAGCCATGTCGATGTCTTCAGCGTCCGACTCGGCCGCTTGAGCGTAGACCTCACCGGTCACCGGGTCCAGGACGGGACGACGCCCGCCGGCCACTGGAGCAACGGACGTCCCGCCGACCACGTTGTCGAAGACGACCGGTGTGGCACCGGTCACCGGTCCTCCTGCGCATTTCGTCGGGCCGGCCACGCGTGCTCCCAACGGCGGACTCTGACCCTTGCCATGAGGGGTAAGCGTTCCATAGACTGAACATTCAGTCAACGGGAGGATCCGGGATCCCGGGGGAGCACTATGGCCATCGAAACGACCCTGTCCGGACCGATCGGGTCGCAATTGGACGACATCATCAGCGAGGAGGAGCGGGTCTTCATCGATCGCCAGCCCACCTCGAGGGGCCTCCGAGATAGCGCCATCAGGGTCCTGGCCGGCGGCGTCACATCGAGCTGGCAGATCACCACGCCCCAGGCGGTGTGGATAAGCCACGGCGCGGGATCGAAGATCATCGACGTGGACGGCAACGAGTACGTCGACCTGCACGGTGGCTACGGGGCGGGATTGGCCGGGCACGGCCACCCCGCCATCGTCGAAGCTGTGCGGACCCAAGTCGCTAGGGGTACCCACTTTGCCCAGCCGACCGAGACGGCCATCGAAGTGGCCGATGAATTGGGACGCCGATTCGGTCTCCCCCTCTGGCGCTTCTGCAACTCCGGCACCGAGGCCACCATGGACGCCGTGCACCTCATGCGCTCCATCACCGGTCGCGACCTCATCATCAAGGTGGAGGGGTGCTATCACGGACATCACGACTCGGTGCAGGTTTCAGTCGCTCCGGAGCCCGACCAGATGGGGCCGAGCTCGGCTCCCATCGGGGTCGCCGGGAGCACGGGAATACCCAAGGCGCTGCTCGACCTGACCCTGGTGGTCGGATTCAACGATCTCGATGCAGTGGAGCGCGCGCTCGTCAGCCACCCCCGCCAGGTCGCCGGCATGATCATCGAGCCGGTCATGATGAACGCCGGGATCATTCTCCCCGTTGATGGTTATTTAGCTGCCTTGAAATCGTTGCTGCACGCCCATGGAGCACTGCTCACCTTCGACGAGGTCAAAACTGGCCTCACGGCCGGACCAGGGGGAGCGGTCGGCGTCACCGGCGTGACTCCCGATCTCCTCTGCCTGGCCAAGGCCATCGGGGGCGGCATCGCGTCCGCGGCCGTCGGCGGCTCGGCCGAGGTGATGGACCATGTGGCCGAAGGGGGCTACGAGATGGTGGGCACCTTCAACGGCAACCCGCTGGCGATGGCGGCGACGCGGGCCATGTTGATGGAGGTGGCGACCACGGAGGCATATCGGCGGATCTACCGCCTGAGGGACCGGGCGGTTGCCGGTGTTACCAGGACCATCGCCGCCTACGGACTCGAGGCCCACGTCGTGGCCGTCGGGGCGAAGGGGTGTGTCGTCTTCAGCCGTCAGCCGGTGACCGACTATCGCGGGTTCGTTTCCCTCGACGACCGCTTCAATCACGCCCACTGGTTGATTCAGCACAACGGAGGCGTCTTTCTGCCGCCCTGGGGCAAGACCGAGCAATGGCTGATCTCGACCCAGCATGACGACGCCGATATCGACCGTTTCCTGACTAACTTCGAGCGTCTGGCGGCCTCCCTGGTGGGGTGACCGGGCAGCGGCCCGGCCATCGGCTGCCGAGAGGCATTTTGTTTAACGGAGGGCGAAATGTGGCCGGACCGCTTGCGGCAATTCGGGAGCGGTGTTTCAATGACGAGAGATTTGGATGACTGAACGATCAGTCAGAATCAGGAGTCGCCTTCGGGTGCGCTCCGACTGGAGAGGGGACGAGTGTGGTTTTCCACCCACGCGAAGGTTGGTCGTCGGACGGTTCCCACAGCGCGCCGGTCGTGTCGAGGAGGTCCTTCCTGGCCGGTATGACCGGGCTGGCCGTCGCCGCTGCCGCTTACGGAGCCGACCCTGCTGCCGCGTCTGCCGCGACCAGCCGGCCGCTCGCCCTGCCCCGTCCCAATCGACCCGTGACCTGGCCGCTGTACGCGTCAAATCGGACCATCGCCGACGGACTGAAGCCGGAGAAGAACGCCACACTCAAGGTGTACAACTGGGTGGCCTACGTCAATAAGAAGAACCTCAACAACTTTGCCAAAAAGTACAACTGCAAGGTGGAGCTGACCACGTTCAACACCATGAGCGAGGCCATCGCCAAGCTGCGGACCGGCCAATTCAATTTCGACTTGTTCATCCCCACCGTGAATGTCCTGGGCGAGTTGGTGGCCGGAAAGCTCGTTCGTCCCCTCAATCACTCCTACATTCCCAACATCACCCAGGCCTGGCCCCAGTACCAGAATCCGTTCTACGACCAGAAATGGCAGTACACGGTGCCGTACACCATCTACACCACAGGCATCGCATGGCGGAAGGACAAGGTGAACGAAAATCCCTACGCCATGGCCAATCCGTGGGCGATGCCGTGGAACGCCAAGTACAAGGGGAAGGTGGCCATCCTCGACGACTACCGCGAGAGCCTGGCGCTGGGAATGATGAAGAACGGGAACTTCGACCCCAACACGATCAGCAAGGCCCAGCTGAACGCGGCCACCAACTCGCTGCTACAACTGGATCAACTGGTCAATCTCCACATCGATAACAACGACTACACGTCCATTCCCACCGGACAGACTTGGATCCATCACGCCTGGTCGGGCGACATGGCCGCCGCCGCCTCCTACATGCCCAAAGGGACCCCGGTGGATGTGGTCGGATACTGGTTCCCCACCAACGGGCGGGGACCTGTGGCCAACGACACGATGACGGTCATGTCCAGCGGGAAGAACCCCGTGCTCGCCCATCTCTTCATCAACGACATGCTGGACCTCCCCAACGTGCTGGAGAACATCTCCTTCAACGGGTACATGCAGCCCATCAACGGGGTGACCCCGGAGGTCCTCGAGAAAGAGGGCATCCTTCCTCCCAGCCTCGCCTCCACGGTGGTGCTGCCATCCAACTTCGACAACGGGACCAAGCAGCTCGAGCTCGCCCCCGCACTCGACGCCCAGTACCAGCAGGCTTGGCTGCGTGCGAGCAGCGGCGTGTGAGCGGCGACTGCTGATGGCGAAGGGGGAGGATCGCGGCCGCAACGGGTGGGCGGATCGGGCCCAGAACAGGTGGTTGTGGGCCGGTTTCGCGATGCCCGGCATCATCTGGCTCGCATTGTTGTTCCTCGTCCCCTTCTACACGGTGCTGGCGATTGCCGGCGGCCAGCTCAACACCATCTTCCAATCGCCTGAGCCCGTCTGGAATCCTCTCAACTGGACCGGCGCCAACTTCACCGCCGTCTTCCACGACCTGGTCGGTCAGGGGTCGTTCGTCGGGCCGATCTTCGCTCGAACGCTCGTGTACGTGTCCATCGCCTCGGTGCTCTCGCTCCTCATCGCCTACCCGGCCGCCTACTTCGTCACCCGGTTCGCCGGGCGGCGCAAGGTGCTCTTCCTGGCCCTGCTCATTGCCCCGTTCTGGGTCAGCTACATGATGCGCATGCTGGCCTGGATCGGCCTGCTGCAGATCGACGGGTACGTAAACCGGGCGCTCCTCGACCTACACGTCGTCAGCCAGCCGATCGACTGGCTGGGCGGTAAGCCGGCGACCGTCATCCTCGGACTCGTGTACGGGTACATCCCTTACCTGATCCTGGTCCTCTACGCCGGACTCGACCGCATCGACCAGCGGTTGATCGAAGCTGGGCGCGATCTCGGCCTCAACCGGACTCGGACCTTCCTCCGGGTCACCCTCCCCTTGAGTCGCCAGGCCATCCTCACCGGCATGTTGATCACGGTGTTGCCGATGATCGGGGACTACTTCACCAATCAGCTGCTGTCGGGAGCGCCATCGACGGCCATGATCGGCAATGTCATCGACAGCCAGCTCGTCACGTCCAGCCAGCAGGCCCAGGGTGCCGCCCTGTCCCTGCTCCTGCTGGCCTTCCTGCTGGTGCCCATGGTCTATTACGTGGTCAAGACGCGCCACGCCTCGAGCGAGGCCTTCTGATGACAGTGACCACCAGGGCGATCCCCCCAACCAGACTGTCCCGTGAAGACGGCCCGCCGACCCCGGCGCCACCCTCGGCGTCGCCTCGCCGGTGGCGGCCGCCGTGGCGCAACCCTTGGCGACGTCCGTGGCTCCTCGAGAGTTTCACGTGGCTCTACCTGCTCTGGTCCATCGTCCCCATCGCCATCGCCGTGCTGTTCTCGTTCAACAACGGCAAGTCCCAGAGCGTGTGGCAGGGATTCTCGACTCGTTGGTACTGGGGCGACCCCTTCAATTCGGTCTGGCACGATCCGACGCTGCGCAGCGCCGTCTTCCAGACCATCCGGCTCTCGGTCCTCACCACCGTGGTGGCCGTCCCCTTGGGTGTCGCCTTTGCCATTGGCATCAACCGGTGGCGGACCCGGACGTCCGCCACGTTCAACTTCGTGATGGTCTTCTCCTACGTGATCCCTGAGCTCATCTTCGGGGTGGCCCTGTTCTTCCTCTTCACCCAACTCTTCACCTTCATCCACCTGGGGACGGCGGCCGAGGTGCTCGGCCTGGTCACCTGGAACTTCAGCTGGCCGGCCATCATCGTCCTGGCTCGGCTGGTGTCGATCGGGAACTCCTACGAGGAGGCGGCGGCCGACCTCGGGGCGTCTCGGCTCCAGTCAATTCGCCGAGTACTGATTCCCCTTCTGATGCCTGCCATCTTTGCCAGCACGGTCCTGGTGTTCGCAAGTGTGGTGGACGATTTCGTGGTGGTGGACCTGCTCTCATCGACAGCCAACACCCAACCGATGTCGGTGATCATCTACTCCACCAGCCACGGGGGCAACGGGGGACCGGCACTCAACGCTCTGGCGACCATCATGCTCGTGCTTTCGTTCGTGGCCGCCGGTCTCGGCCTCGCGGCCTACCGGTGGATGACTCGCGGCGAGCGCGGGAGCAGTCGACAGGAGGCGATGACCAGCATCGCCGGGATGTAGGCCCCGGATCAGTCTGAGTGATGGACGGACAGGCCAACCGGCTGCACGGAGGGCGTCTCGGCCTCGTTCAGCGGCGGGTCCTCCACCGGGGCCAGTACCGACGATCGCAGCACACGGAGCCCGTCGGGCGGCAGGTGGACCTGGACGGCTGTGCCCTGTTCGTACGGTGGCGGTCCGCCCCGGTTCTGCAGGAGGGCCTGAACAGTCTGGCCGTGGGCCAACCGAATGATGACCTGGGTGGACGAACCGAGGAATACCAGGCGCTCGACCATGCCCGGCACCCGGTTCGGCCCAGATGCGTCGTAAGGATCGATGCCAATCCGCTCGGGTCGTACGGCCACCTTCACCGGGCCCACGCAGTCGGTTGACCCCTGCTCGGCGATGAGGTGGAACGTCCCCAGCGTGATCCGGCACCCACCCCCAGGTCCGGGGCCGCCCGCGTTGGCGTCCATCAGATTGGAGACGCCCAAGAAGTCGGCCACATAGGCATCCACTGGCTGCTCGTAGACCTCGACCGGCGTGCCCACCTGTGCCACCTTGCCGGATTCCATCACCGCGAGGCGGTCCGACATGGTGAGTGCCTCTTCCTGGTCGTGCGTCACATAGAGAAAGGTGATCCCCACGGTCTCCTGCAGCGCCTTGAGCTCAATCTGGAGGGTGCGTCTGAGTTTGGCATCGAGGGCGCCGAGTGGCTCGTCGAGCAGGAGCACCGCTGGGTTGAGCACCAGGGCCCGGGCCAGGGCCACTCGCTGCTGTTGTCCGCCAGACAGTTGCCCCGGCCGACGCTTCTCGTAACCGAGCAGCTGTACCAGCTCCAGTGCGGCACCGGTCCGACGGGTCGACTCCGCCTTGGTCAGTCGCTGGTAGCGGAGCCCAAAGGCCACGTTGTCGGCCACGGACAGGAACGGGAAGAGGGCATAACTCTGGAACACGGTGTTGACGTTGCGCTTGTGGGGCGGCTTGTCGGCGACATCAACCCCGTCGAGGTAAATGGATCCACTCGTGGGTTGCTCGAACCCGGCCACCAGGCGCAGCGTGGTGGTCTTCCCGCAGCCCGACGGTCCGAGGATGGAGAAGAACTCGCCCGAAGGGACGTCGAGGTCGATACCTGCCACCGCCTCGACGTCGCCGAAGCGCTTGCACAGGCCCACGATCTGCACTTCACCTCCAGCCAACGGGCCTCCCTCGCTCGACATGCTTCGATCCACCTCCACACGGATGACCGCCCGCCCGGGCCACTACCGGCTCACCTTCGTCCCACTCCGTTCTTCCTTACCGCGTTCTTCTTCGGCTTCCATGCGAAACACAGAGTCATGGCCGCAAAGTCCATGCTGGACCGGAAAGCCAGTTGGGGGTCGACGGCCGGGTCCTCGAGCGCGATCTGTATGGCGAACCCGTCCAGGAGCGCCGACAGCGTGATGGCGAACCGGGTGGCGTCGACCTTCTCGAATTCTCCTGTCGCGATCCCGTCGCGCACCACGGAGGCGATGGTCTCGCGCCAGTGGGCGTCGAACTCTTCCCGCACCCGGGCGACTTCGGGATGGCGGACCGACTGCGCCCACAGATCGAGCCACAGAGCCCACGAATCGGGAAGCTCGGTGTCCGTCTCGCTCAGGCAGGTCATGGCCACGATCTCTTCCAACCGGGCTGCGGCGCTCTCGATGACCTCCATGCGGCGGGCGCCGAGGTCGTACCAGAGGTCCTCGGCGTACCGCATGGCCTCGGTCAGGAGGTTGTCCTTGGTCTTGAAGTAGTAGATGACCAACGCGGGGCTGGTGCCCGCCTGCTCGGCCACGTCTGCTATCCGGGTATCGGGGAATCCCCGCTCGGCGATGACTTCGAGCGCGCTCCGCAGCAGGTCCACGCGGCGTTGATCAGCCGCCGCGCTCGCCGCCGAGCTTGTCTCGTCGTCCTTTGACATGGTCACCTCGGAGACCTTTGACATCGTTACCTCCCGGCCGCCGGCTACGGCCGGCCGTACCGTTCACGCCGGACCGGATCTTCTTGTCGTTACGGTAGCAGCGGATTAGACTGAACAATCAGTCAAACATTGCGCAGAGCCGACCATCGCCAGGGGAAGGGCCCCGACGCGGAAGGGAAATCCATGACCTCGACATACGACGCCATTGTGGTCGGCGGCGGCCACAACGGGCTGGTCTCGGGCGCCTACCTGGCCCGCTCGGGTGCTCGCACCCTGGTACTGGAGGGTCGCTACAAGACGGGTGGTGCCTCCACCACCGAAACTCCCTGGCCCGACGCCCCTGAGTTCAAGGTCACCCGGTTGTCCTATGTGATGAGCCTCCTCCCGCCGACCATCATGCGCGAACTCGAACTCGAGCGGTTCGGTTACAAGGTCTATCCGATGGGTCCCTACTACCAGGCGTTCCCCGAGGGCGGCTCCATCAAGATCTTCGCCGACGACGCCAAGCGGAACTACGAGGAGATCGCAAAGTGGTCGAAAAGGGACGCCGAGGCGATGCCCAAGTGGGATGCCTGGATTGCCGGGCTGGCCGACGTACTCGGCCCGCTGCTCTTGACCGTGCCGCCCAAAATCGGATCCCGCAAGCCGGCTGACCTAAAGGAGACATTGCGTCTGGCCTGGCGCCAACGCGGTCTCGACGTGCGCACCGTGGGCGACGTCACCCGGCTGATGACCATGAGCATCGCCGACCTCCTCGACGACTGGTTTGAGTCTTGGCAGGTGAAGGCTCCAATCGCCGTCAACGGCGTCATCGGTACCTGGGCCGGTCCGGCCGAACCGGGAACGGCCTATGTGATGGCCCACCACTCCATCGGCGACATCGGGGACGGCCACCTGGGGAACTGGGGCTTTCCGGAAGGGGGCATGGGCGCGGTGGCCGATGCGATCGAACGGTCGGCCCGCAGCTTTGGCGCGGACATCCGCACCGACGCTCGGGTGGTCCGGACCTTGGTGGCGCAGGGGCGGGTCCGTGGAGTCGTGCTCGAGGGCGGCGAGGAGATCATGGCCCCGCTGGTGGTAACCACGCTCCATCCACGGACGGCCTTCCTCAACCATCTGAGCGCAACCGAGCTGCCTGACGATTTCGTCCACGACATCGAGCGGTGGAAGACACGCAGCGGCGTGGTCAAGATCAACCTGGCGCTGTCCGAGCTGCCCGACTTTACCGCCGACCCCGGTACCGAGAGGGCCGAGCACCACACAGGCTCGGTGGAGATGGCCCCGTCCATCGAGTACATGGAGCGAGCCTTTCAGGACGCACGGGAGGGTCGGGCCGCGGAGCGTCCCTTCAGCGATGGTGTCATTCCGACCACCTTCGACAAGACACTGTGCCCTGACGGCACCCACATCATGTCGTTGTTCACCCAGTGGGTGCCGAAAGAATGGAGCGAGGAGCCCCACATCGCAGAACTCGAGGCCTACGCCGACCGGATGGTGGACTGCTACAACGAGGTGGCACCCAACTTCAAGGCGTCCATTCTCCACCGCGACGTTGTCGGTCCCTACGAGATGGAACAAGAGTACGGATTGGTGGGGGGCAACATCTTCCACGGTGAGCTCAGTGTCGAACAGCTCTTCCACATGCGTCCGGCGCCTGGCTACGCCGACTACCGCACCCCCATCAAGGGCCTCTACAACGGGAGCTCAGCTACCCACGCCGGCGGTGGGGTGTGTGGGATTCCCGGATGGCAGGCGGCGCGGGCCGCACTGGCCGACCGGAAGGCGGAGGATGGTCTCGGCGCCCGTCTGCGTGGATGGTCCGCCCGAAGGTGAACGATCCGGCCGGGGCGGCTCGGCGCCCCCCGGTTCAGGCCATGCTCGAGCCACGGCGAATCGCGGTGGTGGGCGCCAGCGGCCGGCCGGGCAGCTTCGGACAGCGCCTGGTTGCCGAGGTGACCAGGAGCGACCCCTCCGTCGAAGTCCACCTCGTCAACCCCCGGCACGACACGGTCCTCGGCCAGCGTTGCGTCGCCTCACTCGACGACATCGCCGGACCGGTGGACCTTGTCCTCCTCGGTGTTCCCGACGCTGCCGTTGAGGACGAGCTGAGTCGGGCGGCGCGGCGGGGGGACCGTTCAGCGGTCATCTACGGCAGCCTGGTCGACCCCGGGGATCCTGGGTCGACCGCCATCCGTCAGCGGGTGGCCGACGTGGCCCGGTCGGCCGGCATGGCCCTGTGCGGCGGCGGGTGCATGGGATTCGTGAACGTCGCCGCCGGCATCCGGGCGGTCGGCTACGTCGAGCGTGAACAGCTGCCCTCGGGTCCGGTCGCGTTCATCACCCACTCGGGGTCAGTCTTCTCCGCCATACTTCGTACCCGTCGCCAGTTGGGGTTCACCGTGGTCGTCTCCGCGGGACAGGAGTTGGTGACCACCACCGCCTCGTATCTCGACTACGCACTCGACGTGGAAGAGACCCGGGTGGCGGGACTCCTCCTCGAGACGCTGCGCGAGCCGGACCGGATGCGGAACGTTCTCAGGCGGGCCGCCGAGCAGGGAGTGGCGGTTGTCGCACTCACCGTCGGCGGCTCGACCACCGGTCGCACCCTGGTGGCCGCGCACTCGGGGGCACTGGCGGGAGACGACGGCGCCTGGGAGGCGCTGTTCGAGGCCTACGGGGTGATCCGGGTGGCCGACCTCGACGAGATGGCCGACACCCTCGAGCTGTTGGCGGGCCGGCCCGCACCAGGCGGGGGCCGTGGGATCGCCACGGTCCATGACTCCGGTGCCGAGCGTGCGCTGGTGGCGGACGTGGCGGAGTCGGTGGGCGTGCCGTTCGCCACCATTGGCGCCTCCACCCGGGCACGGCTGGCCGCCCTCCTCGATCCGGGTCTCACCGCGGCCAACCCGCTCGACGTCTGGGGCACGGGAGCCGACACTGACGGCGTGTTCGCCGGCTGCCTCCAGGCCATGGCCGACGACGAGAACGTGGCGGCGGTGGCGCTCGCGGTCGATCTGGTCGAGGAGTACGACGGCGACGAGTCATATCCCGACGCTGTGATGAGCGTCGCCGCACGTACCGACAAACCGGTCGTGGTGCTCTCCAATCTCGGTAGCGCCATCGACGCTGCGGCGGCGGCCCGTGTTCGGGCCGCCGGAGTGCCCGTCCTCGAGGGCACTCGCAGCGGGTTGTCGGCGCTGGCCCACCTGCTCGAGCGCCGAGAGCGAAGAACTGCTCCGTCACCCGCCCCCACCATCGACGGGCGCCGCCGCCGACGCTGGCTGTCCCGCCTGGCGGACGGACCGCTCGGCGGTACCGATGCTTTCGCCCTCCTGACCGACTACGGCATTCCGACCAGCGCGTGCCGCACGGTGACCTCGGACACCGAGGCCGTGTCTGCCGCCGCGGCCTTGGGGTACCCGGTGGTGATGAAGACGGACAATACTTCGATCGCCCACAAGTCCGATCTCGGCGGGGTGGTGCTCGGGGTCGGCGGACCTGATGCGGCGGCCCTCACGTACCAGGAGCTGTGCGGGCGGTTCGGACCCCGTGTCCTCGTGGCCGCGACGGCCCCCGACGGAGTCGAGATGGCATTGGGCATCGTGCGCGACCCACAACTCGGACCTCTGCTTGTGGTGGGAGCCGGTGGCGTCCTGGTCGACCTGATGGCCGACCGAGTGGTCAGGTTGCCCCATCTTGACGACACGCGCGCCATGGCCGCCATCGCCAGTCTGCGCATAACGCCGGTGCTGGACGGGGCCAGAGGCGCGCGCCCCGTGGACCGGGGGGCCGTGGCCGGAGCCATCGTGGCCTTGTCCCAGTTGGCCGTCGAGTTGGGTGACGGGCTGGACGCCCTCGACATCAATCCCCTGCGTTGTGGCCCCCGGGGGTGCCTGGCCCTCGACGTCCTGGTCCAGGGACGTACTCCGCGACCCGCCGATGGCGCTCAGAAGATGGCGTAGATCTTCCGCAACGTTTCGGCGATCTCCCAGGTGCCGCTCCATCCCAGGGGGAACACGGCGGTATCGCCCGGCGCCAGCTCGAGCGGTTTCCCGCCGTCAATGGTGACCGTCATCCGGCCGGAGACGACATGAATGAACTCGTTGGTCTTGAGGAGCCAACGCGAGGGCCCGGGGTCGCACTCCCAGATGCCGACCTCCTGATCACCGTGGCTCCACAGGGTGAGGCCGGCGGTGAGCATCTCTGGTCCGCTGGCCTCGTCGAGCGGGCCCCACGGGGCCAGTTCGGCATCGGCGGCGTGGGTCAGGGAAGGGGTGGGTGGGAACGTGGTGTCGCTCATTGTTGCTACGTCCTTTCCGGGAACGGGAGTGCGATGGGATCGGGGTCGAGACGGCTGACGCCGGACGCGTCGAACCGGTCCAGCCCCAGAGGTCCGACATCGACGACGTCGGTGGTGCCGGCCAGCACGAGGTCTGCCGCCGCCCGGGACACCCCCGGTCCCCACATCATTCCGTGGCCGCCGGCCGAGGCGACGACGGTACCGTTCACTGGTCCGCTCCCTGACAGCACGGGTCCGAGGATCGGGAAATGGTCCGGCGTGTAGTCGATTGTGGCCGCCCAAGCCCGGCGAAGACCGAGGTGCGCGCTCACCGGAACCAGTTCGGCCAGGCGCTCGCGGATGCGATCCATGTAGGCCCAGTCGATCCTGGTCCCCTCGCCGGGGGCCTCGTCCGGGTTGCTCATGCCGAACAGAAGTCCGCCTTCTTCGGGGCGCCAATACAGGCCGGCTTGCACGTCGAAGACCATGGGCAGGCGCGACGGATCTAACTCGGCATGAGGCTCGGTGACGGCCACCTGGTGACGGACCCCGCCCGCCGGTATGCACGTACCGGCAAGCGCCCCGACGGCGGCCAGCTGGGGACCGCCGGTCAGGACGACCGAGCCTGTGGCTACCCGCCCCTGGCTCGTCTCGACCCCGGTCACCCGGCCGCCCGCGGTGACCAGGCCCTCGAAGGCCGTGTGTTCGCACACCTCGACTCCGCTCGTGGCCAGGGCGACGGTGTAGGCCAGCACGTTGCGGGGGGGATGGATGTAGCCGTCGTCGTCGAGGAACGTGCCCCCGAGAGTCGAGCCCGGCGCCAGCGTGGGGTTGAGCGCTTCCGCCTCGTCGGGTCCCACCCAACGCACGGCCTGACCCAGGGCCTGTTGCATTTCGAGGCGGCGCCGTGCCGTGACCACGTCGATGTCGGTGAAGCACGGGAGGTAGTAGCCCTGGCGCACGAAGCCGGAGTCGATCCCGTAGTGCTGGTGTTGGGTTCGGTAGAAGGTCCGAGACCATTCGGCCAGTCGTACCGCCGTGGGCGTGCCCCCCTGACTCCGCACAATCCCGGCGGCCCGGCTGCTCGCCCCCTGGCCGAGGGTGGCTGACTCGAGAAGGACCACTCGGCCGGCCCCCGCCCGCTGGAGGAACACCGCACACCAGGCACCCACCGTCCCGCCCCCCACAACCACCACATCGGCGGAACGGCCAGAAGCTCCCCGGCTCTTCACCGCGTTGACGCTCGCATAAACTGAACCTTCAGTCAAGGCCGCAGGAGGCTCCGCCCATGTACAACTTCACCCCCGCGGATCTCGAGATCCAGACCCGGGCGCGCGCCCTCGTCGACGAGCTCATCCCCTATGAAGAGGAAGCGGAGGCGCACGGGGGCGAGCTGCCCGACCCGGTTGTCGGGCGGTTCCGCGCTCGCACCCTCGCCGCCGGGCTGCACGCCACCAACATGCCCAAGGAGCTCGGCGGTGGCGGTTACTCAATGCTCCAACAGGTCCTCGTGCAGGAGCAAGGGGGACGGGCCACCAACGCCCTCGGCTGGGTGCTCGGCACTCCACCGTCATGGTTCCCACCTGTCGCCACAGCCGAGCAAATCGAAAAATACGTGGTGCCCGGGATCCGGGCGGAGAAAGAGGAGTGCTACGCCATTACCGAGGAGGGGGCGGGATCCGATGTCGACGCCATCACGGCCACCGCCCGTCGGGACGGCGACCATTACGTTCTGGACGGGGTGAAGTGGCATGTGACCACCTTCAACCATGCCCAGTACGCGTTCTTCCAGGCCAAATTGGCCGACGGGGAGCATACGGGCGACCACGTGATGTTCGTGGTCGACCTGCCCAGCGATGGCGTGCGAGTGGTGCGAACGCCCGAGTACTCCCACACCATTGCCCACCACCATCCGATCGTTGCCTTCGAGTCGGTGCGAGTCCCGGCAACCCAAATGGTTGGGCGGGAAGGCGACGGTATGGGCTTCGCCTACGAGTGGTTCCGCTTCGAGCGGATCATGGTGGCCTCACGCTGCCTGGGCGCCGCCGCCCGACTTCTCGACGACACCACCGAGTTCGCCCGGCAGCGGATCGTCAACGGCCGGCCCATCACCGAGTTCGGAGCCGTGCAGATCATGCTGGCCGACAGCCTGACCGAGCTGTTTGCGGCCCGATCCTTGGTCTACGAAACGGCACGGAACATCGACGCTGCCACCGACCTCAAGGTGCAGCACACCCAGTGCTCGATGGCCAAGCTCTACGCCTCCGAGATGGCCAATCGGGTGGCCGACCGTTGCGTGCAGATCTTCGGGGGTCGCGGTTACATGCGGGAGAACGTGGCCGAGCGGTTCTTCCGCGAACTCCGGGTCGAGCGCATCTGGGAGGGCACCAGCGAGGTGCAGCGCTCGATCATTGCCAACCAGATGGTCAGGCGGGGACCGCACACCTTCGTCTGATCGGTGGCGCCCGGATTCGGGCCCTTCACCCTGTGGTCACCGCAGCCCCGACGTTGCGCACGGGCAGACCAAGGTAGCCGCGGGCGATCATGGTGACGAACTGGTAGACAGCGTCCTCCTCGCCCCCGAGCGGGCCGGGCCGGGCATGGCTGGACGCGAGCCCCCGCTGCACCGATGCACAGGCGTCCCAGTCCTGCTGGTTGGTGATGTCCCAGAAGTTGACGGCGTAGGACGGGTCGAATCCGGGCTGCTCGATCGCTTCGGGAGCAAAGGACCAGCTGCACTCGATTCGGGTGGAGTCCGCAGCCAATGGGGTCAGCCGGTGCGTCATCACGTAGTCGGGGTGCAGGCTGATCAAGACGTTGGGGAAGACGTAGATGTAGTTCACGGAGCGCCGGCCCTCGGCGTCCAAACCGCGCAGCGCCACTCCTCCGCTCCTGCCATCGAGCGACATCGTGTCCATACCGTCGCGGAGATCCATGGTTCCTCCCACCCAGCGACCACCAGAGTGGTAGTTGTAGCCACTCTTCGGTGGGCTTACTTCGCATAACTCGGGATGGATCATCGGGCAGTGGTAGCACTCCTGGTAATTCTCGGTAAGGATCTTCCAGTTCGCGGCGACGACGTAGTCATGGGTGCCACCCACCCGCAACCTCTCGGGTTCATACGGCGCGACCAATTCCTCGAGCGTTGTCATGGAACCTCCGAGGGGGGGCGCCTCCCCCGACCCGTCGACGAAGACGAGGCCGTGCCACTCGGTGCACGGCAGCTCGGTCAGACCGTGTTCGGTCGCATCAAATCCGTCGAGGTCTTTGAACCCCGGCGCCGTCCATACCTTGCCGTCGAGCGTGTAGGACCAGGAGTGATAAGGGCAGATCACCCGACCGTGACGGGCGGAGGTGCCACAAGGAAGCAGTTCGTGTCCCCGGTGGCTGCACACGTTGGCGAACGCGCGCAGCACTCCGTCCTGCCCGCGAGTCAGGAGCACCCCGGCGCTCCCGAGGGCCTCGGCCCGCTGGTCGCCGGGCTGGCCCACGTCCTCGCTGAGGCCCGTGCAGATCCACTCGCGGTCGAAAAAGTGTCGCTGTTCCCAGTCGAAGACTGCAGGGTCAACGTAGGCGGCGCGGGGAAGCATGCGACTGTGCCCGAACGGCAGAAGCGACCGATCGAGCTCGACCCGGTCGAGCGGGGCGGTTTCGGGCGAAGTTTGAATGACCATACAGTCAATCCTATGATTCACCCTGTGCCTCGTCCAGCGTCCGTTCCAGGGGATGCTGGACAGGTGTCTGAAGCTCGACCCGTGGCCCGGCCCAAGGCGTTCGCCCTTTTGGGCAGTGGCGTGATGGCCGGACTCGGTGCATCCCCACGACGAGCGCGTTCTGACCAACAGGAACAAGCCTGTGATGTTCGGATGGGCATCCCGTGGTGTCCCTCCCCCGTCGCATCCAATGCATCGACGCCGGAACCCACAGGACGGAGCGGCCACCGGGAAGTCCCCGGGGCGTCCCGAGTACGGAGGTAATCGCATGGAAGCCGAGTCGCTCCGCAGCCCCTTCTACGAGCCCGCCGCCGCCCTGGGGGCGACCTTTATGGAGGAAGGTGGTTGGTTCTGGACAGACAGCTTCGGCGATTCCGACGGTGAATACGAAGCCGTGCGGGAGGACCTCGGCGTGTGGGACGTCTCGCCCCTCAACAAGTGGGAGTTCCGGGGGCCCGACGCGTTGGCCGGCGCCCAGCGGGTGCACTCCAACAACATCCTCGGCCTCGAGGTCGGGCAGGTCCGTTACGGCGCCCTCTGCGACGCCGACGGACTGATGGTCGATGACGGCACCGTCTATCGGTTGGAGGACCGGGTCTGGGTGATGACCAACGGATCGGACCACGCAGATCACTTCGCCGCCGCCGCCGCCGGGCTGGCCGTCGAAATCGAGGCCATCACCCGGACCATGCCGCATCTCGGGCTGCAAGGCCCGCGCAGTCGCGACGCCCTCGGCCCATTGTGCGAGGCCAACCTCGCGGATCTGGGTTACTTCCGTTTCCATCCGGAGCCAACGAAGGTCGGCGGGGTGCCGTGTGTCGTCTCGCGCACGGGCTTCGGTGGAGAGCTCGGCTATGAGCTCTTTTGCCGACCCGAGCACGCGGTCGATCTGTGGGACATCGTCGTTTCGCAAATGGGGGCGACGCCGTACGGCGTAGGTATCGTCGAGACCCTCCGGGTCGAGGCCGGACTGGTCGTGCTCGACTACGACTACACGGCCGGCGAGCGCACTCCATACGATCTGTCCTTCGATCGCATGGTCGCAATCGACGCGGTGGACTTCCTCGGCCGCGACGCCCTGAGGAAAGTAGCCGGTCGACCGCCACGGAGATTCAAGACCCTCTGTGTCGAGGGCGTCGAGGTTCCGGAGTACGGCGCCGACGTCACCCGTGAGGGCGAGCCGGTCGGAACGCTTACTAGCCCGGCCATGAGCCCGCGTTTCGGGCTACTTGGACTGGCCGTACTCGAAACCGCAGCAGCCGACGAGGGCGGATCGGTCGAGGTCGCCGTCGGCTCGGGCGTTGTGTCGGCGACTGTGGCCCCACTGGCCATCTACGACCCCGAGAAGCATCGGCCGCGTTCATAGGCCAAACGGTTGTCCAGGCTCTTGACCGCGGTGGCACCGACTTCAGTGATGGCCTGGCGGGAGCGAGAACTGGCTCGCCGAGCTTGGTCTGCGACTGTGGGTGCCGATAACCCTTCCGCCCAACTCAGGCGACCATCCGGTCCTCTGGATTAGCCCCCCAGGCGATCGGTTCGACGTAGCTTGGCGAGGTCGACGTCGGCGGTCGTATCGGACGCCGACGGCGCATGCTGTGTGAGGGAAAGGTCGGATGGGTGCGAGTTGTGGTCGCCGACGTATTCGGAGAGGACGGTTTCAAGATGCAGGCGCCCGAGGATAAGGGTCCGGTCCAAACATTCGCGCGGGACGGTGCCGATGACGCGCTCGCAGATGGGGTTCGCCCGACGCGCCCGGCCGGAGGTCTTGGTGTCCCTGATGTCCTATGCAGCGAACACCGAGTCGAAGGAAGCGGTGTACTTCGTGTCATGATCGATGATGATAATCAAACGGCGCCTGCCTAATCGCTGAGCTCCGTGCAGAGGTTGCGGGCTTGCTGGGTCATCCAGTCGGAGTTCAGCTTGGCCGTTGTGCCGGCGATCTGAGGGAGCCGGGTGTCGCGGTGGATCGCGACGAGCACGCAGGGCCGGCGGGGTACATTCCGGATCGGACGCTGAGACGCCTGTGCGCATCGACGAGCGACGTCACCCACTCAGGACGAGGGACAGCGCCTCCGCAGAGCCGACCACAAGATCGTGAAGATCGCCGCCCACCTCGAGTCGGCTCGACTGTTCGACCCTGCCGATCCTCATCGGCTCAAAGCCCGCCGTTCGGATCAAGTGCTCGACTTCGTCGCTTCCACGCTCGTCCTCGGACACGTAGAACAGAACCGCGGGCTCGGGCGACCGGTGGCTCGAGGACTCGAACAGATCGGCCGACATGGTTCCGAACGCAATGGCAAAGCGTGTCCCGATCGGCAACCACCCAGCAACAACTTGGCCCGATGACTGCCCTTTCGGTAGGAGTCGCACGACGTTGCCTCGTGCGTCGAGGCCGACCGGATTGCTCGGAACGACGAGAAACGTGTCTTCCAGCGCGTCGCCGATCTCGTCGATGACGTCTTTCAACACGGAAAAACGCAGCGCAAGGACGACGGCTTCGGCTCCCTGCAAAGCACTCCGGTTGTCGAGCGCGACGACCGCCGCTCCACCGATTGCTGCGGCCTGCTTTCGCGCTGACTCCTTGTCGGCGCTCGAGAGCTGGAGGGCCTCGCCACCGGCAGCAAGCTGACGCGCGATGGCCGATCCGATGCCTCCGGTGCCGATGATCGCCGTGGTCATGATGGAGACCTCCGCCCCGTCAGGAAGCTCACTCTGACTTGCTCGATGGCCATCTATCGGGGTACCAATCTCCCCCCGGATCCGTCGTTTGTCCCACTTCGATCAGATGACCATCGGGATCGCGGATATAACAACGGATTTCGTACTGGTGCTGCTTCGGTGGCGTCAGGAATTCCGCACCGCGCGCGCTCCATTCGGTGTACACAGCATGCACGTCCGTCACTCGTATATTGAGGAAACTGCTGGCCCGGTTGGGATCGGCGGGCGTTCCAAGGGTGACCTCCGGCTTGTCGTCGGTTGGCCCTCCGCCGACGTTGATGATGATCCAACTGTTCGACAGTTGGACATACGTGAGCCCTCCGGGTCCGGAGAACGCATCCCTGCCCCCAAGCACATCGCTGTAGAAGCGGCGAGAGCGCTCGACATCGTCCGACACGATGAAGTGGGCCAGCACAATTCCCTCTGGGGGCGGTGGGAGCTCGTCAGAGGGTGTACTCGATGGCCATTGATCGGGCACCCAGTCCCCCTGCGGGTCGGTGGTCTGCCCCACTTCGATCAGGTGACCATCGGGATCACGGATGTAGCAACGGATCTCGTACTGGTGCTGCTTCGGAGGCGTCAGGAACTGAGCACCCCGCGCGCGCCATTCGGAGTACACCGTCTCCATGTCCTTGACCCGGATGTTGACGAAGCTGCTCACCCGATTTGGGTCGGCGGGCGTCTCCAGGCTTACCTCCGGCTTGTCGTCGGTCGGGCCTCCGCCGGCATTGATGACGATCCAACTATTGGACAGTGCGACGTTGGTCGGCCCCCCGGGGCTGGAGAAGGCGACCCGGCCCCCAAGGACTTCGGTGTAGAAGCGCCGAGAGACCTCGACGTCGTTCGAGACGATGAAGTGTGTGAGCAGGATTTCCTCTTGTGGCGGTGGGACCTCGGCCATCTGCTACCTCCTGTCCATCGATGGTGCTCATCCGGCTCTCCTCTGTCTGCTCCCGGGATTGTCGCACCCAGGCGAACGCTTTGCACCTGAAACATCCCTCGCACTCGGGGTTTCGACGTCGTTCCAGCGCACGGGGTCGAATGGCGATGCATGGGTGCACGGGTCAACCTTTCCGCCGGGCCCGCGAGCAGCTCGTGTTCCTACGGTCGAGAGCCCAGCGAAAAACGGGCGCCCCGATCCCCCCCAAGGTCAGCGTTTGATACCGATGCTCTTTCCTTCGGTGTACCGGATCGGCTCCTCCAATGTATCGACGAGGAATTGATCCCGGTCTCCTCGTTCCCACGCCTCCCTCAACCCCGGAGCCGCCAAGTCGAAGTCGGGCCGAAACTTCTTGAACACGCCCCTCAGATCTACGTGGAGCTCTGCCATCGTGGGCCGGCCCCAATACCAGTATCCGTTGTAGATCTTGAAGATCTTGAGTCCGGGCTCGAGGACGAACGTGTGGGGGATCATCGGATCGTGCGGCTCATCCGTGAACTCTTTGATGTCCAGATCCTTCTGGACGACCCGATCGGGGTCCGACAGGAACGGCCACGTGGCGCCCAGTGCGTCCCGGAACTCATTGATGTTCAGCTGATTGTCGGTCGAGATGAGAGCCAATCGCGTGTAAGCATTCCTGAACTCGGGATATACGTCGACCAATTGCCCTACGAACTGATGCTCTTTGGGATCGAAGCCGCCACGGGACAGATGGAGCACCATCGGGTTGCCCCCCTGGAGCTCCGACAGGGATCGCCGCCGGCCGGATTGATCTGCGAGCTCGTAGTCGGGAAACGTTTCGCCTTCACGGATATCGCTGCGCATGTGACCTCCAAACTCGAAAGGGTCTGGTCCAAGGATCCCACGGGAGTCCAGCAGATATTCCAGTCGGTTGCGCCTGTCGCTCGCTCTAAGAAATTTTCCAGGCCGCCGTATTTCCGACGGGCTGCAGACCCTGGCCGAACTGCCCTCAGTCCCAGTCCAGGCCGAGACAGTTAGTACCTGGTTCAGGTCGGGCTAACCCCGGACTCGGAGGGTGAGCACCGAGGGGTAGACGTTTCCTGGTGATGACCGCACTACGGGCGACGTGGTCATGTGTGGGCTAAGTCATTGTCGGTTCGGGTCGGGTTTCGAAGATCGGCCAGCCGATCTCGGTCCTCCACGCCGACTCGTTGTCAGTGTCGTGGGGTCCGACCAAGTAGGACTCTCGAATGAGACCATCGACCGCGAGGGCATGTTCGCTCACGTAGGTCGCCAGGGCCCCGTAGGAACGGTCGAGATCATCGTGACAGCCGCTATGAGTGATCACGGCAAGCTCTGCTCCTGGCACCGACATCGTTCCAACCCGCCCGACCGGCCGGAACTCGCCGATCACCGGGAGGAAGAGGGTGGCGTCGCCGCGCTCATCGGCGAACAGCTCGTTGGCGTAGATCCCGCCGGGAGGTCCGCTGGCGACGATGTCCTGCGCCGAGAGGGTCCCGTGAATTTCGCCGAGTGCCCCGTGATACCAAGCCTCCAGATCGGCGATTGCTACCGTCGATGTGATGGCCGCCGCCGGGGTGACCGGTACCCGACGATGCTCGATGACAGCGGAAAGTGAGGGGTGTTCGAGGAGGTCGCGCAGGGAGGCCACGGCGCGCTGGGTCTCAGCCAAGGTCTCCTCCAAGTGGGTGAGGTGGGCGGCAACGAGCTGGGACCGAGTCGTCTGATCGGGTGCCCGCAGCACCCTTCCGATGTCGTCGAGCGGCATGTCGAGATCCCGAAACCGTCGGATCACCTGCGCGATCGGGATCTGAACGCTCGTATACCGCCGGTACCCGGTGACAGGATCGATCTCTGCAGGTTCGAGCAAGCCGGCCCGGTGGTAGTGGCGCAGCGTCTTGACGCTAAGGAACGTGACGCGAGAGAAGTCGCCGATCGTCAACGAGCCAGTCACGTACTCAATTTCAACCCTCCCCTAGGGGGAGAGTCAACCCGGCAGAGACTTCTTGACTCTCCCATAAGGGTATCGCCCAGAGTGCAGTTGTCGGTCATAGGGGCCGATCAGAACAAGGAAGGAAGCCATGCCCATTGCCACCGAACTCCGAGGTGTGGTGGCCGAGTTCGTCGCGGCTGTCAACGCCTTCGACCTCGACCGGATCGTCGCCACCTTCACCCCCGACGCCTACGTCAACGACGTTAGTCGGGAAATGTGGGGCACCAATGCGATCCATGCCTTCATGGCCAAGGAGATGGTCGGGGACCACGTCACGTTGGAGGTCCGCGAGGCCCTTGACCACTACGGCGACATCATCGTCCGTGCACGCATCGATGGGACCTACGACAAGACCAACCTGCCCGACGAGCTAGTCCTGACCAGCTACTTCGGGGTCTGTGACGACAAGATCACGAGCCTCACGATTATCGCCAATCAGCCGAGTCCGTACTGAGCCATCTTGTCCTGCCATGGGCCCGCTTCGCCTCGGACTCCCCTTCACCATCTTCAACGCAACCTCGAACGCGATTGATCGCACTAGTTGACGTCGTTGGGGGATGCGCACGACTCGGCGCTGCGCTTCCTCATCGCCGGGCCAGCGATACGGGGCAGCGTCAGAGGCGTAACCCGAACGGTGAAGCGCCGCAGTGTCGCGCACGTCGCCGACGGCCCGGGCATGGCGGCAGCTCTCTACGGGTTCGAATGAATCCAGCAACGTGAATTCGGGTTGTACAGGGACAGGGTTGTTCCGCAACCCGTCGTCGAGCAGACTCTTCCCCGGCCGTATGTCCTCACGGGTCGCCCATGAACCAACTCGGTGCCGGCAATCCTTCGGCGTCCAAAGCGGTTCTCGAAGTTCATCACTGTCATGGTCAGTCCTTCCATTTGGTCTCTGCGTGATTGCCTGAGTCAGCCCGGCTTCCGCCTCCCGCCTCACGATTGATTGCCAGTTGCCTCCGCCACGAGCGGGACCCGGAGACGCCCGATGGGTCCGCTCCGCCCGGCCATGTCGACAAGACAACTGAACTGCTCTGGTACAGACGCAAACCGGCGCTCGATCGAAACAATTGCAAGCAACAGATGACCGGTCATGTCGATGGCGCGATTATCGAACTCCGATCGATGCGACCGATTCGCGGGGCGGCTCACGATGCGCTGGGTCACGGCTTGCTCCTTGATTGGGAACGAATGTCGTTTCCTAATAGGAGCGTTGGTTACAGCGTTCTCACGTGGCGCCCGGAGGGTGGCGATCTGCGTCAGGCAAAAGTGGCTGTACCGACGACGGCGCCGGAAGGACTGTAGAGCGTCGCCCCCCGGAGCCGACTCGTGTCCACATGGATCTTCTTGGAGAGCACTCCCGTTCCGTGGTGTAGGTCTACGGTGCCGGCGGCGACAACGGAACCATCCATCATCCGCAGTTCGCACTTGACCGTGCCACTGGACGTCGGGACATCGACATTCATGAACACCCACCCAGGAGACCCGCCATAGACGACGATCTGTCCCAGTCCATGTCCCTGCGACGTCTCGAAGGTGGCGGTCCGAAGAACCTTTCCGTGAGGCGCCTGGATTGCCGACGTAGTCGTCGCTCCTTTGTTCGAAGCTTCAGTTGCGGCAAAGGTTGCTCCAACGAGCGCGATGCTTGCGGCAACGCCGATGAGCGCCGCGCGCGATCGACGCATCCGAAATGGGCGGACATTCGATTCAACCGGGGCACTGTTCTGGTCGGCCAGGCGCTCGTAGAGCTCGGCCACGAATGCGTCGTCAGGCGCTGCATCACCGGGACGTGCCGCGCTGGAGGGCAATGGCAGCGCGCAGGACCTCAACGTCTTCGGGATCGGCGCGGTAGGAGTCAGGACGCCGACCGGCAGCCAGGGCATCAATGAACCCTGTTAGGCGGCGGGTGGTCACTGCTCGAGCTCCAGTCCGACCTTGGCCGCCATGCGCAGAGCCCGATGTTGGAGCACCTTTGCGTTGCTGACGCTGATATCCATGGTGTGAGCGGCTTCCTTGATGGAGCATGCCTCGAGGAACCGCAGTTCGAGGATGCGTCGATACCGCTCGGGAAGGGCGGCCAGGATCTTGGCGGCTCGTTGCGGAGCGTCTCCCGCTTCCTCTGGTCCCGATCTCTCCGTCAGCGCGTCCACTTCGGATTCTGGATCGATGGACGTCACAGACACACCAAGGGTCCGGTGCCAGTGTGACGCCAGGACAGTCCGAGCCGTGACCAGGAGATACGATCGCACCTCACCCTTTGACGAGGCCAGGCGAAGTGGTCCGAGGGCGGTGCGGAAGACCTCCGAGGTGAGGTCCTCGGCGTCTGGTCGGTTTCCGACCTTCGCGTACATCAGGCGGTGGAGGCGGTCGATGTTGTCCCGGTACACCGACTCCCAATCGGTATAGGTGTCAGCGTCAAGCACGCGCAGCCGGGCGACGTCGGTGTCGCCGGATTCCGGTCGGGGGTGGCGTGCCGTGGGCTTCGGAGCAGGAAACATCCCATCTTAAGATAGGGAGCCGGGTTACACGGTTCACGCGCATCGGCGCAGAGTGCCCTCGGAAGAGTGGGCGCCGGCCCCTCGGGCCGGAGAAGGGCGGGGAGTCCGTCCCTGAGGAGGCGGCGCACGAGCACTGGCGAATGGTGCTCAACGGGAGATAGCAGGACTTGTTACACCACCGTCGCTGGAGCTAGCCGCCCCGTGCGCGATGTCGACCGCGCTTGTCTGTCTGCCGATCCCCTGCTCTGCGCCGGAACTGTCTTCCTCCGTAACTCATGTCGCTATTCATGGACACCAGTCCGAGAGACAGAGGAGACATTATGCGTCATCATCGACTCGCCATCTTCAGCGGGGCCATTGCCCTGGCCTCGTCCGTGGCCGTAGGAACGGGCCTGACCGCCGGTGCGGCACTTACGTACGGGACGTACGCGGGGGCAGACGCGTCGAAAGCGACTAC
Source organism: uncultured Acidimicrobiaceae bacterium (assembly GCA_963809715.1). Classification (GTDB taxonomy): domain Bacteria; phylum Actinomycetota; class Acidimicrobiia; order Acidimicrobiales; family RAAP-2; genus Bog-473. The sequence continues at coordinate 45,300 of CAWEKO010000007.1, read as the reverse complement.
AGCAAAGCCGACGAGCCACATCTCCCGCGTCGGAAGCCTGGCGACCTTGCATACCGCGACAAATACCGTGAGGGGAAAGACCGAGTCGATCCTCGTGAACGCGAAGGGGCTTCCCCTTTACTACTTCCAGGGTGACACCGCGAAGAAGTCCAACGTGAGCGGATCACTCCTCCGACTCTGGCCCGCGCTGGTCTCCGGACATCCCGTTGGCACCGGTACGCCCGGAAAGCTCGCCGCTGTCCAGGCCGCCAACGGTCATCAGGTGACCTACAACGGACGTTTTCTCTACACCTTCATTGACGACACCCCAGGACACGTCAACGGCCAAGGCGTGAGCGGCTTCTTCGTCGCCACACCGCACCTGAAGCCCATTACTGGCTCGGCCGCGGCAGTCAGGCCAACGAATGGCTCGGTGAGCCATGGCTACGGTTACTGAGGTAGCTCCATGGAGCGTTGCGATCGACCCCGGAGCTCTTGATGTACCTGCCGCTCCTCGAGTCGAGCCGGAGGCGGAATACTCCTTTGAGCATCGGAAGGATCCGAGGCTCGCCCGCGTCGACAGGCGCGGCCAATGACCTGGCCGGGGCGACGGAGCTGGCCACGTGGATGGTCCGAGATTGGGGGTTCTCCCCACGACTGGGCCCGATCCTCTTCGGATCCGGCACGCCTACGTACCTCGGCCAAGGACCGCTCGAGAGTCGCTTGTACGCCGAGGGCACGCAGCTCCTCATCGACGAGGAGGTCAGCCGCATTCTCACCGAGGCCGGCGAGGGGGCCGGTGCTCTGTTGACTGAACGCCAGGACTCTCTGGACGCAGCGATTGACCTCCTCCTCGAGAAGGAGACGATCGACGGAGAGGAGTAGATGGACGTTGTCCGTCGTCAGTTGAGAAGGTGGCGACCACCGTGTCTGTGGATTGAAACCCACCATCACCGGACGTAACCCAAGGACTATCTCATGGCGACTCTGCACTCGCACCGTCGGAGCGGGGTCTCACGGACTACCCCGAAAGGAACCAGACCGATGTCAATGTCTCTGCTCTCCCGCGAGCACGCAACCGAGCCGACTTCGGCGGCAGACGTCGACCCATCCTCAGCTCCAGTTGCCGATCCGCTCTTGATCATTCCGACAAGGCGTGCGCGGCCAGACCATGGTGGTGAGCAGTGTGCACGTGCAACTCGTCGTCCTCGGTGACGTGCGGCGTGATGTCGAACACCACCCTATTGATCGTGCCTGTAAATGGAAATGGCTTCTGGTCCTCGTACACGCGGTCGACAACGCCTCCGTTGTCACGTCCAATGTCCATGCCCGCATATCCCGAGAAGCGGATCGGCACCGTATAATCCATTCGCCCCTTGCCAATCTGCCGGTCATCGACGAAAAGCGTGACGTCCCCACCGGTTGCCGGTTTCGCCCCGTCCGCCAGGAATTCCATGCGCACCGTGACTTCGCCCGCAGGTAGATCCTCTTCGGCGACCTGCGTATAGATAAACACGCCCATCATGGAATACGTATGGGTGAGCTTGCCGTCCTTGACATAGAGGGTGAATCCGCCGAGGTGATCGGCCTCAGCGACGATGACACCTTCAGCGCCCGTCTCCGGCACGACCAAGTCCGCACTTATGGTGTAGGACCGGTTGTAGATCCTCGGGATCATGCCGGAAAGAACGTTCTGTACATCACCACGGAACTCGAAGCTGGACTCTCCTGTGATCGGAGGGACAATACCGAAGAAGGTCGAGAGCGCTGCGAGGAGCGGCAACACCTTGTAACGCTCGGCCTCCTCCCAAAACAGATCCTTCAGCTCTTGCACCTTTTCGGGATAGTCCGCCGCAAGATCATTTGCCTGCGAGAAATCGTCAGGAAGGTAGTAGAGCTCTGCGCTGCCGGCATCGGGGTCCCAGACTCCCGGTGCGTATGGAGCAAGGGCATCAGGCGTCAGTTCCCACGGAATGCGTTCGGTCTTCATCGCCAACCACCAGCCGTCCTTGTACATGGCGCGGTTTCCCACCGTCTCGAAATACTGCTGTGTGCGATGCTCTGGCGCTGCCCCATCGGTGAACGTGGCACTGAACGAGGAACCGTGCATCGGATCTTGCTCGATTCCGTCGACCGTATCGGGCTCGGGGATACCGGCAACCTCGAGAATCGTAGGAGCTACATCGATGACGTGAGTGAATTGCGCGCGCAGTCCGCCGACCTCCTTGATGTGTGCCGGCCACTTCACAACCAAGGGATTGCGGGTCCCGCCGAGATGAGAACCGACTTGCTTTCCCCACTGAAAAGGCGAGGCCCCCGCCCAGGCCCATGCCGCCGAGTAGTGGGGATCCATGATCGGAGCGCCCCACTGGTCCAGGCCGCCGTACTGCTCCGAAAGCTGCAGCTGCATCTCAGCGGTCAACGGGATCCCGTTTTGGGTAGTCAACTCGTTGAAGGATCCAGTGATCGTTCCCTCCATGCTTGCCCCGTTGTCGCCCCAGATCCATACGATGAGTGTGTTGTCGATCTCCCCGAGCTCATCTATGGCATCGATGACGCGCCCGACGTTGTAGTCGGCGTTCTCCGAGAACCCCGAGTAGACCTCCATTTGGCGGGCGTAGAAGGTCTTCAGATCATTGGAGAGGTCGCTCCATGCCGGGAATGCCGCGTTGCGCGGCGTGAGCTCCGTGTCGGCCGGGATCACCCCGAGCTGCTTCTGACGAGTGAACGTCTCGTCACGCAGCGTGTCCCAGCCCTGGTCGAACAACCCTTTGTATTTGTCAGCCCACGTCTTGGTGACGTGGTGTGGGGCGTGGCTGCAACCCGTGGAGTAATAGACGAAGAATGGCTTTGCAGCATCCTGGGCGCGCACGGCATGGAGCCACTCGATCGTCCGATCCGCCATGGCATCGGGAAAGTAGAACGGGTCGTCCTCGTCGTAGTATTTCTCCGGGGTACCGATGATCTTTTGATTCTCGGCCAAGCAAGGATCCCACTGGCTCGAACCGCCACCGAGGATCCCGTAGAAGTAGTCGAACCCCCAGCCGTTCGGCCAACGGTCGAACGGACCCGCCGCACCCTGTTGCCCGTCGGGCGTGAGATGCCACTTCCCGAAGACTGCCGTGCTGTAGCCGTTGTCCCGCAGAATCCTTGGGAGGGGGGCGCAGTCACGGGGCAGGGTTGCCGAGTACCCCGGGAAACCCCCGGAGAATTCGCCAATGGAACCGAAACCCACAGTGTGATTGTTACGTCCGGTCAGCAACGAGGCGCGTGTCGGTGAACACAGAGCGGTCACGTGGAAACGGTTGTAGCGGAGACCGCTACCAGCGACGCGTGTCAGATTCGGCGTCTGGATCGGTCCGCCGAACGTGCTCGGATTACCGAACCCAGCGTCGTCGATAAGGACGAGTAGCACGTTCGGAGCACCAGGCGGTGGCACCGGATGGCCGATAAGGTTCCAATCGGGTTGTGATCCATCCAGGGTCTTCCGGATCGTCCCGGAGAATGACGGCCGGCGGATCGGAAGATGGTTGCGATCAATATTGCTCATGTCTATTGTCCTCCGTCCGGTAACGGACTGCGGTGACCATGGATAGGGAAATGCCGCGCCGCGTCCCTGTCGCAGCATTCGGGAGCCACAAACTGCGGACCCGAAAATGGGGAGGACCGACCGGCTCTAGCATCTGGCTTCGCAGCTTGTCATTCGTTACTCCGTGGTATTTCAGGCGTCTGCGGGGCGGGCGATGATGTAGATCAGGGCACCAAGGATGGGCAGAAAGAGGATCAGAACCGTCCAACCGGATTTCGCCCAGCCATGATGATCAGAACGACGAAAGTTGTCGACGAAGCACCAGACGATAAAGAAGAGCATCAGGAACACGCCTGCAAAGATGAGCATGGTCCAGAACAGACTCAGGAGCGGATAAGTGTAAGCGAACATTTGTCCTCCGAATCGACTGGCCGCTCAGGCCACTCCATCGAGTATTGCGAGGCGGGGGTCATCCGTCATCACCCGCGTTGGGGTGATCTCGGGAATTGGAATCTCCTTTCCTTGGCTCGACGGACTTTCGATTCCGGATCGACAGACAAGCCACGCTGCTTCCATCAACCGCGGCGAGGGCAGTAGCGCGGGGAGTCAGGGCTCTGTTGGTCGCGGTCTTGAGACAGAGACTGACTTTTCGTCTCAAAGCTGGAGACCAGCACCCGAGAGCGTTCGGGTCTGCTCGAAACCATTGGATCGGATCATCTCTGCGCCACGACTGCTGTGGCTTAGGTTGAGCCAGTGATCGGCAGATCGGATTCAATGTCTGCCGAACCTTGCGGCAGTCCATTCGTTTCCCGACATTCCACAATCGAAGTACTGCGAATTCGGGCCGCGTCCGATTACAGTACTGACGTCAAATGAAGCTGTCACCCGATTTGGTCCTTCAGCTTGCACCTGGGATCCGAACTCGACGCGATCAGGCGGGACACGTCATCATCGACTCGCCGGTGGGTACCATCATCGACATCGGCCCGAGAGGCTTCGGTGTCTTGGCTCTGTTCTCGGAGCCGATACGACTTGGTGACGCCATTGGACGGCTGGAGCAAGAACTGGCCCACTCGACCGACTTCGCGCCCATCCTGAGCGTCCTCAACATGCTCATCGAGGAGAACGCACTGGTTTCGCCTGACGCTGAGCGATCCCCGACGAGCGGATGGGCCGATCCCGTCGAACACGCTCGCATGCTCCACGACGAGCGCAGGACCAATGACTACGTCGCCGCTTTGCGGGCGGCAGTCCGTCCCGAGGATGTGGTGCTCGACATAGGGACCGGAAGTGGAGTTCTCGCTCTGGCGGCTGCGCGGGCCGGAGCTCGGTGCGTTTACGCGGTCGAAGCTAGCGACATTGCAGAGGTTGCTGAGCGGGTGTTCGCGGCCAACGGGGTAGCGGACCAAGTGACGGTGCTCCCAGGCTGGTCGCGTGTCATCGAGTTGCCCGAGCCGGCTGATCTACTCGTTACCGAGGTCATCGGCAACGAGCCGCTCGAAGAGGAGATCCTCGAGACCACGCTCGATGCCCGCCGTCGATTGCTGAAGCCAGAAGCCCGCTTGATCCCGCATGCGCTTGCGCTATTGGTGCGGCCCCTCTTGTTGCCTGAAGCCGAGGTCAGGCAGCGCACGTTCGGCGTCTCAGCGGTGCGAAGGTGGAGGGCGCTCTACGACATCGACTTCACTCCGCTGCTCGAAGCCGCGATTCCCGGCCCGACCCACACGATCACCGAGGGCGAGGTTGTCGCGACCTGGCCGCCAGTTGGTCCCCCGGTCGAGCTGGCGACGATAGACCTTGCTGCCTTCGAGGAGCCATCAGTGCGCGCGTCGGCCGACCTCGTCGTGGAACCACCCGGCCAGGTGAACGGGATTGCCCTCACGTTTCGTGCTGAGTTGTATGAGGGCATCTGCCATACCCTTGACCCATGGACGTGGCCGGTGTCGAGCTGGGCGACCTCGGTGTGGGTCCTGTCCGATCCGATCGAAGTCTCTGTCGGATCCTGTCTGCGGGTTGACTATCACCGTCGCGTACCCGGAGTTCCCGACGGGCTCACCTGCGAGCTCCTGGACCGGGGTCAGTGATGAGCGCTCTCTCTCAGCGACGAGACACCTCGTCACGGACCGGGCGGCGGTGACCCGCTAGAGATCCTTGCAATACCAACGCGTTGTCGTTCCAGCCGGACAGTCCTCGAGGAAACCGATCGTTCGGTAACCCAGACGATCGTAGAAGTCGCCGATCAAGACGTCATAGGTCAGGCCCATGACAAGCCGGCACCCTCGGAGCCTCGCTTCACGCTCCACCTCCGCCATCAGCGCTCGGCCGATACCAGCGTTCCTGAGTGTCTCGTCGACCCACACGACGTGAAGCTGACAGCCCCCGCCCCACATGGAACCTGACGCTCCGGCGACGATTGCTCCACCTCTGCGTACAAAAACCGCGAACTCCTTCTCGTCACCAATACCGGCGGCCTCAACGGCGGCCCGCGCCATGCGATCCTCCAGGAACGCGAGATCCATCGGCCCAGGCTCGTCCTCGAACTCGACGCGGCACAAGTCGTCCACAGCTACCCCGCCTATGTCGACCTAGGTCGTGAGCATCTGTTCGAGAAGGCTGGAGTCGTCGAAGTAGGCACGCACCGCTTTGATCTTGGTCTGCTCGAAGTCAGCAACGGCTGCCGCACCGAGCAGAACCTTCTGGTGATTGGGCTCAATCACGACCGCCTCCTCGATGACGAAGGGCCCAGAGAAGGTTCCCGTAACACGGAACTCCGCGAGTCCGCGGCTCCCGAATACGTCCAGGGTATCGAATTGGATGTCGACACCCGAGAATGCCGATTCGCGGAAGGAGAGATTCTTCTGAATATCCGACAGACCTACTGCCAACATGTTTGGCGTCCAAACCGTTGCGTCATCAGTGAGCCATTGATTTAGGTTCGCAATGGTGTCGTCATTGGGTGAGATGAAGATCTCGATGGCGCGCCGAAACGTAGCGGCGCGGGGGTGCTCGACCATGAATGCTCCTCTGCTTTGGGTCGGCGCTAGGCGCCGAGGACCTTCTGCTTGGCGGCTGCGAATTCTTCGTCCGAAAGAGCACCCGACTCATGCAAGGACGCAAGGCGCTCCAGTTCGCCGGCCGCATCGTCGACGCTCGGTGCAGGCGGCGGAGGAGCGGGCGGCGGAGGCTCGGCGTAGGCTCCCTGATCCTGATAGGCCTCCTCTTGGGCAGCGCGGTTTCTTCCACCCGCGTAAGCCATCCCTCCGGCGACCATCATCGTTCGGCGGCGGGTCCTTCGGCGTACCATTCCCATGGAAATTACCTCCTAACCTTCTCGTTCCAGGTGTTCGTCAGCGCTCGCGACGATCTTCCCTCCGGTCCCTACGGTCGTCTCGCCGGTCATCGCGGCGGTCGTGCCGGCGCTCTACGCCGTGGGCGACAACGGCTGCGGTCCCTACTACTGCCGCGGTGCGGGCAACGGGGGCGCCAATGACACCTCTGCGGGCGGCCCGGGCTGGTCGTAGTGGCATGTCAACCTCCTTGGATTTCCTCGTCCGCCTCCAATGCGGCGAGGATGGCTTGGATCGGAATGCGCCCGTTTGCGATGAGCTGACCACCGGAGCGTCGGGCCGCCGAGGCAAACGGCGCGGCCCAACTGTTCTCCCAGACGAGCACACCCGCCACCGTCCCCGGCTTCATGGCGGCCGCGAGATGAACGATGTCGTCTGCCGCCAGCAAGTCTGCCAACTGCGTTTCGGCTCTGCGCAACTCGTCGAGCTTGTCGAGATCCTCGATCTCCATGCCTTCGATTTCCCCATTCTCGTCTTTCGCCACGATCAGGAGGTCGAGTAGGCGGACAGTTCCTGTATCAATCAACTTGGCCAACTCCGTCGCCATATCTCCCGTGAAGTGGGACTGGCCGGGTGGGAACTCGACTACCAGGTAGTCGACTGGTCCCAGTTCGTCCAGCTCGTTGTCAGCCATGTCTGTCTCCGTTCTCGCTGCGGGACTGGTATGCCGAGATGATGCGACTCTTCGGACCGGCGTCTTGGCGCTTCTTTGGGCCGTATTCCCCCGTATGTTGTACGAACGCTCACGGCCTCTTCTCGTCCCGCCTCCGGTCGTGCAACAGGACTCGGAACTGCTCTGTCAGTATGCGATCCCGTGTAGGTCAGGTCATCACCCTCCAAAGGGTGATTGCACGTTCAATGTCCGGGGATTCAACGAGCAGTCAACTCTGTCCGTCGTAACGTCGCCGCGTGACAATGGGTCCCCTGGGCAAGGAGCCTTGAACTCCCATCCGATCGCGCGCCGTTCATCGGAGTACCGAGGAGGATCGTCCCGGCGATGACAAGCCTCACCGGAACCCGAACTGTCGGTGCGACGTCGGCGGGTTCTCACGCTGTCGCAACTCTTGATGCGTCCAGGACGCCACGAATTTGGCCTCATCGATCGCATAGGTGGAGTTCGCGGGCTGTCGCAGGGCGCATCTGACTCGCTGTGTCAGCCAGGGGTCCCCTTCGCGTCGATCGCATCGAGGAGCAGCCCGCTCGTCCCGAGGTTGAGGGAACAGAGCAGGCAGGCGGTCGGGTTCCCTGAGGAGACTCTTGGTCATGCCTCGTCATCCGTCGCCACCCGCACAGCAACCAATTCGAGCCCGAGAGACCGGATTCGCTCGATCACCCCGTGCAGCGCGGCTTGGTCTGGGAAGGTTGCCCGCAGCGTCGTCAACCCTTCCTTGGTCGAGACTTCCATATCCGCGAACACCGCCGACACGGTCCGGCCAGCCTCGCCTCTGAACGTGATCACGTAGGCGATTGGTTCCATTTGTCCTGGATATTGTTGATCTGTGCCGCCGGGCACGTCGTCACCCTCATCCGGGTGATTCGGAGATCGAGTTGGTAGCCTGAGGCAGGTGATCGGCACCAGCCCGGCCGTGACGAAGTTCATCCGACCCCCCTTGCCGCATACCCTGATCCGACGGCCCGAACTGCTCACTCGGCTCGATACGGCCATCCAGTTCCCCTGCACGTTGGTAGCGGCCAGCCCGGGCATGGGAAAAACCGTGCTGCTGTCAGCCTGGGCCGCCGAGCGACCTCAAGTTCGTTGCGCCTGGCTCTCGTGCGATCGCTGGGATCATGACGAGCTCCGGTTCTGGACGTCCATTGCGTCTGCGCTCGCCGCGGTCGAGCCAGGTGGCGCCTCCGATGCGATCGACCTGCTAACCGAGGGTCCAGACGACATCGAAGACGTCGTCGCCGCGCTGGTCAACCAGATGACTCTGTGGACCGGCCCCACGTGGCTCATCCTCGATGACCTGCACGATGTCGCTCCCTCGGATCTCGGGGGCCTCGTCAGTTTCGTCGAACGACTACCTCCGACCACGCATGTTGTCTTCGGGACTCGAGTCGATCCGGTGCTGCCGATCCACCGGTGGCGGGCCCGGGGGCAACTGGCTGAGATCAGGGATGTTGACCTCCGCCTAGAAGAAGAGCAGGTCAACTCCTTCATGCACCAGCATGGCCTCAATCTTTCCCGCGGTGACGTGCATACTCTGGCCACAAGGACCGAGGGATGGATGGCTGGAGTCCAGTTGGCAGCGCTTTCATTGCTTCACGACTCCAACGACCCGACCTCGTTCATCAGACGCCTTGATGGAACGAATGATGTGGTTGCCAACTTCCTCATCGAAGAGGTGCTCGACGGGCAGTCCGCGGAGATGGCGCAATTCTTGTCCGCAACCTCCGTCGTTGATGAGTTCGACGTGGAATTGGCGAATGCTCTACTCGGTGACGAGCACGGCGCCAACCTCCTGCGACGATCGATCAACTCTGGACTCTTCATCGTCCAGCTTGGGGGGGATCCGCCCCACTATCGCTACCACCACCTCTTTCGAGAACTTCTACAGGCCCAACTGGAGGCCGAAGATCCGGCTCGAGCGAAGGCCCTGCACGCGCGTGCTGGTACTTGGTACGAGAAGACTGGCTCCTACGCGTCAGCCGTCGATCACTTCGTGCAAGCCGGTGAGCTCGACCGAGCCTTCGAACTCTTGCACGATCACCTGGCACACGAATGGTTTCCCGGTCCAAGTTCAAGCGCCGGCGCATGGTTGGGAAGGCTTTCTCACGAGGACATCAGGGCTCACCGCGCTCGTATGGTCGATTACGCCCTTGCGCTCGGCCTCGCGGGCAGAATCGAGGAGCAAGGTTGGTGGCTCGCCCAAGCCTCGGGCGCAGCCAGCAACAGTGACGACGACGGTGACAGTGACAGCGAATTCGATATCAGGTTGGCGGCCGTCAATGCGCAGTGGCACGGCATGCGCGGCGAGCCGGATTCAATCATTGTCTTTGAGCGGGACGTCTTTTCACGCCTGACGCCGGGCACAGACTTCGTCATGGACCAGTTTCCCGTCCTTTCGGCGCGAGCTCATCTCTACAACGAAGACCCGGACTCGTGCATCACGACCTGCGATATCGCCCTTGGTCATGCCGATCCGGTTACAGCCGCGGTGCTGTTGGGGATCAGATCCGGCGGCCTCTTCGAACTCGGTCAGCTACGACAGGCAAGAACGGCGGCGAACGCCGCTCTTGACGCGGCGCGTGCGCGAGGCGTCTCCAACCACGTCGGCCTATTTGACGCCATACTGACGCTCGGCGCGCTCAGCCTAGAAGCTGGCCAATTGGATGAGGCCGAACGTTTGATCGAGGATGCAGTACGGTCCAGTGAGAAGATTCGACCTCCGTTCGAACTGCTTGGCTTGATCGAGAGGGCGCGGCTGTTTCACTCTCGAGGCGAGCTGGTCGAGGGTCTTGGCATCCTTGAGCGGGCAAAAACGGTCCTGCCGGCTGGAGCCCGCTCCCCCCTGATCCAGCGTGCAGACGTTCTGGAGGCCAGAATCCGCATGGACCTCGGCGACCCGGGACCAGCGGCCGACCTTGTCCGGACGCTCCCACCGTCGCCCACGCGGTGTTTGCTTGAGACCCGAGCCTGGTTGGTCCGGGGCCAAGCGGACCGAGCCGACGTCGCCATGAACGAACTTGACGCTGGTGCGCTTGGTGTATCCCTTGCCATCCAGTTGACCTGCCTCCGGGCCGACGTCCGGCGACACATGGGCATCCCTTATGACGACGATCTCTGGCGACTCGTCGAGCTCGGGCGTCCACAGGGCTTCGTTCTTTCTGTGTTGGATGTGTCACATGAACTTGGTAACGATTTGGTCGCCCTCCTGAGGCACTCGCCCAGCGACGACTACGCAGATACGCTCGTCAGAGTGGCAGACCGCATTGCGGCCCATGGTGCCATCAGTCCTCCATATAGGGATAGCCGGCTGAGTACTCGTGAGCAGGGCGTTCTTCGCTTCCTCCAGACACGCCTCAGCACTCGAGAGATCGCAGGCGAGCTTTTCATCTCGATGAACACGCTCAAAACCCACCTCAAGAGCATCTATCGCAAACTCGATGCGTCGTCACGGTCCGACGCGGTGGCCAGAGCCAGGGCGAGTGGTCTTCTCTGACGCTCCGCCGGGTTAGACAACAGGGGAATTGTCCCCGGCTATATGTCCCAGTAAGCCAGGAACCGCATACTCATCATCGGTCTCACCCACGATGCCAAGCGAATATCGGTGCTCGCTCGTCAGGTGCAGCCAAGATTCTGCCCGTCAGTCCACTGCCCGCGTGAACGAAGGCGGCGCCCAGGAAACGAAGGCCTTCGCGCGCCGAGCATCAGAGCATCCTCTCGTGGGTTCAAGTTTGTCCTGGCGTCTTTCTCATCGCCGCCTCGGTCATCTCCGTGTCGGCCACCAGCGCGGCACCGACACCGACCAGTACGTGGCCACCATGGCACCGCTGGACCGCATCGGCGACCATCTGGGACAAAAGCGACCGAAGAACTCTTCTCGACGGACATGGTACAGAACAACGAGAGTCCGAAGTTCGGACAGCTTAGGGAACACTTTGAACCGGCACACTCACGAGCCGGTGGTGGACATCCTCACTGGCAAGCAGGCCTAACTACAGCCAACCGGATGGTGCCCGTCGCTCCGGGCGAATGGATCCTCGGGCACCTCGACCGCCATCGCATCCATGGCGTCATGATGGCCGTCGTCTTTCTCGTCGTCGGCGGCGATCCGAGCGGAGGGAGCCTGCTCGCCATCGTCCTTGCCGTCTATCTCGGTTGGCTCCGGCTGGTCGCCGCCTGGACTCGCGGCGTTCGAAGCCGCATATGGGCTGGGGTCCATCCACAGAGCCAGCGTCCGCTCTCTCCGGCGAAGGAAGAGACGAAGCCGATTGAGCGCGCCCCACCTCAACCCACGACCGACTGCTCGGTGAATCACCCCTCATGGGGTGATGACCCACCGGCATGGGACCCACATACTGACATTTGCCCTGCAAACGCTTCGTCCCTTGGAGGATAGATGTTCGCCTACACGTATCCACTTCTCAGCCTGTTTTGGACAATGCTCTTGTTCTTCGGCTTCGTGGTCTGGATCTGGCTCCTCGTCGTCGTCTTTGGCGACATATTCCGGAGCCACGACATCGGGGGATTCGCAAAGGCCCTGTGGGTGTTGCTCGTCATCTTCTTGCCTCTGATCGGCGTTCTCATCTACCTGATCGCCCGCGGAGGCAAGATGCAGGAAAGGGCCGCAGGGGATGCGCGCCAGCAACAGCAGGAATTTGACACATACGTCCGTGATGTTGCCGGATCTGGAACCAGCTCAGCGGACGAGCTGGCCAAGTTGGCTCAACTCCGCGACCAGGGAGTCGTCACCGAGGAAGAATTCCAGGCCCAAAAGGCCAAGGCGTTGAGCTGACAACCAAACGCTGCGCCAGCCGCTTGAAGAGAGACTTGATGTGAGGCGCAGTCTCGGCCCCTCCTGGGATGGGCGGAACGCCTCGCCCGAGCGTCAGCGTCGAAGGGTAGGCCGTTCCTTGGGGCGGCTATGAACGCGAGGACGATCAAGGATGAAAACGCTGGCAGGTGGAAGGTCTCGGCCGCTGAGCCGAGAACAGCAGATCGACCTGGGGAAAGGCGCCCGAAAGCGAATCCCCAGGGCGGCCCAAGCAGAGTGGAACTTTGCTTCACGCACGTCTGACCCGCTGAGTCTTTTAGTTGGCCAAGAGGCGACGCGTGTGCCCGAGCTCGTACCCATCCGGCACGGCCGCATGGCCGCCTCGGCCTTCGCGTTTTACAGAGGAGCCGCACTGCCCATGGCCGCGGACTTGTCAATCGGTCCGAGTACGGACCTCAATGTCCAACTGTGCGGCGATGCCCATCTGTCGAACTTCGGAGGATTTGCCTCGCCCGAGCGTGATTTGGTCTTCGACATCAATGACTTCGATGAAACCGCTGCCGGCCCCTTCGAATGGGATGTGAAGAGGCTCGCCACCAGTTTGGAGGTGGCCGGACGAGAGCTGGGATACAGCGGCCGACCTTTGCGTGAAATCGTCCTGCAGTGCGTTCGCACCTATCGGCACACAATCCGGTTATTCGCTGGTACCAGCAAGCTCGACACTTGGTACGCGCGTCTCGACGTGCCAACCATTCTGGAACGGTGGGGCTCGAAAGCCGGGTCGAACGCGGTCAAGAACTTTCAACGCGCCACCCTTAAGGCTGAATCAAAAGACCAATTGCGAGCGCGGGACAAGTTGACAACCGTGGTCGATGGCACGCTCAGGTTCTTGAGCGATCCTCCGCTTCTCATCCCCGTGGAGGACGTTTACAACGAGCCGGGCGAGGCGGAACAGGTCGAGCACGTAATCGAGGGCGCACTCCGCTCATACCGGTCAACTCTCTCGCCGGACCGCCGGCATCTGTTGACCCAGTATCGCTATGTCGCATTGGCCCGCAAAGTCGTTGGCGTAGGCAGCGTCGGCACCCGTTGCTGGGTCGCGCTCTTTGTCGGGGAGGAGTCGGACGATGTGCTCTTCCTCCAGGTGAAAGAAGCTGAGGAGTCAGTGTTGGAACGGTTCACCACGAAGAGCAAGATCGCAAACCATGGACAAAGGGTCGTAGAGGGACAGCGACTCATGCAGGCCGCCAGCGACATCTTCCTCGGATGGCAACGCGTCGAGCTGCCAGATGGAAACCATCGAGACTTCTATGTCCGCCAGCTCTGGGACTGGAAGGCGTCTGCCGCATTCGAGACAATGACCCCGGACATCTTGAGCATCTACGCCAGTATTTGTGCCTGGACGCTCGCTCGGGCTCACGCTCGGTCGGGGAGTGCCACCGCCATCGGGGCCTATCTCGGCGCGAGCGACGTCTTCGACCAGGCGCTGGCCGATTTCGCGCGGTCCTACGCCAAACAGAATGAGCGTGACTACAAGGCCCTGGGAGATGCGATCGCTTCAGGCACCCTGACCGCTGAAGGCGGTGTGTGACTTGATCGTCTGGATCATGCAGAAGAGAGGTTGGTCGAAGCAGGCACGGATGCGGCAGAGTCACCGACGAGGAACCGTTGGCAACTGATGGACGATCACACCGCGGCAGACAACTCCTCACCACCTGATCCCGACTCCTTGCTGCGCAGCAAGGAGTACAGAACGCTCCTGGCGTTTGCCGCGGTGATCGGTGTCTTGGTGTCCTTGGCTTCCTGGGGATATCTCGAGCTGATCCACTATCTCCAAGAGTGGCTCTACAAGGATCTCCCGAGCGGGCTCGGCCTGTCTCCGGTGCCGACGTGGTGGCCGTTGCCAATCCTTGCCGTCGCCTCGGTGCCGATCGCCTTCGCGATAGCTCGCCTGCCGGGAAGCGGCGGCCACAAGCCAGCCGAAGGGCTCAAGGCGGGTCCTCCCACCCAGCCGCGTGAACTTCCCGGGGTTCTGCTCGCCTCAATCGCCTCGATCGGATTCGGCATGGTCCTAGGCCCGGAGGCCCCACTGATCGCGCTCGCCGGCGGTTTGGGAATTCTCGCTATGCGATCGGCTCGCAAAGACGCTCCGGACCAGGTTTTCGCCCTCATTGCCGCGGCGGCGAGCTTCGCGGCCATGTCCTCCCTCTTCGGCTCCCCCATCGTGGGAGCGGTGATCATCATCGAGGCGGCCGGCTTGGGCGGCGCCACCCTCCCCGTTATTTTGTTGCCTGGACTATTGGCCGCGGGTATCGGCTCCCTCGTTTTCATCGGCATGGGGTCGTTGACCGGTCTGAGTTCGAGCGCCTATGCCATCCCACCCTTGTCGTTGCCGAAGTACCACACGCCGACGATCTCGGCCTTCGCGTGGACGATTCTGCTCGCCGCCGTGGTTGCAGTGGTCATCTTCGCCATCGCACGGATTGGGTTGACGGTCAACGCGGCGACGTTGCGCCGCCCGTTCGTTGTCGTCCCGATTGCCGCCCTGACCGTTGGAGCGTTGGCGATCGTCTTCGGGCACCTGAGCGGCAAGCCCGAGGACCTGGTCCTTTTTTCAGGCCAGGACACGATGGGGGCGGTGGTCAATCAGGCCGCCAGCTTCTCGCAAAAGGCCTTTGCGTTGTTCCTCGTATTCAAGGGCCTCGCCTACAGCGTCTCGCTGGGCAGCGCCCGCGGGGGGCCCACCTTTCCTGCCATGTTCCTCGGCATCGTTGCCGGACTGCTTTGCGCCCACCTTCCTGGCTTCTCCGAGGAGCCTGCGGTGGCGGCGCTGATGGGAGCGGCCACGGTCTCGATCCTCCGACTTCCCTTGTCCTCGATCATCATCGCCATGGTCGTCTCCCAAGCTGGGGCCTCGACGACACCACTGATCATCGTGGCGGTGGTCGTGGCGTATCTGGTGGTCCTGGCCCTGTCGGCCTCGCGCACTTCGGAGCTCCCCAAACCCTTGCTCCCGGAATCACAAAACAA
The DNA here is from genome assembly GCA_963809715.1 of uncultured Acidimicrobiaceae bacterium. Taxonomy (GTDB): domain Bacteria; phylum Actinomycetota; class Acidimicrobiia; order Acidimicrobiales; family RAAP-2; genus Bog-473. The sequence goes on along the minus strand of CAWEKO010000007.1, from coordinate 29,977 downwards.
TGACGCTAAGCCTGCGTCACTCCGGGTCGTGACAGACGAGATCCAACAATGACCAGGATATTGCAACGTCCCATCAGCCCTCGTGCCCGTCGGGCCGATCCACGCCTGAGCGACTAGCCAATGCCTCCGTCCGCCACCGGGTCATTCCGCCTACCGACGCTCAAGTCCGTCTATGAATTCGACAGTTATGGCGGCGTGGTGATCCTCATCCTGGTCACGTATGTGCTCTCGATCAACCTGTCCAAGTCCTGGGGCTTATCGATCATTCTCGTCGTGCAGATCGCCACCGTCTCCATCATCCTGCGAATCTCGCGAGCGCCCCATCTGATTCGAGTCGTTGCCGCCGTCAGTCTTCTCGTTGCTGTCGCCGCGGCCATCCTGGGTCTTATCCTTCATCGTGAGGTCGCAGACAGGTTGTTGCCGGCGGTCAGTGCTCTTCTCTATCTGATCGCACCTATCTCGATCTTGCGTCATCTCATCCGCCGGACGGTGGTTGACCAAGAAACCGTCTTGGGTGCGGTCTCGGCCTATCTGTTGGTCGGAATGTTCTTCGCGTTCGTCTATCGTGCCGCCGCCGCCAATGAGGCTACGGCTTTCTTCGGCGCTCAGGGCGACGGAACCTTTGCGCAGGACTTGTTCTTTTCCTTCACGACCCTCACCACGACGGGATATGGAAACCTCGTCCCGGCAGAGAATCCCGGCCAGAGTTTTGCGCTTGCCGAGATGCTCATCGGCCAACTGTTCCTCGTGACCGCCGTCGCCAAGGTCATCAATTCGTACCAACCGATGAGGCGAGGACTTGCAGTCGATGGGTCGGACTCGGCGGGTGGCGAGGTTCCTCCTGACGATGAGTGAGGAAGAGTGAGACCGCCACCCATCGAGCCACAGGACAACCCCTTGGACTGTCTCGTGGGATGTTGTGCGAGCGGGGATCGAAGATCGTGAGCCCAACAGACGAATCCGACTGGGGTCTTGACCACATCCCGCTTCCAAAGAAGGTGCGGCGCGGCGTCAAGTCGGTCGAACGTACCTACTCGGGCTCCTCGGCCGAGCATCTGTGGAATCGGCTCAGTGCCATGGACTTCATCAACAAGGGAATGCTCTTTGCTGCTGTGCTCCTCTTGTGCTTCTTTCCATTCATCATCGTGGCGAACGCGCTTGCGGGGCAGTCGGCCGTGACGGGCTTGGTGCGGCATCTCGGTTTGAACCAAGAAGCAGCGCGAGACGTTAGCGGACTCTTCGCGTCAACCTCGGCGACTTCCAACGCGGTGACCGGTACCGCCTATCTGTTCTTCATTCTTGGGGGTATCGCGGCCGCGAGCGGAGTGCAAGACCTCTATGAGCGTTCCTTCGAGTTGAAGGCTGGAGGTCTGAAGGACATCGGCCGTCGGTTCGTATGGCTTGTGGTGACCGTCGGATGCGTCTCGCTGGCCGCGGTGGCTGGGCCCTGGTTGCGCAATGCAGTCGGGTTGTGGCTGGTTGCGATTTTGGCATTCGTCGGACTGACCCTCTTTTGGTGGGGGACGATGTGGTTCCTGCTCTCGAGGAGGGTGTCTTGGCGCGCCCTGCTTCCATCCGCAGTGGCAACTGCGCTGTTTTGGGTGGGGATGGAGGTCGTGTTCTCTTTTATCTTCTCTGGAACGGTCATTTCGGACGACAAGAAGTACGGTCCGATTGGGGTTGTGTTCGCCCTCATGTCCTGGCTGATCGCCATCGGTGTCGTCATCATCCTGGGCGCAGTGGTTGGACTTGTCTGGCGAGAACGTGATCTGTCGTTCTCGCGCGCCTTCCGTTGGCTGATGCGATCAAACCGAAGAACGGATGGGCGGACACCTACCCTCGATGAGTATGGGGCGAAGGAGAAGGGTCCGTGAGACCTTCTCGTCGGTTCGATGACACGACCGGCATCCGAATGCATGGTGCCGAAGATGTCGAAAGACCACTCGTCGTACTTTGCCACGGCTTCCCAGAGCCGTGGTACTCGTACATAGCACGTGGCGGCGTGCATCAATTGGCGGTCTTTACACAACAGATCGGGCCGAACAACAACCAGGTGTTCTTCCAGGAACCAGGTGCGGCCGAGGCGGTTCTCGAGTCCGACACCCGAGGGTCGGTGCGCAGCATTCTCATCAGCGCGTATGGAGTCGCAGCAGAGGTCAACAGACTTGGCGACGGCGGGGAAGGCATTCTCTTTGCAGGGATGGAAGGCGCTCCTGCACCCAACTTGCTGTCGGGCGAGTTCCAGGCCGGACTCACTGGATAGGAGAACGTCATGCTGCAGAACCAAACGGAAGCTCCTGACATCGCGCCGTGCAAGCCCGCATCTGACGCGGGACCCGGGCCGCAGTCATCGCGGCGCTACTACCTGTACCTGTCTGTTCTCGTCTTCGCCCTGGCGGCGCTGACTCTCAGTGCCTGTGGCGGTTCCGGGTCAACAAATCCGCCGGCTGGCCGTCCGAGTACGACGCTCGCGTCACCGTCGACGCCGACCAGCAAACCCTCGATCGCTCTCCCGTCCACAACAGCGCCCACCCCCGAAGCGCCCACGACGACCGTCCCGCCCGTGACAACGCCCACCACCGAGGCGCCGACGACGACCGTACCCCCCACGACGCCCACCACCGAGGCGCCGACGACGACCGTACCCCCCACGACGCCCACCACCGAGGCGCCGACGACGGCACCACCCACGACGACGCCCACCACCGAGCCGCCGACGACGACGACCATCCCGCCCGCGACGACCCCGAGCGCTGAAGCCATGTCATCGACACCATGGGGCTGGATCGTGGCTGGGATCCTCATCGTCGCGGGCCTCGTCGTTGCTCTCGTCCTCTTTCTCCGTTCACGGTCGCGGCGAGCAGCCTCGACGGCTTGGAGACAGAGCGCCAGACCGGCGTTGGAGCAGGCGGCTGTCGCCCGAGATCTCCTCTCTGGGGATCGGACAAACGTTGATCCGGAACGGCGAGAGGACCTACGGACTCAAATCGAGGCGGCGGCGCAGGCACTTGATGGACTCGTGCCGAATGCGCCCGACGATGCATCCCGACGCGCTGCGACTTCGTCGGCGGCGGCCCTGCGGGGTTTGATGTTCGCAGACGAAGCAGATCGACTTCTACGTTCACGCGATGATCCGCCCACTGGCGACGAACTCGCACAGGCCGATGAGGCGCAGCGCGCTCGAGTCCGAGAACTCGACGTCGCCCTAGAAGAACTGGCCCAGCAAACCAAACCGGAGGAAGGTGCGGAGCCGCCACCAGACCGGCTTCAGTGACGTCGGTTTATGACCCGTCGCAACCGCTTCGCCAATCTGCGTTACGACCTGGTTGCCGGCACGGTGCTGGGTGTCGAAAGCGTGCCCGACGGTCTTGCCACCGGGTTGCTGGCGGGAGTGAATCCTCTTGCTGGCGTCTATGCCTACATGGTGGGAGTCGTGGGGGGAGCCGCTGCGACCTCTTCTGTGTTCATGGCGGTCCAGGGCACGGGTGCGATGGCGATCCTCGTCGCCGACGTCGGTGCAGTACATAACGCGACGGACCCCGGTCGCGCTCTGTTTACTCTGAGCATGATGACCGGCGTCGTAATGATGGCGGCCGGTTTGCTCAAGCTTGGCGGGCTGTTGCGTTTCGTATCAAATGCTGTGATGGTGGGTTTTATCAACGCGGTCGGCGTGAATATCGTCCTCGGGCAGCTCGCGAACCTCACCGGGTACAGCTCGCCGCTCGGGTCCCGTATCACCCGTGCCCTCGACACTCTGTTCCATCCGGGCCGGCTCCATTGGCAGTCCGTGGTCATCGGGGTCGCAACGATGCTGCTCATCGTGGTTCTCGAAAGAACGCCGCTCGGTTCTCTCGGCCTTGTGGTGGCGGTCATCGTGACCTCCGCCATCGCTATCGGACTGGGGTGGGATGTGGCAAAGGTGCACGACCTCGGTGCCGAGCTAGGGACCCTGCCCCGACCCCAACTCCCTCTATTGAACCTGGTGCCATCCCTGTTGGTACCCGCATTGTCGCTGGCAGTCGTTGGCGTCGTCCAAGGGGCCGGTATCTCGGCCAACTTCCCAAACCCCGACGGCAGTTTCCCCGACGCGTCGCGGGACTTCACAGGACAAGGTGTGGCCAACGTGGCGTCTGGAGTTTTTCAGGGCATGCCGGTAGGCGGGTCGGTGTCAGCCTCATCGCTCAACAAAGCGGCCGGCGCACGCACGCGCCTTTCGCTCGTGATCGCTGGGGCGGTCATGGCCGTCAGTATCCTTCTCTTGGGTCGGCCTATTGGCAACATTGCCATGCCCGCGCTTGCCGGGCTCTTGGTGGTTGTCGGCGTTCGCACGATCAAACCGGCGGACATGACCTCGGTCTGGAAAACCGGTGTGACGCAACGAGTCGTATTGGTGACCACGTTCCTGCTCACAATCCTGATTCCGTTGCAGTACGCGGTCCTCGCGGGTGTCGCCATATCCATGATGCTGTACGTCGTTGGTCAGTCGAACAAGGTCTTCCTCAAACGACGCGTGTTCACCGAAGACGGGCATGTCATCGAATCGGATCCGCCCGCCCAACTTCCCGCCGGCGAGGTCGTCATACTCCAACCGTACGGCAGTCTATTCTTCGCCGCCGCCCCGCTCTTCGCCGACGCACTACCAGCTCCGACGGCCGAGTCTCGTAACGCCGTGGTAATTCTCAGATTGCGAGAGCGCAGCGATGTTGGCTCGACCTTCATCGATGTTCTCCGCGGGTACGCGGAAAGCCTGGCCAGCGTCGGCTCGAAGCTGGTGCTCGTCTCTTTGAACGACCGCCTCGCCGAGCAGTTTCGAGTAACAGGCTTGATCGACCTGATCGGAGTCGAGAACATGTATGAGTCAACCGATCGGGTCGGCGCTGCGTCGGAACAAGCGAATCGAGATGCTCTGGTCTGGATCGCGGCCCGAGGCGAGGGCGGAAGCGGCTGAAAGCTTTCTGGGCGGGTCCGGGTGGGATACGGAATGAGACGGATCAGTGGCGAGACGGACGACCGAGCACATCGTGGGCAACAGGTGGAGAGTGACGACCCCATTAGAAGGCACGAGACTCGCCGGCATCGCCATCATGGCCATCATGGCCATCCTTGGTCGCCTCTGACTCAGTTGCCAGAGCCCGTTTTCTCCAGGGCCAGACGCCGTCAATTTCAATGGCGAGTGACCAACTGAGCACAATCCGGACCAGGACGATCGTGGCGAGCACCGCCACGCTCTCGGGACTCTGGTCGACGATGACTGTCCTGATGATGTCAGCGATGATGAGGATTTCCAGGCCGAGCAGGATGACTCGTCCGAGATGCTTCCTGAAATAGTGATACGCACGGGCTCGACGAGCTGGAATGAGGTAGAGCACGCCCGAGTGGATCAAGACGAGCAGTCCACCCAGTACCAGGATCACCACGCCGATGCTCTCGACCGCTTGGACGACGTCCTCGATGTTGTGACTGAATCCCACGGGGCTCACCTTCGCTCCTCGCCGGGCACAACCCAAAACTACCCGGGCTTCTCTCGCGGTGGTGGGACTTGGCAAGCGCCCGTGGCGATCACGTTCCTCGGCGAACGCGAGGACATCATCGACCCAGAAGCGGGCTTGCCTGGCGCGGGCAGAGGGTCGCTACCCTTCGACGTAGAACTCTCATCGCCTGCTGGCGATTTCCGGGTGCCCTTAGGAGAGAGTCTCAGAGGGCACGCCGTAGGTTGCCTGGTAGCTCTCAGCGCGAGCACGCAACACCCCCTCATCAAGGCCGGTGTTGCTGAACCGGTACCGGGATCCACCTCCCCCGCCGTCGCCCGGGTGATCGGCGAGAAACTGTCGCATCTTCTGCTCGGTCGCCGAGGTCAGTTCGCGCCCCATCGCTGAGTAGATGGACGCGATCGCCGCAAGCGGGTCGACCCTGAACGTCCCGTACTGAACATCGATGATCTGGTCGGCCGGAAACGCCGCTTGCTGCCGCGAGTTCACGCCCCGTTCAAGGCCGAGAAATATGTCATCTGCATAGTCGGCTGCGATCTCGGTGAGCGAGACGTTGTCGGAGGCAAGCCGGCGAAGGTGGGCAACCAGGGCACTGACCGAGGCGACAACCACCAGCGGGTCGCGGTGAGTCTGCACGATGATGGCGTCGGGGTACTCGGCAGCCAGCGCATCCAGATGCCAGAGGTGCGCCGGTGACTTGAGAAGCCACTGACCGACCGGATTGTCCGATTGGAGGTGCTGGAGGAAGCGGCGGTGCCACCGATAGGCGGGAGAGAGGTCCGCCTCCTCGAGAAGCCAGTGGTTGTAGGTCGGTATCCGATACTGCGTAGGAAAGATCATGCTCCGGAATTCCGAACCGGTGATTCTGACGCACTCCTGACCCAACCGTGCCCCCATGGGATGAAAGGTCGTGAACCCAGGGATGAGACTGTCGGCGAGCTCGATGGTCGCCTGCACCTCGGCGATACGAGGATCGTCCAGGTAGGTTGCCGCAGTAGGGGCGGGAACGGGTCGGTCGACCTCCCACGTCAGGGGCGCACGTAGCTCAGGGTCCTGCGCGAGGAGGTCGAACAGGATCGTCGTTCCAGTTCGCGGTTGTCCGACAATGACGATGGGTCCGGTGACCGTGCCTTTGGCCACCATCCGGTGCTCGCGTCGCCACTCGGTAATGGCCAGCCTGTTGGCGAGGTACGCAGTTAGTTCGGTCGCGACCACTTCGACGCCGATGTCATTCAGCTGTGCTTCGCCGGCAAGCGAGTCGAGGAGTACGGCCAACCCTTCTCCCCAGGTGGGTTCGCCGAGGTCGTCGCTGCCGGCGATTGAGATGGCGTCGGTGAGCAGACGTTCCTGGTCGAGTCGCTCGGGCCCAATCATCCGTCCAACTTCACGACGGTGGTCAGATGCGAGGAGACCGGGGGTGGATCCGGATTGTCGAGCCACCGGAGGGTCACGAAGCCACGGTGACGGCCACCAGTGTCGATCCAGTTGGGGTGGCCTGGATCCTGGGCGCCAACCACGATACGTACCGTTCCGTCGGCCTCGGCGATCGCAGCCGCATTTGTGATCGAACTTCGACGGCGCCTGGCATCGATGCATTCGTGCCAGATGTTCTCGACGGTGACGCTCCAGTAGCGGGTGGCCGGGGGCTGGAGATCGAGCACGAGGGCCTGCTCAGGCGCGAGGCGGAAAGTCCCCAGCATGTAGAGGTTGTCAGGTGTCGTGTCGGCTGCTCCGAGTTCAGCAGCCTCCGCGGTGATCAGCTTGTTTGGCTGGTCGAGGAGCTCGGGTCGGATGGTCCGATGCAAGGTGGTGAGTTTGGCGATCGTCCACGCCATGCCGGTCAACTGCTCGGCCAGGTGGTCGTCGGAGGGCAGGCGAAGCGGAGGGACCGGATCTACCATCACGATCGAGAGCTCGGCAAGCTGCTCGACTTGGCGGTCGGCGATGTATTCGCGCACGAGGATAGCGGAGGCATCCGGAGGAATGGACACCCAGATGGCGTTGGCGAGTTCGTCCTCCGGTGGCCGCTCGGTCGCCAGGAGAAGCGTGAACCGACCCTCCCTGTCGAGCTGGAGGTCACGATCGGAGACATAGGCTGCCATTCGGCGAGGGGTCAGTCCGACGCCCGCCAGTACCTGGAGTCCAACGTAGGCTGATGTGCCGCGGCGGCCGCTCACCCGGTAGCGCCGCGTGCCGTCGATCATCGCAAGGTAGTACTCGCCGTCGGGATTCGGACCGCCGAGCATGCGGACCTCGGTGTTCATGCTGAAGAACCACGGTGAATCCGGATCGATATCGACCGACAGCTCACTGCAGAGTGCCGTCGTCCGTGCAAGAACCCGGATACCCTCCAGCAGTTCGAGCTCCGTTTCGGCCTCACTCTCGATCGACGCGGTCAGGTCGTCGAGCATGCGTCGAACCTGACGCCAGGCCTCGAGGGCGGCCGTTCCCCGCGGTACATGGCCGGCCTCAGATGTCACGCCGTCCTCCTCGTGGTCGATGGTTGCAGCACTGGGGGTGCGACCGTGGCCAACGAGCGGAGATGGCCTTCGATGAGAAGCGGGAGATCGATTGCGCCGTCGGCGGCAACCCAGTGGTCGAGTGCGAACGGGATCGAGGTCATCGCGTGGGCTCCGAGCAGACGGGGACGCGGGTCATCGTGCTCGATTCGGTCGAATCTCGGTGCCAAGGCGCCGGCGATCGCCTCCTCGTAGCCCACGTACACCTGAAGGGTCCAGGCGCTCAGCGCTACCGAGGATCGCCAGAGTCGGGCCTGGGACGGCACGATGTCGCGGATCTCGGTGAAGTCGCCGCCCAAACTCCGAAACGCGGTGATGACGGCATCCTCGAGTGGAGGGTCTATGAGTCGGCGTTCGAGGGCGGCGAATATCAGGTGCAGCCAGACGCCGACGAACCCCTGCAGCGATGGCAAGCTCCTTCGAGTCAAAGTACCGAAAGAGGGAAGCACGCCCCACGGCGGTAGCATCGGCTATCTGGTCGACCTTCGTCGCGATGACACCCTGCTCGAGCGCCAGTCGGGCCGCCTCGCCGGCGATGCGATCATGGGCGGCCTCCCGTTTGCGTTCGCGGAGCCCGATCGCTCGATTCTGAGACATCGTCTCAAATTCTAGGGTGCATTCCTCGACCGCTGAGGGCCCAATGCACCGCAGGGGCGGGTCGACCTCACCCGACCTGCTCGGTAGCTGAGCACGCTCGCCCCGCCAGGGGACCGCACGTCGAACGACGAAATGGCGACATGAGGCGGCGGGCGTACCCACTCCGCAGAAGGGGCACGCCCGCCGTCGCTCATGCCATGTCCGCCGCTAGCGCATCAGGGCGCGCTAGCAGTGCTCGTTGTTCGTCGCCGGGTAGGTGTTCGTCACGACCGAGAAATCGGGCACGGACGGCCCTCCGCCGAGGTCCCCGAAGAACCCGGAGCCTCCGCCTGTGGTCAGGTTCGGGAACTCCACGTTGGCGACCAGCGAGTCGTCACCCGTCGCGGCACTCTCGTCGGGAAGCTTGATCGGCGCGTAAATCCAGCCGCGGCCCGTGGCGGGCGCTGCCGTCGCGGTGGGAAGTCCCTGGGTGACCAGTGTCATCGTCCCCTTGTAGGTGACCGCACCGGCCGGACTGGTCAGCACGATATTGCTCGTCCAGACGCCGCGTTCGGTGGTGAGGTTGATCGTCCACTTGATGCCGCTCACGGTCAGAGCGCCCGACAGCGGGTAGTCGGTGGGGTCGGGCATGATCTGGCTCTCGGACCCTATCCACTTTCCGGAGTACGTGTCGTACTTGATCCCGTCCTCACCGGCGCACCCGATGACCTTGAGCGGTCCTTGGAGGCCGATGCTCGCGTTGGCACGGTCGATTTCGGGTTTTGCCGTCGTCGCCGCCGTGCCGGACGCGACGAATCCCCCGACGAGTCCTCCCAGTGCGACACAAGTCGTTGCTGCCGCCGCGGCGAGGGTTTTACTGAGTTTCATATGATTTCTCCTTTTCTTGATATTCCCCGTCGTCTGTCATCGCCCGCGACGTCGGGAGGCTCAGGCTCGGGAGAGCATGAGGTCGCTACGCCATCGACGACTCGAAAGCCAGAGGCATCTCGTGGCTGTCCCGTCGCGGTCCTAACACGAAGCTCGTCGCGGGTCAATGCCCTCGACGTCGCGGCCAACCGGTCGTTGACCGATCAGAGAACGTCGAGGTGCATGCGCCCGCCACAAGGACTACGAGACCACGACCGCCAGACGATGATCTTTCGGATTGCCAGAAGGCGCTTCACGGCGTCGCACCGACAAAGGGCTGGTCGATCGTTGTCGGCGACGCCCGCACCCACAACTTCCTCATGGTGGTCCGATTCCGAGTCCGTTACACGCAGCGCCAACTCTGTACATGTCCTGAAACACCGCCCATGTGAGAGGGGTCAGCAAGCAGATTGCACCATGTCCCTGTTGGACGGATCACGGCTCCCCGCGAGGCACCAGTGACCATAAAGCTGGGCGCGCCGGTCGCGGGGGCGTGCGCGCCGACGGGTATCCGGTTCGCTAGGGGTGGGTCAGGCCTGGAAGAAGTTCGTGGTCACGGAGAACGAGTTGGAGTTGGCTTTTACGCTCACGGTATTTGGCGTGTACCAGACGCCGTACGTGTCGTCGAAGATTGTGTTGCCTTTGATGGCCACGTTGTACACGGTGGCAGCCGACCACACCAGGATGCCGGTCGTCTCGGTGTCGGCCGGGCCCGGCGGGTCCGCTCCGTCGGCCAGATCGACGTTGTTCTGGCCGATCGTGTTGTCGGTGAAGACGTTACCGTCGACGTCGGCGTTCGCCTGGTGGCTGTGCACCGATATACCGGCGAGGCCGTTGCCTTCGATCAAATTGCTCAAGACCGTATTGTCGTAAGAGCCGGTAAAGGTCTCCGGAGCGAAGATACCGACGCCAGCACCGAAGCCCGCAACTCCGTTGCCCGTGACCACGTTGTGGACGACCAAGTTGTCGTACACGCCCCCGAAGGTCGGGTCCAGCTGACCAGTCGCAGGATTGAATGCCAGATTATGCCCCGGCAAGGTGATGCCACAGTCCTTGGTGTTTCCGACGACGTAGTTGCGGCGCACCACGTTGCCGTGGTTCGGGCCGTACTCGTCAGTCAGCAGAATCCCACCGGAGTTTCCGACCGACTGGTTGCCACGGACCATAGAGTCCGCGACGCTCAGGAGATGGATGCCTTCGCCGCAGTCCGCTCCACCGTTCGGCGTGCAAGGGAAATAGGGGGATTTCTTCTTGTTGAACCCAAGGTCATTGCCCTTGACCACGTTGTCCTCGATCGTGATGCCGCTCAACGGCGTGCCCGTGAAGAGCTGCTTTCCCCCAACCACCGGACCCGCGACCGGATTCGGATTGACCGCCAGAATCCCCTCGCCCTCTGCGCCCTTCACCTTGAACCCCTCAACGGTCACATTGGAGGATTCGATGGTGATCCCGTTGTAGGGAGCCTGCCCGAGGATGGCGCCAGTCGGGGCGCCCGGGAGCCCGGTGGCGTTGATGGTGGCGGACTCGCCGACAAGAGTCAGCGGGATGGTGATGACGACATCTTCGGCGTAAGTGCCGGGACATGCCACAACGGTGTCACCACTGGCCGCACTTGCCACCGCGTCGCTGATCGTCGAGAAATTCGCCGTCGCACATGAGGTGCCGGCCGCGCTCGGCGTGGCGCTCGGCGACGCGTACAACGTGGGAAGCGCGGCGGCCGATGAAGCAGAAGCTTCGGCCAGCCCGGCGCCACCGAGCGCAACGGCGGCAACTCCGGCGAACAACAGCCGCCTGATCTGGTATCCCGTCGAGAACATTGGTTCCACCTTTTTCAGATCGAGCGCCAACGCCAGTCACTCTTTCACTAGGATTGCAATGACGCAAGGTAGATTTACCGATCGGCCTGACTCCGACCTCTTCCTGATTGGTGCCGGATTGACGCCAACGGACGCCCGTAGCGCTCGTCGGCGCTTCCTCACGGAGAAGGGTCATGAAAAGCCGGGCCGGACCAAATGAATTTTTTTGGGATCCCACCTTGGGCGTCTGAATTGGGCCTTTTGGTGGAGGTGAAGGGACTCGAACCCTCGGCCTCTACATTGCGAATGTCTGGCTCTCAGTGTTTTGACCAGGGACTTTCCGAGGAGATTGCTGGTCGCGGCGTTTCGATCCCCTCAGGTTCCCTCACAATCCCTCCCCTTCCCTCTCGATAAGGTCACGTAAGGTCACGCCCTTCAGGGCGTCCGCTGCGATTCCCGCACCGGCTGATGGCGATGTCGCGATCGAGGCCCGCAACGTCATATCGGGTGGACCCAACGAACATGACTATCACTGGCTCGCCATGACAAACCTCAAGAGATGGTCCGCCGTGACCGCGGCAGGGGCGACGGTCTGCCTCGCCGGTGTCATCGGTATCGGGGCCGGTCTTGCCGGCGCACAGTCCAACGACCCGATGAAGCGTTCGGTACCCGAGGCGTCACCCAACGCGACCCCGCTGAAGCCCGGCACGTACAACTGGTTCATCGACGGCCTCGACCGCGGGACGGTCACGTTCGCTTCGAACAACACCTATACCAGCACTTTTGAAGGCGACTCTGGCACCTGGGTCCAGGCCGGCAAGACGGCGGGGTTGAGCATCACCGGCGGCAACGACGCGGGCGGAGTCTGCGTCTTCGCCGGACATGTCAGTAACACCGGCAAGGCGATCTCGTTCGCCGCCAAGCCGGGCGACTGGGCCTGCCCAGGCTTTCACTCGAGCGGAAGCTTCTACATCGCCAAGGCTGCACCTGCCGCAGGCGGGCACACCGGTGCGTTGGCGCGTACGGGCATCGGGCCCAGGACTGCTGGACACATCGTTCCCGGTACCTATACCTGGACCACGACCGGCGGCTTCAACGGCTCCATGAGCATCGCCTCGGGCAACACCTATGCCATCACGATGAGCGTCGACGACTCGGGCACCTGGGCCCAAGGGGGGAGCGCCTTTGCGTTCAGCATTTCGGAAGGCACCGATGAGCAAGGTGACTGTCTGGAGGTGGGCAAGGTCAATACCACCGGCACCGCGGTCGGAACCACCGCAAAGCCGGGCAACTGGGTCTGCCCCGCCTTCGGCACCCACGGGACCTTTGTCATCAGCTGAGCGACACACGCGCTGAGCGGGCCGCCCCGCGTCGGTTGACGCTGGCGCAGGTTGCGTTATCCCTTTCAGACCTCGTGACCTTACGGGGGGCACAGAGCCAGGATCGTCGGGCATGGACAGTTCATGGCTTCGCGACATCGGCGAGCCTTCAGGATGTGGAAGGCGATGCGCTGTTCCGACTTGGGCCCGATGCCGGGAAGGCGGCCCAACTCGTCGATGAGGGAACGCAGCGAGCCGGTGTACGTGCCGGTTTTACGAGGACCAACCCCGCTTCCGGTCGGACTACGGCTCGAGACCCGTCACGAACCAGCGACTACCCGCACGAAGGGCATTGACACATGCCCTCCGCTGCCCGCGGGCAGGACAAATTGAGTTGGCCCGGTCAGCCGATGGGTCCCTGGTTGACCGCAGCCAGGTCACCCTGGTCGACCGCCCAGTGCCCCGTCCCGGTGTTGTTGCCATCATGCGAGCACGCGATGCCGAGTGTCCACGACTTCGATGACGTTTTGTTGGCGCTGTCCACGATGTCTTGGATATTGCCCTCTTCGGTGATCTCCTGCGTCTGCGAACTGCCGATGATGTGACCGTTGGCCTGCAGCTGGCACCGCACGAAGTCCCGGACACCGCCCACCGAGTTGTTGGGATTCCTGTACTCGATTCCGACTTCGCCGGTGATCCGCCACGAACCGGCGGGCATCGTCTTGGTCGCCAGGGTCGTCAGCGTGCCCCCGGTGTCAGAGATCTCGACCTGGGGGACGGCGACGACGGTTGCCGCGGTCTTCGTGGCGATGAGCGTGGCCCCGGCATCGATGTACGGGGTGGTGGAGAAGTCAGATTCGCAGTTCAAGGTGAGGGTGGCCCCGCTCGCCGGCACGGTGACCTTGGCTTCGAGGTCGAGGTCGGCCGCGGCCGCATCGGTGCCGTCGGTGCCCGCTTCGGTGTAGTTGTCCGAGACGGATCCGGCCGACGTGGACACGACGCAGTACGCCCAGTCGAAGTCACTGAAATTGACCCCCGAGCCGTTGGCATGCACGGACCACTTGCCCTGGGGCACCTTGATCGTCGTCACGGGGGTGAAGGAGTTCTCGGCCAGCGGGGTGTTGGCTGTGCTGCGCCCCTCGACCACCGTCGGTTGGGAGGCGGAGATGCCTGGTGCCTTGATGGGCCCACCCTCCACCGCGGTAATCGTGGCGCCGGGATCTATGTAGAACTGGTTCGCGGTGGCCGCGTTGTGGTCGTGATCGCAGAACAGCGCAATCGTCGATTTATTGGTGGTGACCACGGTGCCGGCGTTGACGATGTTCGCCACCCGGTTGGCCAGAAAGACCGTGGCGCCTCCATCGATCGGCGTTGCGTCCGACTGCAGGTGACAGCGCACGAAGTCGCCTGCACCGAAGTTGATCGCGCTCAGATTGGAAGTGATCGTCCAAGAGCCCTTGCTGAGAACCACCGATTCGACCTGTGTCTGGACGCTGCCGGTGTTGCTCAGGTCGACCGCGGCGCTGGTCTGCACCTGCACCACCGGATCTGAGGCCGCGGAGGCGGACGCGGCCAACGGACCAACGATCATGGCGCCGCCGAGAACCAGACCTGCCCACCGCTTCTTCATTGAGACTCCCCCCACGCCGGGTTCCGATGAAACTCCGGCGAGCCCACTGCGACCGTCGGCGCAATACGAAGGACGCTACCGCCGCGCATCGTCTCGGTCAATGGTCGGTCCGACGATCCGAGCTTTTCCGCGTGATCAATGAACGTCGGGGAGTGATGGTTCAAAGTGCCGACTCAGGAGTCGACCTCACGCTCTGCGTGCTGCTACTGAGTCAGTGTGACGCATAGCGAACGATGGCGGCATTGCCTCGCAACTGGCGCTCGACGCCCGACCTCGACCGGGTACTGACCGCCACCCCACAATCAGCTGGGACCGCGGGGCGCCGCCGCGCCATCATCACGTCCAGACGCCAAAGACTCGGATGAGAAGGCGGTTGCTCCTCGGCCCCGACTCTTGCGGCTCAGCTGGGGTTTTGGCTCCCCGGCCCGGCGTGGATGCACCCAGCATTGACGACCCGGCCCTCTGAACTGCGGCATGCCCCGAGGCGGGTTGCGGCTCCGTCGCGACCTATGAGGTCGCGGGGTGGAGAAGCAGGTCATCGAGGTTGGGCGTTGGCCGGCCGGTGTGGCGAAGAGCCGTCCTCAGCTTTTCGGCCATAGCGCGCATCTCCTCGGGGGCTGCGCGCGTGTGCGCACCGAACCACAGTTCTCCGCGAGGGCTGGCCAGTACCCCTCGCCAGTAGCGGACGACGAAAGCCATCGGCAGTGGCTCTAGCCGGGCAGCTGCCCCATCCGTTGCTCCATCTCCTCCGGTGTGAGGTCCTCGATGTGAGAGGCGATGCTCCATCGATGACCGAAAGGATCCTCGAACTCCCCTCCCCGGTCCCCATAGAACTTGTCCTCCACCGGGCGCAGCGTTTTAGCCCCGGCGCCAAGGGCCTTCTCGAACGTGGCGTCCACGTCGTCGACGTACACATGGATAGCCACCGGCGTGCCGCCCACCGACTTCGGCCCACGGACTCCCATCTCGGGGAACTCGTCGGCCAGCATGATCACCGAGTCCCCGATACTCAGCTCGGCGTGACCGATCCTGCCGCCGGGGCCGGGCATCGTCATCCGCACAGCGGCGCCCAGCACGTCGGTGTAGAAGTCGATGGCGGCCTGCGCCCCATCGATATAGAGATACGGCATCACCCGGGGATAGGTGTCAGGAATCGGGTTGACCATGGTCTCCTCCATTCAGCTCCGTCGGTGGGCGAGCCGCAACATTACCCACCTCGGCTGTCCCCATCATTTTTGCCAGTGGGGGATTCGCCACGGGTTGCCGGTTCGAGCAGGGCGGCGACCGCGGGTTGGTCGAAGTAGCGCGCCCAGCCCAGAGGCGTCGACTGGTAACGCTTGTCGGGAATGTTGGGGTCGGCGCCCAGATTCAATAGCGTCCGGACGAGGACGAGGTCACCTCTCTCGGCCGCAACATGCAGGGCGGTGTTCCAGGGCTGGTTGCCAGCAACGTCGCTTCGGCCAAGCGCGTTCACGTCGAAGCCCACCGAGACAAGCAGCTCGACCGCGGTGGGCGCTCCCTGTGCCGCGGCCCAGGTGACGAGCCCAGTCCGCTTTCGTCGCACCGCCTCGATAACGTCGGGAGCGGTGCGCGCGACGGCGTCGGCGTCGCCGGCCATGACGGCTGCGACGAAGGCGTCGGCCGCGCTGAGTCGAGGTGGCCGGGCGCCCAGCGCTGTGAGTACATCCGCCAGCTCTCGATGGCCACTGGTGAGCGCGACCTCGAGCGGGGTACGGCGCCGGGGGGCGCGTCCTTCGCTGAATGGGCTGACGATGTCGACGCCGTGCTCGGCGAGCAGGGTGACCCGTTGGCGTTGGTCGTGCGTGACGGCCCAGGCCAGCAGGACCCGCAGCATCTCAGCCGGTGACTCGAGTGCCTCGCCGAGCAATCGATGCCAGGGGCCGGCTGTGTTGCGACCGAGGCCGTACTCGAAGAGCAGGGCCAGGTGGTCGTCGTTGGTGCCGAACATGCGGTTGTAGAGGGTCTGCCCGTCGTTCGGATCCGCCCCGGTCTGCAGCAGCAGCCGGGCGAACGCGATCGCGTGCCGATGCCAGGGTTGGCGGTGCTCGCCGTGGCCGAGCACGCCGGTGAGCACCGTGAATGGGGTGGGCAGGGCGTGCCAGAACCGGCCGTCGTTCGGGTCCGCGCCGGCGTCGAGCAACAACTGGGCCGTCTCCAGCGTGGCCGCCCGCTCGACGTGCGGGTCGTGGCGGGCGTATGCCTGGTAGAGCAGCGGCGACCAGCCATGCGGCCCACCCGTCTCGGTCGCAGCGGATGGTCGCGCAGTAAGGTGCCGGCGCACCGCCGTCGGATCCGCGCACGCGGCCGCGACGAACAGGTCATGTCGGGGAAGTTCGGGATGCTCGGCGAGAAGCTGAGCGGCCGCGGCGCGATCAGCGGGTTGGTCGTCGCTGTAGGTCAGGCAAGCCAATCGGAGAAACCGATCGGCCAACGACTCGTCTGCCGGAGCGGGCTTGCCGGGGGTCCAGGCACGGTCGGTCACGATCTTGACGTAACGGCGTAGACGGGCCCAGCTAGCGAAGCCGTGCTCGCGGGCCAGTACAAGCTGGGCCGCGGTCAGCGGAAACCTGTCGGGCACCGGTGGTTCGGGGTGCCAGCGAGACACCCGGGCAAGCGCGGTCGGCTCGCCGCCGCGAACCGCACGTTCTAGCTCACGTGCCTGGTTGCGGAGTTGCCCGAGGTCAGGATCTTGAGGGAGCGCAGCCGTTGCCATCGCAGCCTCCTTTCGCTACCAGCCGGTCCGCGAAGCCGGTCGAAAGGAGGAACGTGAACAACGACGCACAAGTGCTGCTCTGTCGATGGGTGGGCTCAGCCCTTTCCGCGGACCTGGAGGCGTCCCATACGCCTCACCACCATACCCGACGGTTTCGCACAATGACACTTTGGGGAGCTGAAGGGACTCGAACCCTTGGGCCTCATTGCGAACGTACAGTTCTCAGCGTTTTGACCAGGCTCTTTCCGACGAGATCGCTGATAGTGGCGTTTCGATTTCCTCAGGTTCTGAGCTCGTCACCACACGGAACCGTGTAACTGATGCCAACGTGACGAGCTCACATGGGCCAATTCGCTCGGGATGTGATCCGAGAAAGACACGTACAGACACGTCGGAGAATCTGAACTTCTGAGGATCCCACTTCGGCCCTCTGACCTGGGCCTTTGATGGAGGTGAAGGGACTCGAACCCTCGGCCTCTACATTGCGAATGTGGAGTTCCCGGCCTCTTGACCAGGCACTTTCCGAGGACATGCCTGGTAGCTGCGTTGCGATTCCCTCAGGTTCTCTCACGGTCCCTCTCCTTCCCGCACCGTAAAGACACGTAAAGACACGCTCGGACAGCATGTCGCGGGCCGTCGACCGATCGGTACCCACCTCCGAGCGGCAGGCCGCCTACGAGGTGGCCAGCATCACACTGTGAACCGCCCCGGGATGTGCCCACAAATTTCAACAATTGAATCTGCCACGACAGTGCCCCGTGTAGGCGGGACCCTCTATTCATCGAGCAACTACTCAATCCCAGGGTCTCAATGGAAACCGACTCCTTACAAAATCCTGAATCCGTGTGAGGTAGGCCGCTGGTTCAGCTTCCGCTGCTGCGGTTGAGGTCCCGACCAGGCCATGTTGGTGGCATCTCACAGCACACCGGCCCGGGACCAGCAGCCGCCGCAGCATGGCGTCGACCTCCCCAGCGGCCCCCTTTCAAACCGTGCATGCCGTTCTCCGGCACACGGCTTCCCGACACCGTTCACCCCGGTGCATGCGCAGTCCTGTAATCCACGGTTCCACTCAGCCGGTAGATCCCGAGGGTCGTGAGCCACCCGTAGTTGAACCGAGTGGACCAGTTGCGCCCGGAAAGTCCGTGCTTGTTGCTGGCCAGGATCGCCATCCGTTGGTGGACGTAGCTGTTGACTATGGCGAACTTCTTCGATGAGTTTCCATGTCGGAAGTAGCCGGCCCAGCCCCGCAGCACGGGATTGAGCCGATCCACCACAGCGTCGAGCGATGACCCGGTGAATCGCCGTTGGGTCATGTCCTTGACCTTGGCCCTGATGGAGGCCATGGCCCGCTCCGACGGCCACTTCTGGAGGTAATACCGGCCGGGCCACTTCACGGACTCGCACATGTGATTGTGGAAGCCCAGAAAGTCGAAGCCCTCTGCCCCGCCGGTGAGGTTGACGATCCTGGTCTTGTCGGGGTGCAGACGCAGCCCGAGGGTGACCAGCACCGCCTCGGCGAGGGAGCGGGCCGTCTCGGCCCTCTCCTTTGACGGACAGAGGACGACCCAGTCGTCGGCAAACCTGATGAGCTTTCCTGTCTGGCGTCTCGCCTTGGTCAGTTCCTCGTCGAGGACACTCAAGGCGATGTTGCAGAGCAACGGTGAGATCGGAGAACCCTGTGGGGTTCCCGACGAGACGACTGAGTACACCCCTCCTTCGATGATCCCGGCCCGCAGCCAACTCCGAAGCAGCTTCAACATCGCCCGGTCACAGACCCGGCGCTCGATCAGGACCATCAGTGCGCCCTGGTCGATCTCGTCGAAACAACTCTTGATGTCGGCGTCGAGCACCCAGTGTGCCCCTGCGTTCGCACTCTGGCGAATGACCTCAAGTGCGTCATGAGCTGACCGCTTCGGTCGGAAACCGAAGCTAGCCGGACTGAAGTCGGCCTCGAATATTGGTTCGAGGACCAGCTTCGCCGCACTCATGAGCACCCGGTCACGCAGGGTGGGTATGCCGAGCGGCCTGGTTTCACCAGGTTTGCCGGCCTTGGGGATCTTCACCCGTCGCAAGGGTTGGGGCGATAGCTCTGTGCCTTCACCTCTGCGGCGAGAGAGTCGAGGAAGGACCTGACCCCTTCTGTCCCCCCGGCTTCGACCGAGTCGATAGAGACCCCGTCGATGCCGGGCGCACCGTGGTTGGTGGCCACGTTGACCCACGCCTGCCACATCACGTCACTGCGGGTGAGCTTGTCGTAGAGGGCGTGGAATCTGCGCGTTGGATCCTGCTTGGCACTGCGGTAGAGCACACGTTGGAGGGCTTGGAGATTACTGACGCCTTCGTCGCGGGCGACGTCTCTGGCCCGAGTGCGGGTCTGAGGGTCGCCGTCTTCGTCGGCACCGGTTGGTTGATCTAGTCGTTCTGACACTGACCTACTCCGTCGCATCCTCTACGTGCATCGGTGAAGCAGGGGTCCTTCGCTCGGGGCGGGTTGTGTTGTCCCGCCCGTCATCACTACTACGACCCCCTCCGACTCCCTCTCGGCTCTCTGTCACTTCCCGGGTTCGCCGGTTATAGACAGACGCACTCCGCATCCCCACAGGATGAGGACCGAGGAGGGCCTCTCCAGTTCCCACGACGGCCTGCTTGACGTTCCACGCTCCATGCGCCGGGGAGTTCGTGGGCACCCGCTCCAAGATCTGAGGTGCTGTCCGTGGCCTTCGCCCAAATCCCATGAGCTCGGCTCTCCCTTTCCCCTGCTTTCGCAGGCCACATAACGACGCTGCAAGCTTCACTTCATGTTGCGGACCGCCAAGTTGCTCCACCCCGCTTCGAACCCGGCATTTCGGCCGACCTCGGGGGCTTCACTACCGGGGACCTTGGCGTCTCCCCAGACCGGACTTGCACCGGCTGGTCGTCGTGAGCTTGTCGCTCGGTTAGGTCATGAGTGCTCCTTTGCAGTCATGGCGTCCCGAGCTGCTGGACGCACGGGATTTTCGTGGGATCCCACCGACCTTCGGGCAAACTTCGGGTCACTTCTCCCGCGACCCTGAGCATCCATAGCTCCGGTAGTCAGGCGTCCCAGGAAATGATCCAAAAGCCATTGCCCCTCTTCAGTGGCGAAACGTCGACAATTGATATCTGACATCAGCAAGCCGATGATCCATCAATCATTGTCAGGCGCACGGCGCTCTGTTCCTCGGCGGCGTGGGCCGGGCGGACTGCTCAGCCGGTAAATTCGTTGACGCCAGAGCGAAGTCCCAGTGGCCCCACCCCGTTGTTTGCGAGTCCCACCGTGTCCACGCCCACTCGTTCCAGCCAGTTCGATAGCGGGCGGCCGCCAGGTGATCTAGGCCGAATCGTCCTGGCTCAGGATCGGGTGATGGTAAAGCGGGTCAACACCATTTATGGGTGGGGACCGGTTCCCAGTTGGTCATTCAACTGGCCAGTTCCGTTTCGACAATTTGCTTGATCGCGTCGAGCATGGTCTGCCAGGTGGTGCGCGAATGTTCGACTTCCTCGTCGCTCCCGTTGTTGTCCTGGCGCAAGGACAGGTTGGTCGTGCCGTCGCGTTCTGCGAGTTGGTAGGTAATGGTGTGGTAATTCTCCGGCAGGTCTGGCTGTCCGGTCATGGGGCTGAAGTGGTTAAGCACAAGCAAACGCTCGGGCTGTGCGTCGATGATGGTTCCTTTGTCCTGGAAGGGTTTTCCGTTGTATTCGCCTGACCAGGTGATTGGGCTCCCGGGTTGCCAGTCAGTCTCGACAGTGGCGCCGAGGAAGTATTGCTTGATGGACTCAGGATCGGTCAGTGCCTCCCAAACGGCCGAGGCCGGAGCGGCAATCTCAATTTCTGCGGCGGCGACAAGTCCAGTCACAGGTCCTCCTTCGGACGAGATGTATGACTCAATCATATCTTTTTAGGGCTGCGGCATCTATCTTGTTGGAATGGGAAGTCTGGTTGATGACGAGTCTCGACTGGCAAATCTGCTGGCTGCAACGGCCGTCGGGCTGACCGATCGACTGCGAGAACTTGGCTCCGAATCCGACGGTTTGGATAGCGCTGCGGCGACGGCGCTCGTCGCGTTGCTGGACTTCTCGCCTCACGGCTCGCTGCGCCAACTCAGCCAGATTCTCGGCCTCACCCATTCTGGGACAGTTCGCCTGGTGGACCGACTCCAAACAGGTGGACTTGTCACGCGCGACCCGGGTCGGGACGAACGCTCCCGAGCAGTGACGCTCACTGAACGTGGTCGCACAGTTGCGCTCGCCATACGAGCGCGACGGCATCTCGCCACCGCCTCTCTATTCGACGGGCTTAGCAGCCATCAACATATACAGCTATCCCGGATCTGTGAGGTGCTCGTCACCAATCTCACCCGCCAACGGCTACGCCAGCGCTCCGCAGGCACAATGCCGACTGGTGGCGCGCTGTGCCGACTGTGCGACTTCACGGCCTGTCGCCGATCCGACGAACGGTGCCCTGCGGCCGCAGCCGCGATCAGTAGATCGTTCAGTGGGTCAGCCCGACACAACGCCACCTGATCGACCTGGCAAGCCGCTCGCTGGTGAAGGCTCTCGAACTGACGGAGATGCTTGAGACTCCGGGTCTCCAAATAACGCTGCGTACTGGGTCATGGTGAGGCCGTAGCCGCGGACTATAGCCTCGTGATGGGCCATGTGGCCTGCTGGCGCGCCGGATACGTGAACAGAGATATTCCGGGTTTCGTGGGCGTCAACGCCAGAATTCGATGAGTTGTTCAGCAACGTCTCTTCCCTGGTCGTACCCGGCACGTGCGGCGGGCGGACGAGTCGTGGGGTCCATCATATTGACGCCGAAGGCGTCGCTCGAGTTGCTGTCTGGGAAAATGGTTTCGACTCTGCCGCCGCCTCCGCGGAGTTCGTCGATCTGCGCCGCAAGTTGCATGCCCCATTGCGCCGGATGCCCTGACCTTCCACCAAACGGCGACAGCACTAACACCTGCCCGTAACCGGCTGCCAGATCGGCGTTCTCATTGCGTCCGTAGCCGCCGTCGATGTATCGCTTGTCGCCGATACTGTAAGGAGGGACACCGAACCCATTGGCGCAGCTGGCGGCAACTGCGTCCGCCAGGTCGACTCCGCTGTCGCGGTCGAACACGACCGGTTCACCGGTATCGGCATCGACAGCCACGATGAGCATCGGTTGTTGTGGCCAGTGCTGGCTGGGCAACCGAGCGGCGACGGTGGCGCGCCACTGCGCCTGTCCAGAACTGCCTGACGTAGTATCCATCGCGAGCGCCGCCGCACCCATTCTGGGCGCATGTCGGCCGCATCCTCGGCCGCGCCGATGATCTCGCTCGTGATCTCCATATGGTTCGCCATCGGCACATTCGGAATCGGGCACGGACGGATCCAACCGGACCACTCCGTGGCTGGGGTGCAGCCGTCAGGATGCTGGCAAGCGGTTGGGTCGGTTGGGTTTCGCTCGTTATTTGGGCCGCAGCGGTAGACCCGGCCGACGTCCCGATGGTCAGATCGGCCTTCGTCACATCGAGCCCGGTATCAAACAGGCCGGCAATGACGCCGATCTCCCACGCATTGCCTGCCGATCCGCCACCATGGAGGACCAACGCTCGTTCGCCCGCTCTCATTGTCGCGTCCACCTGCCGCTGATCCTGGGCTGAGTTCTGCCGGTCGCCGTGCCCTACTGCGTGGTTCGCAGCGACCGTGAACCAGTCGCCGGACTGATTACCCAACCCGTCGGCCGCCACTATCTCGCCAGTCCGAAAAATTGCCTTGGATCGTATTTGTTCATGCCCTCGCCGAGGCCCATCAGGAGCGTGCCTTCGGTCGCCTCTGGCCACGACAAAACGCCAGTTGAGGTCGACGTCGAGGTGAAGCGCAGAGTTGAAGATATTAGTGTGTTCAAAGGAGTCGCCTTTCCGCGAACTGCGCGGCGGGCGCTCGGTGACTTCGTTTGCGCCCATCTTCCAGCTGTTCATGGAGTGCCCTATCAGTACGCGATCGCAACATGATGCTGGAAAAGGCGACGATCACTGACAGCTTGGAGCATGGCGTCTGCTAGGTCGAGCGCGACAAATACTCCAGGCTCTGCTGAGCGGAGCGTCGATGGCGACACGAGAGCTGCCCGTCATGGGTTTGTCGGTTAGTCGGGGCGGGCGGAAGATCGTCCAGTCGATTGAGCTGCCCTCTAGCGATATCTCCATCCGACGCATGTCCTGGTATCCGCCACCGAAGAACCGATACATCGTCGGATGAACCAGTTTTCGCTCTAACAGAGATTTTTGTTGCTTGGGAACCAACGGAATTGCGGACAAGGCGATCAGCCTCGTTATCCCGGCGGTAGTCATGGCCGCCAGGATGGCGGCGGTGCCTCGGGAGTAGATGCTGGTCGGCTGCTTCATGGCGCTCGTGCCGAGGGCGGACAAGACCGCGTCACTTCCTTCCATCCCCGCTTGGAGCCATCCAGGTTCGAGGACGTCGCCTTGCACTACTAGGAGATTGGAGTGTGCGATGGCAACCGATTTTGGTTCGCGAGCCACCGCGGTGACTTTGTGGCCGGCCGCAAGTGCCTGTTCGACTAATTGGCGTCCGGTGCCCCCAGTGGGCCCGAAAATGGTCAGTTTCAACGTATATCTTCCTTTCTGGGACCGGCGCGTGCGAATGGATGGGCGACGCAGCCGTTCAACATCGACTCGTCAGGGGTCGGCGGTGGAGTGGATCGCGGACCCAGCCGTGCCTACGCCAACCTCGGCCAACACAAACACGTCGGCGCCCGCGTCGAATCGCGGCGTGCTCCACAGGGTCGATGAGCACAACGAAGATTGCCTCGGACGGGAACCTTTGATGGAGGTGTTCACACTGTTGGTTACGCTCGCCACGGCTCCTTACCTCCAGTTTCTCATATGTTGGAACCAACACGAATGTAAGACGCAGCCCGCGCCACACCGGCAGTGGACGACATGCCGACTGCGCGCCGTTGCGGACTGAGGTCATCGGGGCACGTAGGTGAGGATGACCGACCCGTTCTCCAGCCTCCGCTCATCTGTGAGCCTCAGATTGAGCGCTGCGGTGTCCACGTCTTCGAACAGCCGTTGGCCTACGCCCGTCACGACGGGTCTGATCCAGAAACGGAACTCATCGATCAGGCCGTTTCGAACCAGCGTGTCGTCGAAGCGGCTGGTGCCGTACTTGATCAGGTCCCTGCCGGGTTGGTCCTTCAACTGAACGATCGCGCTAGATGGGTCGGGGCCGAGGAGGGTGGCATTCCATGAGGTTTCGGTCAGTGATCGAGATGCGACGTACTTGGGCATAGCGTTGATGAGGTCGATGTAGGGATCACCGGCGGCTTGGCCCCAGTTCTCGGAGAACTTCTGGTAGGTCACCCGACCCATGACGAATGCGTCGAAGTGAGCGAGCTGCTCCATTGACAAGGCCGCGTCCTCGTCGTCGAAGTTGGCCCACCGTTCGGGCGCTTCGATGACTCCGTCGAGCGATACGAGTACCGATTCGATCAGTTTGCGCATGGTCATTCTCTTCTCTATTGATCGATATTGTGGTCTCTACGGCTCGAAGTTGCGGTGAGGCGGCCACACTCGAAGAGCTCGGGCTTCACATAGGTGCTGGTCGACCCGCGAAGTCAGCTGACGGTGATCTCGCCCATGTCGATGGCCACCAGAAGCGGCTCGGGGAGGAGTTGGTAATCGCCCTGCCAGGCGTAGCCCCGTCGAGTGGTAGGGATAATTTCCCGCGACGTCGCGGTAGTCGGTCGCGTAGAGCATTCCCGTCGCCCCGCCAATGATGTCGATGGTGAAATCGTGGCGGCGCAGCAACCCGTCGGGGCCGAAGCACGAGATCTGTTGTCGGGTGTGGCTATTGACGCTGTCGGGAAACGTAACCTTGAGGCGACGCCACGCTTCTCCTTCAACCTCGATTGGCGCGATCTCTTCGGAGACGAAGCCGGGCCAGGTGTAGAGGAATGGCATGTTCAGATACGTCCATAGTGCCTCCCCGGTGAAATAGGCGAGGTGAAGGTCGTCCCATGGGGTCTCGAGCTGATGGCCGTCGAATGACTTCTCTGGGTCGTCACGTGCCTCGATGAGTCCCCCGTCACGAGTCCGCATCTCCACGCGGGAAGGCTCGAAAACCGACCGCTTGTCTTGACCAACGAAGTCGACAACGAGATGCTGCTTCGTGGTGTCAACTTCGAAGCGAATGTCTTTGACGCGTCACCCTGGTTCTTGACGTACCACACGGCCCCCGTGATCGAGGCCTCGACGGTGATCGACGTCACCTGTTTCCATCGGTCCAAGCCGCCGTGCGCCGAGACGGCGGTCTCGAATAAATTGCTCATTTCTCCTCCTGGGTGATTTTCGGGATTTCTCCTCTTGGGGCTCGGTAATCGACCCTTGGAGCATTGGGACGGCGACTAGAGAGCTTCTCTGCAAGGTCGGGTGGCGAGCCAACTCAGGCAACAGGACTGAGCTCCGTCCCAGTCAAGAGATAGGCGGCCTCGGAGTAGCTGTCGTCCGTGACGACGTCGGCAATCGTCTTGGCGAGGTGCTCGGGCGTCAGGATTGGAGCGAGTTGGTCCTGAAATGCCTCGACGGCGATGCCAGCGCGTTCCGCATACGCCGCCACCCCTGCCGCACCGAGATCCGTCGCCGGGGTCAGCATGGGCAGAATGGCCACAAACCGCAGTCCGAGCAAACGCGATTCCGCCTCGGCTGTGGCGTAGGAACTGATGTACTTCACTGTCGCCTTGGCACCGGCGTAACCGCCGCTCAGCGGCGAGCCACGCAACGCCGCGGCACTCGAGATGATGACCACCACCGAACCCGGATCGAGCGGGGCGAGAAGGCTGGCCCTCGCAAAGTTGAAGGCCTGGCGGACGTCCGTCTGCCAGTTGGTGCTGAAGGTCTCCCAGGTCTGCTCGGAGAGCGAGCCCGCAACCGGAGTGGCTCCAGCATTGAGCACCACGATCTGCGGTTGGTGTTGGGCAAGTAACCGCTCCGGTAGTGACGGGTCTGCTACGTCGGCGACCTCGAACTCGAACCTGTCTCCGAGTTCCTGGCGAAGTTGCTCGAGATTCGGCTCGCCGCGGGCGATGCCCACCACGTGTGCGCCGCGCCCTGCCAGGGCGATGGCAGTTGCCCGTCCGAATCCCCTACTGGCGCCGGTGACGACGGCGGTGGTCCTTGAAAGGTCACGTACTGTCATTATGTTGCCTCCTGGCTGAGTTGTGGCATTGGCTTTGAGTAGATGTGAAGCGAGGGGCAGGGACGGCCTAGGCGTGAGCAGAAATCTGCAGAGCGCCGGCCGACTTTTCTGGAGTTACGAGCCGATCGTCGCAACGTTGGCGACCTCCTGCCCGTGCGTGAGGGCGATGGCATTGGCCATCTCGGCCCGTCGAATGAGCAGGAAGGTCACCGGAACAGCGACCAGACCGGCCAGCCCGCAGACCCAGAGAGCCCACTGGAACCCGCCGGTCAACGCCGCAGCGGTTCCGTACCCGTGATGGACCAGGGTCCGGAAGTGCGAAGCGGCGACAGACGAGGCGACCGCCACTCCGATGGCGCCGCCGAGCTGCTGAGAGGTGTTGATCAGACCGGAGGCGACGCCGGCGTCGCGCTTCGGTGACCCCGGCCAGCGCGCCGATAGACACGGGGATGAAGGCGAATGCCGTACCCATACCCGACACGAAGAACGGTCCGGCCAGGTCGTGCCAGAAGTTCCCGTCCGTCGAGATCTGGGTCGCCCACAAGATCCCGCCCCCGATGAGCGCCATGCCGAATGCCATGACCATCTTGGCCGAGGTCTTCGTCACCAACATCTGGGAAAGACCGGCGAAAGCAACCGAGGTGACGACGCCGTCAGCCAGGCGAGGCCGGTCTTGAGGGCCGAGAAGCCAAGCACCTGCTGCATGTACAACGTGCCGATGAAGATGAAAGTGAAGAAGCTCCCCCGAGCAGGAACCCGACCGCATTCGATCCGGCGACGGTGCTCAGGCGGAACAGCCGCATGGGCAGCAGGGGTGCCTCGACCCTGATCTCGATGACGAAAAACGACGAGGAGCAGAGCCGCTGCCGCGGCGAGCATGGCCACGGTCTGGGTGGCGGCCCAGCCCACCTGCGGCGCCTGGGAGATGGCGTAGACCAAGACCACCAGTCCGGCCGTGATCGTGACGGCTCCGAAGGGGTCGTAGCGCCGCTGCTCGCTGCGCAGCCGACTCTCGGGCACGATCCTCGGGGCGAGGGCCAGCACGGCCGCGCCGATCGGCACGTTGAAGAAGAAGATGTACTGCCAACCCAGGTAGCGGGTGAGCAGGCCGCCGGCGAGCACTCCGATCGTCGCGCCCATGGCGCCCATGGCGCCCCAGATGCCCAGGGCCTTGTTGCGCTCGGCTCCCTCGGGGAACATGTTCATCACGATCGAGAGGGCAGCCGGCAGCGTGATCGCCGCCCCGAGTCCCTGGATCCCGCGCATGACGATGAGGAAGGTGTCGGAGGTGGCCAGCCCGCACGCCAGGGAGGCGCAGTGGTGAAGATAGCCAGGCCGACCATGAGCAGCCGCCGGCGACCCAGCAGATCGGCCGCTCGGCCCCCGAGGAGGAGGAAGCCTCCGAAGGTCAGCCCGTAAGCCGTGACCACCCACTGCAGATCGGACTCGGGGAAGTGAAGCTTCACCCCGATGGTCGGAAGGGCGACATTGACGACCGTGAGGTCCACGATGGTCATGAAGTACGCCACCACCAGCAGGGCGAAGGCCTTCCAGCGCCGGCTCTCCGTCGAAGACGGGGAGCCGACGTCCGGTCGGGGAATCCTGTGCGGCCGCCGTCGACGGACACATTCTGAGTGCTGGAAAGGGCCATCGTTCGCCTCCTGAGTCGCCATTCGGGTGCTACGGGTGTTCAAACACCGACTGGGTCCCAAATTGAGCGATGAATCTGGGGCGTCTCCGGTGTTGCGAGGGCACTTCGACACCTATCGAATGGATGCAGCATGAAGCTCGTGCCAGGTGGGGTCATGTACAACTCCGGGCGGGTGAATCGGCTCAGGTTCTCGTTGAACGATTCTGGCCGTGCGTTTCGGACTCCCAGGCCTCGAGCATGGGGATCCCCACGTTGGGACTCAGACTTCCAGCATGGGAATGAAGCCGCTCGCCGAAGGCAGCGAGGGCGTCAGCTGTTCCATCATCGAGCGATAAGCCCCTCGTTAGCGGTTCTACGGTCCGGATTCCAAGGACCGTTCGACGACTGACTCAGCCAAGATTGATCGATGAATCTTGGGCGCCGCTGGTGTTACAACCATCATCAGGACTCACGCGAAGGAAGGGTTATCGATGACCGACGCCACCCTGGCCCGGGCCCGAGCCGGTGACAGCGACGCCTTCCCGGAGCTGACCGATCCGTATCGCCGGGAGCTCCAGGTGCACTGCTATCGAATGCTCGGATCGTTCCAAGACGCCGAGGACCTTCTCCAGGAGACTCTGCTGTCCGCGTGGCAGGCGCTTGATCGCTTTGACGGCCGGTCGCTCCGGGCCTGGCTCTACCGCATTGCGACGAACCGGTGCCTCAACTACCTGCGAGACGCCTCCCGCCGACCAAAGGCCGCCGACATGTCCGAATCCAAATTCTCATTCGATCAGGCAACGCCATCCGATGAACCGTGGTGGCTCGAGCCCTATCCCGACGCGTTCGTAGGATCGACGTCGACCACGGTCCCGAGGCCCGCTATGACGCCCGTGAGTCCATAGCACTCTCCTTCGTGGCCAGCCTGCAGCGGCTGCCACTCCAGCAACGTGCTGCGCTGGTCCTCCACGATGTACTCGGCTTCTCTGCCTCCGAAGTCGCCGAGATGCTCGAGTCCACGCCGGCATCCGTCAACAGCGCCCTCCAACGTGCCCGAGCAGATCCCCCCGTCCCGAAGGTCCCGACCGCGTGCGGATGGCGCCCGCGGGGCGTGAAGCAGAGATCGTTGATCGATTCGTCGACGCGTTCCCGCAGGGCGATCTCGACGGAGTCGTCGCTCTGCTGACCGACGACGCAAAATTCTCGATGCCCCCGGAGCCGTTCGAGTTCCGGACCGCGAGTCATCGCCGAGTTCCTCCGCAGCCTAGGTTTCTGGGGTCAACGACTTAAGCTGGTGCCGACCAGAGCCAACAACCAACCGGCGTACGGCTACTACCTCCCGGACCCCAATGCCGACGTCCATCGGGCCAGCGGGATCATGGTGCTGACCTTGGCGACCGACGGCATCTCTGCCATCACGAGGTTCGGCGACAGAGGTTTGCTTGCCCGCTTCGGGCTGCCACGGACCGTGGCGAGCCGCTAGCCAGCGACGACTGACAATATTTCGTGCGACATGGACGCGGCGGGCAGTGTCGTGAACATCTCTTTCGGGCGGCCCTAGTCGGAATCTTCCTCATGCTCACGCTCGACGTGCAACAGGTTCTCGGATTCAGAGCGCTCACCTCGGGCGTCGGCGCCGGTCCGCCGGCCCGTCGGCTCGATCCACGACTGATGCTCGTGGGCGCACTGCTCGCGGAAGCGCGGTGCAATCTCAGACGCAGCGCTGCGCCACCGACCAGGCAGCACGCAGCCGGGATAGTGGCCACGAAGCGCTGTGCTCACGATCGGAGGCGTTGTCGCATGGGGTCGGCCTTTCTGTTGCTTGAAGGAGGGTGGACGATCTCCGCTGACCGTGAGTCACAGGTTCCAGAGGTTGCGCCTTGCGGTCGCGCGGCTCCCAGACAAGGCGGGCAATCACTCGCACTGGAGCAGGTAGAGCGGCCAGGAACTGCTGTTGTTCGGCCCGTGGCGTCTCTTCGAGGACCCACGGAACGTAGACGGCAGCGCCGGTGATGCCTTGGCGTCGCCGCATCTGACGGGCGGCCGCCCAATCGGCGGGTGTCAGGACGGACTGGACCCGGATGAGAGGGGCCTGCGGGCAGGGGGGCTCAAAAGATGTCCATAAGGTCGTTCCGTTG
>CAWEKO010000006.1:0-506739 GCA_963809715.1 uncultured Acidimicrobiaceae bacterium | reverse complement strand
GGCTGACGGCCAACCGGCTGATACGGCCTTGAGAGACTAGGAGGCGCTGACCGTGACCGTGAAGTTCTTCGTGATCTCGACGCCCTGCGTGATCACGACCTTCTTGGCCGGCGAGGTCGACTCATTCTCGCCCGGTCCACCGAAGAGGTAGACAAATCCCTCGAGCCACCAGGTCCCGGGGGACAGCAACATCGTGTACGTCCCACCTTGCTGGCTGTACGCCTGCTGCTCTCCCGGACACGAACCAGTGGTCGGGAGACCCGAACAGGCCATCACGCCGGACTCGAACCCATTGGTGGGTGCGCCGATCACCGTGACGACGCCCGTCGCTGCGCCCTGCGCTGGTTGCTTGTAGGCCACCCTCAGGTCACGCGTCGTCTTGCCCGAGGCAATGGTGACCGCCGTGCCCTTCATTTTCGACACCGAGCCGAAGACGGTCTGGTAGCCGGCGTAGAGCAACCACCCACCAGCGGTCAGGGTCGGCAACGAGTACTGGTTGATGGGTGCCTTGGCCGCCCCGGAGAAGCCGGCGGGTGGGTTGGCGGACGGGTTCGCGCTCTTTGCCTCACCCCGGTCGGCGGCACCGAATCCAAAACCACCCGGACCCGAGTACTCACTCACGCATTCCGGTGCGGGTATCCCACCGTTCCAGGGTTCGGACGACGGGCACGCGAGGACGGTGTACGACTGGACCTTGACGCCGGCGGGAAGGCCCTTCACCGTGATGGTTCCCGTGGCCGTTCCCGGAACCTGGTAGGGGACGCTCAAAAAGAGGTTGGTCGTTTGCTTCTTGGCCAGGGTCACGATCTGGTTCGGCCCATCGACCGCGTTGTCGTACGGCGCGGCCAGGTAGAAGCCCTTGACACTCCATTGTCCGGCCGCCAGGACCATGTCGTAGCGGTTGCCCGACAAACCGTAGAAGGTGTTACACGCCACGGGCCCGCTCGGCTGACCCACAGGGCAGGCCGTCACGCCGACCTCGTCCGCGAGCCGGTGGTCCGCCGGTCACACTGATCGTTCCGGTGAGGAGAGCCTGGCCGGCCAACAGGAAGTCGGTGCTCACGTTCGCCGTGCTGCTCCCCCCCGGGGTCAGATTCACCGTCACGCCCTTCTTGGCGTTGTAACCGCAACCCGACTGTGCGCAATAGCCTGGATAGGCCGTCCAGGTCACCGGGGGCAGGCCGGTCACCGAATAGGGCGCGGTGACGGTGCCGTTGGCATTGCCGATCGGTGAGCCGTACCCCGTCACGCAAGCGATCGAGGGAGCGACGCCGTTGTAGGGGGCGAAGGACGGGCAGAGCAACACTTGGACCGCATACAAAGGAACAAACGGCGGCACGTTCTTCACGGTGATGGTCCCGTGGAGTGACGCTGCCTTCTCGTACGGGACCGTAAGGTTGAGATCGACGGTGCCGCCGGAAGTCACCGTCACGGTTTGTGCGGTCCCGAGGAACGCGCCCCCGTAGGCATTGTTCTCGTAGAAACCGTCTATCCGCCACGTTCCCGGAGCGAGGTTCAGCGTGTAGACGCCGTTCGAGGCCAACTCGTACTGCGGGTCGGCACAGAACTGGCCCGGCGGACTCGAGGTCGGACAGGCGCCGGCACCGATGAAGGCAGGCGTGAACTTCTTCGGCGCCCCGGTCACGGTGACGGTTCCCGTCACCGTGCCCATGCCGCACTGACCCGAGGAACCGGAGCTGCCCGAACTGCTACCCGGACAGCACGTGCTCGAGCTTCCGCTCGATCCCGAGCCGCTGCTCCCCACGCACGACTCGGAGCCCACGATCCGGTTGGCCAAGGAGGTCAAGCCGAAGCCCGATGCGATCTGAGGAAGGACCGTCACCAACAAAACGAAGCTCGCGGCGGCGATGACCGCCATACGCGCCCGTGGTTTCCAGCTTTTCATGCCGCTCCCCCAGCTCTCTCCCAGTCTCTGAAACGGGGCAAACCATACCCCCGTTGGAGGGCGCGCGCTCGGACCCTGGGCAGATCCGTCAGGACGCGGCCAGGTAGGGCCCTTCGGGGGTGAACCCGACCCGGGCCATCACCGCCGGGCGAGGAATCACGGGGCCGGGATCATCGGCTCGGAACGGGTTGTAGAGCAGGTAGACGTCGGTTCCCTTCTCGAAGACGGACTCCTCCCCTGGGCCCAGGCCTTGACGATTCGAGCCGATGAACGGCTTCGGACTCACGTCCGAGCACGGACCCAAAGGCGTCTCGCAAGCGGCGACGCCGATCCCGTAGGAGGGCGAGTAGTACCAGTTGGCCGAGAAGAACAGCCAGTAGGTCCCCCAGGCTTCGACCATGTCGGGTGCCTCGACGATCGTCCCCTCCCAGGGCTGGCTCGGCCCGAGGATCTTGACCGGTTGCCCGAGGAGGTCGCGGCCGTCGGCGCTGAGCTCCTGGGAGTAGATCCCGGTGTTGCCGTCCTGGTCCGGCCCGGGAACGTAGGGGTTGGCGTTGTCCTCGGACTTCCACAGCAGGACGAGATGCGTGCCGTCGACGAAGACGCGTGGATCGATGGAGCCTCGGTGATCGAGCTGACAGACGAGCGTGTGGTCGGAGGGGACGAACGGACCGGAAGGCGACGACGCGTAAGCCGCACCGATGCAGTGGGTCTGGGGGTGGACGTTGCGCAGCAACGCGGTGAAGTAGAGCGCCCACCCGCCGGCCACCTGGTGGACTTCGGGAGCCCAGGTGAGTCCACCTTCCGCCCAGCTCGGCAGCCGCGGCAGGGCGTCGCTCGGCGGCCCCCAGCGTCCGGGCTTCGGCCCGACCCGCACCGGCACGTTGTACGCGCTCGTGCCTTCGCTCGTGTAGATGTAGTAGCTCCCGTGCGAGAGGAGCATGTAGGGATCGGTCACATCGGGCCCGCTGAGGATGTAACGAGCAGGTGCCGAAGGCGTCGGGGTCGGAGGCGGCGCGTTGCTCTGGGCGACGACCAGTCCGCCGCCGGCATCGCGGGCGAACCCGACCGAGGTCTGGACGCACGACGAGCGCGACCACGGCCAAACCCCACGCCATCGCACCCACTCCCCGCTTGGTCCCGGGCCAGGCGCCACGCGACTCGCTCACACCGGGAGCCCGCGTGGCCAGCCCCACCACGCTCCCGCCGAGGATGGCGATGGCCGGCAGATCCCACGCCGGGCTGATGGCCCCGGCCACGGCGAAGGCCACGGCCGCCCCCACCGCACACGACGTGAGCACGTCGCGCCGACGACAACCCCAGGCCGTCGTGCTCACGGCCCCGACCAGAAGCAAGCCTCCGATGATCCCGCCGTCGGCCAACCCCGTCAGATAGGTATCGGGCGTCAGGCCGGGGTAGCGATCGACGGGCTGGGCCGACGCATGGACGATGGTCGGGCCGACGCCCCCGCTGGTGGACGTGTGCCAGCTGTGCGCCGCTGCGGACCACGCGGAGCGTCTGGCCCTGACTGGGCGGGTCCGCCGGACCAGTCACCCCTGGCGGCCGGAGCAGGAGGATCGTGACGCCGGCCGCCACGACGACGAGGGCGGCGACGGCGATGCCCGTGGGGACCGATTTCTCCCATCGGGGCGCCGAGCGCAGCGCCGTCGTCCCGACGAGCGCCACGACCAACACGATGGACGGCCACCGCCCGAGGTGGCCCGACGACGACGCCACCACGACGACACCGACGAGCATCCCCACGGCCAGCGGCCACCAGGCTGCAAACCAGCGCCGGGCGGGAACGAAGCACGCACCAGCGGCCAGCGCGAGCAGGCTCCAATGGCTCTGCGTGCCGATGAGTGCCGCCACCAGGAGGCAGAGCGCGACCCGAACGAGCGGTCGGCTCACGTCGAGACCCAAGCCCAGGACCAGCGTGACCACGAAAAGTGCGGCGGCCGCCCCGGGGTGGGTGAGCGGTGTGGCGAGCTGCCAAAAGTACCCACGCGTTGGGCGAGAGGATCGACCTGCCACACCAGAGCGACGATCCCCAGTGCAGCCGTGGCGGCCGCCACGGCAACGAGGGCGAGCGCCACCGGGGTCCGGTCCCGGTCGTCGAGCGCCTTGACCACCAGATAGGCCGCGAGGAATGCGAGCATCGACGCCCCGAGCGGCAAGAACGCGGCGGCTCGGTGGACTGCCTCGGACCGCACGAACCACCAGAGCGCCAGCCCACCCACCGTCACGGTGACGGCGACGGACAACCGATCCCTGAAGCGCACCAGCGCGATCACCGAGAGAAGGCCCGACACGACGGCCACGCCGAAGGCATCGGAAGGGTAGAAGGCGCCGCGGCGGTACACCGCGGCCGCGAGCATGCTGATCACGACGACGGCGAGCGTGGTCGAGCCCCGGCGGGCGGTCCCGGCCGTGGTCGCGGCCGGTGCCGTCGGCGCTGCTCGTCGAGCGCGTCGGAACTCAGGACGCCGGTCGCCGGTGGCGCGGCGACGCCGCCCTCAGGCAGGTCCACAATGAGCTTCGTGTGTGTTGACGACGATGAGACAACCGGGCCTCCCGGGCACAGTTTTCCATGAGGTCACTGTGCCCACCCTTCAGTCGAAGGACTCTGCCGAAGGCCTGCTCTCCGGTCGGGCCCTCGCTAAGGTGACCCGATCAGGCACGGGTCACGATGGGCGCCATGAAGCGCCGCACGCTCCTCGGGCTGCTTCTGCTCGTCGGCGCGGCGGCGTGTTACTTGGCCATCGTCGTGGCCCGGCAAGGTCCGCCGCCGGGTGGCGACACGACACCGCTGACCGACGTGACGTCCGCCCTGGCCTCGGACAATTGCACGTCGCCGCCGCTGACGACGGACTGCCCAACCCGCCCGGCTACCCCCTCCTGAGCGCCCCGCTCGTGGCCGCCTTCCCGTCCCTGGTCGGGTCGCCCACCTGGTGCCTCACCATCGGTCGGGCCGCGGATCTGCCCAAGACGTCCGATGCTCGCGATCCGAACCTCTCAGCCGGGGTGAACGAATGCGGGAACGTCGACCAATCCGGCGTCGCCACGAACTCGCTGCCGCCTTGGTACCGGGCGCAAGGGCTGCTGGGCGTCCTCGGCTGGCTGGTGTTGGCCGCCGGTGCTTGGTCGCTGCTGCGCGCCGCCGAGGCGGACTCGCCTGCGCGCACGGCCGCGTTGTTCGTGTTCCTCGCCTTCTTGCCTGCGGGCGCCAGCGCCATCGTGCAGTTCTTCCATCCCCAGGACATCGTGAGCCTCGGTCTGGCACTGGCCGCCATGGGACAGACGATCCGGCGCCGCTGGGTCCTGGCCGGCGCGCTCTTCGGCCTCGCCGTCCTGACCAAACAATTCGCCCTCCTTCTCGTGCTCCCCGCCGTGCTGGTGGCTCCCGACGCCCGCTCCCGGCTCCGCCTGGGTGTGACGACCGTCGCCGTGGTGGCCGTCGGCCTGCTGCCGTTCCTCGTCTCCGCACCTCGGGCCACGCTCGAGAACTTCAGTGGTTTCAGCGCGGGCGGCGCCGTCTCGGGAGCGACCGTGCTGACCCTCTCCGGCGTCACGGGCACCGTGGCTTCAGCCGTGGCCCGTGACGCTCCCCTCCTCTTCGCCACCGCGGTCTGCCTCTGGGCCTTTTCTCGGCGCGGCCCCTGGCTGCGCCGACCCGATGCGCTGGTCGCCCTCGGCCTGGCCTGCGTGAGCGGCCGGCTCGTCTTCGAGTCGGTCGTGTTCCCCTACTACCTCCTGGCCCCCAGCATGCTCTTCTTCCTTCTGGACCTCGTCGCCCGACGCTCCCCCTACCGCTCCCTCGGCTGGTGCGCCGGTGCCGCATTCTTCGTGGCGGTGCGCCCGGGAAACCACGCGGTCGACGCCTTCGGCACGCTGGTGTTCGCCCTTCTCGCCGTCGGCGCAGGCATCCTCGAAGTCCTCCGCCTCTCCTCTGTGGCCCCCGAGGCCGACAGGCGCCATCCGGTCACGCCCGGGGTGGCCTGAGCGGACCGCCCGACTACAGATCGACGATGGCCTCGTCCCCGTAGACGATGCCGCGGTGATCGGCCTGCAGCGCCACCACCCGTCCCGGCACACCCGACGACGCCAGCGCGGACTGGGCGCCGGCTCGCACCCGATCCTGGCTGTCCTTGGTGACGAACCCGATCAGGGTCGGGCCGGCGCCCGACCAGCAGGCCGCCAACGTGCCGGCCTCGACGAGGGCCTCGAGCAGCGCCGGCGCCTCGGGGAACAACGCGGTCCGGGCCGGCTGATGGATGCGGTCCTCCGTGGCGGCGGCGCGGCAGGTGGGCCGGATCGGCCAGCCCGGCCACCAGCAGGCCCATGCGACCCAGGTTGAAGACGGCGTCGCTGCGGCTGAGCGTGTCCGGGAGCACACCCCTCGCTTCGGGTGTGGCCAGATCGCGATCGGGCACCATGGCCACGAAGGCCAGGTCGTCGCCGAGGGGAAGCGGCGCGTGCATCGCGACGCCGTCGACGGTGGTCGCCGCCAGCAGGCCGCCGAAGACACTGGCGGCCGCGTTCTCGGGGTGGCCGTCGTAGGCGGCGGCCACGGCGAAGGGGTCGTCGGCTCCCGCGGCGGCCGCTGCCGCCGCGGCCAGCGCGGCAGAGGACCCCATGCCGCGGGCGACCGGGATCTGCGAGCGCACCGTGACGGCGAAGCGGTCGTGCCCCAACACCTCGGCGACGACGCGGGCGGCCAGGTGTGAGGCGTCGTCGAACAGACCCGCGCCCTCGCCCTCGGAGTGCACCCGGAGCGAGTCGGCCGGCTCGACCTCGACACTGACGTAGCTCTCGAGGGCCACGGCCAGGGTGTCGAAGCCGGGACCGAGGTTGGCCGAGGAGGCAGGAGCGCGGGCGCGCACGGTGGTCAGGCTAGGCGTTCAGAACAGACGCTGGAGCATGGTGGGTTGCGAGACGTCCTGCTCCAACCGCACCGGCACGACCGCGTGCTGCGTGCCGAGGGTGACGTCGACGGTGCCCGCCATGGCACCGCGGCGCGACCGGTCCGTCAGGTGGGGCGCGGGATGGAAGACCATGGTTGCCTTGGCCCCGGGCCACGTGAGCAGCGAGGCGGTGGCCGTGGCGCGGGCGATCACCGTCTTGCCGGCCTCGCTCACGTGGGCGACGACCTGGCCTTCGTGGAGGACCGGTGTCGCACTCACGACGGGGGCCATGGTGGTCACCAATGCCAGCGCGTGCAGGCCGGCCTGCGCCAAGACGGCCGGACCCTCCTGGCCCGTCACGGCGGCCAGCAGGAGGGTGGGCACCCCGTGCACCTGGCGCACGACGGCGAGGACGTCGCACCCGCCGGCGGCCGTGGTGAACCCGGACTTCACCCCGATGACGCCGTCGAAGCCGAGGAACGGGGTGTACGTGGAGATGGTCCCGGCCACCGGCAGCGTGATCGAGGGCTGCCGCACCAGCGAGGCGAACACGGGATTCGTCATGTCCAGCGACGTCACCTTCAACAGGTCGTAGGGCGTCGACTGCGAACCGGCGGCCACGCCACTCGCATCGGCGAAGTGCGACTGCGTCATCCCGAGCTTCGACGCTGTCCGCGTTCATCTTGGCCACGAACGCGGCCTCACTCCCCGCATCCCACCGGGCCAGGAGGTCGCCGTAGTTGTCGGCCGAGTGGATGAGGAGGCCACCGAGCACCTGTACCTCGGAGAGCTGTTCACCGACGGCCACCTGCGCGTTCGAATTGTCCGAGACGGTGTCCTGGTCGTAGTCGTCCACGTCGGCCTGGGTGACGGTGATGGAGGGTCCCGGTTGGCCCATCTCCAACGGGTGGTCGTGGAGGATGACGTACGCCGTCATGAGCTTGGTCAGGCTGGCCACGGGCTGTGGCTGCTCGGGAGCCGAGGCGATGTCGACGCCGACAGAAGGGATGGCGACGGCCGCCATGCCGGCCTGGGGCCAGGGCAGGCTGACCGGGCTCGATGGGAGAGCGACCGTCCGGTCCAGCACCGAGGTGACGGCGGGCGCCGGGTCGGGCGCGCTGAGGCGGACCTCGGCGAAGAGACCGGCCGCGACGACGACCAGCACCAGCACGAGCAGGGCGACGAGCCAACGCCGGCCACGACGCCGGCTCCGTCGGTGCGACCCGTCCCCTCGGCGTTCGCGTCGGGACGGCGGGAGTGGAGGCGGAGGTGGGGCAGCCGCAGTGCCGGGATCAGCCCGGCGCAACGACTCGAGGGTGAACGGCGCCACCATGAGGGGCGTCGTCGGGGCTTCCTCCGTCACTTCGCGTTGAGCCCGTCGAGCTCGTCGACGGTGATCAAGACGGCCCGCGCCTTGGATCCCTCACTGGGACCGACCACACCGGCTTGCTCGAGCAGGTCCATGAGGCGCCCGGCGCGGGCGAACCCGATGCGCAGCTTGCGCTGGAGCATGGAGGTGGAGCCGAGTTGCGAACGCACGACCAGATCACGGGCCTGGACGAGCAGCTCGTCATCGTCGCTCCCCGGTCCGTCATCGCTCGAGGCGGTCACCCCGACGGACGCGATGGCCACGACAGGCTCGGTCGTCCCGCCCTGGCGCTTCCAGTGCGCCACGACGTCGCGCACCTCTTCCTCGGAGACCCAGGGGGCCTGGAGCCGGCGCAGCACGTTGGACGACGCTTCGAGCAAGAGCATGTCCCCCTTGCCGATCAGGCGCTCGGCCCCGGGCTGATCGAGGATGACCCGGCTGTCCATCAGGGTGGAGACGGCGAAGGCCATGCGGCTCGGGACGTTGGCCTTGATGACGCCCGTGATCACGTCGACCGAAGGCCGTTGCGTGGCGATGACCAGGTGGATGCCGACGGCCCGGGCCATCTGGGCGATGCGCACGATGGAGTCCTCGACGTCACGGGCGGCCACCATCATCAGGTCGTTGAGCTCGTCCACCACGACGAGAATGAACGGGAGGCGCTGTTCGGGCTCGGGCTCGTCGAGCTCGTCCTCGCCGTCGACGGCGGGGTGGTCCTCGCCGAGGGCCTTGGCCGCCGTGTCGCGGATACGGCGGCGGTCGTTGGGCGGCGCGGCGACCAGGCCGTCGTCCACCAACTGGTTGTAGCCGGTGATGTCGCGGCACCCGTTCTCGGCCAGCTTGTCGTAGCGGCGTTCCATCTCCTTGACCGCCCAGGCCAGCGCGTTGGCGGCCTGCTTGGGATCGACGACGACCCTGGTGAGGAGGTGGGGCAACCCGTCGTACTGACCGAGCTCGACCCGCTTGGGGTCGATCAGGATCAACTTGGCGCTCTCGGGGTCCTGGCGCATCAGGATCGACGTGATGATCGAGTTGATGCAGGACGACTTCCCCGAGCCGGTGGCGCCGGAGATGAGGACGTGGGGCATCTCGGCCAGGTTGGCCATGACGGCCCGGCCGGCGATGTCGCGCCCCATCGCCACCTCGAGCGGGTGGCTGGTCGGGGTGAGGCGGGCCTCCTTGGAGTCGAGGATGTCGCGCAGCGCGACCAGCTGGCGCGTGCGGTTGGGCACCTCGACGCCGATGGCGGACTTGCCCGGGATGGGCGCGAGGATGCGCACGTCGGGCGACGCCATGGCGTAGGCGATGTCCCTGGACAGGCTGGTCACGCGGGCCACCTTGACCCCGGGCCCGAGCTCGAGCTCGAAGCGGGTGACCGTCGGCCCCACCCGGGCGCCCACCAGGCGGGTCTCGACGCCGTGCGCGGCCAGGGCCCGCACCAGCTCCACGCCGGCGGCGTCGGTCTGCTTCTGGTCCCGCTCCATCTTCTTGGACGCGTGGAGGAGCGACATCGGCGGGAGCGTCCAGTCGCCCGGGCGGTGCGACACGGCGGGTACGGGGTCCGCCTCGACCGGCTCGGGCTCGGGCTCGACCTCCGGCTCGCGCTGCAGCGCTCGCGCCGGCTCGGGCAACGGGATGTCGATGTCGGTGTCGTCGGGCGCGGCGGCCGGTCCGGCCTCCGCGAGGGTCGGTGCGACAGCCGACGAGGCCGGCTCCCCGTCTTCGACGGCGGCGTCGTAGGGACCGGCGGCGAGCGGCTTGCCCCGCCAGGCGGCGAGGGCGCCCCGGCCGGCGGCGGACGCGCCGCGGCGCAGGCCCCGGAAGACGGAGGCCAGGGGGATGCCGGTGGCGATGAGGACCCCCACGATGACGACCGCGACCAGGAACACGGCGGCGCCGGCGGTGCCCAACCCGGCGTGGAGGGGGCGGCCGACCAGCACGCCCAGGTAGCCACCGCCTCGGCGCAGAGCGGCATTTTCCGAGAACGTCGGCAGGTGGCGCAGCTCGGCCAGGCCGCAGATGCCGAGCAGCCCGAGCGCGATGCCGACACCGAGGCGCCAGGGGTCGGTGCTCTCGACGTGGTCGGGATCCTCGGCCTCGCTCCGGTCGATCAGCAACGCCGCACCGGCACCGGCCACGATCACGGGGAGCAGCACGCGCACCCAGCCGGCCAGGCGCCCGAGACCGGAGTCGACCCCGTGGCCCACCGGGCCCAGCTGGCCGCCCCAGAGGGCCAGGGCCAACAGGACGCCGAGGGTCACCAGGCCCACCGCCCACAGGTCGCGGGCCTGGACCCGCCAGAAGGGCGGGCGCTCGGGTGCGGCCTTGGTGGTCCTGTTCGACGTGGCCCGGCCCGACTTGGCCCGGCCGGCCGGCTTCTTCGCTGCTGAGCGGGCAGGAGGACGCGACGGGGCCCCTCCGCGGGTCTTGGTCACCACAGTGCGGTCGAGATTACCGGTTGACCTGGCCGTCTTAGGGGACACCCCACCCGTTGAATTGCGAACACCTGTTCGCTATCGTAGCCGAATGGCACTCCGGTGGACGACGGCGGAGAGCGAGGAGGGCGGCACGCTCTTCCCGGACGAGCGGGTGGCCGAGCGCCACGTCGGGAAGGGCGCCTACGCCGGGATGGAGTTCCTCCACGTGAACGCCCGCAGCATCATCAACACGGTGCCGCCGGAGAGCCAGATGCCCTTCCGGCACACCATCAACGCGTATCGAGGCTGCAGCCACGCCTGCGTGTACTGCTTCGCCCGGCCCACCCACGACTACCTCGGGCTGGGCATCGGGAGCGACTTCGAGCGCAAGATCGTGGTGAAGGTCAACGCGGTGGAGCGCCTGCGCGCCGAGCTGCGCTCGCCCAAGTGGGTCGGTGACCACATCGCGATGGGGACCAACACGGACCCCTACCAACACGCCGAGGGCAAGTACCACCTCACCCGGGGCATCGTGGAGACGCTGAGCGGGGCGAGGAACCCGTTCAGCATCTTGACGAAGTCGACGCTGATCCTGCGTGACGCCGCGCTGCTGGCGGCGGCAACACAGCGGACCGATGTGGGCGTGTCG
This sequence comes from uncultured Acidimicrobiaceae bacterium, assembly GCA_963809715.1. GTDB lineage: Bacteria > Actinomycetota > Acidimicrobiia > Acidimicrobiales > RAAP-2 > Bog-473. The sequence goes on along the minus strand of CAWEKO010000006.1, from coordinate 495,494 downwards.
TTCTCCATCGGGACGCTCGACCGCGCCGTGTGGAAGGCGACCGAGCCCGGCACCCCCCCGCCCGACCGGCGGGTGGACGCGCTGCGGCGCCTGACCGACATGGGCATCCGCTGCGGCGTGCTGGTGGCCCCGGTGCTGCCGGGGCTCTCGGACCGCGAGGACCAGCTGCGCGAGGTGGTCGAGGCGTGCGCGGCGGCGGGTGCCGTCTCGGTCTCGGGGGTGGCGCTGCACCTGCGGGGCCCCGTGCGCGGTCACTACCTCGACTGGCTCGAGGGCCAGCGGCCGGACCTGGTCGGGGTGCACCGGGTGCGTTTCCGGCGCGGCGCCTATCAACCCGACGAGGAGCGAAACCGCATCGAGGGTGTGGTCCGGGAGGCGGCGCTGCGCTGCGGTGTGACCGGGCGGGACCGCTACCGCGGTGTGCGTTCCCGGCAGACCGGTCACCATCCTCCGCCGGCGGCGGACCCGGCGCCGGCGGCGTACCCCGAGGAGGGCGGCGAGCAGCTGTCGCTCCTCTGAGGGATGACCGTGGTGGGGGGACCAGACCCTCCTACAATCGTGGCCGCATGATTGGCGCGGCGGGGTGGAGAGCGCGGACGATCATCGCTGGTCTGAGCGCCGTGCTCCTCGCCGGGCTGGTCGTCGTCACCGCATCCGCCTCGGGCCGCTCGGGGGGGCCGTCCGAGGCGGGTGCGCAGCCGGCCAGGAGCGCGACCACCGCCACTGGCGCCGCCCCCGCCCCCGCCACCGATGCGGACTACGGCATCATCGACGCCAAAGGCGGAGTCATGACCTTCGGGGGCGCCGGCTACGAGGGCGACACGCTGGGCCTCACCCTGGCCCAGCCCATCGTGGGCGGGGCGGCCGATCCGCAGGGCGGCTACTGGATGGTGGCCGCCGACGGCGGGCTCTTCTCCTTCGGCGCCGCCGGCTTCTTCGGCTCCATGGGCGGCCAACCGCTCAACAAACCCATCGTCGGCGCATGGCGGCCACGCCCGACGGCGGCGGCTACTGGGAGGTGGCCTCCGACGGCGGCGTCTTCAGCTTCGGCGACGCCGCGTTCTTCGGTTCGACCGGATCGCTACACCTCAACCGGCCGATCGTGGGTATGGCCTCGACGCCCGGCGGGTTGGGCTACTGGCTGGTGGCGGCCGACGGGGGCATCTTCTCCTACGGTGACGCCGCGTTCTTCGGGTCGACCGGCGGCCTCACCCTCAACCAGCCCGTCGTCGGCATGGCGGCGACAGCGGACGGGGACGGCTACTGGCTCGTGGCCTCCGACGGCGGCATCTTCACCTACGGCGACGCCCCCTTCGACGGGTCGACCGGGAGCCTCGCCCTGGCCAAGCCGATCGTGGGGATGGCCCGCAGCCCCGACGGGGGCGGCTACTGGTTGGTGGCGGCCGACGCCGGGGTGTTCACCTTCGGCGACGCCCAGTTCTCCGGGAGCGCCCAATCTCCCGAGTACCCGCCGCTCTACCCGGCCCAGATCTCCCCGCCGATCGCGCCCGAGGTCGCCATCATCAACGAACCGCTCGGACCCGAGGCGGCGCACCAGGGCGGGCTCCGGGTCGTCTTCTCAGGCGACTCGTTGGCCTGGCTCGAGGCGTACTACGTGGCCAAGACCGTCCCGGGCTACGGCATTGTGAACGGGGCGGCGTCGGGGTGCGGCTTCACCAACGGGGCGCCCCTCATCCCGTGGGGCACGGCCACGCCGCCGCGCCGACCCCGGCGCCTGCGCGCTGTGGTTCGAGCAGGAGCAGTGGTCGGTGTCGCACGACCACCCCGACGTCACGGTGATCCAGACGGGCTACTGGGAGAGCCAGGACCGGCTCTTCGCCGGGAGCTACCAGACGCTGGCCGACCCCGACTACCACGCCTTCATCCTCGCCAACCTGGAGCAGGCCGTGCAGATCGCCCACTCCGACGGCGGTGCGGTCATCCTCTCGACCTCGCCCTACTTTGCCAACGGGACACCGAACGCGCTGGTCGACCTGTACAACCAGATGGTGCGGACGGTGGCCGCGACGTACCCCTACGTTTCCGTCAACGACGTCTTCACGGAGTTGGACCCGGGCGGGCAGTACGCCTCGACGATCGACGGCGTCGTGGCCAGGTACAGCGACGGGGTGCACGTCACCGAGGCGGGAGTCGACAGCCTGATCGAACCCGCACTCAACCAGATCATCGCCAACGTGGCCGGTCCGGTCTACGCCGCCAACGCGTCGTAGATCCGACGGGTGGGAGGCTCCGGCTGATGGCGTGTCCGATCACCATTGCGCACCGGGGCGAGCCGGTCCGGCACCGTGAGAACACGCTCGGCTCGTTCGCGGCGGCGCTCGACCTCGGGGCGGACTGGGTCGAGATCGACCTGCGGCGCACCCGGGACGGTGAGATCGTGGTGCTGCACGACCAGTCGCTCGAGCGGCTGTGGGGCGTCGCCGCCTCGGTGGGAGACGTGGACTGGGCCGAGGTGGCCCGGATCGGGCAGGGCGGCGTGCGCATCCCGTCCTTGCGGCAGGTGCTCGAGGCCGTGCCGGCGCCCTTGATGGTCGACTTCACCCGACGCGAGGTCGTGCCGGGCGCGCTGGATCAGGTACGCGCCGCCGGTGCCCTCGACCGCTCGCTCTTCGTCACGGGCAACGTGGCGGCGCTGCGCGAGCTGCGCGCCCTCTCGGGCGAGGCCCGCATCGGGCTCACGTGGACCGACGGAGAGGAAGCGCCGCTCGGGCTGCTCGCGGAGCTGCGAGCGGAGTACTGGAACCCGTGGTTCGGCCTGCTGAGCGAGGCGGGGGCGGCGGCGGTCCACGAGGCGGGACGGCTCGTGTCGACCTGGACGGTGGACGAGACGCCCGACATGGAACGGGTGGTGGCCTGCGGTGCCGACGCCGTGGTCAGCAACCAGGTCGCGGCGCTGGTGGACTTCGTCAGGTCGTGAAGGAGCGTCGGGGCCTTGCTCCGACGGCAACCGGCCCGCGGCCCTCAGCCAGTTGGTCGCACGGTCAGACCATCAACACCACGGGCACGATCATGGGCCGGCGCCGGGTGCGCTCCCCCACGAACTTGCCCAGGGCCTTGCGGGTGTGGCGGCTCAGCACCTCGATGTCGTGGGCCCCGTCGCCCAGGGCCTTGGTCACCGCCGCTCCGACCACCACGCTCGCTTCGCCCAGCAACTCCTCGGCCTCGGGCGCATAGACCCAGCCCCGGGTCTCGACGACGGGCGGGCAGCTCAGGGTGCACTTCTGGCGGTCGACGGTGACCACCACCATGACCACACCTTCCTCGGCCAGCTTCTGGCGGTCGCGCAGCACGCCGTGCTCGATGTCGCCCACCGTCCCGTCCACGTAGACGTAGCCGGCCGGCACCCGACCGTCGCGCGTGATGCCCTTCTGGTCGAGCTGGATCACGTCCCCGTCCTCGCACAGGATCACCTTCGCCGGGTCGATCCCCATGGAGAGGGCCAGACGGGCGTGGTGCACCATGTGGCGGAACTCGCCGTGCACGGGCACGAAGCACTCCGGGGTGGTCACCGCGATCAGGGTCCGGAGTTCGCCCTGCCGGGCGTGCCCGCTGACGTGCACGGCCTCGCTGCCCGTGTGCACCACCTCGGCTCCCCGGCGGTGCAGGTCGTCGATCACCCGTCCCACCGACCACTCGTTGCCGGGGATGGGATGGGCGCTGATCACCACGACGTCGTCCTCGCCGATGCGCAGCCACTTGTTGTCCCCCGTCGCCATCAGCGAGAGGGCGGACATCGGCTCACCCTGTGACCCCGTGGAAATGACGCACATCTCCCCCGCCGGCACCGTGTCGATGTCCTCGATGTCCACGTGCATGCCGTCGGGAATGCTCACGATTCCGAGGCGCTGCCCGAGCTCCACGTTCTTGCCCATGGAGCGCCCCAGCGTGGCCACCTTGCGTCCCGTGGCGACCGCGGCGTCGATGATCTGCTGCACCCGGTGCATGTGGCTGGCGAAGCAGGCCACCACGATGCGCTTGCCCTCCTGCGAGGCGAAGACGCGCCGAAGGGTGACCCCGACGGTGGATTCCGACTCGGTGAAACCCGGCTCTTCCGCGTTGGTCGAGTCCGAGAGCAGGAGGCGGATCCCCTCGGTGCGGGCCAGCTCACCCATGCGCGACATGTCGGTGCGCCGACCGTCCACCGGCTGGAGGTCGAGCTTGAAGTCGCCCGAGTGCAGGATCACGCCCTGGGGCGTGTGGAACGCGATGGCCATCGATTCGGGGACCGAGTGGGTGACGGGGATGAACTCGACGTCGATGCCACCGATCTGGACCGTCTCGCCGTCGCGGACCGGCACGAAGCGGGTCCGATCGGCCAGCCCGGCCTCGTCCACCCGGTGCCGGGCCAGACCGACGGTGAGCTCCGAGCCGTAGATGGGCGCCTGTAGCTCGCGCAGCAGGTAGGCCAGGCCCCCCGTGTGGTCCTCGTGCCCGTGGGTCAGGACGATCCCGTCAACCCGGTCCTTGCGGTCGTGGAGGTAGGTGAACTCGGGCAGCACCAGGTCGATGCCGGGCATGTCCGGGTCCGGGAACATGATCCCGCAGTCGAGGATGAGGATACGGCCGTCGACTTCTATGCAGGCGCAATTGCGGCCGATCTCCCCGAGGCCGCCCAGAAAGACGACGCGGACTGGCTTCGGCCTCTTGCGATCAGCCAAGCGACGGCACCGTGACCACCGGCTTGCCCATGGCCGCCAGGATCTTCGCCGCCTGGGCGTCCAGCTCGGGCGAGGCCTCACCCATGGGAAGCCGGCACTGGCCCACCCGCTGGCCGAGCGCCCGCATGGCTGCCTTGGCCGGCATCGGGTTGGGATACTCCGTGCTCGATTCGAAATCGAAGGAGTCGAGGAGTTCGGTGTGCCCGGTGAGCGCCGCGGCCAGGTCGCCGGCCAGGAAGGCGTCGACCACCGAGCGGAACTGCGGTCCGATCCAGTGTGAGGCCACGCTGACGACCCCGATGGCGCCCACCGAGAGCAGAGGCAGCGTCATGTTGTCGTCGCCGCTGTACACCTCGAAACCGGCCGGCGCCTGGGCCACCAGGTGGGCCGTCGTCGGCGCATCGCCGGCGGCGTCCTTGAGGGCGACGATGTTCGGCACCTCGCGGGCCAGCCGCAACATGGTCTGGGTTTCGATCCGACGCCCGGTGCGGATGGGGATGTCGTAGAGCATGACGGGGAGATCGCCCGCGGCCTCGGCCACCACCCGGAAGTGCTCGAAGATGCCGCTCTGCGACGGCCGGTTGTAGTAAGGCGTCACCACCAGCACGCCGTCGAGGCCGCACTCGGTGGCCCGCTTCGTCATGGCAATGGAGTGCTCGGTGTCGTTGGACCCGGTCCCGGCCACGACCGGCACGGTCACCGCCTCGGCCACGGCGCGCCAGAGGTCGACCTTCTCGTCGTCGGTGAGGACCGAGCCCTCGCCTGTCGATCCCGCGAGGACGAGGCCGTCGCTCCCATGGGCGGCGAGCCAGCGCGCCAGCGCCGCCGCCGCCGCCAGGTCGAGCGCGCCGCGCTCGTCGAACGGCGTGACCATTGCCGTGATCACTCGCCCGAACCGGGGCGGGTCCTCCAGGGGGCTCATCGCCCCATCAGGCTACCAGCGACGACGTCTGCGCTCAGGCGACCTGGCGCTCGGCGGGAGAGCCGTCGGCGAAGGCGTCCTCTTCCTCGGTGGAATCGGTCAGGTGCTCGAAGGCGATCGCACCCATTTCGGTGAACTTCTGGCGCAGCCAGCCGTCGGCCGCGTCGAGCAGGCCCAGCTTCTTGAGGTTGGGCACGATCTTCGAGAAGAGAAGGATCTGGAAGTCGTCGCGCTCGGGGGCGGCCTGCATGATCTTGAGCACGTCGGAGGTCGGGACCTCCATGCGCTCCCAGACCTCCTGCATCACCAGACGGTCCTTCATACGGATGGCCGCCTCGAAGGCGAACTCCTGGCGCTCACGCAGTTCGGCTGCGCTGAGCTCCTGGTAGTACTCCTGGAGGCTCAGGACGCCGAAGGCCACGTGGCGGGCCTCGTCGGCCATGACGTAGCGCAGCATCTTCTTCAGCAGCGGTTCGGTCGTCATCATGTGGATGAACCCGAAGGCGGCCAGGGCCAGGCCCTCGACCATGATCTGCATGCCCAGGTAGGTCATGTCCCAGCGCGAGTCGGACACGATGTCGTCGAGCAGCAGGCCGAGGTGGGCGTTCATCGGGTAGTGACCCGACAGCTTGGTGTCGAGGTAGCGCGAGAACACCTCGACGTGGCGGGCCTCGTCCATCACCTGGGTCGCCGCGTAGTACTTGGCATCGATCCACGGCACGGTCTCCACGATCTTCGCGGTGCAGAGGAGGGCGCCCTGCTCGCCGTGCATGAACTGCGACAGCAGCCAGTTCTGGTTCTGGATCCCGAACTCGATGAAGCGCTTCTCGTCCCACTTCTCGAGCACCGTGCCGGCGACGGCCGCCTCGTCCCATTGCTGGCTGGAGTTGGCCTCGGCGTTGGCCACGACCACTCGCTCCTGGTCGACCTCGATGGACCAGTCCAGGTCGGTCGAGGCGTTCCACTGCGCCTTCTTGGCCTTCTCGTAGAGCTTGTCGAGCTGGGGCTTGGCGCCCTTCTCGTAGTCCCACGTGAATTCGGCCGGGCAGTGGTCCGGCACCCGGTGGTACCCCTCCACGTCGTACTGGCCGACGAAGTTGAGCACGGCCTCGAGGTCGTTGATGTTCTCTCGTCCGATGAGCTCCTCGTTGGACCGCATCGTCTGGTCGTCGTCGACCGTGGTCATGGCACTGCCCCCTTGGTGAGTGGTTGGTTGAGAAGAGATGTCGGCGCGCCGGTGGCCTCGAGCCGAAGGGCCAGGACGCCGGGCAGGACGAACGCGCGCACGAGGGCCCGCGTCTCGTCCGGGTCGGTGAGGTCGGTCGTCGGGTTGCGGTCCGACATGTAGGCCAGGACGATGCGCCCGGCCCACTCGGCCGCCCGCGAGGCCTGCTCGGGCTCGAGCCAGCGGCCGAAGAACGGCGCGGCCAGGTCGCCGACGGCCAGCAGAATCTGGTCGAGGCGGGCGAAGGTCAGGTGGGGCAACACGAGCCCGGGCTCGTAGGCCAGCAGATAGCCGAGCGCCTCGTGGGACGAGAGCCGGCGGGCCGACTCGACGATGCCGGCGACGAGGACGTCCTCGAGGTCGTGGGCCTCCCCCATGACGACGGCCAGCGACGAGAACAGTCGGGCCACCTCGGTCTCGACCACCGCACCCAGGATGCCGTCCTTGCCTCGTGGGAAGGTCCGGTAGACGGTGGCCCGGGACAGCCCGGCCTCCCGGGCGATGTCGTCGACCGTGCTCTTGGCCACGCCCTGGCGGGCCAGGCAGCGCAGCGCCCCGTCGACGATGCGGACCCGGGTCGAGGAGCGGTCGTCCGCGCCGAGGTGCCGGATGTCGCCGTAGCGCCCCCTCATCCGGGCATCAGTCGTCGCCTGTACGTGACCCACTGATGAAACAGTATGGCGGAGAGTGTCTCAATGTCCAGCACTACCCGCACTACCAGGGATTTTGGTCTGTAATCCGGTCCGTGAAGGGGGCGTGAATGGCTTTTGCTCCGGCCTCGGCGGCCCGCTTGGACCGGCTCGGGAACGTGTGCCAGCGGGTGTCGTCGGTCTCGGTGTGCACGGCGTGGCCCATCATGGTCTTGGCGGTCGGGGTGCCGGGCCCGGAGAGGCGGCCAGATGATGCGATGGCGTCCATCCCGTCGCGAGCTACTCCCGACTCACGTCGGGCATGTCCGGCACCCAATAGCTGGCAGGTTCCAGGCCCTGGTCCGCGCGTGCTCGAGTGAGCAGCTCGGCGACCAAGCGGGCCTTGGCCGCCACGTACACATCCATATCCCCTTGCGCGAGGGACACGTTTGCCCGCTTCAGTTCGCCGTACTGGCGGCAAGCTTCGGGATCGGCCCGGAGCAGGTCCCGCAGCAGAACATGGTCCAGATGTGCCTTGCTGCACTCGACGACCAGGTACAGGTGATGGGGCGGCAGATCGACCTGCCCCGACGCCTCGAATGCCTCTCTGCCCTCGACTCCCAGATCGCCCACCCATCGATAGCGGAGCGCACGCAACGCGTCGATGACCCGACGGACCCGGGACACATCGGCCACCACGATGTCCATGTCGATGATCGGCTTCGCTGCCAGTCCCGGAACGGACGTAGACCCGACGTGGTCGATGCGGAGAGCGAGCTCCTTCACCGCTGGCCAGACATACGTCCGCGTTCTTTCGAACCACTCAGGCCACCGCGGGTCGTAGTCGACCACGACAATCTCCTCGGTGACCGCCACGGCCCTCATCTCGAAGCTCCCCTCGACACAGACGGCCATAAGGCCGTCGTTGCTGCCGACGTCGTGCTCTTCGTCAGGCTCCCAGACCGCTGCCTGCCCGGTCTTGATCTGGCGGCGCGGTCCGTCGCCTCCGCTGACCCAACCCGAACCGGTCACGACGGCGAAGAGCTGCGGAAGCCCCGCTCGGTGGCGGCCGACCAGGCCGCCCCGCGCCAGATGCAGGATCTGCACCCGACCCTGCGTGTCGTCCCCGGTCAGTCTTCCGATTCGGAAGTCCGAACCGAATCGGTCAATTGGGATCGACACCTCGGGATCGAATCGAAAGATCCTCACCCTGCCAACGTAGCCAGAAGGTCCCGCCATCCCGAGGTGCTCGCGCGTCCCCAGCCGGCAGCGTCCGGGCTGGGACACTCGAATGACGTTCAGAGACATCGCCTTCTGGCAGCAAGCACACTGGAGAGGTTGTCGAAGGGAGGTCCAGCGTGGGTCACGAGGAATGTGAGGCATGCGGCTTCAATGGGTCCGAGTACGAGCCGGTGCTGCTGTTGGACACGATCCGAGGACTTGGGCCGCAATGGATTCAACTCCTGCACCATGCCGGCGACGAACTTCGGCTGAGACCAGCGCCCGAGACATGGTCGGCGCTCGAATATGCGGCTCACAGTAGGGATGTCACGGCACTCCACGTCTTTGGCGTCGAGCAGGCGTTGACGGTCGATGAGCCCAGGTTCCCCGAGATCGCCGGTGACGAACTCGTTCAGAGCGCCTCTGCAAGCTACGCCGGCCAAGACCCGGGTGTCGTCGGACTTGAGCTCCAAAGACAGGCGAGAAGACTGGCCGAGTTGGCCCAGGAGTCAGGGCCGACTTCATGGTCCCGAGGCATCACGATCGGCGACTCGCGGAGCGACGTCCGTGGGCTTCTCGAGCACGCGCTCCACGACTCGCACCACCACCTGGCGGATGTGGACAATGGCCTTGCCATGCTCAGGTCGAGACCCCGCTGACCTGGTCAGCTCAGGTTCACGTGGCCCGGCGCCACCGAGGTGAGGAGCAGGGCCAACACGCCGAGGACGACCACGCTGCCCCCGATCGTCAGGGCGAGCTCCGCCTGGCGCTCGCGCAAGCGACCGGCGGCGTCGAAGATGTAGGCCAGCACCGCGCCGGTGACCAGGCCGCCCAGATGGGCCCGCCAGTCGATGGTGCCCGAGAACCCGATCACCAGGTTGATCACGATCAGGGCGACCACGGGGGCGATGGGGAGGCGCCGTCGGAGCCCGATCACCACATAGGCCCCCATCACGCCCATGATGGCCCCCGACGCCCCGATCCCGACCACGTTGGGCGAGCTGAGCAGGTACGACCCGACGCTGCCGCCCAATCCGGCGATGAGGTAGAGGACGACGAAGCGCGCCTTGCCCAACTGCACCTCCAACGCCGGACCGACGATGAGAAGGGCGACCATGTTCGCCGCGATGTGCAAGAAATTGGCGTGCAGCCACATGGCCGTGAAGGCCCGGTAGTACTGGCTCTGCGCGTGGACGGCGTGGGGCCACAGGCCATAGCGGTCGATGACGCCGACGTCGGTGCCGAAGCGCTCGAGGAAGAAGACGACCACGTTGACCGCCACGATGGCCAGCACGATGGGCGTCGGGTTGGTCGATCCCACCACCCCGGTCCGGCCCGGGCCGGTCCGGGTGAAGGCCGGCACCTGGCGCGAGCGCTTGGATCCCTCCTTGGTGCAGTCGGGGCACTGCCAGCCCACCGGGGCCTGGACCATGCACTCGGTGCAGATGGGGCGGTTGCAGTGGGCGCAGAGGACCGAGGCCGGCCGATCCGGATGGCGCCCGCAGGTCGGCGCGGCCTGGGGTGGCGGTCCGCTCACCTGATGCCGGCCAGCAACTCCGAGCGGACCAAGAGGGCCACCTGCTCGGGGTCGTTGAGGTCCCAGCGGCCGGGCGAGCCGATGTAGGAGAGCACCATGCGGGCCAAGAAGTCGGCGGCCAGGTCGAGATCGGTCCCCTCGGTCATCCCGTGACGGACCAGGTACGGCGCCAGGAAGCCGGCGATCAGGGTGTGGGTCTGTTCGGCCTCGACCGTCAGGCGGGGCAGCAACACCTCGGGTTCGGTGACGAGAATGCGTTGGAGCACTTCGTGTTCCACCAACGACGTATGGGCGAACATCAGCCCGCGCTCCATGACCTCCTCGAGCGTCTCGGCCCCGTGCACCTCCTCGTAGAGGCGCAGGAAGAACCGGGAGAACTCCCAGCCGACCACGGCCGAGATCAACTCGTCGCGCCCACCGGGAAAGTAGCGGTAGACGGTGGCGCGCGACACGCCGGCCTCGCGTGCCGCATCCTCCACCGTCGTCTTGGCCAGTCCCCAGCGGGCCACGCAGTCGTAGGTCGCCTGGAGCAGGCGCTCCCGTACCTCGGGGTTCACAGCCCCAGCAACGCCTCGAGCCCCACCGTCACGCCGGGACGGTCGGCCACCGTGCGGACGGCCAAGAGCACGCCCGGCATGAACGACACCCGGTCGTACGAGTCGTGACGGATGCTCAGGCTCTGCCCCGGCGCCCCGAAGATGACCTCTTCGTGGGCCACCAGACCGGGCAGACGCACCGAGTGCACGTGCACGCCCCCCGGGCCCTCGGCGCCCCGCGCCCCGGGCAGGACGAGGTCGGTCGTGGGATCGGGCGGCAGGGGGGCGCTCCCCGCCGCCCGCCGTCCCTCCTCGATGGCCCGTGCCGTGTGCAGCGCGGTGCCCGAGGGGGCATCGCGCTTGGCGTCGTGGTGCAGCTCGATCACCTCGACACTTTCCATGAGCGGCGCGGCCAGCTTCGAGAAGTGCATGAGCAGCACCGCGCCCACGGCGAAGTTGGCCGCCACGATGGCGTTGGGACCCCCGCCACCGAACTGCTCGCTCAGGGAGGCCAGGTCGTCGGCCGAGAGCCCGGTGGTGCCGATCACGGCGTGGATCCCCTGGTGCGCGTAGTGGCGCACGTTGTGGCGCACCGCCTCGGCCACCGTGAAGTCGACCACGACTTCGGTCCCGAGGTCGGAGAGGGCGTTGACCTCGCCCACGATGGTGTGGCCGCAGGCGTCGCGCCCGACGTGGCCCGGGTCCACGGCCGCCACCAGTTCCATGTCGGGCGCCGCCGTGACGGCCCGGCACACCTCTTGGCCCATGCGGCCGCCGGCACCGACCACACCGACCTTGAACATTGAGGTCAGGCTACTGGGCGGCCAGCGCGGGAAGGTGGGAGTCGAACTCCTCGGCATCGAACGGACCCACCGCGCTCACGGTGCGCGGGGCCGAAACCAGCTGACCGGCCACCTCGAGCACCTGCGCCCGGGTCACCGCCTCGATTCGCTCGAGCACCTCGTCCACGCTGAGCACCTCACCGTGAAGGAGCAGCGACGCGCCGATGCGACTCATGCGAGCGCCCGAGTCCTCTCCCGAGAGCAGCATCTCGGCCCGCAGGTTGCCCTTGGCCACGGCCAGCTCGCGCCCGGTCACCCCCGCCTGCGCCAGGAGGTCGAGCTCGGCCTCGATGATCTGGAGCACTTCGGGCACGTGCTCGGGTGCCGTGCCCACGACGACCGCCAGCGAGCCCGCGTCGGCATAGGCCGCCCGCTCCGACCAGACCGAGTAGGCCAGGCCCCGCTCCTCACGGACCTTCTGGAACAGGCGGCTGGAGAGACCGCCCCCGAGCACGTGGTTCAGGACGGCCAGGGGCCAGCGGCGCTCGTCGAAGCGCGACACCGACCGGGCTCCGTACACCAGGTGGGCCTGCTCGGTCGGGCGGCGCACCACGTCGAACGTCACCGCGTGAGGCCCGGGCGCGCGGCGCACCGGGGCGGTGCCGCCCCGCTGCCCGGCGAAGCGGCGCTCGAGCTCCTCGGCCGCCGCCTCGTGGGTGCAGTCGCCCGCCACGGAGACGACCATGTTGGCCGGCCGGTAGTGCAGGTCGCAGAAGGCCCGGATGTCGTCGCGGCTGATGCGCTGGACCGAGTCTGCCGTGCCCAGCGTGTCGCGCCCGAGCGGATGGCCCGGGAACAGGGCCGCTTGCCAGCGCTCCGACGCCAGGTCGGCCGGCTCGTCCGCGTGCATCAGGATCTCGTCGAGGATGACCGTGCGCTCGGCCTCGATGTCCGCCGGCCGCAGCGCGGGCTCCCACATGATGTCGCTCAAGATGTCGAGGCCCATCGAGAGGTGCTCGGAGAGCAGGCGCACGTAGAAGGTCGTGTACTCCTTCGTGGTGAACGCGTTGCAGTCGCCACCGACTTCGTCCAACTCCTCGGCGATGGCCGCGGCGGTGCGCCGCTCCGTCCCCTTGAAGAGGAGATGCTCGAGGAAGTGCGACGCCCCCGCCAGGTCGTCCGGCTCGTCACGCGAACCGGTGCCGACCCAGTAGGCGACGGCGACCGAGCGGACATCCGCCATGGTCTCGGTGACCAGGCGGATGCCGCAGGGCAGGACGGAGGATTCGATCAACGACGACGCGAACGACCGCGCGGGCGGCGGTCGCCCCCGCGGTCACCGCGGCCGGCGTCGTCCGCGGTGGTCGGGCCGCCGGGGCCGAGGTCGCCGAGGTCGGCCACCAGCTCGGCCTCGAACGTGTCCTCGAAGGAAGGGGCGCCCCCGCCGCCACTCCCGCTCGAGGCGGCCGGGGCGCGGTGGGAACTCCGGGCGCCGTCGCCGTTGCCCGAGGACGACCCCGAGGTCGACGCGGGTGCGCCCTCCGGCGCGTTGGCCAGCGAGAGCGAGACCTTGCCCTGGGGATCGATGTCGTCGACCCGCACCTCGACCGCCTGGCCGAGGGTGAGGACGTCCTCCACGTTGTTGATGCGCTTGCCGCCCGCCAGCGACGACAGCTTCGAGATGTGGAGCAGACCGTCCCGGCCCGGCAACACGTTCACGAAAGCACCGAACTTGGTGATGTTGACGACCTTGCCCGGGTAGACCACGCCGACCTCCGCGGTCGGCGGGTCGAGGATGAGGGAGATGCGCCGGCGCGCCTCTTCCACCGCGTTGCCGTCCTTGGCCCCGATGGTGACCGTACCGACCACCCCGTCGTCGTCGACCGCGATGTCGGCCCCGGTCTCCTGCTGCAGCGTGTTGATGACCTTGCCCTTGGGCCCGATCACCTCGCCGATCTTGTCGATCGGGATCTCCATGGAGACGATCTTCGGCGCGCTGTTGGCCACGCTCAGCCGCGGCTCGGGGATCGTGGCGGCCATCACCTCGAGGATGGCCAGGCGGGCCTCCTTGGCCTGGAGCAGCGCCTTGGCCAACACGTCGGCCGGGAGACCGGCGATCTTGGTGTCGAGCTGGAGCGCCGTGACCGCGTCGGCCGTGCCGGCCACCTTGAAGTCCATGTCACCGAAGGCGTCCTCGGAACCCAAGATGTCGGTCAGCGTGACGTAGGCGTCGCCCTCCTTCACCAGGCCCATGGCGATACCCGCCACCGGCGCCTTGATCGGCACGCCCGCCGCCATCAGCGAGAGCGTCGAGCCGCAGACCGAGGCCATGGAGGTCGAGCCGTTCGAGGCCAGGACGTCGGACACCACCCGCAGTGCGTAGGGGAATTCCTCCGCGCTCGGGACCACCGGGAGCAGGGCCCGCTCGGCCAGCAGGCCGTGGCCGATCTCGCGGCGCTTGGGGCCGCGCATGAAGCCCGTCTCCCCCGTCGAGTACGGCGGGAAGTTGTAGTGGTGCATGTAGCGCTTGGACTCGACCGGGGTGATCGTGTCGAGCAGCTGGTTCATCCGGGGCATGCCGAGCGTGGTCACGTTGAGGACCTGGGTCTCACCGCGCTGGAACAGCGCCGAGCCGTGGGCGGTCGGGAACAGGTCGACCTCGGCCGAGAGGGGCCGGATGTCCGCGGTGCCCCGGCCGTCGACCCGCATGCCGTCCTCGATGATGCGCTGGCGCACCAGCTTCTTGGTGAGCGAGCGGATGGCCGCCTTCACCTCGCCGGCGCGCTCGGGGAACTCGTCGGCCAGGGCGGCCTTGATCCCGTCGCCGGCCGCGTCCAACGCCGCGTTGCGCTCGGCCTTGGTGGTGACCAGGTTGGCCTTGGCGATGGCGTCGGTGCCCACCGCCTGGACCCGCTGCCACACGTCGTCCTCGTAGTCGTTGAAGGTCGAGTACGGGATCGTCTCGATGGGACCCCGGGCCGCGGTGAAGGCCTCGACCAGCTGGCGCTGGAGGTTGATCGACTCGCGGATCCAGGTCTTGGCGGCCTCGAGCCCCTCGGCCAGCACCTCCTCGGTCACCTTGGGTGCGCCGGTCTCGTAGTAGGACCACGACTTCTCGGAACCGCCGGCCTCCACCATCATGATGGCGATCTCGGTGTCGGCACTCTCGGTCAGGGCCCGGCCGGCCACGACCAGCTCGAAGGTGCTCTCCTCGCCCTCCTCGAAGGTCGGGTGCGGGATCCATGCGCCCTCGGTCGTGTAGGCGACCCGGGTGGCGCCGATCGGGCCGTCGAAGGGGATGCCCGAGATCATCAGCGCGGCCGAGGCGGCGTTGATGGCGAGCACGTCGTGCGGGTTGACCTGGTCGGCGCCGACGATGGTGCCCACGATGTGCACCTCGTTGCGGAAGCCCTCGGGGAAGGAGGGCCGCAGCGGGCGGTCGATGAGCCGGTCGGTCAGGATGGCCTGGTCCGAGCTCTTGCCCTCCCGGCGGAAGAACGAGCCGGGGATCTTCCCGGCGGCGTAGGTGCGCTCCTCGATGTCGACGGTCAGCGGGAAGAAGTCGGCGCCTTCCCGGACCGAGCGGCTGGCCACTGCGGTGGCCAACAGCACGGTGTCGCCGATGCGGGCCAGCACGGCGCCGTCGGCGAGTTGGGCCAGTTTGCCCGCCTCGAAGGACATGGCACGGTCGGTCCCGCTGATCGGGGCCGAAACGGAAATGGCATCAGACATGATGCTCCTCGTATGTCGGGGGCATCTCCTCGTCTGGTTCCCAGTCGTCGACCACCTCGCGCGCCAAGGTGACCGGCGACTGGCAGCCAGTGGCTGGTCGACGCCCGGTTGTGTGGGGCTGCCGCTACCGTCGAATGCCGAGACGGCTGATGATGGAGCGGTAGCGCTCGACGTCGTTCTTGCGGACGTAATCGAGCAGCCGGCGGCGTTGACCGATGAGTTTCATCAGGCCTCGCCGGGTGTGGTGGTCCCCTTTGTGCTCCTTGAGGTGCTCCGTGAGGTGGTTGATCCGGCCGGACAGCAGTGCGATTTGCACCTCGGGAGAGCCGGTGTCCGTTTCATGGAGCCGGTACTCGGAGATGGTGGACTGCGTGTCGGGCATACGGAAATCCTCGGGAGAACCTGGTCGGAGTGCGCCGGGAACCTCTCCCGGCCGTCAAATAGCGTAGCAGCCGCCCGCTGATCAGGGAAGATCGGCCAGCACGCGCTCGGTCGCCTCGACGTCGGCCTTCATCTGGGCGATCAGCGCCTCCACCGAGTCGAAGCGCTGCTCGGCGCGCAGGTGCTCCGCGAAGGACACCCGGACCGCCTCCCCGTAGAGGTCGCCGTCGAAACCGAGCAGGTAGGCCTCGACCAGCACCGGGGCGGTGCCCGGCTCGTAGAAGGTCGGTCGCCGGCCCACCGAGATGGCGGCCCGGTGCACAGAGCCGTCCGCCCGGGTGAGGTAGCCGGCGTAGATGCCGTCCGCCGGCAGGGCGATGTCGTCGTCCACGGCCACGTTCGCCGTCGGGAACCCCAGTTCCGGACCGCCACGCCCGTCGCCCCGCACGACCTGGCCCCGCACCTCGTGCGGCCGCCCGAGCAGCCGGGCCGCCCCGGCCACGTCACCCGCCGCGATGAGGGCGCGGATCCGGGTGGAGGAGACCGCCTCCGATCCGTCGCCGGTCAGTCCGACCCCGACGACCTCGAAGCCGTGCTCGGCCCCGAGGCGCCGCAGCAACTCGACGTTGCCCTTGCGCCCGTGGCCGAAGTGGAAGTCCTCGCCCACCACCACGAGACGGGCCCCGAGCTGGTCGACCAGGACCTCCCCGACGAACTCCTCCGCCGTCTCGTCGGCCCGGGCCTCGTCGAAGGACACGACCAGGGTGCGGTCGATCCCGCACTCGGCCAGGAGCTCGAGCTTCTGCTCGAGTGAGGTCAGCTGCTTGGGGGCCGACTCGGGCCGGACGACCGCCGCCGGGTGGCGGTCGAAGGTCACCACGACGGTCGAGAGACCCTTGGCCGCGGCCCGGTCGGACAGGTCACCGAGCAAGGCCCGGTGCCCCAGGTGGACCCCGTCGTAGGCGCCGATGGTCACGGCGGTTCCTGGTCCGGGCATCGCGCCTGAGGGTACTCGCTCCCCCGGGGCGCGTCGGCCCTCAACCGGCCGCGGCGAGCACCACGGCCGGCCGGATGCGGTCGGTCCCCGTGGCCCCGTACACGGCGAGCAGCGCTCCGCTTTCGTCGAGCATCGCCCACGGTCCGTCCCCCAGCGCACCGAGCGGCACCCGGTCCAGGGCGAGCCCGGTACGGATCGACGCGGCGATGGTGGGCTCGACCGTCACCGCGTCCATGTCGCGCACGGCTTGGGCCGGCGTCAGCACCGAGTGGGGCCCGAGCGCGTCGAGCGGCTGCATCTCGGTGCCGCCGAAGGAACCGATCCGGGTCCGGCGCAGGTTGGTCACGTGCGCCCCGCCACCGAGCGCGCCGCCCAGGTCCTGGGCCAGCACCCTGACGTAGGTGCCCGACGAGCACTCGATCTCGGCCCGATAGACGGTCGGTCGGGACGGGTCGGGCTCGACGTCGAAGCGGTAGACCGTCACCGGCCGGGCGGCCCGCTCCACCTCGAGACCCTGGCGGGCCAGCTCGTGGAGCCGGCGCCCGCCCACCTTGACGGCCGAGACCATCGGGGGCACCTGTTCGATCTCCCCGGTCAACGAGGCCGCGGCACGGCGCACCTCCTCGGGCGTCACGTGCGCCATGTCGAAGGTACCGGTGACCTCGCCCGCGGCGTCGAGCGTCGACGTGGCAATGCCCAGGACGATGTCGGTCGTGTAGGTCTTGCGCAGCGGGGTGAGGAAGCGCATGAGCCTGGTGGCCCGGCCCAGGCCGACCAGCAACACCCCCGTCGCGTCGGGGTCCAGCGTCCCCGCGTGCCCGACCCGGCGCTGCCCGAAGATGGAGCGACAGCGAGCCACGACGTCATGCGAGGTCCAGCCCGCCTCCTTGTCCACCACGACCAGTCCCTGCACCCCGCCGGCGTCGCTCACCGCCCGCGGCGCGTCACCCGCGCTCGGCCGGAGGGGGAGGCTGCTCGTCGTCCTCGGGTTCCGCCCCTTCCACGGCGTGGAGCCCGCGCAGCAGCTCCTCCACCCGGGACCCGGCGGCGATGGCCGGATCGGCCACGAAGGTCAGCCGGGGCGTGCGCTTGATCGTCATCTGTAACCCGATCAGCTTCTGGAGGTGCTTGCGCCGCTCCTCGAGCACCACGGCCGTCTCCTCGGACAGCGTGGCCAGGTACACCACGGCGGTGCGCATGTCCGGTGCCACCTCGACCGAGGTGACGGTCACCATGGGGAGCTCGTCCGCGTCGGCCAGCCGCTCCAGTTCCTCGGCCACGACCTGACGCAGGACCTGGTTGACCCGCAGGGCGCGCGGGTAGGTCGCCGTACGGCGTCGCACCGCCACGGTCAGGTCCTCGCGATCTCGCGCTCCTCGAACGTCTCGATCACGTCGCCCTCCTTCAGGTCCTGGAAGTCCGACAGCCCGATACCGCACTCGAAGCCGGAGGCCACCTCCCGGACGTCGTCCTTGAAGCGGCGCAACGAGTTGATGGCACCTTTCCAGATGACCGTCCCGTCGCGCAGGAAGCGCACCTTCGAGCCGCGTGTGATCTTGCCGTCGCGCACGTAGCACCCGGCCACGGCGCCGATCCGGGGCACCCGGAAGACCTCGCGCACCTCGGCCTCGCCGGTCACGATCTCCTCGTAGAGCGGGGAGAGCAGCCCCAGCATGGCCGCCTCGAGGTCCTCGAGCAGCTTGTAGATGATTTCGTAGGTGCGGATCTGGACATGGGACGTCTCGGCCAGCTCGCGCGAGCGGCGATCCGGCCGCACGTTGAAGCCGATGATGGTGGCGTTGGAGGCCGACGCCAGTTGCACGTCGTTCTCCGTGATGCCGCCGATGCCGCGCAGCACGAAGCTCAGCTTCACGTCGTCGCGCTCGAGTCGCTTGAGCGACTCGGTCACCGCCTCGAGCGATCCCTGCACGTCGGCCTTCAGCACGATGTTGAGCGTCGCCGTCTCGCCTCGCGAGATCTGCTCGAAGAGGTCCTCGAGCCGGGCGCCCGCCGCGGCGGCCACCGGCTTGTGGCCCGACAGCCGGAAACGTTGGGCCCGGGCCTCACCGAGCGTCCGGGCCCGGCTCAGGTCCTTGGCCCCTCGCACCTCGTCGCCGGCGTTGGGTGGCTCGGAGAACCCGAGCACCTGGACGGGCGTCGACGGGAGCGCCTCCTTGATGTGGTCGCCCTGGTCGTCCACGAGTGCCTTGACCTTGCCCCAGGCCGCGCCGGCGACCACGGGGTCGCCCACCCGCAGGGTGCCTTGCTCCACGATGACGGTGGCCACCGGGCCTCGGCCCACCTCGAGCTCGGCCTCGAGCACGACCCCGCGGGCCTCGCCCTCGACGCGGGCCGTCAGCTCCTCGATCTCGGCCACGGTCACGATCTGCTCGAGCAGCGCGTCGATCCCGGTGCCCTGCAGGGCTGAGACCTCCACGGTGATGGTGTCGCCGCCCCAGGCCTCGGGCACCAGCCCGCGCTCGGAGAGCTGCTGGAGCACCCGCTGGGGGTCGGCGTTGTCGCGGTCGATCTTGTTGACGGCCACGATGATCGGCACCTCGGCCGCCTGGGCGTGGTCGATGGCCTCGATCGTCTGGGGCATGACGCCGTCGTCGGCCGCCACCACCAGGATCACGATGTCGGTGACCTGCGCTCCTCGAGCCCGCATGGCCGTGAAGGCGGCGTGGCCGGGCGTGTCGATGAACGTGATGGGATGGCCCTGCCAGTCGACCTGATAGGCGCCGATGTGCTGGGTGATGCCACCCGCCTCGCCCGCCACCACGTTGGCCGAGCGGATCTTGTCGAGCAGCAGCGTCTTGCCGTGGTCGACGTGACCCATGACGGTGACGACCGGTGGGCGCGGCCGCTGGTCGGCCTCGTCCTCCTCCTCCTCGTCCTCGAAGTAGCGGGCCAGCAGCTCCGCCTCCTGCTCCTCGCCCGGGTCGACCAGGCGCACGTCGGCGCCGATCTCGGCCGCGAAGAGCTCGATCATGTCGTCGCTCAGCGACTGGGTCGCCATCACCATCTCGCCCTGGAGAAGGAGGAAGCGCACGATGTCCCCCGCGCTGCGGTTGAGCTTGGGCCCAAGGTCGCGCGCGGTCGAGCCGCGTTCGATGATGACCTCGCCCTCGGGCACGGGTGCCGTGGAGGGCTGGTACGTGGTCATCTGCGTCGGCTCGAGCTCCTCGAGATTGCGCCGGCGTCGCCGAGCCCGCCTCTGTGGCGGCCGCCGGCCCGGCATGCCGCCGCGGCCACCGGGAGGCGGAGCGCCGGTCGGTGCTCCTCCACCAGGGCGTCCGGCGAAGCCGCCACCCGAACGCCCGGCATAACCGCCGCCGCCTCCACCAGGACCGCCGGCGGGGCGCCCGGCACCGGGTGCGGGGCGCCCACCGGTGCGCTGCGGGTACGAACCGCCGCCGGGACGCTGTCCCGCGGGGGGTGCCGTGGGCCGCCGACCGCCCATGCCGGGCGGGGGCGGAATCGGTCGCCCGCTCGGCCCGAGCGGAGGACGTCCGCCAGGCGGTGGGGGTACCGGCTTGCCCGAGGGACTGACCGGTGGGCGCGGCGCCCGCTTCTGGGGTGCCTCGGTGGGCGCTGACGCCGCGACAGCGCGCGCCATTGGGCGGCGTCTGGGCGTTCGGAGCCGCCGGCGTCGGTGCGGGCGGTGCGGACGCGGGTCCCGCCGGTGCGGGTGCCGGTGCCGGTGCCGGTGGTGCCGCGGTGCCTGCTGTAGAGGCCGACGCCGCGGGAGCCGATGGCGCACCTGCCGGTGGTGCGGCGGCCGGTGCTCTGGTCGCCGGCGCAGCGGGCCGGGGCGACGACGGTGCGGCCGGTGTGGCGGCCGGCGGCGCAGTCGGCCTCGAACTGATCAAGCGAGGCGAGCGAGCCGGAACCTCGGGGGCCTGAGCGGCCGAAGTGGGGGCGGACGCCGCCGGAGCCGCCACCTGGCGGGCCGGCGCATCCTTGACCGGGGCGCTGCCTGCGGCCGAACTGCTCGATGCGGCCACCTTCTTGGCCGGAGCAGACGAGCCTGCGGCTGCGCCGGCACCGGCGCGAGCGGCGAGGGGCGCCGCCTCGGCGGCCGCGGTCGCCTTGGCCGCCTTCTTGGCCGGGGCCGGCTCGTCGGGCTGTACCGGTCGACGCAGACCATCGGCGTCGGCCTTGCGACGGACGCGGTCCGCTTGGGCGTCCTCAATGGAGGACGAGTGGCTCTTGACCCCGATACCCAGGGAAAGAGCCAGCTCGAGCCCTTCCTTGTTGGTGAGGCCGAGCTCTTTGGCCAGCTCGTAGACGCGAATCTTCTTCGGCAAGTGGTTCTCTTCGTCCTTTGTCCTACGCAGGGCCCAGCGGGTAGCCCAGCCCCTTATCCTCGCACATCAGGTGTCACCCGCCCCCACGCCACCGTGAGGTCGGCCTGAAGGCGCTCCATCTCCGCATCGGCGATTGCCGTGGCGAAGGCCCGATCGAAGCCGTGCCTGCGCACGGCACGATCCAGGCACTCCAACGATCCCGAGCAGAGCCAGGCCCCACGCCCCGGTCCGGAGCGATCGACAGTCAGCCCGCCCGCCCTGGTCCGAACGACCCGGATCAGCTCGTCGGCCGGCCGGACCATCCGGCAGCCGACACAGGTCCTCGCCGGGGCTATGCCCCGGCCTCCTCCGTCACTTCGGCCTCCACTTCGGCCTCCACTTCGGCCGCCACGACGGGCTCCGCCTCGGCGGGAACCGCCCCGTCGGCCTCGCCGGACTCGGGAGCGGGAGCCGGAGCGGGAGTCGCAGCCTCGTCGCCCGTCTCCTCGGCCTGGTGCGACCACTCCTCGGCGGACATGGCCTCGCCACCCTCGGCCGGCTTCCACACCAGCTCGCCGCCCTCGTCCTCGACCCACTCGCCCTCGGCCCATTCCTCGTCGCTGTAGCCGGCTTCCTCCTCGGCCAACTGGGTCTCGCTCTTGATGTCGATGCGCCAGCCGGTGAGCCGCGCCGCCAAGCGGGCGTTCTGACCCTCCTTGCCGATGGCCAACGAGAGCTGGAAGTCGCTCACGATGACGGTCGCCGTGCCGGTCTCCTCGTCCAGGCGAACCTCGCGCACGCGCGCCGGGGCCAGCGCGTTCTGGATCAGCTCGACCGGGTCGTCCGAGAACGGCACCACGTCGACGCGCTCGCCCCGCAGCTCGTTGGTGACCATGCGCACGCGCGAACCCCTGGCGCCCACGCAAGCTCCCACCGGGTCCACGTTGGGGTCGTTGGACCAGACCGCGATCTTCGTGCGGTGTCCCGGCTCGCGGGCGGCCGCCTTGATCTCGACCACGCCCGAGCCGATCTCGGGCACCTCGAGCTCGAAGAGCCGCTTGATGAGCCCGGGATGGGTCCGACTGACCACGATCTGGGGTCCCTTGGTCGTCTTGCGCACCTCGACGATGTAGGCCTTGAGCCGAGCACCGTGCTCGTAGCGCTCGTAGGAGACCTGCTCGGCCTGGGGCAACAGCGCCTCCACCTTGCCCAGGTCGAGCAAGGTGTAGCGGTTGTCGGTCTGCTGGACGATGCCGGTGACGATGTCGCCCTCCCGCCCGGCGTACTCCTCGTACTTCATGTCCCGCTCGACCTCGCGGATGCGCTGCAGAATGACCTGCTTGGCCGTCTGCGCCGCGATGCGCCCGAAGTCGTCAGGCGTGTCGTCCCACTCGCGGACGACCTCGCCCTCCTCATTGAGCTCCTGTCCGTACACCCGGATCTCGCCCGAGTCGGGGTCGATCGTGACCACCGCCTCCTCCGCCGCGTCAGGACGGCGCTTGTAGGCCGCCACCAGCGCATTGGCCAGGGCGTCGAGCAGCGTATCGACGGAAATTCCCTTGTCGCGTGCGATCTGTCCCAGGGCGTCGAGGAATTCGAAGTTGGTCTTGCTCATGGCCGCTTCACCTTCTCACTCTTCTTCGGCGCAGGTCCCCATTCGAAGACCGTCCTCGCCCGCTCGATGTCGTCGTACGCAATGCGGATTTCCCCCTCGGGCACCTCTGGACCGGTCAGCGTGCACCCGGAAGCGTCCGCTGCCGCCAGCGTCCCGGTCAGGCGGCGCACATCGGCCGTGCCGGCGTTGACCCGCACCGTGACCTTCTCGCCGAGGGCGCGAGCGAAGTGGGCCGGGGTGCGCAACCGCCGTTCGAGCCCGGGGCTCGAGACGGAGAGTATGTAGCGCCCCGGAATGGGGTCGATCTCGTCGAGCGCGGCGGACACGTCCTTGGTGGCCGCGCCGAGCTCGTCCAGACCCACGCCGCCCTCGCGGTCCACGAACACGGTCAGCTGGGCACCGTGCATCTCCACGTCGACCAGGTCGAGACCTCGGGCTTCGAGCAGGGGTGACAGCGCGCCAGCAAGGTCAGTCGTCTCATCGGTCGTCGCCATCACCTCCTCTCCTTCCTTCCGGGCCCCGCAAAGCGAAAGCGTGGGCCGCAGCCCACGCTTCAACGAGGTACTGATATCTAAATGGACAGCTGAAGAATTATAGCAACCGCAAAGTCAATAGGAACGGCCCACGACGGCCACGAGATCCTCGTCGGCGTCCCCAGGCACGGCGAGGGAGCCGTCGGAGCGCTGGAGGCAGCGCACGGTGATCGCGTGCTGGGCCAGGCGGTCCTCTCCCTCGGGCCCGAGGACCGCCATGGGGATGCGGGCGAAGCCCGCGGCGGCCGCTTCGATCGCCTCCTCCAGGCTGGCGGCGTCGGCCGTGCGGGCGTCCCGGGCCGTGGTGGCCTCGGACAGGAGCTCGGCGGCCGCCTCGGTCAACACCTCGGCCACCCGTGCGCACAGCGCACCGAGGGCCACGCTCACCTTCTCCCGGCGATGCCGGATCACCAGGGTCACGTTCCCCTCGGCGAGGTCCCGGGGACCCACCTCCACCCGGACGGGGACGCCCTTGAGCTCCCAGGCCACGCTGCGCCGGCCGAAGCTGGTGTCGGTCCGATCGTCGAGGCGGACCCGGTGGCCCGCCGCGGCCAGTTCGGCCACCAGCGCGCCGGCCGCCTGCCCGACCTCGGGCGCGTCCTTGACCAGCATCACCACAACCTGCGTCGGCGCCAGGGCCGGAGGCAGCCGGAGACCGAAGTCGTCGCCGTGGGCCAT
Source organism: uncultured Acidimicrobiaceae bacterium (assembly GCA_963809715.1). Classification (GTDB taxonomy): domain Bacteria; phylum Actinomycetota; class Acidimicrobiia; order Acidimicrobiales; family RAAP-2; genus Bog-473. Next base: position 471,738 of record CAWEKO010000006.1, on the reverse strand, counting down.
GACCAACGCGCCGATCAGACGGGTCGAGGTGCCCCACGAGGTCTGCCACACGTGTTCGAGCGTGCCCGAGGCGTTGGAAAAGGTGATGTTGAACGGAATCGCGAAGTTCTGCCCGAGCTCGTGGCTCGTGCCCATCTGCAACGCCTTGCCGTCGCCCATCATGCCCTCGAGGGTCCATGTCTGAATGGCCCCGGCGAAGCGTTCCCGTGGCGTCTTGTGGCCGGTGAGGACGGGAACGCCCAGCACGTCGACCATGGTCGAGCGGTAGACGTCGTTGAGGATGCGCAAGGCGTAGGCCCGGGCGTCCTCCTGCGTGGCGTGGGCGGTATGGCCCTCCTGCCAGAGGAATTCGCTCGTGCGCAGGAAGAGCCGGGGCCGCAGTTCCCAGCGCACGACGTTGGCCCACTGGTTCACCAACAGTGGAAGGTCGCGGTGGCTCTGCACCCACTTCGAGAAGAAGTGGTTGATCACCGTCTCGGATGTGGGCCGCACCACGAGTGGTTCCTCGAGCTCCTTCCCGCCGCCGTGGGTCACCACGGCCAGCTCCGGGGCGAAGCCCTCGACGTGCTCGGCCTCGAGCGCCAGGAAGGACTCGGGGATGAAGAGGGGAAAGTAGGCGTTCTCCGCCCCGGCCTCCTTGATGCGCCGATCGAGTTCGGCCTGCATGAGCTCCCAGATGCCGTAGCCCCACGGACGGATCACCATGGTGCCGCGGGCCGGGCCGTTGTCGGCCATCTCCGCGCCTGCGATGACTTCTTGGTACCAGCGCGGGAAGTCCTCCTCGCGCGTCACGATCGCACCCTTGGCCATGGTGCAGGCTACCGAGTCGGACCCGCCGGCTCGGACGATCCGTTCAGCCCGAGCCGGTCGCCGACGTCCCGCGTCGTGCTCAGCGCTCGCCCCCGGCGTGACGACGGATGATCTCGATCTTCTCGCCGGCGTGGTTCGGGTCGGCCCCGCCGATCTCGAGGAGGGCACGTCGATCGGCCTCGGCCTCCGCTTCGGCCCCCTCGTCGGCCGCGGCAATGCGGGCCTCGATGCCATCGGAGACGAGTCGTTCGGCTTCCTCCACCAGCGCGGTCACCATTTCGTCCTCGGGCACGACCCGAATGATCTTGCCCCGGATGAAGAGGTGTCCCTTCTGCTTCCCGGCGGCGATGCCCAGATCGGCCTCACGCGCTTCGCCCGGGCCGTTGACGACGCACCCCATGACGGCGACCTGGATGGGCAGGTTCAGCTTCTCGAGCGCCTCTTGCGCGGCCTTGGCCACTGCGATGACGTCGACCTGCGCCCGGCCGCACGACGGACAGGCGATGAGATCGAGCCCTTTGCGCTCGCGCAGGCCGAGCGACTCGAGCAGCTGACGGCCCGCCCGCGCCTCCTCGACCGGGTCCGCGGTGAGCGAGAAGCGGATGGTGTCGCCGATCCCTTCAGCCAGCAGGGTGCCGATGCCCGCGGTGCCCTTGACCAGGCCTCCCGGCGGGGGACCCGCCTCGGTCACCCCGAGGTGCAGCGGGTGGTCGAAGGTCTCCGAGGCCAGCCGGTAGGCCGCGATCATCAGCGCCACGGACGACGCCTTCACCGAGATCTTGACGTCGTCGAACCCGACCTCGGCGAAGAGGGCGAGCTCGTTCTGGGCCGACTCGACCAGCGCCTCCGGTGTGGCCCCGCCGTACTTCTTGTAGAGCTCGGGGTGCAACGAGCCGGCGTTCACACCGATGCGGATCGGGACACCACGGTCACGGGCCTCGGCCGCAACCTCTTTGATCTCGGCCTCCTTACGCAGGTTGCCCGGGTTGAGCCGTAGGCCCTGCACGCCGGCCTCGAGCGCGGCCAGCGCCATCTCGTGGTGAAAGTGGATGTCGGCCACGATCGGCACAGGTGAGCGCGGCACGATGTGGGCCAGTCCCTCGGCCGCTGCTTCCTCGTTGCAGGTGCAGCGGACGATGTCCGCGCCGGCGGCGGCCAGCGCGTAGATCTGGGCCAGGGTCCCGTCGACGTCGGCCGTCTTGGTCGTCGTCATTGACTGCACCGTGATGGGAGCGCCGTCGCCGATGGGGACGCCGCCCAGGGTGATCCCACGCGTCTGCCGGCGTGGCGACAGCAGGGACGAGGACAGTTCCACGGCTAGTGCGGGATCTGCAAGGGGTGGGTGATGTCGAGGTAGACCCCAGCCAGGACGAAAAAGCCCAGGATTGCGATGAACAGCGCCGCCACCGGGAAGAGCTTCGTGATGTCAGCCCGGTAGTAGGGCCCGCCTCTGCGGGTGCGGATCCATTCGTAGGCCGCGACGGCGACGTGGCCGCCGTCGAGCGGGATCATCGGCAGCATGTTGAGCAGCGCGAACACGATGTTGATGGTGATCAGGAGCAGGAGCAGGGTCGGCAACCCGTCCTTTTCGGCCTGCGCCCCGAGATTGCCGATGCCGATGATGGACACCGGGCGCGGGTTGGTGTCGGGGTTGTTCGCCGCCACGCTGGCATCCTTGGAGCTGGTCACCTGGTTGAGCACCGAGTTAAACCCGTGCGGTGAGAACAAATGACCGATGCCGGCCACCTCAGCCGTCGTGACCTGCCACATGGTGCTGAGCGCCTCGCCGGGCGATGACGCCAGGCTGACCGACTTGGGAGCGGACTCGATGCCGACCCCCAAATAGCCGCGGTCGGCGAGCTTCACCCCTTGGACCGTGACCCCCTTGCCACTGGCCGGGGTGGCCCGGAGTGTGATGAGGTGGCCGCCACGCTCCACCCCGAGAGTCAGCGGCTTGCCCACCGAGTGGCCGATGACGTTCTGCATGGAGTGCGGGTCGGAGAAGGTCTTGCCGTTGATGGAGACGATGGTGTCCCCGGCCTTGAGGCCGGCCAGCTGGGCCGGCGTCTGATTCGCGCCCGACCAGTGCTCGAGCGAGCTCACCTTGTAGTTGTTCGAGGCCACGCCGAAGCTGAAGACCACGATCAGGGCGAGGACGAAGGCAATGAGCAGGTGCATCACCGAACCCGCCGAGGCGACGATGATGCGCTGGTGGAAGGGCTGGGATCGGTAGGCCCGGGGTTCGTCCTCCTCGGCCACTTCCTCGGTCGAGGTGAAACCGGTGATGCGCACGTAGCCGCCGGCGGGAATGGCCTTGACGCCGTACTCGGTCTCGCCCCGACGGACGGACCAGAGCCGCGGACCGAAGCCGACGAAATACTCGGTCACCTTCATGCCCGCCCGCTTGGCCGTGACGAAGTGACCCAGCTCGTGGAGCATCACGATGGCGACGAGGATCACGATGAAGAGCAGGATGTCGCCCCAGCCGAGAAGGATGAAGGCGGCGGTGATCACCGCCAGGGCGGCGATCAGTTGCAGCACACGGCTGATATTGCCGGACTCGACGGCCTCGGGTTCGGGGGTAGGCGGAGCTGCCGGCGCGTCCTTCTGGGTGAGCGTCATCGCGCCCCCAACGCTACCGGGTGCTCCCGCCGGCCAGCCGTCGCCCGAGGATCTCGCGGGCTCGGACCCTGGCCTCGGCATCGGCCGCCAGCACCGCCTCGACCTCGTCTACCTGGTCGTCCGTCCACGCGTCGAGCGTCTCGGCCACCACGTCGGCAATGCCGGTCCATGACAACGCACCGCCGAGGAATGCCTCGACGGCCACCTCGTTGGCCGCGCTCAGCCAGGCCGGGGCGGACCCGCCCCGGCGGCCCGCGGAGTAGGCGAGGTCGATGCACCGGAAGACCACGCGGTCGGGCGGCTCGAAGGTGAGCGTCCGGGGGGACGACCAGTCGAGCGCACCGAAAGGGGTGGCGGCGCGGTCGGGCCAGCACAGGGCGTAGCCGATGCAGAGACGCATGTCGGGGCTGGCCAGCTGGGCCACGGTCGACCCGTCACGCAACTCGACCATGGAGTGGATGACCGACTGGGGGTGCACGACGATCTCGATCTGGTCGTAGTCCACCCCGAAGAGTTCGTGCGCCTCGATCACCTCGAGGCCCTTGTTCATGAGGGTCGACGAGTCCACCGTGATCTTCGGTCCCATCGTCCACGTGGGATGGGCCAGCGCGTCCTCGACGGTGATCTCGCCGAGTTGCTCGGTGGGCCAACCGCGGAAGGGTCCACCCGACGCGGTGAGGAGGAGGCGCGACACCGCCGCCGTGCCGTCGACCGCATGGAGGCACTGGTGCAGCGCGCAGTGCTCCGAGTCGACCGGAACGATCTCGGCACCCGGAGTGGCCCGCGCCTTCTGCACCACGGGCGCGGCGGCGATCAGCGACTCCTTGTTGGCCAGAGCAAGTCGCTTGCCCGCTTCGAGAGTGGCCAGGGTCACCGGCAACCCGGCGAACCCGACGACGCTGTTGAGCACCACGTCCGCCTGCCGGGCCGCCTCCTCCATCCCCTCGGTCCCGACGAGCACCTCTGTGCCCGCCGGCACGCCGGCCGCCACCTCGCGGTAACGCTCAGGGTCGCCGATCACGACCACCTCAGGTCGGAACTCCTGGGCCTGGGCGAGGAGGACCTCGGCCGAACGCTGCACGGCGAGGGCGTGGACGCGGAAGCGAGTGTGCTCGCTCCGAATGACGTCGAGCGCCTGCGTGCCGACCGAGCCTGAGGAGCCCATCAGGCTGACGGAACGCATCAGCTCACCCGAGGTGGAGCGCCTTGACTGCGAAGTACGTGGCAGGGAGGACGAAGAGCAGACCATCCACCCGGTCGAGCACGCCGCCGTGCCCGGGGAGGATGCGACCCATGTCCTTGATCCCGAGGTGGCGCTTGATCAGAGACTGGCTGAGATCGCCGATCGGTGCGACCACCGCCACGATGATGCCGTAGAGCAGCGCCTTGCCGATCGTCCAGGGGTGGATGAAATGGACCACGACGACCGACACCAACACGGCGGCAACGGCACCGCCGATGAGTCCCTCCCAGCTCTTGTTCGGGCTGATGGACGGGGCCAGCTGGTGTCGACCCATGGCCGAACCCACCAGGAGCGAGGCGACGTCGTCGGCCACCGTCACGATGATGGCAGCGAGCAGGAAGGCGATCCCGTGGCGATCGGGGAACAAGGTCGGGTTCAGCAGCAGGGCCGCGAAGGAACCGAACGCCCCTATCCAGACGAAGACGAAGACGGTCGAGGTCAGGCCGGACACGGGATCGGCTGCCGGTTCCACCTCGGCCAGGTACCAGACGAACGACCCGGCCACCAGGACGACGAGGACGAGCGGCAGCGCCGCCACCCCCTTGTTGTAGGTCTCGATCGACAGGGACAGGCAGGCCACCAGTCCGAGCAGCGTGGCCGGGTGGTATTGGGCCTTCCGGAAGGCGGCATAGGCCTCGGCCGCGGCCAGGATGAGCACCACGGTGACGATGACCATGGAGGCCACGGTGCCCAAGGAGAAGCAGACGAGGGCGGCGACGCCCAAGAGCACGCCCGAGCCGATGGCCACCCGCATGTCGCGACCGCCGGTCCCGGCGGTGTTGACGTTGCCCGTGCGCGCGGTGGCGGCAACCCGGGTGGTGCGGGGCGCCCGCGCCTTGGGCTCGGGCGGGCTCGGCGGCGTCAGTCGCGAGGCGGCGGCCTCGGACGCCGTCGCAGCGGTACCGACCGCCGGTGCGTGGGCGGCCACCTCGGCAGGCTCGTACTCATCCACGCGCTCGGCCTCGACCACTTCGGAGACGACCAGCGGCTCGAGCACGGGTTCGGTTCCGGGCTCCGGCGGGATCACCAGGGTGTCGTCGGACTCGAAGTGCCAGGGCGCCCGCTCGACGTCGATCTCGTCCTTCTCGCTGAGCAGCGCGCCCACGGCGGGAAGGTCGTCGGAGAGCATGGCCGGCTCGAAGATCTCCTCCTGGGCCTCCCAGTCGTTCTCCTCCTCGCGCCAGGTGGGCGGGGCGACCGGCAGGTCCTCGCCCGAGCTGCGGTCGAGGATCGCCGGCACCTGACCCGTCGGCGCATCGTTCCAGTGCGGGAGATCCGGGTGCTCCTCGACGACCGGCCCGGTGGCGTCACGAACACTGTCGCCGGCCGGCTCGGCGCCGATGATGCGGACGCGACCCGAGTGGTAGCTGCTGGGTTCCTCCTCGACGACGTCGACCACTTCTCCTCCGTTCTCGGGCTTGGGATCGCCGAGCCCCAGAACGCGTCGAGCTCTTCGTACTCGTTGGTGTCGTCGGGCATGTCAGACCTGCAGCAACTCTTGCTCTTTGTTGGAGAGCAATTGATCTATGAGCGCAACCTGTTCGTGGGTGATCTTCTCCAGTTCCTTCTCCACGCGATCGAGCTGGTCGGTCGAGAGCTCTCCGTCCTTCTGCAGCGACTCGAGCTCGTGGCGGCCCGCCCGCCGCAGGTTCCGTACGGCCACCCGTCCCTCCTCCGCCTTGTGGCGCACGACCTTGACCAGTTCCTTGCGGCGCTCCTCGGTGAGCGGCGGGAAGGCGAGCCGGATCACGGCACCGTCGTTGGCCGGATTGATCCCCAAATCCGACGTCATGATTGCCTTCTCGATGGCGCCAAGGGAACCCTTGTCGTAGGGGGAGATGACCAGCAGCATGGCGTCGGGCACGCTGAACCCGGCCAACTGGCGCAACGGCGTGGGCGAACCGAAGTAGTCGACCACGAGCGTCTCGACCAGCGCCGAGGAGGGCCGGCCGGTGCGCACGTTGCCCATCTCGTGGCGGACGTGGTCGATCGCCTTGACCATCTTCTCCCTGGTGTCGTCCCTGACCAGGGCGGCGAGATCCTCGTCCATCAGTGGACCAGCGTACCGATCCGCTCACCGCTGAGCGCACGAGGGATGTTTCCCGGGTTCATCAGGTCGAAGACCCGGATGGGCAGGTCGTTGTCCTTACAGAAGGTGATCGCGGTGAGATCCATCACCCGCAGATCCTTGTTGATGACCTCCATGAAGGAGATCTCCTCGTAGCGGGTGGCCGTCGGGTCCAGCTTGGGGTCGGCACTGTAGACCCCGTCCACGCCTGAGTGGGTCCCCTTGCAGAGGAGCTCAGCCCCGATTTCGGCGGCCCGCAGGGCCGCAGGAGTGTCCGTGGTGAAGAAGGGGTTGCCCATGCCCGCGGCGAGGACGACGATGCGACCTTTCTCGAGGTGACGGATGGCCCGGCGCCGGATGTAGGGCTCGGCCACCTCCTGCATGCTGAGCGCCGTGAGGACGCGTGTCGGCTGGTCGTTCTGCTCGAGCGCGTCCTGGAGGGCGAGCGCGTTGATGACCGTGCCGAGCATGCCCATGGTGTCGGAGGTGGCGCGGTCCATGCCGCCACTCTCGCCGGTCGTGCCGCGCCAGATGTTGCCGCCACCGACGACGACCGCGAGCTCGAGGCCCCCGCCCTCCATGGCGCGGGCCATCTCCTTGGCCATGCGCTCGACCGTTGCGGCGTCAATGGTCTCGTCGGAGGCGGCAGAGGCGAGAGCCTCTCCCGACATCTTGAGGACGATCCGGCGGGGTTCTCCCACGATCCGTGCCGTCAGGCGCCGATGACGACCTGCGCGAAGGCCACGATCCGAGCCGAGCCGAGCATGGAGGTGATCGTCTGCTTCTCGTCCCTCACGTACGCCTGGTCGAGCAGGACGCGATCCTTGAACCACCCGTTCATCCGTCCGTCGACGATTTTGTCGAGGGCGGCCTCCGGCTTGCCTTCGTTGCGTGAGATCTCGAGCACGGTGGCCCGTTCGGCGTCGATGTCGGCCTGCGGCACTTCGTCGCGGCTGAGGTAGGTCGGCTTGGTGAACGCGATGTGCACGGCGATGTCGTGGGCCAGCTCTTCGGAGCCGCCTTCGATCACCACGGCCACGGCGTTGACGCCGCGGCCCGCCTGCTGGTGCAGGTAGGTGTCGACCACCTGGCCGGACTCGGCCACCAGCCGGCGCACCCGCCCGACGGAGATGTTCTCCTTGAGCGTTGTGCGCAGGCGTTCGATCTCCGGGTCGAGCTCGCCGACGGCGTCCTCGCCCTTGGCCGCAACCACCGCGGCCAGCTCGTCGGTCAGCGCCACGAATTCGTCGGACTTGGCCACGAAATCGGTCTCGCAGCGCAGCTCGACCACAGCCGCGGCGTCGCCCGAGCGCACGGCGGCGGCGGCTCCCTCCGAGGCCTCCCGGTCGGACCTCTTGGCGGCGCCGGACAGGCCCTTGAGGCGCAGGATCTGTGCTGCCTCCTCCAAGTCGCCGTTGGCCTCCTCGAGCGCGTTCTTGCAGTCGAGCATGCCGGCGCCGGTCATCTGGCGCAGGGTGGCAACGTCCTTGGCGGTGTACGTGGGCATGGTTCAGGCGACCTCTACGGGCTCGGCGGGGGTTGGAGGGGTAGGGGTGGACGTGGAGTGGGAGTGGGAGTGGGGTGAGCCCGGCGAGGCCGGGGCGTGGGCGAGCCGCCCTCCTCGGACGGGGCCGGCGCGGCCCGACGCCGGTGCTCGGCGATGAAACGGCCCTCGACCACGGCATCGGCGATCACCCGGCACATGAGCGAACCGGAGCGGATGGCGTCGTCGTTGCCGGGGATCACGTAGTCGATGACGTCGGGGTCGCAGTTGGTGTCGACCACGGCCACCACGGGCAGCCCGAGCTTGCGCGCCTCGGTCACCGCGATGTGCTCCTTCTTGGTGTCGATCACGAAGACGGCGCTCGGCAGCCGGTCCAGGTCGGCGATGCCGCCCAGGTTCCGGCTCAGCTTCTCGAGCTCGCGGGTGTGCTGGAGGGCCTCACGCTTGGGCATGCCTTCGAAGTCGCCGGCGGCCTGCATGGCCCGCAGCTCCTGCATGCGCTTCACCCGCCCCGACACGGTGGCGAAGTTGGTGAGCATGCCGCCCAGCCAGCGCTGGTTGACGTAGGGCATGCCGCAGGCCTCGGCGTACTCGGCAACCGGGCCCTGGGTCTGCTTCTTGGTCCCCACGAAGAGGACGGTGCCCCCGTCGGCCACCAGGTCGCGTACGTAGGTGTAGGCGGACTCGATGCCGGTGAGCGTCTTGCGCAGGTCGATCAGGTAGATCCCGTTGCGCTCGCCAAGAATGAAGCGCTTCATCTTCGGGTTCCACCGTCGCGTCTGGTGGCCGAAGTGAACCCCGGCCTCCAGAAGCTGTCGCATGGAAACGACGGCCATAGTGTGCATTCCTCCAGTCGGTTTCTCCCCTGGCGCAGCGCCGACCGGGGCCGGCGACCGTGGAACGCGACAGGTGATGTTGGTTGGTGATGCTCGCCCACCGGGCGGCGGGCCGGACCAGGTTAGCCGCTCGGCCGGCCCTACGCCCGAGGGTGCGTCCCCTCGTACACGCCGCGCAGGCGTTCCTTGCTCACGTGTGTGTAGATCTGGGTGGTGGCCAGGCTGGAGTGGCCCAGGAGCTCCTGCACCACCCGCAGGTCGGCGCCACCGTCGAGGAGATGGGTGGCGTAGGTGTGGCGGAGGGCGTGCGGGTGGGTGGGTGAGGCGGCCCGGCGGTCGAGGATGCGGCGCACGTCACGAGGTCCGAGGCGTGCCCGGCGCTGGTTCACGAAGGCGGCCTCGGGCGGGCCCGCCATGTCGTCGCGCCCATGCTCGAGCCAGGCCGCCAGGGCGGCGACCGCGGTGTCGTGGATCGGGACCCGGCGCTGCTTGGACCCTTTCCCCAGGACCGTGACCGTGCGCTGGTGCAGGTCGATGTCACCGCGGTCGAGGCCACACAGCTCCGAGACCCGGAGGCCGGCTGCGTAGAGCAACTCGAGCACAGCCAGGTCGCGCCGCTCCAGGGGCGTCTCGGCGGACGAGTCGAGCAGCGTCGAGACCTCGCCGCCCGAGAGCACGCGGGGCAGGCGTCCTCCCCCCGTGGGAGCCCGCAGCGAGCGGGCCGGGTCTTCGGGGAGACGACCCTGCCTGGTGAGCCAGGAGAAGTAGGAGCGCAGCGCCGCCGCCTTGCGGGCGATGGTGGCCCGGGCCAGCTTGCGGGTCCCGAGCGAGGCCAGGTAGCGGCGCAGGTGGAGGCGCTCGACCCCGGCGGGACCGTCGATCTCCATCCGGCCCATGAAGTCTGCGAAGCCGCGCACGTCGCCCACGTAGGCCTTCTGGGTGGCGGGAGAGCGGCCGCCCAGCCAGGCCTCGAAGCCGGGCAGGTCCCAATCGGCAGGCACGGGGCAACGCTACTGCCCGCATTCGGGCCGGCCAGGGCACTAACGTCGCCTGGGAACGCACGGGGGGTCCGCTGGGTTCGGGAACAGTCTTCGAGAAATGGAGGACGGTCATGGTCTCGAGATTCGATCGCCGCACGCTGCTGGCCAGTGGTGCGGCAGGCGCAGCAGGCCTCGCCGGGGTGTCCGCACTGGGGTGGGACGACATGGCCGGTGCCGCCACCAACGGGCCCGGGCGCAACGGTGTGAGCACGAAGAAGCCGAAGAAGGGCGGCGCGTTGGTCTTCGGCGTCGACGCCGAGGAGTCCGGCTTCCTGCCCACCACGGCTCGTTTCGACGAAGTCGGCGTCATGTACGCCCGCACTGTCTTCGACCCGCTGACCATCGTGCTGGCCAACGGCAACTGGGCCCCCTACCTGGCCCAGTCGGTGGTCCCCAACTCGACCTACACGACCTTTACCATCACCCTGCGGCCCAACCTGCTCTTCCATGACGGCACGCCCTGCAACGGGGCCGCGCTCCTGGCGAACTTCCAGGCCCACGCCAAGTCCGTCCTCACCGGCATCGTGATCAACCCGACCCTCGTGTCGATCACCCAGACCGGCCCGCTCGCCGTGGCCATCACGTTCTCGAAGCCCTGGGTGCCCTTCCCTTATTACCTGGCCGGCGGGATCGGCGGGCAGATCGCCTACCCGGTGGCGCCGTCCATGCTGGCCAACCCGAACGGGACGAGCCAGCCCGTGGGCACCGGTCCGTTCGTGTTCAAGCAGTGGATCCCCAACGACCACTTCACGGCGACGGCCAACCCGCACTACTGGCGACCCGGCCTGCCCTACCTGTCGCAGATCACCTTCAAGCCGATCCCCGACGAGTCGGCCCGGTCCGAGGCGCTCAAGTCGGGCACGATCGACCTCATGATCACCGACACACCGCAAGTGATCACCCAGTTCCGGGGCAACAAGAGCTACTCGTACGTGGACGACTCGGGAAAGGTGGCCGGCCAGCCCGACATGAACTGTGTCCAGCTCAACACCCTCAAGGCGCCGTTCAACAATGCCAACGTCCGCCGGGCCGCGGCCATGGCCATCAACCGCAAGCAGTACGCCAAGGTGATCGACGACAACGTGCTTCCCGTGAGCACCGGCCTCTTCACGCCCGGCTCCCCCTACTTCTCGACCACGGGGTATCCGGCCTACAACCCCTCGGAGGCCGCCAAACTGGTCAAGGCGGCCGAGAAGCAGCTGGGTGGACCCGTCAGCTTCACCTTCGGCACCACCAACACGCCGGCCGCCATCAGGGCCCAGGAGTACATCCAGCAGGCCTGGCAGCAGATCGGGTTCCAGGTCAAGGGCACCATCGTCCAGCAGAACGACGACATCAACAAGGCCCTGGCCGGCACCTACCAGGCGCTGGCCTGGCGCCAGTTCGGCGCCGTCAACCCGGATCTCAACTACATCTTCTGGAGCACCACCACGGTCAGCTCGGGCTCCCTGTCCATCAACATGGCCCGCAACGCGGACCCCCAGATCGAGACGGCCCTGCTGGCCGGCCGCTCCACCACCGAGGCTTCCGTGCGCAACAGCGCCTACAAGACGGTCAACAAGCGCCTGGCCGTCGACCTGCCCTATCTGTGGACCGACCGGGCCATCTGGGCCGTGGTCGGCAAGCCGAACGTGCAGAACTTCAACAACCCCACCTCGCCGGCGGGGCAGAATGCTTTCGGGCTGATCGGAGGATCCATCTGGCCCACCCAGATCTGGATCGGTTAGCTGGAGGCACGTGAGCGGACGAATCCTGGTCGTCGAGGACGATGAGCGCATTCGCTCCTCCATGCGGCTCGCCTTGGAGGGCGAGGGCTACGAGGTAAAGGACGCCGCCAGCGGTGAGGAGGGATTGGATCTCTTCGCCGAGGCACCCACCGACGTCGCGCTGATCGACCTCATGCTGCCCGGCATGGACGGCTTCGAGTGCTGCCGGGCGCTTCGCCGCAACAGCGCGGTCCCCATCATCATCGTGACGGCGCGGGCGGACACCCACGACGTGGTGGCCGGGCTCGAGGCCGGGGCCGACGACTACGTCACCAAGCCCTTCGTCGCCAAGGAGCTGGCGGCCCGCATCCGCGCCCTCCTGCGCCGGGCCCGCCCGGCCGAGGAGGAGCCTGGCGCGCTCACCTTCGGGGACCTGCAACTGCTGCCCGAGCAGGGCGTGCTGCGCCGGCTCAACGGCGAGGAGGTCCATTGCACCCGCACCGAGTTCCGCCTGCTGTGCGAACTCGCAGCGAGCCCCAACAAGGTGCTCAGCCGCGAGCAGTTGCTCGACCGGGTGTGGGGCTACGACTACTTCGGCGACGGCCGGCTGGTCGACGTCCACATCCGGCGCTTGCGCACCAAGGTGGAGGCGGACCCCGCCGTGCCCCAGCACATACTCACCGTGAGGGGCATGGGCTACAAGCTGGTGCCCTGACATGCGACTGGGCATCGGTGCCCGGATCACGGCCGTCTTCGGGCTCGGCGCCCTGCTGCTCTCCATCCTGATGGGCGGCATCTCCTACTTCACGACCCGGCACTTCCTGCTCGCCGGGCGCGAGACGGCGGCGCAGCATCAGGCCTTTGCCAACGCCAGCGTGGTGCGCAACTCCCTCCAATCCGGGGACCACCAATACGTCACGCTGCTGGCCAACATCGACGCCGGGTCGGACGCCCACTCCGTGCTCTTCCACCAGGGCAAGTCCTACGCATCGTCGCTCTCGGTGAGCGCCTCGTCCATCCCCCGGGCGCTCCGCCGCGACGTGGTAGCCGGGAACGCGGCCACCCAGACCTTCCGCACTGCCGACGGAACGGCCGAGATCGACGTCGGCGTGCCCATCCCGTCGGTCAAGGCCTACTACTTCGAGGTCTTCGGCCTGTCCGACCTCGATCACACGCTGCGCGTCCTGGGCATCACCCTCTTCGTCGCCGGCATCATCACCACGCTGCTCGGCACCGGCCTGGGCCGCTTCGCCAGCACCCGGCTGCTGCGGCCCCTGGCCGACGTGTCGCGGGCCGCCGGCGCCATCGCAGGAGGCGAGCTCGACACCCGGCTCGACCCCGACGCGAGCGACCCCGACCTCGAGGGACTGACCAACTCGTTCAACGCCATGGTGGATCAGCTTCAGGTGCGAATTGAGCGGGAGGCGCGCTTCAACTCCGACGTGAGCCACGAGCTGCGCTCGCCCCTGACCACCTTGGCGGCGTCGCTCGAGGTCCTCGAGGCGGAGCAGGACCACCTCGCCCCGCGTTCACGACGGGCGCTGGAGCTGCTGGGCGAGGACCTGCGCCGTTTCCAGCGGATGGTCAGCGACCTGCTCGAGATGTCGCGGGTCGACGCGGGCTCGAGCGACGTCTTCCTCGAAGAGGTCGACGTCGCCGAGCTGGTGCAACGCTCGGTCGAGGCCGGCGCCCGCAACCTGAACGGGCATGCCGGCGTGCCGTCGGTGCGCATCGACCCCGCCGTGCGGGGCCGCCACGTCGGGGTCGACAAGCGGCGCTTCGAACGGGTCATGGTGAACCTGATGGAGAACGCAGCCAACTACGGCGGCGGGGTCCGGGAGATCGCGGTCGGTCCCTTGGGCGACGAACAGGTCGTGGTCACGGTGGACGACGCCGGTCCGGGCATCGACCCGGCGGAACGCACCAAGGTCTTCGAGCGCTTCTACCGGGGCTCGGCCGCGGGACGACGCGGGACCGGGACCGGCAGCGGGCTCGGCTTGGCTTTGGTGGCCGAGCACATGCGTCTGATGGACGGCGGTGTCCATGTCGAGACGTCGCCGCAGGGCGGGGCTCGCCTCGTGCTGCACCTACCCGTGCTCAACGACGAACCCGAGGACAGCGACGCGTGAAGCGGCGCACCGGTCCCGCGGTCCTGATGGCAGTGCTGTGCTGTGCACTGGCGGGGTGCGCCGTCCCGACGCAGGGCGCGCCACAATCGATCCCACCCTCCAAGGTGCCGTTCTCGCTGTTGAACCCCCACCTGCCCACGACGACGACCACCTTGCCCAATCTTTCGTCACTGGTCCCGGTCAAGGTCTTCTTCCTCAACGCCGGCTCCCAGCTGCAAGCCGAGGGCCGCGTCGTGCCCTCGCCCGCACCACTGCAGGCCATCCTCAACTCGCTCATGGCGGGACCGTCGCAGGGAGAAGCGGCCAACGGTGTGACCACCGCACTGCCCGACAACGTGGCCGTGCTCTCCACCACGACGCAGGGCAACGTGGTCACGGTGAACATGAACAGCGCGTTCGGACAGATCACCGGGAACAACACGGAGCTCGCCGTAGGGCAGATCGTCGCCACGGTGGCCAACGAGAACGGATGGGGGACCGGGGTCGTCTTCGAGATCGAGGGGCAGCACACCAACGTCCCCATCGCCAACGGTTCGCAGGTAAGCGGTCCCGTCTACCTGCTCCAGGTCCTCAGACCGGGGACCTGAGCGGGCAGCGCCCGCGGGTCAGCCCGCGTCTTCGACGTCGGGTCGCCAGGACACACGGGGGGCGCCCGACCACAGGTGCTCGAGGTCGTAGTAGTCGCGCGTCTCCTGCAGGAAGACGTGGACGATGAAGTCCCCGTAGTCCATGAGCACCCAGGTCAGGTCCTGTCGGCCCTCGACCCGGACCGGCGCGAAACCGTGCTCCGCCTTGACGACCTTCTCGATCTCGTCGACGAGCGTCCGCACGTGTCGCGTGTTCGGGGCGCTCGTGATCACGAAGGCATCGACCACCCCGAAGAGGTCTCCCATGGCCAGGACGACGGTGTCGTGTCCCAGCTTGGCGTCGGCCGCCTCCGCAGCCGACGCCACGGCGGGTGGCAGCGCGACGTGCACGTCCAACCCTGGGCTCAATGGAGCACGTCCAGGATTCCCACCGTCAGTCCGAACACGACGAGGAGGATGGAACAGCCGGCGATGGCCCAGAGCCGCCGGGCCCGGCGGACCAACTTCTGTTCCGCCCGGCGCTCGGCTCTCCGCTGGGCCGCCACCGGGGACGCGTGAACCACGGGTCCGCTCGGCAACTCCGTCACCCCGGCCGGCAAGGCGCTCATCTGCTGACAGCGTACAGACCCAGGCGACCAATGCAACGGATTACCGGGTCGGGGACGAGCCCGTCGACGGGCCGGCCCTCGAGGAGCAGGTCACGGACCTCGGAGCTCGACACCGGTTCGTCGGGCCCGTCCACCCAGACGACGCGCCAGCCGTCCGGGAGGCGAGGGGCCGGCGTGGTGGGGCGCGAGACCACCGCCAGCGTGACCAGGGACTTGAGGTCGTCGGGTCGGTGCCAGGTCTCGAGCTCGGGGACCAGGTCTGCTCCGACCACCAGGTAGAGGTCGGCCGGGCCCTGCGTGGCGAGCACCTCCTCGGCGGTGTCGACCGAGTAGCTGGCCCCGCCCCGGTCGATCTCGAGCCGGCTGGCCTCGGCTCCCGGGATCTCTCCGGCCAGGGCAACCGTGAGGGCAAAGCGGTCCTCGGCGGGCGAGATCTCGCGCCGCCCGGACTTCTGCCAAGGGTCGTTGGCCACCACGAGCAGCAGCCGGTCGATGTTCAGCGTGGCCACGACAGCCCGGCCGGCCGCGACGTGCCCGACGTGGGGCGGGTCGAACGTCCCGCCGAGGATGCCGATACGGGGACGGTCAGGTACCGGCAAGTTCTGCCACGACGGGAGCCAGTGCCTCGAATTCCGCTTCATGGACCACGATGTAGCTGAAGCCCAACTCCTCGCGCCGGCGGCGCAGCGTGTCGGCGATCTCGGGCGCGGTGCCGATGAGCGCCAGCGGGGCGGCCCGCAACTGGTCCGGCGTCAGGTCGAACAGCGGGGCCATGGCCTCGAAGATCTCGCTCGCGTTCGGGACCACCTGCACCGCGACCGTCCAACACTGCAACTCGAGGTCGCCGGCGCGCTCGCCTGCGGCCTCACGCGCCCACCGCACGCGTTCGTGATACTTCTCGACCACGGATTCGGCCGCCACCTCGCGGCCGATGTGGCCGGCGGCCAGGCTGGGCACGATGCTCACCACCTCGGCGTGTCGCCCGGCCAGCGTCAGGATGCGCTTGCTCCCACCGCCGATGACGATGGGTGGCCCGCCGGGGGTGACCGGCTTCGGTGACCCGACCGCGCCGTGCACGGCGTAGTGCTCGCCGGCAAAGGTGGCGGAGCCGTCGCGCCACATGGCGCGGATGATCTCGAGGCTCTCCTCCAAACGCCCGATGCGCACCGCCGGGGCATCCATGGGGATCCCCGACTGTTCGTAGTCGGTGGTCAGCCAGCCGGCGCCGATCCCGAATTCGAAACGGCCGTCGGTGAGGATGTCGAGCGTGGCCGCCTCCTTGGCCAGGAGGACCGGGTGGCGGAAGTCGTTGTCCAGGACGAGCGTGCCGACACGCAGCGTGGTCGTCGCCTCCGCCGCCATCGCGCAGGCCACCATGGGCGACCACTGATCGTCCAGATGGTCCGGGACGTAGAGGGTGGAGTAACCCAGGTCCTCGGCCTGGCGGGCCAGGCGGCGCCACTCCTGGGCCGAGTCGGCCTTCGAGACCTGGAGCCCGAAGCGGAAGGCGGCCACGGCGGGCGATCCTACGGCGTTAACCTGGTCCGGTGACGAGCCAGCCCTCTGCCTCCTCTTGGAGTGCCGCGTCCTGGCGGAAGTTCCCCGCAGCCCAGCAGCCCGAGTGGCCCGACGCGGACGCGCTCAAGAAGGCCGAGGCCACCCTCTCGACCCTGCCGCCGCTCGTCTTTGCCGGGGAGGCGCGCCACCTGATGCGCCAGCTGGGCCAGGTCGCCAATGGCGAGGCGTTCCTCCTGCAGGCGGGCGACTGCGCCGAGTCCTTCGCGGAGCACACGGCCGACGCCATCCGGGACAAGCTCAAGATCATTCTGCAGATGGCGGTCGCCCTCACGTACGCGGCCGGGGTGCCGGTGGTCAAGGTGGGCCGTATCGCCGGCCAGTTCGCCAAGCCCCGCTCGGCCGAGACGGAGCGGGTGGGCGAGACGGAGCTGCCGTCCTTCCGCGGTCACATGGTCAACGACGAGGCCTTCGAGTCCGAGGCGCGCATGCCCGACCCCCGGCGCCTCGTGGCGGCCTACCAGCAGTCGGCGTCGACCCTGAACCTGCTCCGCGCCTTCACCAAAGGAGGCTTCGCCGACCTCTCGCAGGTGCACCTGTGGAACCAGCAGTTCGTGTCCTCTTCGGTCGAGGGACAGCGCTACGAGCGCATCGCGTCGGAGATCGACCGGGCGCTGCGCTTCATGACGGCCTGCGGCATCGACCTCGGTGCCGAAGAGGGGCTGCACCAGGTCGACTTCTTCACGAGCCACGAGGCGCTGATCCTCCCCTACGAGGAATGTCTCACGCGCATCGACTCGCTCACCGACGACTGGTACGACTGCTCGGCGCACATGGTGTGGATCGGGGACCGCACGCGCCAGTTGGACGGCGCCCATCTGGAGTTCATGGCGGGCATCAACAACCCGATCGGCTGCAAAATCGGCCCGAGCAGCACACCGGCGGAGGTCGTCGAGCTGTGCGAGCGACTCAACCCCGACCGTGTGCCGGGCCGGCTGACCCTGATCACCCGCTTCGGGGCGGACAGGATCCGCGAGCTCCTCCCCCCGATTCTGCGGGCGGTGGAAGCCGAGGGCCACGTGGTGGTGTGGACCTGTGATCCCATGCACGGCAACACCTTCGCCAGCGAGGGTGGTCGCAAGACACGACGGTTCGACGACATCCTGTCCGAGGTCAAGGCCTTCTTCGACGTGCACCGCGAGGAGGGCACCTGGCCGGGCGGCGTCCACGTGGAGCTTACGGGGGACAACGTCACCGAATGCCTCGGCGGGGCGGAAGAGATTCTGGAGGGGGACCTGGGTGCTCGCTACACGACGACATGCGACCCACGACTGAACGCGCGCCAGGCGCTCGATCTGGCCTTCCGGGTCGCGGAGTTCCTCAGAAGTTGATCAGGCGCCTCGTCTTCTCCCTGCTGCTCCTTGCGCTGCCCCTGGCGGCGGCGATCGGCACGGCTGTCGCCACGAGCACGCAGCCGGCGGCGGCGGCCTCGACCGTGCCGGCCTATTGGTTGGTGGCAACCGACGGCGGCATCTTCAGCTTCGGCGGCGCACCGTTCTACGGCAGCACGGGGAGCATTGCGCTCAACAAGCCCGTCGTGGGTATGGCCCCCACCCCCGGCGGTGGGGGCTACTGGCTGGTCGCCTCCGACGGCGGCATCTTCTCCTACGGCGACGCCGGTTTCTACGGGTCCACCGGGAGCATCGCGCTCAACAAGCCGGTGGTCGGCATGGCCTCCACGCCGGACGGCAAGGGATATTGGCTCGTGGCCTCCGACGGCGGCATCTTCTCCTACGGCGACGCACAGTTCTACGGCAGTACCGGGAGCATCGCGCTGAACAAGCCCGTGGTCGGCATGGCCTCCACTCAGGACGGCAGGGGCTACTGGTTGGTGGCCTCCGACGGGGGCATCTTCGCCTACGGCGACGCCGGCTTCTACGGCTCGACCGGGAGCATCGCACTGAACAAGCCGATCATCGGCATGATGCCCGGTCCCGGCGGAGCCGGGTACTTCCTGGTTGCCGCCGACGGCGGGATGTTCTCCTACGGCAGCACCCAGTTCTTCGGCTCGCTGGGCGCACTCCCCATCAAGCATCCGGTCGTGGCCGCCGCGGCCACGCCGAACGCCAACGGCTACTGGATGACCGATGCCACCGGGCTGGTGTCGAACTTCGGGTCGGCCGGCTACTTCGGCTCGGCACCGAATCCACTGAACAGACCGATTGTGGGCATGGCGGAGGCGCCCGGAAACGGCAGCTTCGTGGGGGCACCGTTTCCCTCGGGATCGTTCGGCTACGACATCAGCAAATTCCAGTGCAACAGCTTCCCGAGCGGTGACCACCAGATCGGCATCGTCCAGGTCGACGGTGCCTCGTCCAGCGCCACCAACCCCTGTCTGGCCCAGGAGGCGCAGTGGGCCGGCGGCGGGCTCAACCTCTACAGCTTCTTGACCTACGCCACCTCGGGCACGGCGGAACCCGGATGCCAGTCCGACGCGACGGGAGCTTGCAACGCGGGCTACGAGGCGGGGATCCACGCGTTTCAGGACGCCCAGGCAGCCGGTGTCAACACCGCTGTCACCTGGTGGCTCGACGTCGAGAACGACCCGTCTTCGCCCTGGTCGGGCAATCTCAGCTCGAATGCCGCCCTCGTCCAAGGGACCATCAACGCGCTGCGCGAGACCGAGGGCGTGGCCAACGTCGGCATCTACGCCAGTCCGGGCGTCTGGAACTCCATCGTGGGCAACTACCAGCCTGACGTGCCCTACTGGATGGCCGACTATCTGGCCAACCCGAGCGGCCCCGGCTCGTGCGCGGACAAAGCCAACTGGGTGAACAAGGGAGCCCAGCTACCCGCCGGCATGCTCGTCCTCGTGCAGTACAACAGCCAGCAGTACGACGAGGACTACGCCTGCTGAACCCGGCCTCCTGAGACCGGGCCTGCTGATCCCGGGCCTGCTGATCCCGACGATGGCTCGGGCGTGTGCGTTCAGTTGGTCTTGGCGATGAGAACGGCGCAGTCGGCCCCGTGGGCGACCGAGTTGGGCACACTGCCGATGATCCGGCGCTGCATCCCCTTGCTCCCGACCACGATCAGGTCGGCCCCGACGCGGGTCGCCGTGCCCAAAATGGCATGGACCGCATCGTCGTGCAGCACATGGGTCGTCACCTCGAGTCCGCTCCCGTAGGTTTGGGCGGCACGGTCGCCGATACCCTTGGCGACATCCTCGGCCACCGCGTGCCCGGCTCCGCTGTCCACGAGGGCGACACCGGACGCCCCGGCGATGCCCGGCGTTGCAGACTTGTACGCCGTCACGATGTGCAGATGCGCGCCCATCGGCCGGGCGAGCGCTGCCGCCATCTCGACTGCCTTTTCAGCGGTGGACGATCCGTCCGTTCCCACGACCACAATCTTGTACATGACCTCGCCCTTTTTGGGGCAGCGTAGCCAGGATTCTCGGTCAGGTGAATCCGGGATTCTCGGTCAGGTGATGGCTGCCATCGCTCCGGCCCAGAAGTCCGCGAAGAGTGGTGGTGGCTCGGGGGACGTCATGGCCCGCTGGGTGAGCAGGATGCCGGTCAGCCCGCGCACGGGATCGGTACGCCAGGTCGTGCCCGTGCCACCGTCCCAGCCGTAGCCCCAGGGCACCGGGAGTTCACCCTCGAGCGGTACGGGTGCCGCCATGCAGTAGCCCCAACCTCCGGCACCGAGGAAGAGCCCGTTCTCGGCCCGCTGCGCCTCGCTGAGGTGGTTGGTGGTCATCGCCTCGACCGCCTCTGGCGAGAGCAGCTGCCGGTCGCCGTGCCGTCCCCCGGCCGCCAGCATGGACACGAACGCCCACAGGTCGTCGATCGTGGACACGAGCATGCCGGCCACGTTGGCCATGGCCGGCGGCGCGCTCCACCACCCCGTCGCCGGTCGATCGAGCACGTCCAGTTGACCGCTCGAGGAGGAGGGGGCGTAGGCCGTCGTGAACCGCGACATCTTGTCCTGCGGGACGCTGAACGAGGTATCGCGCATGCCCAATGGCTCGAACACATTCTCTCGGAGGAAGGCCTCGAGAGGCCGTCCGGCGGCGCGCTCGATGAGAATGCCCAGCACCTGGGCACCGGTGTTGTAGCGCCAGGCCGCACCGGGCTGGTCCATGAGGGGCAGCGTGGCGAAGCGGGCGATCCACTCGTCCGAGTCAAAAGGAGTTGGTGGCCATGGTTCCCCGATGCTCGTCAGCCCGAGCCGCTGCTCTGCCACCTGGATCGGATAGGTGCCGGGCGCGGCCAGCACCACTCCGAATCCGAGGCGGAAGGTCAGGAGATCTTCGACCGTGATCGACCGTTCGGCCGCCACCGTGTCGTCCAGCCGCCCTTCGAGGCTCCGCAGTACGTGTCGGTCGGCCAGCTCGGGCAGGAACTTCTCCACGGGATCGTCGAGCGACAGCACGCCGTTGTCGACGAGCACCATCGCCCCGGCCGCGCCGATCGGCTTGGAGATCGATGCGATGCGAAAGATGGCGTCTCGCCCGAGCGGCGCAGGATCGCCGAGGGCGGGCGAACCGAGCACCTCCACGTGCACGTCGTCACCGCGAGCGATCAACGCCACCAGACCGGGGACGTCACCGCCCTCGACGTGGACCTGGAGACGTGCGTGGAGCTCGGCCAGTCCCTCCTCCGAAATGCCACCCACGCCAGGCGACACTAACGGTAGGGTGCCGCCATGGCGTCGAGACCAGACGTGGCCACCATCATCGCCGCGTTCCCCGACGTCATCGAGGGAGCGCGGCACGGCAACCGGACCTGGTTCGTGCACGGCAAGGCATTCGCGTGGGAACGCCCGTTCTCCAAGGCAGACCTCAAGCGCTTCGGCGACCAGCCGGTCCCTCAGGGTCCCATCGTCGCCCTGCGCACGGCTGATCTCGAGGACAAAGACGCCGTGTTGGCCGAGGGTCGCAAGGGCTTCTTCACCATCCCGCACTTCGACGGCTACGCCGCCGTCCTCGTCCAGCTGGACATCGTGGCCACGGGAGCACTGGGCCAGGCCGTCGAAGACGCCTGGCTCGCCTGTGCGCCCGAAGGGATGGCGAGCGCCTATCTGTCGAAAACGGACTGATCCGAGGACCCCCGCCGTGGGCCCCGGTTGTGGGCCCCGGCCGCGCCTCAGGTCCGCGGGATGTCGCAGGCGTCGTTGAAGCGGAGCAAGACCCAGCGATCCTCCCCGGGCACCCACTCCCATTCGGTCATGGACGCGTGCACAACGCGCACCCACCCCCGCCGGGCGACGTCGGGCGACACGCCGAGGAACGAGATCATCGTGGCCTCGATCACTCCCGCATGGACGGCCGCCACCACCAGCTCGCCCGGGTGCGCGCGCACAAGGTCGCGCACGGCATCCGAAGCCCGCAGCACGAACTCGCTCCAGCTCTCACCACCGGGCGCGATGGGTTGGTCGGGGTCGCGGTCCCAGTCAGGGACGCCGAAGGTGGCGACGTAGCCATCCCAGTCCATGCCGTCCGCCTCGCCAGGGTGCAGCTCGCACAAGTCGCAACGCTCGCGCACCGGGCCGAGAGCCTTGGGACCGGAACCGATCACGGGCCGGAGACGCTCTGCCGTCTCCACCGCACGGGGCAGCACGGATGCATAGAGGGTGGTCGCCTCGCGTAGCTCTCCCGACTCGTACAAGCGGTCGGCCAGCGCCGAGACCTGCCGACGGCCGAGGGCGGTGAGCCCCGAGCATCCCGTGCGACCGCCGACGATCCGGTTCAGGTTGCACTCCGCCTCGCCGTGGCGGATCAGCACGATCCGCGACGCTCCGTCGGCCGGCGGGACGATGCGGAGGACCCCCTCGTGGGAGCGCTCCTCACTCACGCCAGGTTGCCGACGAAGTGTTCGAGCTGGCGCAGCGTGCGGCACTCCACCACCTCGTCGCAGTGCGCGGCGTACTCGCCCACGATGGAGTCGCCCGACCCCCAGTAGTCGCGGGGCTCGGGGTTGAGCCAGTAGACACGGCGAGCCCGGGCCTGCAGGTCCTCGAGCACCCAGCTCTGGGAGGCGTGGTAGTTGTTGCGGGCGTCGCCCAGCACCATGATGCTCGAGCGCGAGGTCACCTGGTCGCCCCAGCGGCGGTGGAACTCGCTCAGTGCGTGCCCGTAGTCGGAGTGCCCGTCCACCCAGATCACATCGGCTTCGGTGTTGATGCGGGCCACCGCCTCGGCCGGGTCCACCACCCCTTCGAAGAACCGCGTGACCTCGTCGATGCCATCGACGAAGACGAAGCTGCGCACCTTCGAGAACTGCGACGAAATGGCGTACACGAGGTGCAGCGTGAAGCGGGCGAAGCTGGCCACCGATCCCGAGATGTCCGCGATCACGAAGATCTCGGGCTTGGCCGGTCGGGGGTGCCGGTAGCGCGGCTCGATGGGGACGCCTCCGGTGGAGAGTGAGCGGCGCATGGTGGCCCGGAAGTCGAGCGGCCCCTTGCGCCCGTGGCGACGCTTCCGGGCCAGGCGCACGGCCAGCTTGCGCGACAGGGGATGCAGGACCCGGTGCAACACGGCCAGCTCGTCACGCGTGGCATGCATGACATCGATGTCCTCGGGCAGGGGCTTGCGCACGGAGCGGGCCAGCGCTTCGGCGCCCCGGTCCTCGACCAGGCGGCGCCGGATCTCGGTCTCCACCGCCCGGCGGAATTTCTCGATCCGGGCCTTGTACTCGTCCTGGGCCAGGCGCTCCTCGAGGTCGGTCAACGAGCCCCCGGCGGCGCCCGCCTGGGCCTGTTCCATGAGCCGCTCCAGCACGCCGTCGAGGTCCAGGTTCCGCAGCGTGCGGTAGAGGTAGTACGTGCCGCCGACGGGCCGTCCGGGCTCCATGCCGGCGTAACGATCGACCGAGTTGCGGGCCACCACGTTCATCATGGCGGCGTCGGCCGACATCAGGGACTTGAAGAGCAGTTCGGCCAGCTCCTCGGGCGTCATGCCCTCGCCCGAGCCTCCACCCTTCCACGAGCGGCCTTGACCGGGAGCACGCCCCTGGCCCTCCTCGCCGCGCTCGTCCTCGCCCTCTCCTCCTTCGATCTCCTCACCGTCCTCACCGGCAGCGCCCCCGCCCGGCCGCACCGCGAAGTAGACCTCGAATGCCGTCTCGAAGGCGCGCCAGTGCGAGGACGACTTCACCAAGGTGGCGGCCAGCGCGTACTTGAGGGCGTCGCGGTCCTCGAGGGGGATGAACTTGACCGCCTCGGCCGCGTCCAGGTGCTCGGTCAGCGAGACCGGCAGGCCGGCGCGGCGCAGCTCGGTCACGAAGCCCGAGAGAAGGTCGAGCACCTCAGCCTGCCGCCGAGGACAAGAGCTCCTTGGCCGCCCGGTCGATGTCGGCCTGGTACTTCAGCAGAATGTGCAAGGTGTCCTTGGCGCCGGCCGCATCGATCGTTTCCACGCCGAGCAGGACGAGGGTGCGGGCCCAGTCGAGCGTCTCGGAGACGGACGGTGCCTTGCGCAACTCGAGGGTACGCAGCGAGCGCACGATCCGCGCCACCTGATCGGCCAGTTCCTCGGTGATCCCCGGCACTCTGGCCCGCACGATGTCGCGCTCGCGCTCGAGGTCGGGATAGTCGATGTGCAGATAGAGGCAGCGGCGTTTCAGCGCCTCGGAGAGCTCGCGGGTGTTGTTGGAGGTCAGGAAGACCATCGGCAGCTGGGTGGCCCGCACGGTGCCGAGCTCGGGAATCGAGACCTGGTATTCCGAGAGGATCTCGAGGAGCAACGCCTCGGTCTCCAACTCGACCCGATCGACCTCGTCCACCAGCAGCACGACGGGGTCGCTGGCCCGGATGGCCTCGAGCAGCGGTCGGGTCAGGAGGAAGTCCTCCGAGAAGATGTCCTCTTCCAGTTCCTTCCACGACGGGCCGTCAACCTCACCTTGACCGTGCTCCCCCGCCTGAATTCGCAACAGCTGCTTGCGGTAGTTCCATTCGTAGAGTGCCTTGGACTCGTCCAGCCCCTCGTAGCACTGCAGGCGGATCAAGCGCGCCCCGGTGAGCTCGGCCACCGACTTGGCCAACTGTGTCTTGCCCGTGCCGGCGGGACCCTCGACCAGCACCGGCTTGGCCAGGCGATCGGCCAGGTAGACCACGCCGCTGATCGAGTCGTCGGCCAGGTAGCCGACAGCCTTGAGACCACCTCGGACCTCGTCGAGCGAGGCAAAGCGGGGTGGTCCGCTGTCCGGCAGTCCCAACGCGCTGTTGTCGCTCACCGGCGCACCTGCCCGTCACCCCGTACGACCCACTTCAACGTCGTCAACTCCTTCACTCCCATCGGGCCCCTCGCGTGCAGTTTCTGGGTCGAGATGCCCACCTCCGCACCGAGCCCGAGCTCGTCGCCGTCGACGAATCTCGTCGACGCGTTCACCACCACCGCTGCCGCGTCCACCTCGGCCACGAAGCGGTCGGCCGTGGCCAAGTCGGCCGTCACGATCGCCTCGGAGTGGCCCGAGCTGTAGCGAGTGATGTGGGCGATGGCCTCCCCCACGTCGTCCACCACGGCCATGGCCACCACCGGCGCCAGGAACTCCGACGCGAAATCGTTCTCTTCCGCCGCCGTGGCGGACGGGAGGAGCGCGCGGACCCGCTCGTCGCCCCGGATCTCGACCCCGGCTGCGCCCAGCGAATCGCCCAGGCGCGACAACAGCGCGCCGGCGACCCGCTGGTGGACCAGGATCGTCTCGACGGCGTTGCAGACGCCGAAGCGGTGGGTCTTGGCGTTCACGGCCAGGTCGTGCGCCATGGACAGATCGGCCGCCTGATCGATGTACATGTGACAGTTCCCGTCGCCATCGAGCACGTAGGGCACGGTGGCGTGCTCGATGAGGGATGCGATCAGAGCCGGTCCGCCGCGCGGAATGAGACAGTCGATGAGCCCGCGCAGCTGCATGAAGGCGATCGCGGCCTCGTGCGTGGTGTCCTCGACCAGTGCCACTACGTCCTCGGGCAGGCCCACCTTGACGGCGGCCCGGCGCAACAGGGCGACGACGGCCCGGTTGGACTCAATGGCGGTCGACGAGCCGCGCAAGAACGCGGCATTGCCCGCCTTCAGGCAGAGCCCGGCGGCGTCGCTCGTGACGTTCGGCCGGTTCTCGTAGATGACCCCGATCACGCCGAGGGGCACCCGCATCCGGGTGACCCGCAGCCCGTTGGGGCGGACCCATCCCTCGGTGACCTCGCCGACCGGGTCCGGCAGCGTCGCCACCTTGCGCAAGCCTTCGGCCATGCCGTGGACCCGACCCTCGTCCAGACGCAGGCGGTCCCGCGCCGCCTCCGCCATGCCGGCGGCCTCCGCTCGCTCCAGGTCACGGGCGTTGGCCTCGACCAGGGCGGCCCACTCGTCGTCGAGGAGATCCGCGGCGAGGCGCAGCGTGTCGTCGCGCACGTTGCTCGAGGACTGGGCGACCACGCGGGCGGCCGCGCGGACGCGCTCCGCGAGCTGCTCCAGATCCGGCGAGGTCATTTGTTTAGGCTACTAAAACAAGATCATCCCGATGCACGACGACCTGGCTGCGGCGACCCATCCATTCGTCCGCCGTCGCCGCGGGCACTCGGACCAGGCCCTTGGCGAAGACCCGGCCGTCGGGCTCCACGATCTCGACGGCGTCCTCGGGCCGGAAGTCGCCCTTCACCCCGACGACACCGGCCGCCAGCAGAGACCGGCCGCGCTCGGTCAACGCGGCGCGTGCGCCATCGTCCACGGCCAGTTGGCCGGACGAGCCGAGGGCAAAGGCGATCCACAGCTTGCGGGCCGAGAGCGTGCGCTCGCGGGCCCTGAACACGGTGCCGGCGCCGGCCTCGCCGGCGAGCGCGGCGGCCAGCACGCCGGGACGGCCGGCGTCGGCGATCACCGTTTCCACGCCGGACCACGTCGCGATCTTCGCCGCGGCCAGCTTCGAGGCCATGCCCCCGCTGCCGAGGAGACTGCCGGGGCCGCCCGCCAGCCGCTCCAGCTGCTGGTCGATCTCGATCACCTCCTCGATCAGCGAGGCTTGCGCATCGTGACGCGGGTCGGCCGTGAGCAAGCCGGGCGCGTCGGTCAGGAGCACGAGAAGCTGCGCGTTCACCAGGTGGGCCACGAGCGCGGCCAGGCGGTCGTTGTCCCCGAAACGGATCTCCTCGTCGGCCACCGCGTCATTCTCGTTTACGACGGGCACCACCCCGAGTGCGATCAGATGGCGCAGGGTGCCGCGAGCATGCAGATATTGCGTGCGGTGGACGAAGTCGAGCGGCGCCAGCAGCACCTGGCCGGCGAGGATGCCGTGATCGTCGAAACCTTCTTGCCACAAACGCATCAGGCGGTGTTGGCCGACAGCCGACACCGCCTGGAGCACCGCCGGGTCCGCCGGGCGTTGCTCGCCCCGGCCCAACGCGTCCCAGCCCGCGGAGATGGCACCGGAGGTGACCACCACGACGACATGCCCACCGTCTCGCGCCGCGGCAACCTCGCGGCCGAGCCGCTGCACCGTTTCCGCCGAGACCGAGCTCGAGCCGACCTTGACGACGACGATCACGTTCCGTCGTCCTCCCAGGTGAACGTCATGGTGCCGACCGTGACGTCGTCGCCCTCGCGCACACCGGCGCGGACCAGGGCGCGGTCCACCCCCAGACGGCGCAGCCGGCGCATGGCCTCGGCTTGGGCCCCCTCGTCGGTCAGGTCGGACAGAGCCACCGCGCGCTCGGCGGCCCGGCCCAGGACCAACCAACCGTCAGCCGTGCGCCGCACGTCCACCCCTTCGGGCGCTGGGCGATGCACGACGATCTCGCTCGAGGCCTCCGCGTCGGCACGCGAGCGCGCCTGCTGCACCATCGCGGCCAGCCGATCGGTCAGCGCACCGATGCCCTCGCCGGTCGCCGCCGAGAGCACGAGGTCGCAGAGCCCCCCCTCGTCGCCGGCCAGGTCGGTCTTGCTGCCCACCACCAGCCGGGGACGCTCCAGCAGATCGGGTTGGTAGGAGCCCAGCTCGGAGAGCAGCACGCGCAGCTGGGCTTCCGGCGGCTCCATCATGAGCAGCGGCGCGCCGAGGTCGAGCAGGACGACCAGCGCCCGGGCCCGCTCGATGTGACGGAGAAACTGGTGTCCCAGCCCCTTTCCCTCCGCTGCGCCCTCGACCAGGCCCGGGATGTCCGCCATCACGAACTCGGTCCCCTCGTGCGCGCCACCGACCCGGACCACGCCCAGATGTGGCTCGAGCGTGGTGAAGGGATAGTCGGCGATTTTGGGCTTGGCGGCCGACACGGTCGAGATGAGGGTGGACTTCCCCGCGTTGGGAAAGCCCACCAGGGCGACATCAGCCATCAACTTGAGTTCCATGTCGAGCCAGAACTCCTCGCCCTTCTCCCCCTGCTCGGCGAAGGCCGGGGCCCGGCGTCGGTTGGAGAGGAACCGCGCGTTCCCCCGCCCCCCTTGCCCGCCTTCGGCGACCATGCCGCGTGAGCCGGGGCTGGCCAGGTCGCACAGCACGCTGCCGTCCCGGTGGTGCACGACCGTGCCCACGGGCACCGGAACCTCGAGGTCCTTGCCCCGGGCGCCGTGGCGCTTCCCGCCGGACCCGTGGACGCCGTTGGTGGCCCGGCGGAACGGGTGGTCACGGAAGCCCAGCAGGGAGGATTCGTTCACCGACGCCACCAGCCAGACATCGCCCCCGTGGCCGCCGTCGCCGCCGTCGGGGCCCCCTCGGTCGACATGTGCCTCGCGGCGCCACGAGACCGCCCCCGCGCCGCCGTCGCCCGCCCGCGCGTGAAGCTGGGCCTGATCGACGAAGCCGGGCATGGAGAAAGAGCCTACGAGCCGAGTAGTCGGCGGGCGCGCTGGACCACCTCGGCCCTTGCCTGCGCCGCATCGAAGCGCGTGCAGCGGCCGCTCTCGACCACCCGTTCACCGCTGACCCAGACGTCGGTCACCAGGTAGCCGGCACCCGCCCACACCAGGTGGCCGAGCAACTCGTCATCGCTCGTCGCCGGAGTGAAGCGGGGGTCGTCGGTGCGCAGGTGGATGACGTCGGCCCGACGCCCGACCTCGAGGGAGCCGACCGGGAGCCCCAACGCGTCGGCACCCCCGCGGGTGGCCAGGCGCAACGCCGTCCGCGTGCTCACGACGCTCGGATCGGCCGCGGTGGCCCGCGCCAAGAGGGCGCACAGGCGCATCTCGTCCCAGAGGTGGAGGTCGTCGTTCGAGGCCGGGCCGTCGGTACCCAGACCGACGCGCACCCCTCGCTCGAGATATTGGGCCAGCGGTGCCACGCCCGAGCCGAGTTTGCCGTTGGAGCCCGGGCAGTGCGCCACCGCGACGTCGTGCTCGGCCAGAAGGGACAGATCGCCGTCCTCGAGCCACACGGCATGCGCGGCCAGGACCCGCCCATCGAGCACGCCGTGGCGGGCCAGCAGCTGCGGCGCGCTGGCGCCGTAGCGCTCGCGCACCAAGGCACACTCGGCCCGGGTCTCGGAGAGATGGATCTGCAGCAGCGCATCCCGACGCCGGGCTTCGGAGGCGATGGCCGCCAACCCCTCGGGCGGCACCGTGTATGCGGCATGCGGGCCGAACCCGACGCGCAGCCGCTCCTCTTTGTCCTCCATCTCGTCGAAGAGCCGGCACGCGCCGTCGAGCAGTGCCTCCCAGGTGTCGCCGGTCCCGGGCACGTCGAAGATGGCCGGGGTGTACACGGCGCGGATGCCCGTGTCGAGCAATCCCCGGGCCACCGCGTCCGGATGGCGATACTGCTCGGTAGTCGTGGTGATGCCGTTGCCCAGCAATTCCGCCGCGCCCAGCACCATCCCCCAGTAGACGTCCTCGTCCTCCATCCGGCCCTCCCGGGGCCAGACCGACTCGGTGAGCCAGCGATCGAGCGGCAGCCCGTCGCCGGCGCTACGCACCAGGGTCATGGGTGAGTGGCCGTGGCAGTTGACCAGGCCGGGCATGAGGATGCCCCCGAGCTCGAGCACCTCGGTTCCCGGCTCGGCCGCGTCCTGCCACGGATCCCCCACCCAGGTGATGAGACCCTCGTCCACCTCGATGGCGCCGGGCGCCAGCACCCTGTCCTCGTCGTCAACGGCGAAGACGGCGTCGGCCACCAGCCGCTGGGTCACGGCGACCCGACGAACAACCGGTCGGACACCGCGGCGGGGACGTGGATGGACCTCCCACCCTCGGCCGTCACTTCGATGTTGCCCTCGACGTCGCGCCCACCGACCCGGGCCACCACGCCGGGAATGAAACCGCCCTCGTCGAGAAGGGTGAGCGTGCCCAAGTTGAGCTCCACCTCCTCGCTCACCCGGAGCAGGCGCACCTCCTCGCCTTCGTCCACCTCGGCCAGGGGCCGGGTGGCCACCGTGGGGCTGGGCGAGTGCGAGCCGGGGATGGGGTTGCCGTGCGGACAGGTGGCCGGGTCACCGAGGAGCTCGACCAGGCGCGCTTCGACGTCGTCGGAGATCACGTGCTCCCAACGCCCGGCCTCTCGGTGCACCTTGTGCCACTCGAGGCCGATGACGTCCACCAGCAGCCGCTCGGCCAACCGGTGCTTGCGCACCACCTTTTCGGCCAGGGCCCGTCCGCTGGGGGTCAAGGACAGCCGGCGCCCCTCCCGGTCGACGTACCCCTCTTCCCGGAGGCGGTCGAGCATCTCGGAGACCGAAGGGGCGGAGCGGCCCAGGCGCTCGGCGATGCGGGCCTGGATCACCGGGACCCCCTCCTCGTCGAGCCCGAGCATCGTCTCGAGGTACTCCTCGACGGGTGGGTGATACTCCTGGGGTTCAGTCATGGCAATGCGCTGCGCTCGGTGGGACGTCGAGCGCCGGGTTGCGGTCGAAGAAACCGAAGGGGATCAGCGTGAAGCCGGTGTATTCGACCGGCATGACGGGCCAGTCTTCCGGGCGGGGCACGTGGGTGACGCCGAAGGTGTGCCAGAGCACGACATCGGTGTCGACCAGGCTCCGATCTCGAGCCGTCCACGCGGGCAGGCCGTCCCCGCCCGCGTGCTGGTTGGGATAGTCCCCCGCCGCCCGCCGCTCGTCCTTGTCGAATGGCGTCACCCAGAGGTTGTGGGTGGCGAACGTAGCCCGCTTGCTCACGCTCGACTCCGGGTGGGCCAGGAGCGTCGGCGTCGACGTGGGCAGCAGCTTGTAGGCCGTCGGTTCCCCGAGCCCGTTATGGGCGGAGCGGTTGGCGATGCGCCAGCTCCGGCTGCGCGACGGGTCCACGTCGCGCCGGGCGGCCAGCTCGGTCTCGAGCAGCGTCGTCGTCGTGCCGAAGACGTTGCCCCACGGGTTCCCCTCGGTACCCGGTGGGCCGGCTCCGACGGCGTCCACTTCGTAGACGGCGTTGTCCGGACCGTCCACCTCCACGTCGAGACGGACGTTGAACAGGTGCTGGTGGTAAGGGGCGGCCAGGCCCGGGGCGATCATGCGTGCGTGAGGACCGGGGTCCCCGTTCGCCACCGCCATGGTCGACATGATCCCGCTGAGCTTGACCTCGAGCTGCAGGGAGCCGTCGAGGTAGAAGTACCAGTAGAAGCCGTACTCATAGTTGCCGACGGTGGCAATGGAGCTGACGACCAGCCGGCGCGACCGACGCACCTCCGTGCGCCCCGATACCAGGTCGGCGTGCTTCCACAGGATGCCGTAGTCCTCTTCGTGCATGCAGATGGCGTTCTTGCGCGTGTGCGCTCGGCCCCGCTCGTCGGCCCACACGTCGTCGAAGTAGTGGATCTCCCCCAGGCAGTCACAGCCGAGGGTGAGCGAGTTGGCCATGCGGCCCAATCCCCATTCCCCCGCGTCGAAGGCGCTCTTCCACGCGTGCATCGGGCTCGGGTGCCCGTAGGGCACCACCATCTCACTCACGGAGGCCCGGTAGAGCACCGGGCGCACGTGCCCGCCGTCCTCGTAGCCGACGCGCCAGAGCACCAGGCCTTCGAACGGGTCCATGCCCACCCGCATCGTCCACTTCTGCCAGCGGACCAGGTTGCCCTCCACCTCGAAGCTCGGTCCTTCCGGCTGGATGATCTCGAGAGGTTTGAGGTCGGTTCGGAGCGGTCCGTTGTCCTCGGGGTAGTAGCTGCCCGACTTGGGTGGGAGGGGAACGACACCGAGATCGACGACCTCGAGCACCTCGCCACGCCCCATGTCGACGTAGGCCATGAGTCCCTCGAGGGGCCGGGCGTAGCCGTTGTCCTCCTTCGACTCGCGCAGGTAGGCCAGGCAGCGCGAGATGCGACGGTTCTCCTCGTGGGCCAGGCCGAACGTGCCGGCCGGCCAGGGATCGATCTGCACGAGGGAGCGGTCGACGATGCCGCGCCGGTCGAGGGCCGCATTCCACTCGTCGCTTTCGTGCAGCGCGGCGAGAACCAGGATCGACTCCTCGATCTGCAGTGCAGGCCGCATGCCACGCACGACCTCCCAGCGGTCGATTTCTCCCCTCGTCAACGAAACGACCGTCTCGGTCACGTCGGCCGCCGGGCCCTCGAGCAGGTGCATCCGGACCCGGCGGTCCTCGCTGAAGGGTTCGCCCGCATCGGCGGCGCGCACCGCCTCCTTCGAGGGTTCACACAGACCGAGGTAGGCGAAGCGCACGGCTTCGGGATTGGTCGATTTGGCCTGCACCAGCTCGCGGGCGGCGCTGATCTCGTCTGCGGTCAGCGGGGACAGGGGATGAGGAGAGGTGAGAGGGGCCATCCCGGTTGATGTTACGCGGCGGACGCCGGGCCACCCTCTACCATCGACCCATGGACGATGCTGCCGACCGGGCGGCCCGCAGCGCCTCCGAGCTGGGCCGCCGGCTCGGGGTCGACCACCACGAGGTGCTGGTCGTCCTGGGGAGTGGGCTGTCCCATACGGGCGAGCTGCTGGCCGGCGGGGAGGACGCCCATTCCCTCGACACCCTGCCCTTCTGGCCGGCGCACAGCGCGAGCGGGCATCGGGCCCTGGCCTGGTCGGCTTCTCTGAGCGGCCGACGGGTGCTGGTCCTCGGGGGCCGCAGCCATCTCTACGAGGGGCTCGACCCGATCGACGTGGTCCACCCGATCCGCACGGGTCTGGCCACCGGTGCCCGCACCGTCATCCTCACGACCGCCGTGGGCGGGATCCGGCCCGACCTCACCCCCGGCACGGTCATGGTGGTGGAGGATCACCTCAACCTGACCGGCCGCAGCCCATTGGTGGGGCCGGCCTGCATCGACATGGTCGACGCCTACGCGCCCCACCTGCGAGCGTTCGCGCTCGCCACCCCACCGCCGGCCGATCAGATCCTCGCCGCCGAGGCCGGCGTCTACGCCCACGTGCCGGGCCCCCAGCTCGAGACGCCGGCAGAGGTCACCGCCCTGCGCACCCTGGGGGCCGACGTGGTGGGCATGTCCATGGCCCTCGAGACCATCGCGGCCCGCCATGCCGGGGCCGAGGTCCTCGGACTGGCCCTGGTCACGAACGCCGCCGCCACCGCCACCGCCCCGACGGCCATCGCGGAGATCCACCACGTGGGTGCCGCTGCCACGGCGGCCATCGCAGACATCGTGCGTCACGTCGTAGGATGCCTTTCGTGAGCAGCCCGGTTGCCCCTGCCGGCGTCGACCACGTCGCCCTCAACGTCCCCGACGTGCCCGGGGCGATCGCCTTCTACACCGAGACGCTGGGCCTGGTGCAGAACTTCACCCGACCCGACTTCGGTTTCGCCGGGGCGTGGCTCGACACGGCGAACGGGCAACAGGTGCACCTCATCGAACTGGCGCCACCACCCAATATGGGCCAGCACTTTGCGCTGGTCTACGACGACGTCGAGGCTGCGGTCGCCGAGCTGCGGGCCCGGGGACTCGAGGTCACCGATCCGGTCGACGTGGGCACGACCGGACGAAAGCAAGCCTTCTGCAGCGACCCGTGGGGGAACGCGATCGAACTGCATCAGCGGCCTTAGCACGAACTGCTCAGCAGTCGGTCAGATTGCAGCTCCGCGAGTACACCCGCACCCGTGTCACCTTGAGCGCCCCACCTTTCCCGTCGGGCGCACTGACCGCCATCACGGCGAAGACCTCGCCCTGGGTCCGCGAGGCCATGGGATCGGTCAGGGTGACGGTGGCGGCATAGGGCGAAAAGGTCCCGTTGGCGCAGTTGGGCGTGCAGTTGTTCAGCTCGAGCGTGCCGCGGCCCGACGCCTGCGAGCCGGTCCACGAGCTCCAGGTCAGGTGGGTGAGCACCGCGCTGCCGTCGGCACAGGCGACCGGGATGGAAGCCGGGTCGATGGTCGGGGGCGCCTCACCGGCACAACCGAACGAGTACACCCGCGGCAGGGACGAGAGCGACGAACCCGAAGAGGTCGACGAGCTGGGCACCGCGTAGCGGCCGAAGAGCACGCCGCCCGCCAGGAGGACGAGCGCGCCGAGGAAGAGCTGCCAGAAGGAGGGACGACGCATCACGAACGACCGGGCGCCGGCCCGGCGCGCTAGTCGGTGACGATGCTGATGTGCTTGCGGCCGCGCCGCTCGCCGAACTTCACCACGCCGTCTGCTTTGGCAAACAGCGTGTCATCGCCGCCGCGGCCCACGTTGGCCCCGGGGAAGAACTTCGTGCCCCGCTGGCGCACCAGGATGGAGCCCGCGGTCACCTCGGTTCCGGCGAACTCCTTCACGCCCAGACGCTGCGCGTTCGAGTCGCGGCCGTTGCGAGTGGAACCACCACCCTTGGTCTTTGACATATCGGACTCCTCGGACTCGACTCGACTACCCGGCCGCCGTGATGGCGGTGATCTCGAGCGTGGCGTAGTGCTGGCGGTGGCCCCAGCGCCGCTTCTGGTTCGACTTCGACTTGTAGGTCATGGCGTTGATCTTCGGGCCCTTCTCCTCGCCCACGACCTTGCCGGTCACCGACACGCCCGCCAGCTGCTCGGGCGTGGCCAGGACCCGCTCGCCGTCGACCACCAGGACCGGCTCCAGCGCCACCTCGGCACCGACGGGCTGGCCCAGCAACTCCACCCGGACGCGCTGGCCCTCGGCCACGCGCTCCTGCTTTCCTCCGGACCTGATGACGGCGTACATAAGGGCGAGATGCTAGCGCAGAACGGAGTCGTCGAGGGTCACGCCCCGGCCTCCGCAGACGGTGCATTCGGTCGAGAGGGTCTCGAGCAGGCCCTCGGAGATGCGCTTTCGGGTCATCTCGACCAGGCCCAGCTCCGAGATGTCGAAGACCTGGGTGCGGGTCTTGTCCCGGGACAGCGCATCGCGCAGGGCGGCGGCCACCCGATCCCGGTTCTCGCGCACCTCCATGTCGATGAAGTCGATCACGATGATGCCGCCGATGTCCCGCAACCGGAGCTGGTGGGCCACCTCCTCGGCGGCCTCCAGGTTGTTGCGGAAGACCGTCTCCTCCAGATTGGTCTTGCCCACGTTCTTGCCCGTGTTGACGTCGATCACCGTGAGAGCCTCGGTCCGCTCGATGATGAGCGAGCCCCCCGAGGGAAGCCAGACCTTGCGGTCCAGCGCCTTGTGCAGCTGCTCGTGCACGTGGTAGCGCTCGAAGATGGGCAGGCCCTCGGCCTCGGTGTCGTAGTACTCGACCCGGTCGGCCAGCTCGGGGCTCACGGCCTGGACGTAGCTGCGCACCTGCTCGAAGAGCGCCCGGTCGTCGATGACCACCCCGCGGTACTCACCGTTGAGCTCCTCACGCAGGATGCGCACGGCCAGCTCGGGCTCCCGGTACAGCAAGCCCGGCGCGTCCGACTTCTTGGCCTCGGCCTCGATGGTGTTCCACTGGCCGAGCAGGGAGGTGACGTCGCGCTGGAGCTCGTCGGCCGAGACCCCCTCGGCGGCCGTGCGCACGATCATGCCGTGGCCGGCCGGCTTCACCTCGTCGATGATGCGGCGCAGTCGGCGCCGTTCGGTGTCACCCAGCCGCTTGGAGATCCCGAAGGCGCTCGAGTCGGGCACCAGCACGGCGAAGCGCCCGGGGAGGGACACCTCCTGGGTCAGGCGGGCGCCCTTGGCCCCGATCGGGTTCTTGGTGACCTGGCACAAGATGGTCTGTCCCGCCTTGAGCACGTCCTCGATCCGGGGCTGGGAGGACGCCCCGCCCTCGATGTCGTCCTTGTCGTAGCGCACGTCGCCCCGGTACAGCACGGCGTTCTTCGGGATCCCGATGTCGACGAAGGCCGCCTCCATGCCCGGAAGCACGTTCTGCACCCGGCCCCGGTAGACGTTCCCGTCGATCTGGGTCGTGTCGTCGGCCGCCCGCGACACGTAGTGCTCGACCAGCGAGCGCCCCTCGAGCATGGCGATCTGGGTCATCTGGGGCTGGACGTGCACGCAGACCAGGTAGCGGCCGACCTGCTTGGTGCGGCGGTCCCGCGCCCCCGAGCGCCGGCGTCCGCGCGAGCGCTTGGCCCCGCCCCCGGCTTCGCCCCGGTCCGGCCCTGCGGGCTTGACCACCTCGGTGACGGGCTCCTTCGTCGCGGTGGTCCCCGACCGCTCCATGGCGGCCACCGGAGCCGGCGGCGCATCCGGCGCGGACCGGCGCTGCGGAGGACCCGGTGGCGGCACCGCCGGCGCGGGCCGCGTGTCACCGATCTTGGGCTTGCGCTGGGATGCCTGGCGGGGCCCGGCCGGCGGACTAGGGCTGGTGCCCGCCTCCTCGGCTGGACCCGGCGGGGTCTGTCTGACTTCCGGCTCGGACATGAGGGAGAGCCCTCCTTGCGTTCTGTGCGGCCGCGATGCCGCTCGCGAGCCCGCTCACCTGGAGCGGCTCGAAGCGTGCACCGTCGCGCTCGATCCATTGATGCGTTCTGCAGGCACGCTCGAGCACCAGGTCGGCACCCAGGGCGGCCAAGAGGTCGATCGGGCGGATACCACGCGGATGCGTGGCCAGCTCCGCCCGGAGATGACCATCGGAGTCGTCGACGGAGAGCGTCCGGATCGCCGGTCGGACATCGTCGTCCACCGGACGACCCTTCCGTTCCCGGCTGATGGTGAGGACCGTGGCCGCGAGCACCATCTCGGCTCGCTGCCTCATTTCCTCACTGCTCACCCCGGACACCTCCAACTCCCAATCACACGATGCTACCTCCTGCTGGAGCGAGCCCTCCGTATCACCGACCAGGGCGGCCGCGTGGACCTCGATCCCTGCGGGCAGGAGGGCGCTCAGCGCCTCGGGCAAGCCCTCGACCGGCGTCTCCCCAGGTAGGGCCGCCCCCAGGCGCACGTCGAGGTACTCGCCCAGCGACTCGCAGCCGGTCGGGAGGGCGAGCCCGAAACTGACCAGGGGGTGGGGTACGAACCCTTGGGAATAGGACAGGGGCAGGCGGCTGCGGCGCAAGGCCCGCTCCCAGAGCCGGGCCACGTCGCGATGGCTGGTGAAGCGGACCTTTCCCGCCTTGGCGAAGCGCAGGCGGAGGCGTCGCTGAACCGGGTCGGTCCCCTGGTCAGGAGGCACGGGTGATGAGGCGCACCGGGATCCGGTCACCCTGGCGCAGGTCCTGGCCGGTCCCCTGGCTCCCGCCCGCCGGCGGGACGGGGGAGGCCACCACGTGCTCGAGGCCGACGTCGGTACAGGCGCCGCAGTCGTAGCAGGGGGTCCAGCGGCAGTCCTCCACCGCGGCCTCGGCCAGGGCGTCCTGCCAGTCGCCCCAGAGGAAGTCCCGGTGCAGGCCGGCCGAGATGTGGTCCCAGGGCAGAGCCTCGTCGCCGCCGCGGTCCCGGTGGCAGACCTCCTCGACGCTGAGCCCCTCGGCCGCCAGGGCCTCCTCCCACAGGCCGAGGTCGAAGCGCTCCGACCACTCCTGGAAGGTGCCGCCGGCCCGCCAGACCCGCTCGATGACCGCACCCATGCGGCGGTCGCCCCGGCTGGCCAGGCCCTCGGCCACCGAGGCCGCCGGCTCGTGCCAGCGGATGGTCAGGCCCCGGGTGCGCTTGGCCTGGGCGCGCAGCAGTGCCACTTTGCGCTCGAGCTCGGCCACCGTGTCCTGGCCGAACCACTGGAACGGTGTGTGGGCCTTGGGCACGAAGCCCCCGACCGAGGCCACCACGGTGATCGACTTGTTGTAACGCCGGCCGATCTCGACACAGCGTGACCCCAGCTCGGCGATCCCCAGCACGTCCTCGTCTCGCTCGGTGGGCAGGCCGATGAGAAAATAGAGCTTGATCCGCCGCCAGCCTTGGCTGAAGGCCGCGTCGACCGCCCCGTAGAGGTCCTCCTCGGTGATGAGTTTGTTGATCACCGAGCGCATGCGCCAGGTGCCGCCCTCGGGGGCGAAGGTCAGGCCGGTGCGCCGCACCTTCTGGATCTGCGCAGCCGTGCCCACGGTGAAGGCGTCCACGCGCAGCGAGGGCAGGCTGACCGAAACCCGACCACCGTTCTCGGGATCGTCGACGATGTCGCGCACCGTCCCCTCGATGCCGGAGAAGTCGGCGGTCGAGAGCGAGGTGAGCGCCACCTCGTCGTGGCCGGTCCACTCGAGTCCACGGCGCACCATGTCGCGCACCTGCTGGGCGGGGCGCTCGCGCACAG
This sequence comes from uncultured Acidimicrobiaceae bacterium, assembly GCA_963809715.1. Classification (GTDB taxonomy): domain Bacteria; phylum Actinomycetota; class Acidimicrobiia; order Acidimicrobiales; family RAAP-2; genus Bog-473. Next base: position 433,569 of record CAWEKO010000006.1, on the reverse strand, counting down.
GCCGGGTGATCATGCCCGCCTGGCAGAAACGGCAGCCACGGGTACAGCCCCGGAAGACCTCGACGTTGAGGCGGTCGTGCACCACCTCGGTCAGCGGCACCAGGGGCCGGGAGGGGTAGGGCCAGTCGGCCAGGTCCGCCACCGTGCGCTTCGCGACGGCCGGCGGAACCGAGGGGTCGACCGGCACGGTGCCCGTCAGGCGTCCCTCGGTGTACGACGGCTCGTAGAGCGCCGGCACGTAGACCCCCTCGAGCGCGGCCAGCCCCCGGCGCAGGCCGTCGCGCGAGCGCTCCGTTTCAGGCCGGACCAGCCAATCCCTCAACACCTCGTTGATCTCGCCCACCACCTCCTCGCCGTCGCCCAGCACGAAGGCGTCGACGAAGTCGGCCAGCGGTTCGGGGTTGAAGGCGCAGTGCCCACCGGCCAGCACCAGCGCGTCGGTGGCGCCCCGCTCGGTCGCGTGCAGCGGCACACCGGCCAGGTCGATGAGGTTCACCACGTTGGTGTAGACGAGCTCGGCCGACAGGTTGAAGGCGAGCACGTCGAAGGCGGACGCCGGGAGGTGTTGCTCGACGCTGAAGAGGGGCACCCCGGCCCTGCGCATCGCCTGCTCCAGATCGACCCAGGGGGCATACGAGCGCTCGGCCACCGCGTCAGGACGCTCGTTGAGGATCTCGTAGAGGATCTGGAGGCCCTGGTTGGGCAGTCCGATCTCGTAGGTGTCGGGGTAGAGCAACAGCCAGGCCACCTTCCCCGGGCCGTGATCGGGGTAGACCGCACCCTGTTCGCCGCCGATGTAGCGCGCCGGCTTGGTGACCTGCGGCAGCAGCCGTTCGAGTTGGGGCCAGATGGTTTCCATCGTGCCGCCTACGTTACGACGTTGGCAGCGCTCAGCCGCCCGGCCTCGACGTCGAGGTGGTCGTCGTGGCGGAGGGCGTCTGGCCCGGAGCCGTCGTGGGGGTGGTCGTGGTCGGCGTCCCGGCCGGCGGGTTGCTGGGTGGCTCGGTCATGCTCGGCGGGCTCGACGGCGTCGGGGTCTTGATCGTCTGGGCGACCGGGTTGGTCAACAGGTAGTTGTAGATGTTGCGCACCAAGGGAGCGGCCGCCTGGGCGCCGTAGCCGCCCTGGTCGATGACGGCCAGCACGAGGTACTGGGGGTTTGGGTTCGGGCCGAAGGCGACGAACCACGAGTTCGGCTCGAGGCCCTTTTGGTTCGAGGCCGTGCCGGTCTTGCCGGCCAGGTTCCAGCTCGTCGGGAAGCCGGCGAAGGCCTGGTACCCCGTGCCGCGGGGGTTGGAGATCACGCCCTCGAAGCCCGACAGCATGGCGGCGTAGTTGGCCGGAGAGATGGTCACGTGCCCGGTCACCTGCGGCGCCAGCTTTTTGACCACCTTGCCCGTGAGGGGGTCGACGATCTGGGAGGCCACCTGGGGCGCGTAGCGGGTGCCTCCGTTGGCGAAGGTCGAGTAGGCCACCGCCTGCTCGATCGGCGTGAGGACGGTGCCACCCTGCCCGAAGGCCATCTCGAGGTTGTCGCCGGTGTACCAGCCGGGGTTCGGGAAGGCCTTGGGAGCCTCGGCGTGCAGCTTCAACCGGACGAGCTGGCTGTCCACCCGGCCCTCGGCCTCGCCCGGCAGGTCGATCCCGGTGATGGTGCCCTCGCCGTACGCGGTCGCCTGGTTCTGAATCGGCGTGTTGCCGTACTGGGCCCGGGCGTTCCAGAACATGTCGCCGAGGTTGTAGAAGAACGAGTCCGAGGACACGGTCAAGGCGCTCGAGACGTTGTAGGTGCCGGGGCCGTCGCCCGGGTCGTCGTGCAGGACACAGCCCTGCGTGCTGGTCACGCCCGCCGCCGGGCAACCAGGGATCTTGAAAGTGCCCGTGTCGTTGTAGGGGGTCGTCGGCGTGATCAGCCCGTCCTGGAGGGCGGCGGTGGCAGTCACCAGCTTGAACGTGGAGCCCGGTGTGTACAGACCCTGGATCGCGTCGTCGTTCTCCGCACCCGTCGCCTGCAACGCGGCGTAGTTGGCGGCCGAGATGCCCCCGACCCACTGATTGAGGTCGTAGGACGGGTACGAGGCCAGCGCATAGATCTCGCCGTTGCTGGGGTTCATCACGATCACGGCCCCGTTGTCGGCCTTGGGAGTCAGGTTGTCGACCGGATCGATCGAGTTCCTGTCGGCCAGGATCTGTTGCTGCAGAAAACCCTGGGCCGCTTGTTGCAACCCGGCGTCGATGTTGAGCACGACGGAGTCGCCGATCTTGGGCGCCGTGGTGCTGAGGCTCCCCACGACGTTTCCGCCGGCGTCGACCGAGAGGGCCTGACGCCCGTCGACGCCCTTGAGGTACTGCTCGTACTGCGACTCGATCCCGGCCACGCCGATCTCGCTCCCCTGGGTGTAGCCCTGATTGGGATGGGCGGCCAGGAAGCTCGACGAGATGGACCCGGTGTACCCGAGCACCTGGGTGCCCGTCGTCCCGCCCTGGGGGTAGTCGCGCTGGGCCACCGTCTCGACGGTCACGCCCGGGTACTGCGACTGGTGCGTCTGCAGGTATTGCACCGTGGCGTCGGAGACACCCACGGCGACGGGCACCGGCTCGTAGGGGCTGTACTGCACATTGTTGATCGACGCCTGCACCTGCTTCGGCGTCTGGCCGACCAGCGCCGCCACCATGCCCACGATCGCCGGGTTCTGCTGCGCCTCGGCCCGCGACAAGAGGATCTCCTCCTGCGAGGTGTTCGACACCAGCACGGTCCCGCTGCGGTCGACGATCTCGCCCCGTGGCGCGGGGATGCTGACCACGCGTACCTGGTTCCGGGTCACGTTGGCGGCATAGCTCTTCCCGTCGACCACCTGAAGCGTCCACAGGCGCAGGACGAGGAGGCCGAAGAGGACGAGCACGGTGACGCCGACAATGCGCAGGCGCAGGCTCGGGCGCGACTCCTCCTCCTCGGGCGAGCCGACGATGGAGGCGACGTTGACGCCCTTGCGCGGCCGCATGCGCGGCTGGCGGGCATCGCTGCGCCACGAGGACCGGCGTGCGGTACGGGTGGACGGCTTGGGGTGGAGGCGGTCGCCGCGGAACGGGTGTCGGAGGGTGCGCTTCACCAGAGTCTGCTGTCGGCATCGGCCGAGACGAGTGAGCGGCGGTTGGATTCCCCGGCCAGAGCCCAGCGCATCAGCCGATTGACGGGGAGCACCAAGACCAGACTCGACACGGCGACCACGAGGCCGAGGGCGAGAAAGTCGATCTGTACCATCTGCTGTTGTCCCATGATCGCGCCGAGCACGGCGAACAGCATGTCCGCTGCGACGCTCCCCGCGACCGCGGCCACCGGCCTGAGCCAGGTCGCCCGGGGGTCCACCGCCGCCGTCAGGGACCCGATGGCGAAACCCAGCAGGCACCCGACCAGGGCGGATAGCCCGAACGGGGTGGGCAACACCAGGTCGAAGGCCAACCCGGCCCAGAATCCGACAATTGCCCCGGTCTCGGGCCCGTCGAGCAGGGCCGCCGTGATCGGCAGCAGCCAGAGGAGGTCCGGATGGGCTCCGCTGAAGCGGAGCGGCACCATCAGGACCTGCTGGACCAACAGAACCACGAAGATCACGAAGGCCACCCGGAGCATGGCCCGGCCGCTCACGTCGGCGGCTCCCACTGCACCACGTCGACGTAGGCGAGCTGGCTCAGGTCGGCCGTCGCGTCCACCGTGACGCTCTCCTGATTCGCCCCGGCCGCGGTGTGGAAGGACTCGACCGTGGCCACCGGGATGCCGGGCGGGAAGGCCGCCGCCTGCAGACCACTGGTGGAGAGGAGCTCCCCCTTGTGGAGCGGGGTGTGTGGTGGCACAAGATCCAACGTCAGGTCGTTGCCGGGTCCCTGCCCGTCCACAATCCCGGTGAGCTGGTTGCCGAAGGTCACGCCGACCTTCGACTGGCCGTCGGTGATGAGCTGGACGACGCACGAATGATGAAAGGACTGGATCACCTGGCCCACCAGTCCTCCGCTGGCCACGACGGGGTAGCCGACGTCCACCCCGTCGTCCCGGCCCTTGTCGAGCGTGATGGTGGCGGTGAAGTTCGACGAATACTCGTCGGTCGTCTGCGCGGTGACGGTCGGCAGCGACTGGAGGAAGGGCAAGTTCTGCAGAGCCATGAGCGTGCGGAGTTGCGCCTGCTCGAACGACCGCTCGGACTGCGCGGCGCGCAGCTGGCCGATCGTCCGCTGAAGCTGCTCGTTCTGGGCCTGCACCGAGTGATAGTCGAAGGCCCCGGCGAAGAAGCCGCCGATGGGACTGACGATATCGAGCACTCCCTGACGCAGCGGGGAGAAGATGTTGTTGGCGACCGACTTGATCCCCGACGTGACGCTGTGCGTCCGGCCGTTCAGATCGAGCGAGATCAGCGAGAGCGAGAGGACGACCAGGACGACGACCGTCAGCGTGCGGCGCGAGCGCCGTGACCGGGCCACCCAGGAGGAACTCGATCGATCAGCGCGTAGAGGTGGTGATCAACACCCGCTTCAGTGCCTCGAACTCTTCGAGACACTGACCGCTTCCGATGGCGACACAGTTCAATGGGTCACGGGCCACCACGATGGGCATGCCCGTCTCGTGCTGCAGGCGGAACTCGAGCCCGTGCAGCAAGGCGCCTCCCCCGGTCAGCACGATGCCTTGCTCCATGATGTCCGCCGCCAGCTCGGGCGGCGTCCGGTCCAGGGTGACCTTCACCGCGTCGATGACGGCCGCGACCGGCTCCTCGATGGCGCGGCGGATCTCCTCGGTCGACACGACGATCGTCTTGGGCAGTCCGCTCACGAGGTCACGGCCGCGGATCTCGGCGTGCAGTTCCTGCTCGAGCGGATAGGCCGAACCGAGCGTGATCTTGATCTCCTCAGCCGTGCGCTCACCAAGAGCGAGACTGAACTCCTTCTTCACGAACGAGACGATGGCGTCGTCGAGCTCGTCGCCCCCGATACGCACCGACTGGCTGGTGACGATGCCGCCCAGCGAGATCACCGCGACCTCGGTCGTGCCACCACCGATGTCCACCACCATGTTGCCCGTCGGTTCATGAACCGGCAGTCCGGCTCCGATTGCCGCGGCCATCGGCTCCTCGATGATGTAGGCCCGCCGCGCTCCGGCGTACTCCGCCGCCTCCATCACCGCTCGCCGCTCCACCCCGGTGATACCCGAGGGCACGCAAATGACCATGCGCGGCTTGGCGAAACGGCGCTGGTGCACCCGGTGGATGAAGTAGCGCAGCATCTTTTCGCAGATTTCGAAGTCGGCGATGACGCCGTCCTTGAGCGGCCGGATGGCCTGGATGTTCGAGGGCGTGCGTCCGATCATCCGCTTGGCCTCGGCTCCCACGGCAAGCGGGCGCCCGTCCTTGATGTCGACGGCGACGACGGAGGGTTCGTTGAGCACGATGCCACGGCCGCGCACGTAGACCAATGTGTTGGCCGTTCCCAGGTCGACGGCCATGTCTCGACCGAGCAGTGAAAGTCGATTTTCGGCCATAGGTAGATCTCTCCCGACGCGATACGGGGTGGGGCCCGGGCGGGACCGGTCCCTCGTGATGAAACGACAACAGGCTACGGGAACGCGGGAGGACCCACAAGGCGGATCAGACGCCGCGCCCGTGTCACCTGCAATTTCTATTGGAGCCAGCGTAGGGCGCCCGAGCGGCCGCCCGAGCGGCCGCACGCAGGCGGCTCCTAACGAGAGGCGGCCAGGTTCGGGAAGAACAGCGCGATCTCCCGGTCCGCCGATTCGTGCGAGTCCGAACCATGCACGAGGTTCTCGGTGGTCTCGATCCCGAGATCGCCCCGGATGGTGCCCGGTGCGGCTTCGGCCGGATTCGTCGTGCCCATCATGGTCCGCACCACCGCATAGGTGTCCTTGGGTCCTTCGACCACCATGACGAGGGAGGGAGAACGGGTGATGAAGGTCACCAGGTCGCTGAAGAAGGGACGCTCGCTGTGCTCGGCGTAGTGCGTCTGCGCCACCTCTTTGGAGATGGTCCGGAGTTCGGCCGCGACGAGGCGCAAGTTCTTGCGCTCCAGCCGCGACACGATCTCGCCGGCCAGGCCGCGCTCGACGCCGTCGGGCTTCACAATGACAAGGGTGCGGTCCACGAGGAGTCGAGGTTACACAAACCGGCGACACCCCGGTCAGCGGCCGGCTTCCTCCCAGGGCACGGCGGACGACAACGCGTCGGCTCGCGCCGCCCCCACCACGTAGAGGGAACCGCAGACCACGACGAGCCCGTCGGCGTCGACCATGGCGCGGGCCAAGCGCAGCGCATCACGCACGTCGGGCTCCTCGTGCACCGCCAGCCCGAGTGCGCGCGCCGCCTCGGCCATGGCGGCCAACGGCATGGCGCGCGGCGTGTCCGGCTGACAGAGGACCACTGCCGCCACCCCGGCCGAGGCCAGGGGCGCCATCATCGCGGAGGGATCGCGACCCGTGAGCATCCCGATGACGGCCACCTTGGTGCCATCGACCGCGAACTCCTCGTCCAGTGCGTCGCCCAACGTCGCCATGCCCGCCGCGTTGTGGGCGCCGTCGACGAGCAGCAGGGGCCGGCGCCCGAGCACCTCGAGCCGGCCCGGCACGCGCACGGCGGCGAAGCCCTCCTCCACGACCTCGAGCGTGAGCGGCTCCCCGAAGAAGGCCTCCACCGCGGCGAGGCCCACCGCCGCGTTCACGCCCTGGTGCGCCCCGTGCAGCGGGATCAGGACGTCCTCGTAGCGGCCCCCCGGCGTCCACAGCGTCACCAGCCGGCCTCCGACCGCGACCTGGTTCGTTTCGACCCCGAAGTCCTGCCCGTAGACCCAGACCGAGGCGGCCCCGACCTCGGCCGCCCGCGCCTCCACGATGGCCAGGAGGTCCTCGCGCAGGTCGCCGAGCACCACGGCACTCCCGGGCTCGATGATCCCCGCCTTGTCCGCCGCGATCCCCTCCAGGGTGGGGCCGAGCACGTCGGTGTGGTCGAAGCTCACGTTGGTGACCACGGCCACGGCACCGTGGATCACGTTGGTGGTGTCCCAGGTGCCCCCGAGTCCGACCTCCACCACCATGGTGTCGACCGCCTCGGAGGCGAACCACGAGAAGGCGGCTGCCGTGAGGAGGTCGAAACGGGTTGGGCGCTCGGGCAGGAGAGACTCGAGCAGGGCGAGCTCGGTCAGGACCGTCGTGAACGAGTCGTCGTCGATCGGTTCGGCGTTGCGAGCGATGCGTTCCGCGACAGTGTGCAGGTTCGGGCTCGTGTAGGTGCCCACGCTCAGGCCCTTCGACAGCAGGAGCGCGGTGGCCATGGCCGAGGTGGACCCCTTGCCGTTGGTCCCGGTGACGTGGATGGAGGGGATGGAGTCCTGGGGCTCCCCCAGGAGTGCGGTCAGGGCGTGGATGCGATCGAGCGTCGGCCAGGCTCGCCGGCGGGGCATGTTCTGTTCGAAATCGATGTGGGCGTCGAGCCAGGCCAACGCGTCGGCCAGGTTCTCGAACGGCGGTGCCGCGGGATCGGCCACCGCGGCGGCTCCGGATCCCGCCGGATCAGGAAGCGGCGCGCCGTGAGCGCGTCGCCTTGACCGGCGCGCCTCCCAGCGGCACCAGCGTCGGCGCCACCCGGTCCAAGACCACGGCGCGGTCCACCACACACCGGCCCACGTCGGTACGGCTCGGCAGGTCGTACATCACGTCGAGCAACACCTCTTCGAGGATGGCCCGCAAGCCGCGTGCCCCGGTCCCACGGAGCAGCGCCTGCTCGGCTACTGCCTCGAGCGCGTCCGGTGTGAACTCCAGTTCGACATTGTCGAGGGCAAAGGTGCGCTCGTACTGGCGGGTCAGCGCGTTCTTGGGCTCGACCAAGATCTGCACCAGCGCGTCCTTGAAGAGCGGGGACACCGCGCTCACGACCGGCAGGCGACCGATGAACTCGGGGATGAGCCCGAACTTGATGAGGTCCTCGGGCAGCACGTGGCGCAGGATCTCACCGTCGTCGCGGTCCTTGCGGTGCACCTCGGCCCGGAAACCGATCCCCCGCTTCCCGATACGGCCCTCGATCAGCCGGTCGAGGCCGGCGAAGGCACCGCCGCAGATGAAGAGGATGTTCGTCGTGTCGATCTGGATGAACTCCTGGTGCGGGTGCTTGCGCCCGCCCTGGGGAGGCACCGACGCCGTCGTGCCTTCCAGGATCTTGAGCAGCGCCTGCTGCACCCCCTCCCCCGACACGTCGCGGGTGATGGAGGGGTTCTCGCTCTTGCGGGCGATCTTGTCGATCTCGTCGATGTAGATGATGCCCGTCTCGGCCCGCTTGACGTCGTAGTCGGCCGCCTGGATCAACTTCAGCAAGATGTTCTCGACGTCCTCACCCACGTAACCGGCCTCGGTCAGGGCGGTGGCGTCGGCGATGGCGAAGGGCACGTTGAGCATGCGGGCCAGTGTCTGAGCCAGCAGGGTCTTTCCGCAGCCGGTCGGCCCGAGCAGAAGGATGTTCGACTTGGAGAGCTCGACTCCGTCCTCCGCGCTGGGCGGCCCGGCCTGGACCCGTTTGTAGTGGTTGTAGACGGCAACCGAGAGGATCTTCTTGGCGTACTCCTGGCCCACGACGTAGTCGTTGAGGAAGTCGAAGATCTCCCGGGGCTTCGGGAGGTCCTCGAAGCTCAGTTCGGCGGATTCGTCACGCTCTTCCGCGATGATGTCGTTGCAGAGGTCGATGCACTCATCGCAGATGTAGACGCCCGGCCCGGCGATGAGCTTCTTGACCTGCTTCTGTGTCTTGCCACAAAAGCTGCATTTGACGAGGTCCCCGCCCTCTCCGAACTTGGCCACCGATCGAGTCTCCCGTCCGTTCCGTCTCGAGCCTATGCAGCGCCGATAGCCTCGAGCGGGGCCACGCTACGGGCTGTGATGACTTCGTCGATCACGCCATAGGTCACCGCCTCGTCGGCCGTCATGATGAAGTCGCGGTCGGTGTCCTGAGCAACCTTCTCCTGGGTTTGGCCGGTGTCCTCGGCCAACATGCCCGAGAGGAGATCACGCATGCGCAGGATCTCCCGGGCCTGGAGCTCGATGTCGCTCGCCTGGCCCTCGACGCCGCCCCAGGGCTGGTGCAGCAGGATGCGGGCGTGGGGCAGCGCGAAACGCTTGCCCTTGGCCCCGGCGGCCAGCAGCACCGCAGCGGCAGAGGCGGCCTGGCCGAAGCAGAAGGTCGAGACGTCCGCCTTGATGAACTTCAGGGTGTCGTAGATGGCGAAGAGCGCCGTGATCTCTCCACCGGGCGAGTTGATGTAGAGGTGAATGTCCTTGTCCGGCTCCTCGGACTCGAGGAAGAGCATCTGGGCGCAGATCAGGTTGGCGACGGCGTCGTCCACCGGCGTGCCCAAGAAGATGATGCGCTCACGTAACAACCGCGAATAGAGGTCGTAGGCGCGCTCGCCACGGTTCGACGACTCGATCACGGTCGGGACCAGATAGTTGTACGCCTTCAACCCGTCCCCCGCACTGTGCATGCTCACTCGTTCTCCTCGCCGTCCTGGTCCACGTCGCCTTCCGTTCCGTCCTCCGAGGCTCCGTCCTCCGAGGCATCGGCCTTGAGGTCGTCCCTCGACATCGGGTTGCCCTCCTCGTCGAAGAGCGCAACGTGGTCCAGCAACCACTCCAGCGCTTTGTTTTTGCGCAGCTCTGAGCGTACCGCGCCGGTCCGGCCGGCCGTGTCGAGCTGGCGCCGCAACTCGACGGCAGTGGTGCCCATGCGCTCGGCCATCGTTGCCACCTCGGCGTCGAGCTCCTCTTGACTGATCGTCAGTTCCTCGGACTCGACCAGCGCCCGCAGGGCCAGGTCAGCCTTCACGGCGGCATCGGCGTCCACCCGCACCGCCGCGAGCAGGTCGTCGGGCGTCGAGCCCGTGGCCTGGAAATACTCGTTCAGGCTCATCTTCTGGGCCTCGAGCCTGTGCTGGAGGTCGTGCAGGCGCTCGTTGACCTCGGAATCGACCAGGACCTCGGGCACGTCGTCCTCGGCCACCAGGGCGGACAATGCCTCCAGGGACTTCTGGCGGAGCGCCATCTGGCTCTGGATCAGCTTCACCCGGCTCATCCGGTCCTCGATGTCGGCCTTGAGGTCGGCCACGGTCTCGAATTCGGAGCTCTCGGCCGCCCACTCGTCGGTCACCTCGGGCAGCTTCTTGATCTTGACCTCTTTGAGCAGGACCCGGAACGACACCTGCTGGTCGGTATCGTTCGGATTCGGCGCCTCGAAGGCCAGGATGGCGCCCGCCTTCGAGCCGCGCAGCTCGACGTCGAGCTCGGGCACGACGGTTCCGGCGCCGACCTCATAGAGATAGTCGTCGACTCCCACCACTTCGGCCCCGTCGGAGTCGTTGCCGTGCAGGTCGATGGTCACCAGGTCGCCGTCGACGGCGGGACGGCCGACCGTCTCGAGCTCGGCGTCGTTCTCGCGCAGCCGATCGAGCTGACGCTGCATCTCCTCTTCGCTCACCGCAAGGCCGGGCAAGGTCACCGACAGGCCCTCGTAGCCGGGGATGCCGACGAGCGGGCGTACTTGCACAACGGCGTCGAACGTGACCACGCCGCCGTCCTCGCCGGACTTGATGTCGATCTCGGGCTGGGCAATGGGATCGAGCTCGGTATCGACCACCGCCTGCGCGTAGAAGTCGGGCAACGCTTCGCGCAACGCCTCCGCGCGCAGCGCGTTGGCACCCCCCATGCGCGCTTCGAGCACCTTGCGCGGCACCTTGCCGGGTCGGAACCCCGGCACGCGCACCTGGTTCGACAACGAGCGCACGACATCGGCCAAGGCCTTGTCGAACTCGGGCTCGTCGACCTCGACGCTCAGACGGACGAGGTTTCCCTCCATGGGCTCAGTCGTGGCTCGCATAGGAATGGAACACTCTACTGGCAGCCCCGGGGGCCCGGACTCCCGCCTCGAGGCGCCGTTCGACGCTCCTGAAGTCGGCTCAGGGCATGAAGTTCATGGCGTCGAGGACGGCCCGGCCGGCCGCCGCGTCGCCCTCGACGCCGATCGACCCGGCGGCCTCCAGCTCGGCCGCGCCGACCCGGCCGCAGCCCAGCCGTACGAAGTCGAGACTCGACATCGACAGGGTCACCGTCGGCGCCACCTCGTCGCCGACCTCGCGGGCGCGCCCGTCCCGCACGGCCACGGTGAAGGCGCGGGCATCGCGGTCGGGCCCGGCGACGTCGAAGCGCACCACGGTGCCGTCGGGGGAGCCCGCCTTTTTGCCGACGACGAAGCCCATGGCCCCCTGCACGCGGTCGATCGACAGGGCCGAGGCCTGGTTGCCACTCCCTCCGGGTCGATCCAGGGCACGCCGCACGTCCTGCTCGTGCACCCAGCTGTCGTAGACCCGGATCTCCATGAATTCTGCGTGGGGGCGCTCCCCCAGTGGGCTCCAGCCGACTGCGGCCCACTCGTCCTCGGTCAGCAGGTCGAGCTGGGCCAGCCTCGTCTCGGCCACCTCGACGAACTCGGCCCGCACCGTGGCCCCGGAGAGGGGGCGGCGCACCGCGATCCACGGCTCGTTGCTCCGTGCGAAGTCGTTGTGCACGTGGTCGCCGAACGGGCCCTCCCAGACCGGCGCCGGCTGGCCCATGATGGAGCGTTCGATCCCGACGAGGTGGGACAGCTGGTCCTTGACGTCCCAGCCGGGGCACTCCGTGGGCAGGGCCCACTCGGAGTCGGAGAGCTCGTAACAGGCCCCGGCCAGACCCTCCCAGGTCTCTCTCAGCGCGACCGTGGCGGCACGCCCCCGCTCGGTCCAACCACTGCCCTGACCTGCACCGTTGATCGTCACGACGACGAATGTAGCTTCCCTGCGGTACCGGATGAGGCGCCGGGATTCGTGACCATCCCCCTCTCCCCGTAATGCTCCCGCTACGTTCGACCGGGTCCGAGGGGGCGATCAGCAGAGGAGAGATCCATGGCGAACTACGAGGGGTACTGCGTGAAGTGCCGGGAGAAGCGGGAGTTCGACGGCCAGGAGGTCGAGCTGGCCAACGGGAGGCGGGCCGCGCAGGGCACGTGCCCCCAGTGCGGCACGAAGATGAACCGCATCCTGGGCAAGGCCAAGGTCTAACCAGGCCCAGGTTGAGGCAGGCCCAGGTTCACGCAGGCCGAGGTTCAGGACACGACGGGAGACCTGGCGTCTCACGCGGCCGGCAGGCGAGCGGCCGGTCGGCGTGAGACGATGCAGGGCATGCACGACCTGATCATCAAGGGCGGAACGCTGGTCGACGGGACCGGTGCCGAGGCGAGACAGGCGGACGTCGCGGTCGACGAGGGCCGCATCACCGATGTGGGGCAGGTGCAGGGCGGCGCCACCCGCATCATCGACGCCGGCGGCTTGCTCGTCACGCCGGGATGGGTCGACGTCCACACCCACTACGACGGGCAGGCCACGTGGGATCCCGAACTGGCCCCCTCCTCGTGGCACGGGGTGACGACGCTCGTGATGGGCAATTGCGGCGTTGGCTTCGCGCCCGCCCGGCCCGACCGCCACGACTGGCTCATCGGTCTCATGGAGGGTGTCGAGGACATTCCCGGTACGGCCCTGGCCGAGGGGATCGAGTGGGAATGGGAGACGTTCCCCGAGTACCTCGACGCCCTGGAGCGCCGGCGCTGGACGGTCGACATCGGGACCCAGGTTCCCCACGGGGCCGTGCGGGCCTACGTCATGGGCGAGCGCGGGGCCAAGAACGAACCGGCCTCGCCCGAGGAGATCGAGGCCATGCGGGTCATCGTGCTCGAGGCCTTGCGGGCCGGGGCGCTGGGCTTCTCCACCTCGCGCACCATCGGGCACCGGGCCAGCGACGGCGAGCCGGTGCCCGGCACCTACGCAGCGGAGGACGAGCTCTTCGGCATCGGGGCGGCGCTGACCGAGGCCAAGGCGGGCGTGTTCGAGCTCGCCCCCATCGGGTCCGCCGGCGAGATGCTGGGCGACGCCTGGCTGGAGATCGACTGGATGCGACGGCTCTCGGCCGCCATGGAACGCCCGGTCTCCTACGTCCTGCTCCAGGTGGACGACGACCCCGAGCTGTGGCGCAAGCAACTCGCCGCCTCGCTCGAGGCCTGCGCCGAGGGGGCCATGCTCTTCCCGCAGGTCGCCGGACGCCCGACCGGACTGCTGACCGGCCACCACGCCACCCTCTGTCTCTTCTCCGACTTCCCGGAGTACCAGGAGCTGCGGGCCCGCGGGCTCTCGGTCGACGAGCTCGGCGCGGCGCTGGCCGATCCCGAGCTGCGCCGGCGCATCACCTCGTGGACGCCGTCGTCGCCGGCCCAGGCCGCAGCGATGGAGAAGGCGTACCACCGCACCTTCGTTCTCGGCGACCCTCCCGACTACGAGCCGGGACCGGAGCGCTCGCTGGCCGGCGTGGCCGCCGCACGGGGGATGACCCCCCTCGAGGTGGCCTACGACGAGATGGCCCGGGACAACGGGCAGGGCCTGCTCTACCTCCCCATCCTCAACTACGCCACCGGCGACCTCGACCACGTGCACGAGATGCTGCTGCACCCCCGCAGCCTGCTCGGCCTCTCCGACGGGGGCGCCCACACCGGGACGATCTGCGACGGCTCGATGCCCACGTTCATGCTCACGCACTGGACGCGCGATCGGTCGCGCGGGGCCACCCTGCCCCTCGAGTACGTGGTGAAGAAGCAGACGCACGACACGGCGCGCCTCTACGGCATGTCGGACCGGGGCACGGTCGAGGTCGGCGCGCTGGGCGACCTCAACGTCATCGACTACGAGGCCCTGAGCCTGGGCGCACCGTTCGTGCGCAGTGACCTACCGGCCGGGGGCCGCCGCCTGCTCCAGAAGGCCGAGGGGTACGTGTGCACCATCAAGAAGGGGACGGTGACCTTCGAGGGTGGTGAGCCGACCGGGGAGTACCCGGGCCGGCTGTTGCGCGGCGCGCGCTGAACCCTCCGGGCCGCTCTGGCCCGATCCCCTACCTTCGCGGCGGGCCGACCATCTCGTCGTGCTCGGCGCGGCGGGTGTCGGGCCTGCACGGCAGACTGCATGCGCTATGAGCGCGCCACAGATCCAGTACGCGCCCCGTGACGGGCGGCACGTGGGATACCAGGTCTGGGGCGCCGCGGCGGGTCCGGACGTCATCGACGTGCTGGAGTTCACCAGCGGGCTCATGATCTCCATCGACGAGACCGTGGACGAGCCCAACTGGAACCGCTACACCGAGCGGCTGGCGGCCTTCAGCCGGCTCATCCGCTTCGACGCCGGAGGACTCGGGCTCTCGGATCCGCTGCCCGCAGGGACGGATCCCTCCATCGAGGGTTGGGGCCGCGACGCTCTGGCTGTCCTGGACGCAGCGGGCTGCGAGTCAGCGGTCGTGCTCGCCCCCAATGCCGGCACCATGCCTGCCTTGTGGCTGGCGGCGACCCATCCCGAGCGGGTGCACTCGCTGGTGTTGCTGAACGGGACGGCGCGGGTCGGCTGGGCGGAGGACTACACCTTCGGGGTCTCGCCCGAGCTGACCGCTCGAGGGAGTGACATCGACGTGCCGCTCCTCGACGACGGCGTACCCCAGGACATCGCGAACTTCGCTCCGAGCCTGGCCCACCGAGTCGGCTTCCGTGAGTGGTGGCAGCGGGCGGCGCAGAGGGGGGCCAGCCCGGCCACGGCGACCGCCTTCAACCTGGTCACATTCTCGGCCGACCTGCGCTGGTGCCTGCCCTCGGTGACCTGCCCCACCCTGAGCGTGGCCCGGACCGACACCGTTTCGAACCTGGCCGAGCACGGCCGCTATCTGGCCCGGCACATCGCCGGGGCGCGCCTGGTCATGGTGCCCGGGACCGACTTGTTGCCTTGGGCCGGCGAGTTCGACGGCCTGATCGACGAGATCGAGGAGTTCGTCACCGGCACCCGCAGCGCACCCACGGCGACCCGCCTGCTGGCCACCGTGCTCTTCACCGACATCGTGGATTCGACGGCGCGGGCCGCTGCGCTCGGTGACAGCCAGTGGCGCAGCGTGATCGACGAGTTCGAGGTGAACGTACGGCGGCTGCTCGAGCGCCACGACGGCACCCTGGTGAAGACGACGGGCGACGGGGTGTTGGCCCGTTTCGCCACTCCGACCCAGGCGGTGCGCTGCGCCGCCGCCATGGTCGAGACCGCCCGGATCGCCAGCCTGGATCTGCGGGCAGGCCTGCACGCGGGAGAGGTGGAGCTGCGGGGCGACGACATCGGCGGCCTGGCCGTGCACATCGCGGCGCGTGTGATGGCCATGGCCGGCGCCGGTGAGGTCCTCGTCACCGGGACGGTGCGCGACCTGGTGGTCGGCTCGGGCCTGGTCTTGACCGACCGGGGGCGATACACGCTCAAGGGCGTGCCCGAGGAGTGGCAGGTGCTGGCGGTCGAGCAGACCTGAGCCAGGAGGGCGCGGGTCTGCAGCCGCCCACCGCCGGCCGCCGGTTATGAAGATTTGGACGGGCGGGCTCGCATTCTGCGCCTCACGTCTCGAAGGCATGGACGCGCCGGACCGATCGGGTTCCGCAAGCTCATACCGCCGATGGCGAGTGCTGCGTGTACACGCTGGTCCCCGACGGCGGACGCAGAAGCTCGGCCTCCGCCCGCGTAGGTCCTCGAGCCGCGCGGCCACGAGCGACGTTTTCCTTCCGATCGTCTGCCAAGTTGTGTACGCGTCGCCTCGCCTATCAGGTCGCCTCGCGTCATTGCTTCCCGCCACTCCACGATTGGCCTCGGTCATCATCAACGCCTCACCGAGCACGTGGTTGACCACTGTGCGTACGTCACTCCCAACGCAAGGCGTGGCCGCTTTCAGATCGTCCGTCCGGAATCCGCCAGCAGATCGCTCCCCTGGTCCCAGGCTTTTTCGAGTCCATCGATCGGGTCCATTGGCATCTCCTTCATTACACTAGAATATATTTCTAATCGTAATATTATTCTGCACACAATGAGGTTCTAATGTCAAATACCGCCGGGGAGACCAAACGCCCCTACGACGCAACGGAAGCGGCGCGAACGGGCTGAGGAGGAGAAACGGGCTACGCGGACCCGGGTCATCGAGGCGGCCACTCGGCTGTTCGAGTCCAACGGCTACCGGGGGACGACCATGGCCGACATCGCCCGCGACGCCGGCGTGGCCATGCAGTCGGTGTACACCGCTGGGCGCAGCTAAGGCGGACCTGCTCAACGCAGCCGTGATCCGTCGCGGTGGCAGGCGACGACGAAGAGGTGCTCGTCCACGACCGCCCTGGCCTTCGCTGCCGTGGCCGCCGAGCCGAACCCTGTCCGCCAGGTGCAGCATGATCGCCGAGCTGATCTGCCAGATCCAGGAGCGGTCGAGCCAATGCAGGTGGCGCAGCGGGAGGCGGCCGCGTCCGACTCATCGGTGGCCGCCACGCTTGACGCGGCGCACCGACTCCGACTGGAGACCTTCCGCGCCGTCGTCGGCATGCTGCCGGAAGACCGGCTGCGGTCCACGCCGGAGGAGAGCACCGACACCGTATGGGCGGTGGCCAGCGCCGAGGTGTTCTCGTTGTTGCGCCGCGTGCTGGGCTGGAGCTGGGCCGAGATCCGCTCGTGCTCTCGCCTGCTCGTCGACGTGCTCCTCGTCGCTCAGCCCTCGGACGTGAGCCAGGGGGCCGTATCACCCAACTAGCATTCGTCGGGCGATACGGGATGTGGCGCAGCTTGGCAGCGCGCGCCTGCTTTGGGAGCAGGAGGTCCCGGGTTCAAATCCCGGCATCCCGACCATGTGCGGTTGACCAGCACAACCACCACCTGCGGTTGACTCCACAGGGCGGTCGAGCGATCCTCTGGAGGCGCCTCCCGACGGCGCAGCTGTCGGTGCCCACTCCACCACCTGCGGTTGACTCCACAGGGCGGTCGAGCGATCCTCTCGAGGCGCCTCCCGCGGCGCACCTGCAAGCGAGTCGTCGGTCGCCGCAGCCGGCGGAGTATCGCCACGGGCCTCGCCGTGGGCCGCGAAGGTGGTCGGGTCAGCGGCGGCGGAATGTCACGCTGCACCAAGCGCGCTTGCGGCAGGCGGGGCAGGTCATGCGACGGTCGAAGCGGCCCCGAGGAAGCCAGATCCCGAGCGGGAGCTGGAAGCGCAACAGGTCGAGGACTCCGACCGACGAAACCCGACTGCACCGTTGGCACTCGACTACGAAGGTGCCTCGTCGAGCCTCCGGATTGTCCGCTACGGGACCAACTTCACCCTGTTCGGGATGTGGTCCCGAGTAGAGAGCGTGTCTTCCCACCGTCAACGGCACGGTGGCCGCGCCGGCGCTTCCTGACTCCGCACCCGCCTGCGGGGGCACCCGGAACAAGGCACGCTTGCCCAGTGGGTCGGGCGGCCGTTCGCGACGGGACGGCACTCAGGCCTTTTGCATGGCGTCGTAGAGCGAGCTCGCGAGCGTCCGGTAGGCCACCGCGCCCGGCGACGTGGGTGCGTGTTCGAGCACGGACTGGCCGAGGGCGGGTGCCTCCGCGAAGCGCACCGACTTCGGAACCGGAGGTTCGAACAGCGGCAGCCCGTAGCGTTCCTCGACCTCTGCGAGCACCTTGCGTGCGTTGTTCGTACGGGCGTCGAACATGGTCGGAATCACACCGAGCACGCGCAACTTCTCGTTGACGAAGTGACGTACGTCATCGATCGTTTCGAGCAATTGTCCGACCCCGCGGTGGCTGAGCGCCTCGCATTGGACGGGAATCACTACCGCTTCGGCCGCGGTAAGACCGTTGATCGTGAGGATTCCCAGGGAGGGCGGGCAATCGATGAACACCGCGTCGTACTCGGACGCCACCGTGAGGAGAGCTTGCGACAGGACCTGCTCGCGTCCGTTCCGGCTGAGCAAATGAACCTCGGCGCCGGCCAGGTCGATGGTGGCCGGCACGAGCGAGAGTCCGTCGACCCCGGGCACCGGGCGTACCACTTCGGACAGGCGGGCCCGACTGACCAGCACGTCGTGCAGCGAAGAGTCGACCCCGTCGGGGTCGAAGCCCAATGAGAACGTGAGGCACGCCTGCGGATCGAGATCGATCACGAGGACGCGATGGCCCTGTTGGGCCATGGCCACGCCGATCGAGTGCACGGTGGTCGTCTTGGCGACCCCACCCTTTTGGTTGGCCACCGCAACCACTTTGACCATCGAGCGATTGTAGGGCCCTTCACCGGGTCACCCCTTAGGGATGTCGCCGGCCCGGAGCGGACATACTCATCGGAAAGCAGTCTCCTCCACGGCCACGTCGCGGACGAGGTTGCCCAGAGCGATGTTCACGTCGACCAAGTGATAGCCCCACAGCGGCCCGAGGCTCTCAGTGACGGTCGGACGCGGATCGTTCGGCGCCGGTGTGGCCGTGACCTGCAGCCAAGTGGCGCCCGCGGCAGACTGGCACGTGGCCGTGTAGAGACCGGGGAAGCTGACCCAGGGGGTGGTCACGGTGACGCCCGGCACCTTGGAGCCGGCAGCGAGGAAGTAGGGCCGCAACGGCCCGGTCCCGCTCGAGAAGGTCACCGGATTGACACAGGCCACCTGTTGACCAGTCTGCGTCGTTTGCCCCGACTGGATGCTCACCCCACGCCCGGGACGCCCGAAAAGGGCGAAGCGAGGTGGGGCGGAGCCAAAGGTCGAATAGGCGATGACACAGCCGGTCGAGGTGGCCGAGGCACACGTCGGGATGCGTTGGAAGCTCCCGCCGACGCGCCGACCTGTTGGCACCTGCACGTTGCCTCCGAGGATGATGGCCGAGACCAGCTGTTTGCGCAGCGCCGGTGAGGGATCGATCTGGGTGCGTAGAAGACGGATGAGCATGGCCGCCCCCTGCGAGTGCCCGATGAACACGATCGGCCGACCGTCGTTGTCGTGTCGGATGTAGTCGCGCCACCCCGAAAGCAAACTGACGTAGGCGGCGTTCGACACGCTGGCGCTGGTGAATGCACCGTGGGACAAGGCGTACACCGTGGCCTGTCGGTACATGGGCGCCCAGACTCGGCATACCTGGGAGAATCGTGACGCCTGCGACGCAGCCGCGGCGAGTTCGGCCGGCTGCACAGCCAGATTGGCGTTGTTCGTCTTCTCGGTCGAGACCGTCGGGTAGACGTAGAAGCAATCGAATTTTTGGGCCGAGCGCAGCGTGGACGAACTCGTCGAGACGCTGGTGGCCCCCGAACCAATGACCGTCGTCGCAGCCCGGGGGTAGGCGCACGGGTCAGGCCTCTGCCCTGGCCGGCACAGCCAGACCGTGGGCGAGGAGACCCGCACCCCTCGCATGGACGCCCCGGCTCCGACCGGAACAGCGACCACGGCCACCAGCAGAAACGCGGCGAGAGCCGTCATCGAGCTGGTGCCCACTCTGCGCCGACGCGGCGCGCCGTATCCCGTCACCATCGGGGCCCACCCCTCATCGTCGAGCAATGTCACCGTATGCGCCCCCAGCCGAGGTCTGAGAGAGGGCCCGGTCCGAATCCGAATCGCACTGCCGAGCGCCTACGGTCAATTGGGGGAGTTCAGGAGCGTCGCCTGGCGCGACCTTCAGCTTCGCGATCGAGCCGAACTCAGTCGTCCGGCGGAGCGGGTGCTCTGGAAGCCAACCGACTATGTGGGAGCGGTGATGCCGACGGCGAGCGAGGAGGTGTTGTTCAACAAGTTCTTCTCTCCGCCGATGCCGTTCGGCAGGGTGGTCAGAATCTGAAAGGAACCGATCCCGCCTGTGCCTGGTGTGACGCTGAACGTTCCCGTCGAGACAGCGCCGGGGCCGATGACCAATCCGGGCTTGGAATCAAAGGTGAGGCTGGTGCCGGTGGAGCCGCCGAAGGTCCAGTCGCCTGACGTAAGGGCCGCGGTGGTGAGCGTGTTCGCGCCCAGCTGGATGGCGAAGGTGACGGTGAAGGTCATCGCCCCGATTGTGGGGCCGGGGCCGACATTGGTGATCTCGTAGGTATACGTCCCCGGGCTCCCCTCCACGAGAGTCGTCGGGCCGGTGAATCTCGGCGTGAGGTCAGACACTGGTGCGGTCGTCGTGGTCGTCGTCGTCGGCGGCACCGTCGTGGTGGTGGTGGTGGTGGCGTGGTGGTTGACGTTGTGCCCGCCGTGGTGGACGTTGTAGTCGGAGCCGTCGTCGTCGTCGTGGTCGTCGCCGGGACGGGGACGGCGGCGGGAGCGCTGGGTGGGCACGACGATTGTGCGCCAGCACGGACCTCGCTCGTCGTCAGCACCATCATGCCCACAGCCAAGGCGAGGACAATGGCCGTCGTGGCGCCGAGACGACGTCGGCGTACGACCCACACGAGAGTGACGCCAGCTCCGATGAGAAGGAGCGCCAGCATCAGCAACGTCTCGATGTTGGCTCCGGTCACTGGTAGTTGACAGCCCATCATGCGACCTTAGGCGACGAAGTCCCCCCGATGTTGGATCGTCACCGGTCGGGCCGTCTACCGCCACCTACCCCTCTACGGTTACCTCGTCCGTCGTCCGAACTCCCGCAGCCCCGTCAACCGGTCGAATGATCTGGACACGCCCAGACTCGTCACCATCGATCACCCTTGGGCGAGAACCACCGCCCCGTCCACGATGTCGCCTCCCGGAAGTGTGTCGACTGCAGGTTGTGGTCGTAGACCATCGTCCCGCACGGCCCAGCCTCGGCCATGAAGCCGAGTCAGGGATCGCCGAGTTGGGGCATCACGGGACCGATCTTCAGCCCGCCGGTTACGAGCAGGACGACCGCGGCCCTCCTTTTGCCTCCTGCCTGATCCAGTCCCGGAGTGGTCCGTCGCCCTCCACGGATCTCTCCTCAGCGGCCTCGCCCCCACCGACACGACCCGGGGCTTTCCAGGCCTCCAAAGGCCCTGAGGCGGTCTGGGTGAGCCTGCCACCACCCGTGGCCATCTCGACCACTCGGCCCGACTTTGAGAGCGTGTGGTGGGGCAAAATCGGAGACAGATTCCGATTCCGTGCCACGAAACGTGCCACGACGCGTGTGGCACCGGGGATAACGGAGGCAACCTCCGATAACTAAGCTGAGTCCCGGACATGGCCATCTACCAGGGAAAAGGCATAAACCAGAAGGTCGTCGTCGGCGCGGTGTTCGTGTCAGCCATGTTCATGAACATCATGGACATCACGATCGTGAACGTTGCCCTGCCCACCATCGGCCGCGATTTTCACATCGACCCGACGGCGGTCGACGGGGTGGTCATTGCGTACCTGGTCAGCCTGGCCGTCTTCATTCCGGCGTCGGGATGGCTTGGGGATTACTTCGGAGGAAAACGCGTTCTCCTGGTCGCCATCGCCGTGTTCACCGTGGGCTCGGTGCTGTGTGGATTGGCACACGACATGACCCAGCTGGTGGTCGCTCGGATCTTCCAGGGCGCAGGCGGCGGCATGATGGCGCCCGTCGGTATGGCCATGCTCTTCCGGGTCTTTCCGCCGGCCGAGCGGGTTCGGGCCGCAAGCATCTTGACCATTCCCACCACGATGGCGCCGGCGCTCGGACCGGTCCTCGGTGGCCTCTTGGTGACCAGCCTCAGCTGGCGCTGGGTCTTCTTCGTCAACCTGCCTCTTGGCATCGCCGCGATCATCTTCGGCGCGCTGTTCCTCGAGCGCATGGCCACTGGCGACGCCGGCCGATTCGACTTGCCTGGGTTTGTCCTCGGTGGAGGCGGCCTCGGTTTGGTCATGTACGGAATTTCCGAGGGCCCGCTGAAGTCATGGTCGTCGCCCGAGGTCATCGCCACCTGCGTCGCCGGCACGGTCCTGCTCGTCGTGTTCGTCTTCGTCGAGCTGCGAACGACGAAGCCCATGGTGGATCTCCGGCTCCTTTCGGGCCGCCTCTTCCGCTCGACCAACGCAGTGATGTTCCTGGCCGCAGCCGCCTTCCTGGGCACCCTCTACCTCATCCCCCTCTACTTCCAGGATGCGCGGGGGTTGTCGGCGCTCCAATCCGGCCTCTCGACGTTCCCCGAGGCGTTCGGCGTCATGATCGGTGCTCAGTTCGCCAGCCGGCTCATCTACCCACGGATCGGTCCGCGCCGCCATATCACCGGAGGGTTGATCGGCCTGGCTGTCTGCATGTTCGCCCTGACCCAGGTGGGCCTCACAACGAACCTCTGGCTCATCCGGGCCCTCATGTTCGTGCTTGGGTGGATGATGGCGCAGGTCATGGTGCCCAACCAGGCTGCGTCCTTTGCCATGATCACGACCGACTCCATGGGTCGGGCTTCGACCTTCTTCAACACGATGCGTCAGGTAGGTAGCGCGGTCGGCGTGGCCATCCTGTCGACGGTGCTGATCGGGGTGGGCTCCGCTTCTGGATCGGGCGCCACGGCCGAGCCCGACCTGAGCGGGTACCACGCCGCGTTCTATGCGGCGATGGTATTCGCCCTTGCCGCAGCCCTCTGCTCGCTCACCATCCACGATGCCGACGCGGCTGAGACCATCGTGCGCCGCGGCCGGACGGCCCGGACCGCGTCGGTACGCCGTGGGGCGATCCAGCCCGAGACCGTGTCATGACCACCGTCTGTGTCTTCTGCGGATCGAGCCCGGGTCTTGACCCCGCGTTCTCCATCGCGGCGGCACAGTTCGGCCAGGGCCTGGCCGCACGGGGCGCGGCCCTCGTCTACGGCGGTGCCTCCGTCGGGTTGATGGGGACGGTGGCCGACGCCGTGCTGGCAGCCGGCGGGAGGGCCACCGGGGTCATCACCGAGGCACTGGCCGGGCACGAGATCGCGCATGCCACCCTGAGTGACCTCCTGATCGTCACCACCATGCACGAGCGCAAGGCGAGGATGTCGGAGCTGTCCGACGCCTTCGTGATGCTTCCAGGAGGTTTTGGTACATACGAGGAGTTCATGGAGTCGGTGACGTGGGCGCAACTGGGCATCCACGACAAGCGCTGCGCAGTGCTCAACGTCGACGGATACTTCGACCAGCTTCTGGCGTTTCTGGATCACGCGGTCGACTCCGGCTTCATCAAGGTGCGGCAGCTCAGCCGGGTGCTGGTCTTCAAAGAGGTCGACGCGCTGCTCGACGCCGTGGTTCCTGCTTAATCGGGTCAGGTCCGGACTTCGTAGAGGAAGCCCTGGACCGAGGCACCGAAAGGAATCGGGACGATGAGGTGCCGGCCCACGGAGCACCTCTGAATCAGGGGGTCCACACCCTCGCACGCAAGCCGACACGGGAGGGCGGACTCCGCCGCGGACTGCACCGCTCACCGGGTCGACAATTCGTGGGATCCTCGGGCACATTTCTTCGCAGATCGCAGAATCCACTGTCCGCAGTTCCGAATGCCGCATAAAGGGTAGGGATCGGCGTCGTCCTCGGGGCCCTTGCTCGGTTCGGCGGAACCCTGGAGAATCCGAACGAGCACGTTCTCGGTTGCGCCATGATCGCACCCGATGTGGTCGTCAGTTGTCTCCAGGAACGAGCAGGACGTCGCGGAGCTGGTCGGGCTCGCCCCAGGCCGCCAGCATGACGTCGACTGAGGGATACGGCCTCTCGGCCCCACCGTTTGCGTCCAGCAGCGTTGGTCGATATCCGAGGCTCTCGAAGTAGCCGAGATATTCACGGACCGACATCCCGGAGACCCGGGCAAGCATCTCGTCCTTCAGCTCTGTGGTGACGATGGGGCGATCGCGCTCGATGAGACCGGTGGCGCCTCGCATCACTCGTCCTTCAGCGCCCTCGACATCCATCTTGAGGAAGTCCACTCGGCCCGAGACCAGCTCGTCGAGACGGAAGGTCGGCACGACCACGCCCGGATGGGTGAGCAAGTCGCCGGCGTCGATGAGGCCACCGTTTGAACCGACATGCGTCGAGTAGTACGCCCAGCCCGTCGCCACATCGGCCGCCACCGGAAGGAGTTCGACGTTCGTGCTGCCATTGAGCCGGAGTGATGACAACAACAGCCGACAATTTTCCGAATTGGGCTCGAGCGCGATTACCCGACCCGAGGTGCCGACCAGGCGCGAGGCAAGAAGGGAGTAGTACCCGAGATTGGCTCCCACGTCGACCACGGTCATTCCGGGAGCGCAATACCGTTCGAACACCCTGGTGAGATGAGGCTCGTAGTTCCCCGACCGCAGGCCGGGCGTCACTGCAGCGTCAGCGGCGTCGCAGAAGAGCTCGACCCCGCCGACCGTACAACGCTCGGCGTCGGCCTCGGTCAACTGAACGATGAATGCCGTCGGTGCGACTTGGTGCTCAATCATCCCGAGCATCTTTCTGACCGTTGAGACCTCGGTCAGGTCACCCGACCCGGCTGTGTCGATCGCCCCGCGGAGCTCCGCGGGCAGTGTCGGATAGATCAGATGCACCAGCTCATCGAAGGTGAGCCCTCGTTCGGGAAACGTGCCTCCCAGCCTGTGGACGAGGCGATTGCGCCACGCGGGACGTGTTGGCGTGACTGCGTGGCCGTTGTCGTGCGTCTGGTCCATGCTCAGCCCCACGGTACCCCGCGCACCAGCTCAGGCCGGCGTTCTGCTGCGGAGCGGGACAGCCCAGAATCGCCCTCGAGCATTTCCCCGGAGTTGCCGTTACTCTCGTTCGCACAAGAAGGTCGTCGTCATCGAGGTCGACCCGTCCGCCCGGTCATCAGCCAATTGTGACCCCCAGCGGAGTGCCGGCCAGGAAGGGGCCCGCATGGCTGTTCGGGACAGGCAGACGAACCGGATCCTGCGCCGTGGTGGCAGCCTCGGCTGTGCGGCGGTCCTTGTGGCGGCGTGTGTCGTCGGCGCACTCGCTCCGGCGGCCCTGGCCCCGTCAACGGCTTTGGCCACAACGACCCCCCAGGTGTCGGGTGGTGCCAACTACACCTGTGCCCTGTTGCCGTCGGGCAGCGTCGATTGTTGGGGCGTCAACCCCTTTGGAGAGCTCGGCAACGGGACCACGAACGACTCCGACGTCCCTGTGCAGGTGGCTCCTCTGCCAGCCGCGTCCGCGGTCACCGCCGGCACCGGACACAGCTGCGCGCTCGACACGTCGGGCAACGCATTCTGCTGGGGAACCGACTCCTATGGCGAGCTCGGAAACGGTAACAACACCAACAAGCTGGCGCCCGTGCCCGTGTCGGGTGGCCTCGAGTTCTCCCAGATCGCCGCCGGCGGCTTCGCAACGTCCGGAGCGTTCCCGACAGCTGACTACACCTGCGGCGTGGCCAAAGGTGGACCGGCCAGCGGGCCGGGTCAGGTCTGGTGCTGGGGATACAACGGCGACGGGCAGTTGGGCAACAACACGACGACGAACAGCAACATGCCGGTGGCGGTGACCGGGCTTCCCGCCGGTGCCGTTCAGGTGGCCACGGGCCCTGGCCACGCCTGTGCCGCCCTCAGCGACGGCAGCGTGTGGTGTTGGGGGCTCGGCAAAGACGGTCAGCTCGGCAACAACAACACCAAGAACAAGAAGAGCCCGGTCCAGGCCGTTGGGGTGGCGGGCGCGGTGGCGGTCGGGGCCGGCACATTTCACAGCTGTGCACTCCTCACGAGCGGAGGAATGATGTGCTGGGGGAACAACGCCTCCGGGCAGCTCGGCAACGGCACCACCAACACCAGTGACGTGCCGGTTCCGGTGGGCCCACTCGCGGGGACCGTCCAACAGATCGCCCTGGGTGGCGACCACACGTGTGCGCTCATCGGAAGCCCCCAGACCGAAGTCGAGTGTTGGGGTGACGATCAGCGCGGCGATCTCGGTGACGGGAACATGCAGGAACCCCCGGTCACCTCGCCCGAAGCCGTCTTCGGTCTGGCGGGGAGCGCTGCATCGGGACAGGGCGTCGTACCGATCGCGATAGGAGCCGGGAACGCCCACAGCTGCTCGTTCGTCCTGACGGGACAGCTCTACTGTTGGGGTGCGAACCTCAAAGGTGAGGTGGGTGACGGCACCACTGAGGACCGCGACGTTCCGACGCTCGTGCTCGGGATCACGCCAGGAACACAGCAGATCAGCGAAGGTAGCGGTGGTGGATGCGCTCTGACCTCTGGGCTCGGGGTCAAATGTTGGGGCGGCTTCGACGGCAACGATTTCGTCGAGCAGCAGAGCGCCGATGCAGTTGCCGCCCTGCCCGGCGGCGTCGCCGAGGTGTCCGCCGGAGCCATCGACGGATGCGCGGTCTCCACATCCGGCTCGCTCCAATGCTGGGGAGGGAATGAACGGGGCGAGCTGGGCAACGGGACCACCGATCCGCAGGCAACACCGGTCGGTGTATCGGGACTCTCGTCAGGAGTGGGATATGTATCCGAGGGCGACATGGTGACGTGTGCGACAAAGGGGAAAAAGAACAATTTGTTCTGTTGGGGCGCCAATGACCGCGGGCAGCTCGGCGATGACACCACGACGGACAGATCGGTGCCGGTTTCGATCCCCTACGAAGCGGTGGGAGCGTCGAACGGATTCGACAACACTTGTGCCGTCGTCCTTGGCGGCGTAAACCCTGATTTCGCCGTGTGCATGGGCGCCAACGACTTTGGGCAACTCGGGAACGGAAAGACCAACACCGGAGTCGCCCATCCGGTGAAGGTCAAGAACCTGCCCGGCACCCCGGTCCAAGTCGCAGCCGGCGGGGATTTCAACGGCAGCCCGAATCCGGCCGACCATTCCTGCGCCGTGCTCACCAGCGGTGCGGTGTACTGCTGGGGCGTTGGCGGAGCCCTTGGCAACGGGTCATCGAACGACAGCGCGACGCCAGTCGAGGTCAGCCTGTCCGGGCCGGCCAAGCAAGTGATCGTCGGGGCGGCTTTCGCCTGTGCCCTGCTCATGACCGGCGGCGTCCAGTGCTGGGGCTCCGACTTCCAGGGCGCGCTCGGGGACGGAGGACCGCCCAGCTCGAATCCCCTCACCCCCGTCAACGTCAGCGGACTTTCGCAAATCGTTCAAATCTCGGGGAACGGAGGCACGCGGAGCGTCTGCGCGCTCAGCGCGTCCGGCACTGTCTCTTGCTGGGGTGACAACAGCACCGACGAGCTGGGTGACGGAATCTCCGGTGGGTCGAGCAACACGCCGCAACCGGTCATGGGCCTGTAATTCCGATCCCGGCGGCGGATCGGCCTCCGCCGACGCCAACCTCCTCGACCCACGGCCTAGCCTGTCTGCCCATGTCGAGTGCCAGGCTTGCGATCACCTCCCTGGTCTGCCTGTTCGCCTTTGCGGCTTTGGCATTGGTCGTCGCGCACGGCAGCGGCCCGTACGGGTTCGAAGACCCTGCCATCGACTGGCTGGGGCATCCGTCCGCCGTCCGAACCTGGGCCAATGTCGCGGAACTCCTTGGCGCCCCGGTGCTGGTCGTTGTCGTCGTCGTCTGCTTCGCGCTCGGTCTGGCCAGACAAGCCGTTCTCCGTATCGCCCTCTACGCAGGGTTGGGCATCGGGGCGATACTCATCAGCGAGCACATTGCCAAGCCGCTCGTCCAACGGACGTACTTCAGCGAACTGACCTTCCCTTCGGGACACGTGACGGCGGCCAGCGCGACGGCGGCTGCCATGTGGCTGGCCCTCCACCCACTGCTCGAGCAGCGAGCGCGCATCGCCTCGCTGATTCTCGGCTTGGCCTGGGTCCTGCTGATGTCGTCGGCCGTGGTCGGAGGGCTATGGCACACCCCACTTGACGCAGTCGGATCCGTTTTGCTTTCAGTCGGAATCGTCTCGGCCGGCGCCGCGATCCTCGAACTGCCCATGATTCGAGAAGCTTCCTCTATCCGTCGTGAGAGGCAATCCCTTATGGGAGCCGAGCGGGGAGGAGTTGGGCCCGGCGTCGAGGAGCTGTTAGGCGAGGCTGAGGATCCCGTAGGTGTTGCACAGGCCAAGGGCATCAATCAAGAAGAAGGCTGACACCACCGCGACCACGACGGGAAGGCGCCACCGTCCACCCGACGATCTGACGGCAGCGGGCATGTACCACAGCGGCAACGGAGCAGCGGCGAACTGAGACAGATGCACGCCGATAGGTACCGCGTCTTCGGGGAGGGGCGCCTCGGGGTCGGCAGCCAGCGCCAGCTCGGTCAGCTCCTCGTCGGTGATGCCCAGGTCTTGAACGTCTGGATGAGAAGTCACGTTCACGAAGCTACCGGGCCGACGAGGCCGACGTGTCGCTTCGCGGTGGGCGCAGCCTGGTCCCGCTCCCCCACCTCCTTGGAGAGGAGGAGCGTCCCAACGGTGTCGCGACGTCAAAAGGGCGCCCCGGCCTAAGGGCGCCCCGGGCAGGATTCGAACCTGCGTAAAACGGATTAGAAGTCCGTTGCCTAAGTCCGCTCGGCCACCGGGGCACGCCAGCGCCGAACAGCCTGACATAGGGCGCTCTGGGCGAGGCGCAGGCATCGTCCGGGCCAAGGCGCCGGCCCGACTGGGGTGAGGCGGTGTGCCACACTTATGGCCCTCGGTGGGCGTAGCTCAGTTGGTTAGAGCGCCAGGTTGTGGTCCTGGAGGTCGGGGGTTCGAGACCCCTCGCTCACCCCAAATCGGCCGTTGACCTCGCTGTGGACGGCACATCGCAGGAGGATGGGGTGTGAGTCCTGACGGAAGGACGGTCCTGGTGACCGGAGCATCGTCGGGTATCGGCGCGGCCGTTGCCCGGGAGCTCGCAGCCCGGGGGGAGACCGTCGCCCTGGTTGCCCGCAGGGCTGACCGGCTCGACGAGGTGCTGGCCGACTGCCGGACGACCTCGCCTACCTCGGCCCGATGGGCGGCCGACCTGTCAGACCCCGGCGATGCTGCGGCTCTGGTCCTCGACATCTGGGACCACTATGACGGGCTCGATGTCGTCATCAACAACGCAGCCGTGCCCATGCGCCGCCACGTGACCCGGCTCACCATGGGGGAAGTCGAGCGCACGATGCGCATCAACTACTTCTCCCCCGTGTCGATCGCCCTGGCCGTCCTGCCCCGGATGCTCGAACGCCGAACGGGAACCATCGTCATGGTGTCCAGTCTCGGCGGTCGCTTGGGCATCACGACGGAGGCGGCCTACTCGGCCTCGAAGTTCGCCCTGGCCGGCTGGAGCGAATCGGTCGCCATCGACCTGGCCGGGACGGGCGTCGACATCAAGCTTGTCTTGCCCGGGGCAATCGACACGGAGATCTGGGACCAGCCCGACAACGACGCGCCGCTCTACGACGGCCCGAAGGAGCCTCCGGAGTCCATTGCCGGCAGCATTGCCGACGCAATCGATAGCGACCGCTTCGAGTTCTACTTGCCCGACATGAAGGCAGTGATCGAGGCCAAGACCACCGACATCGACTCTTTCCTCGAGGGGATGCGATCGTTCACGCAACAGGCACTGGGGGACGCGGCATCGTGAAGGCACTGCTGTTCGGAGCACCACCCTCCGAGGATGAGGTCAGGCCCACGCCGGAGGACGAGTTCGAGGCGAAACTGATCGAGACGCCTTTCGGCCTGCACGAGATCGACGAGGCCCGCCTGTCCCGGCCCGACTGGGTCATCACCAAACCCATCCTTTCGGGCATCTGCGGCTCCGACGCCAAGCTGGTACTCGGTGACTTCAACACCGGCGATATCGACAACCCGATGGCTGCCTTCTCCTCTCTTCCCCACGTGCCGGGACACGAGGTGGTGGCCCAGGTGGTTTCGCTCGGGCCCGAGGCGCGGGGCCTGGACGTGGGCCAGCGTGTCGTGCTCAACCCTTGGCTGACCTGCGGACCGCGGGGCATCGACCCCCTCTGCCCGGCCTGCAAGGCGGGCGACCTCAGCCTCTGCTGGAGCTTCACCAAGGGAGAGCTCGGTCCCGGGGTCCACGTTGGCGTCATCACGGGTGCGCCGGGCGCCTGGGCAGAACGGCTGGCCGCGCACGACTCCATGCTCATTCCGGTGCCCGACGGCATCTCGGACGAGGCGGCCGTCCTGGCCGACCCCTTCTCGGTTTCGTTCCACGCCATCGTGCGCCATCCGCCTCCGGAATCGGGACGCGTGTTGGTCTACGGGGCCGGAGCGTTGGGCCTGACCAGCGTCGCCATCCTGCGTGCGCTGTACCCGAACGTCGAAGTGGGGGTCGTCGCCCGCTTCGAGTCCCAAAAGGAGATGGCCCTGCGCTTCGGCGCCTCCGCCGTCTTCTCCCACGAACCCAGGCTGGCCCTGGTCGAAGAGCTCGCCGCCTGGTCCGGAGCCGTGCTCCACGCGGCGCTCGACGGGCTCCCGACCACCCACCCCGGCCATATCGATGTCGTCTACGACTCGATCGCCAAAGCGGAGACGCTCGAGGTCGACGTCCGCGTCCTGGCCGAGCGCGGGCGGCTGGTCTACACCGGTGTGGCCACCCCGGAGCGCTGGGAATCCACACCGATCTACTTCAAGGAGATCACCATCGCCGGTTCGAATGCCTTCGGCATCGAGGACTTCGAGGGCAAGCGCCAGCACGCCATCGCGCACTACCTCGAATTCGTGGCCGATGGCCGCCTGGACATCACGCCCATGCTGACTCATCGCTTTGCCCTCGAAGAGTGGTGGCCGGCTCTCAAGACAATCGCCCGCCAGGATCGCAGCGGCGCACTCAAGGTGGCCTTTACGCCGAACGGCTGAGCTGACTAATGCACCCCGGTGCCGAGCTCACGGAAGCGGCCGTAGCGCTCGGCCGTGGCCCGGGCCCAGTGGGGATCGGGCTCGATCCGGCGGCCCACGGCCGCCCAGCTCGCTGAACCCTCGAGCGACGTCTCGAGACCGGCGGCCATCCGAGCGAAGTAGGCAGCACCGCGCGCCGCACCCTCCGGCACGGCCACCGTCTCCACGGTCAACCCGGTGACGTCGGCCACGGCCGCCATCCAGGCGGTCACCCGTGACCCGCCCCCACTGGCCACGATCCGTTTGCCCTTGACATCGGCCATGTCGAGCATGCGCTGCACCACGAACCCACTGGCCTCGAAGGCGGCGCGCTCGATCGCCTCGGCACCCGAACCAATGTCGAGCCCGTAGATGTTCGAGCGCAAGGTGTGGTCCTCGAACGGGGTGCGTTCTCCCCTGATGTAGGGCAACCACACCGGGACGCGGTCGGGGTCGCCCAGCCGGGGGGGCAGCTTCTCACGGTCGGGTCCCGGACGCGGCGCCCCGCGCAGGAGCTGGCGGGCCCAGTCCACGAAGAGGGCCCCGGCATTGCTGGGTCCACCGACGAGAAACCGCTTGGGCGTCGTGTGGGGGAAGCTCACCAGGCCGGGAACGGTGAGCCACTGCTCGGTCACGGCCCAGGCGATGAGGGTCGCCCCGAAGATGATGAGCACGTCGCCCGGTTCCGACGCGCCGGCCACGATCTGGTCGCACAGGGCGTCGATGGTGCCGCCGGTCACGATGGTGTCGGACCCGGGCAACGTCCCGGCGGCCTCGCCCATGGGAACGACCATGGGCAACTGCGCCTCGTGGACCCCGACCGATGCGAGGAGATCCTTGTTCCACGTGCCCAACATGTGGAGGGACCCGAGCGACGCCGTCACTGCCGTATCGATGGCCGGGAGGTCCGACAGGGCATGGGTGGCCACGGCCTGGCATGGCCAGTAGCCCCGAGCGTCGGGGGCCTCGTTGTGCGCCCAGCCGAGGAAACCTTCGGCATCGGGCATGGCGCCAGGTAGAAGACCGCCCTCAGCCGCCGGCTCCACCCGACCCTCACGATCTCCGTAGAGCAGTCCGGGCAAGACGGGCACGCCCCGGCGGTTCACCGCGGTGAGGGAGGGCACCATGGACGCCACGGTCACTCCAGCTATCGGGCGGTCGCCCAGCTCGGCAGTCACCTCCTGGTAGGCCTTCCGAGGTCCCGACCACCAGGCCTTCTTGGCGTCGTGGCGCAGCACATCGGCCTCGGGGGCCACCACGGTGTGCGGCACGCGGCTGCGAGCGACGACCTGTCCCCGCTCGTCGACGGCCAGCGCCTTGACCGATGTGGTCCCCACGTCGACGCCGACGGTGACTGCCTTCGAAGGTGGGCTCATGAATCTGACACGTGCGTCATGATCACGTCATTGTGGCAGGTGGGTTTGGCGCAAGAGGTCCAACACTGTGGACGGCTCCGAGGCGGCTGGCGGCTCCATGAGCCACGACATGGGGGCCAGCTGGGCCATCGGGCTCCGGTCGCCACCTGACATCACCTCCAGCGGATTGGTCGGGGTGTCGAGGATGTCAGCTCTACCGTCGCGGCGTGGGAGCCCAGGTGGGGTCCGCGTGGAGACATGTCGACGAGGACATGCCGCCGACGTCGATGGACACACGACATGGTGAGCCCAGACGTGATAGCAACGGGACGGGCCGCAACCTGCGTTGCCTTTCAAAATCCACTTTTACCCGAATGGAAAGGGACACGATGACCACTCGAAATCCGCTCAACCGGGGTTCTGGGCCCGTCACCAGGCTCACAGCCTGTTTCACCGGCTTGGCTGCGCTCGGCGCGGCAACGCTTGGCTTCGCCTCGGCAGCCGGCGCGGCCGGAACGGCAGTGGCCATGGCGCAAACGCCGGCCGGGGTACACCCCCTGGGCGCAAGCTCGTCGGCCAATATTGCGGGCTACCAGACGACCCCCACAGGTGGCCTCGCCAGCGCCAGCGCCACCTTCACGGTGCCCAAAATCTCGTGCACGACAACGGACACGAACAAGGGTGCTGAAGAGTGGAACGGCGTCTTCACGAGTTCGCTCAGCACCTACGCCCTCGTCGCCAGCCAATGTCGTTCGAGCGGCCCAGTGTACGACTGGCAATTCCAGACCGGGGCGGGCAATTTCAATGAGCCCGGTGCGGCGCCGGGCGACGTCGTCGTCGCCTCGCTGTTCCAGTCGGGCAGCTCGACGTTTGCCGAGATCCACGACCTGACCCAGAACGTGACCTGGGTCGCGGACAACCCCGTCAACCAGGGCGACACCATCGTCAACATCGGGACCTACAACGAGGACCAGGCGCTGAGCGTGCCGGTTCCAACATTCACGAAGGCCAACTTCACGAACGCCACGGTCAACGGGGACTACCTCGGGTTCGAGAGCCCGACTGAGATCAACGCGTTGAACGGGGGCGACCTGCTCATCAAGAGCGGAAAGTTGCACACGACCGCTACCGGTTCGGTCTTCTCCGAGACGTTCAAGCACGCCTCGTAGACGTACCTTGTGGCGCGAACGGCCCTCGGCCTCCTGTAGGTCGGGGGTCGTTGCGCGTCAGTTGCCGCGTTCGGGGTCGTCCTCGATCACGGGATCCCTCAAGAGGTCAGTATGGGCGACGTCCGGCGCCGAAGGAGAAGTTCAAGCCCAGGACATCGCCTGGTCGCCGACGCGGTACCGAGTTGGCGGTGGCGCTGCTCGCCTCCGCCACTCGCGGCATCGTCCCGGCCGACCGTGACGTGCGCGAGGGCGACATCTACTTGGACGGGAAGATCCCTCGCCAGCGCTACCGGGACCGGGAGCTGGCCGCCCAGACGGTCGGCGTGGTGTGCCTCGGCGCGCTGGGGCGGCCCTGAGCTGGCGCCTCTACCGACGCCGCGTGGAGCCAATGCCCACCGAGCCAGGGCACTGCACCGCAGGTGTGAGGCGGCGGTCCGCGTCGAACGAATTCGACGGGGACACGCCGCGACCTCGATGGACATACGACACGGTGAGGCCCATTCGTGATATCAAACGGGGCGCAGCGCAACCCGCGTTGTCCAGCCAGATCCACTCCGAATCGAATGGGAAAGGGACACAATGATCAGTCGAACTCCGTTCACCCGAAGTTTTGGGCCCGGCACCAGGCTCTCAGCCTGTTTCGCCGGGGTGGCCGCGATCGCCGTGGCGACGCTCGGCTTCGCCTCGGCCGCCGGCGCGGCGGGAACGGCACCGGCGATCGTGAAGCCGCCGGCCGGGGTGCACCCACTGGCCGCGGGCTCGTCGACCTATCTCGCCGGCTACCAGGCGACCCCGACAGGTGGCCTCGCAAGCGCCAGTGTCACCTTCACGGTGCCCAAAATCTCGTGCACAACGGCGGACAAGAACAAGAGCGCGGCTGAGTGGAACGGCGTCTATACGGACTCGCTCAACGCGTACGCCTTTGTCGCTGGCTATTGTCCCACGAGCGGCGCCCCGCTTTACGACTGGGTCTTCGCCACGTTGGCGGGTCCGTTCGACAAGTCCGGAGCGGCGGCGGGAGACGTCGTCGTCGCCTCACTGTTCCAGTCCGGCAGCTCGACGTATGCCGAGATCCACGACCTGACCGCCAACGTGTTCTGGTTCGCGGACAACTCTGTCAACCAGGGCGACACCAAGGTCGACATCGGGACCTTCAACGAAGCTCCCAGCAGGCCGGTTCCAACCTTCACAACGGCCAACTTCACGAACGCCACCGTCAACGGGGACTACCTCGGGTTCGAGAGCCCGACTGAGTTCAACGCGTTGAACGGGGGCGACCTGCTCATCAAGAGCGGCAAGCTGCACACGACTGCTGCCGGTTCGGCCTTCACCGAGGCGTTCAAGCACGCCTCGTAGAAGGATCCGTTGCCGCGAACGGCCCTCGGCCTCCTGTAGGTCGGGGGCCGTTGCGCGTCGATTGCCGTCTTCGTCGTCCTCGATCCCCCGATCCCAGATCCCTCAAGGTGTCATTATTGGGACGACGTCCGCCCCGAAGGAGAAGTTCACGCCCATGACATCGCCCCGTCCGAAGGCCCTCGTGACCGCTGCGGTCAGCGGACCCGGTCTCGACTTGCTCCACGAGCTGGCGGACCTCGTGCTCGACTCCTGGCTCGAGCAGCCCAGTCTGCGGATCTACAACGCCCAGCAGCTGGCAGAGCGGGTGGCAGCCGAGGGGGCCAACATCGTTGTCGTCGAGAGCGACAACTGCGGCCCGGCGCTTTACGAACAGCCGATCATCGCGGTCTGCAGTTGTCGGGGCGACCCGACCAACGTGGATGTCCCGGCGGCCACGGCAGCCGGTGTCCCCGTGCTGCGCGCGCCCGGCCGCAACGCCAACGCGGTGGCCGAGCTGGCGGTGGCGCTGCTCTTCGCCGCCACTCGCGGCGTCGTCCCGGCCGACCGTGACGTGCGCGAGGGCGAAATCTACCGGGACGGGAAAATCCCCTACCAGCGCTACCGGGCCTGGGAACTGGCCGGCCAAACGGTCGGCCTGGTAGGCCTCGGCGCGGTGGGACGCGCGCTGCGCTGGCGTCTGCGCGGCCTCGGCATGGACGTGTTGGCCTACGACCCGTATGCGCCCGACGCGACCAGCTCGTTCGACGAGTTGCTGGCCCGCTCCGACGTCATCTCGATCCACGCACCAGTGACCGAGGAGACGACGGGTCTGATCGACGCAGACGCCTTCGCCAAGATGCGCGATGGCGTTGTTTATCTGAACACGGCTCGAGCCAAGATCCACGACACCGACGCGCTGGTGGCCGCACTGGCCTCGGGCAAGGTCGGCGCGGCGGGACTGGACCACTTCGAGGGCGAGCACCTCGCCACCGATCATCCGCTGACGACGTTCCCCAACGTGGTGCTGACACCCCACATCGGCGGGGCCACCTACGACACCGAGAGCAATCACACCAAGACCATCGCCGATGACCTGTGCCGTCTGATGGCCGGGGCCCGCCCGCTGCACATCGTCAATCCCGAGGTCCTCCCGAGCTGACGTGGCCGCCCGGCAACCAACGATCGTCGCCACCTCCATCGGGTTTCAGCCCGAGGGCCCGGACCCGGCCAACTTGCGTCCGGGGCCGTCCTACCGGCTCGCGGCCGACCTGGCCGGGGCGAGTTCGCACCCGCGGCTCTGCGTCATCGCGACGGCCGTGGGTGACGACTCGTCGCGGCTGGCCGCAGTGCACAATGCCTTCTCCAAGCTGGGCTTCATCAGCTCGCACCTCACACTGTTCCCGATGCCGAACGTGCCCGATGTGCGAGCGCATCTCCTGGCCCAAGACGTCATCTGGGTGGGGGGCGGGAGCACGGCCAATCTGCTGGCGCTCTGGCGCCTCCACGGGCTCGACGTCGTCCTGCGCGAGTGCTGGGCGGCCGGTGTCGTGCTCTCGGGGGTGTCGGCCGGCTCGCTGTGCTGGCACGTCGGGGGCACCACCGACTCCTTCGGGCCGACTCTGCAGCCGGTCACCAACGGCCTGGCCTTCCTGCCCTATTCGAACAGCCCGCACCACGACGCCGAGGAGCAACGGCGTCCGCTGATTCATTCCCTCATCGCCGAGGGTGTGCTGCCCGACGGTTATGCCACCGAGAACGGCACCGGACTCGTCTTCTACGGCACCGAGCTCCAGGACGCCTTCACCGAGGTCGCGGGCAAGGTGGCATACTCGCTGACCCGCGACGGTGCCACGACGCGCGAGGTCGCGCTCGAGACACGGCTGCTCTGACGCGTGGGAGCGAGGGCGGCCCAGTTCGCGCCGGCGTGCACGCCTTCCAGTTGGCAGACGATGAACCGACGCATGGCGCGATCCAATCCGTGGTGAACCTGCGGCGATTCGCAACGGATCCGATGTTTTCGCACTGGCGCTGAAAGAGAAAAAGGCGTTTTGACCCAGATTTGACCGGCCGTCGCCAAGATGTCAGCGTCACCGCACCTATTAGCGGGCTCCGCCGTCTGGGGCTCCTCAAATCCCTTACGCAACGGAGTGATCCCGATGATGATGACGATGCCTTTTCGACAGGCCCTCATCGCGCTTGGCGCGTGCACGCTCCTCATCGGAGGGGTGAGTGCTGTGATCGAGTCGCCTCCTGCCTCCGCGGCAAGTGGAAAGACTCCCACGATCACAAAGGTCACTCCTTCCAAAGGCACGACGTCAGGCAACACCGTGGTGACCATCACCGGGACCAATCTGGGCCGTGCGAGTTCAGTAGCCTTCGGTACCCACGCACACGCCGCCATCGTCGCTGACTCGTCCACCAAGCTCACGGTCATCGACCCGTCGCTGGGCGCCGGTCCTGTCGACGTGACCGTCACCCTCGCCAATGGCCACACCTCATCTCTCAGTAACGGTGACCGCTTCACCTACGTGACGGCGCCGGGGAAGTTCCCGACCCAGATCACGGGAACCTTCACCGACAATTTCACCTTCTTCGACGACGACGCAGCACTCCCGCCAGCCGAAACAAGCACAACCGGTTCCTTCACGTTGAAGTACGCGGCGCCCTCCTGCCGAACCGAACCTACGGATGGCCTCGATGCCGCCTGTTACGAGGCCACCTCGGTATCGGGCACGGGCCTCCAGGCGTGCTATCCCCCTGACAACAGCTCGCCCACGCTCGAGCCGTTCAGCTTTGGAACCGACGCGATCGGCGTGACTGCCCGGATCCAGGTGGATGCAGCCGGCGCCTATCACCTCTACTTCGACCTCTTCGCGTCGTCGGCGGCAGGCGGACCGGTCAAGTGTCCGGACCTCGACCACGACCAGAACTCGGTCATCGCCCTCTTCCACGATCCCGATGGGAAGGACACTGCCTCGCCCGACGCGTATGCCGTCGGCCAGCGATCTGAGACAGTCAACGCCCAGGACAATGGAGAGGACCAAGAATTCGGAAACGGCATCACGGCTCCCGGCTGGTCGGGCTCGGCCACCTTCGCCTTTGCCTACGGGTCCATCCCGGTGGTCTCGGGCAGCCCCGCCGGCGGCACGGTCGGCACCGCGTACCTCGACAAGTCGATCGCTGTCAGCGGAGGGACTTCGCCCTACACGGTGACTGCCACGGGA
Organism: uncultured Acidimicrobiaceae bacterium; assembly: GCA_963809715.1. Classification (GTDB taxonomy): domain Bacteria; phylum Actinomycetota; class Acidimicrobiia; order Acidimicrobiales; family RAAP-2; genus Bog-473. The sequence continues at coordinate 395,924 of CAWEKO010000006.1, read as the reverse complement.
CTCCCTCCGGGCCTCACCATCAAGTCGTCGGGCACCATCTCGGGCACCCCTTCGGCCGCCGGGACCTACACCCCGACCATCACGGCGACCGACTCGAGCAAGCCGCCCAAGACGGGCACCGAGACGCCGACCATCGTCATCGCGCAGGGTTGACCGACCGTTGCCTCGCGGCCAGCCCCACAAGGCGGTAGGCAGTGGGATCAATCAACACACTGACAGCGTCGGCCACAGCAGACCAGGGGATGGTGTCGCTGTCCAGTGACGGGCAGGAAACAGCCAGCACCACCCTCAGGTGGCCAAGAACGAGCTGACCTGCACCATGACGGATAGGCACTGGGGGCGCTGGCGTCCATAACCTGGTGGCCTCGGTGACGGCTGACGTCAATTGCCGAGCCGCGACCTCGACGACTCTGGGCTACCGGATCAAGGGGCGCGCCCGCCCCCTCTTGTGAGAGGCAAGCCGGTGTCGAAGCGCCGGGCGGCAGGAGCCCCTGTCCGACCCGCTCACATCTCGAAATTGTCGTCATCGATGAACACACCGCGCGGCGACGTGTACCACCCGATGTCAGAGATGCCAATCGGGTCGTCCTACCTGTTCTCGTAGTGGTCCGACATGTCATACAAGTCGTGACAACTGGCTCCATTTCGCAGGCAGGGTCCGATGGCTTCGCGCACTTGCAATTGGTGAAGATGGTCGTCCGGCCGCTGGCCCAGGTCACTGTCAAGGTCTCCTGCGGATCGCCACCAACAAGAACCCCATCCGACCGTCTTGAAGGTGTCGCAACACTCGAAGAACAGGTGTTGGCGTCACTTTGACCGTCGTACATACATTTCACGAGTCCGCTCTTCTTTTCGCCATACCCTGGACGCGAACCGGTTTCGCGCTCGCACCTGCTACGGGCGAAAGCAACCGACGAGTGCCGCGCCGAGTCTCGTGGCGTGAACATCGCGCCTCTGCGCAACGACACGGCCTAGCACCCCGACCCGAACGATCGTCACCGTGACGGCGCCGACTCGCGAGATCGACCTAATTCGCCGATCTACAACACGATCCGCACGGTCAACGGTGCACGAGAAGTCGCACGTCGCCCCCACTCGAAACGGTTCTCAGAGATGGGTACCCTTCAGGTGGGTCGGTGGGCAACGGCAGGTACACAGCTTCCACTCAGGAAGGACGCAGATATGAGCTGGAGTGGTCAGAGTTGGGGTCCCGAGCAACCTCGCTTCGTAGCGGACCTCACCGGGGATGGCAGCGTGGACATCGTCGGCTTCGGACTTGATGGCGTTTGGGCCTCGGTCAACGACGGTGATGGCACGTTTCAGCCGCCGAACATGGTCCTCTTCGGATTCAACTTCCATACGGGCTGGCTGGTCGAAAGACATCCTCGCTTCGTCGTGGATCTGACCGGGGACGGTCGCGCCGACATGATCGGCTTCGGCGACGCCGGCGCCTGGACGGCACTGAACAACGGGGACGGGACTTTCCAGGCCATGAAATTCGTCGTCGCGGACCTGGGTTACGAGCAGGGCTGGCGAGTTGACCAGCATCCGCGTTTCGTGGCCGACATCACCGGAGACGGGAAGGCCGACCTGGTCGGATTCGGGAACGACGGAGTCTGGGTCGCTCTCGGCAATGGCGACGGAACATTTCAGGCGCCGGCCTTCGTGATCGCAGACCTGGGGTACGACCAGGGCTGGCGTGTCGATCAGAACCCGCGCTTTGTCGTGGACGTCACTGGTGACGGCAAAGCAGACCTCGTCGGGTTCGGGAACGACGGCGTCTGGGTCGCCCTCAGCAATGGAGACGGCTCGTTCCAGCCGCCCAAACTCGTGCTCGCCGATTTCGACCCGGCTCACGGCTGGGACGGCACCAAGCACCTCCGGATCATGGGTGACCTCAATGGCGATGGCCGCGCCGACATCATCGGGTTCGGCGACGCGGGGGTGTACTCCGCGATCAGCAACGGCGACGGCACCTTCGCCCCGGCCACGTTCATCCTCGCCGCCATGGGCTACAACGACGGCTGGCGCATCGAGAACCATCCCCGCTTCGCCGCCGACGTAACCGGCGACGGCGTGGCCGATCTGGTCGGTTTCGGCGACGACGGCGTCTGGGTCTCGGTCACCGGAGACGGCGGTGCACGGCTTGTCCTCGACGGATTCTGTTACAACCAAGGATGGCGGGTCCCGCTGCATCCCCGCTACCTGGCGGACCTGAACGGCGACCACAGGGCGGACATCATCGGCTTCGGCGACGCCGGGGTCTGGACCGCGCTGAGCAACGGGGACGCGACCTTTCAACCCGCCGCCTTCGTGCTGGCCGACTTCGGCTACCACGGTGGGCCGGTCGTCGAGTCAATCACCATCGACTTCCATACCCACGACGACGACCTGGACGACGATACTGTGCTCCACGTCTTCGTCAAGAACCGGGCCAACGACTCGTCGGATTCCGCCGGAGCGTCCACCTACGTGGCGAACCTCCAGTCCTACCAGGACCACGACGCCGACTGGTTCGGCAAGAACCCCTATCTCGGCTGCGCCGTCAACGCGAGCCAGGGACAGAACTTCGGGAACGACTCAACCCACACGGTCGACATCTCGCTGCGCTCCAAGCCGATACCGGTGGAGGAGCTCCTCCTCCCCGCCGTGAACATCCACATCCTCGCCAACGGCGACGACACGTGGAAATTCGACTACACGCTGACCATCACCCTCGACGACGGGACGGTACTCCCGCCGTTCAGCTCGAACATCGAGGGACTCACCGGGATCGTTCTCAACCAGGACAATCGCAACTACTACGGCATCTGCACCGAAGTGCAGCCAATCCCGCCCCGGACCATCCCGGTCACGGATTCGCTCCTGACCGGCGTGACGATCGAGTTCAACACGCACGACGACGACAAGAACTCCGACACCGGGCTCGGCATCCACATCGTCAACCGTCTGAGCGCGACGGCCAGTCAGGACATCTCGGTCGCCAACAACGTCGCGCCGGGTCAGACGTTCTCCGATTCCGGCGATACCTACAAGCGCATCGATCTGCCGCTCGCCTCCAACGAGATCTTCCTGCGGGACATGGTCTTGCCGATCGTCTTCATCGACATCGTGGCGGACACGGATCAGTGGATCTTCGACTACCGCGTGACGTTCTTCTTCGGCCAGGACCAGCCCTATTCGTGGACGGTGTCCGGCGTCGTGCTCGATCAGGATCATCACAAGCACATGGGGGCGTACAACGGACGCGCCTTCCCCACACTCTTCTACCCGTACCCGCCGCTGAGCTCCGAGCCGGTTCCACGCAACAAGACGATCTCGCTCGATTTCGTCGGGCAGAAGCTCCAGGAATTGCTCAACAGCCGGCAGGCGCTCGGGAGCCCGGATCCGATCATCAAGCTCAAGCTCGACAGCGCGACCCAATTCGGGGACGCGGTGCCGCCGTCGTTCATGGATCTGCAGTTCATCGTCAACGATCCACCGGCCCCGGACGCAGGACCCCTTCCTCCCGGTGTCCAGATGGGTACGACCTACGCCCACAACGTGTCCGAGCTGGGGCAGTTCGCCACCGTGTTCGGGATCGGCGTCCATCTCAACGACATCAACAGCGAGTCCCTCGCTCTCAGCCTCAACCCGGGTGACAGCCAGACACCGTTCACGGCGGATCTCCAGTTCGAGACCGACGGTCCGACGGAGATCACCGGGACCATCTCCATCGACGTGATCAAGTTCGAGATCAGCATCCGGCTCACCCTCCGTTACCATCAGCCGACCAATGCCGTCGACCTCGTGGGCTGGGTGGACGACATCAACGGCGTCACGTACACACAGCAATCCAATAGTCCGCTCTTCACCGTCAGCGGGACCTTCTTGGGACAGCCCTTGAGCGGCGTCACCGACGATCCGGACCAATTCAAGACGGATCTCATCGGACAGGTGGTCCACGTCAACTTCACGACGTCTTCGGCTCTCGACCCCGGAGGGGCGATTCAGAAGGCGATCCGGGAAGGAATCTTCAACCACCTCAGCAGTGCCGACTCCATCACGAAGGTGACGGCCCGGGATTCGCTCAACGCAATGGCCAGCTCGTGGCTGATGGGAAGCGTCATCGCCAGCGGGAACCCCGAGCTGCAGCCCTACCCCAGCCCGTGCACGCTGGTAGGGGTCAACGTCGACAACGACGTCTTGAGCCTCGATTACATCACACCGGAAAAGACCTTCATCTATCAGGCTCCGCCCGATTGGCCGGAGACACTTCCGCCCGGCAGTTTGGCGAACATCGAACACATCGTGGTCCTGATGCAGGAAAACCGGTCCTTCGACCACATGCTGGGGTATCTGAGCCTGCCCTTCGAAAAGGGCGGCATGAACCGCGACGACGTTGACGGCCTCAAAGGGGGCGAGTTCAACATGTACGACGGGCGGAAGGTCCAATCATTTCGCTTCGGGCCGGGCGACACGATCTTTACGCCCGGTCCGCCGAACGATTCCGAGCGCGTCGCGGTCCAGGTGAACGGTGGGAACATGGACGGCTTCGTCCAGGCACAGGCCGACGAGTGCGGCCCGGCGACGGCTCACCGGGTGATGGGCTATCACGGGGCTGACAACGTTCCGACCTACGACTCGCTGGCGCGTGATTTCGCGATTTGCAATCGGTGGTTCTGTTCGCATCCGGGGCCGACGTTCCCGAACCGCTTCTATACGCTCACCGGGAGGCCGAACATCGATCCCTGGGGCGCCTGGGAGTACAAGAATTCGAGTCCGATGCGCCCGGTGCTCACGGACACGATCTTCGAGCACCTGAGCGAGCAGAAGGTCTCCTGGAAGTACTTCGAGCACTCCTACAGCTTCCTGCGGTTCTTCGAGCGTCATACCTTCGACCCGGACAACGTCGTCGACTACGACGATCCGAAGATCGGCTTTCTGGAGTCGGCAGAATCCGGAAGCCTGCCTTCGGTGTCCTTCGTCGACCCACACTTCGTGGACTATCCGCCCGGCAGCTTCTGCGACGAGCCTCCGTCGGACATCCGCAACAGCCAGCCGTTCATCCGCACCCTGGTCGAGGCGCTCGTCTCCGGTCCGAAGTGGGAGCAGACGCTGCTCGTCATCACCTACGACGAGCACGGCGGGTTCTACGACCACGTACCGCCGGTCCCGGCGGTCAAGGTCTCTCCCGAGATGCTCCCGACCACCGGTCTGCGCGTCCCGTGCTTCGTCGTCTCGCCGTGGGTCGAGGGCGGCAGTGTCTTCGGTTCGGACACCCTGCACTTCGACCACACCTCTATCTTGAAGACGATCGCTCGACGATTCATGAGCAACAACCCTCCGTACATGGGTGCGAGGTACGAGGCAGCCCATGATCTATCCGAGATCTTGGACGACCAGTTGCGGCCAGAACAGTTCCGCCCGTTCATTCCGTACACGCTGGTGTGCGTCGCCTCGAAGATGAATCTCGACGTGCAATCCGCCAGTTCGAGCATCGGGACTCCCCTCTGGCAGTACATGCCGAACGGAACCGACGCGCAGAGCTTCCGATTCGAAGACGCAGGCGACGGCTTCGTCTCCATTCGGACGCTCGCGGGACTCTACGTGACCGCGGATGCATCCCAGGGTGTCCTGACCGACCCCGGCGCAACGCCGGGTATCAAGCAGGATGTGAAATACGCGCCCCACTTGTTGGGTTCGCAAGATCCGAATCTTCAACGCTGGAGATTCAATTCCTCCGCCATCACCGTTGCCAACCCCACCAACTTCACGATCTCGTGCGCGGCGGTCCCCGGAAAGGTGCTGCAGCCGCTCGACGGCGGTACGGCTTCAGGTGTCGCCGTCGTGCTCGCCGACCCGGCACACCATTTGCCGACAGCCACTCCGGATCCGTGGACCGTTACCTCGCCTCTTCTGCCCTCCACTCCACCGGTCGTTCACGTCTAATTTTCAAGTGGAGCAGTGAACGTCGAGGGTTGCAAACCCAAGTCCATGAATTGAACGTAGAACCACGGCGCGTGGACGTCGCCGGGCCGTCGGCACTGCCCAACGGTTGCGCCACCGAGAATGGAAGGGACTCGTCTTGGCCGCAGAACTCCAGGATGCCGTCACCGAGGTCGCGGTCAAGGTGGCGAACTTACTGACCCAGGACGGTGCCACTCCACGCGAGGTCGCGCTCGAGACACGGCTGCTCTGACCTGTCAGAGCGCGGCGCCGGCCCAGTCTGCTCCGGCGTGGACGGTGTCGGTGTCGGCGCCCGAGCGCAGCACCCGGCCTGGCACGGTGCCGGTGAACGTGCCGCGGCGGACGATCTCGGCCCCATTGACCAGGACGTGGTTCACCCCGACCGCCTCCGCGTAGAGCCGACTTGCCCCGCCCGGGAGATCGTCGCGAGTGCGCACGGCTTCGTGCCCGATAGTGGTCGGATCGAAGACGACGATGTCAGCGAAGGCGCCCGGAACGAGCCGACCCCGATCGCGCAGGCCGTAGAGACGGGCCGGGATGTCGGTGAGCTGACGCACCGCCTGCTCCCAGGTGAGCAGCCCCCTCGCCCGCACCCCGTCGCCCAACATGGAGGTCGAATAGATGGCCCCGCACATGGTGTCGAGGTGGGCCCCGGCATCCGAGCCCCCCACGATCGCCCGCGGGTCCTGCCAGGTGCGGGCCCGTAGGGCCCAGTCGTCTTCGGTCTCGCCGATGGGGGGCCGCAGCCCGGTCCGCAGGCGGTCGGCCACGACCACGTCGAGTAAGGCGTCGAACGGTTCGACATTGCGTCCGCGGGCCACGTCGCCGACCGAGCGGCCTTCGAGCCCAGCGTTCTCGGGCGCGAACGTCTCGTCAAAGATCAATCGATCCCACACCGCCAGGTGGCGCAGAATGCCCGCCTCGTCGGACTGGGACCCGGCGTCGAGTCGCCGACGGGTCTCGGGATCGGACAGCGCAGCCATGCGCTCCTCGATCGGGAGGGCGAACACCTCGCGCCAGCCCGGCAAGCCGTCCAGGATGGCGCCGTGCTCGAAACTCAGGCGGATCTGCATGGTGTGGGGCAGCGTCAAGGCGACCACGGTCGCTCCCCGCTCTGCGGCGGCCGTCCCCGCGGCCAGCTGACTCGCGGCACCGTCGGGGTTCATGGCCGAGACACCCAGGACGTTCCAGTTCACGGGCCGGTCGGCCAGCAGCGACATCTGGGTGAGGAAGTCGATCTCCTCGTCGGAGAAGCCGTTCAAACAGCCCGCCACGATCAATTCGACCGTCGTGCCCTCGTGGGGGCGCACGGCGGAGGCCAGGCGCTCCATCTCCGCTCGGGTGGCGGCCCTCGACGGCACCGGTTGGCCGTCGCCGTCGTTGTGCGTGTGCACCTGGGAGGTGGAGAAGCCCAATGCACCCTCCTCGAGGGCGGCATGAAGGGCGGCTTCCATGGCATCGAGGTCGCCGGGCGTGGCCTGGCCCCCAACGGCCCGATCCCCCATGACCAGACGGCGCAGGGTCGAGTGTCCGACCAGGAACCCCGCGTTGACGGCGATGCGGCCGTCGAGGTGGCCCAACCACTCCCCGAACGAACTCCAGTCCCAGGGCAGGCCGGCTCGCAACGCCGCCAGAGGCATGCCCTCGACCCGGGCCATCATCCGAGAGATGTAGTCGGCGTGCTCGGGGGCGAGCGGGGCCAGTGAGAAGCCGCAGTTCCCGCCGAGAACCGTGGTGACGCCGTGCAGCGGTGAGGGGCTGGCGTTCGGGTCCCAGAAGAGCTGGGCGTCGTAGTGGGTGTGCAGGTCGACGAAGCCGGGCGTGACCAGCTGGTCGGTGGCGTCGATGACGGTGTCGGCTCCCGCGTCGCCGACGTCGGGCCCGACGGCAATGACCCGGTCGCCGACCACGACCACGTCGGCCCGCACCGGTTCGGCGCCGGTGCCGTCCACGACGGTCCCGCCGCGGATGATGACGGTCATGTGCCCTCTCCCTCTGCCGGCCCGGGCCGGCTCACGAGCACCCGCTGGCGGGCGAACGCCTGCATCCCCTCGGTGCCCAGCTCGACCCCGAAGCCCGACTGCTTCCACCCGCCCATCGGCGCGTACATGTCGACCGCGGAGAGCCCGTGCGCGTTGACGAAGACGGTCCCGGCCACCAGCCGCTCGGCCACGTCGGCTGCCAGCGCGTCGTCGTTGCTCCAGATCGACGCGCACAGCCCGAACGACGTGTCGTTCGCTGCGGCCACGACGTCGTCCATGTCGTCATAGGGGATGATCGGGAGCGCCGGGGCGAACTGTTCCTCGCGCACGATGCCGGCCCCGGGATCCGGGGCGATGACCAAGGTCGGCGAGACGAAGTACCCGCCGGTCGCCACATCCTCGTCGCGCAACCGGCCAGGTCGTATCACCGCCGCGCCACCATCCTCAGCCTCCGCCACCAGGGTCTCGACCCGTTCCTTGGCCGCCGCGGTGTGCACCGGGCCCATCGTCACTCCCTCGGCCAGCCCGTCACCCACCAGCTCGGAGGCCAACCGCTCGGCCAGCGCGTCCACCGTGCGCTCGAGCTGATCACGGTGCACGTAGAGCCGTTTGACCGCCATGCAGACCTGACCGCTGGTGACGAAGGCGGCGTCGACCAGGCGGTTGGCCAGAGTGGCGTCCACCGTCACGTCGGGGGCGACGATGGCGGCGTCGTTACCCCCGAGCTCGAGCACGACGGGGCGCGTCGTGCGGGCGGCTGCGGCCATGACGGCCTGGCCGGTGCCCACACCTCCGGTGAAGGACACCATGTCCACGTCAGGATGGCCGACCAGCGCAGCCCCGAGCGCGGCGTCGGGCCCGTTGACGACGCTCAGGATGCCGGGCGGCAGGACCTGGGCCATGGCGGCCGCCACGAGCAGGACGGTGGCCGGACAGGTGGGGGGAGCCTTGACCACCACGGCGTTCCCGGCCAGGAGGGCGGGCAGCGCTTTGTTGGCCATCACCGACACCGGCCAGTTGAACGGCAGGATGGCAGCCACGACACCGTGGGGCACCCACTCGATCCGGGTCGATCCCCCGCTGACGTGGCGTGGGGCCAGCGCGTCGGCAACGACCGGGGCGAAGGCGGCGGCCATCCCGGCCATGGTTGCGGTGTCGAAGATCGACTCGACATAGGTCTTACCGTGCTCGCGGGTGAGGAGACGGGCCAGGTTGCCGGCTTCGACCGCGGCCACGCCGGCTTCTGCGGCGGCCAACACCAGGGCGGCCCGCTCCTCGGCGGGCAAGGCGGCCCAGGTCTTCTGCGAGCGGCGGCCGGCGCCGACGGCCCGATCGAGCTGGTCGGCCGAGGTGGCAGGCGCCTCGAGCACGACCTCGGCGGGACGGGCCGGGTTCGTCACCAGATAGGTGCCGTTCCCCCCCGATTCAACGTCGCCCCCGATCACCAACCCGACCCTGGTCGCGACCTCCTCGACGTGTGTGGTCATGCGCACCCCCAGGCCGGCTGACTTTTACTGACGATAGTGTCCTACAACACCAGGCCGACGAACGCCAAGGTCTTCGCAATGGGCGTCAGATGCAGGCACGAAGGTGGCCTGAAAGGCCAAGGTGTTCCGGGGTTGACGTGGTCAACGTCGTGGCGACCACATGGACCAGCCTTCGCAAAGCGCTGACCCTGGAGCGGTTACCTCACTCCGGATATCGGGTCGCCCCTGGAGCGCTCTACTTCCGGCGCCGGCTTACTCCAAATGAAAGGCCCCTGGCATCTCCGCCAGGGGCCTTCCATTCAAATGCGCCGGTTTCGCAGGATCGATGAGTTTCCCCTGCAAGGCACCTGGTCAGAACAACGGATGCCCCCACACGACCAGGACGGCATGTTGCTTGTCGACCCCGATACCTTGTGCCACCAGACGGTTTGGCTTCAGGCCCACGAGTGACTCGGTGAAGGTCTCACCTGGAGTCAGGCCGATCGTGTCCGGCGTTCCCCCATTCAAGGTCAGGCGTGCAGCGGTAAGGCCCGGCGATCCGTTCTGAATCACCAGATTGCTGAACCTGTTGCGGTAGGTGAAGCCCTGGGTGTCGGTTCGCCTTGGCATCATCGTCTTGAACTGGCCCAAGCACTTCACGCGCCTGCCCTGGGAGTTGATGGCGAGGATTCCGCTCTCCCCACCCTTCCCTTCGACCAGCTTCGTGAACGTGACCGTGACGGGACCGGTGGTCCCCGCCGAGAATCCCGAAACGAAGGGGGTCACGTTTTGGTCTCGGATTGGTACGACGCTCGCCAAGCCAGCGACGGGGTCCTGAGCCGTGTAGACCACCTGCGATGGCGGCCCGACGTTGACGGCGGAAAGCGTGCAGGTCGGCGTGCTCTTGACCGTCTCGATCTCTGAGCCACAGGTGCTGGTGGACGGACTGTTCGCGGGGTCACCCGAATACGCCGCCTGCCAGTAGTACTTCCCCGGTGTGGCGAAGCTCTGCGCCGGCGAGTCGGGCAACGTGCCGGGGGTGGTGATCGTCTCGGGAGACCCGGTGACCACTGCTGTGCCGCACGCCGCGTCCGAGAAGACGTTGTACGTCACTGTCCCCGTGGCCGTCGAAGCGGTAGCGCCCGTCAACGTCGCCGAGTCGGTGACCGCGGTACTGGGCAGGACCCCGATGCTACCGCCGGACTTCCCTCCACCAGAGAGTGTGGTCGACACAGCGGTGGGGTTGATCGGGCTCGTCACTGTTTCAACCTCGGTGCCACACGGACTCGTGACGGGGTTGTTGAGCGAATCGCCCGAGTAGGCGGCCTGCCAGAAATACGTGCCCGGAGCCGAGATGGTCGCGGCATTCGACGCCGGGACCGCCTGGCCGCTCACCGTCACCGTGCCCTCGTCACTGACCAGGTTCGTACAGTTGGCGTCGGAGAACACCTTGTAGTCAACCGTACCCGTGGCCGTCGCCGAGTTGGCACCCGAGAGGGTGGCCGTGTCGGAGACTGCGGTGTTTTGGGGGACCGAAATGGTCGGGCCGGACTGGCCGCCACCCGAGAGCGACGTCGTGATTCCGGTTCCGCTAACCAAGCTCTGTCCTTGGAGGAAGACGGCGGAGTCGAGGACCGGGTCGCTCCCGTCCGCGATGGCCAGCTTCATGTGGTTGGTGACGCCAGGAACGACATCGGCCGAGCACGTCAGCACGGTGGTCAAGCCGTCCATCTGCGTGTTCAACGTCGGCGGCACGTTGTTGACGAAGAACTGCGGATTGTGCGGCGTCGTGTCACCACCGGCGTCGTTGCCGTCGTTGATCGAGTTGACGTCGACCGGATCGGTCGTCCCCGGTACGAGCGCACAGTTGGTGCCGTTCACGAAGAAGCCGAACACGTCGTTGAACTCCGTGTTGGCGAAGTCGCTGTACTCCTCGGAGGAGAAGACATAGCTGAACTGCACGGTGGAGAAGGAAGGAACGAAATCGAACTGGAGCACCGACGCGTCAAAGGTGGGGTCCCCGTCGAGCGCCGAGAGATCAGCATCTCCGGGAAGCCCGAAATCCGTCGAGTTGTCTCCCCCGTCCGGACCGCCGGGGTTCCCGCCGGTCGCCTCGTAACAGTTGTTCGGGCCTTCGACGCCTCGGCTGCAGGCGGGATCGGTGGAGTAGGTCTGGGCCGCTCCCGAGTCGAGGACGATGCCTGAGTCAAAGCCGATGATGCCCGTCCCGCCGGTGAAGGTGCCCGCGGCGCGATTCGCGCCCGTATAGGTGACGTTGGACACCGTCAGACCGGTCCCGACCAAGGCCTGGGCGAGCCCGTTGGTGGTGGAGCCATTGTCGAGATCCGTCACACTCAAACCCGGATCAAGCGGTTGAACGTTCGCGCTATTGGTTTGCGCACCATTGCTGTGCGTCGCCGCCTGGTGCGCCGCCGAGCCGCTCGAGGCGGCCGACGCCCCGGTGACGACGCTCAGCAACACGCCAGAACACAGAGCGAGGGCACAGAGACACTGCGTGAGGACCCGCGCACCTCCCCGCCGCCCCGCACCCTTGGCTCGAATCGCGCCAGATTCGCTAACTCCGCCCGCGTTGAAATACGCCATTTGTTTAACCACCTTTTCCGCCGGACCGCCACTAGACCGCACTGATTGGCGGACCGCCACTAGTTGCAACTCAGTGTAAAGCATCGATCTCATCAGCGCCATAGAAAATTCTCCTGCGAGCGGGGATATGAGTTCGTTGTGACTGCGTTGTGACTTCTCTGACGACGAGCGTCCGCGCGCGTGGCGCGAATCTGGGCCCGAGCGTTGGAGTCGGTGTCGATGGTCGCGACCGCTCGCCGGCATCGGGCCCGACCACACCGGACAGCGCTCAGCCGCCTCGGATCGCAACACGCTCGCAGCGAGCCGTGCCTTCAGGCGGGGAGGAGCGCGCTCGCCACATGGCGTCTGTCTTCTCATGCTCCCAGATGGCCGCGTTCCATGGCGCCCGAACCGAATCCCCGTCAACACGGTGGCCCGGGCGACCCGGTCACGCCAAGAACTGCCTCGACACTCCATGCCGACGGGCACGTCCGCGAATCGTCCGACGAGCCGGCCTCACCGGTGTTCGCGGCTCTGCTCGACGATCCCGTTCGCAAGGCCAGCGGCGGACGTCACAAGAATCGTCATTCGCGGCGCGCAGGGAAGCGCCGCGCAGGGCAGTGCCACGCGGGGCCCCGAGGACATTGCCAGTCGGGCCGCCGAGCAGGCCGCGGCCTCCTCCTACGGAAACGTGCATCCATCCGAGCTCGGAGTCCATCTGACGTCTCGGCTTCACGATCGCCGCCCACTCAGTTCAGTGCGGGCGTTCTTGATGTAGCTCGACGTCGCCATCTCGGTGATGGCTTCGGGCGTGACGGCTTTGCCCTGTCGATCGCCGATTACCACGTCGCCGACGAAGGAGTGCGGCTCGGCTTTCGTCCCGACAATCCCGTCAACCCTGTTTCGGCCCACGGCGTCCAGGTCGAACGGTCATCCGGTCTCCGCGGCATCGGCGACTTCGGAGAGATTCCGGTTCCCCGACAGGAGCGCCCTGGTCGACCGAAGTGAGACAACGCACGCGCGCGCAACCCGTGACCCTTGTGAGACTGACGATAGTGTCATGTCTTCATGGGAACCGCCCAGACCGATCAGTCGCACCGGGCAACCCTGCTGCCCGACCCCGAGCCCCGGCCGATCCTGGTCCCGGTCATTTCGGTCGACGACCACCTCATTGAGCCGCCCGACCTCTTCGAGGGTCGTCTGCCCGCCGTCGTGGCCGAGGCCGCTCCCCGCGTGGTGGAGCAAGACGACGGCACCCAAGCCTGGGTCTTCGAGGGCAAGCAGTACCCGAACATCGGACTCAACGCCGTGGTGGGCCGACCACGCGACGAGTGGAGCATGGAGCCGGCCCGCTTCGACGAGATGCGACCCGGTTGCTTCGACATCGAGGCCCGCGTCGCCGACATGGACCGGGCCGGCATCTGGGCCGCCCTCTGCTTCCCGTCGCTCGTATCCGGTTTCTGCGGTGCCGTGTACTCGCGGGCGCAGGACAAGGAGCTCGGGCTGGCCTGTCTGCGCGCCTTCAACGAGTGGCACCTCGAGGAATGGGCGGCCCCGCACCCGGATCGCATCATCCCGCTGCAGCTGCCCTGGCTCAACGACATCACGCTGGCCGCGACCGAGGTCCGGGCCAACGCGGAGCGGGGCTTCAAAGCGGTGAGCTTCCCCGAGTTCCCGGCCCAGCTCGGCCTCCCCTCCATCTTCAGCGGCCAGTGGGACCCCTTCCTCGCCGCCTGCGCAGAGACCGGGACCGTCGTGTGCCTGCACACGGGCTCCTCTGCCTGGGCGGCCTTGCCCTCGCCCGACCCGCCCTTCGAGATCCTCCCCACCTTCTTTCCCGTCAACGCTCTGCTCGCCGCCGGGGAATGGCTGTGGTCGGGAGTCGCCCTGCGCTTCCCGGAGCTCAAGGTGGCGCTGTCGGAGGGCGGCATCGGCTGGGTGCCCATGCTGATGGACCGGAGCGACTACGTGCTCTCGCATTCGGCCTCGGGCAGCGAGAGCAAGGCCTGGCCGTCGGACCTCAAGCCCAGCGAGGTGCTGCGACGGAACTTCTGGTTCTGCAGCATCGACGACCCTTCCATGGTGCCGCTGCGCCACGTGATCGGGATCGATCACATCATGGTGGAGAGCGACTATCCGCACGCCGACTCCTCGTGGCCCGACACCCAACGGGTCCTGGCCCAGACCTGGGGCACACTCCCCGACGACGAGCTGCGCGCCGTGGCCGGGGGGAACGCCGCCGCACTGTTCCGCCACCCGCTGCCGGCCATCGACGACTGGCGGGTCACGGCCGCGACGTGAGCGAGGCGCCCCTCCCGCCGCACGCCGGTCCGATCGTGGACGCCGACGGGCACGTGGTGGAGCCCGAAGCGGCCTGGGCGGGACTGCCCGATCATCAGCGCCCGCGCATCCACGCGGATGCCAACGGCTACGAGCACGTGCTGGTGGGCGGGACCGAGATCCTGGCCGTCCCGCTCGGCACGCTGGCCCGGCCGGGCTCCACCTTCGACGACCCGTCCACCTTCCGCCCCCTCGCCGAGGCGCAGCCCGGCGGGTCCGACGCCACGGTCCGCCTGGCCGACATGGACGTCGAGGGCATCGACCAGGCCGTCCTCTATCCCACCATCGGGCTCTATTTCTCGGTGGTCGAGGACCCGGCCGGCGCGGTCGCGCTGGCCCGGACCTACAACGACTGGCTGGCCGCCTACTGCGGCGCCGACCGGCGGCGGCTCTTCGGCGCCGCCCTTCTGCCCTTGCAGGATCCCGACGCGGCAGCCCACGAGCTCCGACGCGCCGTGACCGAGCTCGGTTTCGTCGCCGGCTTCGTCCGGCCCAACCCGTGCCACGGTCGCTCGCTCCCCGATGGCGCCTACGAGCCGGTGTGGCGAGCGGCCGAGGAGCTCGACGTCCCCATCGCCGTGCACGAGGGCAGTTCGGTGATTGTGCCGACGCTCGGCTCCGATCGGCCCTTCAACCCCCTCGTGCTCCACGCGGTCTCCCACTCCTTCGAGGCGATGTTGGCCTGCGCCCAGCTGATCGCCTTCGGGGTGCTGGAGCGTCACCCGGGGCTGCGGGTGGTGTTCCTCGAGTCCTCGGGCGGTTGGGCCCCCTTCTGGCTCGAGCGGCTCGACGAGCAAGCCGAGTCGTTCGGTGGCTTCTGCCCCGGGCTCGAGCTGCGCCCGTCTGAGTACTTCGCCCGCCAGTGCGCCATCAGCTTCGAGGTCGGTGAACGCACACTGCCCGCGCTCGCCCCGTTCATCGGCACCGAGCGGATCGTCTGGGGCAGCGACTACCCACATCACGACGCCACGTTCCCCGGTGCCGTCGACGCCATCCGGGCCACGGTGGCGCCCTGCCCGACGGCCGCCCAGGCCCGGGTGCTCGGGCTCAACGCGCGCACCCTCTATCGCCTACCCCGGCGGATCGAGGGCCTGCCCGGCTTGCTCGCCGACTACTTCACCGCCGTCACCGCGCACGACACCGCGCTGCTGGGCGGCGTCTTTGCGCCCGACGCCACCTTCGACGTCGACGGTGACGTGCGCCGCGGCCGGGCCGACATCCTGGCGTACTACACCGAGCGCACGTTCACCTTCGAGGACTTCCGCCCCTCGCCGCGGCCACTGCAGATCGACGGCACCACGGTGACGGTCGACATCGACGTCCACCTGGGAGGCGCCGACACCACGGTGCGCGACGTCTTCGAGACCGATGGGGCACACATCACCTCGCTCCGTGTGCGCGGCTTCGCCGACGCATTGGCCGCGGCACGCTGACGCTGAGTTAGTGGCGCGCTGGGTGGCTCAGGCCGGTGTTGGCTGCGGTCCACGTAGCAGCCGGCCTGGCCGCTCCCCCGTCGCCTCGTCGCCCTCGCGCACGACCACGCCCGACTTGATGGTGGCCGCGTAGCCACGGGCCCGCTGCACCAGTCGCTTGCCCGCGGCGGGGAGGTCGTAGACCATCTCGGGTGGCTCGAGCGCCAGCGCGTCGTGGTCGATCACGTTGAGGTCGGCCAGGTAGCCCGGCGCCAGCAGCCCGCGGTCGCCGAACCCGTAGAGCTCGGCCGTGCGTCGGGTCTGGAGGTGGACCACCCGCTCGAGCGGGATGCGTTCGCCCCGGGAACGGTCCCGGGCCCAGTGGGTCAGCATGAAGGTGGGCAGGCTGGCATCGCACAGGACGCCGCAGTGGGCGCCCCCGTCGCCCAGGCCGAGCACGGTGGCCGGGTGCAGCAGCATCTCGCGCACGGCGTCGAGATCGCCCGCGGCGTAGTCGAAGACCGGGAGGTAGAGGAGCTCGTGGCCGTTGCGCCCGAGCATGAGGTCGTAGAGGACCTCGTCCGTGGTGCGGCCCTGGGCCGCGGCGAGCGCGGTCACGCTGCGCTCGGGCGCCGGCTCGTAGTCGGGCGGGTCGCCGAGAGGGAACAGCTTGTGCAGGTTGGCACGAAGCAGCGCGACGAAGCCGCCCGGGCGCGGCGGCTCGCCGAGGATGGCCGCGCGCACCTCGGGCGTGCGCAGCCGGGCCACCCGCTCGGGCAGGGGCAGGTGGGCCATCTCCTGGTAGGCCCGGTGTTGGGCGAAGGGGTGGGTGGTCGACTCGAAGCCGACCATGATCGAGGTGGGCTTGCCCGCCACCTGGGGCACGAGCCAAGCCCCGCGCCGGTTGGCGGCCACACCGCGGTCGATCCACTCGCGCCAGAGCTCGGGGGCGAAGTCGGCCTGGAGCACCTGGTAGGTCACGGGCACGCCGGCCCGGACCGAGATCTCCGACATCCAGGCGAACTCGTCGTCGAGGTCGCGCAGGTCGCTGGCCAGCGAGAAGACCCGGTGACCCGCCTTTCCGAGCGCCTCGCCGATGGCGATGAGCTCCGCGGCCGCCGCCGTGGTACCGGCGGCCAGCTCGCCGTCCTTGGCCCGGTGGAGCACCGTGCGGGTGGTCGAGGCTCCGATGGCGCCGGCGTGCACCGCCTCGCGCACCAGCGCGGCCATCTCGGCGATCTCTTCTGCCCGGGCGATGTCGTTGGCCCGCCCCTCCCCCAGCACGTAGGCCCGGAGGGCGCCGTGTGGGACCAGCGCGGCGACGTCGAGGACCCGGGGGCTCCGTTCGACCTCGTCGAGATACTCGCCGAAGCTCTCCCAGTTCCAGTCGATGCCTTCGGTCAGCGCGGTGCCCGGGATGTCCTCGACGCCCTCCATCAACTGAATCAGCCAGTCGTGGTCGGTGGCACGGGCGGGCGCGAATCCGACGCCGCAGTTGCCGGTGACCACCGTGGTCACGCCGTGCCAACCCGAGGGCGACACCTCCGGGTCCCAGGTGACCTGGCCGTCGTAGTGGGTATGGATGTCGACCCAACCCGGAGTGACGAGAAGGCCCTCGGCGTCGATCTCCCGCCGGGCCGCGCCCTCGACCTCCCCCACGTCCGTCACGAGCGCGCCGTCGACGGCCACGTCGCCCTGGCGGAGCGGTCCCCCCGAGCCGTCGGCGATGGTGCCGCCCCGGATGATCAGATCGTGCATCGGTGCTCCCCTCCCGCTCCCGGCCCGGACCAGCTTGGGAGCATCAGACCCAGCTGCGCAATTTCTCGATCATGGCGACCGGGTCCGGGCCGACCGGGGTCACGCTGAGGTGGGTCACGCCGGCCTCGGCCAAGGCGGCCACCTTCTCCTTGATGTACCCCTCGGGCCCGCAGAGCGAGGTGCCCTCGAGCAGCTCGGCCGGCACCTTCTCGGCCGCCTCCTTCTTGTGGCCCGAGAGATAGAGGTCCTGGATCTCGGCCGCCTCCTTCTCGTAGCCGTAGCGGCGGGCCAGCGTGTTGTAGAAGTTCCGCCCCTTGGCCCCCATGCCCCCGACGTAGAGGGCGATCATGGGTCGCCCGAACTCGCGCACGGGCGCCACCTCCGCCTCCTCGCCGATGGCGAAGAGGCCGCCGGCGGCGATCTCGAGCGTGCCGAGGGAGGGATCGCGCCTGGCCGTGCCCTCGGCCAGGGAGGGCCCGAAGACGTCGCGGGCCTTGTCGGGCATGAAGAAGATGGGCAGCCAGCCGTCGGCCACCTCGGCCGTCATGGCCACGTTCTTCTCACCCAGGGCCGCCACCCAGATCGGGATGCGGGGACGGACCGGATGGTTGATGATCTTGAGCGGCTTGCCCAGGCCGGTCCCCTGCCCCTCGGGCAGGGGGATGTGGTAGGCGGCACCGTCGTGGGTGAGGGGCACCTCGCGGGCCCACACCGTGCGGCAGATGTCGATGATCTCGCGGGTGCGGGTGAGCGGCCGGTCGTAGGGCACGCCGTGGAAGCCCTCGATGACCTGGGGTCCGGACGCGCCGAGACCCAGGATGCAGCGGCCACCCGACATGGCGTCGATGCCGGCCGCCGTCATGGCGATGAGCGTGGGTGTGCGCGAGAAGATGGGCAGGATGGCCGAGCCGATCTCGAGGCGTTCCGTCTTGGCGGCCAGGTAGCCCATGAAGCTCGGGGCGTCGTAGCTGTAGGCCTCGGCCACCCACACCACGTCGAGCCCGGCCTTCTCGAGCTCGACGGCCTGGCGGGCCGAGTCCGCATGGCTCCCGGCGTAGTTCAACGTCATGGACAGCTTCACGCGGTCCTCCTTTCCTGTTGCTCCTGTTCGTGTCCGGCGGCCCGGCGGGCACCCGCCGGACACGACAGTTTCCCAAAAGATGCGGCGAGCCGCCCTTAGGATCATCGCCCGTGGGAGAGCGAGCCGTCGATCTGGTGCTGTTCGACCTGGGTGGGGTCCTGTTCGAGCCGGGCGGCGTCGGCCCCATGCGCACGCTGGCCGGGATCGGCAGCGACGAGGAGCTCTGGACCCGTTGGCTGGCCTGCCCGTGGGTGCAGTCCCTCGAGAGCGGGTCCTGCACGCCCGAGGAGTTCGCGGCGGGTCTCGTCTCGGAGTGGGCGCTGGACATCTCCCCCGACGACTTCCTGGCCCGCTTCGCCACCTGGCCCCAGGGTCCCTTCCCCGGCGCCGACGTCCTGGTCGCGCGGGTGCGGGACGAGGTGCCCGTCGCCTTCCTCTCCAACATGAACCGCTGCCAATGGGAGGCCCACTACGAAACCCTGCCGCTCACCAGCCGGTTCGACTACCGCTTCCTCTCCTACGAACTCGGTCTGGTGAAGCCCGATCCGCGCATCTTCGCCGCCGTCGCCGCCGGGTTGCCGGTCGAGCCGGCGCGTGTCCTGTTCCTCGACGACAACGCGGTGAACGTGGAGGCGGGCGCGGCCGCGGGCTACGTCTCTCGCCACGTGCGTGGTCTGGCCGAAGTGGAGGAGGCGCTGGTGGCGGTCGGGATCGGGGTCGGACCCGGCTGACGGGCGCTGGGCGCTGGGCGCCGGGCGCGGGTGGGCGCCCGGTTCGGCCGCTGTGCCAACATGCCGCCCATGGTCGCCAACGGTCCGACAATGCGTCTCCTGCCGCGCCTCGCCGACGACGTCGCCTTCTACTGGACGTCGGGTGAGGACGGAAAACTGCGCCTGCTGCGCTGCAACGCGTGCGGGTACTTCAACCATCCACCCGGTCCGGTCTGCCGGCGCTGCCTCTCGCGCGACGTGGCGCCCCAGGCGGTCAGCGGCCGGGGCACGGTCGAGACGTACACGCTCAACATCCAGCAGTGGATCCCGGGCAGCGAGCCCTACCTCATCGCCTGGGTCTCCATCGAGGAACAGCCCGACGTGCGGATCCAGTGCAACCTGGTCGACGTCGAGCCCGAGGACGTGCACATCGGCCAGGCGGTGAAGGTGGTCTTCGAGCATCACGAGGACGTGTGGATCCCGCTCTTCACGCCGGCGGCCGCGTCGTGAGCCCGGTCGAGGAGCCCCTGGAACGCCGGGCCATCATCTCGGGCATCGGCCAGTCCGACGTCGGGCGGCGGCTGGGCCGCTCCGACCTCGATCTCACGGTCGAGGCCTGCCTGGCCGCCATCGCCGACGCGGGCCTGACCCGCGACGACATCGACGGCCTCTCCACCTACCCGGCCATGGGTGCCGGGCCGGCGGGCTTCGCCGGGCCGTCGACGCCCGAGGTGCAAGATGCGCTCGGGCTCTCGCTCAACTGGCACGACGGCGGCGGCGAGGGGCCGGCGCAGATGCGGGCCGTGCACGCGGCCGCGCTGGCCGTAGCGGCCGGGCTGGCCAGGCACGTGCTCGTCTACCGCACGGTGAGCGAGGGCTCGGCCCAGGGCACCGGCGGGCGCCAGGGCATGGTGGGTGGCGGCGGCGGGGGGTTCGATGCCCCGCTTCGGCGGCTTCTTGCAGTGGTCCATCCCTTACGGCGCCGTCTCGGCCGGCAACTGGCTGGCCATGGTGGCCCAGCGCCGCATGCACGAGTTCGGGCTGACCCGCGAGCAACTGGGCGCCATCGCCATCAACAACCGGGCCAACGCCGGCCTGAACCCCAAGGCGATCTACCGCGACCCGATGTCGATGCAGGACTATCTCGCGGCGCGCATGATCACCACGCCGCTGTGCCTCTACGACTGCGACGCACCCTGCGACGGCTCGACGGTCGTCGTGGTGTCGCACCGCGACTCTGCCCCCGACCTCGACCACCCGGCCGTGCACATCAACGCGCTCGGCACCGCCCTACGGGGTCGACCGAGCTGGGACCAGTTCGACGACATGACCACCATGGCGGCCCGCGACGCCGGAGCGTCGGTGTGGGAGCGCACCGAGCTCACCCCGGCCGACGTGGACACGGCCCAGCTCTATGACGGCTTCTCCATCCTCACCGTGGTCTGGCTCGAGGCCATGGGCTTCTGCGGGCGGGGCG
The DNA here is from genome assembly GCA_963809715.1 of uncultured Acidimicrobiaceae bacterium. Classification (GTDB taxonomy): domain Bacteria; phylum Actinomycetota; class Acidimicrobiia; order Acidimicrobiales; family RAAP-2; genus Bog-473. Next base: position 375,166 of record CAWEKO010000006.1, on the reverse strand, counting down.
AGAGCGGAGCCTTCATCGAAGGGGGCGCCAACATCGCCCGGGACGGGCTGTTGCCCTTGAACACGGCGGGGGGCCAGCTCTCCGGCGGGCGCCTGCACGGGTTCGGACTCATCCACGAGGCCTGCGTGCAGCTGCGGGGCGAGGGCGGGGCCAGGCAGGTGGTGCGCCCGGGCGGGCGCGACGTCGAGGTGGCCGCGGTGGCCAACGGCGGCGGCCCCATTGCCGGCACCATGCTGCTCACCCGCGGGGTGCGCTGAGATCCTTACGCGCCACTGCGGGCCCGCACGAAGCGGGCCCGCAGTGGGCGTCGAGCTGAGGTGGGGAGGTTCCTCAGTTCGTGGAGTTGCCATCCGTGGAGAGTGTCAGGCAATAGCCGACCGGTGCCGCGGGCGTCGCTGTCACGCCGTTGACCGTGGCGCCGTTGTCGTAGACGCCGTTGTAGCTGCCGCTCACCGAGGAGTTGTCAGTGTCCTGGTCCCCGGCCGGGTAGTTCCAGGGGCTGCCCGCCTCGTTGGTCGCGTTGTAGGCCGACGCGCTGAGACCATCGCTCCAGGCGGGGTGCGGGATGCCGTTCCCCGTCGTGCCGTATTCGCCACTGGCGGCACCCTGACCGTTCTCGACCATCAGCGGCAGCGGGACGAAGCCCTGCGCCTGGATGGCGTTGGCGATCTCGGTCCGGTAGGTCGCACCGGTGTTGGGGTCGACGTCCGTACTGGTCGACGGCTTGCACTCGAACCCGTCCTCACTGGCCACGTTGAGCGCGGCAGGCGAGGAGGCGGGGATGGCCGCGTTCGACCCGTTCGAGTACACGTTGTAGAGCAGTTCGTCACCCGGGAAGGGGACCACGGCCGAGCCGGGCAGCTGCGCCGAGATGGTCTTCACACTGGGCTTGACCGAGTTGATCGAACCGAGCGCAACCTTGCTGGTCGACGCACCCGAGCAGAATGCCGGGTTGGCACCGCACTCGGTCTGGAAGCGCCCATACGAGAAGAAGTAGATGGCGTCGGCCTGGTCGTGGTTGGCCAAGATCGACGAAGTCTCGTTCTGGAAGATCACGTGGTTCGGGTTCTCGTTGCCGTAGGGGAACGTACCGGAGGTCAGACCGAGCAAGCTGACCCAGGTCGACTCGACGCCTGAGCCGGCGTTCGCGATGTAGATGGCGATCGGCGCATTCGAGCCACCGAAGCAGGCCCAGTTCGGCGTCGTGAACGTCGTGCCGCCGGCGGTGCAACCTTGATCCTTGTAGATGGAGGTCAGCTGCGCCGTGGTCAGATTGGTCACGGCGGCCGACGGGGTGGCGACGCCACTGACCGTCGTCCAGTGGATCCAGTCGATCCCGTCCATGGCGTAGGCCACGAAGTTCAGGCCCTTGTCGTCACCGGTCACGCCGGTGGCGGTCAACGCCGGGGCGCGGGCCGAGCTGGCCAGGTCGAGCGGCGCCACGTTGATGGGGCTCCCCTTCGAGACGGCGCCCACACCATGGGCGCCCTGGTCCTCGAGCTGCTGGATGCCGTTGGTGGCACCGAGCGCCGGCGCTTCGACGAGCACGTCGTTGAACGGGTTCTGCTGAGCAAAGGTGGTGAACCCGTTCTCACCAACTGCCGGGGTCGTCGTCACGGTGATGTTGTCGGACGCAACGGTGAGCTTGGCACTCTTGCTGAGGACGATGCTCGTACCGTTCGGAACGCTCGAGATGACGGTACCGGCCGGGATGGCGCCGGCGCTGTCGCTCACGGCGTCGTTGGGGAAGAAGCCCGTGCTACTGCTCACGGTGACCGTCTTGCTCTTCTTCGTCACCGCGCCCGTGACCGTCGTCGTCGTCGGGTGCGACAGCGTGGTCCCGGGTTCGCCGTTCAGGCCCGGGCAGCCGTAGTCGAGGGGCTGCGCCGTGCCGCTGGACGCGGCCAGGTCACAACCGGGTGCTGCGTTGAACAGGTCGGCCAGTTGCTGCTCCATCTGGTACGTGGTGGCCGAACCGCCCTGATAGATGTTGTACTGGGCCGAACCGGAATTTCCGCCGGTTGACTGCGTGGCCAGGGCGGGACTGGCGAAGCCAGCCACTCCGAGGCATGCCCCGAGCAACCCCGCCCCTAGCCCGGCCGCGCGTTGGCGCGCCGACAGCTTCCTCCGCATGCGTCTCTCTCCTCCTGTTGTGAAGTATTTACATAAACTTCAGTTAGTACGTGTTATCTATCAGAATTGTAGGGTTCGCTGTCAACTGTTGTTGCCCTTCGGGTGAAACCTGCAGGGTTGAAGGTGAACACTTGGGGTTCCGCTGGTTACACGAGCGTGACGGGCGCGGGACGAGAAGAGAGAGAAGGAAGGAGGAGAAAGAGGAGGAAGGAGAAGAAAGGCGGTGCGGCGGGCGGGCCGACTCGGGGATGTCTAGGCGGGTGAGGGTGTCGTGCCGGCCAGGTGGTGAGCGGCCCTCGAGGCCAGGGCGACCAGGGTGAGGGTGGGCCCGTAGCCGCTCGAGGTCACGAAGACCGAGGAGTCCGCGACCACCACGTTGTCGAGCGAGTGCACCCGGCCCCAGCGGTCGACCACCGACGTCGCCGGGTCGTCGCCCATGCGGGCGGTACCGATGACGTGGCGGCTCTCGGGGACCGGGGTCGCGCCGATGCCGTGGTACGAGACGCCGGGCGACGACGTGTGGATCACGTACTCGGCGCCCATCTCCTCGAGGACCTGCTGGAGGATCTTGCCGTGGTGCTTGGAGGACGCCAGCTCGTGCGCCCCCGGCTGGTAGGTGACCCGGGCCACGGGCAGGCCGCGGGCGTCACGGATGGACGGGCTCAGGTCCACCGTGTTCGTCTCGTAGGGCAGGTCCTCCCCCTGCATGATGAAGGCCCACATGTGCTCGCGGAAGTTCGACTGGCGCATGACCTCGGCGTGGAGCTTGCCCCACGGGCTGTGCAGCGCCTCCATCATGGGCGTCCCTCCCCCGCTGTGCTCGACCAGGCCGCCACGGAACCAGGGCAGGCCCGCCTCCTTGGCCGCGGCGCGGGACGCGTCGTTCTGGATCATGGCGTCGTCGTGCACGTGGGTCACGGAGCGACCCCTGTGCGGGTGCAGCTCGAGCGCCGGGAAATGGCCGACGACGATGGTCTGGAAGTGCACCATGAGGTGGCGCCCGAGCGCCGGGTGGTCGAGGCCCGAGAGCAGCAGGAGGCGCGGCGTCTCGATGGCCCCGCCCGCCACGATCACCAGGTCGGCCGACATGGTGTGGGTCTCGCCCGCCGCGTCGATGTACTCGACCCCGGTCGCCCGCCGCCCCTCGATGAGGATCCGGCTGACACAGGTCTCCGACATCAGCTCCAGGCGCCCGGTCGCCATGGCCCGAGTCAGGAGGGCCACCGGGTCGCCCTTGGCGTGGATCGGACACCCGAAGAAGGCGCAGTAGCCGCAGTTGTTGCAGGCGGGCCGGCCGTCGTAGGCGATGCTGTTGGCCGCAGTGGGCGCCTCGTAGGGATGGAGGCCCACCTTCTCCGCGGCGGCCGACGACAGCAGTGCGCCGTACATGGGCGCACCGGGTGGCATCGGGTAGGGACCGCTGCGCCAGGCGGCGAACGGGTTCGCCCCTTCGCGACCCGACACGCCGATGGCCCGCTCGACCTCGGTGTAGTAGGGCTCGAGCTCGTCGTACTCGAGTGGCCAGTCATCGACGTGGGCGCCCTCCTGGGGCCCGTTGGCCGAGCACAGGTGGAAGTCCTCCTCGCGGAAGCGGGGCACCTTGCCGTCGGCGTGCACGCCGCCGCCCCCGACCGTGGTCGGGATGGAGTTGACCTCGCCCACGTGCGTGTGCTCGCCGTCATCCGCCGACACGCGGAAGGCCCGCGGCTCGATCAGTGGATCCGGCCCCAGGAAGTAGCGCGAGATGAACTTGATCTCGTCGTTCGAGTAGTCGCGTCCCGGCTTGGTCATGTCGTCGGGATCGAGCAGGTGGTTGCGCCCCTTCTCGAGCATGCGCACGGACCAGCCGGCCCGGGTGAGCACCTCGGCGGCGGTGGCGCCGCCCGGACCGGAGCCGATGATGAGGGCCTCAGACGTCATGCCTGCGACACCTCGTCGTCGCTGTAGCCCCGCGGTTGCACGTCGCCCTCCCACCCGATGGAGGTCCAGCCGACCCCGTCCCGGTTCCCCCCGTACTCGGGCACGCCGTACATGCCTTCGCAGCAGTGCTGCCACAACAGGTCGCGGAACTCCTCGTTCTCGTCCGCTCGCAGCCGGCGCCGCTGCTCCTTGCCGTCGACCTCGGTGAAGTCGGCCCCGAGGGCGGCCAGGCCGTTGCGGTAGCGCTCCTGCAACCCGATCACCGGGCCGTTGAACTCCCGCTCGGGCCGGCCCTGGGACCCCTCGAGGCGGGTGCGCCAGGCCAGCTCGTCGAGGCGCGAGAGCGGGATGAAATCGGCGAAGGCCGTCTCGCCCCCGTGCCGCCCCGATGTCGGCCCTCCGGCCCAGATGCGGGGCGGGTCGAAGCTGAAGGCGCCGAGGAAGATGTCGATGTAGTCCGCCACGCCCGCCTCGTCGGCGCCAGCGGCCCCAGCGGCCCCGGCGGCCGCCTGAGAGGAGGGCATCATCTGGGCACAGGCCGCCTTCAGGGTGGCGTACTCGTTCTCGCTCAACCAGACCGGCATTCGGCCCAACGTAGTCCGAGGCCACCCCGATTGCTGACACTGCTGTCAGGTTCGGGGCAGGCCTTTTCGGGGGCGTTCAGGCGTCTCGAAGAGTCAGTAGGTCTCGAGCAGAAGGAGATCGAGCAGACGACTGCCGTCGAGGCGGAGGCCGTGCGCGGCGGCATCGGACAGGCTCTGGCGCAACGCCGCCTCCCCTGCCCGCATGGCCCCGGCGTCATCCCAGGTCAATCCGGCCACGCCACGACCTGAGCGCCGGTCGAACAGGGTGCGCATGGTGCAGAAGCCCGGCTGGGCCAAGAGGCCCGACTGCAGCTCCTTCTCCAGGTAGAAGAGGGTGCCGTCGACGGACCCGGGGGCGACCTGCAGCCGGGTCAAGAGGAGCGCTCCGTGCGGTGTGGGTGTTTTGGCGAACGCCGTGGAGACCTGCTCGAAATGCTCTATCTGCATGATGGCGCGGCTGCGCACCATGGCGGCCTCGCGCGCGTCGAGCAGGGCGCCGTCGCTGGTGAACAGGGCGGACTCGGACGACCAGAGCGAGAGGACGGTGACCGTCTTCGCTGTGCGGTCGATCCCGGCCGAGATGCCACAGAATCCGGGCTGGGCCTTGAGGAGGGGCAGCGTCGTGTCGCGCAGCAAGCTCAGCGCCTCGTCGACGCGGTCGCTGCCGGTGAACGTCAGGAGCCGGGCGTGCACCGGTCCGCCTCGTGGCGCGTGGCCTCTCCCCGCATCGCTCCCTGCACTGCGCACGGTCTGGCGCTCCGTAGCCCGCTCTGCACGAGCGCGGACGCTACACCGGAGATGTCGCCGGTGGACGCTGTGCGCGTCGTCGTTGCGGTGCCCGTCAGCTCCCGTCGGACGAGCTGAAGGGCGTCCAGCTGCCCCCGGCCCGGCGCACAGACCAGGCCACGACACGCTCGCCCTCGTCAAGCGCTTCGCGCACCAGGTTGCCGGTCTGGGCCGCCCCGAGGTCGCACATGCGCATCGCGTTCATCATGACCCGGAACCCGGGTCCGCGGTAGCGCCGGCCGGCGATGCGCATCGGCATGGTGGGCAGGCGCAGGGTCCAGCAGACCAGGCCGCCGGCGATCTCGGGCACCGACCACATGTGGCGGTGGACGTCGGCGTAGCGACCGGTGACGACGGCCACCATGTTCTCGAGCGCCTCGGATCCGGCTTCGAAATAGTGGGAGTGGGCCAACACGTCGTCGTGCCCTGGTGCGTTGGTGCGCATCCTCGTCCCGCCGAACGTGGAAGAGGTGGGGGCCGCACCGAAGATGCCCAGCGCGGCCACGGTGTCGCCGGGCGCCTTCTCCGAGAAGAAATGGCCCGTCTCGACGTGCAGCTGGCGCAGCTGGTCGACCGTCATGCCCGGACTGCCCGCCACGACGACATCGGTGGGGCGCAACCCGTGGTCGGCCAGCGCGGCGCCGGTGACCACCGAGCCGAAACTGTGGGCCACCACGGTCAGCGATTGGCCCTCGGCCAGGTCGAGCCAGTCGACGAAGGCCACCAGATCGCTGCTCGCGGCCGTCAGGTCGGCGCTGCCCTCGAGCGATGCGGTCGCCGCGTCGAAGATGTCGAGCGGGTTGTCGTAGCCCTTCCACAGCACGACGGCCGTCTCGGCGGCGGCCACGTAGAGGTTCATGGCGCCGGGAATCCAGTCGTCGCACATGTTGGTACCGTCGCCCACGCCGGGCACGACCAGGGCCACGTGGCGTGCCGCGTCGAGGTCGCCGAAGAGCATCGCGTAGTGCTCGGGCTGGGGCCGGTAGAGCAGGATCGCGCTGCCCGAGGAGAGCAACGTCTCCAGGAGAGCCGTCCGCGAGTCGTCCCCCTGGGTGTACGCCGCGGCAAGGTCCGCTTTGACCGCTTCGAGATTTCCGGCCGCCCGCCGCGCCAGTGGACTGCTGTCGCTCATGAGTGTGCCGCCCGGACTTTCCGTCGTGGCCTCGTCGCCCGATCGATCCCCCGCTCGCGCCGGGGAGCCCGCGTAACCTAGTTCGCCATGGGCGTGGGTCTGGCCATTCTCGCTGCCGTGCTCTTCGCTCTCGGCACGGTGCTCCAGCAAAAGGGCACCATGGCCACCGAGGACGACGACGCCCGTTTCCTCCTCCACATCCTGCGTCGGCCGGTCTGGTTGGCCGGCGCCGCGTTGCAAGGGACGGGGTGGGTGGTCCAGGCCATGGCACTGGACCGGGCCTCGTTGGTCGTGGTCCAGTCGATCACTGCGCTCAGCCTCGTCCTGGCCCTGCCCTTGGGCGTCGCCCTGACCGGCCAGCGCATCGGGGGGCGGGAGCTGTCGGGCGCCATCCTGACCATGCTCGGGATCGTGTTCTTCATCTCGGCCGGGCAACCCCAGGGCGGGACGACGCATCCGAGCGCGTCGGCCTGGTGGAGCGCCTGCCTCGTCACGGGCGCGTTGGTGGGCATCCTCTTCCTGGTCGGTCGCCACTACACCGGCGCGGCCAAGGCCCTGACCTACGGCGCGGCGGCCGGTCTGGGCTACGGCCTCCAGGCCGCGGTGACCAAGACGTTCGTCACCGAATTGGGCGGCGGTGCCATCGGGCTCTTGACCAGCTGGTCGACCTACGTGCTCGTCGTCTCGGCCGTCAGCGGCTTCGCTCTGCAGCAGTCGTCGCTCAAGACCGGTGTGCTGGCGCCGGCCATGGCGTCGGCCAACTCGGTGACGCTCTTCTCGAGTGTCGTACTCGGCATGGCGGTCTACGGCGAGACGCTGTCGAAGAGCGGCACCTCCCACTCCAGCGCCGCCGTCATCGGCCTGTTGGTGGCGATCGTGGGCATCGCGCTGCTCGCCGGCTCGGACGCGCCGGAACAGACGACTCCGGGCGTCTCGGCGGTCACATGAACCTGGCCACCGACTGGTGGGCCTACATCCTGCTCTTCCTCGTCGTGGCGGCCTCCTGGGCCGGAGTGCCCTTCATCGGCGCCGCCGGCCTGACCGCGGCGGCGGTGTCGGCCAGCCAGGGCCAGCTCAACCTGGCCGCGGTGATCCTGGTGGCCACGGCCGGAGGAGAGGCCGGCGGTCTGCTCGGCTACAGCGTGGGCAACCGCTGGGGACGGCAGATCCTCGCCCGGCCGGGCAAGCACCAGGCCGGGCGCGAGAAGATGGTCGAGCGGGGTGAGGAGGCCTATGCCCGCTGGGGCCGCCTGGCCGTGTTCTTCACCCCTGCCGTCGTCTCGGGGACGGCCAAGATGCGTCTCGGGCAGTTCGCGCTGTGGAACCTGTTGGCCTCGTTCGCCTTCGCGGTCGCGGTCGCCGCCAGCACCTACGGCGTGGGCCGGTTGGTCTCGGGAAACCACTCCTGGCACGACATCGGGGCGCTGGTGGTGGGACTCGCGGTGGGCGCGCTGATCACCGTGTTCTTCCGCCGGCGGCGGCGGGTGAAGGCCCGGCGCACCGAACCGGACCCCGCCTGAACGAGCCGGCGGCGGCTCAGCGCGGCAAGCCGAGAATGCGCCCGGCGATGATGTCGCGTTGGACCTGCGAAGTGCCGCCCGCGATGCCGGCCGCCTTGCTCCAGAGCCACTGACGACCCCAGGGACCCGCTTCGGCCGAGGCGCCGTCGCGGCCGGTGACCAGGAGGGCCGCCTCGGCCATGCCCTGGGTCATGGTCGTCCAGGTCAGTTTGACCCAGCTCGACTCGGGTCCCGGCTCCTCGCCGCGTCCGAGCCGTGTGAGCGTGCGCAGGTTGTGCAGCCGGAGCACACCGAGGTCCACGTAGGCGTGGGCCAAGGCATCGGCCACCAGGGGATCGTCGAGTGAACCGTTGGCCCGAGCCGTGTCGTAGAGACGGGCCAGGTAGGTCTCATGTACCACCTGCTCCTTGAAGGGGAAGTTGGTGCCGCGCTCGTGGGCCAAGGTCGAACCGGCCACCGTCCACCCCTGCCCCTCGATGCCGACCAGCTGCTCGGCGGGGACGAACACGTCGGTGAGGAAGACCTCGTTGAACTCGGCGTCACCGGTCATCTGGACGAGCGGGCGCACCTCGACGCCGGGTGCCGCCATGTCGACGATCAAGGCCGAGATGCCCTGCTGGGGCCGGGGCGCATCGGGATCGGTCCGGGCCAGGCACAGCCCCCACGTGGCGAACTGGGCGTAGGAGGTCCACACCTTGCGCCCGGTCACGACGTAGCCGCCATCGACCGGTTCGGCCTTGGTGCTGAGCGAGGCCAGATCGCTGCCGGCGTCGGGTTCGCTGAAGAGCTGGCACCAGATCTCCTCGGCCGAGAGGATCCTGGGCAGGTACTGGAGACGCTGGTCCTCGGTCCCGTGGGCCAGGAGCGTCGGACCGACCAGGTTGATGCCGACCCGGTTGACCGGTTGGGGCGCCTGCGAGCGGGCGTACTCGCTCTGGTAGAGCGCAACCTGCACCGGCGTCGCGCTGCGCCCGCCGTACGCCTCGGGCCAGTGCACACCGACCCAGCGCTCGGCCGCCAACGTGGACTGCCATCGACGGCCCCAGGCCACCTCGTCGGCCAGGTCCACGAAGGCTGGCGGTCGCTCGAGGTGCTCGCCCAGCCAGGTGCGGAACGAGGCGGCGAAGGCCTCGTCCTCTTTTTTCAGCGCCAGATCCATGTCCACCTCGAGCCTGACATCGAGGTCACGTTAGTGGGGCGGCCGGATATGGTCCGTGGCCGTGACAGCCCGCCTCCGAGCCACGTGGGTACCGCGACGCGCCCGCCACTACCGCCGTCCCGGCGGGCCGTGGCAGGTGCCCACGCTCGACGTGCTGCTCTCGAACGGTGGCGGTGGCGGTGAGGTGGTCGACGGCCCGACCCGACTCTCGGCGGTCCAGGCCGACGCGCTCGTGGCCTCGGTGGCGGGCGGCCTGCGCGCCCGGGGCGTGCGCCGCGGCGAGACCGTCGCCTGGCAGGTGCCCAACAGCCTGGCCGCCGCGGTGCTCACCCGGGCCTGCTGGCGGTTGGGGGCGGTGGCCGCGCCCGTGCTGCACTCGTTCGGCGCGGCCGACGTGGAGAAGGCATTGGCCCAGGTCGAGCCCCGGCTCGTGGTCGAGCTGGGGACCGAGGCCCTTTCGGATCCGGTGACGCTCGACGAGGCGCTGGGCGGCGCCCCGGTGACGGCCGGCCCGAGCGCCACCCGTCCCTCGGACGTGGCGCTGGTCCTCTTCACCTCCGGCTCGACCGGGGTGCCCAAGGCCGTGCTGCACACGCACCGCGGGCTCAGCTGGAAGGCCTCGCTCATGGCGCAGGTGCACGGGCTCGGTGCGGACGACGCCGTCCTGATGCCCGCCCCCATGGCCCACATCTCGGGCATGCTCAACGGGGTGTTGCTGCCCGGGGCCGTCCGGATGCGCTCGGTGCTGGTGCGACGCTTCGACGCCGAGGAGGCACTGGACCTGGTGGCGGGCGAGCGCATCTCGTTCCTGGCGGGCCCCCCGACGTTCTTCATCGCCATGGGGACGGCGCTGTCGGGGCGGGGCAACGTCGACGTCTCGTCGGTACGCCTGATCTCGAGCGGCGGCGCATCGGTCACCCCCGCCTTCGTCGAGGACACGGCGCGCACCTTCGACTGCCGGGTCAAACGGACCTACGGCTCGACGGAAGCGCCGACGGTGACGACGAGCCGGGACGACGACTCGTTCGAGAAGGCGCGCGACACCGACGGGCGCGCCGTGGGCGAGGTGGAGTTGCGCGTGTCGGACCCCGAGACGGGGGCGCGTCGGGCCAACGGCGACTCCGGCGAGCTCTGGGTGCGCGGACCCGAGATGTTCGCCGGCTATGCCGACGAGGCACAGACGGCCGCGGTCATTGCGGCGGGCGGCTGGTTCCGCACCGGCGACCTGGCCACCGTCGACGACGAGGGGTGGGTCCGCATCGTCGGACGGCTGAAGGACGTCATCATCCGCGGCGGCGAGAACATCTCGGCCTCCGAGGTGGAGGCGGCGCTCGAGGCGCATCCCGACGTTCGCCACGCCGTCGCGGTGGGATACCCGGATCCGCTCATGGGCGAGCGGGTGGCGGCCTTCGTCGAGTCGAGTGCGCCCTTCGACCTCGCGGAGTGCCGGCGCTGGTTCTCCAGCCGCGGCATGGCCGTCTTCAAGACGCCCGAGAAGGTCGAACGTCTCGAGCAGCTTCCGTTGCTGGGTTCGGGCAAGGCCGACCGGGCGGCGCTGCGCCGGCGGGCCGGCGCTTCTTGACCTTTTGCGTCGAGTCGGCGTCGGAGCCGGGCGGGTCAGGCGGGTCGGGGCTTAGGACAGGCTCTCGCCGGCCTCGAGGCGGGCGCGCAAGATACCGGCGATGCGATCGCGGTGGGAGGCGGCATCGCCGAAGCTGACCTGGTCGAGCTGCGCCCGCTTCAGGTAGAGGTGCATGTCGTGCTCCCAGGTGAAGCCGATGCCACCGTGCACCTGAAGGCCCGAGGCCATGACCCGCTGCGAGGCGTCCGAACACCACGCCTTCGCCATGCTGGCCGCCAGTGTGCGCTCGCGGTCTCCGGCGGCGCCGCACCAGGCGGCGAAGTACACGGTCGAGCGCATGCCCTCCACGTCGACCAGGGCATCGGCCAGCATGTGCTTGACCGCCTGAAAGGAGCCGATCGGCTTACCGAACTGGACCCGGTCCTTGGCGTACTCGACGCTCATCCCGAGCACCCGGTCGGCCGCTCCGAGCATCTCTGCGCTGACGAGAGTGGCCGCGCGGTCGAGGGCGTCGGCGGCCGCGTCGCCACCCCCGAGGCGCCGGGCCGGGGTGCGCTCGAAACGCAGGATCCCGAGCTCACGGGTGCGGTCCATGGCCGGGAGGGGGTCGGGGCGTGGGGCGGCGCGCTGGTCGACGGCGAACACGTCGGTGTCGGTGACGATGACGGCCAGATCGGCTGACGGCGCAAAGGCGGTGGGTGGGGTCACGCCGTTCAGGAGGACCTCGTCGCCGTCGCCGTCGTCGTCAGCGGACGGCTCGGCCCTGATCCCGGCGCCGGCCACGCGGGCGACGCTGGCCACGGCCTCGCCCTGGCTCAGCGCTTCGCGCCACGTCCTTGGTCCAGCTGAGGGCGAGCGCATCGGGCGCACACAGCGCGCCCAGTGCCACGACCGAGGGGAGGAAGGGGACGGCGGCCAGACGGCGCCCGATCTCCTCGCACAGCACGGCGGTCTCGACCAGGCCCATTCCGAGACCGCCCTCGTCCTCGGGAATCTCGAGCGCCAGCCAACCTTGCTCGGCCATGGCCGACCAGGCGGCGGTGTCGTAGCCAGCCGGCGCGTCGGCGACAGGGGCGCCGGCCGAGTCACCGGCACCGGGCAGTGTGCCGACCACTGCTCCGGGCCCGACGCGGGCCCGCAACGCATCGTGGCCGGCCATCCGGTCCAACAGTGTCACGGCCGCGTCGCGCAGTGCCTGCTGATCGCTCGAGAGGTCGAAGTCCACGGCGGCGCAGTCTACGGTCAACGCTGACACGGGAGTCACCCCGGAGAACACCTGTGCCATGCTGCGACGCATGGATCTGCGCACCACGCCCGAACAAGAGTCCTTGCGGCTCGCGTTCAGGGAATGGCTGGTCGAGCACCTGCCCTGGCCCTACGGCGTCGGGTTACCGCCGCGCTTCGACGACCTGGCCGAGACGGTGGCGTTCGGTCGCCGCTGGCAGGCCGCCCTCGCCGCGGACCGCTGGGTCGGTGTCACGTGGCCGGAGGAATACGGCGGCCGGGGGCTGGGCGCGCTCGAGAACTACGTGGTGATCGAAGAGCTGGCCCGCGCCCGCGCTCCCGAGCTGGTCGGCCGCATCGGCATCAACCTGGTGGGGCCCACGCTGCTGGCCCACGGCACGGACGAACAGAAGGAACGGTTCCTCCCTCGGATTTTGGCGGCCGACGAGATGTGGTGCCAGCTCTTCAGCGAGCCAGACGCCGGCAGCGACCTCGCCTCCCTCACCACCCGCGCCGTCCCGGTCGAGGGCGGCTACCGGGTGAGCGGTCGCAAGGTGTGGACGTCCTACGCCCAGTTCGCGGACTGGGGCCTGTGCCTGACCCGCAGCGACCCCGACGCCCCCAAACGCCAACAGGGCATCACCGCGCTCATCGTCGACATGCACGCCGACGGTGTGGGCGTGCACCCGTTGGTCCAGTCCACCGGGGAAGCCGAGTTCAACGAGGTCGAACTGGACGACGTGTTCGTGCCGGACGGGCGGCGGATCGGCGAGGAGGGCGCGGGCTGGAGCGTCGCCGGCTCCACGCTGGCCCACGAGCGTGGCGTGAACCCGCGCCAGTTGGTGATCCACTCCCAGCTCATCGAGGAGCTGCTGCGCCTGGCCGAGTCCAACGGGAGCTTCGACAACTGGCGCCTGCGCCAGCAGCTGGCCCAGGCCGCCACTGAGGTGCGGCTCTTCCAGCTGCACAACTGGCGCTCCCTGACCCGGCTGTCCAAGGGCGAGGCGCCCGGCCCCGAGGGCAGCGCCCTCAAGCTCTACTGGAGCGAGATGTCCAAGCGGTTGCACCAGACGGCGATGGACGTGCTGGGCGAGGCGTCGCCGCTGTGGGAGGGCGCCCCGGACAACCCGGCGGCCGGAGCCTGGCAGCGCTCCTGGCTGTATTACCAGGCCTCTTCGATCTTCGCCGGGACGAACGAGATACAGCGCACGCTGGTGGGCGAGCGGGTGCTCGGCCTGCCTCGCGGCTGAGCGGCGCCATGACCGCTCCTTTGGACCCCGTCCCCTCCGCCGTTCCCGGCCCGTTGCACGGGGTGCGCGTGATCGACGTGGGCACTCGCATCTCCGCGCCCTTCTGCGCCGGTCTGCTCGGCGAACTCGGCGCGGACGTGATCAAGGTCGAGCTGCCGGGCGGCGGCGACTTCATGCGCACCATGGGACCCTTCGTCCCTGTCGAGGGAGAGCCCGACTACTCGTTGGCCTGGGCCGTCGAGGGCCGCGGGCGCCGCGGCGTCACCTGCGACCTGCGCCAACCCGAGGGCAAGGCGCTCTTCAAGCGGCTGGTGGCCACGGCCGACGTGCTGTGCGAGAACTTCCGGCCCGGCACCATGGAGCGCTGGGGGCTGGGTCCCGAGGACCTGCCCGACGGCTTGGTCTACGTGCGGATCAGCGTGTTCGGGCAGACGGGTCCCTACTCGCCCAGGCCAGGACTGGACCGGCTCGGCATCGCCTTCGGCGGCCTGCTGCACCTGACCGGCGACCCCGACCGTCCACCGGTCCGGCCTGGGGTCACCGTGTCCGACTACCTCACCGGGACCTTCGCCGCCTTCGCTGCGGTCGCCGCCCTCTACGGCCGCGACACCGCCGGCGGCGGGGGCGAGGTCATCGACGCCCCGCTCTACGCGTCGATACTGCGCATCCTCGAGTGGACCCTGGCCGCGCACGACCGCCTCGGCACGGTGCGCCAGCGCGAGGGAAATCGCTTGTCGCACTCGGCTCCCCTGGACAACTACCCCACCGCGGACGGCTTCTACATCTGCATCGTGGCCGGGTCGGACGCCAATTTCGCCCGCCTCTGCAAGGCCATGGACCGCGACGACCTGGCCGACGACGCCCGCTTCGCCACGCTGGCCGAGCGAGCGGACCGGGGCGACGAGATCAACGGCATCGTGGCGTCGTGGACGTCGTCGATGACAGCGGCCGAGATCACGGCCCGCTGTGTCGAGTACGACGTGCCCGTCGGCACCGCCTACAGCGCCGCCGACATCTTCGCCGATCCCCACATGGCGGCTCGGGGGGACCTGGTCCCGGTGGACGATCCCGTGATCGGAACCGTGCGCCAGCAGGCTCCGTTCCCGCGGCTGGCCAAACACCCGGCGCCGGTGCCGACGGGTGCGCCCCGGCTGGGTCAGCACAACCGCGAGGTGTGGTGCGATGAGGTCGGCCTCTCGGAAGCCGAGCTGGCCGACCTCGTCGAGCGTGGTGTCCTCTGACTGATTGAGCAGACTGCTCGCTGCTCACCGGCTCACTGCTGAATTGCTCCCGCTCCCGACCAGGCGGCCAAGGAACGAGGCCCCGCCGAAGCTGAAGACGCCGGCATCGGACGCCACGAAGAGATAGCCCTTGCCGCTGGCGGTCGCCACCATGTCCACGATGCGCCTGCGATAGTTGTGCCATGCGCTGGATCTGCGTCTTGGTTTCCGCCTTGACCGTCGGCTTGTTCGCCGTGGTTCCGGCCGGGGTGGCTGGAGCCAGGACCCTCGATCGCCCGGCCGTCGGCCTTGCGGCCACGCACGACGGGAGGGGGTACTGGGAGGTGGCATCGGATGGCGGCGTCTTCAACTTTGGCGATGCGAGCTTCTTCGGGTCCATGGGTGGCAAGCCGCTCAACTCGCCCATCGTCGGCATGGCGGCGACACCCGACGGCAAGGGGTACTGGGAGGTGGCGTCCGACGGTGGCATCTTCAGCTTCGGCGACGCACCGTTTCTCGGTTCCATGGGTGGCAAGCCGCTCAACGCGCCCATCGTCGGCATGGCGGCGACACCCGACGGTAAGGGGTACTGGGAGGTGGCGTCCGACGGTGGCATCTTCAGCTTCGGCGACGCACCGTTTCTCGGTTCGATGGGTGGCAAGGCGCTCAACGCAGCCGTGGTGGACATGGCGGCAACGCCCGACGGCAACGGGTACTGGGAGGTGGCGTCGGACGGCGGCATCTTCAGCTTCGGCGACGCACCGTTTCTCGGTTCCATGGGGGGCCGGCAGCTGAGATCCCCGATCGTCGGCATGGTCGCCGACTCGCAGGCTGGCGGCTACTGGGAAGTGGCGTCCGACGGCGGCATCTTCAGCTTCGGGGAGGCCGCGTTCGCCGGATCGATGGGTAACCAGTATCTCAACGCGCCCGTCGTGGGCATGGCGGCGACACCTGACGACAAGGGGTACTGGGAGGTGGCGTCCGACGGCGGCATCTTCAGCTTCGGGGACGCCGAGTACGCCGGATCCATGCCGAGCCTGCCGCCGTCAGGACCTTCAGGACCCTCAGGACCCTCAGGACCCTCAGGACCCCGCAGGATCGCGCTGTATGGGGACTCGCTGGGCATGGAGGCGGGCCCGGACTTCGCCTACCTCGCCGGTGCGAGTGGCGGGTCCACCCTCGTGCATACGTACGGCGGTACTGCGCCCTGCGACTTTTTCGCGAAGATGGCCGCTGACGCGGCCTCGTGGCAGCCGACGGCCGTGGAACTCGAATTCAGCGGCGACGCCTTAACTCCTTGCATGGCCGGTTACACCGTCGCAACGCCGCAGTATTACCAGAAGTACGAAGCCGACATCCAGACGGCGATCGACATCTTCCACCCCTCCGGGGCGCCGGTGTTCCTCGTCGGTCTTCCCTTCAACGCAAATGCGGCCGACAACCAGAATGTCGCCAATTTGAACCAGCTCTATGCCTCTGTCGCCGCGGCAAACGTCGGCGTGACCTACGTCGATGCCGGCCAAGCCGTCATGGCCAACGGGGCCTTCACCTGGACGCTTCCTTGCCTGCCGAACGAGCCTTGCACCGGTCCCTCCGGCACGAACGTCGTCAGGTCACCAGACGGTTCGCACTTCTGCCCAACCGGCCAGACGACCATCGAGGGTTACCTCGCGATATGCAATGTGTACTCATCGGGCGCCTACCGGTTCGCGGCGGCCATGCTGGGTCCCGCCCTCGACTCGTGACTTCATCGAAGACAGATTGGTGACTGACTGCGCTCACTCTGGTGAACAGGGCAGGTCCACTGGCGCCCAACGAAGGAGGACCGTTGTCTCTGTGGGGAGGACGGGGTCCTCAAGGAGCGAGCGAGCTGTTGGCCCGGCCCAGATAGGTGGCCCGTCGAAGCTGAAGGTCCGCCGTCGGCGGCGACGAACGGACACCCGAGCGCGTTCGGGGAGCCCTCCATGCCCACGAACGGCTGATTGGAGGCGGATGAGTCGCCCGCGGGTCGCATAACCCCAGCACACGGGTGGAGAGGTCAAGGAGTCGAGTCGAGCTCGGTCTCACAGGGAGCAAGAACTCTCTGGGCTCGTTCCTCGGTGGTGGCTTAGCCGCCCGGAGGATGAACTGCTCTTCTGACCACTTTGGTTGCAATGCCGGTTGAGGGCCAGATAGTCTCAGCACACTTTCATAACGAACGAGGGGTGTGGCCACGCGTGCTCGCGATCACTTTCGCAGACTTGTGGTTCCGGGCCAGGCAGTTCCTCATCGCTGTGGTCGGGGTGGCGCTCGTTCTCGCGCTGGCGCTGGCGCTGAGCGGGTTGGCCGACGGCTTCTACTCCGAAGTGGCCGACACGGTCGATGCCGTTGGTGCCAATTCGTGGGTAATGTCCGGGGCCGCCCAAGGCCGGCTGACGGCGTTCGCGGCGTTCTCGGCCACAGAACAGCGCGCCGTGGCTGATGAGCCAGGCGTGCGCCGCGCCTCTGCGGTGCTCTTTGCCCCGGCGCAGGTGGCCCTCGTGTCCGGGTCGACCCAGCCACTATCCGTCAACATCTTCGGCGTCCAACGCAACGGCTTGGGCGACCCGCAGGTGAAGTCGGGCCACCCCCTCGCCGGTCCGGACCAGGTGGTGGTCGACTCCAAGGCGGGCTCGCTCGGCAGTGTGCTCACCATCGGCGGTCACCGCTTCGATGTGGTGGGGACGGTCGACCACCGCACAATGACGGGTGGGGTTCCCCTGGTGTACATGACGCTGCCCGCCGCACAACAAGCGGTGATCGGAGGCAAACCCTTGATCACCGCGATCGCCACGGCCGGGATTCCAGCTGCCGTGCCTGCAGGGCTCGTGATCCTCTCGCCGCCGACGGTCGTCACCTCCACCGTCTCGCAATTGAAGAGCGGTGTCGAGTCCATCGACAACACCCGATGGCTGATGTGGCTCGTGGCAGCCGCAATCGTGGCATCGATGCTCTACGTGTCGGCGCTCGAGCGAAAACGCGACTTCGCCGTGCTCAAGGCGCTCGGGTCATCTTCGCGCGCGCTCTTCCTGAGTCTCGTCCTCGAGGCGGTCGTGGTGACGCTGCTCGCCGCCGTCCTGGCGGAGGTATTGGCCAGCCTCCTGACCCCGGCCTTCGCACAGCCGGTGGACATCACAACCGACGCACGCCTGGTTCTCCCCGTTATTGCGGTGGTGGTCGGCGTCGTGGCCAGCATCACAGCCCTGCGCCGGGTCACCGGCGCCGACCCGGCGGCGGCCTTCGGATGAGCGATCACCTCGTCGTCGACGATCTCACGGTGGCCTTCGATTCGGGGGACTACGTGATCAAGCCGCTTGACGGGCTGAGCTTCACGGCCAGCGACGGTGAGTTGGTCGTGCTGCTCGGGCCATCGGGCTGCGGCAAGACGACCTTGTTGTCGTGCCTCGCGGGCCTGCTCACCCCGACCTCGGGGCGGGTCGCGTTCGGCTCCACCGTCGTAACCCAGCTGCGCGGGCCTGCCCTCGCGCAGTATCGACGGCAGACCGTCGGAGTCGTCTTCCAGGCCTTCAACCTGATCCCCAGCCTGACCGCCCGGGGCAACGTGGTCGTGCCGATGCGCCTGGCGGGTGTCCCGCGCGCCAAGGCGAAGGCGCGGGCTGCCGAATTGCTCGAACTCGTCGGGCTCGGCGAGCGCGTGAACCACCGCCCGGCCCAACTCTCCGGGGGCCAGCAGCAGCGGGTGGCAATCGCCCGTGCGCTGGTGCACGAACCGCAGCTGATCCTCGCCGACGAACCAACAGCCCACCTCGACCATATCCAGGTCGAGGGAATCCTGCGCCTCCTGCGCGAACTGGCGAGCCCGGGCCGGATCGTCATCGTCTCGACGCACGACGACCGGGTCAGCCAGCTGGCGGACAGAGTGATCGAGCTGGCGCCGCACTTCTCCGACGCCAACAAGCCCCCTGAGGAAGTCGTCCTGACCACAGGAGAGCTGCTGTTCCGCCAGGGCGAGCGGGGCGAGCTGATCTACCACGTGGAATCGGGCCTCCTGGAGGTCTACCGGGAATTGGCCGACGGCAGCAGTGAAGTGCTGGCCCGGGTGGAGCCGGGCAACTATGTGGGGGAGCTCGGCCCGATTTTGAACCTGCCCCGCAGTGCGTCCGTGCGAGCGTTGGAGGACACCGTGGTCGTGGGATACACCGTCCGGGCCTTCCGACAGGACAATCCTCACCAGGCGGTCAGGCAAGCCCTCATGCGGTGAGTGAATCGGTCGACTCTCTCTCCCCACTCAGGAGATCAAACGCTTTGTGGACTGGTCAAGCGCGTACACGTTGCCTGGTGGGGCACTCGCGTCACGCTGCTCGCAGCTGGCCGCTCGCCGCTAGCCGCGAGGGAGTCCGAGGGCCTGTTCGGCCACGATGTTGCGCTGGATCTCCGAGGTGCCACCGGCGATCGTGCCCGAGAAGGATCGCAGGTACTGCACGGCCCAGGCGCCGTCGTAGGAGGCGTTGAAGACGTCGAGGAATGCATCGTCGAAACGTTCCTTGTCCCATGCGGTCAGGCGATTCGGGCCCGGACCGTCGAGATCGAGGCCCTCGAGGCCGAGCGCCTCCTCGGCCAGGAGGCTGGCACGCTGTTCCGACTCGCTCGAAAAGAGCTTGAGGACCATGTGCTCCGGTGGCATCTCCCCGCGCACCGACTTGGCGAAGCCGAGGTAGCCGAGACACCGCATGGCCGCCGTGTCGGTCGCGATGCGGCCGATGGCCTCGGCCACCCGCGGGTCGTCCCCGAGGGTGCCGCCGCGCCCGTCAGGCCGCCCGGCCACACGCACCAACCCTCTGATGGCGCGCTCCATCTTGTTCACGCTCATGATCCACAACATGCCGCGCTCGTGGCGCAGCGAGCCCTGGGTGACGGCCCAGCCGTGATTGAGTTCGCCGAGCAGGTTCTCCTCGGGCACCCCGACGTCGGTGAAGAACACCTCGTTGAAGTCATGGGCTCCGGGATCTGTCAGTTCAGGCAGCGGCCGCAACGTGATGCCCGGCGTCCGCATGTCGATGATGAGCACGCTGATGCCACGGTGCTTCGGCGCGTCCGTGTCCGTCCGCACCCAGCACAAGCAGTAGTCCGAGTCGTGCGCGCCCGAGGTCCACACCTTCTGGCCGTTGACCACGAATTGGCCGTCCACGCGCTCCGCCCGGGTGGTCAGCGAGGCCAGATCGCTGCCGGCATTCGGCTCGCTCATCCCGAGGCACCAGGTGATGTCGCCGCGCAGGGTGGGGAGCACGTAGCGCTCCTTCTGGGCGTCGGTGCCGTACTCGACGATGGAGGCGGCGCAGATCGACAGGCCCTGGGGGTTGAGGCCGCGCGGAACCATGCGCGCGGCCACGACTTCGAAATAGGCCATCTGCTCCTGTGGTGTCGCGTCGCGCCCGCCCAACTCGGGGGGCCAGCCCGGGACGAGGTAGCCCGCCTCGAACATGGCGCGCTGAAACGTCCGTCCCCACTCGGGGATGTGGGACGAGCTGCGCCGCTGCTCCCCCGCCATCGCCTCGGGTGTCGGCAGATGCTCGTCGAGCCAGGCCTCGAATTCGCGGCGGAAGCCGAGGACCGAGTCGTCGGGGGCGAGCCGCATGGCCAACTATGACATGGGCCTCAGTCGGGCAGCGAGTCTTCGTCGTCGACTTCGTACACGTCCTCGGAGCCCTGCTTGAACCCACGGCGGGCGTAGGGCAGGGCCTGCATGGCCAGCACGATGCCGAAGGCGGGTTCGGTGAGGAGGATGGACCCGGCGATCTCGTCCCAGGTGGCACCGACCTGGGCGGCCAGGCGGGCGTGACGCTGCACACCACCGTGCTGGCGGGCCACCACGGTGCAGACCATGCGGATGAGCTCATGGGTCTTGCGATCGGGAGCCCGCAGGGAGTCGATCGAGGACATCCACGCGTTTTGGGCGTGGAGCACCCCGGGCGCGTCGTCTGCCAGGAAGCGGTCCGACAGCGGTGGCCATTGGTCTTCGTCGACGTCGTAGTCGAGGACTTCGTCGTCGGATTCTTCCGGGCTCATGGCGCGGACATCGTACCGGCGCTCAGCTCCCGGGCTCAGGGTCACGGGGCTGACCGAGGATGCGTTCGGCAATCACGTTGCGCTGGACCTCGCTCGTCCCGCCCGCGATGGTGAGGCAACGGGTGGAGAGGAACCCCTGCTCCCAGCGCTGAGCCTTGCCGTCGAGCACCGCGCCGTCAGCCCCGTACAGGGCCATGCCCATCTCCTGGACGCGCTGCTCGTGCTCGACGCCCAGCAGCTTGCGCACGCTCGACCCGCTCCCAGGGTCCACACCCGACAGCGTGGCCAATGTGGAGCGATGGCCGAGCAGGGCCACCGACTGCGCCTCCGCGATCAGGTGACCGAGACGACCTTCGAGGCTCGTGCCGATCCCACGACCGGCCTCGGCCCGGCGCGTGGCGCTCCTGACCAGCGACTCGAGACCGTTGCCGAACGAGGCACCGGAGGACATGGAGACACGTTCGTTGGCCAGCGTGGTCCGGCCAATCCTCCAGCCGTCCCCGGGGAGGCCGATCACCGCGTCGTCCGGGACGAAGACGTCGTTGAAGAAGACCTCGTTGAACATGGCGGCGCCGGTCAGTTCGCGCAGGGGCCGGATGTCGAGGCCCTCGGCGTGCATGTCGACGATGAAGTAGGTGATCCCGGCGTGCTTGGGCGCGTCGGGATCCGTGCGGGCGAGGCAGATGCCGAAGTCGGCCGTCTGGGCCAGTGACGTCCACACCTTCTGCCCGTTGAGCACGTAGCCGCCCTCGACCTTGTCGGCCCGCGTGCTGAGGGAGGCCAGGTCCGAGCCTGCGCCCGGCTCGCTGAAGAGTTGGCACCAGTTCAGGGTGCCCAGCAATGTGGGGCGGACCCAGCGCTCCTGTTGCTCCTCGGTCCCGTGCGCGATGAGCGTCGGGAGCGCCCAGGCTCCGACGGCCAGGTGCGGTCGCAGCACGCCGGCGGCGGTCAGCTCCTCGTCGATGACGAGCTGCTCGAGGGGCGACGCGCTCCGGCCCCAGGGTGCGGGCCAGTGCGGCATGATCAGGCCGGCATCGGCGATGGCCGCCCGCTGGTCGGCAGCCCCGGAGACGGCGCCTACCGCGGCCACGACCTCACGGATCTCCTGGCGGAACGCCTCGGCCTCTTCGGGCAGGTCTGCGGTGAGATTGCGGCGAGCCCCGCCCACGGCGAGCGCGGCCACCTCGTGGTCGAGCGCACCGATGTCACCGCCCGTCACGAGCTGGAGGTTGGCCATGGCCCGCTTCAGGTAGAAGTGCGCGTCGTGCTCCCAGGTGAAGCCGATCCCTCCGAGGATCTGGATGCACTTCTTGGCGCAGTGCATCGCCGCCTCGAGCGCGATGTCGCCGGCGATGGCCGCACTGAGGGCGCGGCCGTCATCGTCGGGGTGCTCGGCCGGATCCTCGCTCAAGGCCGCGGCGGCATCCCAGGCCACGGCGGCGGATTGCTCGGACGCGACGAGCATGTCTGCCAGCGCATGCTTCACGGCTTGGAACTGGCCGATGGGACGACCGAACTGCACCCGCACCTTGGCATAGTCCGACGCCGTCTCCACGCACCAGCGGGCGATCCCGGTGCTCTCGGCGGCGACGAGCGTGCGGGCGAGGCCGTGAACGGTCGCATCGGGCACCGTGAGCAGCGAGTCGGGGGCGAGGGTGCACCCGTCGGCCGGAAACTCGAGCGTGCCCATGGCGCGGGTGCCGTCGACGGCGGGCAGCGCCTCGCTTCTGATCCCCGCACCGAGCACCTCACGATCGAGCACGGCCCAGACCACGCCGGCACCGTCCACGTCGAGCGGCACCAGGACCAGACGAGCCGCGGGCAGGCCCAGCACGGGCCGCACGACAACGGCGCCACGCAGGACGAGGGTGCCGTCGGACTGGCGCTCGGTGGCCAGCGGCTCGGCGCCAAAGGCGACGGCGCCCGTCACCGTTCCGTCGGCCAGGCCCGAGAGCAGCGACAGGATCGGGGCGGCATCGGGCTCGGCGGCCGCAGCAGGCAAGGTGGCCGAGATGGCCGCTGAGACCAGCAGAGTGGGGAGCACCGGTCCGGGGAAGAGCGCGTGCCCGAGCTCCTCGAGGACGACTGCAGTCTCGGCCACGGTGAATCCCTGGCCCCCGTACTCCTCGGGCAGATGGAGCCCCAGCCAACCCTGGGCCGCCATCTTCTCGAACACGGGCGGCAGGTCGATCTGGCCCGGCGCGGCCTCGGCCACCTCCCGGAACTCGGTGGGCGGGCAGTGGGCCGCCAGCCAGCGCTCGGCGGTCCGGCGCAGCGACTCGTGCTCCTCGGTGACGGCGATGGGCATCAGGTCTTGTCCTCCAGCGGTACCTCGACACCGTCGCGCCACAGGGAGATGGCGCCGACGGGGCAGCCTTGCGCAGCGATGCGGATCCGCTCCTCGTCGGTGGAAGCCGTGTCGAGGACCACGGCATAACCGGCATCGCCCAGGTCGAACGTCTCCGGGGCCCAGAACAGGCAGTTGCCCGACCCCATGCAGCGCTCGGCATCGATCTGGATCTCGAACGACGCGTCGCTCACGGTCGCGCTCCTTGCGTCGCAGTTGCAACGTCTCCCGGCTCGGCTCCGGTGGCTCCGATGGCTCCGGTGGCTCCGATGGCTCCCATGACTCGCAACCTAGCCCTCGCCGCAGCAGCCGAAGCTCGCCGCAGCGCCCATCCCGGGGCTCATGGGGCCTCGAACACCACCGGAAGGGACAGGGGCGACCGGAAGGCCATGCCCTCGATGTGCGGCGTGTCGGCGTCGGGGTCGAGGGTGAAGGGGCCGAGCCGGTCGAAGAGCGTGTTCATGGCCACCCGCGACTCCATGCGGGCCAGATGCATGCCCAGGCAGACGTGCACGCCGAAGCCGAAGCCCACGTGTTGACGTTGCTGGCGGAACATGTCGTAGCGGTCGGGATCGGTGTACTTGCGCTCGTCGCGGTTGGCCGCACCGATCATCAGCCCGATGTCGGCGCCCTTCTCGACCTTGACCCCGGCCAGCTCGGTGTCGCGGGTGGCCCGCCGCAAGATGACGGTCACCGGGGGCTCCCAGCGCAGGGCCTCCTCGAAGGCCTGGGGAAAGAGGGACCGATCCTGGTACAGCGCGTCGAACTGGGTCTGGTCGTGGAGCAGCGCGTACAACAGGCTGCCCGAAGCCCGGTAGGTGGTCTCCACACCGGCCGGCAGGATCAGGCGCAAGAACGAGTAGATCTCCTCGTCGGTCAGGTGCTCACCATCGACCTCGGCTCGCACCAGGTCGCTGATGAGGTCGTCACCCGGCTCGGCCCGGCGCTCGGTCATCACCTCCGCGAAGTAGTCCCGCAAGGCGACCGAGGCGGCCACGCCCCGATCCCAGTTGGCGGAGACGCTCGTGAGCTCGAGGGCCCAGCGCTGGAAGATCTGGTAGTCGCTCCGGGGCAGGCCCAGGATGCGGGCGATGACCTGCACCGGGAAGTTGAAGGTGAGGGTGCGCACCAGGTCGGCCCGGCCGGAGTCGACGAAGGTGTCGATCAGCTCGTTGACCACCAGGGCGACGAGGTCCTCCTCCCAGCGCTCGAGGATCTTGGAGCGGAAGCTCCCGGCGACAAGGGCACGGATCTGGCGGTGCTCGGGTTCGTCCATCTCCAGCACGGTGCGGCCCATGACCATGCCCATCACGTCCCCGTAGACGGCCGACGAGTACGTCTCGTTGTCCCGGAGGACCTGGACCACCTCCTCGAAGCCGAAGACGGTCACGGGCGCCGGCCGGCTCGGGTCCGCCTCTTCGGCGCCCTCGCCCATGTCGATGGGACCGCTGTGCACCGGCGATTGGCGCCGCAGCTCGTGCAGCCGGGGGTACGGATCCCTGATGGTGCCCCCGACGACATCCTTCAATTCGTACGGATCGAAGGGAACAGCAGCGGAACTGGCGGTCTCGATTCCTGGCATTGCGACGACGTACCCCCTAGGTTGGGTGCCGAGAGGTGGTCTCTGACAGCCGTGTCACATATTACAAACGATCGTTGGGGACGTCGATCGCGGCCACGGTCACGCTCGGTGACATGGCTGTTTCCGCTGTTCCCGCTAGGGGAAGAGGCAGGTCGAGGGCCATGCGGCAGGGAACCAGGCTGATGACCGACCTCGAAACCAGCCCGACCGGAACCGGGGATGGAACCCGCCCGCACGCGACCCACTCGGGGGACGACGGACCGGGCGAGGGGTCGGCCACCCGGCGCCGCATCCTCCAGATCGCCCTGTCCCTCATGTCCCAGCGGGGCGTGGACGGCACCAGCATGCGCGATCTGGCCTCGGCGGCGGGGCTCAACGTGGCCTCGCTGTACCACTACTTCCCCTCCAAGCGGGACCTGCTCGAGTCGGTGCTGGCCGAGCAGGGCTTCATGCCGGACCGAGCCGCCGAGCCCGAGGTGGCGATCGAGCTGGTGGGCGGTTCGAACCTGGCCCAGCTGGTGGCCGACATCATCGTGTCCATGTTCAAAGTGGAGGACTTCGTGCGCCTGATGGTGGGCGAGGCCATCCGGGGCGACAGCACGGCGCGTGACGTCGGCTACGACCTCTTCACCAGCTTCGAACAGTCGATCGCCGACTGGATCTCGACACAACGGCCCGACCTGACCGAGCGCTCGAGCGCGGCGGAGATCGCTCGGCTGCTCTGCGCCATGGTCGTCGGTCTCTTCGTGCAGCACGCTGCCGGCGTGCTGTCGGACGAGGACCTCGAGTCGCTGGCGTTGCAGCGGGCGAGGGAAGCGGCGCAGATCATCGAGTCGGGGGCTCTGCCGGGCGGGGGCCCGTCGACCGCGTCATAGGTCCTAGGGTCGGGCGCATGCCTGCGCCTTCCACTGCTCCCACCGCGGTCGCATCGGCGACCTTCACCGTGCCGGCCGACGTGGTCTGGTCCTACCGGCTCGACTTCGCCAACCTGCCCGAGTACAACCCTGACGTGAGCGGCGTCGAGCGCGTGTCGGAGGGCGACGCCGCTGGGCCGGGTGGTGCGTGTGGCGTCGGGGCTCGCTACACGTTCGGTCTGGCCGACCCGCGCCGGCCCGGGAGAACCCAGCCGGTCGAGCTGTGGGCGGAACAGGTTGTGTCGCCCACGCTGGTGGCGGCAGGCATGGCCGGCGGGACCGAGGCCTACGAGGAGTTCGTGGTGATGCCCTCGGAGGATGGCGGGTGCTCGGCCATCCTGACTTTGTGGGTGATGCTGCCCGACGGGTTGAGCGACGAGGTGCGGGCCGCAGCGGCGGCGGGCAGCCTCGAGCAGATAAGCAAGGAGCTGCGGCTGATGAAAGAGGTGCTCGAGGCGCGGGCGGGCGCCAGCGCCTGAGATACACCTTGCCAACAGATGTCGCACCCGGATGGTGCGGTCGCCACAAGGACGATCATTCGGCCGGATCGACTCGTACTGCCGACCGTTCACCATCGATGGAAAAGGCGCACAGCTCACCGGCTGATCGGCCATCTCGTTTCCACAGAAGTCGCACATCGCCATGTTGGTGGTCTCCTCGTCTGTCCAGGCCGGACGCCCGGCCCTTCGACGGAGAACGGTCGGCCTCGTCACACCTCTTCCTTACGGTTCTCGCATGACGCCGCCTCGCAGCGAGTCGACCGCAGGGATGCGCGATCGACTGATGTCCGCCCTTCACACATTGCGGGACGTCGTCGGCTCGGTGGAGCCTGGTGCGGTCTCCGGCGAAGAGGCGTTGGAACTGGTGAACCTTCTCGGGGAGACCGAGCGAGCCGCGGCGTCGGGCATGGCGCGCCTGACGCCCAGGGTGATCGAGACGGGGGCGTTCGCCAAGGCGGGGTTCAGTTCGGCTCAGGATTGGCTGGCAGCGGTTTCGGGCACGTCCTCGTCATCCGCCCGCAGCCGCCTCTCCGCAGCCGAACACGCGGCACGATCGCCAGAGCTGTCCCGCCCCATTCGAGAGGGAAGGCTCTCGGCCCCCGAGATCAGCGTGCTCGCCCAGAGTGCACTCGAAGCACCCGAGGCGCTCGGCGACCTGGTCGACCTGGCCACGGGCGACTCGAGCTTCAAAGAGCTTTCCGATGCGGCGAGCGCGGCGAGCGCGGCCGCTCGAACGAAGGAGTCGGCCCGCCTCCGTCGAGCTCGGGTGCATCGATGCCGGCACATGCGGTGGCGCCAAGACGAGCGCGGCGGTGTCCGCGGCGAGTTCCTCTGTGACGAGGTGGTCTGGGCCCGAGTCGCCCCGGTCCTGGAGTCCAAGGCCAAGGCACGGGCCAAGGCCGCCGGAGGCAACGACGGGGACTCGCTCGAAGCCCACCGCCTCGACGTCTTCGTGGAGCTTCTCGGGGCCTCGGGGATCTCCGAGAATGGCCGGCCGAGCCGGCCTCATGCGCTCGTGGTCGTCGACGCGGCCGCCCTGCAGCGGGGATCGCTCGATCACGGCGAGCACTGCGAGATCGAAGGCATCGGCTCAGTCTCCGTCGAGGCGGCGACCGAGCTGCTCGGCGAGGCCATGGCACGCTTCGTCATCAAATCGGGCCGTGACGTCGCCTCTGTGACCTCGTCGACGCGTTGGATTCCCCCATCGACAGCAGCGGCACTCGTCGTCCGCGATCGTTCCTGCGTGGTTCCAGGCTGTGGGAAGCGCCTCGGCCTCGAAATCGACCACTGTGAGGTCGACTACGCCGACGGCGGGCCGACGACGCTCGAGAATCTCGCCCGCCTCTGCCCCGAGCACCACGACATGAAGACCCACGGAGGCTGGAAGCTGGTCAGGGCAGAAGATCGCTGGCGATGGCTGCCGCCCGAACATCCACCGTCGGCCGGGCGCATCGCTCGAGCTCGACGACTCGCGGCAGTCCGGAACCAGCGGCGCTAGCCGCGCGGTTCAGTTGCCGGCGCGCAGCTGCTGGCGCAGGACGAACTTCTGCACCTTGCCCGAGGGCGTACGCGGGAGCTCCTCGACCGAGCGCAGCTCCTCGGGCCACTTCTGTCGGGCCAGACCCGCCTCCTGGAGGTGGGCCCGCACCGCATCGAGATCGGGGGCCTCGTGCCCGGGCTGCATGCGGAAGAACGCGCACCCGTGCTCGCCCAGCCGCTCGTCGGGAGCGGCCACGACGGCCACTTCGGCCACGCCCTCCATGTGAGCCAGCAGCTGCTCCACCTCGGCCGCGCTCACGTTCTCGCCACCTCGGATGATGATGTCCTTCACCCGGTCGGTGATGGTGAGATAGCCGTCGGCGTCGAGGATGCCCACGTCACCCGTACGGAACCATCCGTCGGCGTCGAGGAACTCCGCGTTCAGCGCCGGGTCGGTGTACCCGGCGAAACGGTCGGGTCCACGGCTGAGGATCTCGCCGGCGACGCCGACGCCGACGTCCTTCCCGTCCTCGTCGACCGTGCGCACCTCGACCCACGCCATCGGACAGCCGTCGGTGTGGATCCGCTTCTCCCGCGGTGCCTCGTGCTGGGACCCGGTCACCGACGGGTGCTCGGTCGACCCGTACGACCGGACCAGCGAAATGCCGAGTTTGTCCGCCCGCTCGGCCACGGCGTCGGGGATGGGCGACCCGCCCAGGCCGATGAAGTGCATGAGCTCGATGTGCTCGGGCCCGCAGTCGGGGTGGTCGAGCAGGCTGGTGAAGAAGTAGGTCGACCCGCTGCCGGCGGAGATCTGCTCCTCGACCATGGCCGCCAGCACGGTCGGCGGGTCCCACCCGTCGATCATGAAGATCGGCTTGCCGGCGACCAGCGGGCAGAGCAGCCCGCCCAGCATGCCGATGGCATGGCCGACGGGCGCACCCACCAGTCCCGGCCGGTCGCGGTTGGCCTGGTTTCCGGCCAGCTGGCGCACCTCGCAGCCCAACGTCCGGTGGGTGTGCACGACACCCTTGGGGTCGGCGGTGGTGCCCGAGGTGTAGCCGATCAGCGCCGGCGTGTCGGGGTCGACGTGCACCGGACCGTCGATGGAGTCGGCCGACCGCAGGTCGGCGAAGCGGTGGTGGTTCGGGTCGTCGGTGTCGCCCACGACGATCACGTGCTCGAGATCGTTCAGGCCGTCGCGGATGGTGGCCAGCTCGGCCAGGTAGTCACGCTGGTTGATCCGCGACACGATGACGAAGGCGCGAGCCCGGCTCTGGCGCAGGATGAAGCCGACTTCCTTGGGCCCGTAGAAGTGCACGATCGGAACCAGCGTCACGCCGAGCATGGCGCAGGCGTAGAAGGTGACCGCGGCCTCGACCCAGTTCGGGAGCTGGAAGGACACGACGTCGCCCGGACCGATCCCGAGAGCGCGCAACCCACCGGCCACGTGCAGCGCTTCTTGGTACACCTCACCCACCGTGCCCTGATACGGATTACTGGGAGACCAAAGACGGATCCGCCGCGTCGGGTCCTCGAGCAGTGAGTCGCGCAGGAACTCACCGAGCGTGCGGTCGTCCCACGCGCCTTCGGCGAGGTAGCGCGACGCCAGCACTTCCGGCATGGGCCGGAGATCGAACTCAGCCGATGCGCTCACCATGTGCCCCTGATTCTCCCCTGACTCAGGCGGATTCGACGAACAGCGCGGCGAGGCGGTGCCACTGCGCGCCCGATCCCCCGGCCAGGACCTCGTTCTGCTTCACCCGCTTGAAGAGGAAGTGGGCGTCGTTCGCCCAGGTGAAACCCACGCCACCGTGCAGCTGGATGTCGTCGCCGGTGACGCGCACCCCGGCATCGGCCGCGTAGGCCGAGGCCATGGCGGCCGCTTGTTCGCGCTCGGGCGACTCGGTGTCCGAGGCCCAGGCCGCGAATTGGAAGCCGGCTCGGGCCATCTCGACCTGCTGGAACATCTCGACCAACCGGTGGCGCACGGTCTGATACGTGGCGACAGGCTTGTCGAAGACCACCCGTTCGGACGTGTAGGCGATGGCATCGGCCAGCGCCCGGTCCGCCGCGCCGACGGTCTCGGCGGCCAGCACGATGCCGATGTCGTCCTGCACCCGCTGCCACAGCCCGGCCTGGTTGCCGCCGGGTCCGAGCGGGACGACCGGCGCGTCCTGGAGAACGAGACGGGCCAGCTTGCGGGTGGGGTCGAGCGAGGGCACCAGCTCGGCCGCGGGCGACTCGAGGAGGTACGAGTGCACGCCATCCTCGTTCCGGGCCGCCACGATGACCCAGTCGGCCGTGTGTCCGTCGACCACGATCGGCTTCTCGCCGTTCAGGACCCAGCGCGCCCCCTTACGGCGGGCCCGGGCCCGCACCGTGGCAAGCGGGGCGCCGTGGCCCTGTTCGCCGAGGGCGATCGTGCCCCGCCGGGTACCCGCACCCAGGTCGGCCAGCAACTCGGTGGCGCCGAGGGCCCGGGCGGCCAGCGTGGCCGCCGCCGCGGAGGAGAAGAAAGGCCCGGGCAGGGGCACACGGCCCATCTGCTCGGCCACGATGCAAAGCTCGAGCAGACCGCTGCCGGTGCCACCCTGCTCCTCGGGCACCAGGAGTCCGGTCCACCCCAGGTCGACCAGGGTCGACCACAATTCGGGCGTGATGCCGGCGGGCTCGTCGGCCAGCCGGCGCAAGAGGTCGGGTCCGCACTCGCGCTCGAGCGCGCTGCGTGCCACCTCCTGGAGCGCCACCTGTTCGTCGTCGTACGTGAAGTCCACGGCCTCTCCTCGTTCAGGCCCGCGTGCCGTTCCCTGACACGGGCGTCACAGTACACGGTGGGTCCGCTACCCTTACCCCCCGTGGATTTTGCCCTGGCGCCCGAGGACGAGAAGTTCCGCGACGAGCTGCGCGCGTGGCTCGACGAGCATCTGCCGCCGTTCCTGGAGGCCGAGTCACTCGGTGACGACGCGCAGCTGAGCGGTGAGGCGAGCCAGCAACGCCGCCAGAAGTGGCAGCGCAAACTCCATGAAGGTGGCTGGGCCGCCATCCACTGGGGTCCCGACTACGCCAACGGCCGCGCCGTCAACGCCATGCAACGCCTGATCTATTCGGAGGTCATGGCGGAATACCGCACGCCGGGCATGTTCAACACGAACGGCATCTGGCAGATCGGGCCGATGATCATCCAGTGGGGAACGGACGAGCAGAAGGCCCAGTGGCTCCCCTCCATCCTCGAGGCCGAGGAACATTGGTGCCAGGGCTTCAGCGAGCCCATGGCGGGCAACGACCTGGCCAACCTGCGCACCACCGCGGTCTACGACGCCGACACCGACGAGTACGTCGTCAACGGCTCCAAGATCTGGATCTCCTCGGCCCACCTGGCCACCTGGGGCCTGTTCCTGCTGCGCAGCGATCCCACCGCGATCGAGCGGGGCAAGAAACACGAAGGCATTACCGCGTTCATCCTCAACCTCAAGACCCCGGGTATCGACGTGCGGCCCATCAGGGACATGGCCGGCGAGGACCTGTTCAACGAGATCTTCTTCACCGACGTGCGCATCCCGGCCACGTGTCGCCTGGGCGAGGAAGGCGCAGGGTGGATGGTGGCCATGGGCACGCTCGGCTTCGAGCGCGTCGGCATAGCCTCGCAGATCGCCATCCTGGCCGCCGACCTGCGCGCGGTGGTCGAGGCCGCGAAGTCGGTGAACCCCGACGCGCTCGACGACCCATCGTTGCGGGAGCGCGTGGCGAAACTCTGGACCGAGATCGAATTGGCCCGCCTCCTCTCCCTGCGGGCGCTCTCCAAGATCATGAAGGGTGAGAAGAACTGGCCCGAGGTGCCGTTCGCCAAGCTGTCGTGGTCGTCCATGGCTCAGACCCTTGCCGCGCTGGCCGTCGACCTCCTCGGTCCGGCCGGACTGCTGGCCAAGGGCGGACCCGATGCGGTGGACCGGGGCAAGTGGACCCGCCTCTACGCGTTCATGCGCTACTCGACGATCGGTGGCGGCTCGACCGAGATCCAGAAGAACATCATCGCCGACCGGGCCATCGCCATGCCCGGCAAGTCGCGCTCCTGACCGTTTCGCAGACAGATGAGCGCTGACCCCAGGGGGACCTGCATCATCGGCGTGGCCCGCCACACTTGGCACCCGGGCCAGGTCGAGCTGGCCCCCGAACCCCTCGACATGTGGGAGCAGGTGGCGCGCGCCGCCGCAGAGGACGCAGGAGTGCCTGCCGCGCTCGGTGAACTCGAGAGCATCGACGTCGTCTACTCGCAGTCCTGGCAGTACGACGACCCGGTGGCCCGCATGGCCGAACGCCTGGGGGCATCACCGCGGCGAGGCCGCTATTCGGGCATTGGCGGGTCGGTGCCCCACGTGCTGGCGACGCAGGTGGCGCGCGACGTCGCCGCCGGCGATCTCGACCTGGCTCTCATCGCGGGGGCCGAGGCGCTGGCCACCGTGCGACGCCTCAAGAAGGCCGGCGAGCGGCCGCAGTGGTCGTACAAGCCGGCCGAGAAGCGCCCCTTCCCGATGGACATGGAGTTCGACCCCTCCGAGATCAGCCACGCCGTGTTCGAGGCCTACCTGACCTTCGCCCTCTTCGAGAACGCGCGGCGGGCGCACCTCGGGCGCGGGCTCGAGGCGCACCAGACCGCCATCGGGGGTGTCATGGCCCGCATGACCGAGGTGGCGGCGCACAGCCCGCACGCCTGGTTCCCGGTGGAGCGCAGCGCAGAGGAAATCGCCACGCCGACCGCTGAGAACCGGATGGTGGCCTTCCCCTACACGAAGCTGATGACCTCGATCATGGACGTCGACATGGCGGCCGCGCTGCTCCTGGCCTCGGCGGAGAAGGCCGACGCGCTCGGAGTGCCCGAGGAGCGCCGGGTCTATCTGCGGGGATGGGGCTACGCCGAGGACCCGGTCCACGTGGCTGGGCATCCCGACCTGTGGCGCTCCCCCGCGCTGGCCGCCGCTTCGTCGTCCGCGGCTGGCCGGCGCCGGCGTCGGCATCGACGACGTGGCTCATTTCGATCTCTACTCGTGCTTCGCCAGCTCGGTCTGCTTCGCCCTCGACGGGTTGGGACAGGCCGAGGACGACGGGCGCGGCGTGACCCAGACCGGCGGCCTGCCCTACCACGGCGGCCCGGGTTCCAACTACATGACGCACTCGCTGGCCGCCATGGCCGAGACGTTGCGCCGCGACCCCGGCTCTTACGGCATGGTGAGCGGCGTGGGGATGCACATGCAGAAGCACGCCTACGGCGTGTGGTCGACCGTGCCGGGGCCCTACGTCGAGGCGCCGGCGTACGCCGCGGCGGCGGAGCCGCTGGGCATCGTCGGCTCGCCCGAGGGATCGGCCACGGTGGCCACCTACTCGGTGTTGCACGGGCACGACGGGGGTCCCGAGCGCGCGCTGCTCGTGTGCGACGTGCCCGAAGGCGGACGCTCCTACGGCCTGCTCGACGGCGGCGTGCCCGCCATGCTCGAGGCCGAGGCCGACGAGTTGGTGGGCCGGCGGGTTACCCTCACCCCGGAGGACGGGATCAACCACGCCGTTCTCTGAGCGGGTCGCCGGCGTGGACGGCTGCCGCGGCGGCTGGGTCGTGGTGACCGTGCCCGGGGAGGGCGAGGGACCATACGACGTGCGGGTGATGGCCGATCTCCACGGCTTGATCGACGACCTCGACGTCGGCCATCTCAGCGCGGTGGCGATCGACATCCCCATCGGGCTCCCCGAGTCGGGACCCCGTACAGCCGACGTCGAGGCGCGCCGTCGTGTCGGGCCGCGCCGCAACTCCGTGTTCCCGGCGCCGGCCCGGGCCGTGCTCGGTGCGACCACCTACGCCGAGGCCTGTGCCCGCTCGCGGCAGGCCTGCGGCAAGGCGGTCTCGATACAGCTGTTCAACATTCTGGGGAAGATCGCCGAGGTCGACGCACTCATGACGCCCGCACGTCAGGAGCGTTTCGTCGAGATGTTCCCGGAATGGAGCCTGGCCGTCCTGGCCGGGGCGCCGATGGCGCAGCCAAAGTCCAAAGCGGCAGGTCGGAGCGAGAGGGCGGCCGTGCTCGGAGTGGTCTTCGGCCACAGCGAGCTCGAGGCGCACCTGCGTCGACCCCCGCCGGGGGCCCGGGCCGACGACGTGTTGGACGCCTTCGCCGGGGCCTGGACGGCTCGGCGTCTGGCTCTCGGATGCGCCGTGCGGGTCGGCGGCGAGCTCGACGCTCGCGGCCTGCGCATGGAGATGGTGGCCTGATCGGGCGCAATGCCGGACGCCGGATGGTCTACGTTGCGGCGCGGAAGTCGAGGAACTCGGAAACCCGCATGAACCGGAGCATGGCGCGGCGGAAGTCGCGGCACGTGCTGGCGGTCGGGATCAACGACCAGTTGCGGTTCGCTCAACTCGTACTCGCGGCGTCGGGTCACCAGGCGGACGGCACCGTGGTCCAACGCGTTGCGCACCCACTCAGAGTCCCGACCGTAGGTCAGCGGAATGCGGAAGCCGTCCTTGGTCCGGAGCACGTTCACGGGCGTGCGGTAGACCTTGCGGGTCCGGCGCCCGACATGGACGACGATGCCCATCCCGGGCAGCAAGCCGGCCAGGTGGATCGACACCTTGTTCGTGACCGCCCGGTTGAAGCGGGCCATACGCCGGCCCAGGCGGGGTGGAGGCGCTGGGGTCGACCCTGAACGCGGCTCGGCCGAGTGCGCGGTCATACCAGCGTGAGGCCCCCGTCGACGGCAAGTACTTGACCCGTGATGTAGCTGGCCTCGTCCGAGAGCAGGAACACGGCCGCCGCGGCCACCTCCCATGCCGTTCCCTGACGGCCGAGAGGCACCGGCGTGCGCGTCCGCGAGGGTCGCCCGGCGGAGGCAGCCCGGCCCAACGGCGTGTCGATGAGCCCCGGGGCGAGCACGTTGGCCCGGATGCCGCGGCGCGCCCCCTCGACGGCCACGTGACGGCTGAGTCCTATGAGCCCCGCCTTGGACGCGTCGTAGGCGGGGATCCGACTCCCTGGCCGCAGTCCCGCCACCGAGCCGATGAAGACAATCGACGCGTCGTCGGGCAGCGTCACCAGCGCCCGGCGTACCAGGACGAACTGGGCGCGCAAGTTGAGGGCGAAGGTGCGGTCCCAGTCTTCGACCGACGTCCCGGCGACCCCCATGCCGAAGCCGGTGCCGACGTTGAGCACCAGCCCGTCCGGAGTCGGGGTGGACTCATCGGAGACGGCCAGCCGGCAACCCTCCTCCGTCGTGATGTCGGCCACCACGATGGCCGCCTTCCCCCCTTCCGCGCTGATGAGGCGCCAGGTCTCCTCGACTGCCGCCTCGTCCTTGTCCACGCAGACGACCGAGGCGCCCTCGCGGGCGGCTCGCACGGCAATGGCCCGCCCGTTTCCCGGCGGCGCGTCCGGGTCGCGCGACGCCTGTGTCCCGGCGCCGACCACAGTGATATTGCGACCCTGGAGGAGACGTGCCATCTCGCAGCCTCTCAGGCGCCCGGACCGGCCGGCACCGACGAGGCAACCGTCTCGGCCCGCGGCTCGAGCGGCACCCGCAACGAACGCAACACCGTCGTCAGCATCAGGTAGTGGCCGATGAGCATCAGGAATTCGATGAGCTCACCCTCGTCGAGGGTGGCGGCCAGGACCGACCAGGTGGCGTCCGAGACCGCCCCCTCGTCCGCCGTCTCGTCCACCGCGTCGAGAGCGGCCCGCTCGAATGGCGACCAGTCGGCCGCACCCAGATCACCGCCGAGCGCGGTCACCTCTTGGCGCGACACGCCAGCCCGTTCGGCCAGCGAAATGTGCTGGGCCCACTCGTAGCGCCCGTCGAAGCGGTAGGCCGTGCGCAAAATGACCAGCTCGCGCAGGCGAGCCGGCAGGGTCCCGCCCAGAAGGGCCCCCCCGAACCCGAGCCAGCGCCGGAACAGATCCCCCGGTGCCCGAGCGAGGGTGGTGAAGATGTTCATGGGCTCGTCGGTCCCGCCCGAGGAACCCTCGAGCACCCGGGTCAGGACGTCGTCCCATGCCTGGCGGGGCAGCGGCTCAATGCGCGGCGTGGGAACGGTCGCGGCCATGACGGCATCGTACGCAGGGCTTGGGCGGCGTGCCGGGAGGTCAGCGCAGAGGACGGAAACCCATCGGCGGCGACCCCGAACCGGGCAACGGGTGTATGGCCGCATCGGGGCGGCACACCTCATCGATCAGTCCGTACTGCGCCGCCTCGGCTGCGCTGAGGAAGAGGCCGCGCTCGAGGTCCTGGCGCACCCGTTCGACCGGTTGCTTCGCGGCCGCCGCCACCCGATCGCAGAAGCGCGCCCGTTCTTCGGCCCTGAGCTCGGACCACTGGACCACGTTGCGTACGTGCATCGTGGCCTGGGCCGCCGAAGGTTCGCGCAGGACGAAGCGGGTGCTCGGCATTGCGGCCCGAGCCGCACATACCGCCACCACCCCCACGGCACCCGCGCCCACCTGCCCGAGGCAGAGCGCCCGTACGGGGACGCCCATCAGCTCGACGACGTCCATGAGGGTGAGCGCGGCAGCCAGCTCGGCGTCCCCGCAGTCGACCCGCAGGGTGACCGGATCGTCCCCCTCGGCGTCGAGCGTCATGAGCTCGGCCGAAACCCGGGCGAGCGTCAGGTCCTCGAGCGGACCGTGCAAGAGGACCACCCGCTGGGCCAGGAGCCGCTCGGCCAGCAGGTCCGACAGCGAGTCGCGGCCGCCCGGCTGCGGTGTCAGCAATGGCCAGTCGTCACCCATGTTCGATCCTCCATTCCAACCGCGCCCCCAGTGCCGTGCTGTAGCGCTCCACCGTCGAGAGCCGCACGTCGAGGTCGCCCGACTCGAAGCGGGCCACGGCCGACTGGGACGTGCCCATGCGGGCGGCCACCTCGGCCTGGGAAAGCCCAAGTTCGCGGCGCATCGAGGTCAGCTGCCCCGAGACGGATCGCCGTCGTTCGGCCATCTCCTTGAAACCCGGGAACACGGTCGGGTGCCGGCGCTCGCTCACGATGTATGATTATCTCATATTCGATATAAGTTGGCGAGGACCTGGAACGCAGGAGCCGAGCAGGATCCAAGAGGAGGAACCCATCGTGACCACGTCGACACCCCGACACGTACTCGTTCCCACCGTGATCGAGGAGGGCAACCGGGGCGACCGGGCCTTCGACATCTACAGCCAGCTTCTGCGGGAGCGCATCGTGTTCCTCGGGCAGGAGGTCGACGACCAGGTCGCCAACCTGATCATCTCCCAGATGCTCTTCCTCGAGGCCCAGAACTCCGAGCGTGACATCTACCTCTACATCAACTCGCCGGGCGGTGTGGCCTACGCCGGCATGGCCATCTACGACGTCATGCAACACGTGGAACCCGACGTGTCGACCATCTGCGTGGGCATGGGCATGTCCGCGGCCGCGATGATCCTCTCGGGCGGTGCCGCCGGGAAACGCTTCTCCCTGCCCAACGCCCGCATCATGATCCACCAGGGCTCGGCCGGCACCCGCGGGGCACCTTCGGACATGGAGATCCAGCTGCGCGAGGTGCTCTCGCTGACCAGGCGGATGGCGGAGATCATCGCCTTCCACAGCGGCCGACCGGTCGAGCAGGTGGCCATCGACATCGACCGGGACAACTACATGACGGCTGCCGAGGCCCGGGACTACGGGATCATCGACGACATCATCAGTCCACGGCGGGGCCTCTGCGCACCGGGGGCCGTGGCCATCCCCGGGACGGCGGTCCGCGAACCCGAGCTGCAGACAGCCGGAGCGTGACCGAAGGTTGAAGCTTCGGCGAGCAGCTCGCGAATCGCCCCAAGCGGAGGCCGAACCAGGCGTCGCTCAATCGCACGCCCAGCGAAAGACTGAGCCGCGGGCGAATACCAGGGGCGCCCCGTGCCACCCCCACCGCCCTCGACCGTGCCGTCCCGCCTGTTGAGGGGACCGCTGCCCCGTCGCGGGGCGGTTGGGAGGGCGCATAAGGTATGTGACACGGCTGTCAGGGATTGGCGGCACGCAAGGGCACACGGGGAGGAGCGCGGATGCGCACGGAAGACCTGATCCTGATCAGCGTGGACGACCACGTCATTGAACCCAGGGGCATGTTCGACGGGCTGTTGCCGGCGAAGTACCAGGACAAGGCACCACAGCTGATCCGGCGCCCCGACGGGACCGATTACTGGTACTACGACGGCAACGAGATTCCCAACGTGGGTCTCAATGCGGTCGTAGGCCGACCGCCCGAGGAGTACGGCATCGAGCCGATGTCCCTCGACGACATGCGAGTGGGCTGCTACGACGTCCACGAGCGGGTGCGAGACATGTCGGTGAACGGCGTCCTCGGTTCCATGTGCTTCCCGTCGTTCCCCCAGTTCTGCGGCCAGCTCTTCGCCCGTCGCGAGGACAAGGACGAGGCCCTGGCCATGGTGCGGGCCTACAACGACTGGCACATCGACAAGTGGTGCGGGGCCGAGCCCGGTCGCTTCATCCCCCTGTCCATCCCGGCCATCTGGGACCCCGAGCTCGCGGCGGCCGAGGTGCGCCGGGTGGCCAAGAAGGGCTGCCACGCCGTCACCTTCTCGGAGAACCCCGAGAAGCTCGGCTGGCCCTCGCTGCACAGCGACCACTGGGACCCCTTCTGGGCGGCCTGCGCCGACGAGGGCACGGTGGTCTGCATGCACCTCGGCTCTTCTTCGTCGATCCTCATGACCTCCATCGAGGCACCGATCGACGTGATGATCAGCCTGCAGCCCATCAACATGGTGCAGGCGGCGGCCGACCTGGTCTGGTCGCCCATCCTGCGCAAGTACAAGGATCTGCACTTCGCTCTGTCCGAGGGCGGCATCGGGTGGATCCCCTACGCCCTCGAGCGCATCGACTACGTCTACGAGCACCACCACAAGTGGACGGGCCAGGACTTCGGTGACCAGCTGCCGAGCCAGGTGTTCAAGGACCGCATCATCACCTGCTTCATCGACGATGCCTTCGGCGTCGACAACCGCAGGTACCTCAACATCGACAACATCACGTGGGAGTGCGACTATCCGCACTCGGACTCGACCTGGCCCCAGGCACCCGAAGCGCTCATGAAGTACATCGAGGGAGTGCCGGACGACGAGATCGACAAGATCACGCACCTCAACGCCATGAAGCACTTCAGCTTCGACCCCTTCAGCGTGCGGCCCCGAGAGAAGTGCACCGTGGCGGCGCTGCGGGAAGAGGCGGCGGACGTCGACACCTCACTCGTCTCCCGGGCTCGGGGGCAGACGTCCAAAGACGAGCAGGGCATCGTCAGCGTCAGCAGCTTCGCGTCGCGTCTCGGCCAGGAGGACTGACCCCCGGCCGGGCACTGTCCCGGCTGATCACCCAACCCGACCGATCCGCCACAGAGAGCACCGGAGCCCATGTCGATCGACTACGTCGCAGGTGACGACCACATCGTCACCATCACCATCAACCGCCCCGAGGCGCGCAACTCCATGGACATGGAGCATTTCTTCAGGCTGCGCTCGGCCTGGGACCGCTTCGGCGAGGACGACGACGCCTACGTCGCCATCGTGACCGGGGTCGGGAAGGACTTCTGCGTCGGCGCGGACCTCAAGACGTACATCCCCCAGATCACCGAGCTGCAGAGCAAGATGAAGGACGGTGCCCGGCCCGAGGAGCTCGGCGGCTACCGGCTCGACGACGGGGTCAAGGCCGTCCTGCGCGGCACCAAGCTCTACAAGCCGATCATCGCCGCCGTCAACGGCACCTGCGTCGCGGGGGGCATGGAGATGCTCGGCGGCACCGACCTGCGCGTCGCGTCCGACACGGCGACCTTCGCCGTGATGGAGCCCAAGCGCGGGCTCTTCGCCGGTGGCGGCACCACCGTGCGTCTGCCCCGTCAGATCGCCTATCCGGCCGCCATGGAGTTCCTGCTCTGCGCCGACCAGATTCCGGCGCAGCGGGCCTACGAAATGGGCCTGCTCAACGAGGTGTGCCGTCCGGCCGACCTGATGACCCGGGCCCTCGACTACGCCCATCGCATCACGGCAAACGGACCCTTCGCCGTCCGCAAGACGAAGGAGTCCGTGCTGCGGGGGCTGGCCACCAACATGAAGGAGGCCTTCGCGATCGAGTCCGAGATCTCGGGCGAGGTCTTCTCGAGCGAGGACGCCAAGGAGGGACCGCGGGCCTTCGCAGAAAAGCGCGCTCCCAACTGGAAGAATCGTTGAGGACAGCCTCGCTCCGCCTGTCTCCGTCGTGCTCCCCGGCGTCCTGACGCTCGTGCTCGCCGGCGGCTGAGCGGAGATCGGATCGAAATCCCATGCCCTCGGTTTACGATGCCGCCGGTGGCCGCGCCGGCATGCTGCGCCTCGCTCACGCCTGGCACGAGCGGGTCCTGGCGGACGAGGTGGTGAGCCACGCCTTCAGCCACGGGTTCCATCCGGAGCACACCGAACGTCTGGCCGCCTACTGGGCCGAGGCGCTCGGCGGCCCGAACGCATACTCAGCGTCGATGGGCGACGAGACGTCCGTGGTCCGCATGCACAGCGGCAACGGCCCGCACGAGGAGATGGATCGCCGAGCCGTCGCCTGTTTCGACCAGGCCCTGACCGATGCCGGCTTCAGCGCGGACGACCCGGTGCGTCAGGTGCTCTTCGACTACTTCGCCTGGGCCACGACGACCACGATGGCGCGCTATCACGACTCCGAGGACGACGTCCCGGCCGGTCTGGCCATTCCCCACTGGTCGTGGCACGGGTTGGTCGAGGACTGAGAGAGTCCCCGGCGCCTGCCCAGGCGGGCGGAGTTCAGGCCAACGCGTCGAGAGCGGCCCCGTCGAGCACGACGTCGGCCGCGGCCAGGTTCTCCTCGAGGTGGCGTCGCGAAGACGTGCCCGGGATGAGGAGCACGTGGGGGGACACCGCGAGCAGCCAGGCCAGCGCAATCTGCGCCGGGCTGTGGCCGAGCCGTTCGGCCACCGCCACGACGGCGGGGTGGGTCAGCACGGGCTGGTCCGGCATGAAGGCCGAGCCGAGCGGGAAGAAGGGCACGTAGGGCACCCCGTCGGCCGCACAGGCGTCGAACACGTCCTGATCCGAACGGTTGGCCACGCTGTAGGCGTTCTGGACACAGGCGACCGGCGTGACGCCGGATGCCACGCGGTACTCCTCCAGCGTCACGCTGCTCAGTCCGACCGCACCGATCAGGCCCTCGTCGCGCAGGGCCACCATGGTGCCGAGTTGCTCGTCGAGTGGCACCGAGGTCTCCGGATGGCGACGCAGATTCACCACCGGTACCTGCTCGAGGGCCAGAGAGGCCAGATTGGCCTCCACCCCGGCCCGCAGCTCCTCGGGTCGTTGCGCCTCGTGCCACTGCCCCGCGTCGTCGCGTTGAGCTCCGACCTTGGAGACGATCACGAGCCCCTCGGGGTACGGGTGCAGGGCGGCGTGGATCAGCTCGTTGGCGACGTCGGGCCCGTAGAACTGCGCCGTGTCGATGTGGTCGACCCCGGCCTCCACGGCGCTGCGCAAGATTTGCAGTGCCTCGTCGCGGTCCCGGGGCGGGCCGAAGACGCCAGGTCCCGGGAGCTGCATCGCCCCGAACCCCATGCGCGCGACCGGGCGCCCTGCCAGCAGGGCGGTGCGCTCAACCACGACGTGGCCTTACGGAGGGCCAGCAGTGACGGGAACCCGACGACGAGGGTCTGTGCGCGCCAGACCCCCGGCGCGAACCCGCGCCGTTTGGCTATCCGTCCCGCGACCAGTGCCTCCGCCACGTGGATCACCGCCGTGCCGGCCAGCATGGCCCGCAGCGTGGGGCGCGGCGGCAATCTGTCACCGCTCAGCCCGTTGAGCCGGTCGTAGGCCTGCTGGCTCACCACCAACTTGATCATGACGACGATGCCGCCGTCGAGCAGGAGGAACCAGAAGAGCGAGGGGCGTACCAGTCCCGAACGTGACGTCTTTGCCATGCTCCGGTTCTATCGATCTTCCGGAGTGCTGACCAATCGAACCTTCGCCTTCGACGCTGAAGCGGCGGCCAGCTGGCCACAGGCGGCGTCGATCTCGACACCCCTGGTGATCCGCACCGTCGCGTTCACCCCCAACGCGCCCAACTCGTCGCAGAAACGTCGGATGCGGGCAGGCGGCGACCCGACCACGGCGTAGCCCGGCGTCGGGTTGAGCGGGATGAGATTGACATGGGCCCCCAGGGGAAGCGCGAAGGCCGCCAACTCGGCCGCGTCGCTGTCGCGGTCGTTGACGC
Source organism: uncultured Acidimicrobiaceae bacterium (assembly GCA_963809715.1). GTDB lineage: Bacteria > Actinomycetota > Acidimicrobiia > Acidimicrobiales > RAAP-2 > Bog-473. The sequence goes on along the minus strand of CAWEKO010000006.1, from coordinate 333,532 downwards.
CGTCGATCAGTGCCCATTCGATCGACAGGCGTCGCCCGCTGGCCGCCACGTAGTCGGCACACGCAGCGGCGAGCGTCTCGAGCGGGTACCGGCGGTTGATGGGCACCAGCTCGTCACGCAGCGTGTTGTTGGCGGCGTGCAACGAGACGGCGAGGTTGACCGGGAGCGACTCGGCCGCCAAGCGGCGGATGCCCGGCACGAGGCCGACCGTCGACAAGGTGAGGTGCCGGGCGGAGAGCCCCATCTCACCCTGCAGGCGGGTGACGGCCGACCACACCCGGTCGTAGTTGGCCAGCGGCTCCCCCATCCCCATGAACACGACGTTGGTGAGTCGGCGTGGGCGGGCCTCCCGCATGCCCGCCGCCACCTGCTCCACGATCTCCCCCGCGCTGAGGTGGCGCTGGAAACCGGCCTGGCCCGTGGCGCAGAACTGGCAGGCCATGGCGCAGCCGGCCTGGGTGGAGACGCACACGGTGACCCGGTCGGGGTACTCCATGAGCACGGTCTCGACCCGGGCCCCGTCGTGCAGCGCCCAGAGCCACTTGGTCGTCTGACCCTCGTCCGCCGTCCGCCGCGACACCTCGGTGAGGGCGGGGGTCAGTGCCTGCTCGAGCTCGTCCCGCAGAACGCCGGGCAGGTCCGTCATCTCGGCGGGACGCAGGACCCGCCGGTGCAGGCCCTCCCAGACCTGACGAACCCGGTACGGCGGTTCGTCCGCGAGCAGGCTCGCCAGCTCCTCTCGTGACACGTCGTAGGGCGCGGGCATCGTGCCCCCAGGCTACGGCTGGGTGAGCGTGTGCTAATCCCGCCCGAGGATCGCCGTACTTGCCGCCGTGAACCAGCCACTGGTCCCGTTGACGCAGGCCAGGTCCGCGCCGGAGACCTGGCGGGCTCCGCACTCGCCCCGCAACTGCTTGACCGCCTCGATGAGCAGGAAGATGCCACGCATGCCCGGCTGGCACGACGAGAGCCCCCCGCCGTCGGTGTTGGTGGGCAGGGCACCGCCCACCCGGAGTTTGCCGTCCTCGACGTACGGGCCACCCTGACCCTTCGGGCAGAACCCGAGTCCTTCGAGGGTGAGGATCACCATCGGCGTGAAGGCGTCGTAGACCTCCACGACGTCGATGTCCGCCGGGGTCACGCCGGCGCGCCCGAAGGCCAAGGCGCCCGAGCGCACGCAGGGCGACTCGGTGAAGTCCTCCCACTCGCTCATGGTCGTGTGCGACACGGCCTCACCGGTGCCGAGCACCCAGATCGGAGCCTTGGCGCAGTCCTTCGCCCGGTCCTCGTGGGTCAGCACGATCGATCCCCCACCGTCGGACCGGATGCAGCAGTGCAGCTTCGTGAGCGGGTCCCAGGTCATGCCCGAGTTGAGGACATCCTCGATCGTGATCGGGTCGCGGTAGTAGGCGTCGGGGTTGAGGCCGGCGTTGGCGCGAGCGGAGACCGCCACCTCGGCCAGCTGTTCGATGGTCGTGCCGAACTCGTACATGTGGCGCCGGGCCACCATCGCGTAGTGCGACCCCACCGGGTGGCCGAACGGCGCCGCGAACTGGATCGGTCCGCGCGTCCCGAAGGACAGATTGGCCATCCGCAGGCCCTTCTTGAGGTCGGCCCGCTGCGTCGAGCCGTAGCTGAGGACCACGACCTCGACCAAGCCCTGGGCGATGGCCGCAGCGGCGTGCTCCAGCATGAACTCCCACACACTGCCGCCGTGGCCCGTCGAGTCCACCCAGTTCGGGCGCAGGCCCAGGTACTCGGTGAGCTCGACGGGGGGCAGCGCGCCGTTGAGCGACATGAACCCGTCCACCTCGGCCCGCTCGATCCCGGCGTCGGCCAGGGCGCGCGTCGTCCCCTGGAAACAGAGCTCGAACGCCGTCTTGTCGTCCACCCGACCGCAATCGGAGATGGAGGCGCCGACGATGGCCACCCGGCGGTTCGGCATCGTCAGACCCCGGGTGAGTCGGTCGCGATTTCGAGTGTGGTGTCCGAAATGATCATGGTGGTCCCGGGGCGGGCGCCCACCGTATCGGGGGGCGCAAAAACCCCACAATTCGGTCCCCACCGGCCATGATGTCGCGGCGCGTCAGATCGACACTGACCAGGTGGCCGGATACGGTCGGCCGTGCACGTGCGGCCCCTGGCCGACACCGCGGTCGGCCGAGACGCAGGTCCTGCGCCACCAGACACCCACTCACACACTCACACGAGGAGAGGAATGACCGAGACCACGGAGAACCCCGCGGGCGACGACGTAACCCGGCGCATCGAGGACGGCATCTGCTGGATCACGCTCAACCGGCCCGACGCCGGCAACGCCATGACCCAATTCATGCGGGACCAGATCGCCGCCTGGGTGCGCGACGCCTCGAGCGATCTCTTCGTCCGGGTGGTCGTCATCACCGCCGCCGGCGACAAGGCCTTCTGTAGCGGCGCCGACCTGCGCGGTGGTCGCCTGTCGCCGCGGCCCAGGCCCGATGACGCGCCCGAGACCGACGCGGGAGCGGCCGCCCGCATGATTCGCGACGGCTGGCAGGCCCTCGTGACCTCCATCCTCGACTGCGAGAAGCCGGTCATCGCCGGCGTGAACGGGACGGCGGCCGGGGGCGGCATGCACCTGGCCCTCGCCTGCGACCTGGTCGTCATGGCCGAGGAAGCCAAGTTCGTGGAGGTCTTCATCCGCCGGGGCATCGCGCCCGACGCCGGTGGGGCCTGGATCCTCACCCGCCTGGTCGGCATCCAGAAGGCCAAGGAGCTCTTCTTCTTCGGCGACGACGTCCCTGCGGCCGAGGCCTACCGCATCGGCCTGGTCAACCGCCTCGTGACCCGCAGCGAGCTGCCCGGGGCGCTCCAGGAACTGGCCGCACGCCTGGCCCAGGGCCCGACGAAGGCAATCGGGGTGGCCAAGTGGCTGACCAACCGGGCCCTCGACGTGGACCGGGCCACCTCGTTCCACGACGAGGCCATGGCCCAGGAACTGATCACCACCACGGCCGACATGCAGGAGGGGATCGCCAGCTTCGTCGAACGCCGGCCGGCGGCGTTCAAGGGATGGTGACGCCCTAGGACTTCGGCGCAGTCGTCGACGTCGCACCACCCGACGTCGTGGTGACCGGGCCCGGGTTCGTCGTGGTCGTGGTCGAGCCACCCGTCGACGAGGTCGTCGTGGTGCTCGAGGCGCCGACGCCGGTCGAGGTCGTGGTCGAGGACGACGGCTGGGTCGTGCTCGTCGTGGTGCTGGTCGACGACGTCGTGGTCGGCGACGGGCTCGTCGTGGTCGTGGACGACGGTGGCGGCGCGCCGGGGCCGAGGTTGCTCAAGGACGTCCCGGTACCGGCGTGGCCGTAGATGGAGGCCAACGGCTTGCCGGCGATCAGCTCCACCACCGTGACGAAAACCAGGGCGGCGAGGAAGACGACGCCGGCCGTGCCCGCGATCGCCTTCCAGGTAAAACGGCGCGACGTCACCGGAGCCACGGACGCCGAGGCTTCGAGCCGCTGGGTGGCCGGCGTCCCCGTCACCGCGGTCATCTCGAGCGCATCGGCGTGGTCGGACGACGGCGAGGCCGACGCAGCCATCTGCGCCGTCTCCTCAGCAGCGCCGGACGCCGCGGCCGACGCCACCGCCTCGGTGGGCATTGACGATTCGTCCACGCTCGCCACGGTGTCGCCACCGACCGCGGTGGACCCCAGTTTGCGCAGGACCGAGTCCTCCGGGGCCCGCACCACCACCTGCCTGACCGCTTCGTGTCCGCGTTCGATCGACTGCGCCACCAGCGCCGTCCCGATCGTGGCCGCGGCGGAGCCGATGGCGACTCCGACGATGGTGCCCTTGACCCCGAAGGCCGATGCGATCACCGCGGCCAGCACCGCACCCACGACGGAGGCCAGGATCTGTCGGATCGAGAACTTCACAGCGGACTGATCAGCCGCCCGGTCGAGGCGGCGCGACGTGGGAGATGAACTGGCGCGCCCCCGAATCGAGCACCCAGTCGTGGCCGCGGCGAGCCAGAGGCGTGGCAAAACGGGACACCAGGCGGAGGGCCGAGTTCCCGGGGGCCAGGGCACTCGTCAAGGTGGCCTGGCAACCGCTCCCGGCCTCCTCCAACTCCAACGTGGCGTCACCCACCACGTCGCCCAACACTTGCGCATACACCAGGGCCGGCGCTTCCACCTTCTCGATGGCCACCTGGAACCGCACGATGTAGGGCAGCGGCGGCTGCACGGCACAGCGCCATACCTCGCCGGCCGCCAAGCTGTGGCCATCGAAGCGGCGGAGCCACGGCCACCACGTGCGATAGTTGCTCACCGCGCTGATCTGCTCCCAGACGTGCTCGCGGCGAAGCGGCAGGTCGTACTGGTGCACCGTGCTGATCGTCCCCGGAAGGGTGTCGGTCACTCCCCGACGGCTCCGTCGATCGCCTCGCGCAACAGGTCGGCGTGCCCGTTGTGGCGGGCGTACTCCTCGATCATGTGGACCAGGATCCAGCGCAGCGTGAGGGGATCTCGCGACGACGCGGCCAGCTGATCGAGTTCTCCGCTGGCGACGACGCGCTGGCTGATGTCGCGCTGGGCGTCGAACCTGGCCAAGTCCTCGTCGAGGCGCGCCGGGTCCAGGTCGTTGAAGTCGGCGTCCCTGTCCTCGTCCATGGAGATCGGCGGAGGAACGGAAAGACCCGAGAAGACCTTCTCGAACCAGCTCCACTCGACCAGCGTCATGTGGCGGACGATGCCGACGAGGGTGAGGTTCGACGTCGCCACCGCCCGGCGCACCATGTCCTCAGGAGCGACTTCGGCACACTTCCACAGCAGCGTGGCCCGCTGGAATTCGAGGAAACCAACGAGCGTCTCCCGCTCGCCGGCGGTTGATGGAGGCTCCGGACGCGTGTCGGGCGGCGAGGCCATTCGGTCAGGCTAGCGGTGGGCTCTCGCCGGCCGTTGGCCGCCGCAGACCCCGTTCGGCCCGGAAAGGCCCCGCGACCTGGACCGGGCGCCTCCCGGCCCCCGCCGTGGGGCCGGTACGATTCGGGTGTGCGCGAACGGTGGTTCTCCCGGCGGGCGGTGTCGCTGCACTTCGCCGCGCTGGTGTTCGTGCCGGGCTGTGCCCTGGCCGCCTGGTGGCAGATCAACCGGGCCGCAGACGGGAATCAGCTGAGCTTCCTCTATTCGGTGATGTGGCCCGTCTTCGGGTTGCTCGGCATCGTGTTCTGGTGGCTCCTGATCCATACCGACTACGACAGCGTCGGACTCAAGGGCATGCGCCGTCAGGCCCAGCAGGAAGCCACCTCCTCCAACACCGACCCGATCACACCCCCGCCGGCGTCACCGACCGTCACCGCCGACGACGATCCCGAGCTGGCCGCCTACAACGCCCGCCTGGCCGAACTGGCGGCCAAGGGAGCGAAGACCTGGCGCAACCGCGAGTCCGTCGTGACCCGACGCACGCCATGAGGCGTCTCTTCGGACGGGGTCTCGAGGGCGCGTTGTTCCGCTACCAGCTGATGGCCAACATCGTCGGCGTTCTCATCATCCCGCTCTTCGTCTTCACCGGGCTGCACTACCTCCAGGGCGGCGGCTACAAAGTAGAGCTGGCCATCTTCGGCGTGGGCCACGGCTACCTCTACGTCGTCTACCTGGTGATGGCCGGGCTGCTGGCCCTCAAGGCGCGCCTGCACCTGCCCTGGATCGTCCTGATGTTCGTCGCCGGCCTCGTCCCGGGACTCACGTTCCTCGTGGAGTGGATCATCGTGACCAAGAAGATCCATCCCCTCATGGCGGCCCGCCGAGCCGCCGCCGCAAACCCCGAAGGGGTCAGCCCAGCCGCTCGATGACGGTGCCGTTGGCCTGGCCCCCGCCTTCGCACATCGTCTGGTAACCGAAGCGCCCACCCGTGGCCTCGAGGTGGTTCAGCAGCGTCCCCATCAGGCGGACACCGCTGGCGCCCAGCGGATGGCCGATCGCGATGGCGCCACCACGAGGGTTGAAGCGCTCCATGTCGTAGGAGAACTCCTTCTGCCACATGAGGGCGATGGCGGCGAAGGCCTCGTTGCACTCCACCGCGTCGAAGTCATCCACGGTCATGCCCGAGCGCTTCAGCAGCTTGTGGGTCACCGGCACCGGAGCCGAGAGGACGATGGCCGCATCCTCGGCCGCCACCGCGAAGTGCGCGAAGCGGGCCCTGATCGGCAGGCCCAACGCCTCGGCCACCGCCCGGTCGGCCACCAGCATGGCGGCCGCGCCGTCCGTGGTCTGCGACGCGTTGCCGGCCGTGATGTCGGGTGCCGTGTCGGGCTCCCAGCTCTGGGCGGCCGGGAGGGCGCCGAGCGCCTCCATGGTCGAGTTGCGACGGATGCCCTCGTCACTGCGCAGGGACTCGCCGGTCAGGCTGCCGTCCTCCGCCTTGATCGGTACCGCCAGCGCCTCGCGCTCGAAGTGCCCGTTGTCCCAGTTGGCTGCCGCCCGCTGATGTGACGCCAGCGCGTAGGCGTCCATCTCCGCTCGGGTGATGCCGTAGCGCTCGGCCAGCACCTGACTCACCCGGAACTGCGTCCACAGCCGCCCGTCGATGTGCTCGAGGAACGACGGCGGGAACGGCCCCGTCCCGCCCTTGGCGTTCGAGGCCATGGGCACCCGGCTCATCACCTCGACACCGCAGGCGACGACCATGTCGTAGTGGCCGGCAGCCACACCGGCCGCCGCGAAGTGGACGGCCTGCTGCGAGGAGCCACACTGGCGGTCCACCGTGGTGGCCGGCACGGTCTGGGGCAGGCCGGCCGCCACCCAGCCGTTGCGGGTCACGTTGGTGCTCTGCTCGCCCGCCTGCGTCACGCAGCCACCGATGACGTCGTCGATGCGCTCGGGGTCGACCCCGGTCCGCTCGAGCAGCGACGTCAGCGCAAACCCCAACAGATCGGCCGGATGCCAGTTGGCCAGGGCGCCTCCGCGCTTGCCGAAGGCCGTGCGCACGACGTCGACGATGACCGGTTCTCCCATGTGTTCTCTCCTCTGCTCAACTCTGCTCTGGTCGGCCGCCGGGCCGGGCCCAAGCCTGGCGCGGCTCAGGCCTCAGCGTCCGCGCCGGCCTCGCCGGCGCCCGCACCAGCGGACGCCGCCTCTTCGCGCCGGGCCATCAGCGACTCGACGGCGGAGTTGGCGCCCGCGGGCTCACCCTCGTAGGCCACCGTGCCATGATCCAGCACGACCGCCCAGGTGGCCAGCTTGAGGACCCGGTTGACCTGCTGCTCGACCACGATCACGGCGGTGCCGTTGCGGTTGATCTGCTCGAGACCCTCGTAGACCTGGTCGATCACCACCGGGGCCAGGCCCAGGGAGAGCTCGTCGGCGACCAGGACCTTCGGCGGCACCACGAGAACCTTGGCCAGCGAGAGCAGGCGCTGCTGGCCGCCCGAGAGGTTGCCCCCCATCTGGCGCCGCCGTTCCCCGAGGATGGGGAAGGCCGTGTAGGCCCGCTCGAGGTTCTCCTTGAGCTTGCTCCGGCCCTGCCGTTGGCGGAAGGCCAGCGTCAGGTTCTCCTCGACGGTCAGGGTCGAGAAAACGCCGCGGCCCTCGACCACGTGGGCCATGCCGAGCCGGGCGATCTTGAAGGCCGGGTGGCCGGTCACGTCCTCCCCCGAGAACATCACCTGGCCCGACGAGGCGGTCACCAACCCGGTCACCGTCCGCGCCACTGTCGACTTGCCCGAACCGTTGGAGCCGACCAGCGCCACCACGGCCCCGTCGGGGACGCGGAACGACACGTCGAAGAGTGCCCGGTACGGCCCGTAGGCCGCGCACACGTTCTGCAGCGAGAGCACGTCGGTCCCGGGGACCAGGGTGTCGGTCACGCGCTCTGCCCCAGGTAGGCGTTGCGCACGCCCGGGTCGGCCATGACCTCGTCGAAGGTGCCCTCGGCCAGCATGGAGCCGAGGTCCATCACCACCGCCCGGTCGACCACGTCGGCCACCATGGACAGGTCGTGCTCCACCAGCAGCACCGCCGTGCCACGCTCGCGCTGCACCGTGCGCAACACCATGGCCACCTCCGCGGTCTCGTGCAGGTCGAGTCCGGAGGAGGGCTCGTCGGCCAGGAGAATCTTCGGTTCGGCCGCCAGGGCCCGGGCCAGCTCCACCAGGCGGCAGTTCCCGAGCCCGAGCGCGTTCACCGACAAGTCGGCCAGGTGCGCGATGCCCACCAGTTCCAGCGTGGCGTCCACCCGCTCCGCCTCGTCGGGGGTCGGGTTGCTCATGTTCAGCAGGTCGCGCCACAGGCGCCCCTCGCCCCGCCTTGCGCGCTCGGCCACCATCAGGTGCTCACGCACCGACATGTCGGTGAAGACCTCGATGCGCTGGTAGGTACGCCCGATGCCGAGACGGGCCCGCTTGTAGGTGGGCAGACCGTCGAGCACCGTCCCGTCGAAGGTGATGTCCCCGTCCTCGGGCCGCAGCTGCCCGCAGACGCAGTTGAACAGCGTCGTCTTGCCGGCACCGTTCGGACCGACCAAACCGATGCTCTCGCCGGCGCGCACGTCGAAGGAGATGCTGTGCACGGCCTGGATGCCACCGAAGGACTTGCACACGCCCCGCAGGCTGAGCAGTGGTTCGTCAGCCACTTGCGCTCGATGCCGACATGGACGGCGTCTGAGCCTTGAGCTCGAGCGCCGCCACCTCCTTGGGGAACAACAGCTTCTCGAAGCGCAAGGTGCTCTTGCGCTTCTGGTACTCGAGCACTCCTTCGGGGTGGGACGCGTAGGTCAGGGCACCGAAGGCGAAGAGCACCACGGTCAGGCTGGACGCCCCGATACGGGCGGGCAGAACGGTGGTCAGGATCTGCTCGGTCACGAAGAACCCGATGCCGGCCTGGATCGCCCCTTCCACGGTGGTCACGCTGGTGGTGACGACGAGCACGACGAGGACCAGCGAGATCTCGGCGTTCCAGTCGGTCGGCGACACCACCTGCTGCTCCATGCTGTGGAGCAGGCCACCCACCCCGGCGATGGCACCGGAGAGCGCGAAGACCATGATCCGCTGCCACGACGGGTTCACGCCGAGACCGGCGGTGGCCGTCTCGCTGCCGCGCATGGCCGCCAGATTTCGCCCCACCGTCCCCTTGCGCACCATGAGGACGACGATGACGGCCACGATGAGCACGCCCAGCGAGAGCAGGAACATGTCGTGGCCGTTGAAGTTGAAGAACTCCGTCGTGCCCAGCCACTTGGCCTGAATGCTGACCCCCTCCTGTCCTCCCGAGATCGACGTCTCGTTGAAGAAGGTGGCGTCGAAGGCCAGTGCGGCGGCCAGGGTCATGAGGGCGAGGCCCAGGCCGCGCAGGCGCAGCGAGAGCAGGGCCAGGACGACGGCCACGGCTGCAGCCAGGGCCGCCCCGATGAGCCCGCCGACCAGGAGGTTCAGGCCGAGATGGTTGGCCAACTGGGCCGCGGTGAACGCGCCCACGCCGGCCAGGGTGGCCTGGCACAAGGAGAGCTGTCCGGCCATCCCGGTGATCAGGGTGATCGAGAGCAAGACGATCGAATACGTGATGCCGTTGTTGAAGACCGTCGCCCACGAGCTGGGGATCCACGTCAGCATCGACAGGCAGAACACGGCGAAGAGGACCCACCACAGCACCCGGATGATGCGGTTCATGGTGGGCGCTCTCGTCGTCGCCGCGATCGGCGGTGGCGGTGGATCGATGGTGGCCAGTGGGTCACGGCTCGAGTCCAGGCTGCGCATGCCCGGAAGGAACAGCAACGCGACGACGATGAGGAGGAAGGGCAGCGACGGGACGATGGCTGCATTGAAAAGGCTGTCCGGCGGGATGTAGCCCTGGAGCACCGTGGTCGTCACGCCGATCAGCACCCCGACCGCGGCCGCGATGGGCAGCGAACGCAGCGCCGCCCAGACCGCCGCGGCGATCGCCGTCACGGTGAGCGTGATGAAGTTGTCGGAGTTGAAGTTTCCATAGACCGGCGCCAGCAGGACGCCGGCCAGGCTGGCCATGAAGCTGGACACGATCCAGGCCACGGCCACGACGCCGTCCGCGTTCACCCCGTCGAGCTGGACCAGGCGACGGCTCTCCACGGCACCGCGCATCTGCAAGCCGAGCGCAGTGAAGCGCAACAGGAACGTCAGCGCGATCAACACGACCACGGTCACCGAGATGATGGACAGGTAGATGCCGTTGATCGGCGTCCCCCAGATGGTGAAGTAGACGACGTTGGGGTTGAAGAACGGCAGGATCGTGGCGGTGGCGTCGAGCTGCTGCGGCCCGAAGATCACCGGGAGGAGAGACGGGATCCCGACCAGGAGGGCCAGGCTGCACACCATCTTGGCCACGGTGTTGGAGTTCGCGATGTGGCGGAACAGCAGCCGGTCGAAGGCGTAGCCGATCACCGGGCCCATCACACACACCGAGACCAGGAAGGCCTCGAACCCCGACCAACCGTGGTACTGGGTCAGGTAGGTGAAGACGAACGCCGAAGCGAAGGCCTGTGCCCCGAAGGCGAAGTTGAAGACACCCGTGGCCTGATACGTGAGGACCAGGCAGATCCCCACCAGGGCATACGTGCACCCATAGGGAACCCCCGGGAGCGCAAATCCGAGGAATGTCTCCATCGCCGTTCCGTCTTGTCCGTGTCCGCTCGAGCCCTCGACCTATCCCGTCCGGCCGATCAGGCCGGGGCCGGGGTGCCGGCCGGGACCGGGTAGACGGGTGCCTTGTTGGGGTTGATCGACCGGAAGCAGACGAACACGTTCTTGCCCTTGTTCAGCGTCGGCATGTACTTCGTACCGACCGTCTTGATGTAGGCCGAGCAGTACGGCGGGGCGTGGCCGGCGTGGCCACCCTTCTTCCAGTTCGTCGGGGACGTGAGGTCGCCGGCGGTGAACGACGTGAGGGTGTTGGTCATTTTGACCACGTTGGCCTGGGTCAGGTTGTTCCCTGCCATCTTCACACCCTGGACGAAGAGGGCGGCCGACTCCCAGCCCTGGATGGCGATCTCGTCGTTGACGTACTTGGGTTCGTACTTGTTCATCTGGGTCAGGTAGAGCTTCAGGCCCGGGTAGATCGACGTCGGGGCCGTGTAGGGCACGTGGGCGATGCTGAAGTACACGCCCTGCATGAGGCTCTTGTTCGTCTCCAGCGTGCTCTGGTCGTTGCCGCTGAACCAGAGCTGGGTCATCTTCAGGCCGTACTGCTGAATGGCCCGGGCCATGGTGACGTTGCCCTGCACGTCCATGCAACTCACCACCATGTTGGCGCCGGCCTGCTTCATGCGTTGCACGTCGGTGGCCACCGTGGTGCCCGGGTAACTGACCTTGAAGTCGGTGTAGACGACCTGGAACCCGCTCGCCGACAAGGCCTTGGCCCCGGCCTGGCAGGAGGCCGCGGAGGCGGCCACGCCGTAGGCGACGAAGGCCAGCTTGGGCGACTTGGTCTGCTTCGAGACGAAGCCCACGATCGGCCCCTCAGCCGGGTAGTACTGCACCGAGCCACCGGCGGCGAACAGGTTGGGTGGGCCGGCCCAGTTGCCCGTGACGTTGTACCCGTAGGTCGGGGTGCCCGACTCCACGAAGAGGTTCGGCGAGAAGAACGCGGTCGCCACGCCGGTCACCGCGAACACGTGGTCCTGGTTGATGAGGGTGTTGGCCAATTGGTTGAACGTGGTCGGGTTCCCACCGTCGTCCAGCTGGTACTTGTAGTCGATCTTGCGGCCGTTCACGCCACCTTGGGCGTTGATGTACTGGTAGTAGGCCTTCTCGCCGTAGATCAGGGAGCTGAAGTTGGATGCCAGCGTGCCGGACTGGGTCGAGATCGTCCCCACCGTGATGGAGTTCGACGTCACCCCCGGCGCGCTGCTCGTGCTCGCCGCTTCCGATGCCGCAGGTGCGACGACGAGCGCGCTCACCACCAGACCACCGCTGAACACGGTGGCGACGAGCGCCTTGAACCCCTGCCTCGCTCGCATTCGCTCCCCATTCGTCTGTCCCGGCGCATCCCCCCCGGGACGCCGGTCACTGTACTTCCAGCCCTTCATGTGTTCTTTTCACCCCTTGTGTCGACGATGCCTCCACCGCCGTGTCGAACGACCGCACGCTGTGCCGCTCGCTCTCGCCTGTCGAAAATCTCGTTCTGCCCGTGTCGCTCGGCCCCGTCTCCCCGTCCAGTCACCCCTTCTCGTCGTGCGTCGATCGAATCGATCAGTCCAAGAACAACCGCTGGCGGTCGAAGTCACGCAGGGCCTCCACCTCGTTCCTGTGGATCGCCGGCAGCTCCTCCACGTGGCGCGCCACCTCCGGCTCGTAGCCGCAGGCGGCCACGAACTCGCGCACCCGCTCCTCGACGCTGCCCTCCCCCGCCGGGACCGCCGCCAGCCGCAACGTCCGGTCGTCGCGCCGCAACACACCCTTGTCGGTCACCACACTCACCACGCGGTGCCCGGGCGAGGTCACGTAGCCGGCCGTCTCGGGCAGGCGCTCGGGACGGGCCAAGGTGATGACGACACACGCGGTGGCCCGGCTGGCCACGTCGTTGGCGCCGCCGGAGCCGACCAGGAAGCGCCCGCCGGCCAGCCGGGTCGAGTTCAAGGAGCCGTCCCGGTCCACCTGAGCCGCCCCGAGGCACCCCACCGTGCGCGTCCCCGGTCCACCGATGACCATGCCCAGGATGGTCGAGGCGTCGGACAGGAAGGGCGTCGAGGGGAAGACCCGCTGGTTGAAGATGTAGGGGTCGGCCGGGGTCGGCTGGTAGCCCCAGAGGCCCAGCTCGGCCGTGAGCATGACCCGGCTCCCCGCCGCCCGGGCCCGGGCCACCGCCACCCAGGCCGAGAGGTTGGCCACCCCGGCGCCGGCCAGCACGGCGTCGGCCTCGACGTCGGCCACCACCGCTTCGACCTCGCGGGCGCCCAGCGCCGCCGCCTGCTCCCACTCGGTGATGAAGACATCCTCGACAATGGGATTGGCGTCGGCGTCGGCCTTCCACGACATCGGGTCCGAGCGGCCCTCGAGCCAGAGCAGGTGCTCGGTGCCCACCAACGTCAGGTAGTCCTCGTGCGTCGTCGGACCCAGGACCCACTCCTCGATGTAGTCATCGATCTCACCCTGACGGCAGGCGCCGGCCACCGCACTCCAGTGGGCGATGTCCTCGCCGTAGCTGCGCACGGGCAGCCCGGGTGCGTAGCAGCCTCCCGGATGGGCGCCGTAGGGAGCCTCCGCCACGGCCAGGACCCGGTGGGCCGGGATCTTCACCCGGTGTCCGAGCCCTTCGACGTCCTCGACCACCCGCTCGACCGTGGCCACCACGCCCCGGCGCGCCGCCCAGGCCCCCCACACCCCGTCGAGCAGCGGCTCGCTCAGCACCAGGTTGCCGGCCGGGTCGGCCGCCGCCGCGTGCACCAGAGCCACGTCGGGGATCAGCGGCTCGAGCAGTCCGAGCGGACCGAACGGCGAGTCGATCACGGCGAAGGCCTCGTTGTCGGCCATGGACGAGCCGACGAGGGAGCCGGTCACCGCGGCGGGCAGACCGCGGGCCGCCGCCTCCAACCGCTGGGAGAGGGTGAGGATCGACCAGTGCTCCACCTCGACCTCGCCCGACTCGTAGGCCTGGCGGAAGACCGGATTGGGGGTGTAGGTCGGGAAGCTGTTGCCCGAATAGGCGGTGATCACCTTCTTGAGCAGGCCGCCCCGGAAGTAGGCCGCCCCGAGCGCACCCAGGCTGGTCATGATCAGGGTGAAACCGGGGTCGGTGCGCCAGAACTGGCGCGCCAATTCGCGGGCCGCCGCCGTCCACCGGCTGTGCCCCATCATCACGAGCACGCTGTCGCCGGGACGGACGTTCTGCGCCACCGCGTCGGTGAGCGAGGTCACGACCGGTCGGGCCGGTGAGGGGGCGGAGAGGGTCATGAAACGAGAGTGGAAATGGCCGTCGTCGTAGAAAGTTCCTGGTCCAGCCTCAATTTGGGCCCCCGCCGAACCTGACCATCGTGTCAGGTTAGCCATTTCGGACATACCCGGCACTACCATGCTGCGGGCATGGGATCGCCGAGAGTCCGACGTGACCCGGTGACCCCCGCCAAGGGGTCCGTCCGGCCTGCTGGGTCGACGAAGCCGGGCAGCGCGAAGGCGCCCGACTCGGCCTCGGGACGTTCCGCCCCCGAGGACGAGGCCGGCGATGCCATCGGCGCCCCCGCCAGCAAACGGGTCCTGCGCAGCCAGGGTCGGCGCACCATGCGCAAGCTGCTCAATGCGGCCATGGTCGCCTTCGACAAGCGCGGCTACCACGCCACCCGGGTCAACGACATCGTCGACATCGCCAAGACCTCGCACGGCACCTTCTACCTGTACTTCTCCAACAAGGAGGACCTGCTGCGCGCCCTGGTGGCCGAGGCCGCCAACGAGTCCCAGGGCCTCTACGACACGCTGAACGCGCTGCCCGCGCTCGGCACGCCGCCCCAGTGGGAGGACGTCCACGGCTGGGTGCAGGCCTACTCGGAGCTCTGGACCAACTACGCGCCGCTCTTCCGCATCTGGACCGACCTGGCCACGGCCGATCCCGAGCTGGTCGGCATGGTCCGCCAGACCTTCACTGCCATGTCAGGCGCGCTGAGCAAGCAGATCAGCCCGGACTCCTCGGGCCACATCATCGATCCCGAAGCCGCCGGCATGGCCACCCTGGCCATGCTCGACCGCTTCCACTACCTGCGCGATTTCGTGGGACAGCCGATCGACGCGACCGCGCTCGAGACGATGACCACCATGGTGTACCGGGCCCTGTTCGACCCCAACGCCTAGCGGCACCGGGCCGTGCACGCCTACGACACCGCGGCCTGGGGCACCTACTTCGGCGCCATGGTGGGGGCCACCGCCGCCCTCACCGGCCTGCTCTTCGTGGCCGTCTCCCTCAACTTGGACAAGATCGTCAATGGCCCGGCGTTCCTCCCGCACCGGGCCGCCGAGACTTTGGGCACGCTGTTGCTCGTCCTGTACGCGTCGGCGCTGGTGCTGGTCCCTCAGAACGTGCGGCTGCTCGGCGTCGAGATCCTGGTGGGCGCCGTTCCCCTGCAGGTCCTCATCGTGCGCAGCCAGCTCGCCTACGGGCGCACCCGCCAGGGCGACCCGTTGCTCTGGCTCGTCTCCCGCATGTGTGCGACTGCCGTGTGCGCCGTCCCGGCGTTGCTCGCCGGCATCTCGCTCGCCGCGCACTGGGGTGGCGGCCTCTACTGGCTCGTCCCCGCCACGATCCTGGGCATCGCCGGCGCCGTCTACAACGCCTGGGTGCTCCTCGTCGAGATCGTCCGCTGATCCGGTTCCCTGACGGGACACCCCGGCGGGACCGCCCGACCCCTCACCGGGAGTGTCACCCGGGGACGGACCCCGGGCTCAGCGATTCTTGAAGATGCGGTCGAAGATCCCGTCCACGCCCGAGCCGTGCAGGGTGAGGCCGCCGTCGACGACCAGGTTCTGACCGGTGATGAAGCGTGCCAGGTCCGAGCAGAGGAACACGACGACGTCGGCGATGTCCTCGGGCTCGCCCACTCGGCCGGCCGGCGTCTCGCGCTGGAAACGATCCTCCTGGTCCGGCATGAACTCGAACCATGGTGCCGTCATGGTCGTGCGGATCATCCCGGGCGAGACGGCGTTCACCCTGATCGTCGGCGCGTACTCGAGGGCGGCCGACGCCGTCAGCGCGGCCACAGCCGCCTTGGAGGCCGAGTACGGGCCCTCCCCCGCCGCCGGGCGCGTCCCGCTGATCGACGCCGTGCTGACGATCGACCCGGCGCCACCGGCCAGCATGTGCGGGGCGGCGGCGCGGATGCCGGCCCACACGCCGGTCAGGTTGACGCGCAGAACGCGGTCCCACTCCGCCGGATCGAGCTCGTGCAGTCTGTTGAAGGCGGCGGTGCCTGCGTTGTTGTAGATGATCGACAGGCCGCCCAGCTCGGCCACGGCGGCGTCCACTGCGGCCTGCATCGCCTCGGGGTCCCCGACGTCGACAGCGTACGAGGGGCCGCCGATCTCCTTGGCGGTGGTGGAGGCCGAGTCGCCGTCGATGTCGAAGACGGCGACCCGCGCTCCCTCCTCGGCCATGCGCCGGCAGGTGGCCCGGCCGATGCCCGACCCACCACCGGTGACCACGGCGCGCTTTCCCTCAAGCAGTCCCATCGGGCCTCTCCTCTCGTCGGTCCGCGGCCCGTTGGCGCCAGGGCGGCGTCTCGGGCAGCACCATCGGCTCGTCGAGCTCACGGATGAGCAGCTCCTGCGCCATGCTCAGGTGGAGCGTGCCGTCCTCGCCGTGCATGGTGGCTCGGATGGTCGACCGTCCGCCCGCGTTCACCAGCGCTTGGAGGTCGAAAAAGCTCCACGTGTCGGCCCGCCAGGGCCGGTGGAACCACAGCGCGTGATCGAGGCTGGCGTCGGTGTGGGTGCCCCAGGCGCCGAGGCTCAGGGGACGGAAGGCCGCCCCGGTCATGTCCGAGAAGTAGGCCAGGACGCAGGCGTGGATCCCGGGGTCGTCGGGCAGCGGCTCCCTGGTCCGGAACCAGCAGCGGCGGGTGGAGTGGTAGGTGCCGTCAGCGCGTTGCTCGGTGTGCCCAAGCTCGCGGATGTCGAAGGGGAACGGTGCCTCGAACCCCTCGATGTCCTCCGGGCGGGGGATGCCCGAGCTGGCCGCCAGCTGGTACTCGTCACCTGGTTCGGGTGCGTGGAACGAACAGGTCATGCGGAAGGTTTCCTTGCCCTCGACCGCGCTGACCAATGAGCGCGTCGAGAACGAGCGGCCGTCGCGAATGGGTTCGACCTGGTGGATCGTGGTGGCGCCCGGAGGGGTGGGACGAAGGAAGTACCCGTGCAGGGAGTGGATCTCCGATGCCGGGGGCGCAGTCTGGAGCGCCGCGTTCAGGGCCTGGGCCACCACCATGCCGCCAAAGGTGCGCCCGCCGGGCCACCACGTCGGGCTCTTCGTCGCGAAGGTACGCCGCTCCCCTTGTGCCGGACCCGACTCGGTCGCGGCGATCGCGTGGAGCAGGTCGGCGACGGTGGCCGACACGACCTCCGCCTCTTCTGCCGGGTCAAGCTCCAACGCCCGCCCCCTGATCCGCAGGCGCGCTCACGACAGATCGACCTCGACCGACAAACCCTTGGATGCCAGGTCCACGCAGCGGTTGTCCTCGGCGTAGCGAAGACCCTGCACGTTGAAGAGCCGAACCTCCGCCGCCTCGACGGGGAACGGCCCCCAGTGCCAAGTGCCCCGATGCAGGACGAAGGGCTGGAGGGGTTCGAGGCGGAAGACCCGGATCGATTCGACCTCGTCCGGGCGTTCGAACTCCACGTCGGCCGACGCCACCGCGATCACAGCGGGAACGTCCAGCGCCATCAGGGCCTGGGTGTGGGTGTCGTGGCGGAACAGCATCTCGCAGCCGAGGCCGTGCTCCAGCTGGGGCACCTCGTTGCGGGCGTGCCCGATGAGATTCACGTGGGCGTCCTCCCACTGGAACGTCATGCGCTGATCGCCGTCCCGCGGATCGATGTCGGGCACGGGGACCCAGCCGAACGGCGCCCAGGCCGCCGCGCTGAGAGGTTCGGGGTTCACGGCTTTGGCGTAGCCTGACACTCGAGTCAGTCTAGGAAAGGTTGGGAGGGCCCGAGAATGGACGTGCGCAGCATCGAGGACAAGGCGCCGGTCGTCGAGCACAACGGCACCGTTCCCGTGTGGTGGATGATCGAGTCCAGGGAATTCAAGGAGATCACCGACGGCGGCTACCTGGAACTGGTCAACGAGTTCGAGGTCCCGGGCGGCGGCATGGTCGACCCCCACTCCCACCCCACCCATGAGTTCTATTACGTCATGAATGGCCGCGGCATCATGACCATCGACGGGGAGGACCGAGCCATCACCCAGGGTGACCTCGTGTACATCCCGCCGGACAAGGTGCACTCCCTTCGCCCCACCACAGATCACGCACCGATCCACTGCTTTTGCTTTGCCGTCGGCGTGAAGGGTGCGGGCGAAATCAATTACACCTCCCACTGAGTGGGCCGCGTCCTCGTCACCCGCCGGCTGACCGAGGGCGGGACCGATCCCCTGCTCCACGATGGCCACGAGGTCATCGAACCAGAACAGACACCACTCTCGCCCGACGAGTTGATCCGGTACGCGGGCGAAGTCGACGGGATCGTCTGCCACTTGACGGACCGCATGGACCGGGCCGTGTTCGAGGCCGGACAGGCCGGGAAGCTGCGGGTCGTGGCCAACGCCGCCGTGGGCTACGACAACATCGACGTCCCGTCTGCCCGGGACTGCGGGATCTCGGTGTGCAACACGCCCGGGGTGCTCGACGACACCACGGCCGATCTGGCCTTCCTGCTGATCTTGGCGGCAGCCCGTCAGAGCACCCAGGCCGAGGCGGACCTCCGGCAAGGGCGCTGGACTGGCTGGGGATTCGACACCCACCTGGCGCGCGACGTCAACGGAACGACGCTTGGGCTGATCGGGTACGGCCGCATCGGTCGCGCCGTGGCTCAGCGGGCGGCCGGCTTCGACATGGAGGTGTTGCACACGACGCGCCACGACACCGGAGTTCCCGGCTACGTGGGTTCTCTGCACGAATTGTTGCAGCGCTCGGACATCGTCAGCCTCCATGTACCTCTCAGCGAGACCACTCGGCATTTGATTGGCGCACCGGAGCTGGCGCAGATGAAGCCAACGGCCATCCTCGTCAACACCGCACGCGGACCGGTTGTCGACGAGAACGCGCTGGCGGACGCGCTCGAGGCAGGGTCCCTCTACGCGGCCGGGCTCGACGTGTTCGACGGCGAGCCAGCGATCAACCCTCGGTTGTTGAATGCACCGCGGGCGACACTTCTTCCTCACATAGGAAGTGCAACAATCGGCACGCGCACTCGGATGGCTCGACTGGCGTGTCAGGGAGTCTCCGACGTCCTAGCGGGGCGAACACCTCCGAACCTCATCGTTCCGACAATTCCCGCGACATAGCAACCGTTCCTCCCCGGAGATAGGTCACAGGACGGACAGACCCGGGTCAGGGCAGGGTTACCATCAGCGACCTATCGAGGTTGAATGGTTTCCTTGCGAGAGGGGCGCATGCGTACGATTCGAGTCTTTGCGGCATCCGTTCTTTGTGCCTTCGCCGCGTCGTTTGCCGTTGCCGTTTTCAGCGTGCCTCTCGGCGGTACTCCCGCAGGTGCAACGACTTCGCAGTGGCAGACAACAGCTTCGTTTCCGCCGCTTGCCAACTTGCGCGCCGTCTCTTGTGCTCCGAGCGCATCAAGCTCAACTACCTGCATTGCGGTTGGGGACAATCAAAACAACGTTCCATCGATAGTTGCTTCGGATGACGGCGGATCTAGTTGGACAAAAGCAGGCATACCGGCCGGTGTCATCGGCCTATCCGCCGTCACATGCCCCACCAACTCTGTCTGCTTTGCCGGCGGTAACCCTGGAATTCTGGACAGTCAAGATGGCGGAAAAACCTGGCGTGTGGATAATTCCGGGTTTATTACCTTTGGCATCTCATGCGTATCCGCCACGGAGTGCACGGCTGTCGGCGGCAGCTCTACCATCCTAAAAACAACCAACGGAACGACTTGGACACCACAAGTATCTCCCAGCGGGTTGAATTCCCTCGCCAGCGTTTCGTGTACGTCCTCGACTGTTTGCGTGGCGGTAGGAGTCGATGCCGGCTCGCCGGCCGCAGTTGCGACTCAAAATGGAACCAACTGGACCGTCCTCACTGCCGTCTCCGCCCATGCCCTCAAGTCCGTATCCTGCACCAGCCCCACAAACTGCGTTGCAGTGGGAACTACAGACTCCGGTGTTGCTGGTTCCTTCTCAACTGTCAACCTAACCAGTTGGACTATGCCAACGACTATTCCGCTTGGTGTGTCGCTTAACGCAGTGTCATGCACGAACACCGTTACCTGCATTGCTGTTGGTACAAATCACAGCGGAACGCCGTACGGGATAGTCACAAACGACAACGGTCATACATGGACCGCACAGAGTCCTCCGGCCAACGCCGTGGACCTGCAAGGCCTGTCCTGCGCGAACCTCTTCGACTGTGTCGCCGTAGGAGACACGGGAAGCGTTGGGTCGGGTTCGACCATCATGACGACAGCGACCGCTGGTGAAGCCTGGACACAACAGTCTCCGCCTCTCGGAATTAGCGAAGTGAATTCGGCGACCTGTCCCTCGGCCAGTCATTGCACAAGTGTTGGAGTTGATTCCATTCAGAGTTCTTCAAACAGCGGCCACGGTTGGACGTCGAAACCAGTTCCAGACCAGGTCGACGGGCTAGATGGGGTTGCATGCCCGAGCGTCTCAAATTGCACGGCCGTCGGATTCGGCCCCTTCGGAGCCGGAGCCATCATCGGTACAACGAATGGTGGCGCAAGCTGGACGGTGGAGGCCACTCCATCCGGGACCGGAACGATGGTCGGTGTCGCGTGTCCAAGTACGACGGTGTGCCGAGCGGTGAGTTCGTCGACCTCTCAGTCACCGAGCATCGTCGGCACGACGAACGGTGGATCCTCGTGGTCTCCCGAGGTCATTCCTGGAAACATCGTCGGCCTCGCGGCGATCACCTGCCCTGATGCCTCGACCTGCGTCGCGCTCGGCGCCACGTCGAGTGGTCCCGCCATCATCAGCACGACGAATGGTGGAGCCACCTGGTCGCACGAAACCGTGCCTTCGGGAGTCGCGGCTCTCAACGGAATCTCCTGTTCGAGCGACTCGAGCTGCCTGGCCGTTGGTTCCACCGTGCTCTCCACCGGGAATGGAGGCGCCCAATGGAACAACCTCGGCGACCCGCTCGGCTCGACCGCACTGTCCTCGGTCTCGTGTGTCGACGCCACGACCTGCACCGCCGTCGGGGGCGCGAACATCCTGCAAACGACGAACGGCGGCTCGAACTGGAACCCCCAAGCGACACCGGCTGGCGTCTCGAACCTCCTCACCGTGACCTGCGTTGGACCGGCCAACTGCGTCGCCGGGGGCAACGCGACCAATGGCGGCGGCATGATCGTGACCCTCCTGGCTCCGCCCACGGTGACGACGAACGGCCTGCCCACAGGGAGCGTCGGCGTCCCCTACGCCACCAGCCTCGATGCGACCGGCGGCCTCGCTCCCTACAGCTGGTCCGTCGCCGCCGGTGCCCTACCTCCCGGGCTCCGGCTCACGCCGGGCGGCGCGATCAGCGGCACCCCACTCCTCTCAGGGGCCTACTCGGTCACCGTCACAGCGACCGACGCCAACCAGCTCGCGGGCAGCTCCAACCTCACCCTGGACGTCGGAGCTCTCGGACCTCCCGGCTATTGGGAGGTGGCCAGCGATGGCGGCATCTTCAGCTACGGAGGCGCTCCGTTCTATGGCTCCACAGGAGGTCTCCACCTGAACGCACCGATCGTCGGCATGGCCGCCACCCCCAACGGTGCCGGCTATTGGTTGCTGGCGTCGGATGGCGGCATCTTCGCCTTCGGCGACGCCGTGTTCTATGGCTCGACCGGGGGCATGCACCTCAATGCGCCGATCGTGGGAATGACACCCACGCCCGATGGTGCGGGCTACTGGTTGGTCGCGTCCGACGGCGGCATCTTCAGCTATGGCGATGCCAACTTCTACGGCTCCACCGGCGGGATCAAACTCGACAAGCCGATCGTCGGGATGGCGTCGACCCTGGACGGTCACGGGTACTGGCTCGTGGCATCGGACGGCGGGGTGTTCTCGTTCGGTGACGCACATTTCTTCGGCTCGGCCGGGGGCTTGCCCCTCCAGAAACCGATCGTGGGTATGACCGCCGCTCCTGACGGGAACGGCTATTGGCTGGTCGCCTCCGACGGCGGGATCTTCAGTTTCGGTGACGCCGGCTACTTCGGTTCCACCGGCGGCCTCCCGCTCAACGCCCCCATCGTCGGCATCGAGCACACCGCCGACGGTCGGGGCTACTGGCTCGTCGGGCGCGACGGCGGGATCTTCAGCTTCGGCAATGCCGCCTTCTACGGCTCAGCCGGCGGTCTGCACCTGAACCAGCCGGTCGTCGGCATGGCAGCCGTTCAATCCTTGGGGTCGAAAGCGAGCTGACCGAGCAGCATCCGCTCGCCTCGAAGAGATCAGACCGAGACCGCCTCGTCCACCGATTCCGAGACCAGCGCGTCGTTCCATTTCTCCTCCACCCTGGCCAGCCGCCAGTACACGAGGGCGATGGCCCAGGTTGCGGCGAAGAGTCCGACGATGGCGAACCCGGCCGTGTTGATGTTGAATCCTTTCACCACGTTCCAGAACGGCGAGTGCAGTCCCGCTTCCTGGCCCAGGAGCCCGAGCAGCTCGATCGTGCCGACGAGGAAGGCCACGGCAACCGAGAGACTGGTCATGGTCAGGTTGTAGAAGACCTTGCGCACCGGGTTCGAGAAGGCCCAGTCGTAGGCGAAGTTCATAAAGCACCCGTCGAGCGTGTCGAAGAGGCACATCCCTGCCGCGAACAGCACCGGCAGCGAGATCACTGCGTAGAAGGGCAACCCACCGACGACCGCCGTCCCCGCCAGGACCAGCAGCGCCACCTCGGTCGCCGTGTCGAAACCAAGGCCGAAGAGAACACCGACCGGATACATCTTCCAGGGGGTGTCGATGCGCTTCGCGTAACCGCCCAAGATGCGATTCATCACGCCCCGCCTGTCCAGCTGGCGCTCGAGCTCCTCGTGGTCGAAGTGGCCGGATCGCATGCGGCGGTAGACGCCCACGATGGAGACCAGCACGAAGACGTTCAACAACGCGATCAGATAGAGGAAGGCGCCCGAGACGCTGGTGCCCACGATGGTGGTGGCCGAGTGGAGGCCCGAAGTCGGCGCGCTGACCTGGAGATTGAGAGCACGGATGCCGAGGTTCAGGGCGACGGCCAGGACGAAGACGACGGTGGAATGGCCCAGCGAGAAGAAGAACCCGACCCCCAGCGGGCGCTGGCCGTCATGGACCAGCTTGCGGGTGGTGTTGTCGATGGCCGCGATGTGGTCGGCGTCAAAGGCGTGGCGCATACCAAGCGTGAAGGCCAGGACGCCGGTGCCCAGCCCGAACAGCTTCGTCTGCGAAACGTGGAAGTGGTGGCCGACGGCCATCAGCAGCAGCGACCAACCCACGACGTTGAGCACCAGCACGGTCAGCGCCATGCCGCCGACCCGGGCCCACTCGCGCCCGGAGAGCCCGTCGCGCAACGCCGCCACCCGGCCCGCCCTCGCCATTGTCGACACCTCCTGTCCAGCCCAGCCGGTCGTCGCTCACTCTAGGACTATTGCAAATCATTCGTAATAGACGCCCTGATCGGATGTCATTGGCGCACCGCCCCGCCGAGGCTCGGGGAGATACCCAGGTACCATGGCGTCTGGTGTCCCGATGACCAGGCACGCTCTCGCACACGAGGCCGGTCTCGGCAAGGCCGAGACGTTCGATGAGGCCCTCGAACTCGTCCGCCAGCACGGTGGCCGCGTGACCTCGTCCCGCCGCATCTTGTTGCGGGCGCTCTTCGCCACCACGGGCCACCGGACGGCCGAGGAGCTGACCCTCGAGGTCCAGTCCGAGGACCCCGACATCCATCTCTCGACGATCTACCGGAACCTCGAAGAGCTCGAGCGCCTCGGCGTGGTGGTGCACTCGCACTTCGGTCACGGTCCGGCCACGTACCACCTGGCCAGCTCCGTCCACGGTCACTTCGTCTGTGAGCAGTGCGGCACGCTCATCGAGGCGCCTGACTCATTCTTTGACGGGTTGACCAAAGCAGCGCAGTCGAAGTTCGGATTCACCATCGACCCGCATCACTTCGCCCTGCTCGGGCTCTGCGCAGATTGCCGCTGAGCTGAGCTGAGCTGAGCTCAGCTCACCACTGCGTCGACTGGGCCAGCGTGCGCTCGAGAATGCCGAGCGTGGCCCGCACCGCCAGCTCGGACATGACGGGAAAGATGTTGGCCTCGCGCCACTCCGGGGCGATCTGCGACCAGTCGTAGTACGAAGTGACGAGCGTGCCGCCCTCGGTCGGCTCGAGGGTGTAGCCGTAGATGTGACCGATGGGCGGCTTGATGGTGCCCTCGACCGTCCACGCGATCTCCCGGTCAGGTTCATAGGTCGTGAAGACGACCGTCACGTCGTAGCGACCCATCGGATAGTCGTTGAGCGACTCACGGTCCATGTGGATGACGAAGGTGTCGCCCACCTTGCTCACCGGCTCCCCCGTGAAGCCCTGGAGCATGCCCGAGCTGTCGATGGTCACGTGACCCCGGGGATCGCGCAGCAGGGAGAAGATCCGTCCTGCCTCCGCCGGGATGGTCCGCTGGATCTCGATGCGCTCGATTGCGTGTTCTTCTTTGCTCACCGCCGCATCATGCCACCGGACCGGATCCGGCGGCGTGCCCGGCGCCGACTTCGACCCGCCCCCCATCGTCCTCGTCCCGGAGCTGACACTTATCAGTTGAGACTTAATAATTGTCCGCACACATTCACCTGACCGGGCATCCCTCCGAAACAGCGCCCCCGCGGATAGAACATCCGCCATGGCCACTGCTCCACCCGGTTGGTATCCCGATCCCCAGGGTCGTCCCGGGTCGCAGCGTTACTGGAGCGGGTCCACGGTGGACCGAGCACGTGCAAGCGCCCGGCTTACATGCCTCCTCCCCCGCCACCGCCAACGGCGTCGGGCGAATCCCTCGCGGGCTATGGCCAGCGAGTGGGCGGCTGGCTCCTCGACTGGTTGATCGTCTCGGTCGTCTCCATCCCGGTGGCCATACTGGTTGGCGGATACCACACGAACCGCATCATCAATTCAAATGGCGGAGGCACGTATGACTCCAGCTCCTTCGGAGTCCACTGGTGGGGTCTTTTGGTCGGTGCGGTCCTGGTGGTCGGCTATGGCACTGTCTTCTGCGGCTCGAACCGCGGCCAGACGATCGGCATGATGGCCGTCGGCGTGCGGGCCGTCGATGTCGCCACCGGGCAACCCATTGGCTACGGGCGGGCCTTTGGGCGCGCACTCCTCGAATACGTCCTTGCGTTGGTGTTCTTCTTGCCCTGGGTGCTCGACATGCTCTTTCCGCTCTGGGACCGGAAGAACCAAACCCTGCACGACAAGGCCGTGGGTAGCGTCGTGATCCACAAGTCCTTCGGCTATCCCTGAGGACTCCCGTCAGCCGCTCAGCCGCTCAGCCGCTCAGCCGCTCAGCCGTGCAGCCTCGAGCGCCCGCCAGGTGTTGTCACGTCACAGAGAATTCGCTTGTCGCACGCCCGACGTCGTGGCACGATCCTTCTTGGAGGTGGAGTTGGGCGATCGCTCGTTCGGCGGGGCGTGCCGCCAAGCTGGACTTCGCCACGGCGAGTGGTCCTTGGCTTGATATAAGGGAGAACCCATGAAACGCCTGATCAATTTGGCTCTGGCGGTCCCGGCCGCCAGCATCGCAATGCTTGCTCTGGGCGCAGTTCCAGCGCATGCCGCACCCACCACCAGCTCGCAGGCCCAACTGGTCGGCAAGCTCGGCTACGAGGGCGGCGCCTTCCCGGGCAAGTTCCACCCCACGGCCGGATCAGTCGAGGTGGAGTTCGACTCGGTGACGCCAATAACGCTCGTTCACCGCGTCGGACCATCGGGCCGCTTCAGGATTTCGCTCTCCGCGGGCAAGTACACGGTCATTGGCTGCGGCCCGTCCTCATCGAGCGGGGCGACCCAAGGCCCATGCGGGCAACCGGTGAACATCACCCTGACGCCCGGAGAGGTCGACCACGTCAAACTGGTCTGGGCAATGGTGCCTTGACCGAGCAAGCGCAACCGAGCACCGACGACCCGCACGCGCACACATCGCTCGAGCGCCACGTCTGCTCGACCTGAGGCTGCGGTGGCCGGGATCCACAAGTCCGTCGCTTCGTAGCCCTGAGGAGTCCGCTCAGCCGCTCTCCCGTACGAGCGACGCGTCGAGACTCAGGAGTTCCACCGTCGTCGAGCCCGAGCGGAGCGCCTCGAAGAAGCCGAGTTCCTTCCTTTCGCGGGCCCGTCCGGCCTCCAGGACCTCGTCCACCGACTCTTGGGGAATGAAGGCCACGCCGTCGACGTCAGCGACGACCCAGTCCCCCGCCGAGACCTCGACGCCGCCCACGCGCACCGGAGCACCGACGGTGCCTGGCTTGTCCTTGCTGGCCCCCGTCAGCGCAATGGTCGCGGAGAAGACCGGGAAACCGTGGGCCTCGAGTGCGGCGACGTCACGCACGCCGCCATCGAGCACCAACCCGGCCAACCCGGCCGATTCCGCGGCGGTGGTCAGCACCTCGCCCCAATAGCCGCGATCGGCCACCTGCCCGACGTCGACCACGAGCACGCTCCCCCGCGGTGCTTTGGTAACGCCGACGTGCACGGCCAAGTTGTCGCCCGGGGTGCAGCCCACCGGGTAGGCGGGTGCGGCGATGCGGGCGCCGGGCCAGGCCGGGCGGAGCCGGCGGTCAGCGGCCCGTCCGCCCGACTCCCCCAGCGTGGCCGATCCCAGTTCGGCCAGTGCTCGTGCCGTCTCCTCAGGGCTGTTGATCGCGCTCACGTCGTCCTCCTCGTTCGGGTGCGAGACGCATTCGATCATCCGACGAGGGAGGCACACCAGCCGTACACTCCGCGCATGGCCGCGAACATGCTCATCGTCACCCAGGTGGCGCCTTACGTCGATTCTCCCGCCGGGGTGCACGGCACCTTGGCCCAGGCCACGGTCGGACTGTCGCAGCTGGCGGACATGGCCGGCCTCCGCCCAGTGGCGGTGAGCGACGTGCGTGATGTGTCACCCGACGTCGTGGCCGCCGCCCGTGTCCTCGCCCTTTTCACCATCGGGGAGACGCCGTGGTCGCCCGAGCAGAAGGAGGCGATCTCCTCGTCGTGGCGCGACGGAAGGCTCGGCCTGCTCGGCGTCCACTCCGCCACCGACGCCAGCCACACCTGGCCCGAGTACGGGGCGATGCTCGGGGCGCGCTTCGACGGGCATCCGTGGACCCAGCAATTCGCCATCGACGTCGTCGACGAGGATCATCCGTCCACGGCCCACATCGGCCAGCAGTGGGACTGGACCGACGAGGTCTACCTGTTTAAGGACCTGCGGCCCGACGCCCGGGTACTCCTACGCCTGGCTGAAGGGCAGGTCGACCTCTCGGCTCCGGGCGGACGGGTCCCCGACTGCGGGTTTCCCCTCGCCTGGTGCATCGCAGACGGACCGGCCCGCAGCTTCTATACCGCCCTGGGCCACTTCCCCCTGGCCTGGGAGCTCCCGGTCTTCCTGCGCCACTTGAGCGGGGGGCTCGCCTGGCTGCGGGCAAACGCGTAGCCTGACGCCTATGTCAGGTTCATCATCGGGGGGGCCGCTACCCGCGGTCATGGCGGCGGCGGTGTACCAGTCGCCGGGGGTCATCACGGTCGAGGAACGTCCGGTGCCGCAGCCGGGCCCGGACGAAGTTGTCGTCCGGGTGCACTCGTGCGGCATCTGCGGGTCCGACATCCACCAATTGCGCGATGGGTGGGGACTGCCACCGGGAGTTGTCGCGGGGCACGAATGGAGCGGGACGATCGCCGCCATCGGGGACAACGTCGCCAGCTGGTCGGTGGGCGAGCTCGTGGTCGGAGGCTCATCACCGCGCTGCGGCACGTGCCGGCGTTGCCGCGAGGGCAAGCCGTCGCAGTGTGAGAACCGCAACGACATGACGAGCAGCCACAGCGACGGTGCCTTCGCCGAGTACATCCTGTGCCGGGCCGCCGGTGTCCTGCGCCTGCCCGACGGTCTGGCGCCACGTCATGCGGCACTGGCCGAGCCGCTCTCGGTGGCCATGCACGGCATCACGCGCTCGGGCGTCCAGCCCGGAGACACCGTGCTGGTGTTCGGGGCCGGTCCCATCGGAGCACTGAGCATTGCCGCCCTGCGGGCCATGGGCATCGACGACGTCACCGTGGTCGAGCCGAATCCGGGACGGCGCGAGCTGGCCGGCAAACTCGGCGCCAAGGAGGTCGTGGACCCGTCCGATCTCGAGGTCTTCCCCTCATGGGAACCGGAGCGCCAATCGACGAGGGCCGCCCACGTGGTCCTCGAGTGCTCGGGTCACCGGGCCGCCCTCGAGGCCGGTTTCTGCCAGGTCGGTCGCGGTGGCATCCTCGTCATGGTGGGCGCCGGCATCGACCACCCGACCTTCGACATCAACCGGATGATCCTCAACGAACTGACCGTCACGGGCTCGTTCGTCTACGACCTTGGTGGCTTCGAGAAGGCGCTCGAACTGCTCGCCTCGGATGGGTTTCCGTGTGACCTCCTGATCGATCCCGACGAGATCGCCCTCGACGGGATCCGTGACGCACTCGAGAACCTGGCCGTCGGGCGCATCGCCGGCAAGGTCATGGTCGCACCAGGAGGTGGAAGCTGATGCCACATCCCTTTTATCCGTCAGGGAATCCCCGCTTCAACCACGTCGCCATGTCGTTGCCGGCCGACCTGCTCGACGAGACGAACCGTACCGACGTGTGCGGCTTCTTCAAGGACGTCCTTGGCTTCGACGAGATCGCCGTCATGACCGAGGACAAGCGCCGCCTCATCTTGAGTTGCGTCCACTGGGACCAGTTCATCTTTCTCATCAGGGAAGACGATCCGATGCGCTGCCCGCGTATGGATCACTACGGCTTCGCGGTCAACTCCTTCGAGGACCTCCAGGGGATTCAGCAGCGGGCCAAGGAGTTCCAACAGAAGGATGATCGCATGGAGCTCATCGACCTGCACATGGACGACCAGGGCATGGTGAAGATCCACTCGCTGTACCTCAGCTACATCCTTCCGATGACCTGCGAGATCCAGTACTGGGAGTTCCCCGAACAGGCCGCAGCCGCCAGCTGATCACGCTGTCACGACACGCCGGTACGGTGCGGACATGACCTCCCCCACGAGCCATGCCGGCCGCACCAGTTCAGCCGAGAACGCGCAGCGCTTCCTGGCCCTGCACGTGGCGAGGACCCCCCTCCTCATGCCCAACGCCTGGGATATCGGCTCGGCCAAGCTCTTCGAGTCGTTGGGAGTCGGCGCCATCGCCACCACCAGCGGAGGCTTCGCCGCCAGCCGGGGTCGCCTGGACGGAGCCATGAGCCGGGAGGAGGTCCTCGAGCATTGCAGCGAGTTGGTCGACGCCGTCGACATCCCGGTGTCAGCCGATCTCGAGGACTGCTTCGCCGACGACCCCGAGGGAGTGGCCGCCACGATTACGTCGGCCATCGGGCGAGGTTTGGCCGGTGGATCCATCGAGGACTTCACTCGCAACACGGACGCGCCCATCTACGAGCTGGCTGAGGCGGCGGACCGCGTGCGGGCAGCGGCCGAGGCCGCGCACTCGGGACCGGTCCGCTTCGTGCTGACTGCACGCGCCGAGAACTATCTCCACGGCCGGGTCGACCTGGCCGACACCATTACCCGACTCCAGACATACCAGGAAGCCGGCGCGGACGTGCTGTTCGCCCCCGCGTGGTCGACCCGGCCGAGCTGCGCACCTTGCTGGCGGCCGTCGACCGACCGGTCAGCGTGTTGGTGACTCCCGATGCGCCCCCCATCGGTGCGCTGGCCGAGCTCGGCGTCAGCCGCATCTCCGTCGGGGGCGCCATCGCCGCCGCCAGCTACGGCTTCGCCATCGAGGCGGTGCGCCAGCTCCAGGAGAAGGGCACGACGAACTACTGGGAGCAAGCCGGCGCGGTACGCACGGCCATGAAGGAGGCCTTCGTCAAGCCCTGAGAGCGACCGTCACCTCGATCTCGACGGCGCCGCGGCGGGGCAACGCGGCCACGCCGACGGCCGAGCGGGTGTGGCGACCGGCCTCGCCGAACACATCGGCCAGGACCTTGCTGGCCCCGTCGATGACGGCGGGCTGCTCGTGGAAGTCGGGCGCCGAAGCAACGAATCCGGTCACCGTGAGCACCCGCTCGATGCGATCGAGCGAGCCGAGCTCGGCCTCGAGGACGGCCAGCGCATTGAGCGCGCACACTGCCGCGGCTTCCCGGCCCTCCTCGACGGTGACGTCGGCGCCCAGGTGGCCCAGGCAGGTCAGCTTCCCGTCGATACGAGGCAGCTGGCCCGAGGTGCGGGCGATCCCGTCGTGCACGACCACGGCGTCGAGGGGGTCATGGGGCGGGTGGGGTCCGTGCAAGGTGAGCCCCAGCTCGCTCAGCCGGGCCCGGATGGTGCCGTCGCTCATGTCGCCTATCGCATGTAGGGGTAGACGTTGGCGAAGTTGGCGTTGACCTTCTCGGGCAGCGGGTAGATGGTGCCGAGCTGCTTGGCCCCCCAGATGATCTTGGCGGAGCGCTCGACCAGCGCGGTGTTGTGCATGGTCTTCTCCATGGTCGTGCCGATGGCCACCATGCCGTGGTTGGCGATGAGGGCGGCCCCCCGGTCCTCGAGCGCCTTGACGACCTGCTCGGCCAGGTCGGGCGAGCCACTGGGCGCATACTCGGTGCAGCGGATGTCGCCGCCCAGGTAGACGGTGAACTCGTCGATACAGCTCGGGATGTCGTGGTGGGCGACGGCGAACATGGTGGCGTGGACGGCGTGGGAGTGGATGCAGACGCCGATGTCCTCGTAGGCGTTCATCACGGCCAGGTGCAGGTACTTCTCCGA
The DNA here is from genome assembly GCA_963809715.1 of uncultured Acidimicrobiaceae bacterium. Lineage (GTDB taxonomy): Bacteria > Actinomycetota > Acidimicrobiia > Acidimicrobiales > RAAP-2 > Bog-473. The sequence goes on along the minus strand of CAWEKO010000006.1, from coordinate 302,892 downwards.
CGTCGGACCTCGTTCACCAGCCACGACGTCGCCGGCCGGGTTCACGATGACGATGTCGTCGACGGTCATGATCTCGTAGTCGAGGGAAGACGGGGTGCAGGCGACGTTGCCGTCTTCCATGCGGGCCGAGATGTTGCCCGAGGTGCCCTCGACCAAGCCCTTTTCCAGGAGCTTTTTGGCTGCCGCGACGATCTTCTCGGGTGCGTTCTCTATGAAGGTGGCCATGGCCGGGCTCCTCATCGCTCGGTTGCGGGCGACCCTCTCGCCCGCTGACCGCCTGATGGTACAGCGCCCGTGGCAATGCCTGACACGTATGTCAGGGAACGGTCGCCGTGGCCCGGGATAATGTGCGCCGCCATGGGACTTCTCGAGGGTCGTGCGGCGGTAGTCACGGGGGCCGGTCGGGGCATCGGGCGGGACATCGCCCTGTGCCTGGCAGCCGAGGGAGCCAAGGTCGTGATCAACGACGTCGGCGTGACCCTCGGCGGTGAGGGCACGCAGGAGGATCCCGCTGCCCAGGTCTGCGCCGAGATCGAGGCGGCCGGCGGCACGGCGGTGCCGAATCACGACTCGGTGAGCGACTTCGAGGGCGCGGGACGCATCATCGGCACCGCGGTGGACAGCTTCGGGAAGATCGACATCGTGGTCAACAACGCCGGCATCGTGCGGGACCGCACCCTGGTCAAGATGGACGAGTCCGACTACGACGCCGTCATCGCGGTGCACCAGAAGGGCACGTTCAACACGGTGCGCCACGCCGCCCCCCTGATGAAGGACGCCGGGTACGGGCGGATCGTCAACATCACCTCGTCGGCCGGGCTGCGAGGCAATTTCGGCCAGACCAACTACGGAGCGGCCAAGGCCGCCATCATGGGCATGACCTTCGTCTGGGCCCTCGAGCTCGGCAAGTACGGCATCACGGTCAATGCGGTGGCCCCGGCCGGGTTCACCCGCATGACCGAGGGGCTCTACAAGGGGGAGGAGCCACCGGCCGACCAGAACCCGGCCCTCAACGCCCCGCTCATCGCGTTCTTGGCCTCCGAAGACGCCTCCTACGTGAACGGGCAAGTCCTCGGGCGGACCGGGTTCGCCTACACCCTCTTCCAGACGCCACGACAGATCGCCACCATGTGGCGTGACGGCGGCTGGACCCCCCAGGAGGTGGCCGACCACTTCCACGAGGTGCTCGGCCAGCACCTCCAGCCCGTGGGCATGGGCGACCACCCGCTGCTCGGCAAGTCGTAGCGCCTCGAAGCGCGCCGGGGAGTCACGAGCAGCCCCGCCCCGGTGCGCTCCCCGCCCGCCCTAGGTAGGGTGAGGGGTGGTTCGATCATCGAGCGGGAGGCCTCCTATGGACGTGCGCGACAAGATCTACATCAACGGGGCTTGGGTCCCATCCACCGGCAGCGGGACCCTCGAGGTCATCGACTCCGCCACCGAGGAGGTCTTCGCCACCATCCCCGAGGGCACGCCCGAGGACGTCGACAAGGCCGCGCAGGCTGCGGCGGCCGCCTTCCCCGCCTGGGCCGCCACCTCCCGCGAGGAGCGCGGCAAGCTGCTCAAGCGCATCAGCGAAGCCTTGGCCGCCCGTACCGACGAGGTGGCCGAAATCATCTCGCACGAGGTCGGCATGCCCATGACGTTGTCGGGCTCCATCCAGGTCGGGCTCCCGGCCGGGGCCTTCGCCGACGCGGCCAACGCGGCGGAGAACTTCCCGTGGGAAGAGGAGATCGGCAACTCGCTCGTCGTGCACGAGCCGGTCGGTGTCGTCGGTGCCATCACGCCGTGGAACTTCCCGCTCTACCAGATCGCCCTCAAGGTGGCGCCGGCCCTGGCCGTCGGCTGCACCGTCGTCCTCAAGCCCAGCGAGGTGGCGCCGATCAACGCCTTCATCCTGGCCGAGGTGATCCACGAGGTGGGCCTGCCGGCCGGCGTCTTCAACCTGGTGACCGGCGTCGGGCCCGTGGTCGGCGAGGCCATCGCGTCCCATCCCAAGGTCGACATGGTGTCCTTCACCGGCTCGACCCGGGCCGGGCGTCGAGTCATGCAGCTGGCCGCCGAGAACATCAAGCCCGTGTCGCTCGAGCTGGGGGGCAAGTCGGCCAACATCCTCCTCGACGACGCCGACTTCGCCACGGCCGTGCCGGCCGGGGTCTTCGGCTGCTACATGAACTCGGGCCAGACCTGTTCGGCCCTCACCAGGATGCTGGTGCCCCGGAGCAGGCTGGCCGAGGTCGAGGAGCTGGCGGCCGGTGCCGCGGCGGGATTCGCCCCGGGCGACCCCTTCGAGGCAGGCAAGTTGCTCGGCCCGCTGGTCTCGAGTGTCCAGCGCGACCGGGTGCGCGGCTACATCAAGAAGGGCATCGAGGAGGGGGCCAAGCTGGTCGTCGGCGGGGCCGAGGCACCCGAGGGGCTGGACAAGGGCTTCTATGTGCAGTCGACCATCTTCTCGGAGGTGACCCCGGAGATGACGATCGCCAAGGAGGAGATCTTCGGACCGGTCCTGTCGATCATCCCCTACGACACCGAGGAAGAGGCGATCGAGATCGCCAACGACACGCCCTACGGGCTGGCCGGCGCGGTGTGGAGTGCCGACACCGGCCGGGCCGAGCGGGTGGCTCGCCAGATGCGCACCGGCCAGGTCGACATCAACGGCGGCAACTTCAACCCGTCCGCTCCCTTCGGTGGCTACAAGCAGTCGGGCATCGGCCGCGAGCGGGGTAAGTACGGCCTCGAGGAGTTCGTCGAGACCAAGGCGATGCAGCGCTGAGGGACCACCCTTAGAGCCCGCTCGGCGGCCAAGCCAATGGGTAGCACTCCCTGGGATCTCGGATTCGTTCTTGACGCGTGCAGGATGCCGTTGGCTGACGTCACATTTGTCAAGGGGGAGCGGGAGGATGCATGAGTACGGCGCGCAACGGTGCGGTTGAGATCTATTACGAGGAGTTCGGCGATCCCGAGGCACCGACCCTGTTGCTGGTCAACGGCCTCGGTTCCCAGTGCCTGAATTACGACGTGTCGTGGTGCCAGCTCTTCTGCGACGAGGGTTTCCACGTGGTGCGGTTCGACAACCGCGACGTCGGGCTCTCGACCAAGTGCGACGGCGTCGACTACGCGCTCGTCGACATGGCCGATGACGCAATCGCCGTCCTCGACGCCATGGACGTGGACAAGGCACACATCATGGGCTGCTCCATGGGCGGCATGATCGTCCAGAGGCTGGCGCTCAATAACACCGACCGCGTGCTCTCGCTGACGTCGGTGATGTCCCGCACGGGCGAGCCGGGCTACGGCGAGAGCTCGGAAAAGGCCCTGGCCTTTCTGCTGGCGCCTGCAGCACCGTCACGGGCGGACTACATCGACCGCCAGGTGGCCGCCCACCATGTCTACGGGTCGAAGCTCGAATGGCTCGACGACGACGCCATCCGGGCCCGGGCGGCGGCCGCCTACAACCGCTGCTTCTGCCCCGAAGGGGTCGGGCGCCAGATGCACGCGATCGGACGGGACGGCTCCCGGTCCGCCGAGCTGGCGGGTCTCGATCTGCCCACCATGGTGATCCACGGCAGCCGCGACACGCTGATCGACCCCAGTGGGGGACGACAGACCGCCGCAGTCATTCCCGGGGCGCGCTACATCGAGATCGACGGAATGGGTCACGACTACCCGCCGCCGGTCTGGCGGGAATGGGTCGGCGCCTGGTCAGACTTCGCCCGCTCCGTCGTGCGCGCCTGAGCCTCGGGGCGGCGACAGCAGGTCGCTCGCCTTGGCCGGTTACCTGCCCGGTACGGTGCTTCCACAGCGTTGCGTTCGCTGCGATGGCCGCCTTGAGGAGCCGACCGGCGAGGTAGGTCCACAATAGGAGCGCCAGGGCGATCCCAATGGCCCGTAGAGCGCCGATTTCCTCGTGACCACGTGCACAACGAGGTGATGGTGAGGATCTGCAGCACTCCCACTCCCAGCCCGACGATGAGCGCTTCGGGGAGGAGGGCCCACAGCGCGCATTGATCCCGCGGCAGCAACCACCAGACCATGCCCGCCCGAAATGACGATCGTCATAAGGAAAGCGACCAACCGCAGTCGGAGCGACTGCGAGCCGATCCACGACGTCAGAGTCGCCCACGCCGAAGAGCGCTGTCACGAGTCCGATGAGGATGAGCGGGGCCCATGGCTGGGCTTGCGCGGCGGTGGGACCCTCCAGATCAGGCGGTGGACGATCCAGAGGACTCGGACGAACGGCCGGGCCGTCAAGGCCAGGGCGAAACCTCCCAGGACCAGCGCGATGAACCGGTCGGTCAGTGACAAGGTGCTGGTTACTGGTGACGGCGCTGGCGAGTAGCCCGCCGATCCCAGCCGATCGGGCGGCGTCCCCCGGATTCTGGCCGGCCGCCGTCGACGCCAGGCGGAAACCGGTGACCATGACGAAGGCGAAGGCGTAGGGCACCAGGAACATGAACAGGCGAAAGCCACGGCGGCAGCGAGCACGCCTCCCCCGCTCTGCGCGTCCCGTTCGACAGCGTCCAACGCCGTGTCGATGGTGGCCGAATCGGCCCGTCGGGCTTCGATGCCCGCCTGGGCGCGCTCCGCCCGTTGTCGTAGATGGGCGACGCGCTCCCTCACAGATTCGCGAACGGGAGCGGGGGCCCGGCAGCGTCCGGCGCCCCCGGGATAGATGCCTCAGGCACATCTGTCCTGCCGTCAGCGGTGGCCACGCCGCATTCTTCATCCAACGGCGTAGGCTTGGTTGGCTCCCGCCGGGCATTCCTGCTTCTGCCTGGCGAGCGCCACAAAGGAGCATCATGACCTCAACCGAGTGTTTGCACGTTGCCACGCAGCTCGATGAGCACCACGCACCCGACACGAACGGACGCATTCCGGTCTGTCACATATGCGGGGCGCGCACCGACAGCCCTATGGGAGAGCACCACTTGGTCGCGGAGAGTCGTGTCGCACGTTCGACCGAATGGCTCGTCGCTCAGTCACGCTTACGAGACATTGCCCAGGCCCGGCTGGTGAGAGGTCTACCGCACAGCTGAGCGGCGCTGCTTGGGTCCTTTGGTTCGAATTCCCATACTGGGGATCGCTTCACCGAGGGCTCAAGGCCATGTGCCCGCCTTAGTGCGGCCCGTCACTCGGGTCCAGAGCACCGAAGGGCGCGAGACCATGACCCGGCTGGTGGGGCCGACGATGGTGAGCTCCTCGTTGGCATTGCCCGTCATGGACCAGCCATTTCGGTACACCACCCCGTGGTGCCGATCGCAAAGCAGAACCAAAGTGTCCAGATCTGTCCCACCGCAAGCTTCCACGGAAGGATGTGATGGACGGCGGCAAAGGTGGCGTTGGCGCACCCGGGAACCGGCACTGGCGGTCCCGACGGATCACTTCTCGTCTCTGCCCCCGGAAGAGAAGCGCTTCGTTGGATTCAGCGGCCAAGGAGCTGATGAAGTCGGCAACGGCGGCCCCGGCAATCAAAGGGGCTGCTTCAGTGGTGGTGTCCGCCATCGATTAGTGAATGGTTCCGGACGCCGGAAGAGTGCGCGCAGAAGCGGGCGATCAGCTCATCAAGCGTCGGCTTGAGGCTCCAGGGCGATCGCGTGTTCGGGGCAGACCGAACCGCACAGGCCGCACTCGTGGCATTGGTCAGGGCGTGCGACGTACGCCGTCATGCGGCGGTGCGCCGTCGAGCGGAGCTTGCCCAGCATCCCGAGTGCCGTGAAGTCGTCGGGGTCCATCCTCCGCACCTCGAACACGTCGTAGGGGCAGACCCGCACGCAATCCCGCTTGGCCTCGCAGCGTCCGTGGTCCACTACTGGTCTGGTCGGCATGGTCAGGTCGGCATGGTCAGGGTCCGGCTAAGGGTGCCCGCCAGCCGGGCGAGCCGGTGCGGGCTCCGGAGGCCACCCGCAGCCCGATGTAGTTGCGCTGAGCCTCCACGGTGCCTGCCCCGAAGCAGAGGCCGCGGATGTCGCGGTAGGCCCGCTCCAACGGGTACTCGCGTGAGTAGCCGTACCCGCCGTGGATCTGCATCGCTTCGTCGCAGACGAACTTGGCGGCAAGGTTGGCGGCCGTTTTGGCCATGGCCGTCTCGAGCGTGGGCGGTGTGCCGTGGGGCCCGGCCAGCCGTACGGCCCGGGCCAGCATCATGCGCGCGCCCTCCAACTGCACCGCCATGTCGGCCAGCTTCCACTGCAACCCCTGGAGGTCGGCCAGCGGCCGCCCGCCGATGACGCGCTCGTTCATGTAGCGCACCGCGTGCTCGAGCGCGCCCTGGGCCGCCCCCACGCACATGGCCGCGTTGCCGCAGCGCTCGTGGTTCAGATGCGACAACAGGACCTTGAAGGCCGAGGTGTCTGACGGGTCGCCGACGAGGAGCATGTCGTCCTCGGTGATCTCCACGCCATCGAAAGCCAGCTCGGCCTCGGTGGCGGCGTGGATCCCCATGCCTTTGTGGCGGCCGGTGATCGAGACGCCCTCGCGGTCGGTCGGCACGATGACGGCGCCGATGCCCTTGGCACCGTCGCCCCCCGGCCAGCGGCACCAGACCAGCACGCCCTGGGCCACGTCGCCCAGCGTCGAGTAGTTCTTGTAGGCGTTGAGGCGCCAGCGCCCCGGCCCGTCCTCGACCAGTGCGGCGCGCATGTTCTGCACGGCCGAGCCGGCGTCGGGCTCGGTGATGCCGATGCTGATCAGCGCCTCCCCGTCGGCCACGGCCGGCAGCCAGCGCTCCTTCATGGCGTCGGGCCCGAGGTGCTCGATGCCCCGGGGCGGCCCGTTGAACGTGAGCTGGCAGCAGATGGCCGACGACACGTCGGCCCGGGCGATCTCCTCGAGCACGATGGAGGCCTCGACGTCGCCGAGGCCCATACCGCCCCACTGCTCCCCCACCGTGATGCGCAGGAGGTCCGCCGCTGCCAGCGCCTTGCGCATTTCGGGGGAGACGGCGCCTGCCTCGTCGGCGTCGTGGGCCCGGGGTGCCACCTCTCGCTCCGCCACGTCGCGGGCCAGCTGGCGCAGCGCGGCCTGGTCCTCCGTCTCGGCCAGCAGGTCGTCGCCCGTCGCTCCGCCCATCAGTCGACCTCGGTACCGACGATGCCGACGAAGCTGACGCCCTCGCCGGGGGCGCCGCCCAGGTTGTGGGTCAGGCCGAGCGTGCGCCCCGGTCCGACCGTCGAGATCTGGCGCTCGGGCGGCGCCTCGCCGCGCAGCTGCAGCCAGCACTCGAAGAGCATGCGCAGGCCCGACGCACCGATCGGGTGCCCGAAGGACTTCAAGCCGCCGTCGGGGTTGACGGGCAACTCGCCGTCACGGTCGAAGGTGCCGGCCAACACTTCCTTCCAGGCCGTGCCCCGTTCGGCGAAGCCCAGGTCCTCCATGAGCACGAGCTCGGTCGGGGTGAAGCAGTCGTGGACCTCGGCCATGGCCAGCTGCGCCCGGGGGTCGGTGATCCCGGCCTGGGCATAGGCGTCCTGGGCCGAGCGGACCACTTCCTCGAAGGTGGTGTAGTCGTAGGCCGGGTCGATGGGCCCGGCGGCCGGCCCGGCCACGAACGCGAGCGCCTTCACGTAGAGCGGGTTGTCGCAGTACTTGTGGGCGTCGGCCGCCCGGCAGATCACGGCGGCGGCCGAGCCGTCGCTCACGCCGCTGCAGTCGAAGACGCCCAGGTCCCCAGCCACCCGCGGCGCCTTGGCGATGGTCTCCATGGAGACTTCCTTCTGGAACTGCGCCCTCGGGTTCAGGGCCCCGTTCTGGTGGTTCTTGAAGGCGATCCGGCCCATGACCTCTTTCATCTGGTCCCGGTCGACGCCGTACTTGTGGGCGTAGGAAGGAGCCAGGAACGAAAACGCGGCGGGTGACGACAACCCGGGGTCGGTGCCGTCTCCGACCATCCGAACGCCGGTCAAGCCCGAGAAACCGGTGTCCTTCAACTTCTCCACCCCGACCGCCATGGCGATGTCGTAGGCGCCCGAGGCCACCGCATAGCAGGCGTTGCGGAAAGCCTCGGATCCGGTGGCGCAGTAGTTCTCGACGCGGGTCACCGGCTTGTAATCGAGCTTGAGCGGGCGCGAGAGCGTCACTCCGCAAATGCCCGACGTCATGGTGCCCAACCAGAACGCGTCCACGTCGTGGATCGACATGCCCGCCGAGGCGGCCGCGTCGGTCGACGACTCGATCATGAGGTCGTCGACGCCCTTGTCCCACAGTTCGCCGAACCGGGTGCAGCCCATCCCGATGATGGCGACCTGGTCGCGGATGCCGCTGCTTGCCATGGTTACTCTCCTCGCTCGCCGGCGTCGGGTGACGTCCGGCCGGCCGGCCGGGCCTTCCAGAAGTAATTGTGCACGCCCTGTGCCGTCCACACGCGGCGGAACGTCATGGCCACCCGGTCGCCGATGGACACTTCCGAGGCCACGGCGTCGGTCAGCTCACAGCGGAACCGGCCGCCCCCGTCGAAGTCGATGATGACGCCGATGACCGGCGGGGACATGGAGTAGGCCAGGTGGTCGATGGTGAAGGTGGCCACCGTGCCGAGCACGTCGGCCAGGCGCTCGGGCTGCATCTGGTCGATGGCGTGGCACGACAGGCAGGCACGGGTCGGTGGCATGTGGCGGAAGCCGCAGGCCAGACAGCGGCTGGCCGCGAAGGCGTACTTCCACTCCTCGGACCGGTACACCGTCGGCGCGGCGGGACGCTCGGGGTCGGGCCGTCGCGGCGGCTCCCGGCGGAGTTGCGACCGCCAGGTCAAGAAGTTCGCGTAGGTCAGGTCGTCCCGGCCGGCGGCGATCTGCTCGGCCACCGACGGCACTGCGGCGCCTGCCCGGTCCTGCTGCGCCTCGGCCAGCGCGGCGGTGGTGCGCAGCACGATGGCGTCGGCGCCATCGGCGAGCGACAGCACGACGATGGTTTGGCCAGGCCGGGTCCGCTCGAGCACGTCGCACAAGGCCACCGCGAACTGGGCGGCTCCGAGATTGCCGATCGACCCGGTCAACGCGGGAGCCAGGACACCGTCACGCACGCCGAGTCCACCGGCGGCCGCCTTGGTGGCGCGGGCGTGCAGCCCGCTCACAACGGCATGGTCGACGTCGCTCTCGGTGATTCCCGCGTCCTTCAGTGCGGCGGCGAACGCCTCCCGGGCGAGCGGGACGTAGATCTCCTCGCCGAAGCGCTCCTCCCAGACGTGGGAGTCGGCCTCGCCGGGCACCCGCCAACGATCCAGGAACTCGTCGCTGGCCGCGCCCCGCCCGATCAGCTCGGCCACGGCGCCGTCGGGAGCAAAGACGAAGGCTGCGGCCCCGTCGCCACTCTCACGTTCCTCGGCCGATCCGGCCAAGCCCGTCCGCAGATCGGCGACGAGGGTCAGCGCGGTGCGCCCGCCGGCCGCGGTGGCCGCCCCCCCGAGGAAGGTGGCGATGGCGGAGCGGGACGACCCGGCGAGGTCGTAGGCACCACACCCGCGGCCCAGCCCGAGTGCGGCGTGCGCCGTGGTGGCGCTGGTCTTGTCCAGATAGGCCGGGTCAGGCGTGGAGAGGAACAGGTCCTGCACGGCAGCCGCGCCCGGCACGGTGGCCAGGGCGCGTCGCCCCGCCTCGACCGCCAGCGTGGTCGTGTCCTCGTCGTAGGAGGCCACCGAACGGGTGCCTTTGCCGCCACCACTGCCCAGCACTCCCGCGATCGCCGAACGTTGCAGGCGCCAGGAGGGCAGGTACGTGCCCCAGGCTGCAATTCCACCGCTCATGGACTGGCCGCTCCTTCGAGAACTCGTGATCGGATGGTGCGTCCGGGGCGGATTTCCCGCCGCCGGCCGCTGACAGCCGCGTCATGTTGCACTCTAATACCTGGCTCTTCGCCACTCTCCCTGGCAGGCAGGGCACATCGGGGGTCAGGCCGATGCGACGACGACCATCTCCCAGCTGTCGAGTTCGAGCGGGCCCCCGCCCCCGCCGAAGAAGCGGACGTCACAGAACCCGGCCGCTTCGAGCCACACGACCCATTCGGGCGGCGTCGGGAGGCGGATGAAATAGGGCGAGTGGCGCACCGCGCCGGCCCGGTGGACCGTCCGCTCGACCACCATGCGGCCCGTCACCGGGTCGAAGGTGGACACCTCCACCATGGTGTCGTCGCCGCGCCGCACCACCACTGCGTCCGGTGCCGGTGTGAAGTGACGCACGCCACCGTCGTGATGCATGGTGTCGATCGCCACCTTGCCTCCCGGACGAAGCACGCGATGAAACTCCTCGAGCACGACATGGCAGTCGGAGTCGTCGTAGTAGCCGAAGGAGTTCAGCCAGCACACGACCGCATCGAAAGGACCGTCGACGGGCAGGTTGCGCACGTCGCCCTCCAGATAGGTCACGAACACCGGCGTGGGATCTGTCTCGCGGCGCGCCTGCTCGAGGTAGGCCGGAGTCAGGTCGACGCCCGTCACCTCCATGCCGGCGGCGGCGAGGCGCCGCGCAATGCGACCGTGCCCGCAAGGGGCGTCGAGGATGCGCGACCCCTCCGGGAGCTCGAGCAGACCGAGGATCTCGGCTGTGTCGGACTCGGAATGCTCGTCGTCGATCGACTCCTCGTAGAAGTAGAGGTAGTCGTCGCCGAATGTGCCCTCCAGGTCGAACTGCATGCGCCATCATCGCCGCCGGTAGGGTCCCCTTGCATGCCCAGGCCCGAAGATCTCTCCTTCGACATGGCCACCGAGGTGCGTCCGAGCGCAGAGCCAGGGTTCTTCGACACCGACGTCAACCCGCTCTGGGCCGTGGGCGACAAGCCGAACGGCGGCTACGTGCTGGCGCTTCTCGGCCGGGCCGCCCGCAACGTGGCCGCCGGTCCGGATTTGGCGTGGGAGGTCGTGTCGTCGTCGATCACGTACCTGCGCCCGCCCTCACTCGGCCCGGCCCGGATCCGCACCGAGGTGCTCCGCACGGGACGTTCGGCGGCCCACGTTCGTGCCGTGCTCGTCCAGGACGAGCACGACTTGGCCGACGCGGTGATGGTGTTGGCCGAACTGCCCGACGTCGACGCGCGCTACGACGGCATTCCTCCCCTGCAGGCGGCACCCCCCGAGCAGTGTGTCCGGCTCCCCTCGACCATCCCGGGTGGAACGCACGTCGGGATCATGGACATCCTCGAGCTTCGGCTCGACCCGGCCACGGTGCCCTTCGCGCACGAGCCTACGGCCGACTCGGTGGCCGAGCTGCGGGGTTGGGCCCGTTTTGCGGACGGTCGTGAGCCCGACGCGCTCTCGCTCCTGTTCTCACCCGACGCCTGCCCCCCGGCCACCTTCCTGATCGGCTCCACGGGCTGGGTCCCGACGCTCCAGATGTCCATCTACGTCCGGGCCCGGCCCGCCCCGGGGTGGCTCGGTCTGCGCATGACCGCCAACGTGGTCGCCGGTGGCATGGTCGACGAGGTCTGCATCGTCTGGGACAGCCGGGGCCGGGTGGTGGCGGAGGGGTTCCAACTGGCGCGCGTTCGCTTCGTGGACGAGATCGGCTGAGCTTCGATGGCGCGGCGTAACGTGTCGCCCGTGCCACGGACCACCTGGTCGCTCCGCAGCAGGGTGTCGGCGTGAACGGCGCCCGGTTCGAGCCGTCCGACCTCGGTGGCCTGGCCGGCCTCTGCGCCCGTTCGATGGCGGACCCTCCGGCGCCCGAGGAACTCGAGGGAGCCCTGTGCGCGGACGATCAGCCGGCCACCGTCTTCGGAGACCTCGATTCCGGCGTGGTGGCCTTGGTCCAGTGCGACGACGGGCCACACATCCGCCTCATGGCAGTCGACCCGTCGGCCCGAGGCCGCGGTCTCGGCCAGGCGCTCTTGTCGGCGGCCGAGGACTGGGCGCGTGAGGCCGGGCACAAGATCCTCATCACCGGGGCAGACCCGCCCTATTTCCTGTGGCCCGGCGTGCCCAGCACCGAGACCGCGCTCCTCTCCCTTCTCGAGCGTCGCCACTACAGCCGCACCGAGGCGAACTTCAACATGGACGTGGACCTGCCGCAGATCCCCGAGGACCCCGGAGGCGGACACCGCTTGGCCCGGCCCGACGAGCGGGCCGAACTGGACGAGTGGACAGCAGCCCACTGGCCCAACTGGCGACTCGAGGTGCTGCGAGCCCTCGACAAGGGCAATCTCTTCATCGCCCGGACGGAGGGGGATTCGGGACCGGTCACCGCGTTCTGCGCGTTCGAGGTGAATCGCCGCGGGCTGCTCGGTCCGGTGGCCGTGCGGCCCGACCTCATGGGACAAGGCAAGGGCAAGGGCGTGTTGCTCGGCGCACTGCACGAGCTCCGGCGCCGGGGCGCCGAGCGGATCTCGGTGGTGTGGATCGGTCCCGTCGTGCCCTACGCCGCGGTCGGCGGCCGGGTGGGCGAGGTCTTCTTCGTCTACCGAAAGGTCTTCGCGTGAACCTGCTCCCCGTGCCAAGGACGCTCGACCTGTCGGCCGAGCTGGTCGAGAACCGCCCGCCGACGACCCGGCTCGATCGCTCCCTGCCCGCCCAGGGCTACACGCTGCGCATCGGGCCGGACGCGGTTGATCTGGTGGGAGCCGACGAGGCCGGGCTGTTCTACGGCGAGGCCACGCTGACCCAACTGGCGCGGTTGCACGGGGACCGCCTTCCCACCGGCACGGTGCGGGACCACCCGGACCTGCCCGTGCGCGGCGTGATGGTCGACATCTCGCGGGACAAGGTCCCGACGACGGACTCACTGAAGGCCCTCATCGACAGCTTGGCCTCGCTCAAGGTCAACCAGGTGCAGCTCTACTCCGAGCACACCTTCGCCTACCGGAACCACGACCTCGTGCACGGCTCGGCCAGCCCGCTCGACGCCGAGGAGATCACGGAGCTGGACGCGTACTGCCGGGCCCGCCACGTCGAGCTGGTCCCGAACCAGAACTGCCTGGGTCACATGAACCGGTGGCTGGCCCACGACCCCTACCGGCACCTGGCAATAGAGCCAGACGGCTTCACCGACCCGTACGGCATCCGCCGCGCCCCCATGACGCTCGAGCCGACGAATCCGGGTTCACTCGCACTGGTGCGCGAGCTGCTCGCCGAACTGCTCCCGCTCTTCACCAGCCGCCGGGTGCACGTCGGTCTCGACGAGGCCTGGGAGCTCCCCCACACCCGCATGGACGACTTCTTGGCCTGGGTGAGCACCCTGCGCGCGCTGCCCGAGCTGGCCGGCCGCGAGATGTTGATGTGGGGCGACATGATCACGGGACGGGGCGACCTGGTGGCCCGGCTGCCCGACGGCGTGACCGTGTGTGAGTGGGGCTACGACGATTGGTATCCGTTCGACGAGCGCTGCGCGGTGCTGGCCGAGGCGGGCGTGCCCTTCTGGGTCGCGCCGGGCACCTCGAGCTGGATGAGCATCCTCGGACGGGCCACCAACGCCCGCAACACGTGCCGGCGGGCGGCCGAGGCCGCCCTCGCCCATGGCGGCACCGGCTACCTCAACACGGATTGGGGGGACAACGGGCACCTCCAACAGCCCGTGGTGAGCGAACCCGGATTGGCCTACGGTGCGGCCGTCTCGTGGTGCCTGGCCACCAACGCCGATCTCGACCTGCTCGAGGCCCTGAGCGCCCACGTGTTCATGGACCCGACGGGCGCACTGGCCGACGCCGTCCTGGCCCTCGGTGATCTCCATCTCGCGGTGACGCCGCAGTTCCCCAACATGTCGGCCCTCGTGATGAACCTCTACTATCCGCAGCTTCCCGTCGGCCGGTCCCTGACCAAAGGGCTGACGTCGGCCGAGGTCGATGCGGTCGAAGCCCGACTGGACGAGGTGCGCGGACTGGTGGCGCGGGCGAGGCCCGAACGGGCGGACGCGGCCAGGCTGATCGACGAGGTGGAGTTCAGCATCGACCTCGTGTCGCTCCTCATGCGCGATCTCCAGGCCCGCCTCGCCGTCGACGGGCACATCGCATCGGTGGCGCAGTCAGAGCGCGAGGTGCTCGGGCGCGAGCTGGACGGCCTGACGGAGCGCTACCGCGCGTTGTGGCTCGGGCGCAACCGACCGGGCGGACTCGAGGACAGCGTGGCCTGGTTGTCGAACATGGGCGCGGCCTACGCCAGCGGACAGCCCGATCCGAACTGGGGCGGCATCACCGTTCGTTGACGCGGCAGCGGGGCCGAGCTCAGGCGGCCCAGCCGCCCTCATCCTCGTCGTCGGCGTTGTCGTCCTCGTCGGCTTCGTAGCAGTCCCACGAGCAGTAGCCCGCGATGCGAGGAGAGGCCGGGTGGTACCGGCAGCGCCGGCACAGCTGTGTCGTCATCGTCGTCCTCGCTTTCACGTCGGGTGTCGGGTGTCGGGTGTCGGGTGTCGGGTGTGAGTTTTGGTTCTTGCTCGGTGCTGCGCTTCAGGCTTGGGGTGCGCTCGAGGTTCGCTGGACCTCTGGAACGAAAAGAGCCGCTCCCCGGGGGAGCGGCTCCTCGACGTCGAGACTCTGAAAAGAGCCTTACCTATGACGTCGAGGCCACCCCCAGTGCGCTCAGCTTGGGAACCCCGCAGATCTGTACTTCACACATGGAGACGCGTGACTGCACCAGGGAGCTGTCGCTCCCTTGACACCGGATCGCTCGACCCGTCACCACGTAGTGCGTCGTCATGATGCTGGTCAGTATACGAGAGCCGGACCACACGCCTGGACGCACTGAGGCAAAGTTCATGTCCGCGTCACACGCGGCGCGACAACGCCGAACGAGTCCGGCGAATCAGGCCGGTGCGTCGGCCAAGCGGGCCTTGAGCTCGGGCTTGACCACTTTGCCGGTGGGGTTCCGGGGCAGCGCATCGATGAAGAGGAACTGGCGGGGCACCTTGTAGTCGGCCAGGTGCTCGAGCCCGAAGGCCCGCAGCTCGTCGCCGTCGGCTCGGGCCCCCGGGTGGAGGACCACGAAGGCGACCACGTCCTCGCCGAGGACCGGATGCGGTGCACCGACGACCGCCACCTCCTTGACCGCATCGTGCTGGACGAGCACATGCTCGACGTCGGTGGCGTGGACGTTGTTGCCGCCCCGGATGATGACGTCCTTGGAGCGGCCGACGATGTAGAGGTAGCCGTCGGCGTCGAGCTTCCCCAGGTCGCCGGTGACGAGCCAGCCGTCGCGCCAGATCTCGGCCGTGGCGTCGGGGTCGTTGAAGTACTCGCGCTGGCGCCCCGGCATCTGGAGGCGGACCTCGCCGACGGTGTCGGGTCCCACCGGCTCGTCCTGGTCGTCGACGATTCGCACGACCGCCGGGGGTGAGATCTTGCCGACCGAGCCGGGACGCCTCACCGCCTCGCCCTGCGGCATGACGCAGTAGGCGGAGCCCGCCTCGGTCATGCCGTAGTTGTTGGAGACCAAGGCGTCGGGCATCTTGGCCTGGAGCCGCTCCACCACGTAGGGGGCCAGGGGCGCGCTGCCCACCGAGCACATGGTGACCGAGGAGAGGTCGGCCTCGTCGAAGCGGGGATGGTCGATGAGGAGGTGGGCCATCGCGGGCACCAGGAAGACGGCCACCGGGCGCTGCGCCTCGGCCACCTCGAGCCAGCGGCCGGCGTCGAAGCGGGGCTGGTAGATGACCTGGAGGCCCAGCTTCATGGGCGTGTAGACGAGGGCGATGCCGGCAAAGGTGAAGAGGGGGCTGGCGTGCATCCAGCCGCCGCCGCTCCAGTTGGGCTCCACGGCGCCGATCATCGAACCGTTGGAGTGACGGACGGCCACACCCTTGGGCCGCCCCGTGGTGCCCGAGGTGTAGAGGATGTCGGCCAGGTCGTCCTTGTCCCGCGGGGCCTGGAAGGGCGAGCGGTCACCGGCGGTGGCCTGACCCCAGCCCAGCAGGGCCGTGGGTCCGGCGGCACCGGCCCGGGCCCCGACCCCGACCCGGCAACGACGCCGGCGTCGATCAGGGCGACCAGCCGGCCGGCGGCGGCCTCGAGGTCGGACTGGACCAGCTCGCCGTCGGTGACCACGGCGGTGGCGCCCGAATGAGCCAGGACGTGCCCGACCTCGGCCGGGGCCAGGCGGGGGTTCATGGGCACGGCCACCCCGCCGGCCCGGTGGGCGGCCGAGTAGGAGACCAGCCAGCTCAGGGCCAGCTCAGGGTGCAGGTGGATGCCGACGCGGGCGCCGGGCTCGAGGCCGGCCTCGAGCAAGCGGCGGGCCATGGCGTTCGCGGCCCCGTCCCACTCGGCAAAGGTCATGGAACCCACGTCGACCACCTCGAAGGCGGTCTTGTCGGGGAACGCTTCGGCCATTCGGCCCAGATGCTCGTCCATCAACATGGCTGGGTGCCCCCCCTGAGGCCGGATTCGTTGGCGAAAGTTGACACTCGTGTCAGGGTCGTTGCAGCATGGCCGACGCGCCGAGCGAGGGTCAATCTCGCCCGTGCGCAGCGTATTCGCCCGGGCGGCCCAGCCCCCCGGGGCCCAGCCGAGGGATGAAAGGTCTTGACCACGGTCCGATTCGACCTGCCGACGCCAGAGGGTGACACCGTCGCGTTCTGGGACGCGGCGAGGGACGGGCGCCTGCTCATCCGGCACTGCCTCGACTGCGGCGCCTACTCGTACTACCCCCGGCCCTTCTGCCCCAAGTGCTGGAGCGAGCAGGTGGAGTGGTTCGAGGCCGGCGGAGGGGCCACCCTCTACACCTGGTCAATCATCTACTCCAACGACCAGCCGCCGTTCCGGGACCGGGTACCGTACGTGGCCGCCGTGGTCGACCTGGACGAGGGCCCACGGATGATGACCAACGTCGTCGACTGTCCCTTCGAGGAGCTGCACATCGGCATGCCCCTACGGGTCACGTTCCAACCGATTTCTGACGAGTTCACGATTCCCGTCTTCGTGCGGGCCTGAGGAGGACACACCATGACCGACGCCAACGACGCCGTCATCGTCGCCGCGACGCGGACGCCGATCGGACGGGCGGGCCGCGCCCTGGCCGGGCTCACCCTGATCGACATCGGGATGCAGACGGTGGCCGGCGTGCTCGCCGCAACGACCATCGACCCGGCGGACATCGACGACATCGTGCTGGGCGAGGCCCTCCAAGGGGGCGGCTGCACGGCGCGCTACATCGCCAACGCGCTGGGCCTGCCCCCCGACACGCCGGGTGGAGCGACCCAGCGCCAGTGCGCCACCGGCATGATGGCGGTCCAGGACGCGGCGGCCAACATCCGCGCCGGCATGGCCGACGTGGTGGTGGCCGGCGGGATCGAGACGATGACCCGCTTCCCCGCCCTCTACCAAAAGTCGCCGGTGCCCTTCGGGGAGATGCAGCGCTTCTCGCCGCCGAGCCACCCCGACACGCCCGACGCGCCCAACATGAACATGCTCATCACCGTGGGCGAGAACACGGCGCGCGAGTGCGGCATCACCCGCGAGGAGTCGGACTTCTGGTCCTACCAGTCGCACATGCGGGCCGTGGCGGCCACCGAGGACGGCCGCTTCGCCGAGGAGATCGTCCCGGTGACGGTGCCGGCGGGCAAGGGTCAGACGGCGACGGTGTCGATCGACGAGCACCCCCGGGCCGACACGTCGCTGGAGAAGCTGGCCTCGCTGCGCTCGCTCACCGGGCCCGACGGCCAGGTGACGGCGGGCAACTCGTCGGGCGTGGGCGACGGTGGCGCCGCCCTCGTGCTGACCTCGCGGGCCTACGCCGAGGCGCACAACCTCACGCCGCTGGCCACGGTGCGGGCGTGGAACTCGGCGGGGATCGAGCCGGCTCGCACCGGGCTGGCCCCCACGGTGTGCGTCCCCCGAGCCCTGAACCGGGCCGGGCTGAGCGAGTCCGACGTCGACCTGGTCGAGATCAACGAGGCCTTCGCCACCATGGCCGTGGCCTCCTCGCGCAAGCTGGGCTTCTCGCACGACATCGTGAACGTGAACGGCGGCGGTATCGGACTCGGCCACCCCATCGCCTGCACGGGGGCGCGCCTCCTGGTCACCTTGATCCACGAGCTGCGCCGACGCGGCGGCGGCATCGGGGTGGGCACGCTGTGCGCCGGTGGCGGCATGGGCTCGGCCACCGTGCTCGAGGTGCACCCGGCCGCGTAAGCGCTGAGCCGCCCGCTCCCGGGCTCAGGCCCCGTAGTGGCGGATCTCGATCAGATGCCGGCTGGGGTCGAAGAGGTACACCGTGGGTCCGCCGCCGCGCGCCCCGAGCTCGTCGCCCGGACCCTTCATGTTGCCGACGTCGTGGTACGAGTCGCCGTAGGGGACGCCCGCGTCCTTGATGCGCCCGAAGGTGGCCGCGAACTCCTCGGGCGCCAGGGCGAAGGCCAGGTGCTCGCCACCCTCGCTCCCCCAGGGCGCCAGCAGGATCATCGAATCGGGACCGATCCGGATCATCCGGAAGGGCCCGTCGTCGCCGTCGTCGCCGAAACCCATGATCCCGGTGTAGAAGGACACGCTGGCCTCGATGTCGTTCACATTGAGGATGAGGTGGTCGAGGATGGCCATGATCGCGACTACTCCTTGTCCTCTCCCCCGCCCTCGCCCATGTGGTCCTTGATGGCGTTCACCACCGTGGGGTCGAGCAGGGTGGTGACGTCCCCGAGCGGGCGGTCGTCGGCCACGTCGCGCAGGAGGCGACGCATGATCTTACCGGAGCGGGTCTTGGGCAGCTCGGGGGTGAGCATGATCTGGCGCGGCTTGGCGATGGGGCCGATCTCGCGGGCCACGTGGTCGCGCAGCTCCTTGACCAACGCCTCGCCCGCCTCCCCCTCGGCGTCGTGCGCCCCCTTGACGGTGACGAAGGCCACGATGGCCTGCCCGGTGGTGGCGTCGTTCGCCCCGACCACGGCGGCCTCGGCCACGGACGGGTGGCTGACCAGCGCGTGCTCCACCTCGGTCGTCGAGATGCGGTGGCCCGAGATGTTCATGACGTCGTCCACCCGGCCCAGCAGCCACAGGTCGCCGTCCTCGTCGCGCTTGGCGCCGTCCCCGGCGAAGTAGCGGCCGGGAAAGCGGGACCAGTAGGTCTCCCGGTAGCGCTCGTCGTCGCCGTAGATCCCGCGCAGCATGCCGGGCCACGGTTCGGTGATGACGAGATAGCCCCCCTGGTCGTTGCCGACCGAGTGGCCCTCGTTGTCGATGACGTCCGCGCTGATGCCGGGGAAGGGCGTCATGGCCGCCCCGGGCTTGGTGGGCGTCACGCCGGGCAGCGGCGTGATCATGATGCCCCCGGTCTCGGTCTGCCACCAGGTGTCGACGATGGGACACCGACCGCCGCCGATGTGGGTGCGGTACCAGATCCAGGCCTCGGGGTTGATGGGCTCGCCCACCGAGCCGAGCAGGCGGAGGCTCGAGAGGTCGTGGGCGTCGGGGTGTTCCTCCCCCCACTTCATGAAGGTGCGGATGGTGGTCGGCGCGGTGTAGAGGATGCTGACCTTGTAGCGCTCGACGATCTGCCACCAGCGGTCACGGGTCGGCGTGTCGGGCGTGCCCTCGTACATGACCTGGGTCACGCCGTTGGCCAGCGGGCCGTAGACGATGTAGCTGTGGCCGGTGACCCACCCGATGTCGGCGGCCGTCCAGCACACGTCCTTCTCCGGCTTCACGTCGAAGATGAGCCGGTGCGTCGCCGAGACGTGGGTCAGGTAGCCGCCGCTCGTGTGCAGGATGCCCTTGGGCTTGGCCGTGGTGCCGCTGGTGTACATGATGTAGAGCGGGTGCTCGGCCTCGAAGGCCTCGGCGGCGTGGGTGGCGGGCTGGCGCTCGACCACCTCGTGCCACCACACGTCGCGGTGGTCGTCCCAGGCCACGTCCTGGCCGGTGCGCCGCACGACGAGCACCTTCTCCACGGCCGGGCACTCGGCCACGGCCTCGTCGACCGCCGGCTTGAGGGCACTGGCGGCGCCCCGCCGGTACCCGCCGTCGGCCGTGATGACGAAGTGGGCGTCGCAGTCGAGGATGCGGCTGCGCAACGCGTCGGACGAGAAGCCGCCGAACACCACCGTGTGCGGCGCGCCCAGGCGGGCGCAGGCCAGCATGGCCACGACGGCCTCGGGGATCATCGGCAAGTAGATGGCCACCTTGTCGCCCGCCCGCACGCCGAGCTCGGTCAGCGCGTTGGCGGCCCGGCAGACCTCGGCCAGCAGGTCGGCATAGGTGATGGTCCGGGTGTCGCCCGGCTCGCCCTCCCAGTGGAAGGCCACCCGCTCGCCTTGGCCGGCCTCGACGTGGCGGTCGACGCAGTTGACGGCCACGTTGAGCGTGCCGCCCACGAACCACTTGGCGAAGGGCAGGTCCCACTCGAGCGCCGTCGACCACGGGTGGGCCCATTCGAGACGGCGGGCCTGGGCCTCCCAGAACGCGATCGGATCCGCGTCCGCCTCGTCGTAGATGCCGGCCTGGGCGTTGGCCTCATCGGCCAGATCTGCGGGCGGCGGGAAAGTGCGGGTCTCGTGCAGCAGGGCCGACAGGCCCTCCTCCTGGGTCTCGCTCACTGGTCCACCCTCACTCACTGGGCCTCCTCGTTGGCGTCCGACGTCACTGGCCACTCCTGCCTACCAGAAGGAGGCGGCCGCGATCACCGGGTCGGTCGCCGTAGCTCGAACCCCTCGAAGGTGAAGGCCGGGGTGACGGTGGCGCCAACGAGGGTGTAGCTGCCCAGGGGCCGGGCTGTCTGCCAGGCGCCCGCCTCGACCACGGCCTGCGGCCGCTGCCCCGCCTGCACCTCCGGACCGAGGACGTGGGTGTCGGCCCGCCCGTCGTCCCGTCCCTTCAGCTCCCCAAAGTGTCATTGTGCGAAACCGTCGGGTATGGTCGTGAGGCGTATGGGACGCCTCCAGGTCCGCGGAAAGGGCTGAGCCCACCCATCGACAGAGCAGCACTTGTGCGTCGTTGTTCACGTTCCTCCTTTCGACCGGCTTCGCGGACCGGCTGGTAGCGAAAGGAGGCTGCGATGGCAACGGCTGCGCTCCCTCAAGATCCTGACCTCGGGCAACTCCGCAACCAGGCACGTGAGCTAGAACGTGCGGTTCGCGGCGGCGAGCCGACCGCGCTTGCCCGGGTGTCTCGCTGGCACCCCGAACCACCGGTGCCCGACAGGTTCCCGCTGACCGCGGCCCAGCTTGTACTGGCCCGCGAGCACGGCTTCGCTAGCTGGGCCCGTCTACGCCGTTACGTCAAGATCGTGACCGACCGTGCCTGGACCCCCGGCAAGCCCGCTCCGGCAGACGAGTCGTTGGTCACAATTGACACGGTGGTGATCGGCGTCGACGCACTGGAGCGGCTAAGTGCATACGCGAGAGAGCGCCGGTGGTCGAAGCCACTCGTCATCATTGAAGGACGCGCCGTACGCTCCGAGCTCGGCGAGATGAGAGACGGAGTCGACGGGGTCGACGGGTGCGCGCGTGGCAACCCAAAGGTGTCACGCGCCCGCCAGCCGACCGTCCACAAGCCGAACGAGACCGGTCTTGCTTAGTCGGTTCGGTCATCAGTCCTCCTCCTCACGCGGCCCCGGTCACGGGCCGACCCCGTCACGTTCTGGTCGGTTCGGGGACGCGGGGTGCTCCTCGATTCGCTCTTACCGTCGTCACCTTCGCATCGCAGTGATGCGTTCAATGGAACGGCCCCAAGAGCACCTCGTCCGCAGGGCTGAGCCGTTCCGGGGCGGTCTTCGCCTGGTGCCAATAGGGATAGATCAGACGCGGTGCGCTGGCCTTGTCCAGCGCGGCGCGCTCGTCTTCGGTGAGCGTCCACTCGGCCGAGCCGAGATTGTCGGTGAGCTGTTCCTCGGTCCGCGCCCCGATGATCACCGAAGTGACCGCCGGACGACCGAGCAGGTACGTCAGCGCGGTCTGGGCGGGAGACTTTCCGCGAGCGGTCGCCACCTCAACCAGGGTCTCGACAATGTCGTACATCCGACCCTCGTCGTAGACAGGTGGTTCGCCCCAGGACGTCGTTTGCCGCGCACCCTCGGGGCGGTCCTTGTTCCTTCGGTACTTTCCGGAGAGCAGGCCCCCAGCAAGCGGGCTCCAGGTCAGGATCCCCATCTGCTGGTCGACGGCGAGTGGGATGAGCTCGTACTCGGCGTCCCGGTCGAGCAGGGAGTAGTAGATCTGCTGGGTCACGTAGCGCTGTAAGCCGCGGCGCTCGGATATGCCGAGCGCCTTCATGACGTGCCATGCCGAATGGTTCGAGCACCCGATGTAGCGGACCTTCCCCTGGTGGACGAGGGTGTCGAGGGTGTCGAGGGTCTCGTCCATCGGGGTGACGCCGTCCCGTTCGTGCACCTGGTAGAGGTCGATGTAGTCGGTCTGTAGGCGCCGGAGACTCGCCTCGCAGGCGTGCAGGAGGTAACGACGCGACAGCCCGGCATCGTTCTGGCCGTCACCCATCGCATAGCGCGCCTTGGTGGCGAGGACAATCTGGTCACGAGATCCCTTGATGACCTCTCCGACAATCTCCTCGGACCGGCCATCTGAGTAGACGTCCGCCGTATCGATGAAGTTGACGCCGGCATCGAGCGACCGCTCGACCATGCGCCGGGCGGCATCGACGTCGACCTCTCCGACCATCGCGAACTTGCCGCGACCGCCGAATGTCATGGTGCCCAGGGCGAGCGTCGAGACACGCACTCCGGTGTAGCCGAGCTGGCGGTACTCCATGTCTGTGGCTCCCTACCTCGGTGGGGTGGTCCTTTCGAACCATGGTCTCCGAACGGCACTGTGGACACTGGGCCAGATGACGCAGATTGTCTCCGTTAACGCTCGAGCGCCACCCTGCCCGCCATGACGCGGCGACGGTAATCCGCCACCATGAGCTCGGTCAGCTGCTCAATCGACGTCTCCTCTACGTTCTGATCGTAGGTGATGCGTCCCTCCTGCATGACGTTCAATCGGTCGCAGAGCTCGAAAAGGTGCGTGTAGTTGTGGTCGATCACGATCATTGAGACATCGCGATTGTGTGACAGGTCCTTGACCAGCTCTATGACAAGAGCAGATTCCTTCGCTCCCATAGCGGAGAGGGGCTCATCGAGGAGGAGTACCTTCGCCTCCTGGCGCGTGGCTCTCGCCAACGCGATGGCTTGTCGCTGGCCGCCGGAAAGCGTCTCGACAAGCGCGTCGACGCTGTGAATGTCGACCTTGATGTCGCTGAGGTACTGGCGGGCCAGCCGGCGCATCTCATTGTTCCTCAGCCACTTGATCCTCCCGAATCTGGTCAGCTCACGGTTCAGGAAGAGGTTCTGGTATACCGTGAGCGCAGGAACCAGCGCCAAGTCCTGATAGACGGTCTCGATGCCCTGGGCACGTGCTTCCTTTACTGTGCGGAGGCTCATCTCTTTGCCCTCGACGAAGATCCGCCCAGAGTCGGGGCGCTGGAAGCCGCAGAGGATCTTCACTAGCGTGCTCTTCCCACTTCCGTTGTCGCCGACGATTCCGAGTACCTCGCCGCGCTTGAGGTGGATGTCGATGCCGCGCAGAACGATGAGGGGGCCGAAGCTCTTCGTAATCCCTTCCGTCCGAAGGATGATGTCGTTCTCGTCCTCGTCCGCTTTGCCCTCGTCGGCCCTGAGGCCGGCACCACTCGCTGGCACGTCGTGTGTCTCGCCGTTGCTCGGCTCGATCGTGTCAGTTGGCCGCGTCTCGTTCATCTCCGCACTGTCCTCACCGTCCATCGTCCGAGCTGGACGTTCACCGCCATTGCAACGAGGATCACGGCCCCTTCGACGAGGATGAACCAGTTCGCGCTGATACCGATCAGATTGAATCCATCTTCGAGAACGCCAAGCACAATCGCTCCGATCAGAGTCCCGAGCACCGTGGCCTTGCCACCGGTGAGGGCTGTTCCCCCTATGACCGCGGCCGACACCCCACTCAGCATCTCGTTCAACCCGGGTGCCGCAGGATCAAGGCTCCCAATCCGGATCGCGTCAATGATGCCGATCATGCCGGCGAGGATGGCCATGATGATGAAACACCAGACCTTCACGTGTCGCACAGGGACTCCGGCCTCGGCAGAAGCGAGCTCATTGCCGCCCGTCGCTGTCGTGTGTAGCCCGAATCGTGTCCCCTTGAGCAGTGCCCAAACGAACAGGACCATCGCCAATCCCCACAACCCCTCTGACCAATCGCTGATGCCGAGGACCCGGCCGAAGCTCCCGGTCGTGCCGACCATGTCAGCTTGGATGTCGTTCGACACGATGAGGACGAATCCGGCGAGGACGAAGTTCGTGCCGAGCGTCGCCACGAAGGAGGGGACGCGAAGCCCGACGACGACCATCCCGTTGAAGAGGCCGATGGCGACACAGAGCAGCAATGAAATGGCGATCCCCCACCCGACCGGGAAGCCGTGTTGCTCGAGCAGCACGACGAACCACGGCGCGGTGAGATAGACCTGCCCTGCGGAGAGGTCGATCTCAGCGAGGTCGAGGAGCAACACTTCGCCGGCGCCGATCACCGCGATCGGCGCGGTGTACTGTGCCATTGTGACGATGTTCGTATACGAGTAGAAGGCTGAATTTCTGGTTGAGAAGTAGACGATGAGCGCAACGGCGACGATGAAGATCGTCATCTCCGGGCGTTGAAAGATCACATCCGACACCGACCGGAGCCGTCCCCGCTCCGCATAGCGCGGAGCGGGGATCAGCCCCTCGTCAGGTTTCGTGTCGAGCACCGATCAGACGGAGATGGTCGCCGGAGGCTTGTAGGCCGTCGCCTTCGAGGTGCTTCCTTCGAACCGTGTCTTGTTCTTGAGGTACGGAGCGACGTTCGTCTTCGTCACGAAGCCGAGGCCGGTGTCCGTGTCGGATGGCTTCAGCAGACCGGCCGAGATGTTGTACAGGAACAACTGGATCACCGGTATGAAGCCCTGCAGGTAGGCCTGCTGGTCGATCGTGAAGGCGAGCTGACCCTTCGACACCCCCTGGAGCACCTGGGTGCCCACATCCCATCCGGAGCCGAGTGTCTTGCCCGCCAAGTTGTTGTTCGCGATGCACTGGGCGACGGCAATGGAGTCACCGGAGTCGACCGCGTACATGAACTTGGCGTCCTTGTGGCCTTCCCACCACGCCTGGACGGCCGTGGTCTCCGCTGCTTGGAGCGCGCCACCGGCAACGGTGGCTGTCTGCATCCCCGCCGCTTGAAAGATCGGCAGGGCCCCGTCGATCCGCGGCTGGATGTTGCCCGTCCCTGGAGTGGCGATGACCATTCCGATGAGGCTTCCCTTCGGAATGAGCTTCACGATCTTCGCTGCGGCCGCAGCACCGGCAGTGGTGTTGCTCTGCCCGATGTAGCACATGCGGTTGTTCCCAGGCTCGTCGGCGTTGTAGGCGACGACCGGAATGCCGATGTGCAGCGCGCGGTCGACCGGGCTATTGAATGCCGTCGGGTCGATGAGCGTCGTCGCGATGCCGTTCACCTTCCCGGAGATTGCGATGTCGATGGCATTGACCATGTCGGAGGTCGCCGAAGTCGTCGAACCGGTCCACTGGGGCTTCGGAATGCCGAGGATCGAAGCGGCGTCCTGCAGCCCGTACTGGGTGGCGGTGAAGAAGGTGTTGGTGGTCACGTGGTTGACGAACGTGAACTTGTAGGCGGGGTGCGAGGCGAACATTTCCATCGACTCATCTCTGAAGCTCTGCGCCGCCGCTCCACGTTCGGTCAGCACTTCCATCATTCCTCCGAGGAGGGGGATGGATGCTGCGGCTGCGCCGACTTGCAAGAATCGTCGCCTCGAGACGTCGTACTGCTTCGGGTCCACCTCGAAAGGCTCAGATTTGCCCATGTTGCCATCCCCTTTCCGGGAGTTAACACATACGTATCGATGCCCAATCGAATTCAGGCCAGGTGTGAAGGAGACGCATAGGGGAATTGATCCCAATTCTTCTGCCTGGCACGAGGTCGTCAAGCGGATGGCTCGAATCGTCGGTCAAGGTGATTGGCGAGATGCAATCCTCACTGATGCCCATTGCTCACGTCGGACCCAAACGGCACCTCCACCCCATGCAATCATTTCCAGGCCCCTTGCGGTCCTGTCGATCGCCATTCGGACTGTAGCTACGTTCAGTGGCTTCGGCAACCAGTAGACAGTCGCGAGGCATGGAGCAAAGATCCTTGTGGCTCCTCGCCGCTGTAGGTCGTTCGTCAGAGGGAGGGTCGGGTCCGGACATGTGAAACAGTCCACAGTGCCGCTGCTCGTAGCCGACCGCCCGCACCGGCCGTCTTCGGTTACAGCTTGAAAAGTTGCTGCCAGCAGCGAAGGACATCAAGGCGCGGTGGATGAAGATCTCCGGGGATCCGGTAGAGGCCTTCATGAAGGACATACAGGTCGACGCAACCTCGTTCCCCGGAAAGGCCTTCGAGCTGAGAGCGGAGCTCGAGCGAGTCGCCGGCGTAGAAGTGCCAGATCTCGGTGGCGTCGATGCGGTGCCAGGCCGACACCTCACCTGCGAGGAGCAGGTAGTAGATGGCGCTGCCGGCGGGCCGCTCGCCGCCCTGAGCCGGGGCGGCCCAGGTGCGGCGGTACCAGCCGCCTTCGGGGTGAGGCTCGAGCCCGAGCTCGGCGATGTAGTGCTCGCCGGGGCGCACCGTCGCAGTCTCCCTCACCTCGTGCGAAATCAGGACGACGGGATGCCGAGCGAAGCCGCCACGGCGACCGAATGCTCGGCGGAACCTCCGAGGAGCGCACCGGTGGTCTCGGCCCGCTTGATGAAGAGATGGCTGTCGTGCTCCCACGTGAAGCCGATGCCCCCGAAGGACTGGAAGGCCTGGCGGCAGACCAGGCGCTGGCAGTCGTCGCTGGCCGCCTTGGCCATCGATGTGGCGACGGCCCGGTCCTCGGTGTCCTCGTCGATGGCGGCGACGGCGTAGTAGCAGAGGGCGCGGGCCCGCTCGACGGCGAGGAACATGTCGGCCATTTTGTGCTTGATCGCCTGGAAGGAGCCGACGGCCACGCCGAACTGCTTGCGTTCCTTCACGTAGGCCAGCACGAGCTGGAAGAGGGCGTCGCAGGTGCCCACGGTCTCGAGCGCCAGGGCGACGGTCGCCTCCTGGAGGGCACGACGGATGCCGCGCTCCGAGGCCTCGCTGCCCGGTTCGCCGAGGGCGCGGTCGTGGCCGACGGTGACGCGGCGCAGCGTGGCGGTGGCCAGGGGTCGGCTCGCATCGAGCGAGCGCACGCCGGCGAGTCCGGCCTGCGCGGCCGGGACGACGAACGCGCCGAACCCGTCTCCGGCCCGGGCCAGCACGGCGACCTCGCCGTCCGCTTCGGGGATCCCGAGCAGACCGACCTTGGTGCCGTCGAGGACCCAGCCGCCCTCGACCCGCTCGGCCACCATGGAGACGTCGTCGAGGGACCAGCCCCTTGGATGGTCGGAGAGGGCCACGGTGCCGGTGATGGCGCCCGCGGCGACGGCGGAGAGAAAGCGCTGCTGCTGCGCGGCGTCCCCCACCTCCCCGACGATGGGCGCAAACTGGGTGACGGTGGAGAGCAGGGGGCCGGGGGCCACGACCCGTCCCAGTTCTTCGGCGACCACTGCGGTCTCGACGAAGGTGAGGCCGATGCCCCCGAACTCCTCGGGCACGGCGAGTCCGGGCCAATCGAGGGCAACCATGGAGGCCCAGAGCTCCTCGGCCTGTCCCTGCTCGACGGCAGCCCGCACCACCGCGGTGGAACACTCCTTCTCGAGGAACGAGCGGACCGAGTCTCGCAACTCCTCCTGATCGCTGGTGAACTCGAGCTCCACCTCTCTCCCCTTCCCGATCGGCACCGCCCGTGGGGCGCCGAAGCGGGGGCGAGTGTACCTGACGCCCTGGTCAGCCCAGCAGGAGCTGCGCGCCCCGTCTCCGCTGCAGACCGGGACGGACGGGTCGGCACGGGAGACTCGCCTACACTCTCCGGTGCGCCTCTAGCTCAACGGCAGAGCAACGGACTCTTAATCCGCAGGTTTCGGGTTCAAATCCCGAGGGGCGCACTCGGACGTCCTCACACTTGGGGACGTCCCATCTTCACACTTGGGTGTTCGCGAAGAGCGGACTCTCGTCTCGGGGTCCAATCCGATGGTGATGGCCTGCGCCCTCGCATCGGTGGACATGCTCTACGTCATGGCCACGAGAGGTCGGGCATCCAACTGCCTGTACGTCGACACCCACTACGACCCTGACCCGCAGACTTCCCACGACCAAGCACTCGAGCCCGTAACTGCCAAGGAGGTACTGGCCGGGGTCCTGCTCAACGAGGGCGCCGACGTGGCCGCCCACGACATGATCCAACGCCAGCTGGCCGAGGCCGAGGGTATGGAAAGGCTGTCGGCCGAATACCTGACGTTGGCCACGATGGCCCAGCAAGAACGCTGGGATAGCCTCCTCGCCCGATCAGGACTGAGTGGCGCAGAACTCGAGACAGTTCGGGCCAGCGCAGCGTACGGCCCGCTTCAGACCGCCTTCCGCGACGCCGAAGCCCGTGGCCTCGACATAGAGGCCGCTCTTCCTCGCCTGGTAGCCGGCCGATCCTTGGCCGATGCTGTCGACGTTGCCGCTGTACTGCACGGCCGGGTGGATCGCTGGACCCAGGCGGCCGGTGGTCGGAACCGGCAAGCCGACAACCTGATCGCCGGCCTCATCCCCCGGATCCAGCGCGTGAGCGACCCCGAGCTAGCGCACGCGCTAATCGAGCGTGACCAGGCCATGGAAGGGCGAGCCCGTTCACTGGCCGACCAAGCAGTGGAGTCCGGCGAGAGTTGGATACAACGTCTCGGGACCCCGCCAGCTTCCCCGGCCCGGCGCGAACGCTGGATAAGGGAAGTCTCGACCATCGCCGCCTACCGGGACCGCTGGCACCTCAGCGGACAGAACCCAGTTGGCAAGCTGGGCAACACGATCAGTATCGAACAGACGAGTCAACGCCAGCGGGCACTGGCTGCGGCCGACCGTGCCACCGCTCTCAGTCGTGTCGAGAGCAACCAATCTCGAACCATTGGTAGCGCTGAGATACAAGCGCACGTTGACGCGGGAAGAGGCGTCGAGCTGTGAGCAAGCACACGAATGCGAAGGCGATGGCCCAATGGGATGACGAAACGAGGCGATGGCCACGACCTCGGGGGACGGGCTCTCGCTTTCGACGTGTACCATCGCCGCGAGACCGCCATACAGCCCTACAACGTGGGACTCGTTCTGGAGTAGACCCGCTTCGGCACACAAGGGTTGGTGGGTTTCAGGCGCGCTCTAGGGCTTATGCCCCATAGGCCGAGCCTCGACTGCCGACGAAGTCACGGGCACTGGGGACCAAGCGCCGCGATGGCTTCGTCGAGCAGCGGAAGAGTTCGATCTGGAAGCGGGTCTTCGGGAAAGAACTCCTCATACAGCTGCAATGCCTCGGCAACGCTGGTGATGCCACATCTTTTGACGAGGAAGTTGATGTCGAGGCGGTCCCGCGACCCACGGCCGGCACGCATTTTCATGGCCATCATCGATCGCTCATCGGCGGCGACGATCTCAACGTTCCCCGACTTGAGAATCGGTCGCCAGTTGGGCTCCTTGAATATCGGTATGAACTGTTGAG
This sequence comes from uncultured Acidimicrobiaceae bacterium, assembly GCA_963809715.1. Lineage (GTDB taxonomy): Bacteria > Actinomycetota > Acidimicrobiia > Acidimicrobiales > RAAP-2 > Bog-473. The sequence goes on along the minus strand of CAWEKO010000006.1, from coordinate 273,411 downwards.
CCGAGTTGTTGAGCCATTCTGCACCGAGACCTCGTCGTTCACCGATTTCAGCGGCGACGGCGAGCACGTCATCGGTGGGATGCATCGATCCATCAATGTCTCCCGTGCTGAAACGAGCATCGAAGGCAAGCACCATGACCGCTCCGCCAACCAGGCAGATCTTGGCCTTGACGTTGAGAGCGTTGAGTTGGTTTGCAAGCTCGGCGAGTGCCGACTCCATTTCGTCCCGGTTGAGATCAGACACTCTCAAGTTCATCTTCCGCAGCAAACACGCCATGACGGATGAGCGCTCCAGGCGAGTTGGCGATCTCCCAGGTGTGGAATCTCGGGTTCTTGGACAGATACCAAAAGGGTCGATTGAACCTATTCGGGTCATTGGTCCAGCGAGGTGGAGAGATCGCCTTCCTCGCCGCCTCATCTTCGACTATCGCAGCGAGGAGAGCATCCCAACGCGTGTCCCCGACGAGGCCTGGGGCCTGGCAGGTAAGGGTATCGAATTCCTCATGACTTGATCGCCGGAGGGCGTCTTTCAGATCGATGACAGCGCGAAGCGCACCATCCTCACGAATATCGAGCGACCGCCCTTGGCCCGCATCCCCATACAGCCGATCTTTGATGGTGTTGGCGGTGGCAACCGCACTGTGCCGCGGCAAAGGGACCAGCCCTATGGCGATCGACTGGCCGGCGGACTCGGCGATCCTGCTCAGCAGGGTGAGTGACGGCTCTCTTTGTCCAACTTCGACTTCTGCGATCGTCGATTGGGGGACACCAGCCTTCGCGGCTAAATCGCGCTGAGTCAGGCCATTGTCTCGCCGCAACTGGCGAAGGATTGCGCTCGCTTCGGCTTTTCCATCCACGGTGTTATGATACCAGATGACAGATCAGACTAGACCGGCGGAGTGGGACCGGATCCGTCACAACCCCCGGGCCTGCCACGGAGAACCTCCCCCACTATCCAACCCACTATTTGGGTGGTACTGGGTTGGAAATCAACCGAATCCCTGGATCGACACCGGATATACTCGCAGGTCACAGACTTGGGCTGACTCCACGGACTCCCCTGCCTCGGACTCTTAATCCGCAGGTTTCGGGTTCAAATCCCGAGGGGCGCACCAGCCAGAAAGTCCGGGTTGTCCTACGAGAAGACGATTGGCATGCGCCTGACGCCAGGAACCATGGTGGCCCTCATTCGAATTACGTCTCCAGTTAGTTCCATCGGCGGGCGCTTAGAGAGAAGCTCTTCAAACATGATCCGAGCTTCCATTCTTGCCCCCATCGAGATGCTCAAGCGGCATTGCGACCAGATGAAGGAAAGAGCCAGTGATGCCAGCACCGAACTCGCTGCCGATGCCTTCCTCTTCAGCCTGGCCCCGGATTGCTCCACGCCCATGCCGCCCGATCACGTCACGAAGCGAGTCGCCGCACTGACGGGCTATCTGGGGATTGAGGACAAAGACGCAGACGTAATGGGCCTTGAAGACGAGGCCCTACGGTTACGGCGGTCCACTCCCCCCTCTCGTTCCAGCCGCAAAACCGGGACCCCTGCCGGGCGGCGGTTTGTCCTATCGAGAGATCGGCGCCATGTTGGGCCGAAGCGAGCGACGGGCGAGCCTCGCCGTGGCGGCGGCAGAACGCCGGGAACTTGCCCAGGCATCAGGCCGCGGGCATCTCAACTTCGACGGCTCGATCCTCGCCGTCCGTAAGTTCACATCCTCGGAACTCCTCGACGCCGGTTTCAACGTCAGCGTCGTCACCCAACGGCAAGGACACGGGCCCCAGGTGCTGACACGCCACTATTCCAAGTCGCGAGGTTCCTCGGACAAACGTGCGGTCGAACACCTAGGATGGGTCGTCCACGGGAAGTGAGACAATTTGCTCCGCACACGAACTGGGCCGGAAATATCGCCTTCAGTGCTGCGCGCGTACATGAGCCCGAATCGATAGACGCCCTTCGTCGACTTGTCGACGGCAGCAATCGAGTACGTGCCCTTGGACGAGGCCACTCGTTCAGCAGGATCGCCGACACGGCCGGTGACCTAGTCCTCTTGCACGGAATGCCATCGACGCTCGACATCGATTCGGTCAATTCTGTGGTGACGGTCGGATCCGGCATGAGCTACACCGAACTTGCCGGAGAACTGCATCGTGCGGGCTTCGCATTGGCCAATACCGCTTCGATCCCAGACATCTCAGTTGCCGGGGCATGCGCTACTGGTACTCATGGTTCTGGGGATGGCCAACGAATTCTCGCCGCATCTGTAGCGGCGCTGGAGCTTGTCGCTGCCGACGGACACCTAACCGAGATACGGCGGGATAACGATCGAGACTATTTTCCGGGCTCCGTTGTCACGCTTGGGGCTCTCGGCATCGTGACCCAGTTGACCTTGGACATCGAGCCGACGTACGAGATGAAACAACACGTTCTCCTCGGCGTTCCTCTTCAAGTAGTGGAGGATCGGCTGGATGATGTATTCAGGGCTGGCTACAGCGTCAGCGCGTTCACAGATTGGCACAGCGGCGAGGCCAGCGTGTTGGTCAAGTGTCGAACTGATCACGCCGTCCTGACTTGGGCGGGGGGCAAGCTGGCGGACCACACGATTCATCCGGTGCCCGGCATGTCGCCAGAGTTGTGCACGGAGCAACTGGGCGTTGTGGGACCGTGGCATGAACGAATGCCGCATTTCCTGCCCAAGCCGAGCCTGGAGACAGGGAACGAACTGCAATCAGAGGTGTTCCTGCCAAGAACCGTCGCACCACGGGCCATTTCCGCGCTCCGCGACATCGGCAGCTTCATTGCACCAGCCTTGCTCGTGAGCGAAATGCGCACGGTCCGGGCAGACGACTTCTGGCTGAGTCCCGCCTATAGTCGGGATTCGGTCGCGTTTCATTTCACTTGGACTTCCGACGAACCAGCCGTCTTTGCAGCAATCGCCGCCATTGAGGAACGATTGATGCCTCTAGATCCTCGGCCTCACTGGGCGAAGCTCACGACCATGAACCCGCGCCAGATCATTTCGGGCTACGCGCGCGCTCTTGATTTCGAACGGTTGATGGTCGAATACGATCCGACCTTCAAGTTTCGAAACGAGTTCATAGATGACCTCTTCCCCACACGTTGAAGAGGCGACCTGCCAGAAGTCAAACGAGCCTCAGACCAATCGGACTGCCTTCGCCTCGGTCAAATTTGTGTGCATTCCAGGACGCCTCAAACCAGTCGGGATGACCGATCGCCGTATGAGTACCTCACCTCCATCCATCGACCAGCGATCTGTTGAGGGACACCTTCATGCGACCGCCGTAGGCACATGCTGAGGGGGGCGATAAGGGGCAGCGTGGGGCTCCAGACCTTCACCGGCAGGCAGACGGACCACCAGACGCTGGCCGCTGTCAACGGTGAGTGGGAAAGTGGGTGCCGTGCCACCCCGACGCCCAACTCCAACCAGCACCGACCCAGCAGCGGACGACACGGCCGGCGCACGGCCCGGTCGAGGCGGCCAGCTCAGACCCTGTCCAGCATGGAACGAAAGCTGGTTCAGATGTGCGCTCAACTCCGCCCGGATCAACGCGTCCCCAGCCCGCCAACCGCAGAAAGGCTGACATGACAGGACAGAAGACGCGCCATTGGCGCTTAGAAGTACTGCTGAGCCGCCGGCCAGCCTGGGCCGGCGCAGCAGGTCGCTGCCGGACCGCAGCGATGGCGGCCGTGGCCGTGACGGCAACGATGGCCTTTCCCGTGCTGGCTGGCACTCCGGCCGCGCAGGCCGTGGGCACGGCTACGACCGCGGGCGGGCGCGCAGCGGCCGTCTGGCAGCCGGCCGAGGACACGGACTGGATGTGGGAGCTCGACAGGCCGCTGAACACCTTGAACCCCAGCCTGATGGGTACCGGCGTGACCGCATGGAACGGCAACACCCCACCGGGGGACAACCCGGTCCTCTACGACATCGACGGCATCGAGAACCCGGCATCCACCGTCGCAGCGCTGCACTCGACGGGCGACCATGTCGTCTGTTACATCGAGGTCGGCACCGCGGGCAACTACTACCCAGCGAAGCAGGAGGGCATCCCCGTCACCTACTACGACCAGCTCAAGCAGGCTGGTGATCTCGGCGACAAGATTAAGGCCTATCCGGAGTATTTCATCAACATCAATGCTCCCTCCGCAGTGTCGATTGTCGAGGCCATGATCGACCAGCAGTGCTCGACCAAAGGCTTCGATGGCGTCGAAACCGACCTGGACGAGACCTTCCACGGCAACGAGGGCAAGACCGGCTTCAAAATCACCCAGGTCGACGAGGAGAACTACCTGACCACGCTGGCCGACTACATGCACGGCCTCGGGCTGGCCTGGATCGCCAAGAACCTGGACGACACCGAGCGCGCCTCGTTCGTCGATGCCATGGAGCCGCTGGCCCAGGGGATCATCAGCGAGCAATGCAACCAATACCACACCTGCTCCTACCTGCAGCCCTTCCTGGCCGCGGACAAGTGGGTCGGCAACGCGGAGTACTCCAAGGCGCTCTCGCAGTTCTGCCCGTCCGATAACGGCGCCGACATGAACGGCATCTTGTTCAACGTCAACCTCAACGGCGGCCGCAGTCCCTGCCGCTGAGCGAGTCTGCACCGACAAAGGACCCACTTCCACGCGACGCGGCCCGCCGCTTCACTCGCCGACTTCTCGTCTCACGGCATTTCGGCCGGGCGACATACTTGAGTTCTCTAATGCGTCGTGCGCTATCCGTGCGGGAGTGGCCGGAGATGATCGGTTTTCGGCGATGATGAGCGGCGCGACAAATTTTGCCCTCAAGTAGGGGGCTATTCCAAGGTTCCCAGATCCGGGGATTGCCCATTTTCTAATCCGCAGGGTTTCGGATTCAAATCCCGAGGAGCGCACTGCCCCCGTTTTCCGAACCAGGCTTGTAAGAGTCACGTCTGGGTGGACGCTGCATCGACGGCGGAGGTGCGAAGACGCTCATGGGGTGAGACCCTCGATCACCTCTGTGGCGAGATCAGCGAGAGCGTCGTCAGTCATCAGCTGAGTCCAGGCGGGTTCACCGTAGCCATGGATCCAGCGGCGAGTGCGGGTCACATCAATGCGGAAAATCCGGTCCAGCGCCGCGGCCGCGATTGGGGCCAATCCCGGTGGGCCGTGAGCGATGGCCGCTGTTATCTCGCCGGCAGCGTTGTGAGCCTGAAGAAGTCGAAAGAGATCCCACGCGTCCGAAGCGCGTTTGCGGTCCTGGGAACGATCCTGAATGGAGTGCAGCTTCATGGTGACCAGTGCAGCGGGGGTGGCCACGGGCAGTATGGCTTGGACCTCGGCTTCGGTTACCGAGATCGTCATCGCAGTGGCCGTCTCGAGCGCCCACCGGTGGGCAAGAATGAAGAGTCGGGATCGCTCCGGTTCGATGTCGGCGGCCTCTGTCGCGTTGAGCCGTTGGGTCTCGATGATCTCGACCTTGGTGACGCCGATGAACAGACGGATAGAGGACGTGTCAGTGGCTGCACGTGCCACGCCCGCTGAGACGAGGTTGTCGGCTACCGACCCCGGCTCTGCGACGAGGTCTACTGGCGTCTCGGCCACCAGGTCCACGTCCTGCGTGACCCGATGGGCCGCGGCCAGGCGGCACGTGACGGCGAGACCACCGATCAGGGCCACGGGGAGTCCGGCGTGTTCGACGACCAGAGCCGTGGCTCGCACCAGATCGGTGATGCGCCCGTCGGCGCCGTCAACGAGGAGGATGCGCTCACCAGACACGGACGAACCCTTCTGGTGCATCCCAGTCGGCGAGGATCTCTCGGCCTCGCGACTGGTCCTGAGCCAGATCGAGTGCCACAACCGCCGGATGGCTCAGGGGCCAGTACAGCCAGGGGGTAGAGCGGGAGGGGTGATCGAAGGCCTCCTCGGACACCGCCCGGATCGGTGCCGCCGAAAGGGTGGCCCCCCTGTCGGCGACGCTCGCAGGTCCGAGGAGGCGAACCGCCCGGTTGAGGACCGTGGGCGGCACGTAGAAGTCGAGGCGTTGACCGGACTGCACGACGACGGGAGCCCCCCAAGCTGCGGCCGCCACATCGTTGGAGATCACGAAGTTGGAACCGTGGCTGCCGAAGCCGAAGGAGCTCATGTCATCACCGGGGTTGGGCTCACGAGCAACGTGGTGTCGCTCGGGTCGCCACCGGTCAGCCACCGCCCAGAAGAGCTCCGGGATCAATGGCGTGTTGTCCGGGCGCACCAGGGCTGCCGCCTGAAGTCGCTTCAAGGCGTCATGAGAGGTGGAGGGTGAGCAGTCAAGCTCTCGGGCTAAGGAGCGCACACCTGCTGCCTGTTTAGGATGCATGAGCATCCACAGCGACATCCCCATGGCGATACGACCGCTCGGGGGGTTCGTTGGGGGATCTTCGCCACGGTGGCGCGGCAGTGGCTCGATATCGGTGTCGTTGATGATCAGGTCCTCCGTGCGGAGCCAGAGCCGGCCACGACGGTCGAGGTAACCCCAACCATGCTCCCGCAAGAGGTCCCTGGACGCCTCTGAGACTTCATCGGCCACGAGCACGACAGCGTCGGCCGATGACTGACTCGACCGATGGCGCGCTGAGTCTTGGAGCATGGCATTGACCCGGCCTGGGTCGGCCACGCTGGTCGCCTTGACCTCGAGAGTGATGGAGCGGTTCGCCCCGTCGAGAACGAGAAAGGGGCCGACTGGCCCGTCGGGGGCTTCCCTGCGCACCTGGACCCCGGCCAGGGTGAGGGCGACCGTGAGGGCGTCGACCGCGTCAGCTTGGAGGCTGTCCCGGGAAGTCCGCATAGAGACATCATATCCGTTCGGCGTTCGGAAACAGCCGAACACCCTGGAAGGCGACCTCCAGCCGCTCCACTCTTGGCGGATAACCAACCTTGGGGCCGACGGACAGGGTTGCTTCGACCCACAATCCAACCCGCTATCTCAGTGATATTGGGGCGCGATACGCCTTAAGCCGTGGACGGCGACCAGACAGAATCGCAGCTCACAGACGTGGTCGGCCTCATTGGACTGACCGGCATCGGACTCTTAATCCGCAGGTTTCGGGTTCAAATCCCGAGGGGCGCACCACTGTCCTCCGCTCTCGAAGAAATCTGCTGATGAGCTGGGCTGACACACCTCCATGCCTTCTCAAGAGGTTCTGCGGTCGGATCACGTGGCGAGGAGGCGTCGTCCGACGCCGAGCGTGAGATCCAGCGGGGTCACTATTCCTGGTTGGGCCGACACGACCGCCGGAATGGCATTCACGAGACGCATCGCAGTCGCCTTGAGCCCAGTGCTGCCGTGGCCGCCGAGCCCGTCGCTGCGCATGGAGAGGTCCAAGGTGAGTGATGGCGAACCTTCGATGACGACGCGGTGGACCGAGGTTGTCTCCAGAGGGGGTTGCGGCCATTCGGGAGCCATATCGCGGTGCATTCGCGTCAGGTGCTCCGCGAACAATCGCGGTTCGCCACCGACAATGCCCGCGACCCCGAAGCGAACGGCCGCAAGGCTGCCTTTGTCGAAGTGTCCGATTGGAACGTCGAAGGACTCCGTGGTGTACCACCGCTCGCAGAACTCCTCGACACCTTCGAGTTCGACGTCGAGCATCTGTGACAGCATGGCGATCATCCCGCCCCAGAAAAGCGTCGGAACGCCGGGTTCGAGAATCGGGGCGGGAGCTCCCTCGGGCTTGCCAAAGCCGTAGGGGATGGTCCAAGAACCGTCAGTGTGCGTGCCGTAGTCGGAGATCTCCTGCACGCGGATGGTGTGCACACGTTCACAGATCTGGAGCGCTGCCATGGGCAGAGCGTCGCCGCTGAAGCCTGGATCGATCCCACTGGTAAACAGAGTGGAACCGCCTTCGATGCACGCTTCTGCCAACTTCTTGATCGGCCTCGGGTCCGCTGCAGGCGGATACACCAGATTCATCATCGAGCTTGAGACGACGTTCGCACCTGATTGCAGGATCCTCACAACGTCGGCTACGGCCTCTTTCGGGCGCGTCTCACCAGTGGACGTGAAGACGACGCAATCGGGGTGAAGATCGAGGATCGCCTTGGCATCGGACGTCGCTCGTACCCCGGTCTCCATCCCGAGTTCGGCAAGATCTCCGGCGTCTCGTCCGTCTCGGTCCGCTGCGTGTGTGTAGACCCCAAGAAGCTTGAAGTCTCGACTCTGTACGAGAGCACGCAGCGCTTGTCGTCCGACACCCCCCACAGACCACTGCACCACGCTGTACGTTCTCTTCAAAACCCCCGCCCTCCTTTGAGGCTGACTCATGTTGCCCCACCCTGGCCCAGTTCGCCGGCTGTGGGCGTCACCTGGAGCGGCGACCCACCGGTAGCCTCGCGTCATGACGCCTGGCCATACGATCAACATCGTCCCAACCGCGGCTCATGTGGAAGTCCGGTTTGGCGGCCGACTGCTTGCCACCACCGACCGGGCGATGAAGCTCGACGAGACCGGGCTGCCCTCCCGCTATTACCTGCCGCCAGACGACGTGCAGACGGACCTCCTGAGACCCACGACGTTCCATACCCACTGTCCATTCAAGGGTGAGGCGTCATATTGGTCTCTCGACATCGACGGAGAGATCCACGACGGCATCGTGTGGAGCTACGAGACGCCGACGGCTCAGGCTGCCGATGTGAGAGGGATGTTGTCTTTCTACCCCGACCGCACCGAGGTGACCGTCGACGGTCAGTCGCTTCGAGACTGACCCACCTGCCGATTTCGATCTCCGGCGAGTCAGCCTGCCCACATGCGGGCGATGGGGAGCGCCGAAGCCCCAACCTTTCAAGTGCCAACAGGTCCCCCTCCGCCACCCAATCGATGGAAGAGGGCAGCGGCAAATGGATTCGCATTCAATTCCTTGCCCTTGTCGCTATCCCGGTCGGTGTAGAAAACGAGACCTCGATGACCGATGTCTCGGAGCAGCACCCTTCTCGAGGATGGACGTCCGCTGGTCGTGGCCATGGCTTCGGCCATCGCCTCTGGCACGGTTCGCCGGCTTCGCACGCAACCTCGAGCCACCGGGACAACTGCGTGAGGGGGTCCGGATCGACGGATGATTCGTCCACAGCCGCAGTTTCGTCGGATCTCACAGACCCCTCGAATCTCCTTCCGGCGAAAGGTGTTTAGACCTCCTGTCGGAATCGGGTTTCATCGCGAAAGAACCCGGCAGCTCGGTAGAATCGCCCTAGAGGGAAGGTCGCTCAAGAGCCAGGTGATTTCGCACATAGCGAGGTCGGGTGCTGTTGGGTACGCGTGCGCCTGGGCGTCCCGGGATGTCAGCCCGAGAAGTGCGGGAGAGTCACCCAGGACAGCCGGCCCGGCTCGTGGTACACGTCCTGCTCGGCGGTCCGCAGGGTGGTGGCCGTGGCAGGTGTCTCTCCGGTGCCGAGATTGCGGGCGTAGACGGGATGGGCGCCACTGGAGACCTGGACCCGTAGGCGGTGACCGGTGGCAAAGGTGTGACCGACGGGCCAGAGGGCCACCGCCGCCGTGAACGTCCCGTCCGGGTTCCGGTGGATGGACGCTGGGTCGAAGCGCTGCAGTCCGTCGCACACGTTGACGGACCGGCCGTCGGGTGACACGTCGCACACCCGGACGAAGAAGTCTGTGTGGTCCAGGCTCGAGCCCACGTGCAGCTCCGCCTCCACCGGACCGACGAGCTCGAGCGGCTCGCCCAGCTCGTTGGAGGTGTAGACGAGGACGTCGGGGCGAGCCTCGAGAGGCCGGTTGTCCACGGTGCCGCCGGTGAGCATGCCGATGCCGCCCATCGACGGCGTCGGGTCGGCGGGGTCGTAGCGATAGTGGTCGGGCTCCGACGGTGCCTCCGGCTCTATGGGCGAAAGGTGACCCCCGGCATGGAGGTACCAGCGGGTCGGAGCTGAGGGAGGAGGCCAGTCAGGCAGGTCGCGCCAGCGGCCGCCTTCGCCTTGCACGTGGACCTTTACCGGGGTCGGGCCGAGCAGTCCCTCCCGACCGAGCAACCAGGTGTCGAACCACTCCAGTGGGGCGTCGGTCATGCCGCCCTCCCCGCCCCCGCCCAGGTGTCCGCCGGCACCGATGCGCAGATGCACGGGGGCCGGCGAGGCGCGCAGGACGGCGTAGTCCTCCACCACGCCGGGCAGCGGGTAATCGTGCCAGCCGTCGACGAGCAGGGTCGGCACCGTCCATTCCGCCAGCAGGGGGCGGAAGTTCACCGGATCCCAAAAGGCATCACCGGCGCCGCCGTGAGCAAGCTGGTCGCGGTAGAGCGGCAGGTCGACGCCGGTGAGCCGTTGGATCACCTCACCGAGTGGCAATTGGTCGAACCCCGCCTTGAGCTCGGCCATGCGCTGCTCGATGCCCTCGGGGGAGATGTCTGTGGTGGGGATGGCGTTGGCCTGTTTGTTGAACTGGGTGGCGCCTGCGTCCCAGGGGATGATCACCTCGAGGGCCAGCGAACCTCCCGGGTACCACGAGTAAGCCCGCACCGAGGTCGACAGGGCGACGGCCATGGCCTTGAGGTACGGCGGCTCGGTGGAGGCCAGCGCCCACTGGGTGAAGCCCATGTAACTAGCGCCGAAGCTGCCCATGCGGCCGTTGAACCAGGGCTGGGAGGCGATCCAGTCCGCTGTGGCGCGCCCGTCCCCCGCTTCGGCGAAGTAGCTGTGTGTACCACCCGACCCGTCCGTGCCCCGGCACGCCTGCAGGACGTAGCGGTAGCCGCGGGCAGCGAACTCCGGGCCCATGGCCGAGGCGAAGTTGGCCCTGCCGTACGGCGTACGTTCCAAGAGGGTGGGGGCGTCATCGATGCCCACTGGGTGGTAGACGTCGGCCAGCAGCACCGTCCCATCCGACACCGTGACCTTGACGTCCCGCTCGACCTCGACCTCGTTGGTGCGCTCCCGCATGTCGACCCCCTTCGCCACCGGGCCTCCGGCAGCCGGCGACGACAGACCCTATGTCAAGGATCGTTGGACTGGAACCCCTACACCGTTCACCATTCGGAAGCGACGACGCAATGCCAGCCGAACACCGAGGACAGATCTAGGCCCGTTCAAGAAGACGGTGACGAAGCTTGTCGATATTGTCGCGCCGCATCCCAGCGGGTCCTTGCAGATAGTTGGTAACGCCGCCATAGCGACCATCCAGTTCTTCGAGGGCGTGGGCACAACACACTGACTCCGATATTGTCGGCGGCGAACTCAATGCGAAGCGAAGCGATTCGGAAAGTCCGACGACGGCAAATCTGGTTGCTACCACTCCGGCGAAAGATCCGAAGCAGCTGAATTCGGGCGATCTGGCCAAATCATCACGTGGCGATCTCGTCTGCGCACCGATAGCCACTACGGAGTCCACCTTCGATGTAACCCTGAAAGTTGACCGAGGTGTGCTCGCCCGCAAAATGGAGGTTTGCCTCGCGTTGTCCTTGTATGCCATTGAACGCTGTGTATTGACCGACCTTGAGGTACGAGTACGCGCCGAGAATATGTGGATCTCCCGGCGACCAGACGAAATACGATTGGCCATTGAACGCCGCGTTCACACCGGGAAACAGGGTATTGAACTCACCGAGAAAGGCGTCGATCATTGCGGGAGGGGGTTGCCCGACGTAGTTGCTCAAGCGGTACGTGCCGCCCCAATTCTGGGCAGATTGGCCGCCGGGCAGGGCAGCAAGGATTCCCGCGGTGCCGGGCTGGTAGTCCGTGGCATCCCACCCACCCTGGACAACACCATCGCAGTAGCAGTTCCCAGTGGCGCGGTCGGGGTCGTTCCACACGCGCTCGTCGAACTGGAGGAAAAACTTCGAGTTCGTGCCGAGCGGCTCCTGCTCGATGGCCTGGAGGTGAAGCGGGTTGATGGTGACGCCCTCAAGGTCCACTTGGCGCAAGGTGGTGAAGGGAAGGGCGAGCACCACGTGATCAGCGAGCACGTCATGGGTGGAGGACCCGCACTCGAACGTGCATTTGAAACCACTGCCTGACGCTCTCACCGCAACGAGTCTTTGTTCGAGATGGAGGACTCCTGAGGGCAGCCGGTCGAGGATTCCGGAGATCAGCTGGTCGTTGCCGCCATGGATATGCCATTTCTCGTTGGCCCCACCGAGTGCGGGACGGTCCTTGGGTTGCGCACCACTTTGTTTGGTGGCGTCCTGACCCAGCAGGTACACGAGATTGAGCGCCGACTGAAGGTCCGGATCACCACCAAACTCGTCGAGCACGGCGGAGACGCAGAGGGCGCCGAAGTCCGAGGACAATCCGCCAGGAATATAGGTCTCGATCCATTCCGACACCGACATCCGGTCGAATTTCTGCCCGCCTGGGTTATGTCTGTTGTAGAGCTGCGGCCAGGGCGCCGTTTCGAACGCGGCCTTATGAAAGAGCTCCCATGCCCAGTCATGCCAGTCCTGATTGAGGGCCGCCTGTGACCAAGGTTGTCCGTAGAAGCTGAGTTGCTCTCGGTTGGGATGAGTACCCGGCGGGTAGGCGTCCGTGTTGTCCAGAGTAAGTCCGAAGCCCTTGGCAAGGGCAAGGGTGGTGGTGTGCTCGGGATTGATGAACTCCGCGTGCTCCTCGATCAGCTGACCGTCGGCAAAGTAGTTGCGAAGAGTCCGGATCCGCCCACCCGGTGTCGAGTTGTACTCGTAAACATCGACATGCCTTCCGTACTTGGTCCAGAGGCGGTACGCGCAGCCAAGACCAGCGATGCCTGCGCCGACGACCACAATCCGAGGCTCGGAACGTAAGGGTGTAGCCGCACTCGCGGTTCCCCTGGAATTGAGCGTCGGTAGTGCGACGGCGACAGCGGCGCCGTACCCGAGAAGATTGCGGCGAGAGAAGCGGCCGGCAAGCATCTGGTCGGCTTCGAGAACTGACATTCCATTGGAACGGGCCTGGCGAGTCACGGCTTGAGCTCGGCGAATGGCATTGCCGGCTCCGCTTGGTCCTCCTGGGCGCATGGCCCGAAATTAGCGGGAAGCGATGGGAAGTGCATTTGCGCCTAGTGGTGACGGTGAGGGAATGGTCCTTCGAGTTGGACCGAGCCTGGCAGTCGACATTCGCCGTTTCGACGTTCAGTGATACCGCGGGTCATGTCTTCGGTGGTAGCTGAATCGGCGACTCATACCGCGAAGGCTTCGCCAGCGCAGCCGGCCCCCGACCTGACACTTCGTCAAGACACCTGCTTCTGTGGCGCGGGCGTGTGGGACATCTCAGAATTCACCGGTAGCAGAGCGCTCTACTACAGGGGCGAAGCAAATGGACGGGGTGGAAACTGCGTGGACAGAATCGCACTCCGGGGACGGACGGCACATAAGAAGACAAAACCACCACCTGGCCAAGGCGAGGGTCTCGGGTTCGAATCCCGAATTCCGCTCTCAAAATTGCGTTCCTACGGGACGATGTCAGTCGGCGGCGACGAAGCCAACTCGGCCAAGTGCGGGACCAGAGTCTGCATCAGTTCCGCCGGAGCCTGGTCGTTGACCTCCATGGACAGCCGGCGGTGCTTGAGGCTGTACGTCTCGGGCGAAACGAACCGTTCCACTGTCCCCCACCTATCGGGAACATCGGTCATGGCGCACCGTCGACCAGTGCGTCCGGCAGGCAGCACCCCACGTATCTATACTGATGATTGGTATGAATAACCCGATTGTCGGTTCCCCTGCCCGACGGAACGGGATCCAGACTGGAGGCAGGCCATGCGGCTCATCGTGACCGGTGCCGACGCCGAGGGGCTGTCGGAGGTACAGCGGGTCGAGGAGCTCGGCAGCGCAAACCCTCAGGCTGACACCGGCCTCATCGCATCAGAGGTCTGGAACTCCGCCGAAGTCCAGGACGCCTTGGCCACTCGGTCGCGCGCCGGAGAACTCCGGCCACTCCCGTGTGGTCCGGGTGAGATTTCATGGCGATTCGTGCGGCACGACCCAGGGGCCACCTTCGGGATCCATCGTACGGACACGATCGACTGCGACACCGTTCTCGAGGGACAGGTTTCGCTCGGCTTGGACAATGGGTCGATCGACCTGGTCCCAGGCGATCTCGTGCTCATCCCTGGGGTGGCTCACAGTTGGCACGCCGGGAGCGAGGGGTGCACGTTGAGCGTCGTCCTCATCGGGCTCGATCCCTGATCCGGGGTCTGGCAGAAGCAGCAGTCGGGTGGCTGGTACTCAGAACTATAGCTATCATAGGCATAAATGTCTGAGACCCTCACGAACACTGAGTCCGGATGCTGAAATCCACGTTCTGCCTACGGCGACGATCCGGCATGACTCATGCCGAGTTCGCCACGTACTGGAAGGACGTGCACGCACCACTGGTGCGTGAGGTCGCCGACGTGCTCGGGCTGATCGCCTATCGACAAGTGCACACAGTCAATGACAAGGCGAATCGAGGTCTCCGAGCGGCCCGAGGGGGGCCTGAGCCTTTCGACGGGGTGGCCGAGGCCTGGTTCATGGACCTCGAGTCTGCCAACGCCGCCTTCTCCAGCCCGGAGGGCCGCGTGGCCTGGGAGCGGCTCGCAGAGGACGAGCGTCGATTCATCGATCTGGAGCACTCTCCGATCTTCTTCGGTGAAGAACACGTGATCATGGAGCATCCGCGGGAGTCAGAACGATGACCTTGCCCTGCCGCGACATCCGGGTACTTGATCTGACCACAGGGCCAGCCGCTCTGTGTTCAATGATCCTGGCTGACTTCGGCGCCGATGTCGTGCGCATTGAGCCCCCTGGCGGTGCGGTTCTGGACAAGGTGGCGGCCTACCGCCAATGGAATCGGGGCAAGCGGGTTCGCAGTATCGATCTGCATCGCGAGGACGGACGCGAGCTCGTGCGCCAACTGGCCAGTGGATGCGACGTCGTCGTTGAGAACATGCGGCCGGCCTCCGCGGCCACGCTCGGGGTGAGTTGGGAGCAGCTGTCCCCTCTCAACCCGGGCCTGGTCCTTCTCTCCATTACCGGGTTCGGGCCCGACGGCCGCTACGCCAACTACAAGGCCTACGAAGGCGTCGTCGCTGCGCTGTGCGGGCAATACCTGATTCAGAACGGTTACCGCAGCGATGGTCCCATTTACGACGCCATCGCCAAGGGCACATTTGGAGCGGTCATGCTCGGCCTCATCGGCGTCCTCGCCGCATTGGAGCACCGCGGCCTGAGTGGGCAGGGGCAACATGTCGAGACGTCGCTCGTCCAGTCGACCTTTGTGTACTCGTACGGTGGCCTACGTCACCCCGACGCTGAGGTGACGCAGAAGATGAACCTCATGCAGGGTCGGGATCCCCACAACGACTCGCCCGGCTATCGCATCGCCCAATGCTCCGATGGCCTGTGGATCCAATCAGGCAGCTTTGGGCCCGGGATCTTCGAGAACCTGATGCGCACGCTCGAGCTCGATGCCTATTTCACCGATCCTCGCTTTGCCGGAGGCGTCTGGACCCTGCCCGATGCCGACCGCAACGCGCTCAATGTGCTCATCGATGAGGCCTACGCCAAGAAGCCTTTGTCCGATTGGATCTCCATTCTCGACGAGCATGACGCCGCTTACGGCATCTTCCTGAGCACCCAGGACTACATGTCATACCCGCAAATCCTCCACAACGGGCACGTGGTCTCCGTGGTCGATCCCGTGCTCGGGAATATGCGCCAGATCGGGCCACTCGTCAGCTTCGGTGACCTCGAATGGCACTGGCCGGGTCCGCCGGTCAGCGAGGAGCCAGACTCACTCGACTGGCGTCCCCGCCCCAACCAGGTCGTCGCCACGTCCTCTCTCCCGAGGGAAGGAGGCTCGCTCTCCCACCTCCGTGTCCTGGACCTGGCCATGTATGCCGCGGCGCCGGGTGGTCCAGGTCTCCTGGCCGACCTGGGGGCCGACGTGATCAAGGTGGAACCAGTCGCCGGAGACCCCGTCATGCGTACCGGCGGCGAGCTCTTCGTTCGCATCACTCGAGGAAAGCACCGGGTGGCGATCAATCTCAAGGACCCACGCGGACAGGCCGCCCTGCATGCGCTGATCGGGGAAGCCGACGTCCTGGTGCACAACTTCCGTCCAGGTGTGCCCGAGCGGCTCGGTGTCGATTACGCCACGCTCAGCCGACTCAACGAGCGGTTGGTCTACGTCTACGCGGCTGCATTCGGGTCGAGCGGTCCAGACTCCTCCCGGCCGGCCTTCGATCCCGTGATTTCGGCCATGGCCGGCGGCGAGATGCTCCAGGCCGGCCAGGGCAATCCACCCCAGCAGCGTCAGACCGCCGACCATTCCGCATTGCTCGGAGTTGCGGTTGCCGCCTTGCTCGGCCTGCGGCGTCGCGACGCAACCGGCAAGAGCCAGTATCTCGAGACCACCATGCTGGCGAGTGCGGCCTACCTGATGTCCGACGACTTTCTCAGTTACGAAGGCAAGCCTCCTCGCTCCGAGCCTGATCCCGGGCAGTACGGACTGCATCCGCTGTACCGCTTGTATCGGACCAAGGGCGATGGCTGGGTGTTTCTGGCCTGCCCGCGGGACGACGAGTGGGAGCGCTTGGCCGACGCGGTCGATCCGGCGCTGGCCGAACGATTCCCACGGGGTTACCACGAGCGCGACACCGATCTCCTCTTCGATGCGCTCGCGACCGCCTTCGCCACCCGTACTGCGTCCCGATGGGAGTACGACCTGCAGGAGCGGGACGTGAGCTGCGTGGCCGTCGACCACACGTGGGCGGAGTTTCTCTATGACATTCCGGACTCACTCGCTCCGTCGATGACCAAGCTGGTCGACCTGCCTGGAGTCGGTTCGGTGGAGCACACCGGTGCGGCTATCGATCTCTCGGCCACTCCCGCTCACCTCGGGGCGTTGGAGGTCCTGGGTGAGAGCACTCGCCGGATCTTGCTCGAGGCAAAGCTTTCGCCGTCAGAGATTACCGAACTTGCCGCGGCCGGGGTGATCGCAGTGCACCCGGACGGCGCCGAGACGTGAGCGCCACCGATCACCCCGTCGCTATCGTCGGTGCCGGCTACACCGATCTGACCCGCAAGCCCGAGCGTCCCGAAGCCGAGCTGGCGGTCGAGGCGTGCCGCCTGGCGGCAGAAGATGCAGGGCTCGACCCGGCAGAGCTCGACGGCATCAACCTCCAGACCCATCACGACCCGCCTCTCGACACTCCGGCCATCGCCCGGGTGCTGGGTATGCGCCACGTGCGCTGGAGGGAGGACGGTGGTCTCGGTATCGGTGCCCTGGCCCGAGCCGCCCAGGCCCTCGACGCCGGACACTGCACGGCGGTGGTCGTCTGCAAAATCATGAACACAGTGGCACCGGTCAACACACCGGTCATCAATCCGGAGACGGGCAGCGTACCCGGACCGGGTCAATTCGAAGTTCCATATGGGCTTGGCTACACCATGCAGCGGGTCGGGTTCATGATGCGGCGATGGATGCATCGCTATGCGATCACCGAGGACCAGGTCGGTTGGCTCACGGTGGTCCAACGCCGTCATGCCATGCTCAACCCGCGAGCCATCTTCGACGAGCCCTTGACGCTTGAGGACTACAGCACCAGCCGGTTCATTGCCGAGCCGGTTCACTTGCTCGACTGCGACTACCCCGTCAACGGAGCTTTTGCCTACGTGCTCACACGTGGGGACATCGCCAGATTGTTGAACCCTGATCCCGTGATGGTCCTGGGGTGGGCCGGTGAGGGCGCAGGCGACATGATTCCGCATCTGCGACCCGAAGAGGAACACGAGCTCAACCCTTCCGCCATGGAGCTCTACCGGGACACCGGGCTGTCGCCCCAGGACATGGACGTGTGGATGCTCTACGACGGATTCAGCTTTCTGGCCATGCAGTGGATGGAGCAGCTCGGGCTCGTGGGCCCCGGGGAGTCCGGCGCCTACGTCGAAGGGGGCGAGCGGATCTCTCACACCGGAGAGCACCCGGTCAACACCCATGGGGGCCAGCTATCCGAAGGACGCCTTCACGCAGCCGGCCATATTCTAGAAGCCTTCCAGCAGATCAGGGGAACCGCGGGCGTGCGTCAGGCCGCCAAGGCAGACCGAGCCATCGTGAGCAGTGCGTTCCCGTACAACGGTGCCGTGGCCATTCTGGGAAGGAGCTGACCATGAGCGACGCACCACCCGACTTGACCACAAGAGCGGGTCAGCAGTGGCTGCGGGAGCACGCCCCCAAGCCGAAGCCACAGCCCGATGAGTTGTCCCGGCCCTACTGGGAGGCGGCGGCCGAACACCGGCTCTGTGTGATGCGATGCGTCGATTGCGGGACCACCCGGCATCCTCCGTCCGACATCTGCCCGTCCTGCTCTTCTTCGGCCGTCACATGGACTGAGCTGTCCGGAACAGGCACCGTCTACAGCTTCATTGTCGATCGCCGGAACATGGTGCCCGGATTCAACGGTCCCTACGTTGTGGCACTGGTGAAGCCCGACGATGCCGATACAAATGTGCGGATCGTCTGCAACGTCATTGGATGCCCCATCGAGGACGTGAGCATCGGCATGCCAGTCCACGTCGTGTTCGAGGACCTCGACAATGGCGTGACGCTCCCCCAGTTCACCCCGTCGCCAACCTGACCCCTCAGGCGTAGCTTCCGAGGGCGCGTATCTGGAGCGCCGGGTCGTAGCAGCCGACCGGCACCGACAATTCGAATAGCTCGCCGGCGCCAGATTGACCGATGGCGGCATCGCAGAGCTCGTCCGCCACTTCGCGTTCGATCACCATGGCCTCGGCCACGAGTAGGCGACCCGCTCTGCGCGGCGTCCAGTGTGGCCGTTCCGACCGCGCTGCCGTCGATTTCCTCGTGGACACCTTCAACGTCGGGTTCGCGTCCATCGCGCAACGTCAGATCACCCCGCGCTCGTGAAGCCCTTGCATCTCCTCCTGCCCGATGCCGAGATACTCCCCGTAGACCAGCTGGTTGTCGAGCCCGAGCGCCGGTCCGGCACGCCACACGCTCCCACCGTGATGACGGAGTTTGGGCACCGTGGCCTGCATACGGATGGTGCCCAGTTCATCGTCCTCCGCCCGCACAATGTCCTGGCGCTCGGCGTACGTCTGGTCCTCGAATATGTCGGCGGCCGAGTAGACCCTCGACGCCACGACACCTTTCTCGGCCAATCCGGACAGGGCCTCCGCCACCGTCCGTTCTCCGATCCACTCCCTCAACCCTTTGTGCAGGAGAGCGCCCAGGGCGGTCGACTCCTCTCGTGTCGGCGTGTCTCTGAACACTGCGCCGAACATGGTGGCCAACGTCTGGGTCGATCGGCCGGTGCCGGCTGACACGGTCACCCACTGCCCATCCCCGGCCTGGAACATGTCGACCACGCTCCCGGGTGAGCCGGGCAGATTGTTGCCCGCCCGCACTGGCGGGACGCCCAGCTGATCCTGGATGATGACCTGCCACTCGATCAGGCGGAAGAGGGGCTCGAAGAGCGCCAGATCGACGAACTCACCGACAAAGTCCGGATCGTGCGCCTTGCGGTACAACGCCATCTGTACGCCGTAGGCGCCGACCAGGCCGGCCAGTGAGTCGGCGTGGGAGAACCCGGCGTGCATGGGAGGCCCGTCGGGGAACCCGGTCAGCTGCACCACGCCGCTCATCGCCTCGCCGACCTTGCCGAAACCCGGTTCATTGCGACGCGTCGTGTCGGTCCCGAAGCCGCTGACGTGCAGCATGATGAGCCCGGGGAACTCCTCCGACAGGCGAACCCAGTCGAGGCCCCAGTGCTGCAGGGTGTCGACCCGGAAGTTGGTGATGACCACATCGGCCCACCCCACCAGGGAACGGGCCAGATCCTGGCCCTCAGGGGAGCGCAGGTCCAAGGTCACCGAACGCTTGTTGCGAGCCGAGACCTTCCACCACAGCCCGATGCCATCCTTCTTGGCCCCGATGTTACGGAGTGGATCCCCACCCCCCGGATCCTCAACGTGGATCACCTCAGCGCCGAAGTCGGCGAAGAAGCTCCCGGCCATGGGTCCGGCGATCAACTGTGCGAATTCGACCACCTTCAGGCCACTCATGGCCGAGGAGGTCGGAGCGACCTCATTTTCAAGAGAAGTGATCACGGCACCACCATGCTCTCCACGGTGGTTGGCCAATCCCGGGTCAACGAGGGAGCCCCAGGAGGCGTTCGCCAACGATGTTGCGCTGTATCTGCTGGGTGCCCCCGTAGATCGTGCTCGACCGGGAGTACAGGTAGCGCTCCAACCAGGCCGACAGGTCGATGTCGTCGGGATCGGCGCCCATCGCGGCCATGCCCAGCACATCCATGGCGGAGGAGAAGATCGTCTGCTCGACCTGGCCCAGGAGAAGCTTGGTCAGGGCCGAGTCGGTGCCGATCTGCTCACCCCTGTCCAAGGTCGCAACGACGTCGGCGATGCGCAAGTCGAGGATCTCCATTGCGATCGTCGCTTCGGCCACCCGCTGGCGGATCAACCGATCGGTGCTGCCCGATGCCAACTGGTGCAATCCGGTGAGCGCTCCGCGCAGGACAGCCGAGCGCCTGATGGCGTACGGTCCACGCTCGGCAGTCAGCATGACCTGGGCCACATCCCATCCCCCGCCGACCTCGCCCATCAGGGATTCGGTGGACACAACGACATTGTCGAAGAAGATCTCTGCGAACTCGGCTGAGCCGGTCATGGTCTTGAGAGGACGTACCTCTATACCCGGCGCGGACATATCGAAGACGAAAGCGGAAATGCCCCGGTGGCGTTCCTCCGCCGTCCCGGTCCGGGCGAGCAACAGGCCCCAGGTGGCGTATTGCGCCCAGGTGCTCCAGACCTTCTGCCCGTTGAGTGTCCACCCGTCGGGTCCAAGCTCAGCACGGGTACGGAGGCTGGCCAGGTCGGATCCTGCGTCAGGCTCGCTGAAGAGTTGACACCAGATTTCCTGAGCCGATGCCATCGGCGGCAACCAGCCCTTCAGCTGCTTGGTGTCGGCATAGGTCAAGAGGGCGGGCGCAATGACATCGATCCCCACGAAGTTGATGACCTCAGGTGCACGAGCCCGGCCCAGCTCGTCGCAGACGATGGCGTATTCGACCGCGCCCATACCCCGTCCGCCGTATTCCGTCGGCCAGGCGACCGCGGCCAGCCCGGCTTGATGGAGCTGGGATTGGAAATCGACCAGGAACTTGAACTGGTCGTCGGTCGAGTAGTGACGTCGTTCGGGCTCGAGTTGGGATGTGAACTGCCGCACCTCGTCCCGAAACTCCATCTGGTTCTCCGTCAGGTGTGCCCGCACCGTCAGGCCCCGACCGTTCCGAATCGTGGTGGCCGCTTCTCCACCAATGCCTGGCGGGCCTCCTTCGAGTCGTCACTACCGGCCAACCGCCCGGTGAGGCGTTGCTCGAACTCGTACCCCGCCTTGAGGTCCATGTACTCAATCGTGTTCAAGCTCTCCTTGGCCGTGCGCAGGGCCGTGGTGCTGTGCTTGGTCATCCGGGCCGCGAGTTCGAGCGCCGACTGCAGGAGATCCTCGTCAGGGACGATCCGCACCACACCCCCATAGGGCAGGATCTCGGCAGCCGGGACGGGCTCTGCCGTCAGGTAAAGGAGTCGCATGACCTGCTGGGGCACCAGGCGGGACAGGTGCTTGGCCCCCCCCATGACGCCCACCCCAACCTCGGGTGTCCCGAAGTAGGCGCTCTCCCCGCAAATGACCAGATCGCAGGATCCCGCCAATGCCACGCCGGTCCCGAGGGCGTAGCCATGCACGGCGGCGATGGTCGGCACCGGACAGTCGTACAGGGCCGAGAAAGCCTCCCGCACCAGCTTCATCCGGCCGGGTGAATTCTCCGGGCTCAGCGTCAGAAACTCATCGAGGTCGTTCCCTGCCGAGAAGTGTTTGCCCTCACCGCGCAGGATGACGACGGCGACGCCGGAGAGCAACTCATCGGTCCGGCTGAAGAGCTCGCGCACCTCTGTGTACATGGCTTGGTTCACCGCGTTGACGGGAGGCCGCTGCATGGTCACCACGGCGACGCTCCCCCGACGTTCCACGTCGAGGAATTCGAAATGCCCGTCAAGGCTGTCTGTCATCGGCCATTCCTTCTGTCGCGGAGCCGTCGTTCCTGCTTATTATACGCATAGTTAGTTCACGCGTACAGTGCCACCCAGTCTTCGACCGACGACACCGTGGCCTGGCCGGGGAACACCTTCTGGGTGAGGACCCGGTGGACCTCGGGGTCGCCGTCCCCGCAGGCGTCGGCCAGAACGGTCAGCGAGAAATCACGATCGGCGGCGTCCCGCAGGGTGGAGAGAACTACCCCACTGGTGGCCAGTCCGCACAGGACCAGGGAGGTGACGCCGTTGGCCCGCAGGAGCACCTCCAGGTCAGTGCCGTAGAAGGCGTTGACCCGCCGCTTGGTCACAACGATGTCCCGAGGAAGGGGTGCCACAGCCGGATGGATCTCGGCCCCCCGTCCCCCTTCGAAGAAGTCCGGGTCCGCTGCCACCCGAGCCAGCAGGCCGTTCCGCTCGTGCCCCTCCGGTCCGCCCTGGCGAAAGGCGACCCTGACGTAGATCACCACAATGTCGACTCGCCTGGCGGTGGCCACCGCCGCCGCCAGGCGGTCGAGCAGAGCGTCATCGGCGAACCGGCTGGCCACTGAGCGCTGGACATCCATGACCAGCAGCGCAGTTCCCGTGCTCACGATGCCTCCTCGTGCTTGATCCACCGCTCATTCTATGCTAACCATTCGCATAGCTAGGGGCAAGCGCCGCCACAGAAGGAGTCCACCTGTGAGCACAGCCACAGACGCATCCGCATCGTCAATCCCGCTTCGTCACGACTTCTTGCACTCGGACAATGAGGAGCTGCGTACCAAGGGGTATCCCGAATGGGACCGACTGCGCGATGAGACCCCGGTGTTCAAGAGCGACTACCGCACCCCCGGCAGCCCGCAACCGTTGTGGTACTTCCTCCAGTACGAGGACGTCTACAAGGTCCTGCGCGACACCGCGCTCTTCTCGAGTGAGGGATTCACTCACCCGGACTACGACAGTGACTACGTCATGATCCCGAGTGAATTCGACCCGCCCGAGCACACCAAGTACCGGACGCAGCTGAATCCCCACTTCTCACCCGCCCGCATCGGTCAGATGGAACCGATGGTTCGCCAGGCGTGTCGTGATCTGGTGAGCGACTTGGCCCCACGAGGCCAGGGCGACCTGATCACCGATTTTGCGTTGCAGTTCCCCACTACCGTCTTCATGGGCATGCTCGGCGTGCCGGTCGACGACCTCGACACCCTCATCACGTGGGTCCACCATTCGCAGCACACCAGCCATGCCGACGATCCCGATGGAAAAATCCGCGATGGAGCCGACCGGGCCATCCACGAGTTCATGGGGGCGATCGCCGAAGATCGCAAACAGCATCCTCGCGAGGACATCGTCAGCCGTCTACTCGAGTGCCGGATCGACGACCGGCCAATTAATGACCGGGAACTGGGCGGAATGCTGTACCTCCTCTTCCTGGCCGGACTGGACACGGTCGCCAGCATGCTGGGCTGGAGCTTCATGCACTTGGCTCAGCACCCCGAGGACCGCCGCCGGATCTGCGACGACCCGAGCCTGATCCCGGGTACCGTCGAGGAGCTCTTGCGCTACTACTCCATCGTGACCATGTCGCGGCACGCCACGGCCGATGTGAAGATGCAGGGCTGCCCGATCCACAAAGGTGACCGGGTCGTCGTCCCCACCGCCACGGCGAACCGCGACCCCAGAGCGTTTCCCGACGCCGACCAATTCCAACTCGACCGGACGCCCAACCGGCACATCGCCTTCGGGGCCGGGCCCCACCGCTGCGTGGGGTCGCACCTGGCCCGGCTGGAATTGCGGGTGGCGCTCGAGGAGTGGCACCGGTTGATTCCCGACTACACCATCAATGACGGTGCCGCCCTTGGCCTCCGGGTCGGGATGTTCGTTACCGAACTGCAGTCCGTCCCCCTGGTCTGGACGCCCCCGGCGGCGTCATGAAGATCCACGTCGATCAGAACGTGTGCACCGGGCACGCCCGGTGCAATTCCATCAATCCCGAACTGTTCCTGCTCGACGAGGTCGGCTACTCCTCTCTTACGTCGGCAGAGGTGCCTCCTGGGAGTGAGGAGGACGCACGCCAGGCCGTGCAGAACTGCCCCGAGCGAGCCATCACCATCGAGGAATAGCGGATTCCGGCGCGGGCGACCTCTCAGTCCCCGCTGCGAACCCGCTCCAACATCAGAGCCAGTTCCCTGGGCCGACTGATCATGGCCATGTGGCCCGCCGCCATGTGTACGACCCCCGGCGATCCCAACGCCGCAATGGATGCATCCTGAGTGGCCGGGAGCATGGTGGCATCGTCGGAAAGCCGTATGTACGTCGACGGGACGCCAGCCACCGCCGCCAGGTCAACGGCATCGGTCAGCAGCCGGAACGACTCGTCCACCTGTCGAGCCAGTGTGAATTGCGTCGCCTCGTCATCCATGTCGTTGCACAGGTACGCCGCGGCATCAGGACCGACGGGATGGTAGACACCATCCTCCAACGAGTCGACGACCGAGGCATGGAGTTCAGGGCTGATGGTGTCGAACACGCTCTGGCCGTGCCGAGGTACCGCAGCCGACAGGAAGACCAGTCGGGCCAGGCGAGCCCCGAGTGCACCGGCGACAGAGGGCAGGGTCACGCCGGCCAGGGAATGGCCGACCACCACCACGTCATGCCACTCTCCGGCGTCCTCCAGCACGGCTCCCGCGCATTCGGCAATACCGACGGTCCGGAGATCGACTCCCGAACGAGTGCCCCGGCCGGGGAGGTCGACCGCCACCACCGGCGGTTCGAGATGGGGCATGAGTCGATCCCAGCACGACGCGGCAAATCGGCCTCCGTGCACCAGCATCAGCGGCCGCGGCGCCCGTTCGGTGACGGTCACTCAGGAATTGGGTGGGAGCGACCGCCCGTCAGGTTGCGAACGGGGAACGTCCGTCCGATGCTGCTCGGCACAGGCTGCTCAGGGGCGGACCACCAGGCGTTGAATTCCGGCTCGAGTTCAGAGTCGACCAACTCGACGTAGAGGCCGCCGTTCCCGTCTTCCAAGTAGGCCATGCGAGTCAGCCAGCCGCCCGGGGACTCGCCATGCAGCCGACATCGCATGCCGGCGCCCTCCAGGCGGGCGATCTCGGCCGGAAGGTCGTCGGTCCAGTAGCCCATGTGATTGATACGGGGCCCACCGGGCAGGGACTCGTACGCGGTCGGGTCGGTGTGTTCAAGCAACTCGAGGTGATGCGGGCCTTGGAGTGAGTAGGCGGCCCAGGTCTCGCGAGGCTGGAGTCCACGTTCCGTACGGAGCCGGTGGATGGAGTGCAGAGGTGTGGCCCATTCCAGTCCGAACGCCTCGCTGTAGGCGGCCATCGCCGTCACCAGATCGTCCACCACGATTCCGGTGTGGAACGGAGCGGGCAACATCAGATGGTCATGCCACCGTCCGCCACCAGCACGGTACCGGTGACGAAGGCACCGGCCGGACTGACCAGGTAGAGCGCAGCCCGCGCAATGTCGAGGGGCTCGCCGAGGTGGCCCAGCGGCGTCAACGACGTCGGCGTGTGTGCGGCGGCATTCATGGGCGTGCGGATCGACCCTGGTGCCACCGCGTTGACCCGGATGGCCACCGGCGCATAGCGGCGGGCCGCCCATTTGACCAGGCCGTGCACGCCGGCCTTCGACGCGGCATAGGCCGGACCGGACTTGTAGCCCCCATTGATGCCAGATACGGAGCCAATCAAGACGATCGAACCACCTCCGGCCGCCTCAATCTTGGGCAGGGCGTGCTTGAGCAGCAGGAAACCCGACGTCAGATTGGTGTCGATCACACGCTTCCACAGATCGAGATCGGCATCGAGCCCGGGACCATCGAAGATCCCGGCGCAGTGGACCACGCCCCGCAGCGGCGTGTCCCTCGACGCGTCAGCCACGACCGACGCGATGAACTCCTCGTCGCCCACATTCCCCGTCCTGACTTCGAGCTGCCCGTACGGGGTCTTGGGTTCTATTGGGTTGAGGTCACAGGCGGTGACGATCGCACCCGCTTCGGTGAAGACCTCGGCCGTGGCCCGTCCGATGCCCGACGCCGCACCGGTGACAATGATGCTCTGGCCATCTACCCGTAGGGACAGGTTGTCTTCAAGAGCTGCGATGGTGTCGGTCATTGACGTCCTCCTCGGACTGTTGGCTCATCGGACACTGGCTTTCTCGCCCAGGAAGGCCTTCACCACGTCTGGGTGGGTGCGCACCTCATCGGCGCTCCCCTCCAGCACCACGTGGCCCCGTTCCAGGACGACAGCCGACTGGGCCACATCCAGGGCAGCCATGGCGTTCTGCTCCACCATGAGAATGCCGATCCCAGTGCGGGCGATCTCGCCGATCGCGTCCATGATCACGTCGACCATGACCGGAGACAGTCCCATCGACGGCTCGTCCATGAGTATCACCTTCGGCTCGGACATCATCGCCCGGGCGAAGGCCAGCATCTGTTGCTCTCCTCCGCTGAGCAGACCGGCCGGCTGCTTGAGGCGCTCCCCCAAGATGGGGAACATGGTGCAGGACTGGTCGTACAGCTCCTGCCGGCGGACCTTCGATTTATTGGAATATCCGCCGAGCATCAGGTTCTCGTGCACGCTGAGCGGGGCGAACACCCTGCGGCCTTCGGGCACCATGACGAGTCCCGACCGGGCAACCTTGAACGACGGCCAATTCGAGATGTCAACGCCATCCCACATGATCCGGCCGGCGGACTGCCGCAGCTGGCCGCAGATGGAGCGCAACGTCGAGGTCTTCCCGGCTCCATTCGCTCCGAGGACCACCTCGACCCGGCCCGCATCGACCGAGAGATCGATGCCTCGGACCGCCACCACACCGCCGTAGCGCACGTGCAGATCGTGGATCTCAAGCAGTGGCACGGGCTTCTCCTCGCTTGCCCAGGTAGGCCTCTTGCACCTCGGGGTTGCTCACCACGACGCTGGGGTCGCCTTCAGCGATTACCTTGCCGAAATTCATGACGTAGACGTAGTCACACACTTCGGTGATCATTGGCATGTCGTGCTCCACCAGGATCTGCGTCATGCCTTCCGCCTGCAGATCGCGCAGGACATGTCCGATCTCGTCGCGTTCCTCGCGGTTCATGCCGGCCGTGGGCTCGTCGAAGAGCAATAGGGTGGGTTTGGCATTGAGCATGCGGGCGATCTCCACCCGGCGCTGACTCCCGTAGGGCAGCGTCCCGGCGGTGCGCTTTTCCATGCCGGTGAGTTCGAGACGGTCAATGGCTTCCATGGCCCCCTCGCGGCACAGGCGCTCACAGTTCTTGTTGCGCCAGGGGACCAACCAATTGGCCAGGATCCCGCACCCGTACGATCGGGTATCCCCTCCGAGCATGACGTTCTCCAGCACTGACAGTTCGGGTAGCAGGCGCACGGCCTGGAAGGTACGCCCGATACCCAGCCGGGCCGTCCGCGAGGCCGAGTACTTCTGGTACTCCTCACCCGAGAAGCAGAGCGTGCCCTCGGTGAGATTCGTCATGCGGGAGAGCGCACCAAGGAGCGTGCTCTTCCCTGAACCGTTGGGGCCCACCAGTCCGTAGAGCACTCCGGACTTGAGGTCCATGTCAACCCCGTCGACCGCCTTCACGCCGCCGAAGTGCACCTTGAGGCCCGTCATTTCCAACAGCGCGCTCACCGGACCACCTGCGGGGGTGCCGCGGCGCTGGCGCCGGCGCCGCCGCCGGCGCCCGCACCCGAGGTCAGCGCGACGTCAGGCTTGGCGGACGCAGCAAACCGGTGCCACAACCAGGCGACCCCCTTGACACCCCGGCGCCAGAGGCCGACGATCCCGTTGGGCTCGTACACCACCACCAAAATGACCAGGACGCCGTAGACGATCTGCTTGTACTCGCCCACGAAGGAGAAGATCTGCGGGAACCAGACGACGAGGATCGCTCCGATCAGTGAACCACGCCACGACACCACACCACCCACGATGGCCATGGTGAGCGCCAACGTGATCAGGCTGAATCCGAAACCTCCCGGCGCCACCGTCGAATAGGTGAAGGTGTAGAGAACTCCGGCCAATCCACCGAGTGCTGCGCTCAGGGCGAAGATGAAGTCGCGCTGGCGCCGGACCTCGACGCCCATCGACCGGGCCAGTTGTTCGTCCAGGCGAATCACCGAAATTGACCGGCCCAGGCTCCGTCGCTCGAGCTGGCTGACCAGGAGCAGACAGAGGGCGGCCACGATGTACAGCTCGTTGGTGCCCACGGCCTGGGGAACACCGAAGAGCCCGACAGCCCCGCCGGTCAGGCTGCCTCCGTTGTTGGCCACAACGACGAGGATCTGGTCGAAGGCGAAGGTCGCCATGCCGAGGTACAGGCCGCGCAGTTTGGTGAGCGGCACCGACATTGCGTACCCGCCCGCCGCACTGGCCGCGACGACGATCAGCATGGTCGGGATGCCACCAATGCCGTGGATGGAGAGGTTTGCTGCAGCGTAGGCACCGATGCCGAAGAAGCCCACACTGGCAAAGGAGAAGACACCGGATCGCAATACGACCTGGAAACTCAGGGCCAGGACGGCGTAGATAGCCGTCGTCTGGAAGAGCGTGATGTGGGCCCCGTACCAGACGCTCATGTGCGTTCTGCCGTGACCCGGCTGAAGATCCCGCCCGGCTTGATCAGCAGCACCGCGATGATGATGGCGAACGACACGGCATCGGTCCAGGTGCCCGACGTGGTGGCGCTCACTCCCGTTTCGCCGAATGCGAGGATGTACGCACCGATGAGGGTGCCCCAGACGCTCCCCACTCCCCCGAGCACGACGGCGGCGAACGCCTTGAGCAAGAAGTCCTGACCGGCCTCGGGCGTCAAGCTGTCGAGGAAGATGGCCAGGAACACCCCGGCCGCGCCGGCCGTCATGCCGGAGATGACCAGCGCCAGCGCCGAGAGCCGACCCTGACTGATGCCCATCAAGCCGCTCGTCTCGACATCGAACGACAGCGCGCGCAAAGCCCGGCCCGTTCTCGAACCCTGCAGCCAAAAGGCCAGACTGATGGTGGTGATCAGCGTGAACAACACGATGACGATCTCGATGTTCGTGATGTAGAGGCCGCCGAGGTGGTACTCGGAAACTGTGATCGGCTTGGCCGTGATGGTGAAGGGGATGTCGCCGGTCACGCGCTGGGCCAAGGCCACCAGAATGGCCGCCGCCCCAATGCTGGCAATCAGCATGGAGAGCTCGGCCTCATGGAGGGTTTTACTTCGCTTCCTGATGGGCCGGTAAACCATGACATCGAGACCCAGCTCGAGCACCATGCCCACCAGCATGGCGACGACAACGAGCCACCCGAGTGGGACGTTCCAGTGCCACACTTGCGTTACCACATAACAGGCAAACGCCGAGAACATGAACACGGCGCCATGAGCAAGGTTCAGGACATTGAGCGTGCCCCAGGTCAGGCTGAGACCGATGGCAAAAAGGCAGTAGCACGACCCGAGGACGAGGGCATTCACAACCTGTTCCATGTGAGCGCTCCTCGTCTCTCGGTGACGTAACTACTTGAACGATCGGGCCCGCAACAGCGTGGTGCCTACGAAGGGTTCTGGTTCTTCATCGACACGGCTGTGGTGCCTTCCCACTGGACCAGGTCGGGCTTGGCGTGCTCTTGCCCACTGGACACCGTGGCATGTCCGAGAACGCCGGTGTAGCCCTGCTTGCCCTCTTGGATCAGGGCGGCGTCAACCGCGGCGGGCGACACCGAGCCGGCTGCCTTGAGTGCCCGAGCGGCGTAGAACGCCTCGTCGTAGGACTCGGCCGCCCAGTCGTTCGGAGCAACGTGGTAGGCCGCCTTGTAGGCGGTGGTGAAGTTGTTCGACGCGGACCCGAACGGGGCACCGGGCACCCAGTCGGAAGCCCAGACAATGCCGTTGGCTGCGCTGCCGGCACCGAGG
Organism: uncultured Acidimicrobiaceae bacterium; assembly: GCA_963809715.1. Lineage (GTDB taxonomy): Bacteria > Actinomycetota > Acidimicrobiia > Acidimicrobiales > RAAP-2 > Bog-473. The sequence continues at coordinate 243,464 of CAWEKO010000006.1, read as the reverse complement.
AGCGATCCTCCGCCCGCACCATCCTCGGCGATGATGTCGCCCTTGAAACCGGCCTGCTTCAACTCAGTGGCCGCCGTGCCGTTCTGCGTCAGCAGCACGTCGAGGGCAACCGCATCGGCTCCGGACGATGCCAGCTTGGACACCTCGGCCGCAATGTTCGACTGCGCGGCTAGGACGGAGTCGGTGGCGATGACCTTGAACCCGTACTTGGGGCCGTCAGCCGCTGTCTCCTTGGCCAATGTCACCTCGGTCGGGAAGTCGGAGTCCTGCAGGACGGCCACCGTCTTGACCTTCTGGGACTTCAGCCAGGCGAAGGCGGCGGGGATCCGGTCGGTCTGCAATGGCGTCAGTCGGAAGATGTACTTGTTGAGCAGTGTGCCGGGACCACCGGCCTGGGTGAAGATGGTCGGGACGTTGGCCCGTGCCAACACGGGTGCGACCGCCACGGCGACGCTGCTCGAAGGGGGTCCGAAGACGATCGGGTAGTGCGCCGATGCAGCAGCCGTGGCGTGGCTGGCTCCGTTGGTCGCCTCTGTCCCGTCGTCGACATAGGTGACGGCGAGCTTGCTCGAACCGAGCAGGTGCTCGGCGTTGATCTGCTGGACCGCCAGTTTGGTGCCGTTCTCGTCGGCCACGCCGACGGCGCCGGCGGCCCCACTGGCGTCTTGGATGTCATACAGGGTGATCGTCGAAGGAAGGCTGGCGCCCGCTGGCGATGGTGCCAGACCTCCGGCCAGTGCCGTCGTCAGGGTGGTCCCCACTGCGGCAGCCAGCATTCCGATTGTGTTGATTTTTGCTCTCTTTCGCACTGTTCTCAGTCCTCTTTCAGTTATTGGAACCGCACTCTGCATGACGGTTTGTTGCTGTACTCCAATGGTTCAGACGGTGTTGTTGGAGACCTTGAAGATCGGATGGTCGAACGGCTCGAAGGGCTCGAGACCCAGCGAGTTGATGTTGTCGTGCGGGTGCGGACCGCCGGTGTACCGCGTGCTTCCCGGCAAAAAGACCACGGTCCACGCCCGGCGTGCCCGGTCCGACAGATTCGGACCGGCCCCGTGCAGCGTCAGGGCGTCGTGCACCGTCGCCTGACCGGCCAGGAGGGGCACGGTTACCGGTTCACGGACCAAGGCGCGGTCGTCCTGGCGCAAAATGTCGTCGAGGTCGTATTCCTCGTTCACGAGGTCCAAGCGTCCGAGCGGCCCCAGGCGATGGGAACCGGGAACGAAGCGCAAAGCCCCTGATTCGGCCGGGACGTCTTCCAGCGCGACCCAGACCGTGAGCATGCCGCGGCGGTCGATCGGGTTGTAAGGGAAGTCCTGATGCCAAACGCTCTCGCGGGTCCCCTCAGCCTTGGGCGGCTTGACGAAGGTCTTGTCCCAGAAGACCCGCACGTCCGACTCACCCAGGAGGGCGCGAGCGACATCGGCCAGCTGGTCCACCAAGGCGGCCACCAATTCAAAGCGCAGCCGCAGGTCGAAGGAGTTGGACCACATGGCCCGGTAGCGCTCGTCGGCTTGGTAGGCGAATCGCTCGGCCGTGGCTGGCTCGACCGCCCGCTGACCGACGAGCCCGTCGCCAGCGTGGGACTCGGTCGCCACGCAGATGTCGCGCAAAGCCTCGAGCGTGTCGCCGTCGAGTATCGCCGGCAATTTCACGTAGCCCTCACGGCGGTAGTGCGACACCATCACGTCGGAGACGAGGTGATCGCTGGCCAAGGCCACGCTCACTTCGCATCCCTCCCCCAGCACACCGAACTTGCTGCTGCCCGCATCTGCCTGCCCCCCGGGCTGGACTCGCTCCAATAGCTGATAACTATGCATACTATACTACTTAATTAGAGACGTCCAGTGCTCTCAGGCACTGCTCTCAGCTAATTATCAAGTTCTGCTAGAGATCGCCTCGCGGCGACACGTCGGCCAGCTCGGCCACCACGGTCTTTCCGATGATCTCAATGGCGGCGATCGCCTCGTCGGCGCTCATGGTGGGCCACTGGGGCTTGAAGATGAACGGGTCGACGGGCAGCCGCTCGGCCAGGCCACGCAGCGTGCCCACCACTTCATCGGCCGAGCCCACGACTGCGTGGGACGCCGTTGCTTCAATGAAGTCCCGTTCCAACTGGTCCTCCGTGTAGACGTCCAATCCACGCTGGGCATAGGCAATGTAACGGCCCTTGGCCACCCGGATGAACTCCTGGAGTGCGGTGTCCCGGTCCTTGGCGATGAGAATGTTGCGCCGGACCGGTTGCGGACCGAACGGCTTGCCGCGCTTCGCGAATTCCTCGCGAATGATCCCGAACCGTTCGGTCATCTGTTCTTCCGTCGCCTCCGGAGGCACCGGGTAGTAGTCGCCATATCGGCCCGCACGCCGGGCTCCAGGGGCACTGTGGCCGCCGACCCACAGGGGTGGATAAGGCTTTTGCAACGGTTGGATGTGTGGGACCACGTGGTCCAACTCGAAGAAGCGACCCTTGTGGGTCACTTCGGGCTCAGTCCACAGCTGAATCAGGATCTCGATCGTCTCGTCCAGCCGCGGCGCCCGCTCCTTGTACGGGATGCCCAGGTAGTCGAACTCTTCGGCCCGGTAGCCCAGTCCCAGGCCGAATTCGAGACGACCTTCGGTGACGATGTCGAGCGTGGCGATCTCCTCGGCCAGGATCACCGGGTGGTAAAGCGGCGCGATCATGATCTGGGTCACCAGCCGCACGTCAGGATCGACCTCGGCGGCCAAACGGGCCAACACAGGTACGGGCTGGAGCCAGCGCAGGTCGCCGTACAGGAAATGTTGTCCGATGGCGATGTAACGAATGCCACTCTCCTGCGCCGCGTGCACAATGCGGAACATGTCGTGCAGCTGTTGGCGAGGGGATGTCGACGTGGGAACGTCCGAGAGCAGGATGCCGAACTTCATGTGGTCCCTCCAGGAAAGGTTGGCGACGGATCAGTGATCGATGATGTGGGTGACGCCATGCACGTGACGGCTCTGGAACAACCAGCGCTCCCCACGACGGACGTACTCATCCTTGTAACGGAAAGCGAAGAACGACTCCGAATCGTCGTGCCCGAAGAGAGCGGCGTAGCACGTCACCAGTCCCTCGGCGCGGTCGGCGTCGAGCCGGTCAAGGACTTGGGCCGTCGGGGTGTGGACCCGCGAGCTGTGCGCAGTGGCCGCCCGGGAGCGCAGGTAGTCCACCACCGCCGTCCCACCGTGCGTCGGCTCACCCTGCAATCCGAGGAACGTGGCATCCTCGGCGAAAAGGCCGAGGAGAGTGTCGTAGTCCCCATCATCGACCGCAATGCCGTAGCGGTTGACCAACTCCCACAGGGCAGCCCGGTCCTCGAGGTTCCGGATCCTCTCCTCCAGCTCGTCGCCCATGGTGTCGCCTTCCTTTCCGTTGTGGCGTTGCGATCGCCCTCATCTCACGACGTTGCATCTGCCGCTTCCGCCTCACCGAGCTCGTAGGAGGAATCCGGTGGCATTCCACAGGAAACCACCCGGAGTGACCAGTGCCACATCCGCGTTCGGCGTCTGCCGGCTCCCGGCGTCACCACGCAGTTGGGTGATCGCCTCCCGGACGTGGCCGGCACCCTGGGTGGCCCCCTCGGAGAGGCTCCCCCCATGCGTGTTCACGGGGACCTTCCCATTGAGAAGCAGGCGGTTCTCCACCGCGCTCCAGTGCTTGCTCATGAAAGGCCCGGCCTCACCGGGCTCGCAGTACCCCACCGCCTCCAGCCAGCCCACTGCCATGATGGAGAAGCCGTCGTACGGATAGAAAATGTCGACGTCGTCTAGCTCCAACTCGCTCTTGGCCCACAGCCGATCCGCCACGATTTCCTTGCCGCTCCGGGTGTACTCCTCTACCTGGTCGGCGTAGGGCCGAGCCGTGCGTCCCGACGTGGCGGCGTGAACGAGTACCGGCGTCCGGACGAGGTCGCGGGCGCGCTCGGTGGTGGTGACGATGAAGGCATCGCCGGCGTCCACCGGTGGATCCATGTCCAACACGCACAGGGGCTCGCGGATCATCCGGGCGCCGAGATACTCCTCCATGGACAACGGCTCCCGGTAGAGCGCGTGCGGATTCCCGGATGCGTTGGACCGCCCGTTGAGCGCCACCAGCCCGAAGGTCTCGCGCCCCGTGCCGTAGGTGGCCAGGTAGCGGGCAGCCCACGAGCAGTACCCGAAGGTGCCCGAGGTCGACTCGGCCGTCATGGCGGCGTTGTGCCCGTGCGCGTCGCCGGTGCTGTGCAGGCGGAAGAGATCACTGGCTGCCGCCCGGGATGCTCCGGGGCCCCGCCGGGTCGAGTGGTAGACGAGGACAGTCGAGCAGGCGCCGCTGAAGACGGCGTTGATGGCCTCGATGATCAGGAGGCTGAAGGGCAGGCTCGAGTTGCACCACCAACCTACCGACGGCAGGCCCAACGCGGCCTGTACATCGGCCGTGGGCACGAACGAGCCACAGATCCCGTCGATGTCGGCCAGGGCAACGCCGGCGTCCTCAATGGCCATCCGTGACGCCGCGCAGGCCAGGGCGGTAGTCGACTGCGCCCCGGCATCACGCAGGTACGGCGTGGTCCCGACACCGACGAAGGCGACGGCGTCTCGAGCCGGATTGCGCACGCCGCTCACACCGTCTCCAACGTGAACACTGGGAACGGTGCGCCACCGCGCTCGATCCAGGTCAGCTCGACGGCATCGCCGATCTTCGGTGTCCGTGGTCCATCGGAGAGGATGTGGGAGGTGAAACGCAGCCCGACTTGCTCACGTAGTTCCACCGCCCCCACGGCGTACGGCGTGGTGTAGTCGACCCCCGACGTCGCCGGTCCCTGGTGCATGAAGGTGAGCAGGAAGATGGTGCCTCGGCCGGCCACCGCCGTGGGGACGACATCGGTTGACCAGCACAGCCGGGCACATGGGCAGTGGCGGGTTCTGCCAGTGCCCGCACTGGCCACAGCGGTGCAAGAGCAGCTGTCGATCGAGCAGTCCTCGATAGAACTCCTTGTTGTCATGGTCCAACCCGACGTGTCCGAACCTTTCGAAGAGAACCTCGTCGGTGTGCACCTCAGACCTCCAGGAGGGGGACGACTTCGGAGCCGAACCGAAGCACCTGTTCGACCGCCTCGCCGTGCGGGAGCCCCGGCCACTGGGGCTTGATCACGAAGTGGGTCATGCCCACTTTTTGCCGGAGCTCGTCAATCTGGGCCGCACAGTCTTCCGGGGTCCCGAGGACGTAGCGCTCCTTCAGGTTCTCCGTGTCGACTCCGGTCAGGTCGCCCGACGTGTAGTCCTGGCCCATGCCCCACTTCACGTACGTGCCCATCCGGCTTTCCGAACGAGCAGCCGCCCCGGCCACCGCCTTCTCCATGGAGTCGTCAATGACCATTTCGCGCCGGACGGGGAACTCCGATGCGGGAGGGAGCCCGCAGCGCTTGCGCTCCTCATTGAAGCAAGCTGTCAACTCCACCACCTGCGCGTGGGTCAGGAACGGGGGGACGCACCAGCCGTCGGCGGTGCGGGCGGCTCGCCGCACGGCCACCTTGGTCTGGCCCGCCGACCAGATCGGCGGACCGGGTCGCTGGACCGGCAGTGCGCTGGCCTGCAGGTCGGCAATGGTGAAGTGATCACCCTCGTGCTTGCCGCCGCGCCCTGACCACAAGGCCCGGATGACGGTGAGGGATTCTTCGAATCGTGCCACCCGCTCCTTCTTGGCCACGCCGAACGCCTCGAACTCGTGGTCTGCGTAGCCCAAGCCCACTCCCATGATGGCCCTACCACCCGAAATGCCGTCGAGGGTGGCCATCTGCTCGGCAATGTCGATCGGGTTGTGCAGGGGCAGCAGAAGGATGAAGGTGGCCAGTCGCAGTGACGGGGCGATCGAGCCCATGTGGGCCAGGTAGGGAATGGGCTGGTAGTAGCGCAGCTCAGGAGTCAGGAAGTGCTGGCCCACCCCGATGAAGTCAAACTGCCATTGTTCGGCCATGCGCACGAGTTCCTCGTGTTCGGCCAGGTGCCGGTCGGGCGGATCAGTAGCCGGGTGGACCGACGTCAGTTGCAGGCCGAACCGCAACGGCTCTCGGGCGCCGCTCACGACGCCTCCAATTGGCCGATCAGTCGATCAAGGCCGAGCTTCTCGAGGATCTCGTCAGTCTGCTCGCCGAGGCCCGGTGGCGATGACACCGGCCCCAATTGCCCCATGGCTGTGCCTCCTTCGCCGATACGAATCGGTGACGCCGGGGAGGCAACCGCCTCACCCTCGAGCGTGCTCGGGCGCATGACCCCCATGGCCGCCGCATGCTCGCTGCGCAGAGCCTCTTCCAGCGTGAGCACAGGAGCGAAGGGAACCGTGGTCTTGCTCAGGATCCCGGTCCACTCTTCGAGCGTTCGCTGTCCAACGGCATCGGCGATGCGGACCCGTTCGCCCTCGTACTCGGGGCCGCGGCCGAAGTCCATCCCCCGCTCCCAGTGGCCGTGTTCGCGCAGGTCTTCCAATCCGGCGGCCTGGCAGAACTGGTGCCAGAACTTCTCCTCCGCCGGGGCCACGATCACCACCCGGTGGTCGGAGGTGCCGTACATCGAGTAGCGGGTGCCCAGGTCCATGTACTCGTTCCAAGGCTGGTCCAGATTGGCCAGGCAGGCCAGGTCACGCCAGCTCCAGGCCATGGCGGCCGACCACACCGGCACACTGACGTGGAGGGCCCCGGCGTCCCACGGGCCTTGCGGTACAGCGCGTACATGATCCCCAGCGCGGCATAAATACCCGCCAGCGTGGTCCCGCTCGAGCGCCAACCGGCCGGGGTCCGCGGCGTCCCATCCACCCACTCGATCGGCACCAGGCCGGCCATGGCGTCCATGGTCTGGCCGTGGGCGGTGAAGTCCTGCCAGGGCCCATTCTCTCCGTAGCCCGAGATGAGGCAGTACACCACGTCGGGATTCACCTTGGCCACGCAGGCGAAGTCCAACCCCATGCGGGCGGCGTCGATCGGCCTCGCCCCGACCACGACGGCATCAGCCCAGTTGATCGCCGCATCCACCACGGTTCCGAAGTGGGGTGACCGCTTGTCGATGGCGATACTGCGCGCTCCGGCGCCAAGGGTCACATGCATGTTGCCGGTCCCACCGATGAAAGGGGAGCACGCCCCGGTTCCCGTCGCCGGATCGCGGATTCTCGATCTTGATCACCTCGGCGCCGAGATCGGTCAATGTCCGGGTGGCGAACGGGCCCGACAGGTGGGTCGAGAAGTCGGCGATCCTGGGGTGCTGTCCGACGCGCTCGTCCGATGGAGAGTTAGACACCGGCAGGGATCCGACGGGCACCCCGCGCCGGTGCCGCCGCTTCCAGGGAATTCTTGAGGGGCCGGCTGGCCAGCTCGGCCTTCTCCGCCTGGCTGATGACGCCGAGTTGCGCCGTGATGTTGAGCGCCTGCATCTTGCGCACCTCGTCCTCGGGCAGACCAACGAACTGGCGTGCCCTGACGTCGCGCGACCAGGGCCAGTCCCCCACGCTGTGCGGGAAGTCGTTGGCCCAGCAGATGTTGTCGATGCCGATGGAGTGGCGCAGGGCCACCCCGGCGTGGTCCTCTTGGAACGACAACGTGAAGTGGTCACGGAAATACTGCAGCGGACGACGCGGCAGGTCCACGTTGGCCCAGAAGCGGTGGCGGTCGTAGCGGTCCTCGACCTGCTCGAGCCAGTAGGGCAACCAGCCGATTCCCGTTTCGGCGAAATGGAACCGGAGATTGGGAAAGCGGTCCAGCACGCCCGAGAGAAAGAGCTGCTCGATCGTGAGGATGGGCAACGTCGGCATGGGCAGGTCACAGGTCAACAGCCAAGCGAACATGGCCAGATCGGCCCCGCCCTCGATCTCCAGCGCCTTCTCCTTCATGCCGGACATCGGGTGCGACTTGGCCTTCTCGTCGCCGCCGAAATTGTGGTGGGCGATGATCGGCATCCGGAGGTCGTTGGCCACCGACCAGAACTCGTCATCGTCCGAGCTGAGATACGAGTCGCCGGTGGGAAACTTCAAGAGGTGGACGCCCCGGATGCCCGGCTTGCCAGCCACGCGTTCGAGCTCGTCGATCGCCGGGCGGACTCCGTTGAACGGCAGCAGCGCTACCCCGAAGAGCCGGTCTGTGTCGTGGCCACAGAACTCCGCCAGCCAATCGTTGTAGGCCCGGATGCAGGCGGTGATGACCGCGGGATCCTCCATCTTGGTGAACATGGTGGCCACCACGGTGGAGAACAGCACCTCGGCGTCAATCCCGTCCCGGTCCTGTTCGGCCAGGCGCTGATCGGGCTCCCCGGTTCCGGGAGGCCCGTCGTCGTAGCGCAAGCCCTTCTGGCGGAACTGGTCGTACGTCAGGCCGCCGGTGATGGTCAGACCGAGTGGGACGGCCTCGTCGCCCAGGGCGACTCCCTGTCCACCGTCCGCCATCTCGATGACCTGGGGTGCAGCCTCGCGCAGGTTGGCCGGCAATCGGTCCGTCCAGCGAGTCGGCGGAGCCTCTATGTGGGAATCGGCCGAGACCACTTCATACTCGTACATGCGAACGCTCCTGCTTTGGCGCCGTTGGCATTTCTATTCGTATCATATTCCTATATAACAGGACGAGCTCAATCCCTTATCCCTGGTCAGCCGGCAGTTGAATGACGCCCCTTTCCAGCAAGTGACTCACCTCATTGGTCGACCAGCCGAACTCGAGCAGCACTTCCTCCGAGTGTTGGCCCAACAGCGGCGACGGCCGATCGACGCGGGCCGGCGTATCGCTCAGCCGCACGGCCGGCGCGAGCTGCCGTTGCGTACCCGCCGTGGGGTGCTCCACGTCGATCACCAGGTCCATGGCCTTCGCCTGGGGATGAGTGAACAGCTCGGAGAAGGTGTTGACCGGTGCGAAGAGCACGCTTCGGGAAGAAAACCGCTCTTCCCATTCGGCCGTCGTCCGGTCGACGAACAGCGCCTGAATCTTCTCGCTCAACTCGTCGCGGCGTTCGACCCGCTTGACGTTGGTGTCGTACAGCGGATCGTCGGCCAATTCGGGCCACCCGAGCGCCTTGCAGAATTTCGGCCAGTCGGCATCGCCCCACGTGCCCGAGACGGCATAGCCGTCTTTCGTCTTGAAGGCCTGGTAGGGCACGACCTGGCTGTGCTGGCTCCCCCACCGCGTCGGGTCCTCGCCGGTGGCGAAGAACGGGCCCACCCGGGTGGTCAGCCCGAAGGCGAGAGCATGCAGCATGGAGATCTCCACCTCCTGGCCCTTGCCGGTGCGCTCGCGTGAGAGCAGCCCGAGACAGATCCCCTGCACCGCCAACATGGCGCTGCTGTAGTCAGCCACGGGGATGCCCACGAGCAGCGGTCCGCCGTCTTGCTCGCCAGTGACGGACATGACCCCGCTCATCGCCTGGACCACAGGATCGGTGCCGGGACGCTGGGCCCATGGCCCGACCGACCCGAAGGCGTTGATGGAGCAGTAGACGACCCGCGGGTTGCGGGCCAGGACCACCTTGGGGCCGATGCCGATCTCTTCGGCCACTCCGGCCCGATAGTTCTCCATCACCACGTCGGCCCGGTCGATCAGCCGGTAGGCCACCTCTAGCCCCTCGGGCTTGCGGAGGTCGAGGCAGACGCTGCGCTTATTCCGGTTCCAGGTCAGGAACATCGTGGATTCGCCGCCGATAAAGGTGTTGCCGATGTACCGACAACCGTCTCCTTTGGGAGCCGACTCAACCTTGATCACGTCGGCACCGAAATCCCCCAGGACGAGCGAGGCATACGGGCCCGACATCTGCCGGGTGAAGTCCACCACGGTGATGCCGTCAAGGGCCTTCGGAGAGCCCACCGTGCCTGTCCCATGCTCTCCAGAAGCGCTCACCGCCCCTCCTCTCCTCGTAATCTCTACTAATCATGCTAATAGTAGTACGAGAATGGGAGCACTGCAATGACGACGCTATTAAAGACGCTATTAAAGAAGAGGCCCCTGCGGGCATGCCGGCGCCTCAACCTGCCAACCGTCGGCCGCGGCGGCCGGCCCGACGTGACCGGGTGACTTATTGCCAGGAGACCCTGTCATCGAGCAGCCCGGGCAGCCGCTTGGTGGCGTAGCGGGCGTACTCCTCGAGGTGCTGGCGCATTAGCTTCTCGGAGCCCTCGGCGTTGCCGTCGAGGACCAGCTGCGCGATTTCGGCGTGCACCTGGCGCACCCTCTTGCGGGCGTGCGGCGGATAGACCGCGCTGCGGACCCGGCTGGTGAAGACGTCCTTCATGGCCAGGGTGATCAGGTCGAGGATGAGATTGCCCGACATGCCGCAGACGAGGGAATGAAATTCGAACGCCTCGGTCAAGTAGGTGTTGTCGTCGGGTATCGGATTCTTGGCGGTGGCGTCGACCCACGTTCGAAGTCGTTCCATGTCGACGGGATCGCGGCGACTGGCCGCCAGCCCGGTGGTGGCCGGCTCCAGAATGAGCCGGGCTTCAATGAGGTCGCGCACGGTGGCGCCGCCGAGTTGGAAGTACCGGGTGGCGCTCCGGCCGAACTGCACGGGGTCGACCCGGCCCACCACGGCGCCACCGCGGGGGCCGGCCTTGATATTGATCAATCCGTTGGTCTCGAGGATGCGCAGGGCCTCGCGCACCGACGCCCGTCCCCCGCCATAGGTCTCGAGCATGGTGGCCTCAGCCATCAGAGGCTCACCCTCCTTCATGTCCCGCCGCGCAATGTCGTCGAGGATTTGGGCCGCGATCGCCTCGGAGAGTTTCATCTTCCGTCGGGCCGGCAACCCGCCATCTCGCCGCTCGCCAGGTGAGGCCACGTTATGTGTCTAGCGCACTGTGGCTACAGAGTCGATCATTTCGACCGGTGGGACTCGACTCGGCCCAGCCGAGTGCGTGGCGGAGTCCCGGCACTACGTCGGCACCAAAGGCCGCTATTTGTTCCAGGTGCGCTCCTTCGTCCTCGTCGGCCGAAAAGATGCGTACGTTGAGCGCAGTGGCCCCGAGGTCACTGCAGTCATGCACCAGGCGCGTCAAAACCTCGTCCGGCGAACCGCTGGCCACCACTGCGCCCGGTGCGACCGCCGGGAGATTTGCCCCGGAGTCGGCAGCCCGATACGCCGCCATCTGGGACTCGAAGGACGGGGCCGGGCCGAGCCAGGCCCTCCGGATGAGGACCCGCGCCCCCGTACCTCCCGCTGACTCGTAGGTCTCCACCGTGCGCCTGGCCGTCGTCGGATTGTCGAGCGACGTCATGATAAGGCCGGCGCCGACCGAGGCCGCCAAGGCTGCCCCCTTGGGGCCGCCAACACCGAGCAGCACGTTGAGCGGGCCTTCGGACAGTGCGGCCACCGCCGGATCCTGGCCCAGCAATCCCGATGCCTGACCGCGCAGCGCCGCAGTCACGTGAGGCAGCATGTCGGCGAACGTGGACCGCCGTCGATCGAAGTCCGCGCCGACCAGTTCGAAGTCGCGGGCGTGGTAACCCGACACGAAGGCGACGCCCACTCGCCCCGGAAACGCGGCGTTGAGCCAGGCCAAGTCCTCGACCACCAACTCCGGCCGGCGCAACGGCAGGACGGTCGGACACGGCGCACCCCAGATGGCCTCAGTCGCGGCCAGGAGGGTCCCGATCATCATGGTCGGCACGGGGAGATAGCCCGGAAAGCCGCCATGGTGCTCGCTGAGCGCCACTCCGTCGAAGCCCGCCCGTTCGGCCGCCTGTGCTTGGTGGCGAAGGCTGTCGACGGCACGAGCCGGGTCGCCTTCGGCCAGATGCATCCCGAGCGCCACCGAGCCGCCGCCCAGAGGCTGCCGTGCGCTCACTTCGAGACCAGGACGTCGGCATACTTTCGCTCCGCCTCGGCCCGGAGGGCAGGGATGTGACGGGTGGGGAAAACCCCGGGGCTGGGCGTGTAGCCGGCCAGGATGTGACGCCCCATCGTGACGGTGTGGATCTCACTTGGCCCATCGGCCAGGCCGACATGGATCCCGTTGACCAACATGCTGACGAACGGCATCTCGTCGGAGATGCCCAGGGACCCGTGCACCTGCAGTGCCTTGCTGGCCACGTTCTGGAGAACCCGCGGTGCCGTCACCTTGACCGCTGCGATGTCGTCGCGCACCAATTTGTAGTCACCGTAGAGATCGATCTTCCACGCCGTCTGCAAGACCAAGAGGCGGAACTGCTCAATCTCCGTCCACGCCTCCGCCACCATCTGTTGCACCAGCTGCTTGTTGGACAGCTGCTCGCCCTGGGTGAACCTCGACACCGCGCGCTCGCACATCATGTCGAAGGCCAGCTTCATCTGACCCACGGCCCGCATGGCGTGGTGGATTCGGCCACCTGAGAGGCGCGTCTGCGCCACGGCGAACGCCTGTCCCCGCCCCCCCAGTAGGTTCTCCGCCGGAATCCGGACGTCCTCGTAGCGGATGTAAGCGTGGTCGCCACCGCCTTCCTCGACCCATCCAGCCACGCCCACGTCCCGCAGTATGTGGATGCCCGGTGTCGAGGTGGGCACGATGAACATCGACATGCTCTGCAGTGGTGCCACCTCTGGTTCCGTGACCGCCATGACGATCAGGAATTCGGCCCAGCGGGCATTGGAAGAGAACCACTTCTCACCGTTGATCACCCACTCGTCACCATCCAGGACGGCGGTGGTGCGGAACACCTTGGGATCCGAACCACCCTGGGGCTCCGTCATCGAGAAGCAGGAGAAGATCTTGCCGTCGAGCAGGGGTTGGAGGTATGTCCGCTTGTGTTCGTCCGTGCCGTAGTGGGCCAGGATCTCGGCATTGCCGGTGTCCGGCGCCTGGCATCCGAAGACGACCGGACCGACGGTGGATCCGGAACCGGAACGGCCCAGAATCTCATTGAGCAGGGCCAACTTGACCTGGCCGTACCCCGGACCGCCCAGTTCGGGTCCCAGGTGACAGGCCCAGAGGCCCTGGGCCCGGACGGCGTCCTGCAGTGGGGGAATCAGCTTCTGGCGCACCGGATCCGAAAGATCCAACGGATGCGAGACCACGTATTCGAGCGGTTCCACCTCCTCGCGCATGAACCGATCGGCCCAGTCCAACTTCTCCTGGTACTCGGGGTCAGTCTCGAAATCCCACATGGAGCGCTCCTCTCCGCAGAATCGGCGATCGGAGTCGGCGTCCGAGTGACGCCTTACCATGCATACTATACATATAGATTGCATCGAAGCGAGGCCCCGGTCACCCATCCGCTCCGTGGGATCGGGCGCCACGGACGCACACGGGACCTTCCGATGCTCGAACAGGCCGCCGCGGGCACGACCCGCTCAGCGCCAGGCGACGACCTCGTCCATCAAGCCTGGGTAGCGCTTGGCCATCTGCTCTGCGAACTCCTCCATGTGCGCATGCATCAGCCGCTCCGCCAGATCGGCATCGCCGGCCGCAATGGCATCGATCACCGCCTGGTGCTCGGCCCGGATCCGTTCCCGGTCCTTGGTAGGGAAGACCATGCCGTTGATGCGCTCCATGAAGACTTCCTTGATCGCCTGGCCAAAGAGGTCGACGATGCGATTCCCCGATGATCCGGTGATGGCGGCGTGGAAGTCCGACGACACCCGGCCGTACTCGTCCGGATTCTGGAGGTCGACCCGCTCGGCGTCCGTGACCAGTTCGTTGAGCTCCTGCACCACCCGTGCGTCCTGGTGCAGGGCCGCACGGCGGGCCATGATCGGTTCGATGATGAGGCGGGCATCGACGAGCTCGCGCATGGTGGCTCCGCTCATCTCGAAGTAGAGCGCCGCCATACGCCCGAAGTCTGCGCCGTTGGGTTCGCTGACGATCGGGCCCCCACCGGGACCGGACTTGATGACGATGAGCCCGTTGACTTCGAGAATGCGCAAGGCCTCCCGGAGAGAGGCCCGACCAACCTTGAACCGGTCGAGCATCTGGGTCTCGGCAGGCAGCATGGTCCCCGGGGTCATCTCGCTGCTGACGATGTCCTTGACGATCTGCCGGGCGATGACCTCGGACACTTTTTCCGTGCGGGGGGCGACTCCGGCTGACCGCTTGGCACCGAAGCCGGTCTCCTGTGCCGCGCCGCCGTTCAACTCCTCCGTTTGCACCATGTTTGCAGTGTACTTGTTCATGCAATCCATACGAATGATTCGTACTAAATTGGCTTGCCTTTGCAACCGAACCGAATCCCGACTCCGGTCCTGTCCTATACTAATATAATGATTCGCCTAGTTAAGCCAATTGGACGACACAAGGAGTCGACATGAGCTCATCCGAGGGCGCGCAGCGCCGGGCCCGGGCGCAGGGCGCCAAGCACGAGAGCCTGCGGACCGAACTGGCATCGTTCGATCCGGTCATGGCCGAGTGGGCCGACGACTTCATCTTCGGCGAGATCTGGGGCCGGGAAGGAATCTCGCAGGATGAGCGGATGCTGGTCGCCATTACCGCGCTGGCCGCCACTGAGCACCCGAATCAACTCCGCAACTACCTGCACGGCGCGCTCCAGGCCGGGATCTCGGCCCGCAAGATCCACGAAGCGCTCCTCATGATGGTGGTCTACGCCGGATTCCCCACGGCGTTGACGTCGATGGTGGTGTGGAAAGAGGTGCTGGCCTCCGCCCGCCGTCAGGGCGTTTTGATCGACATCCCCGAGTAGGCCGACACCCTACGATCTGCTCGTCGTCGAGCAAGGACGACCCGGTTGCTCGACCATTCCGGAGACATCCGGTCCCCGACACGTGCTGACCCACCGCGCCCAATGGACGCAGCGGGCACCAGGACGCCTCTGTCAGCGACCACCAGAGAAGAGGAGCCACGCCAACGCACAAACCACGCCAAACCACGCCACGCGACACGAGCCCGGACAGCACGAGACCCATGCGCCCCTACGGCCGCGCATGGGTCTCGTCTTCCGGACCTTGCCGGACCCGGTTGCTGGACACTGGGGCGGGGGCAGGGGGTCAACCAGCCGCTCAACCAGGCCCGGCTCCAGGATCAGGAGGACAGCAGCTCCATGCGATAGAGCTCTGCCGCGTTGTCATGCAGCACCCGCTGGCGGATGTGGGGGTCGAGGTGCGCCATGACCTTGTTGAAGTGCTCCTTGGCCCCTGGGTACAGGCAGGTGGGGTGAGGCACGTCGGTCTCGACCAACACGTTGTTGACTCCGATGTCCTCGATCATCTTGGACGGTCCTAGGTTCTCGTACCAGAACATGACGTAGAGGTGGTCCCGGAAGTAGTCCGTCGGGCGCCGGAGTTGCAAGCTCCGCTCGGTAGGGTCCGTGATCATCTCGTCGATCTGGTACTCCAGCGACTCGAGGATGAACGGGACCCACCCGATGCCACTCTCAGCCGAGACGATCTTGAGCTTCGGGTAGCGGTCGAAGAGGTTGCTCATGCAGAGATTGACCATGATGCGCACGTTGCTCATGTACATCTGCGTGGCATGGACGGCCAAACGGCGCTGTACTCCAAAGCTTTCCCAATAGGTGCTCACCACGGCCGGAATCTCGCGTGCTCCGCTGGAGGTATCCAGGGGTTGATTGCGCATGTTGCGCATCTTCTCGAGCTCTTCGCGGCGGGCGCCGGCACCAATGTGAAAGTTGGCCACCGCACCGGAGTCATTGAAGAGGTCCCACATAGGAGCGAAGTAGGGGTCCGGAAGCTCAGGGAGCCCCAGCATCTCGGGCTTGTCGGACAGCGTGAAGCCGCGCATGCCCTTGTCCAGCAAGCGGTGCATCTCCTTCATGGTGAAGTCCATGTCCCAGATCGGCAGCAGAGCCTGGGGATACAGCCGGCCCTTGGATTCGTTCTGGACGTCGATGAAGAAGTCGTTGTACATCTGCAGGATGGCCTCACGCTGGGGCACGTCCTCAATAGCGAAAATGTGGTTGGAGGCGAAGCCGATCCCGTTCGGATAGATGATCTGCGCCTCGACACCCATCTCGTCCAGGAGGCCTAGGCGCTCCTTGACGTCCCAGGCCGCGTGGTCGACGTCCTCGAAGGGCTGGATCACGTGCGATCCGAGAATCTTCTGGCGACCCGACTTGATGGTGTTGCCGCCCGTGCTGGCCCAGACCTCATCGTCCAGATACCACGCCGTGATGCCGTCGACCGTCTTCTGGACCGGCACTCGATCCTTCAATGCGGCCGGCGCCCGGTCCTTCCAGAGGGATGAGGGCTCGGTGAAGTGAGCGTCGCAGTCGACGATTCCGATGTCCTCGAGCGTGTCGGTGATGGGCTGACCGGTGGTCGCCATGGCTCTCCTCCTCGTTGGGCCGGGTGGTGGTCAGGCCCGTCGTCTGGTCCGCCCTATTAGGCGAATCATACGTATAGATTACACCATGCTGAGCCCCGCCGCAACTGACGGCTCAGGTCGCGGCACTTGAATCTCAGATGGTGCCGCTGGCCCGCAGGACCTCCAGGTCGGCGGCCGACTTTCCAAGCCATTCGCCGTAGACAAGGTCGTTGTCCTGGCCCAGCGATGCACCGGTGCGCCACACCGACCCGGGCCGCGAATGCAATTTGGGCACGACCCCTTGCATGCGAACCGTGCCCAGGTCGGCGTCGTCGATCTCGATGATGTCCTTGCGTTCGGCATAGATGGGGTCGTCCATGATGTCCTGGGCGGTGAAGATGCGCGAAGCCACTACCTCCAGCTTGGCCATCTGCTCCAGGCACTCGTCGGCCGGCCGCTGTCCGATCCATTCGTGCAGCAGGTCGTCGAGACGGTCCTTGTGGGCCAGCTGGTTGGCCACGGTGCGGTATTCCTCCTCGGGTTCGCCGAGAAGTTCCGCGATGTTGCTGACCGAGCGGGGAGTTCCCGACGTCACCGTGATCCACACGCCGTCCCCGCTGAGGTACGTGTTGATGACAGCTCCAGGAGCGACGGCCAGCTGGTTGCCTGCCCGCGCCGGAGCCACCCCGAGCTGGTCGCAGCAGATGATCTGCCATTCGATGAGGCGGAACAGGCTCTCGAAGAGAGCGATGTCGATCCATTCCCCCTCGAAGTCCGGCTCGTGGCGGCGCACCAAGGACGCGCTCACGGCGTAGGCCCCCATGAGCGCTGTCACCGAGTCGGCATGGGAGAACCCGGTGTGCACGGGCGGGCCGTCGCCAAAGCCCGTGATGTTGACCACCCCGCTGCGCGCTTCGCCCACCTTTCCGAAGCCCGGGTCGTTGCGGGCGGAGGTGTCGGCGCCGTTGCCGGTGATCTGCAGCATGACCACACGGGGATTGACAGCGTGCAGGACCTCCCAGTCGAGCCGCCAGCGGGCCAGTGTGTTGACCCGGACGTTGGTGATGACAACGTCGGCCCACCGCACGAGGTCGTGCGCCAACGCCTGTCCTTCGTCCTGTCGCAAGTCGATCGTCACCGACCGCTTGTTGCGGCCCGAAACTTTCCACCACAAATGGGCCCCGTCCTTGCTCGGTCCCATGGTTCGTCCCGGGTCCCCCGCGCCCGGATCCTCGACGTGGACCACGTCGGCCCCCAGGTCGGCCAGGAGCGTGCCGGCCAGGGGCCCGGCGATCACGTGGGCGAACTCCACCACTTTGATCCCGGCCAGTGCGGGCTGCTTCATTTCATTGGCGGGCACGACGGCCCCTCCCTTCACGTACTTCACCGACCCTTCGGCCGTACCTAACTATGATAACTATAGTAATATCTAGAGTCGAGACCGAGGGAATTTGTGGAACCGGAAGGAGTCAGCGTGGCGAGGGACTTCAAGGGAAAGGTGGCGGTGGTCACCGGTTCCTCCAAGGGGATCGGAAAGGCGGTGGCCCGCCAGATCGGGCTGGCCGGGGCCCAGGTCGTCATCAACGCGCGCTCGGCTGAGGCCGTGGCCGAAGCCGAAGAGGAGCTGCGGGCCCAAGGGTGTGATGTGTTTGGGGTCGCCCTCAATGTGGCCCACGAGGGCGGAGCGGAGGAACTCGTGTCCAAGGCGGCCGAGCAGTTTGGTCCGGTCGGGCTGTTGGTGAACATGGTGGCCATCAATCCCTACATGGGACCGCTGCTCTCCGTCGACGCAGCCGCCTTCTCCAAGATCATGCTGGTGAACACGTGGACGGCGGTGGCCGTCGTGCAGGCGGGCGTCCGACACGGCCTGATCGAGCAAAAGGGCGCCGTGGTCAATGTCTCGACCGTCGGCGCCCGCCAGTACCAGCCCGAGCTGGCTCCTTACTGCGCCTCCAAAGCGGCACTGGAGGTCTTGACCACGCATTTGGCCCACGAGCTCGGTCCGCACGGTGTTCGGGTCAACACGGTCTCACCCGGGTTGATCAAGACCGATATGGCCCAGACTCTGTGGGAGGGCGACTCGGGCCGCTTCGAGGAGGCGGTTCTCCCCCTGCGCCGGATCGGACAGCCGTGCGACATCGCCTCGGCCGTCACCTTCCTGCTCAGCGACGAGGCGTCGTGGATCACCGGCTGCAACATCAACGTGGACGGTGGACGGCTCATCACGAGCCTCACCTACCCCTCGGCGGCCCCGGTATGACCATCAACGCCGACATCCATCAGCGGTCCGCCCAGGCGGTGGCCAAGTGCTGGCCCGGGACCGAGCTCACCGCCCTGCACTCCCTGACCGGACACTCGGGCCTGACCCTGCGGGGCGACCTCACCGGAGGATCCGGGCCCGAGCGCGTCGTCCTCAAGCTGTGCCCGGCCGGACGCGAGCCCAAGGGCCGCCACGATGTGGTGCGCCAGGCCGCGCTGCTCAGCGACCTGGCCCGTGCAGGCGGCGTCCCGGTGCCCGCCGTCCTCTCGGTCGACACCAAGCCGCCACCGGTGGTGATCCTGTCCTGGGAGCCCGGTGAAGCGGCCGAGCCCATCCTCGACATGGAGGCAGGCACTCACCCGGCGGACCAGCTCCAGCAGCGCTTCATCGGCGCGGCACGGACTTTGGCTCGCCTACATGGGGTCGGCCCGGAAGGCCTGAGCAGCACGACGGGCCTGGAACCATCAGCCCCGGTGGACGAGTTGCGTCGCTGGGGGCCGACCATGGCCACCGTGGAACCCGACCTGCGCGTCGGGGCGGAGGCCCTCCTGGCCGCGCTGATCGATCAGGCCCCCGAGCCGAGCCGCCCGAGCATCGTCCACGGCGACTACCGGCTGGGCAACATCCTGTGCGATGACCGGACCGTCACCGGCGTCATCGACTGGGAGATCTGGTCGGTAGGCGACCCCCGCATCGACCTGGGCTGGTTCCGCATCATGTCCTGCCCCGGCGACCTGCCCGGGATCGCCACGCCCATGCCGGGTGTCGTGCCTCCCGACGACCTCCTGCGGGCCTACGAGGAGACGGCCGGCCACGAGGTCGGCGACATGACCTGGTTCGACGCCGCCACCCGCTACAAGATGGCCGCCATCATGGGCAACAACCTGCGCCGCCACCGGACCGGACGGCGGGACGACCCCTACCAGGAGCGGCTGGTCGAGGCCATCCCGGCCTTGATCCGCAGC
Source organism: uncultured Acidimicrobiaceae bacterium (assembly GCA_963809715.1). Lineage (GTDB taxonomy): Bacteria > Actinomycetota > Acidimicrobiia > Acidimicrobiales > RAAP-2 > Bog-473. The sequence continues at coordinate 224,032 of CAWEKO010000006.1, read as the reverse complement.
GGGACCGACCTCATCGGCGCCGGCGCGACCGCGTAGGTCGTCAGCCCCACCGTAGGGGCAGGTGTTCCAAGCCGAGCTGACCGCCCCGCTCGACCAGCGGCTCCTCTGTGGCCAATCGGTAGCTCGGGATGAGCTCGTGCCAGACCGCCAGGGCGGTGGCCAGCTCCCGCCGCGCCAGATGCACCCCGAGACAACGGTGGGGTCCCAGCCCAAACGCGATGTGCCGGGTCTGCGGGCGGTCGAATTCGATCTCGGTGGGGTGCTCCATGAGCGAGGGAGCCCGGTTGGCCGCCGGGATGGGCAGCATCACCATGTCGCCCTTCTGCATGGGGCAGCCGTGGAACTCAACGTCCTCGGTCACCTTGCGTCCGGGCAGGACGATGGCGTGGGCCCGCAGGAATTCCTCCACGGCCCTGTCGATCACGGACGGGTCCTCGACGATCCGGCGCTGCTCCTCGGGGTTCGTTGCCATGTGGTGGAACATGAAGCCCAGCTGCCCCGCCGTGGTCTCCAACCCGGCCATGGACAGCACCTGACAGATGTTGAGGATCTCCTCGTTGCTCAGCGGGGACCCGTCCTTCTCGGAGGCCAGCAAGTAGCTCAGGAAGTCACCCTCGGGATCCCGCGGATCACGGCGGCGGTCGTCCAGCGCGTCCTGGAAGTAGTCGCGGATGGCCTGCAGGGCCGCCCCCAATTCGTCCGCCATGGCCGGGTCGCGCAGGTTGGCGAAGATGGTGGCCACATGGGCCACGAACATAGGCGTGTCCTCGACCGGCAGCCCCAGGCTGCGCATGAACACCATGGTCGGGAAGACCGAGGCGAAGTCCGTGATGAAGTCGCACGATCCGTCGGCCAGGAAACCTCCGATGATGGCCCGGCAGAACTGCTCGGTGGGATCAGAGAGGCGTTGCACCGCGGCGGGTGAGAAGCGCGGGTTGAGGATGTGGCGGTACTTGATGTGCTCCGGCGGGTCGATGTTGGTCGGGATGAAGGTGTACTTCGGGTTCGGCTCGGAGGCCACTTCGGCGGAGCTGGAGAACAACTCGGGTCGCTGGAATGCCTCCCGGATCGATTCAGGCTCGGTCAGGACCCAGTAACCGAAGGCGAAGTCCATCCAGAAGTACTCGTGCTTCTCCTGCAGGTCGTCGATGAGCTCCCAGTGGCCGTACAGCCCGGTCGAGTCGTTCAGGTTGAACGAAATGACGGGCACGTCGGTACCTTCCAGGGACCTGGTGTCGGTCACTGATCGTTCCCTGCTGCACACGGATACCCGGTCACCGTGGCCGGCCACACCGGACGGCCCACCAGCTCGCCGCTGCGCGGCGACGTCCCGCCATCGAGTTCCCCTGCCACCAGATACAGGAGCTCGCACTGGCGCCATCCTTCCGCGGTCCGCACAAAGACGTCCTCGTAGCGGACCCAGCGGTGGCGGTCCTTCACAGCGGGGTAGCCATCGAAGCGTTGCCACGAATAGAGGTAGCACTGCATGGCGGCCCGATCGGGACCCAGGAACACGATATCCATGTTCGACAGATGGTGGCTGCTCGACACCACCACGGACTGGGCCGCCGTGAAGAACTGGCGCAAGGCCGCCTTGCCATGGCGTTCATCGCTGCGGTCGGCCCGGAAATTGATGGTGCAGTCATCGGTGAAGTGCGACAGCATGCCCTCAATGTCAATGGCGTCGGCGTAGCGGCAGTAGGCGAATTTCAGCGCATGGATCTCCTGGCGGTCCCGCAGTTCGAGCAGGAAGTCCTGCGCCGTCTTGTCCGGCTCAGCGACCCCCTCTTCCCCGTTCACGAACGCTCCTCTTCGGTGCCCTCACACCCGGTCACGGTCGCCGGCCAGACCGGACGGCCCACGAGTTCACCCAATCGCGCCGACGATCCGCATCCGATCTCCCCGGCGACAAGGAAGAGCAGTTTGCGCTGGCGCCACCCATCGGGTGTGCGCACGAACACGTCCTCGTAGCGGACCCAGCGGTGGCGGTCCTTTACCTCGGGGTAGCCGACGAACCGTTTCCACGAATAGAGAGCACAGTGCAGGACGGCCCGGTCGGGCCCAAGGAACACGATGTCCATGTTGGAGAGGTGATGGCTGCTCGAGGTCACGCCGAACAGGGCGGCCGAGAAGTAGTGGCGCAGGGCTCCGAGGCCCTGCCGCCCATCGCTGCCGTCGGCCCGGAAGTTGATCGTGCAGTCCTGCGTGAAGGCCGACACCATGCCGTCGACGTCGAGGGCGTCGGCGGAGCGGCAATACGCGAACTTGAGCGCCTCTATCTCACGGCGGTCCCGCATCTCCTGCAGGAACGACCGCGTGAACACGTCGCTCTCGGCGGCCAAGGCAGCCTCGGTCACGCCTCCGCCACCTCATCGGAGCCTGCCCTTCCTGAGGCCACCACTCCCCCGCGTCCGTTGCCGGCGATGCGGCGGGAGTCGTGGCTGGCCGTTTGGGCCGTCGGGTGCACTTCGACCACGACCCGATGCTCGGTGTCGAGAAGCCGCACCATGCTCTCAGGGTCGGTCGGCGCCAGTAGGGCCGCAATGCGGTGCAGCATCGTCCCCACCGTCGGTCGGTCGTCGTGCACGATGGCCTCACCCCGGAACGCCACCATGCGACGGCCCTCGAGTGCCGTGCCGGCGCTGGTGACGACCAGACTGACCCGTCGGTCGTGACGGATGCCGGCCACGTGCTGGCGTTGCCCCACCGCGGTGAACCAGAAGGAACCGTCCAGGCAGACGAAGCTCACCACGACGCCCATCGGCCAACCGTCGGGACCGGCGAAGACCAAAGTGCACTCGGAGGCGTGCTGGAGCAACTCGTCGATCCCTTCGCCGTCCAGGCGGGCGGCGCGCAGATCAGCCAGATCGTCGATCCCGAGCCGTCCCATGTCCCCCTGCCTCCCTGAAGCGTCGCTCAGCGCGAGGGCGGGCCGTCGACGGGCCACTGGACGTGCTTGACCTCGAAGTACTCCCGGAAGCCTTCCTCACCACACTCGCGGCCGACACCACTCTCGCCGTAGCCACCCCAGGGCGCATCGGGGCGCATGCCTCCGCCACCGTTGATGGTGACCGTTCCCGAGCGGATCTTGCGGGCCATCGCCAGGGCCTCCGATGTGGGTCCCCAGATGTTGGCGTTGAGCCCGAAGCGTGACTGATTGGCCAGGCTGATGGCCTCGTCCGGGTCGCTGTAGGGCAGCACCACGCCGACCGGGGCGAAGAGCTCCTCCTGCGACACCTCGGCTTCGTTGCCGACGGAGGCGATGAGAGTCGGCTCAAAGAAGAACCCTTCCGGCTTGTCGGACGGCTGGCCACCGCCCACCATGATTTCGCCGCCCTCGGTCTGCGCCCGCTCGACAAACCCGGCCACCCGCTGGCGGTGCTCGTCCGTGATGAGCGGTCCGATCTCGGTCGTGTCGTGGTGGGGGTCGTCGACCACCAGCTTGGACATGAAGTCCGCCGTCTCCTCGATGAATTGCTGGTAGTTCTCCTGGGGTACCAGCGTCCGTGTCGTCGCCCCGCACCCCTGGCCGGCGTTTCGGCAAAAACGCATGACCGACGGTCCGATGGTGCTGGAGATGTCCGCTCCCGGCAGCACGATGTTGGGGGACTTGCCGCCCAACTCCAGCACCACCTTCTTGATCCCCTGCGCGGCCAAGGCCATGATCTTGGCCCCCACCGGAACCGAGCCGGTGAAGCTGACCATGTCGACGGCGTCGCTCAGGACGACCTGCTCGGTGACCGCCGGCTGGCCGAACACCATGTTGACGGCACCAGCCGGGAAGCCGGCCTCCTCCATGAGACGCACCAGGGCCACCGTGCACAGGATTCCGCGCGGAGAAGGGATCAGCACAGCTGGGCAGCCCGCGGCGAAGGCGGGGCCGAGCTTCCACGACACCAGGTTGATCGGGTAGTTGTAGGCGGTAATGGCGGCCACCACACCCACCGGCTCGCGTAGCAACATGCTCGAGGTGGTGACGGGCTCGTAGTGCAGGGGCAGCTGCTGCTCGATTCCATCGCGCGGCCCGCGCAGCGCCGCCTCGGCGTGCCAGCGGAAGTACATGATCGGGGCCCCCACCTGTAGGGCCCGGGCCAGCGTGACGGGAGACCCCACCTCAGAGACGACCAGTTCGACCAGGTCCTCCTTGTCCCGTTCAATAAGGTCGGCCAATGTGAAGAGGAGAACGCTGCGGTCCTGAGCAGACAGGCGGCTCCACTCGCCCCCGTCGAAGGCCGACCGGGCCGAGGCGAGCGCTTCGGCCACCTGGCGCTCCGTGGCCGACGGGGTTTCCGCCATGGTCTGCCCAGTGGTCGGATTGACCGAGCGGACGATGTCGCCTTCTCCGGCCTGCCATTTGCCGTTGATGAAGCATCCAGCGGTGTTCGCCGCCTCTTCGATGATCATGTGTCCGTTCCTTCCGTCGCGTCGAGGGTGTTGTGGGCCGTCGGTGCTGTTCAGCGGGCCACGTAGCCGCCGTCGACGGGGAGGGCCACGCCCGTCACGAAGCTCGACTCGTCGCAGGCCAAGAAGAGCGCTGCATTGGCGATCTCCTCAGGCTGCGCCGGCCGGCCCAGCGGCACGGCGCTCATGAAGCCGGCCATCAGGTCTGCCACATTGGCTCCGGGATCCCGACCGAAGAACTGGGGCAGCATCGGAGTGTCGACTGGTCCTGGGCAGATGGCGTTACAACGGATATCGGGAGCCAGGTTGAGGGCCATGGACTTCATGAGAAGCACGATGCCGCCCTTGGTCATGGAGTAAAGCGGGCTGAACGGGGAACCGATAAGGCCCGAGACGGAAGCGGTGAAGATGATGGAGCCCTTGCCCTCGGCCCGACGCAACAGGTCGGTGGCCTTGGAGGCCACATAGAAGGCGCCCTTCAGGTTGACGTCAACAGCCAGGTCCCACTGCTCGGGTGACATGTCGAGCCCGGCCGCACCGGGAATCCCGGCGTGGTTGTAAAGCACGTGGAGCACACCATGGGTGCGCTCGATGCCCTCAAAGATGGACGACACCTGTTCCAGGTCCGTCACGTTGAGCTGGTGGGCCTCGGCAGACCCGCCGTCGGCCTCAATGAGCGCCACGGTCTCCTTGGCCGCCGACTCGTCCAGGTCGCTCACCACGACGTGGGCTCCCTCCTGGGCAAAGCGCCGCGCCCCGGCCCGACCCATTCCCGAACCCGCTGCCGTCACCATGGCTACCCGGTTTTCCAGCCGCACGTCGCTCTCCTCTTGTCGCAGCACCCCCCGTCCACGGCGACGGGCCTCGTGCTTGCCGTAGAGGTTGATTATACTGATGATAGTCATAGATTACTACCGCAGTCTTGAGGAGATGGCCATGACCACGACGGTGCAGCCGCCCGACATCGACCACATGCTGTTGACGATCGGAGGGGATGCCAAAGAGGGTGCAGGCCCTCCCCTCACCGTCTTCAACCCCGCCACCGAAGAAGTCATCGCCACCGTGGCCAGCGCCGATGACAACCAGACCGACCGGGCCATCGACGCCGCCCGGGCCGCCTTCGACAGCGGACCGTGGGGGCGCGACAGCGCCGAGCAACGGTCCCTGGCCCTGTACCGGCTGGCCGACGTCCTGGAGCGGCACGCCGAGGAACTGGTGACGTCCATCGTCAACGAGGTCGGCTCCCCCGTCAGCCTGACCCGGTCCCTGCAGGTGCAGACGCCGATCGCCCACCTCCGGCACTACGCCGGGGCGGCCACGCGCATCCCGACCGACTACCTCGGGTCGCATGCTGACCCCGTCCCGAGTGCCTCCATGGTGGCGCTGCGGCCGGCCGGGGTGGTGGCCGCCATCACGGCCTACAACTACCCCCTCCTCCTGGCCATCTCGAAGATCGGCGCCGCCCTGGCCGCCGGCTGCACGACCGTACTGCTCCCCTCGGCCCGCACTCCCCTGACCACAATGCTGCTGGGTCGGTACATCGTCGAAGCCGATCTCCCACCGGGCGTGGTCAACGTCATCACCGGTGACGTGGACGTGGCTCGACGGTTAACGGAGAGCGCCAAGGTAGACCGGGTCTCCTTCACCGGATCCTCCGGCGTCGGTCGGCACGTCATGCGCCAGGCGGCCGACAATCTGACCGGTGTCATGCTCGAACTGGGCGGCAAATCACCCCTCGTCGTGCTGCCCGGCACCGACCTGATGCCCATCGTCCTCAACATCCACCAGCGCTACTCGCGCAACGCCGGCCAGGGTTGCATGTCACCCACCAGGCTCCTGGTGCACCGCTCGCAGTGGGACGAGTTCCTCGCCCTGAGCAAGGAGGCCTTCGACCAGATCACGGTGGGCGACCCGTGGGATCCCGCCACGGACGTCGGCCCGCTCATCCGCCCCGAGCACCGGGACCGGGTGGAGGGGTTCGTGGAAGAGGCCTGTGGTCTCGGAGGCCGTATCGCGGCTGGAGGCGGCCGGCCCGAGCTCGACCGGGGCTGGTACACCAATCCGACCCTGGTGGTGGACGTCGAGAACTCCTGGCGCATCGCCCGGGAGGAGATCTTCGGGCCCGTCGCCGTAGCCATGCCCTTCGCCGACACCAACGACGCCGTCGACATCGCCAACGACTCGCTGTATGGCCTGGCTGCGTACGTTTACGGGCCCGATACCCATGAGGCCCTTGCTATTGCGGCCCGCTTGCGGGCCGGCATGGTCTCGGTCAACGGCGGCGGCGGCCTCCGACCCGATGCCACCATCGGCGGCTTCAAGCAGAGCGGCATAGGCCGAGAACAGGGGCGGTGGGGTATGGAGGAATTCCTCGAACCCCAGCACATCCAGTGGGGCCTGGCCTGATGGGACAGACCGACGCCCGCCTGACCATGCTCGACCATGAGCCAAACGGAGCACACTGACATGGCCACGAGCACGGATGGTCCGACGGTGGCCCACATGACCCAGATCACCTCGGTGGTCGAGATCGATGAGATTCTCCGCAACACCGACATCGCGGCCGACCTGCACAATCGAGGCAGCTCCCCTCTCCTAGGCGGGACCATCCTGACGTTGACCAAGGATGAGCACCTGCAGCGCCGGCGGGCCGAGGCCCGGGTCATCTCCCGGGAGGCGTTGCGCTTCTACGAGGACACCGTTTTCGTGCCCCTAATCCGCCAACGGCTCGAGCGGCTGGCCAACGAGCAGCGGGGCGACGACGGGTTGGTTCATGAGGACCTGCTCATCTTCACCCGCATGGTGCTGGTGCAACTGACGGCCACCATGATCGGCCTGGACGGGCTTGATGATCCCGACGAGGTCGAAGCCCTCTATCAGTGCGCCGAGCGATTCGGTGAGGCGGCGTCGGTGGAGTGGTCCACCGGCGACCACGACGCGATCCTGGCCGCTGCCTTCGAGGCGAACGACACCTTCTACGAGCGCTGGATGGGCCACTCGCTCGATCGGCGCCGTCAGCTCGTCGCCCGGCATGACGAGGACGACGGCGCATCCGACCTGCCGGTCGATCTCCTCACCATGCTGCTCGTGCATGCCCCCGAGCTCGACGACGACGCGCTGCGGCGCGAGGCCATCTTCTTTCTGCTGGCCTCGTCGAGCACCACCACTCACGCCACGCCCCATGTGATTCTCGAACTGCTCGGCTGGCTGGAAGCCAATCCGGCCGATCGGGGCCTCATTCACGACGTCGACTTCATCAAGCAGGTGGCCAACGAGGGCCTGCGACTGCACCCCCCGACGCCCGCCCTGCTCCGCCGGGCTCTGCGTCCTGTCACCCTGTCGACCGGCCGGACGTTCGAAGCCGGTGAGCACATCGCCCTCGACGTGGAATCGGTCAACAACGACATCGGGAAATTCGGCGACGACCCCTTGCACTTCAACCCCCGGCGCCAGATCTCGTCGGGTCCCAACCCCTTCGGCTTCTCATTCGGCGGGGGTCCACACATGTGCCTGGGCCGCCCGCTGGCCACGAGCACCCAGAAGGCCAGCAACGACGATGCGCCGCTCGGCTCCATCGTGCTGCTCATCCTGCAGCTGATGCGAGCCGGTCTCGAGCTCGATCCGGCCGCGGAGCCGCCCCGTCTGCGCCAGGACACCACGGCCCATCGTTTCGCCACCTTCGACATCATTTTGCGCAACATTTAGCGAGCGACCTCTGACGACACCCTTTCGTCGCGGTCAATTCACGCTTTTCGACCTCCAGCTTCGTCTGACCGAACGACTCGTCGGTCCAGCCATGAGACCGGGAGTGATCAGAGTGGATCCACTCGCAAGCACAGAGGCGCTTGAGTCTCAATGTGTCAAAATGAAGATCCAAGCCTCTGTGTTCGGCGCCACTACCGAGATCGTCACCGGTCAGGCTGTGGGCTCCTTGCCTTCAGGGTTCCGGGGTGATCGAGGGTGACGACGAACCCAGCTCTTGTTGCTGCTCTGAAGCATCGGGAGCCCCTCCTCAGCCGAACGGCTGCAGGCTGTTGGCCACCACCCACATGCTGAAGTACTGCGAGTTGGCGCCATAGGCCATGGCGAGGGCCGTCTTGGCCCCTTCGACCTGGTGCTCACCGGCGGCGCCGCGCACCTGGTTGGCCGCTTCGGCGAAGCGGAGCAGACCCGAAGCGCCGATGGGGTTGGACGAGAGCACACCGCCCGGAGCAGTTGACGGGAAACGAACCGCCGATCTCGGTGTCCCCAGCGTCAGTCATCTTCCAGCCCTCGCCCTCCTCGGCGATGAGCTGCGCCTCGAGCCACATGGGTTCGTGCCAGGAGAACGGCACGTAGAGCTCGGCCATGTCGAGCTGCTGGCGCGGACGGGTGATGCCAGCCTGGGCGTAGACGTCCTTGGCACATTGCAGGCAGGCCTCAGGTCGGACCGGATCGCGGCCGGGGAACGCTGGCGGTTCGGAGCGAGACGAGGCGCCAAGTATCCAGGCCGGATTGCGGCCTCGCGCTCCCGCTTCGTCCGTGATGATCACGGCGCACGCGCCGTCGGAGGAGGGGCAGGACTCGAGGAAGCGGATCGGATCCCACATCATCGGGCTGTTGCGCACCTTCTCGATGGAGATGTCCTCGATCTTCAAGTGGGCATAGGGATTCTTCAGGGCATTCTGCCGGTCCTTCACAGCAACCTTCCAACCGATGTGTTCCGGAGCACGAGAGCGGTGGATGTAGGAGCGAATGAACGGGGCAAACGCACCGCCAGCGCCCAACGAGGCCCCCCTCCCGGAGCCCAGTGCGAATTGGGCATTTCCCTCAGACTGCTTCTCGAAGGCGACGGCAAGCACCCGCTTGTGTTTGCCGGCTTGCACGTGTGAGGCGGCAACGATGGCGGTCGTCCCGCCCACCGAACCCGCGGTGTGCACCCGGAACATCGGCTTGCCGACCGCTCCGAGGGCGTCGGAAAGATAGAGCTCCGGCTTCATGATCCCCTCGAACAGGTCCGGGGCCTTGCCGAGGACGACGGCATCGATGTCTTCCATCGTCATGTGCGCATCGTCGAGCGCCCGGAAAACGGCCTCGCGCACCATTCCGCCTACGGAGACGTCACGGCGGCGGGTCTTGTGATGGGTCTGTCCGACTCCGACGACAGCTACGGGAATCATGACCGTCCCTCCAGGATGCAGATCAGGTTCTGTTGTAGGCACGGGCCGCTGGTGGAGTGCGCCAGCGCCCGGGTGCCGCCACCGAAGATGTGTTCGGCGGCATAACCGATACGACTGAGGCCGGTGGCCATGATCGGGTTGGCCTTGAGCGCGCCTCCTGAGGCGTTGACGGTGACGTCGTCACCGAGGCCCAGCACAGAGCGCAGGAGCAGTTCCTCGTGTGTGAACGCCGCCTGCAACTCGGCCAGCTCCACCGGTTTGTCGCCGAGTCCCGCCGTCTCGGCCGCGATACGGGTCGACGGCGAGTCGTCGAGAGCCCGGAACGACGGGTTGTGACACTCGGTGCGATGGTCGAATCCGGTGATGTAGGCCGGCCGCTTGACGATCTGGCGGGCACGGTCGCCCCGGGCAAGAACCATGGCAGCAGCACCGTCGGTGATCGGCGGCAGGTCGTGACGTCGCAAGGGCTCGCGCACATAGTCGCCTGCCAGCAGCTCGTCGACCGTCCCTTTCCCGCGCGAGCGGATGGCCACTTCGGCCATGGAGCGCTCGTCGGCGATGCCCGCTGCGATCACCGCGCGCGCCTGCAGGGCGGCGAACGTGACTGGGTCGGCGCCGATAGGCGCCAGGTAGAACGGGTCCATCTCCATCGGGTAGATCAAGGCTGGGTTTCCGGTCGATGAGCGGCCGGATCCGGTCACGACGGCGATATCGATGTCGCCCTCGTGCAAACGCAGCCAGGCCTCGTAGAGCGCCCAAGCTCCGTCCATCTCCACGTGGGAGTCCCGCTTCGGGGGCCACGCACCGATGGCATCGAGGTTCCCGACGAACGAGAAGGCCTGGCCGGTGATGTAGTCGCACGAGCCGAGGCAGGTGAAGTCGACGTCCGACCGGGTGAGCCCAAGCGGCTCCAGCGCATCGGTGATCACGCGGACCAACATCTGGGTCTCGCTCAGTTCGGTATGGCGGACCATCGGGGTCTGCGCCCAGCCCACCACGGCAATGTCGGTCGAAGTCGCCATGTCAGAAGATCCTGTTCACGAGGTCGGGGTCGTCCACCTTGGTCTCGCCGTTCGGGACCCAGCCGATCAGGCTCCCGTAGGGGTTGCCCTCGGTGTCCTCCGCCGCGGACGCCCACACCGCGCTCACCCGGACACCGACCGCGACGTCAACGACGGGCAGCTCCACCACGGGCTGGTAGCTGAGCACGGCGTCGGTGCCGTCGAGCAGCACGAAAACGCGGGCGAACGGCTCGGTCTCGGTCTGCCCCGGATACTGCACCGGTGTGACGATCACGAAGTTGGTGATCGTCCCGGTCGGCGGCAGGTCGACCAAGTGCTCCTCGTTGAGCTCGAGCGAGTCGATGGGGCACACGCCTCGACCCCCGGCATAGGTCCTGCCGCACTCGGGGCAGCGGAACCCGACGAGGCGGTGCTGCCGAGAAGCGTCGACCACGAGATCACTCGCCGGGGGCACCGGATTCCGGTACGTGATGGATGCCAGGTAGTCCATCATCTCCACCGGCTCGGCGGCCGGCCCCAAGTCCTCGCCCTCGATTTCGGATTCCTCGCCAAGCACGAAGCAGGCGATGTCGGTGATGTGGCCAATCCGCTGACCCTTCCACCGCGGTGACACCCTCATTCCGTCCGCCATGGCGCCCGGAACACCACCATCGACGGCGTGCAGCAATGGCGTCGATGCCCCGTCGAGGAGGATGAAAGCGAACGCGAACGGCCGGTCGAGCGGGTGCTGCTCCGTGGGTTCAGGCACCCACGTCCATGACTGGACGGTGCCCGCCGGGCCGACCTCGACCAGCTCACGGGGCAGTTCGGCCCCGCTCGCCGGATCCCATTCCATGGGCGGGACCAGCACGCCGTCACCGTTGCGGATTCCGAGGATCCTCTTCTCGGTCAGCGCCGTCATGAACGACCCGATCACCGGCCCAAGCGACCGCTTGTACGGGAACGTGATGCTGCTCTCCTCGAACCTGACCACGGCTACCTCCTCCCTCGACGTCGTCGATCCATGTGCCGTCGTCTCATTGCTGAAGCCTTCCTCCGACATCACGTCGCGTCGCCGGCTTCATTGCTGCCGGTCCCGGTGTCTTGCGGACTCGGCATTCCCCGTGAGGATCCCGCCGACGGCCGCGGTAACCCATCGGCGCAGGGGTTCGCACGGCTCGCCCGTTCGAGCGAGCAAGAAGTGCGGGCCGTTCGATCATCGAATGGACCAACCGCGTGACGAGCTCGGCGATCTCGTCGAGGTGGTCCGCGTCGACCCGGCCGTCGAACGCGGCCCCGGCCCGCTCGATCAACCCGCGGGTGAGTAGTAGCGCCGCGCTGCTCGTCACGTCATCGGTGCCCGCACCGGAACCGAACCTCGTCAACTGCTGGAGCTGGGAATCACGGCGGAGCCACTCGAAGAGCAGGCAGCTCACCTCCGCCACGACCTCGGCCGGAGTGGCACGAAGATCGACTTCCATGGAAGCGACACGGGCCAGGAGCGGATCGATCGACTCCAGCGCGACCGCCCGGAGCACGGCCCGGCCGCTGGGGTAGTGCCGATAGATCGTCGGGCGGCTCACGCCCAGCTCGCGCGCAACCTCGGCGATCCGTACGTTGACCCCGTTGCGGTCGATGCAGCGGCGAGCGGCGTCGCGGATCCGCTGACTCGCTTCCGCGTCGTCGGCCGGCGGTCGGCCGGCCCAGCTGGGAGCAATCTTTGTTGCGCTGTGACCGGACACCGAGAGGCACCTTACACTCTGTGCACCCTGTAAAGTCGGTTGAACGCAAACGGGTATTCGCCACCAGGGGATGAAGCACATGTCTCGACCTACAGCCGCCTCCGAGAGCACTTCGACCGGACCGCTGGCGGGGGTGAAGGTGCTCGACCTCTCGATCGCCCTCACCGGCCCCTATGCCGTCGCGCTGCTGGCCGACCAGGGAGCCGAGGTCGTCAAGGTCGAGCGACCCGGGATGGGCGACATCGCCCGGTGGATCGGCGTTTCCGTCAACGGTATGAGCGCCTTTTACCTGGCCTGCAACCGGGGGAAACGGTGCATCGCCGTGGACCTGGCTACCGACGCAGGCCGACAGATCGTGTTGGCACTCGCCGCAACGTCTGACGTGATCGTCCAGAACTTCCGGCCCGGGGTCATCGACAGGCTGGGCTTGGGCTACGAGGAGGTGCGGGCCCTGAACCCCGAGGTCATCTACTGCTCGGTCTCCGGCTACGGACCGGAGGGCCCGTACAGCCACCGCAGCGCCTACGACACGTCGATCCAGGCCTACGGTGGCTTCGCCGCCAACCAGGCGGATCCCAACGGCGGTCCGCCCACGTTCTTGCGCCAGAACGCGGCCGACAAGGTCAGCGCCCTCTACGCCTGCCAGGCCATCACCGCGGCTCTGTACGCGCGGGCCAGCGGCCGCGGTGGACAGCACCTCGAGCTGGGCATGGCCGACGCCTGCGTGTCGTTCCTGTGGGCCGAATCCGCGGGCAACGAGGTGCTGCTCGACTCCGACGGATCGCAGGCATCGAGCTTCAACGCCGGCTTCCAGCCGATGCGGTTCCTCGACGGGTGGGGCATCGCCGTACCCACCACCGACGCCGACTTCGCCGGCATCTGCAAGGCTCTCGGCGTCGAAGGCTTCGACGACCCGCGTATCGCCACCGTCGTCGAGCGGCGCAAGAACCGCGACGTGCTCGAGCCGATCTTGGACATGTGCTACGCCATGGCTGCCAACCTCACCCAGGCCGAAGCCACCGAGTGCTTCGAACGCGAGCGCGTCGCCTTCGCGATGGTGCTCTCCACCGCCGAGATCGTCGACGACCCCCACGCCCGAGCCACCGGCATGTTTACCGAGTTCGATCACCCCATCGTCGGCCGGGCGCGCCTGCCCCGGCACCCCACCCAGTTCCACGGCACGCCCGCCGCGCTCGGCGGTGCTGCCCCGGCCCTCGGCGAGCACACCGACGAAGTGCTCGTCCAGCTCGGCCTCGGTGACCGCATCGAAGAGCTCCGCGCCGCCGGTGTCCTCGCCTGACGACCGTCACAACGCGATCGCCCACGTCACCGATCGGACAGGACCCGCGACCAATGGTGACGGAGGCAGAATTTGATGTCTCGCTGAGGGCGTCTGCAGGCAGTCGGGGTATACCGACGGAACAGGGCGATGGTCAGCCGCTCACGAAGACCCGGTTAAGGACGCCTGTTGCTGCGCGGTCAGGTGGACGACATTCTTCGGGTTGCAGTTCCAGATGGACTGGGTGGGCCGGGTGATCGCCTTGTCGTAGACGAACTTGTTGGGCTCGGCCTTGAGCAGGGCAAAGCACGGTGAGGGCTGAGGGTTATTGGTGGACAAGGTCAGCTGCGGCACCGGTGCCTCAATGCCTCCGGCATCCCAGTTCTTCGTGGCGGCGGAGTGGCTGAGCACGCACGACACCGTCAAGTTGGCGCCACAGGCCGAGGCGGACTTCGCCCACAAGAGCCACGACTCCGCACCCTCCTCGGTGTCGAAGTCGACGCCGTCGCCCTTGGCGTACGTGTGCATGACCTTGACGAGCTGCTCTGTCGAGGGGTTCTGCGAGGCCATTTCGAGTGGCCACCACGACGTCTCGACGTAGACCGGTGGGAGGGTTGGGTTGTCGGCGACTCCCTTGGTGGTCGAGGAGTTGTAGAACTGGACTCCGAGGATGACGAAGGCCGGGTGGTAGGCGGCGGTGGTCATCGCCTGGAAGTAGGGAACGATGTTGTTGTCTAGGGACGGCCACAAGGCAGTGACGCCCTTGCTCTGGACCTCTTCGATGTACGGTGCCCAGTCGGTCACCGAAATGGGTGGCTCTTGGAAGTCGAGCACCTTCCAGCCCTGGGCCTCGGCACCGTATTCGTCCTTGCGCTCGGCCTGGAGGATGGAGGGGTTGTTCGCCCCACCCATACCCGCCTTCTTCACCGCCTGGGGGTAGGCCTTGGCCAGTGCACCGAACCAACCCGAGGTGATGGTGTTGGTGTTGCCACCGCTGGGATTTACCTGATCGGAGGCGAGTTGAGATGCGTTGGACACGAGGTAGCCACTGATCTGGCCCAGCCCACACTTCTCACGCACCGGAACCGCGGGCTGGTCGAGGGCCATGCCGCCGCCGACCGCCATGAAGTCGCTCTGGCAGGCCTGCTCGGTCACCTGCGCGGCATTGAAGAGGGCGCCGTCGCGGTTGTCGATCACGATCTTGCGGCCGTTGATGCCGCCCGAGGCGTTGCACCAGGCCGCGAAGGCTTTAGCCTGCGGGGGGAACTCCGCCTCGAGGCCCGGCTGGATCGTGTTGGCGGCATCGTTGAACACGGCGATGTTGATGGTCTTGTTCCCCACACCGCGTACTGAGGAGGCACCACCCGGACCCGCTTCGCAGATCTTGCCCACGCCGGGCCACACACCGTTGGTGGGAACGCTCGACGCCAGTACGCGACTGGACGATGCGGCTGCCCCAGTCGCTGCTGACGACAGCGAAACAAACATACCGGCGAGAATTACGGTCGCTGTTGTTAGCGGCAGCGCCGTCCGTCGCAGGCCGATGAGGCCTTTCGGCAAGCCCTTCATATCCACCCCCGTGAATCTTGTGATTCGGACATTCAATCAGTTGTTCGGCTCAAATGGGGTTCGGCACGAAATCAGGGGCTCGGGCCACCGGGCAGTCGGACGGGCGTTCGCCAACGGACTCTTGATACAGACGCAGGGCTCTTCTCGTGTGCCGCATTTCCCGGCAATAGGACCCACGGCGCGCTCGCGGCGCCCATTTCCGACTCTTCATCCGCACGTTTCAGGTTCAATGCCCCAGGGCGGCGCACCAGATCAGCTCGGGCGCTGCTCCCCCGAGGTCGATTGCGGCATGAGCTGCCGGTTAGCTGACTTGCGACTTGAGGAGCGCGTCGTTCGCGTTATCAGGCAGTTCTTTCAAAGGCTTCTCCAGTTCGTCGACGGTGGGACCGAACTTGGCCGCCAAGGGAGCAAGCTTTGCCAAATCGAAGTCGTACAAGTTGGCACAGTTCTCCGCGAGGATCCGCTGCTTCTCGTCGGGTCCGATCTCATGCATGACCTGACGCAACGTCTCACGGGTGAAGGGGTACGTTCCCTCGTCATGGGGATAGTCACTGCCCCACATGAACCGATCAGCGCCGATCTGTGCTCGCACTGCGACGTCTGCGGGTCGAGGCTGGCTCACCCCCATCCAAACATTCTGGGCGAAGTACTCGCTGGCTAGATGGTCAAGCCTGTGCTCATCGCCATAGCGGATCTCCCCCGTCTGGCCAGTTTTGCGGATTCGGTCGATGGTGGCATCCAGGTCGCTGAGCAGCCTTGGGACCCACGAACACTGGGTCTCGGTAATGACGAACTTGAGGCGAGGGAAGCGTTCAAACACCCCTCCCAACACGAACTGCACGAAGGGTCGCTGCGAATAGAAACCCACCTCGTTGATGTAGAAGAGCATGGCGAACGGGTAGTCGCCATAGTCAGGCGCTCCGGTGCCTCCGTGGATGTTGATGGGCATCCCGAGGTCCTGGATTACCTCCCAAAGCCGGTCGTAAGCCGGATCGTAGAGCGGACGCACCCACTTGACGTCGGGAGGGACATTGGGCAGCAACAAACCGCCGCGAAGGCCGTGCTCCTTGATCCACCGCACGTCGGCAATCGCGTCGTCGATGTCATTGAGGAAGATCTGACCGATGCCCGCCCGGCGCTCGGGAAACTCGCCGCAGAAGTCAACGAGCCACCGGTTATGGGCCCGGATTCCGGCGAGGCGATGCTCGTACTCTTCGGGCTTGGGTGGCGGAGCGAAGAGAACAAAGCTCGGGAAGAAAGGCGGGATCGTGTTCGGAAAGATCACCTCTCCGACGATGCCATCGGCCTCCTGTTGGCTGTTACGCATCTCAGTATCCCAGTTACGGAGTCTGCGCGTATCCCCGAGATCTTTGAACGGGTTCTTGTATTTGGCCCGCCAGGCGTCGAATTCCTCTAGGTATTTGGAATCGAGGTACTCCCGGTAGGCCGCGTGGCTGCCGCCGGCATGACTGTCGGCCGTGACGATCGTGTAATGACCGTCGGCCCTGTCAATGGTGTCGTTACCTGTCTTCATTCTTCATCTCAATCCCCATTCTCAAGCTGCTGAAGAATGGTAAG
The DNA here is from genome assembly GCA_963809715.1 of uncultured Acidimicrobiaceae bacterium. Classification (GTDB taxonomy): domain Bacteria; phylum Actinomycetota; class Acidimicrobiia; order Acidimicrobiales; family RAAP-2; genus Bog-473. The sequence goes on along the minus strand of CAWEKO010000006.1, from coordinate 207,303 downwards.
CCATCAATACCTCTTATGGAAAAGGCGAGTTTAGGCGGCTGATACGCCTTGAGCCCATCGGTCCAGTCGTTCGCTTCCTCGGTCACGAGGGCTCCCGCGTACCCATGCAACCAAATCGTCCTTTCTCTTTTGGTGGAACAGGGTCGGTAAGCGTTCCTCAACGATCCGCTGCATCGGCGATCTCCACGTAGGGCGTCAGGATTTCGGTGAGCAGTCGCCGATGCCGCTGGCCGCGATCCTGCTTCGGCGCCACGGTGTCATAGGCCATGGAGTCCAACAGTTGCTGGCTGAAGGCGAAGCCACGGATCACGAGAAAGATTGTCGTCGCGAGATCAGGCGTGTTGGCTGCCGGTCCGAGAGCTTCCCGCAGCAGCCGCCGCACCGGAGTATGAGAACGCTCCGCGACCGCCCGCATCGTCTTGCGGACGTCAGCACTGGTGCGGGGGTCGTGGTCCATGTTGAGCATGACCTGAAGGCTGGCCAAATAGGCCGGCCTGCCATAGTGCGTCAAGAACACGTCGACCAACTGTGACATCCGTTCCGCGACGGACTCTCCCTCGATGTGCGCGTCCTTCACTGTCTCGACCATGTGGCTCGCTCCGTCCTCGAGGACCGCAAGCATCAGACCTTCTCGATTGCCGAAATACCATTGGATCACTCCCCAGGTAACCCCCGCCCTTCGAGCGATTTCATTGGTACTGGACCCTCTGTAGAAGCCCAAATCAATAATGCATTCGACGGCCGCCTTGATCACTCGTTCACGAGTATCGAGGTCTCCACCGCCTGCGGTCTGCTCGCGGCGCTGGGCGCGGTCTGTCTTGGTCCGCTCTGGCTTGATCGTCACGCTGACAACTCTAGGTGTCGATTGTCGGCCCGAGAGACCCCTGTTAGCTTCAACATCGTAGCTACTATGTTACGAACTCGACGGGCCAGGCGGTCCGCGGAGGTTGGAAACGAACACGCGAGCTCGGTGCGACCGGTCAGGAGGTGACGGATGTTGCCCAGCGGGCAACGCGGTCCCAGAGGAGCCGGCGATTGACAGCCACGTTGTGATTGTGGCCGGCGCCCTCGAGTAGGAAGAGTGTCAGATCGCCGCAGCCCGGGAGCTGCCCGGGCAGGACATCCAATGTGCCGCCGAGATCATGTTCACCGAGGGCCGCAAAGATGGGGATGCGGAGATCGTCGAGCTCGGGTTGCACTGACCCAGGTACGATCGCCGTCATGCCGACCAGCGCCAACAGACGAGAGCTCGCCGCCTCCAATGCCATATCGATCTGCGTGGCCAAGTCGTTGGGTTCGAGCTCTCCCGTGCTGCTGCTCGACCACTCGGGAAGAGGATCGCCAAACCGCGACCTGGTGAGATTCTTCAAATCCTCCGAAAGCCGCTCGGGGCGGCCTGCATAACCAAGCTCGTCTTCGTTCAGGACGCCCGGAAGTCCTGACGCGGAGAAGCCGAGAATCGCTACGACGTCGTATGAGTGGTGATGCGACTGCTGGAACGCGACGAGAAGGGCTCCGGCCGAGTGCCCGAGCCCGACCACGGCCCGCGGAACGACACCGGACAGTCCCGCGGCGGCGGCGCCGTCGCTTTCGAGCTCCGCTCGGAGACCGTCGACTGCAGCCGCCAGGACATCGGCGACCACGCGAGGAGTGAGGGTGTACCCGTCATCAGGTGTATCGCTCCCCCCACACCCGGAGGATCGACAGTCAGTACGAGATCTCCGCCCGCCGCGAGATGACGGGCCATGCTGAACGCACCGTTCTGGCTCGCGACGTCAAGGTCAAAGTACTGGCGATTGATGCCGCCGCCAGGAACACATACCCACAGCAGAGGCCTCGGACGGACAGTCTGGGGCGCGAAGAGATCGGCGGCGATCCGTTTGCAGCCAGCGGGCGCGACGGCGCTCACGTCCATGTTGACGCTGGACCGGTGTACGGCGAGCAGCTCTGCTTCCGATCGCGTTCGAAGTACCGGTTCCGAAATTCTCCAGCGCCACCCTCAACGACGCTCTGCCGAAAGGCCCGCTGGCCGCGCACGTCGCGCCGTCGGCCACACGCCACTCTTCGGCACTCCTACCGACGCTTGAGCAATCATGCGAGGCCTCCCTTAAGGGCCTAGTCGGGCAGGTTCCAGACACGCTTGGCGTTTCCGGAGAGAATCAGTTCACGCTCGTCCGGTGGGATCGAGTGGAATTGCGTCTCTACCACCTGCCGGGAGTGTGGCCAGGAGGTGACCGGATGTGGATAGTCAGACGACCACATGATGTTCTGGACGCCGATCCGGTCGCGGAGAAGGTCGAGCGAGAAATCCTCCTCGATGAACGTCAGATGCACGTTCTGGTGGAAATAGAAACTTGGCAACTCGATCAATCCCGGGAACTCGTACCCCTGCCGGAGCACCATGTCGTCGACCACGTGCAGCCACCAGGCGACCCAGGCCAATCCGGGCTCGACGAACACGAGCTTGAGCCGGGGGTGGCGAGCCAGCACCCCGGTCAGGATCCACATCCCGAAGGCCTCCCCAGTCGTGAGCGGGGTCATCGCCACCATCACGCCCTTCTGGGGTGTCGGGTCTCGTCGGCTGAGGTCGTCCAGACTCGTGTTGAGTCCGATATGGCAGCAGACGGGTAGACCGGTCTCCTCGATGGCCGAAAAGAGGCGGTCGTATCGCTCGTCGTAATAGTCGGGGAGCCCGAACTCGGGCGGGAAGACGGGCAGCTGCAGCGACTTCCCTCCTCGCTCCGCAGTGCGCTGCACCTCGGAAACAGCGAAATCGATGTCGTGGATCGGTATCTGGTACGACACGCAGAGCCGCGCACGATCAGTCGAGGCAAACTCGTCGAGTGCGTCGTTGAAGGCGCGCGTGGCTTCGCCGGCGCCCGTCTTCAGGTCCGGGATGTACCGGAACGCGCTGACCTCCGAGTAGAGCACCTCGACCTCGACGCCATCGAGGTCCATGTCCGTCAGCCGTTCACGTGGATCCCGATAACCCGGCCGTTTGAAGGCTGCATTGGCCCCGATATGAGCGTTGCTGTCGCTTCGTTTCATGGTCATGCCGGCCTGATTCGCAGCCGCCGTGCCGCGCGCCATCCGCTGGGTGAAGGCGGCAACGGCCTCGTCGTAGTCAGGGTGGAAGGCTCGGGCGAGATGAGCCCGTACCTGCTCGTGGGTGATGGCGACATGACTGTCAGCTGAGATCAGGCGCTCATCGCTCATCGGGCCCTCGCGGGCATCGACCATTGTCATTGCTCCTCCTTGCTTCGTGTTGGCACGTCTCCATTGGCGGAACTCGTGCCGAGGTCCATGTCGTGCAACGAGCCGGCCAGCTCAGCGGCCGTCCCGGCATGAACGGCCCGAGGCCGGCCGGGTCCCGCCGACCCAGCGAAAGCCTGCGCGATGGAGATCCACTGCTGAGCGACGGGACCGGTCACGACCAGACCCGTGTCGTCGGGGTGCCTGCGCTGCGTGACCACATGACAGAAATCCAACGCGTTGCCCTCGACGCGGTTGACGGCGTCCGCCGAACCCCAGCTCCAGGCGGTCCCGTCCGGCGCAGTGAGCTCGACCGCGATCGTGTCGGTCGGAGGCGGCAGACCGTTGATCGCGTAGCTGTAGCGCATTGCACGAATGCCCAGGTCGGCGACGTGACGCAACCGCCCTGTGGCAACAAGGTTCGAACCCAGCGCGTCGACGATGTCCTGGCCATGAGCCCACGTCTCCATCAGCCGGGCCGTGACGGACGAGGCTGGCGTCATGTCCGGCCCGTACCACGGGAGCCGGCGCTCGGGATCGACCGTGCGGTAGCCGTCCACCAGCGCAGCACGAGCAGTCTGGAACCAGCCGAGGAGCGCCTCACCCGGCTGGCCTCGGTACTCGGCCGCGATGCGATCTGAGAAGTCGTCGCCACCGGCCCTGAGCGCGGCGGCGTCCAGACGAAACTGCTCCGGATCACTGAGCGACTGCAACGTCGTGACGTCGAAATACGCAAGGTGGCTGACGTGGTCGCCCACGCTCCAACCGGCGGCCGGGGTGGCCAGCGACCACTGTTCGGACCGGAGTCCGTCGAGCGCGGCTTCGAGTACGGCCGTCTCCGCCACGAGGTCATCCACGAGGGCAGCGAGGTCGGCGGCCATCAGCGACGCTTCCCAGAAGCGAGTCGACGACGGCCGCTCATCAGGTGAGGATCCACAGCCAGGGAGGGCCTGGCCCACGATGGGGGTACTGACCCAGTGCGAGGAGTTTCACACCCAGGCACGAACGATCTCCTCGCTCGACGCGATCGTGCAGACAAGAGACAGGGTGTGCTCGATCATCTGAGCTCCGTACTCCCGGGGGATGCCTGCAACCGCATCTGACACCAGAACCACTTGATACGACCGATTCACAGCGTCGAATACGAGGTTCGGTATCGCAACATTCAGGGAGACACCCATCACGACGAGAGTGCGCACACCGCTGTTGCGGAGTAGCGAATCCAGCGAAGAGCCAGTTAACGGACTCAGACCGTGGAAGCGAGGCAGCACGATGTCGGTGTCGAACGGGCCGAGATCGCTGACCGGTTGAACCGAGTCGGAGCCAGGCCGGTTGTCCATGCCGAGTTTGCGCGCCGCGGTGAACAGCCGTGCATTGGTATTGCGGCCGAGACCTTGCGGCAATGTCTCGGCAGTGCAATGAATCACAGGAACCCCAACCCGACGCGCACCCCCAAGGACCGTCGCCGCGTGCGGAACGAGGGAAGAGTCGTGAACCACTTCAGCCAATGCGCTGAGTCGAGAGTTCGGGCCCACCACTCCTTCTTGGAGTTCCTGGACCAGAACCGCGCAGCGATCGGGCACCAGGAGCTCGCGCAGGCGCTTGACGCGCAGGGTCCGCTTCGTGACCGCTTGGCATGGCGGGCGCTGGAGGAGACATGTGCTCAGGGGCGCCTGAGAATCAGGCCGGTTCGACTGGCACAGACCAGCGCAATCTCTGGATCGACCAGTTGATTCGGCGACGTGCCTCGGAGTTGCCGCACCGCTTCAGCGGTCAGGTTCAGTCCGTGGATGTAGCCCTCGCCGATCAAGCCGCCGTTGGTGTTGCAGGGAAGACTGCCCTGCGGTCCCAGGTTCCCGTCCGCGATGAAGTCCTTGGCCTCCCCTGCCCCGCAGAATCCGAGACCCTCGAGTTGCATCAGAAACATCGGGGTGAACGCGTCATAGATCATTGCGACGTCAATGTCGGATCGTTTGAATCCGTATCCCTCGAACAGGTTCTTGGCCATCGCCGCACACCCCTCCATGACCGCAATGTCTTTCGCGTAGTGGTTGCTGGCGATTTCTTCCTCGAAGAGGGCGGCGTTCGCGACAGCCCCGATGAGCACGGGCCGGTCAGTTCCGAGCGCACGCTCGGCGGAGGTAATGACCAGCGCCACCGAGCCATCGGTTTCCTGACAGCAGTCGAAGAGCCGAATGGCCGGTTCGGCGATCCACCGCGACGCCTGATGGTCGTCCAGCGTGATCGGCTTCTTGTAGAAATGGGCATTCGGATTGTTTGCCGCATAGTCCCGGAACTGCACGACGGCACGACCGAAATCCTCGCTCGCTACGCCGTAGGCGTGCATGTAACGGACAGAATTGAGCGACATCCACGATGCAGGCGTGAGAACGCCATACGGGGTGCACCATTGCACCGCCGTCGAGCCCGAGTGTGACGACGCCCCCCTGCCCCCGACCGCGGCCCGGCCGAAGCGCTCGCCTGACCTCGCTTTGATGGCCCGGTAGACCACGACCACGTCAGCGACACCCGCCGCCACGGCCGCAGCCGCATGGAGGAGCACGCCCTGCGAGCCGCCACCGCCGTACGGGACCCGACTTGAGAAACTGATCTCCGGGATACCGAGAGTCCGGACGAGTTCGGTTTCCTCTACGGGATCGATCGTGTAGCTGACCAGCCCGTTGACGTCGGCGGTCGTGAGTCCTGCATCAGCGAGCGCCGCGACGATCGCCTCTGCGGCCAGCTGCGTCTCGCTGCGACCGGCCGCTTTCGAGAACTCCGTCTGGCCCACGCCGACGATCGCGGTTGTGTCTCGCAGCCGGCTATCCATCGACCTTCGCCTTGGGTTTGAAGACTGGGACAGCGCCATCGTGACGCGTAGGCCGGAAATCGACGGTCACCCGCATGCCGACTGTGATGTCGGATGGATCGACTTCGACCAAGTTCGACAGCACCCGGACACCCTCGTCGAGATCGATCAAGGCGGCCAGGACTGGGTACTCGAACGCCGGGTTCTGTGGGTGATGGAGGATGGCATAGCTGTAGACGACGCCATCTCCTGCCAGATCGATGATCTCGAACTCGAGCGAGTGGCACACCGGGCACATCGGTCGAGGCGGATGTCGCAGCCGGCCACACTTCTGGCATCGCTGGGTGACGAGGCGACCTTCGCGTGCAGCGTCCCAATAGAAGTGGTTGTCATCGTTGAGGAGAGGGGCGGGGCGGGAGACTTCGCCGGTCTCGGTCATTGCGCCGCATCCAAGACCGCACGCCCCTCCACCATGGCCTTGACCTCAGCGCCGGAGTAGCCCAATTCGTTCAGTATGTCCCTGGTGTGCTCCCCGCAGGCACAGGGGCCCCGTTGGATGACCGGTTCGGAGGGGCTGATACTGACGAGCAAGCCCGGGTCTTCGAATCGGCCCACAGCGCTCGAATGGGTCTCACTGACCAGGTCCAGTCGCCTGGCGTGGGGATCGTCGAAGAGGTTCCGGCAGAACTCCTCGTCCACCACCTCGATCGGCACACCCCCGTCGTCGAGGGCGGCGAAGACCTCCGATGCCATGGCGCCCTGGAAGTACGACCCCAGCCAGTCGGCCACCGACACCGGATCGTCGCCTGAGGGCTCGCCCGGAAGCAGCGTCCGCAGCCTCGCCCGCGCCTCACTCGTGACTGCGGCCAGGAAGACCCAGCCGCCGAGCGCGCATCGGTAGAGGCGGTAATAGGGGGAGAGCCCGAACTGATCGCCGTCTACCTGCCCCCAGTCCGGTGCGGTGCCGTCCGAATCGATCCAGGCATAAGACGTGTGCAGGAGCCCTGCGTTGACAATGGACGTGCTCACCGCCTGACCTTCGCCAGTCCTGTCTCGGTGGTACAAGGCGGTCGTAATGGCGATAGCCGCCAGGAGGGCATTGCCGGTGTCCCCCATGTTCGACCGGCTCCAAAGCGGTGGGTTGCCGGCGCCGCACGCCCCGTCCTCCCATTCCGTTCCCGTCATGGCCGCGGCATTCTGGTCGGTGCCGGGCAGATCAGACCTGGGACCCTTCTCGTAGCCGCGAGTATTGCAGTAGACGATGCGCGGGTATCGATCGCGCAGGGTCTCGTAGTCAAGACCAAGCCTGGCGGCCGCGCCGGGCCTCCAGTTCAGTGTGATCACGTCTGAATCCTGCAGCAGCCTCTCCAGCACTTCCCTGCCGGTCGCGTTCTTGAGGTTCAACGCGATGCTGCGCTTTCCACGATTCACACCCAGACCCATGTGCGTACCGTTCCAATAGTTGTCGTACAGCGCGTTGATCTTGATGACATCGGCCCCGAGGTCGGCCAGGGCCCGCCCGGTGAACGGGCCCGCGACCCCCAGCCCCAGGTCGAGAACCCGAACTCCGGCCAGGGGATGCGCGAGTGGTCCCTTGGCTCCGAGTGCGTGCGTCGGATCTGCCAGGCCCGAGCGGGCCTCGGCGAGCACCTCGTCGGTGTGTTGGCCCGGGCGCGGCGACGGCCCAGCGACTGCCCCAGGCGTCGCAGAGAACTCCAGGAGCGGCCCGGCATGCCGAATCATTCCAAGCTCGGGATCGTCGACCTCCACCACACAGCCATCGGCGAGGAAGGACTTGTCGGCGAGCGCCTCTCCGGGTGGCCTCACCGTGGTCATCCCTAGACCCGCCTCCTCAGCTGCGCGCACCCACTGGTCGGAGGGGAATTTCTTGAACGCCTCCTCCAGCTGCGGGTAGAGGAAGATGCCTGCCAGCAGCCCGTCCGATTCCATGGAGACGCGATCGGGATCGTCCCGGTACGACGTGTCGAGCCCCATCGCCGAGAGCGTGTCCCCTTCAGAAACCGCCAGGACCCATCGGGGCCGGAGTGTCCAGTGATGGACCCATTGGCCATCCGCACATTCGAAGAGGCCTTCGATGGATCGCGAGTCGACAGGCCACATCCAGTACAGCGGCGCATCTGGGTTCTCGACACGCTGCCAATTCAGACACGACGCAGCCAGCGCGCCTTGCAGCAGCGAGGTGGTCACGCGCTGGCCCAGGCCGCTGATCTGTCGAGCGCGCAGCGCTGCCGCGATCCCCAGCGTGGCGAAGTACGTCGCACCGATACTCGGCCATGGGGTCCGCGGGAAGATCGGTCCTTCCCGATCGGCGCCCCGGACGAGCCCTTCGGGCGCCCCGAACTCGGGGTACGGCCCGGGACGGCCATTGATGAACTCCATAGCTGTCCCCCGCCGACCCTTTTGGTCAAAGAGAAGGCCGGTCCGCGCGGCGACAAGCCCGTCGTAGCCCGGACGGTCGCGGTGGGTGGGGTGCTCCCCGTAGGCCGTGATCGAACAGGTGATGATCCGGGAATTGAGTGCACTCAGGGCGTCGTGGTCGATCCCGAGTCGTGCGGTTGTCCCCAGCGAGAAGCTGTCAACGACCACATCGGAGAACCGGGCGAGCTGATCGAATTGCTGCCGGCCCTCGACGCTCTGCAGATTGAGGCTGGCGCTGCGCTTACCCCGGTTCCACACCCGGTACCCGGTCTGTTCCGAAAATGGATCGCCATTGGGCGGCTCGATACGGACGACGTCAGCCCCGTTGTCGGCAAGGAACATCGTGGTCATTGGGCCGGCCATGCCCCAGGACAGGTCGAGAACACGCAGATGTTCGAATGCTCCTGCCATAGGACTCCACCCCTTCAAATTCTGGTGCGTCTAACCATAGCACTTACTATGTCGAAGCGGTTCGGGGATACTCCTTCTCTCTTCCGATGGCGAGCGCCGCTGGCGCCGGCCCCCCGGTTGGGTCCGAGAGAGACCGACAGGTCCGAGACGTACCGACTGATCAGGACACCTCGACTGGGCCGTCAATTCTGCAGGGCTGGCCACCTACAACCCCCAACTCGAGCCCGCAAGGCGGCGGTGACGGGCCGCCGAGACGAGACCCGTTCGCTATGAACCTTGTGGCAACCGACATGTGCGACCCGAAGGGCAAGCGCGTTCAGATGGCTCTTCACCGTATTCATTCAGTGAGTCCAGGATCTGGCGCACGCTATCCGTCACGCGGGTTGTTGCGAGGATCTACGGTCGCTCAGGCATGCCTGACTGGTATGTGTAGTCCTCGGTCGACAGGGCCGTGCTGCGTCGCACGAACTCCGCAAATTGCTGAGGATGGCTCACATGCGCACTGTGGCCGGCGCCCGCGATCGTAAACAACTCGGCGCCGAGCGACTCTGCGAGCCTGGTGGCGGCCTCCTGGGAGAAGGGCCATGAGCGAAGGCCGACGCCGAACAGACTGGACACTCTCAGGTCCTCCCATCGAAAGGGTGGACTGAGCCCTTGGACCACGTCCGTTTGAAAGGCCATTCCCTCAGCTCGCCGGTGCGCCTTGAGCTCTTCTGGAAGGCGCTGCCAAGCCTCGTCCCCAACCATCGATGCGTAGACCCGCTCGGCGAGCGCATCCGTGTCGGCCTCGGCCGCCATGGCCTCGAGTCCCTGCCGCACCGATCTGGGCCAGAATTCCATCCAGGGCACCTGCGGCTCCCAGAGTCCGAGCCCCCGGAACCGGCCGGGATGTTTGATGGCGGCCGACACTGCCACAACACACCCAAAACTGTGGGCGACGACCGTGATGGGTTCGTCACCCATGACGGCGAGCAGGTCGTCCTCGTGCAGCGCCAGCAGCGAGGCCGGCCCCGCTGGGAGGGATTCGCCATAGCCTCGGCGGTCGTACTCGATCACCCTGAGATCGGGCAGGTGTTCCACGACGGGCAGAAAGCTCTTGGCTCGATCCAACGCACCATGCACCAGCACCACCTTGGACACGGTGGGATCGAACGGTCCATGTTCTGTAACGGCGATGCCCGTCTCGATCGATCCGCCACTCACTCTGTCGATCATTGGGACCCGCTCGCATCCCCGAGAATGGCCTGGAGGATGGCATCGAGCGTAAACCGAAAGATGCGGTCGAGGTCGACTTCTTGCTGAAGCGTGGTGCTCATCGTCTCGTCGATCTCGGCGTCGGCCTGGGCCCATACCTGTGCCCCGCGCACCCGGTAGTCGGGTGAGAGCGCATCTTCAAGCACGATGAATCCACCCAGATGGAGCAGAATGGTCGCCACGGCAAAGGCCGCTTCTTTCCCGTGGAGGCCGCTGGCGGTCAGCTCGTGTGCGAGCACCGCTTGGGCCTTGGTGAAGATGGCCTCGCCGCGGCCCTGCGTCTTCGAGAGAGCGATGAGTTGGGGATGAGCACGTACCTCTCTCAGGAGAGCGTTCGAAATTGATGCAATGCGCTCGGCCGGTGTACGGCCACGCGGCGAGATACTGCCGAACTGGTCGGTGATCTCTCCGATCAACCTGTTGAAGAGCTCGTCGCGGTTGCCGACGTGCCAGTACACGGTCGGAGTCCCGACGCCCAGTTCGGCTGCCAGCTTGCGCATGCTGAAAGCGTCGACCCCGCTGTCCTCGATCATCCTCATCGCTGTCGCAAGCACTTTGTCGACGGTGATGGCGGGACTGGTGCTGACCGCTCCAGCTGGGCCCGTCTTGCGATTCTGCACCACGACTTCCTACCTCGGTTCCTAGAGCCATCCCACCGATGGCGCGCGCTACGTGAAGTGCTTGGGGTCGGGCACGCCAGGCGGCGTGCCCTCGTGATACTCGACGAACTCGACCAGATAGCCGTCAAAGTCCTTCACATAGGCCATCGTCACAGGCCAGCGCTCGAGCCGACTCGGGGCCGACACCGACTCGCACCCCGCGGCGATCGCCTTGTCGTACAACGCCACGCAATCGTCGGTGTTCACGTAGAGCTTCCACATGGCGGTTCCCATGTCGATCGGACCCTCCCGATCGAGCTGTTGGGCGAGCTGCATGCGACTGCCCCCCGCAGGGGACTGCAGCACGGCTTCCTTGATATTGGGGATGTCCGTTCGGCTCTGCACCGGGATACCAATCACCCCCTCCCAGAACTCGATGGCGCGTTCGAGATCACTGACGTAGATGCAGTACTGAGAAAGGATCGACACCATTGTTCTACCTCCTGCCGTTCGATCGAGTCATCCGTCGACCACCGTTCTCTTGACCGGATCCTCGCCTCCATTGCGCAGTTGCGCTGGAGACAAACGACGATCGCGCGTCGAATCCGGACGCAAGGTATCCACTACTCGGAGACGCTCACGGGAAGGGCTTCCACGCCGGACAACCACGGTCGACCGGCCGCTTCGACCTCGTCCCACTTCTGAAGGTCCACCCCGTCGGTCTGACCGAGATCTTCCGGGGAGGGCCCGACACGATCAGCGAGAGATTGCAGCTTGGCGACGTCGAAGTTGTAGACCTCGGCGGCATTGAGCCCGAGGATCCGCCGAGCATCGTCAACCGGACAATCCCAGAAGGTGTCGCGGAGCCACTGGCGGGTGTGGGGCCACGTCCCTTCGGGGTGGGGGAAGTCGTTGCCCCACATGATGTTGCCGACACCGATCTCGAAGCGACGCGCGATCTCGCGTCGGCGGGTGTTGGACGACCCGATGAAGACATTGCGGTCGAAGTATTCGCTCGGGAGCATCTTCAACTTCGGGGCGATGTCCCCCATCTTCTTGGTGGCGTGCTCCCGCATGTACGCGATATCGGATCTCCACAGGAGGTCGGCCGCCCACCACGATCCCCCTTCGGTGATCGCGAACTTCAGGCCGGGGTGACGTTCGAATGCGCCGGACCAGAGCAGGAACCACATCGGTCGCATCGTCCAGAAGATGGTCTCGTTGGCATAGATGCCGAGATCGGTGCCGATTTCTTCGCGCGGTGCGGGCCCCGTGTGCGTGTGGACGACCAGATCGAGGTCCTCGCACACGGTCCAGATCGGCTCGTATCGGAGGTCGTTGTACGGAGGGTACGGACGCCACATCGCAGGAATGAGGATGCCTCCCAGGCCGGAGGTCTTGGCCCTCCTGATCTCGGCGACGGCAGCGTCGATGTCGTCGAGAATGGGGACGATTGCCAGGCCGCACCGCCGATCCGGGCTGTCGCTGCACAGTTCGGCTAGCCAACGGTTGTGAGCCTGGGCTCCGGCCATCAGCAGCGTCGGGTCGTACTCCCCGCTCGCACCCAGGCCGGCGCCGAACGGGGCCGAGGCACCTCCCAACACTGCGTCGGCGTCGGGGAAGATGACCTCGCCCACCACGCCGTCTGCCTCGAGCTCAGCATCACGGCGAGCTGCGTCCCATCCCCCCCGGAGTCCCTCCTCGTTCTCGTCGTACCAGTCCTTCACGAACTCGAGCTCTTCCACCTGGGCGTTCATCGGGGCGCGGAGCGCCGCGCGCTGTACCAGGTCCTCGTCAAAGGCTTCCCGATACTGGGGTTCGAGGTACTCCTTGTACTGGGCGTCGGGAAGACCCGCATGGGTGTCGGACGAAATGATCAGGTAGTTCTCGGTCACCACGGCTTCACGTCTCCTCCGGCGAAAGCAAGCGAATGGGAGTCAGCAGGGACACGTTCGAGCGGCACGTTCACCTCGTCGACGCGGGGTCCGACCCGAGCGGCCACCAGAGCCAGAGCTTCGAGATCGAAGCCGTAGACGCGGGCGGCATTGCCTCCGAGCATCGGCCCCACCTCATCGCTGTCGATTCCAGCAAAGGTGTGGCGCAGAGCCTCGGTGGTGTAAGGGTACGTTCCCTCGATGTGCGGGTAGTCCTGGCCCCACATGATCTTGTCGATGCCGATGTCGTAGCGCAGGGGTGCCTCGTTCGGACGGAGAAAGCTGGCCCCAACGAAGCAGTTGTTCTTCCAGTAGAAGCTCGGCGGCTCGGGAATCTCCTTGACCAGCTCGGCACCGAAATGCGCCTCAGCGTTCCCGTCGTCGGTGAAGCGGCTGTACTGGTAGTCGAGCATGCTGAGCGTGGCAGGTATCCAACCCGACGACTGCTCGGTGAGCACCAACTTCAGGCGCGGATAACGGGCAAAGACGCCTCCAAAAGCCATGTGCCAGAACACGCGGTGCGAGAACCACCCCAGCTCCACCATGAAGATGGCCATTGACGCCAGGTGCTCGCCCATCTCGGGGCCAGCGGCTCCGGAATGGTTGTTCACCGGCATGTCGAGATCCTGGCAAGCGGCCCAGATCGGCTCGTAGTCAGGGGCGCAGAGGGGAGGAAGTCCCGAGTCAGGTGGCACGCCCGGCAGCAGAACGCCGCCGAAGAGGCCGTGTTCTCCCGCCCAGGCGATCTCCGCGACGGCGTCGTCCACGTCGTTGAGGAAGATTTGGGCCATGCCGGCACGCCGGCCGGGAGCGTCGGCACAGAAGTCGGCCAACCAACGATTGTGCGCCCGAAGGCCGGCCCAGCGGAGCTCGTAGGTGTCCGGCGTCGGTGGCCGTGCCAACAGATTGCCGGATGGGAAGAAGGGCGGAATCGTGTTCGGGAACAGGACTTCGGCGACCACGCCATCATCCTCGAGCTCGCGGAGACGGGCGGCGGAATCCCAATTGCGATATGCCGTTTCGCCTTGGAGATCAGCGTACGGGTTCACATAGGACTTCGCCCAGACATCGAACTCGTCGAGATAGCGGCTTTCGAGGTAGTCGCGGTAGTCGAGCATCTCCGCGCCGGCATGGCCGTCGGAAGAAATCACGGTGTAGCGGTCGTCGGCGAGTGGCTGCATCTCATACCCCCCAGGGCCTATGACAGCGTTATAGTCCAAACACAAATGATATGCAATCATTCGTTTGCCGTCTTCTGTGTCGGGGCGGGAAGCGTCGGCTGCGACGGAGGCCTGCCCGGCCTGCGGGTCCGCACGTCAAGCAAGGGGAGGTCGTCATGAGGGATGTCGTCGGTAAGGTCGCGGTGGTCACCGGTGGGGGGCAAGGCATCGGGCGGGCGTTGGCGGAGCGCTTCGGTGCAGAGGGGATGAAGGTCGTGGTGGCGGACGTCGTTCCGGCTTTGGTCGAAACGACGACGAGCGAGTTGACGGACCGCGGCCTCGAGGTCATCGGCGTGGTGACCGACGTCACGTCACTCGAATCGGTCGAGTCCCTACGGGATGCGGCCCTGGAGCGATACGGAGCAGTCCACCTCGTCTGCAACAACGCGGGGATCGGCTCTGGGTCTGAGGGTCAGCTTTGGGAACACCACGTCAACGATTGGCGGTGGTCCCTCGACGTCAATGTGATGGGTGTGGTGAATGGCATCCACGCATTCGTTCCCACCCTTCTCGCGCAGGGTGTGGAAGGGCATGTCGTGAACACCACGTCGAGCAACGGCGGGTTCACCCCACTCATCAACAGCGCCGTCTACGCGACCACGAAAGCGGCGGTGACCACGATCACCGAGTGCCTCTGGGGCCAGCTCCGCGAGGTCGGCGCGAAGGTCAGCGCATCCTTGCTCTACCCGTCGACGTTCACACCGGGGATGCTCAACACCGGCATCTGGCGCCCGGGCGCCAATCGCCCTGAGCGATACGACCGGCCGGGCGCCCCGCCGCAGGAAGGCCGGGACGCGCTGGGCGCCTACCTGCGGCGCATGGAAGACGCGGGCTTGGAGGTCAAGTTCGCGCCCTTGTCGGAAGTGGCCGATATCTGTTTTGACGGGATCATCAATGACACGTTTTGGATAAATGTCCCCCAAGAACGGCAGCAACAGAAGATCCGTGACCGCGCCGCATCCCAGATCGACGGTAGCCCCCCCGAGTACCTTCTCGAAGCCAACATGATGACGTCCAAACCGATCGACGCGAAGAGCTGACCGAAGCCGAGAACAAATTGGAAGTTCCCGAGAGAAGAGAAAGCAGGCTTCGATGATACGGATGAGTGTTCTGTACCCCACCACCGAGGATTACGTGTTCGATCACGACTACTACCGGGACCGCCACGTCCCCCTTGCCCTTCGGACATGGGGGCTCGAGCAGGCCGAGATCGACAAGGGCGTCGATGGACCCTACGTCGCGGCCGTCCACTTTCGGTTCGATTCCCTCGAGACGATGACTGCAGCTCTCTCGGGTGAGGGCTCAGCGCAGGTAACGGCCGATGTCGCGAACTACACCGATATCACGCCCGTGGTGCAGATCAGCGAGGTCGTCTGACTTCGATCTCGGCCCTGTTGACTCGTCTCGGCGCCGTGGCGGATCTGCTGGAGCTCACGCTGGACGAGCACAACCAATGAGGCGCACCCAGCCAGACCGTTCTTCATCGGCTTCAGGCGGCCGAAATCACCCCTTCCTAAACGGATGCCTCGGTTCGCCTCCCACGGAAGGGCGGCCGTCGCTCAACTCCCGGGCGCCCTTAGCTACAACGTAATTCTACACTTGCCGTTGTCTCGATTGATGAGGACTCCGCCGCCCCACAAGGCCCAGTCAGATGGAGTGCGCCAGCAGATTGGACGCAATTGAAATCAGATTCTAGTATTGAACGTGCGGTTTCGTCGACAGGCGTGAACCCGTGGACGATAGGAGGCTCACTCGGATGGTTATGCCCCGGGACATAGGTGCGATCGACACCATGCTGGGCTTCCCGCATCCAGACATGAAGGAGGTCTACCGGTTCATTACCCGGCAGACCAAGGACACCGAGTCCAAGGAAGAGTTCGACTTCCCGGTCGAGTACATGTTCAAAGACGTTCCCGAGAAGGGTTTGCAGGACGTCGACGATCCGATCGCGGTGACGGTCCGAGAAATGGACCTTTGGGGAATCGAGAAGGGTTTGATCGGCGTCGGTGACCCGGCCGGTACGGGTGCCGAGGCGCTGAAGCGATTCCCCGATCGGTTCATCCCGTCGTCGAGCGGCGATCCCAATGAGGGCATGGCGGGGATCAATCGCCTCGTCCGCGAGCATGAGACGTTTGGGACCAGGGCCGTCGGCATGTTTCCTGCGGGAACGTTCCCGCAGGTCCCGATCAACGACAAGAAGATGTATCCCATCTATGCCAAGTGCGTCGAACTAGGCATACCACTCTTCTGTTGTGCCGGCATACCGGGCCCGCGGCTGAAGGCATCCTGCCAACATGTCGAGCTCATCGATGAGGTCATGTACGACTTTCCGGACTTGATCTTCGTAACCCGCCACGGCTGCGAGCCATGGACCGAACTGGCCGTGAAGCTGATGCTGAAGTGGCCCGGCCTGCATTACTCCACGAGCGCGTTCGCACCCAAGTACTACCCACAGGACATCATCAACTACGCAAACAGTCGCGGCGCCGACAAGATCATCTACGCCGGGTACTTTCCGATGGGACTCTCTCTGGAACGGATCATGACGGAGATGACCAATGTCGGATTCAAGGACGAGGTATGGCCGAAATTCCTTCGTACGAATGCTCTCAGGGTTCTCGGGCTTTCGTAGGGCCACTCCACACAACGCCGTTGCTTGGACAACCGATTAGAGGAGCGATATGACGACAACCGCCACCGACACCGCCACCGGTTCGGATGCCGCCGTTAACTACACGACGTTCGACGCCGACAACCATTACTACGAAGCCACCGATGCGTACACCCGTCACATTGACAAAGCAATGGCGAAGCGTGCGATGCAGTGGGCCGAGATCAACGGACGGCAACGACTCCTCGTCGGCGGCAAGCTGAACAAGTTCATTCCCAATCCCGTGTTCGACCCTGTGGCAAAGCCGGGCAGCCTCGACGAGTATTTCAGGGGGAAGAACCCGAAGGCACAGGACATCCGGTCTCTCTTTGGCGACCTGGAGCCCATCCGTCCCGAATATCGTGATCGAGACGCTCGTCTGTCCGTCATGGATCATCAAGGCCTTGATGGTTGCTTTCTGTTCCCAACGCTTGGGGTCGGGATGGAGGAAGCGCTCGCGGACGATCCACCTGCGCTGGTAGCCGCCTTCGAAGCATTCAACCGGTGGCTCGAGGACGACTGGGGCTATGCCTACAAAGAGCGGATCTTCGCGGCGCCGATGATCACCCTTATTGATGTCGATGCCGCGGTGACCGAACTGAGGCGCGTCCTCGACGCGGACGCGCGGATCGTCTGCATAAAGGGTGGACCCGCATACACGCCAACCGGTCTCACCTCCCCGGCAGACACGCGATTCGACCCCTTCTGGGGCCTGGTCAACGAGTCCGGTGTCACGGTCGGGATCCATTCGGGTGACGCGGGCTACGGCCGCTACCTGAAAGATTGGGAACCGGGCGGCGACTTTGAAGCCTTCCGTTACTCGCCGCTTCGCACGGTCCTCAGTTCGGATCGCCCGCCATTTGAAACGATGGCAGCATTCCTGTGCCAGGGTCTTTTTGACCGCTTCCCGAAGGTGCGAGTGGCGAGCATCGAATCCGGTGCTGGTTGGGTATCTGTGCTGATCAAGAAGCTCAAGAAGGCGTACAGCCAGATGCCGGGCTCATTCCAATCCGACCCGGTCGAAAAGCTCCGCCAGCATGTCTGGATCGCTCCGTTCTACGAAGACAACCTGAGTCAGCTGAAAGATTTCATCGGCACGGATCACATCCTGTTTGGTTCGGACTGGCCACACGCCGAAGGGCTGGCTGAGCCACGCGACTTTGCGTTGGACCTCCGACGGCATGGGTTCGGCGAGGAAGAGATTCACAGCGTGATGGCCGAAAACGGCTGGACGCTGACGCGCCGGGCCACTTGAAGTCGGCTGGGGTGAGACGCGCGCCCTGCCACCCCCTGACGGCCACCACCGATGTGAGTGCGACTTCGTCGCTCGCGCTTTATATATGATATTCGGCATGGTATTCGCCACAGATCACGCCAAGTCACCGGTGGCCCAATCGGGCCAAAGGCCCCACCATGTTGGCGCCCGTTACCTATGAGCGAAATGCTTGAAGGAAAGGTTGCCTTGGTAACGGGGGCCGGTCATGGCATCGGTCGGGGTCATGCCCTCGAATTGGCGCGTCGCGGTGCACGGGTCTTGGTCAATGATTTGGGAAGCTCGGTCACCGGTGAGGGTTCCAGCAAGGACGCGGACCTCACAGTCGAGCTGATCACCGCGCGGGGGCGCAGCCCTTGCGGACTATGGCAACGTGGCCAATGAGGACGACGCCGAAGCGATGATCGAACGAGCGATCGGCGAATGGGGCCGCTTCGACATTCTGGTCAACAACGCCGGTATTGTGCGCGACGGAGTCATTTGGAATCTCAGCACAGAGGCGTGGGACGCGGTCATGGGGGTCCATGTGAGGGGACCGTGGCTGACCAGCCGCGCTGCAACTCGTCATTGGCGGGCACTTGCCAAGGCAGGCCTCGACAGCCGAGGCCGGATAATCAACACGACCTCAGGGGCCGGGCTGGTCGGCAATTTCGGCCAGACGAACTACGCGACGGCCAAGGCGGCCGTCGTGGGACTCACGCTGACACTGGCTCTGGAACTACAGCGTCTCGGAGTCACGGTGAATGCCATAGGACCCGCCGGCGCCACACGTATCACCGGCACCATGCCCAATGCCCCCGACAGTCGTCGAGCCGGATGAGATACCGGAGAACTCCTTCCATCCGTTGGATCCCGCCGGAAGCTCCCCAGTGGTCGCCTGGTTGGCCTCCGACGAGGCCCAATACGTGACCGGGCAGGTCATCCGGGTAATCGGCGACAAAATTCATCTCATGCGGGGCTGGCAGGAGGGAGCCTCCGCCTCGAACGATGGGGAGCGTTGGGACGCCTCCAGGATCGGCGAGGTCATGGCGACACAGATCTTCGGAACGCAGGGTCGTGGGCTGCAAACCTGGTCGAGCTAACGACGCGCTGCGCGAACACGCGGCGTAGTGAGCGTCATCGCTACGTTCCCCGACCACACCGGTGAACTACTGGCCAACCCCGACGGAGGTCTGGAGAGTTTCGGCCATCCGGTCGGCCTTGGTTTGCTGGCATCCCGGGAGGAGGATGGTCTCGTTCGTATCTGTGGTCGGGTCGAAACCATTGAACGGACCAAACGTCGTTGTCGTGAGGACCACGAGATTTATTGCTCGCGGAACGGGACCTGAGGTGATCGCGTGGGACCCCGGCTTTCCTAAGGCAAGGAGATGTTGGTCTCAGGAGAGAGATGCCGGAGTCGTAGTGGGCGGTCGCGCTGCCGAAATTCCTGAAGTAATCGCGGTCGCTTTGATCGGGTGCTCGCCCCACCCTGGTCACGGTGTCCACGTCCATTGCCTCGGCTCTGAGAGCACGAACCGTCGCCCTCTCTTTGGGCCTAGTGCTAAATGGGTCGAACGAGAAATGCCGCATGGCGTTCTCGTGGGTGACCTTGTTTACCTGGTCGTCTGATAGCGAGGCGAACTGCAGCTCGTTGACCTCAGGACCGTGGGGCCACGAGCTGTCCGAATGCGGAAAGTCCGACTCCCAACAGACGTTGTCGATGTTGAACTGGTCGATGAGTCTGACGCCGATGGGATCATTGATGAAGCAGCAGAGAATTCGCTGCCTGAACACATCGGCGGGCCCCATGCCTTCTGGGAACTGCTGTCCTGTCCAGCCGGAATGGCGTGCCTGAATGTGCTCAGCTCGCTGCAGGAAATACGGGATCCAACCGATGTCACCCTCTGTGAGTGAGAAGGTCAGATCCGGAAATCGCCACCAGAAATCCGCCCACAACAGATCACCCAGCGAATATATCGACATGACAGAGGAGAGCCCCATGCCCACGGAGGGGGGTGCATCGGGCGACGTCGAGGCAGCCTTGGACGAAGATCCGACATGCAGGCAGAGGACCGTCCCCGAGTCAGAGCACGCGGCGAAAAGAGGATCCCAGTGGCCAGAGTGGATGGACGGCATGTGGAGTGCCGACGGATTTTCCGAGAACGTGACGGCGTGGCACCCCTTGGCCGCCAGTCGACGCACCTCCTCTGCCGCCTTGTGCACGTCGAAGAGCGGAAGAATTCCGCAGGGAATGAACCGGTCCGGGTAGCTGCCGCACCATTCGTCGACATGCCAGTCGTTGTAGGCCTTGATCATCACCTCGTTGACCATGAGGTCAGGGCCCTCGTTCAGCACCTGACCCGAAAACCCCGTCCAGTTGGGAAAGTTGAGCCCGGCCAGCGTCCCGCCGGCCGACATGTCGCGTACCCGCTCGTGGACGTCGTAGCAGCCCGGGCGCATTTCGCTGTAGCTGGTTGGGTTGACGTTGTACATCTCGGGAGGCTTGCCCGCGACAGCATTCAACCCAAGATTGCGGCCCTTCTTCTCGCCATACCACCACTGCTGGAAGCCGCGTTCGTCTGTCTCCACCCGAGGAGTGAGGTGTCGGTACTTTGCCGGAACGTGACCCTCGAACATGTCCGCCGGCTCCGCGATGTGATCATCCACGCTGATGAGGATCATCTCGTCTGCCTTCATCGCGCCCCCCTTCGATACGGGCGAGCCGCCGACGCGCTCGTTGGCGAAGGTCCATATTATATTCAGTTCCGCATGCACTCACCGCCGTTGTCATGGAAGTCCGCTCGACGGTGCCCTGCCCTGGGTGCACGCTGATGCTCGATGGCGTTCGCGTCGTCGATTGCACAACTGAGATCGCTGGACCGTACTGCTCAAAACTCTTGGCCGATGCGGGTGCTGACGTGGTCAAGGTGGAACCACCCGGAGGCGATCCACTTCGCCATTGGGGCTCAGGCGCACTCTTCGAATATCTCAACACCTCCAAGCGATCCGTCAGGGCTGACGCATGCGAGCTCGCGACCTCGGCGGATATTTTTGTGAGTGGCGACCGAGTCGACACCGCGGCCCTGTGGGCCGAAAATCCGTCTCTGGTTGTCGTCGTGATCACGCCATTCGGCTGTACAGGTCCCTGGTCTGATCGTGCCAGCACCGAATTCACCCTGCAGGCTGCTTGCGGATCCATCGGGCAGCGTGGCCTCCCGGACCTTCCACCTCTCTCGGCGGGTGGTCGTCTCGGTGAGTGGACGTCGGGTACCTACGCAGCGCTCGGGGCGATCGCAGCACATCGGGAGGCCATCCGGAGCGGCATTGGTGAGTTCATCGATGTGGCAATGCTCGATTGCATGGCAGCCACCATGGTCACGTATCCCTCGGTGTTCGCATCGTTTGCCGGATGGCCAAAGGTCGCGGGGACCGGACGGACGATCGAGGTTCCATCGATCGAACCAACAAGGGACGGCTACTTCGTGGTTACGACGAACAGCGCCCAACAGTTTCAGGATTTCCTCCTCATGATCGAGCGGCCCGATCTCATGAATGACGCCGACCTGCCGCAGGTGGCCAAGCGATTCCGACGCCGAGAAGAGTTCCTGTCGGCCGTCCACCGGTACACGACCCAGCACACGACCGCAGAGGTCCTGGAGTCGGCCGCTCTGCTCAGGATCCCTGCTGGCCCCCTCCTCAACGGCTCGACGATGACGGAGTTCGAACAGTTCGTAGCCCGCGGGGTCTTCGTGCCGGGTCCCTCCGGACGGTTCCCCCAACCCCGCGTTCCATATCGCGTCTCGAGCGAGGCGCCGCGTCCGTTCGAAACCGCCCCTGATCTCGGTCAGCACGACGAATCGATCGACTGGATGCCTCGGATGAGCGCCACCAGGAACACGAGAACCGACTCGGTACGAGAAGTCGACGACGAGGGCTGGCGGCTGCCTCTCGTCGGCGTTCGTATCGTCGACTGCACCGCCTGGTGGGCCGGTCCAGTCACCACCGCAGCCCTCGCAGCTCTGGGCGCCGATGTCATCAAAGTCGAATCATTGACGCGACCCGACAACATGCGCTTCGCGAGTACCCGATCATCGTCTCACGATCGCTGGTGGGAGTGGAGCCCGATCTTCCACGCCGCCAACATCGGAAAACGGGGCGTCACCTTCGATCTCTCCCGCCCGGAAGGAGCAGAGATGCTCGAGCGTCTGCTGAAGACCGCCGACGTGTTGGTGGAGAATTTCACCCCTCGGGTCATGGAGCAGTTTGGCTTCGACTGGGACCGGGTCCATGCGCTCAACGACGAGCTCATCATGGTCCGGATGCCTGCCTTCGGTCTCGACGGCCCATGGCGTGATCGAACGGGATTCGCCCAGACCATGGAGTGCCTGACCGGCATGTCCTGGTTGACGGGATTCGCCGAAGGCCCTCCCGTGCTGGTGAGAGGTGCCTGTGACCCTCTGGCCGGGATGCATGCGGCATTTGCCACCTTGCTGGCCCTCATCGCGCGTGATCGCCATGGCGGCGGAAGGCTGGTGGAAGCGGCGATGGTCGAGTCGGTCCTCAACGCGGCCGCGGAACAAGTAGTGGAGTACTACTCGAGCGGGACCTTGCTCAGTCGTGACGGAAATCGGGGGCCATCTGCCGCCCCTCAAGGCGTCTATCCATGTGCCGGTGACGACGAGTGGGTCGCCGTGGCCGTCGAGTCTGACGAGCAGTGGCGGTCCCTACGGGCGTTGCCCGGAACTCCGTCGTGGATTCAAAATGACGCCTTCTCGAATGCTGCCGATCGCCGCTCGGCACATGATGACATCGATCGCGAGTTGTCGTCGTGGACCCGACAGCACCCAGCCGAGAAGATGGCTCAGATGTTCCTCGACGTGGGCATACCGTCGGCCGTGGTGATTCCGCCGAGAGACGTAGCAGCGAATCCCCAACTTCGCCATCGCCGGCTCTTCGAAGTAGAGCACCATCCGGTCACGGGAGACCATGAGGTGCCAACTCTGCCCTTCCGTTTCTCGCGTGTGGACCATTGGCTGCGATCGCCTGCGCCGACGCTTGGTCGTGACAACGACTCGGTACTCGGGGAGCTCGGTTACTCACTCGAAGAGACGCGGCGCTTACACCGGGCAGGCCACGTCGGTACAGTGCCAATGGGCATATGAGGCGACGGAGCAGCGTCACTCCTGGTGCGTGGCGATCTCCGTAGCCGAGATCACGACGACGCCGCCTTCTCGGCGGCCCAGCGGTAGTCGGCCTTCCCAGTCGGGGACCGAACAACCTCATCGACGAAGATCACTTGTTTCGGCACCTTGTACCCAGCCAGCGAGGCGCGCACCAGGGCCATCAGTTCGCCCTCCGTTGGAACCGTCCCCGACGTCGGTTGAACGACAGCGACGACGCGTTCGCCCCAGCGGTCATCGGGGACGCCGACAACCACCACGTCGTAGACGGCACGGGACTGGCGTAGGACGCCCTCGACTTCCTCGGGATAGACCTTCTCGCCTCCTGTGTTGATGCACAGGTTGCCCCGCCCCAGCAAGGTAATCGTGCCGTTGTCCGCAACCGTGCCCATATCTCCCGTCAGCGACCATCGACGGCCCTCCCACTCGACGAATGTCGCGGCCGACTTCTCCGGGTCCTTGTAGTAGGCCAGCGGGATGCGCCCGGAGCGGGCAACTCGACCGACGACGCCCGAACCTGGAACTACGGGCTGGTGGGTCTCCTCGTTCAAAACCACCGCCTGCTGGGCGGTGAATTGCGGCTCCGGCTTCTCCCCGACCGGGCCTAAGAAGATGCGCCCGGCCTGAATCCCTGTCTCGGACGATCCATAACCGTCGGAGAGTGGAATGGAAGGAAAAGTTACGAGAAACCGATCGCGCAACGCCGTCGAAAGAGGCGCGCCACCCGAGCTGACCACGGTTAGGGATTCGATGTCGGGTTTTGGATCGAAGTCGTCCCACGCGTCAAGCAAGGGTCGCATGACCGCGTCCCCGACAGTGCTGGTCGCCGTGACTTTCTCACGCTCGACAGTGCGCCATACCTCGCGCGGGTCGAGCGAGCCCGACCACAAGACGACTTTGTTACCGCTGAAGAGGTGGAGCAGCACCACCCATCCCCCTGCCGCGTGCATCAGCGGAGCAAGGAGCAAGAAAGTGCTCTGATCTTGCGCTATCCGCTGGACCAGCTCTGCGACCGACGTGACCTCGGGAAGGGCGGGATTGCCGCCCCCCATACAGGCGAAGAAAGCGTCCTCCTGTCGCCACACCACCCCTTTTGGCAACCCCGTGGTGCCCCCTGTGTAGAGGATGTAGTGATCGTCGCCCGACCGCAGGTCAAAGTCCCGTGCCGGCGACGACGAGGCCAGCGCAACGTCATAGGTGGAACCGACAGGCAGGTTCCAACGTAGCGTCGGGACCTGGGGTTCCAGCGCCGTCACTCGTTCGGTGTAGTCCCACTGATGGACGACGCCGACCAGGTCGGCATTGTTGAACAGCTGCTCCAGTTCCCGGGCGGTGTACCGGTAGTTGATGTTGATGGGAACGGCTCGGACTTTGTACGCAGCCAACGTGGCCTCGACATACTCCACACAGTTCTCCGCATAGAGCCCGATGTGGTCTCCCGCCTGGACGCCCTGTCCGAGGTACCAGTGGGCCAATCGGTTGGATTGTTGCTCGAGTTCCTCGTAGGTCCGGCTGTCTTCCCCGCAGCGAAGCGCAACGCGATCCGGCACGCAGTCGACGACCGCCTCCCAGAGGTCGGCCAGGTTGAAACCGCTCACAGAGGTGTCGGGTTCCACGGCCCGGAGAAGTCGGACGCCCGCAGGCAGACCGAGACTCTGCCCCCTCGATCGCGGATCCACCTGCATTGGCTCCGGCCGACGGGCGCCATCACGGGGCGACCGACCCCGGTCCGGGTTGGCCCACGGCCCGTTCTTCCTCGGCTGCCCCGAAAATCATCCGTTCGTATACTATATTCGATATTGGTTCACGGTGTAGGGTTGGCCACTGCGTGCCGAGGTCGGGTTGCGTCGTGCGCGATTGCGCCGCTCAGACATGCGTTATCAGACCGGGGGTCTCACCCTGGGTGGAGGGAGGGAAAAATGATGCAAGTACCGGAGGCACAAGCAGGCGACCGTCCGGTTCTTAGCCATCTTTCCCGCCTCGCCTCTGCGGCCCGATCCCCACTCCGGTCGCCGTGCTGATTGAATGACCCGATCGCAAACTGCCCCGGGGAGGGTGAGGATGTTCTGCAAAGGACTAGCGGAGCTTCGCAAATCGATGCTGCCGCTGGCAATGACAACCGTGATGATGGTCGCAGGGACCGGCGTGGTCCTCTCGTCGACGGCCGCGGCCGGCGCGACGACGATGAGTCGAACGTTGTCGTCCAGCTCGGCCCCCACCAACGGCGTCTGGCCGGGAGTCGGCAAGATCTGCGAACCGGGACCCGGTGGTGCCTCCTCGGTGCGTGGTGTGAGTCCGAAGACCATCAACATCGCCGTGTTCAACGACGCTGCCAACACCGTTGAGCCCGGACTCGAGGTCGAATTCGTCCAGCAGGCCAAGGCGTTCGCAGACTGGTGCAACGCTTCGGGCGGCATCAACGGGCGCCATATCGTGATCGATGATCGCGATGCTGCGCTCTTCAATGCAGCTCAACAGGCAACAACGGCCTGCCAAAGCGACTTCATGGCAGTCGGGGGTGGCATGGCCCTCGACCAGCCATCTGTCCCCATCCGTGAGAAGTGCGGGCTGGGACAGATCAGCGGCTACGTGGTCTCGGATGCCTCGGATCTTGCCTCCGACCAAGTCGACCCGAGCGGCATCAATACAAACTCGGTGTCCTCAGGATGGTTCGGGGCACTTGCCAAGGCCTATCCCCAGGCGGTCAAGAAGGCCGGCATGGGTGGACAAAACAACCCCTCCATCCTCGAGCCAGAAACGAAGTTCGAGTTCGGCGCCGAGGCTCAGGGCTGGCACGTCGTCGACTTCGCTGAGCCCCCGGTCACCGTGACCAATTGGGCACCTTACGTCGAGCAGTACCAGAGCAAGGGAGTGGAGGCCCTGTGGCCCGCAGACACCGCCAACCTCACTCCCTTCGCTCAGGCGATGACGACTGCCGGATACCATCCCGCCTTCATCGCGCTGGGAACCCAATTCGCAAACTCCATGACGCAGCAGGCCGTGGCCAAGAACCCCAGTCTTCCTCCCGTCTACGTCGAGACGTCATGGTGGCCGCTCTCGATGGCCTCGCAAAACCCCTCTACTCAGCAGCTCGTCAACGTCATGCACACCTACGCCAAGGGAGACAGCATCGACTTCGACAGCGAGGAGGGGGCTGAGGCGTGGCTCTTGTGGGCGAAGTCGGCCTCGGCCTGCGGAGCCAACCTCACGGTGGCGTGCGTGCTCAACGGCGCAGCAGCCGAGAAGAACTGGTCCGCCGGAGGTATTGAGGCGCCGATTGCAAAACTGGCGCTCTCCAACGAGAACCCTCAACCCTCACCGTGCTTTGCGCTCATGAAGGTCGGACCCAAAGGAATTCTCTACGACAAGGCAATCACACGACCCACGCAGTCCATCTGGAACTGCAACCCCAAGAACGTCGTCCACCTGACCTCACAACAGCAGCAACAGCTGGCGTCCTTGTGAGAATTGGTTGGGCAGCCCGCGGGGATGGGCGAAGAGCCTCTAGTCTTGCCGGGTCAGACGACTGATCATCCTGCCGGGGGACGGCTGTGCATGAATTCATCATCTTCACCATCGGCGGCCTGGCTGCGGCGGGCATCTACGCGATAACGGCGAGCGGCCTCACCCTTACCTACACGACGACAGGTATCTTCAACTGGGCGCACGGCGCCATCGGGATGATCTGCGCCTTCGCCTACTGGCAGATGAGCATCGGGTGGGGCTGGCCCACGCTTGTATCGATACTCGTCTGCCTCTTCGTGGTGGCGCCTGCTATCGGCATTGTGATCGAAGCGGCGGTGATGCGCCGGCTCGAAGGTGTTTCGGAGGCATCCAAACTCGTCGTCACTCTGGCCATCGCACTCATGCTCCTGGGCGTCGCGCAATGGATCTGGAACCCCACGACCTATCGGGCCCTACCCCCCCTCTTCAACAACGACACCTTGGTCCTGGGGACGATCAGGATCTCCTACAACGACGTGACGGTGTTGATCTTGGCCCTGGTCGTCGCTGTCGGGCTGCGGCTGTTCCTCTACCGCACCCGGATGGGCGTCACCATGCGGGCCAGCGTCGACGACCGCACGCTCACCTCGCTCAACGGGTCCAGCGCCATTGCCAATGCCCGCAACGCGTGGATCATCGGCTCCATGCTTGCGGCACTGGCGGGGATCCTCATCGCACCCACGCTCACGCTGTCGGCCTCCGCGCTGACACTGCTCATCGTCAACGCGTACGCGGCGTCGGTCATCGGGCGCCTGCGCTCCATTCCGATGACCTTCGTGGGTGCGATCATCCTGGGTCTTTCCATCGCGTACTCAGTGGCCTATCTGCCCCAGAGTCCATACATCCAGGGATTCGAGAACGCGGTGCCTGCGATCATCCTCTTCGTCGCCCTCTTGGTCCTGCCCCAGTCGCGCCTACGCGGGCACCGGCAACTTCGGAGCCGCGAGCTCGCCTTCCGCCCCACGTGGAACGGCACCGGTCTGTTCTGCGTCGGAACGATCGTCGCCGCAGTCTTCTTGGCCACCACCGTGTCGACAGCCGACCTGTTCAGCCTCAATCGCATGTGGGGGTTGGCCATCGTCGGCCTCTCGGTCATCCCGATCGTTGGGTATGCGGGGCGCCTGTCGTTGTGCCAGATGACCTTCGCCGGCATCGGCGCCACCATGGTGGGCCATCTTGGGGCGGGGGGGAACCCCCTCGCCCTTCTGGCCGCAGCCGGAGTGTGCGCCGTCGTCGGCGTCATCGTCGCCATCCCCGCCTTGCGACTCTCTGGCATCTACTTCGCACTGGCGACTGCGGCCTTCGCCATCACCATGGACAACTGGTTGTTCGTGCTCCCATCCTTCAACCTCTTCGGGCATCCCTACGCGCCCTTCGGCTCGGGGTCGCTCGTCTTCGCTCCTTTCCACATCGGTTCGCTCGCCCTCGATTCCAAGACGTCACAGTTCATCGCGGGATCGGTGGCCTTTGTCGTCCTGGTTGTGCTCGTCGTCGCCGTGCGGCGATCGGAGTTCGGCCAACGCCTCCTGGCCATGAAGGACAGTCCTGCCGCATGTGCGACGCTGGGTATGAACGGCCGAGCGACGTTCATCGGAGTGTTCGCCTTCTCGGCAGCTCTGGCGGGCATCGGTGGCGGCATCTACGGCACGGCCCTCGGCAGCGCGGCGCCCGACGTCTTCCAGTTCTTCAGCGGGCTCTCCGTGCTCTTGGTGATGGTTGTCTTTGGGATCACCTCGTTCGGTGCGGCGGGGTTGAACGGCATCTACCAAGGGTCGCCACTCTTCACCAACCTCTTCCCGTCCCTGACCCAGCTACCTCTGGTCCTCGTCGGCCTCGGCGGTATCGGCGTGGGCACCACGCCGAACGGGACCATCCCCGGCAGCATCCGCCCCGTCTATCTCTCTGTCGCGCGACGCCGCTGGCTGGTGGCCCTGATCGTGGCGGTGGTCGGGGTGGCCTGGGCACTCAGGCTGAGCGGGGCAATCGGCAACTGGCCGATGACGATCATCATGGTGGTCGACCTGGCGCTCTTCCCGGTCCCGGCCTACGTCGCCGACTACCGGGCGAGGATCGCGCCGCCCGCATTCGGCCTTCCCGAGCGACGTTCGAAGCAAAAGAGGGACGCGTGGTTCGCCGAAGCCGTCGCCGACGAGGGTCCTGCCGGCTCGGCCGACCCGCTTGCCACGCTTTCGGGGGCCGGAGGCACCAGTGGGACTTGAAATCCAAGAGGTCTCGGTACGTTTCGGCGGCCTGGCCGCGCTGTCCGACGTGTCGCTCAGCGCCACCGAGGGTGCGATCACCGGATTGATCGGGCCGAACGGGGCGGGCAAGACGACCCTTTTCAACGTGGTGACGGGGATGCAGCGCGCCAATGCAGGGACCGTGCGTCTCGACGGAAAGGATCTGCGCACTCTCTCGTCCTATCGCCGGGCCCGGCTCGGGCTCGGTCGCACGTTTCAACGCCTCGAGCTCTTCGGGACCCTGACCGTCGCCGAGAACGTCGGGGTGGCCGCCTCCATCGGCCAGCGCGGTGTGGTGAGAGCCAGGTCGAGAAGAATCCACGAGATCCGCGAGGAGGTGCTGGACCGGCTGGGCCTCAAGGCCGTGGCCAATGACCGAGCCGACACGTTGCCAACGGGAAGCGGCCGGCTTGTTGAGCTCGCGCGTGCCCTTGCCACACGGCCCAAGGTCCTGCTCCTCGACGAACCGGCAGCCGGCCAGGATACTGACGAAACAGAGCGCTTCTCGGAGGTCCTGCATGACCTGGCGAACGACGGGCTCGCTATTCTGCTGGTCGAACACGACATGGACCTGGTGATGAGCGTCTGCGACACCGTGGTGGTCCTCGACTACGGCCGCGTCATTTGCACCGGCACGCCGGCCGAAGTCCGGGGCGACCCCGATGTCCAGGCCGCGTATCT
Organism: uncultured Acidimicrobiaceae bacterium; assembly: GCA_963809715.1. Lineage (GTDB taxonomy): Bacteria > Actinomycetota > Acidimicrobiia > Acidimicrobiales > RAAP-2 > Bog-473. Next base: position 177,878 of record CAWEKO010000006.1, on the reverse strand, counting down.
GGGCACAGTATCGGAGGCGGTAGCGGATGCCTGAACCCCTCTTGGAGTTCCGGGGAGTGCGGGCATGCTACGAGGAAGTCGAGGTGCTTCACGGCATCGACGCCAGGTTCGAAGAGGGTGTCGTCACCGCGGTTCTCGGGGCAAACGGCGCCGGAAAGTCGACCCTCCTCGCGTTGGCGGCCGGCATCATGGGGCCAAGCGAGGGTGAGGTCCGCTACGCCGGTGAAAAAGTGCGTGCCGGATCGACTTCTTCGTTGGCCCGCCGGGGGCTCTGCCTGATTCCCGAGGGCCGCGGTGTCTTCCCGAACCTAACCGTGCGGGAGAACCTCTGGGTCATGACCCATAGCGGTCCGGGGCGACGACACATCGAACGTTCTGCATTCGAACGGTTTCCGCGCCTCGCCGACCGCGCCGCTCAGCCGGCCGGCACGCTCTCGGGCGGCGAGCAGCAGATGCTGGCGCTAGCCCGCGCGATTGCGACGGCCCCGCGGTTGCTCATGCTGGACGAGCTCTCGATGGGGCTGGCACCCATCGTTGTCGACGAGCTCTACGACCATGTCGTGCAACTGTCGACGGAGGGCATCACCGTCGTGATAGTGGAACAGTTTGCCCGCACCGCGCTGGCAGTTGCTACGTCGGCAATGGTGATGGTCAACGGACGAATCGTCCAGACCGGGGCGGCATGCGATGTGGAGTCGGTGCTCCACTCGGCCTACCTGGGTTCCGTTCAACCCGGCGAGGTGACTTCCGCACAGAATGGGACGACAAATGGGAGCGACACCGGCGCCGGAGCCCCTTAGGACACCAGGCTCCCAGACGACCGTGTCCGCCGAAGGAGACCCACTCCTTTGTCAGGTCCGTGGGTCGAGGTCCCCCGCATGCTGCGCCAACATTGCCAGATCGAAGTCGTAGAGTTTGCCGCAATCTCGCCCAGGATCCTCCGCCTATCTTCTGGACCGCTCCCCGACATCATGGGCAGAGGCGTTGGGCTCTACCGGGGCGGAGCGGGATCGTAGGGCCCCCGTCCCATCTGGTCGCGCACCGTGATCACCGCAGGATTCGTCAACGTTCGGCGCTGCCAATTCGCTCCGTCGACGACGAGGGTATGCCCGGAGATGAACCGCGCGAAGGGTGAGGCGAGGAATGCCGCGGCCCAACCCAGTTCCTGCAATCGCCCGACCCGTAGCGCCGGCTGGCAGGCATCCTTCTCGTTGGTCCGGTCAAGGTTGCCCTTGATGTCAGCGGTCATGTCCTCATGAGGAAAGAGTCCCGGTACCAGCCCGTTCACCTGGATGCCGTAGGGCCCCCATTCCACGGCGAGCGTCTCCACCATGTTCTTGACTCCCGCCTTCGCGGCGGCTGAATGAGCGAACCCGGGACCTCCCGTCCACGCATAGGACGCCCCGACATTAACGATGGACCCGGCCGTTCCGGCTTCGATGTGACGCCGGGCGAATTCGCGGGAGCAGAAGAAGGTGCCGTTGAGGGTGATGTCGACGACGGTCCGCCAAGCATTCGGTGACATGTCTTCCGCGGGCACCGGAAAGTTGGCCGCCGCGTTGTTGATGAGGACACTGGGAAGGCCAAACGCTGCCGTGGCTTCTTCAAAAGCGGTAGCGACCTGATCAGCGTCACGAATGTCGCACGTCACTCCGAGTACGCGCGCCCCGAGTGCATCGATCGATTGTCGGCCCGCATCAAGATGTTCGGCCTTCCGACTGGCGACGACCAGGTCGGCGCCGAGCCTCGCAAACTCCGCGGCGATGGCCTTCCCGAGCCCCGTGCCGCCGCCGGTGACGAAGACACAGCTCCCGGAATAGGTTCCAGCAGGCAGGGCCAGCGTTCCTACGGGTGGCGGCTCGGGGAGACCTCTTTGCTCGTTCATGTTCAACTCCCCGTGTAGTGCGGCTCGCGTCCTTCAACGCTGGCCGCTCGGAATTCAGCGAAGTCGGATGACTTGTTGATGAAGGTCTGGTAGATCAACTCGTCCTCCATGGAGGACCGTATCCCTGGTTCGCTCAGGTGTCGCAGAACACGGCGGGCCATCTTGACGGTCACTTTCGGCGAGGCGGCGATCTTGTTCGCAATCTCCCGAGCCGTTTCGTCGAGTGCCTCCGGTGGCACCACGCGCGACACGATCCCGTGACCGTAGGCCTCTTCGGCGCCCATGGCCCGCCCGGTCAGCACGAGGTCGCTGGTCACGCCGCTGCCACAGATCTCGTAGAGCCGGCCCATGCCACCGGTGTCGGGGATGACGCCATGGCCCACTTCGGGCAGCATGAAGCGCGAGCCCTCGGCTGCGATCCGGATGTCGCACAAGAGGGCGCGCTGGAAGGATCCTCCGATGGCCCAGCCGTGGATGGCCACGACGATCGGGGCGTCCAGTTCGAAGACCTGCAAGATGCCCCGATGGCCGCGGCTCATGAGCTCGTGATGACTGAGGGAGGTCACGTTGTTCCCGATGACGGATACATCCCGGCCGGACGACCACGCCTTGCCCTCGCCTCGCCAGATGACGGCACGAATCTCCGGACGGCCCTTCAGCTCGCTCAGAATGTCGAACAAGCGGGCGTCCATGTCGTCATCGAACGCATTGCGTTTTTCCGGATTGTTGTTCGTGATCACGGCAACTGGACCGTCTATGTCGAGGAGAACTTTGTCTGTCATGACGTTCCTTTCCTTCGGTGAATGTGCAAAACCCTGAATTCCGAAGCATTTGCGCGGGCCGGTAGCTGTCTCAACGCAACTCGCTGAACGGCTGATCCTTGTCGCTTCGTGGCTCTCGCGGAAGACCGAGGATGCGTTCGGCCAAGGAGTTGCGCTGGATATTGTCGGTACCGCCACCGAGTCTTGATGACCATTGGTTCAGGAAGGCCGTCTCCCAGAATCCACCGTCGAGCGCGACCTCATTGGCCAACATGCCGTTGGCGCCGAGCAGGCTCATGAACAGTTCCCCGTTCAGAGCCATGTGCTGGGAGACGAACAGTTTCGTGGTGGACGCCTCGGGACCAGGAAGGCGACCCTTGGACAGTGCCGTCTGCACGCGGTAATTCATGAACCGGAGGAGCTGCACTCGGGTATAGAAGTCGGCAATCTGTTGGCGCACCAAAGGGTCCGTGCTCCTGCGGCAACGGCGAGCTAGGTCCAGCACCGTCGCGATCGGGATGCTCTGCCCGGTGCCGCCGATGAGCGCCCGCTCATAGCTCATGGTGGTATGAGCCACGGCCCATCCGCCGTTGACCTCCCCCACCACGTTTGCGGCGGGAATCACAACATCCGTCAGAAAGACCTCGTTGAAATGAGCACTCCCCGTGATCTGTCGCAGCGGACGGACCTCGATCCCAGGGGAGTGCATGTCAACCAGGAAGTAGGTGATGCCTTTGTGCTTGGGAACGTCGGGATTCGTCCGAGCGATCAGAATCGCCCAATCACTGTGTTGGGCGCCCGATGTCCAGACCTTCTGGCCGTTCACAACGAAGGATTCCCCGTCGCGCTCGGCGCGGCTCTTCAACCCAGCGAGATCGGATCCGGCATCTGGCTCTGAGAACAGCTGACACCAGACTGCATCTCCCCGCAGCATCGCTGGTAGCTGACAGCTCTTCTGCTCCTGGGAACCATGCGCAATGAGAGTCGGCCCGGCCATGCCGATCCCGACGGCGAACGCTCCCACCGATACGTCGTACTTGGCCATTTCCTGATTGAAGATGGTCTGGTGCCAGGAGGATTCGCCACGCCCCCCGTATTCCTCGGGCCAGGTGATGGCACCCCAGCCGCCTTCGTGGAGGGTGTGCTGCCACTCGCGGCAGCGGCGTACGTAATCGGGCTGCGCGGGGTTCCGGGACCAGTCAGACAGGCCTGTTCTGACCTCTGCGTGCTCTTCGAGCCACACCGACACCTCGCGCCGGAACGCGGCATCCTCCTCTGTGTCGTCAAAATCCATCGCTGCCTCCAGACATTAGGGCTCCGCTCAAGAGATGACCATCGCCGGCGGTCGGTCAATATCGCGCAAATGGAGGTGGATCGCGAATCGCGAGCCCGCGGTCCAGGTTGCGATTCCCCTGTCGAGACAGCCCCACACAGCGATGCAGCCGAAACCTCTGGTGATGCCACGAACCTCCTCCTCTGGGAGGAGCCGAGGCGTCTTCGAGATCAAACCGAACGAGGCACGCGACGGGAAGCTGAAGTGGAATCGAGATCTGCCTAGACCCTGTTGCGCTGGTCTCACTGCCCTGGGTGCACCACTTTCGTATACTATATTTGAAATCCGATGCTGTATTCTCGGATGCTTCACCTGGTGGGGGGATTGGGCAGCCATGACCCTTGGCATCGCGGGGATGTCAGGGAGTTTTCGCCTCAGGAGGGTTGGCATGTTGAGTCGACTTTGGATTGTGATCGTTCCGTGCGCGCTTCTCTAGACGCCGAGACGCGGCCGCGATATGCCTGACGCCATTACCGATGAGGGAGTCGCCCGGCTTCGGCAGCGGATCGGGATCGCGCGGCCCCACACCAACCCGCCTCACTACCTCAGCCCCAACGAGGACGCCTTTCGGCACGTCGCCGAGGCCTACGGCGACGACAACCCCCTCTGGTGCGACCCGTCCTACGGCGTGGGAACCAGGTGGGCCGGACCGATCGCCCCCCCTCATCTGGTCGGTGGGGACACCCTCATCGGGGAGGACGAGATCACCGTCCTCGAAGGCGAGACGAAGGCACTCATGAAAGGGGACCCGCTCGGAGGTGTCCATGCGTTCTATTCGGGATCGTTCCGGGAGTGGTGGAGCCCACTGCGTCCGGGCATGCGGGTCACTCGCCGCAATGCTCTGGTCGGCGTACACGACAAGGTCGGCGACTTCGCCGGGCGCACGGTGCACGAATGGTTGGCTGAAGTGTTCGCTACGGCCGACGGTCCCGTCCTCTCTGGGCAGTACCGATTGATGATCCGTGCCGAACGGGAGAAGGCGACCGAGCGGAAGAAGAACGACGAGGTCGAGATCCGCCCCTACACCGACGAGGAGCTTGCGGGCATCGGCGACACCATCGCCGGTGAGCGGAGCCGCCGGCGAGGTGCCGAACCCCGCTGGTGGGAGGATGTGCACGAGGGCGATGAGCTCCCTGCCCTCGTCAAGGGCCCGATGCGGGTGACCGACATGGTCGTATGGCACACCGGCATGGGCATGGGCCTCTACGGCGTCGCCGCCCTCCGACTCGGCCACGACCAGCTCCAACGCATGCCTCGCTTCTTCAAGCCCGACGACTTGAACATCCCCGACGTCCAGCAGCGCGTGCACTGGGATCCCGAATGGGCCCACAGGGCGGGCAACCCGGCATGTTACGACTACGGGCGCATGCGCGAGACGTGGCTCATCCACCTGTGCACGGATTGGATGGGCGACGACGCCTGGTTGTGGAAGCTGGATTGTCAGTTCCGTAAGTTCAACTATGTGGGCGACACCCACTGGATGCAGGGACGCGTCACCCGCAAGTACCTGGCGGATGGAGATCGACCGGCCGTAGACCTCGACGTCTGGGGAGAGAACCAGCGCGGCGAGACGACGACGCCGGGCCACGCGACCATCCTCTTGCCCTCCCATGAACACGGAGAAGTCCAACTCCCCCCAGCGCCGGGTGGGGCGACTACCTGCCAGGAAGCTCTCGATTCCTTAGCTCAACGCTTCGCCGCCGAGGAGCAACAGTGAAGCCATATCCCGAGATGCCGCCGGGGCTGACCCGTGAGCGTGACGGAGAAATTCTCAATTTGAGCTTCAATCGCCCGGCTCGCCGCAACAGCCTTACTGACCCCATGGTGTACGCGCTGACCGACACGATCGACGCCGCAGCCAGTGACGAATCCGTCAGGGTCATCCATTTGCAAGGTGAGGGCGATCACTTCTGCTCCGGCTTTGACCTGGCAGAGAGAACACCGGGACCCGACCGCCCCCGAGTGGGTTCGGTACACCGACGCATGAACGGCCACGTCAATCGCCTTATCCCGGCAATGCTGACATGCCAGACTCCGATCGTCTGCACGGCACGTGGCTGGGCGATCGGTCTGGGCCTCGACATCCTTTTGGCCACCGACTTCGCGGTCGTGGCGGACGACGCCCGGCTCTGGGCTCCGTTCACGACCTTCGGCTTCACACCGGACAGTGGCGCCACCTGGCTCATCCCCCGTCTGGCCGGCGTTGCCCGAGCGCGCGAGATGCTCATGCTGGGAGAGAAGGTCTCCGGAGCCGACGCAGCCTCGTGGAACCTGGTCCACCGCGCGGTGCCCGCTACCGACCTCGATGCCGTCTCCATGGAACTTGTCAACCGCCTGGCTGCCGCCCCTACCGTCGCCGTCGGTCTCACCAAGCTGTTGCTGCACCGAGGTCTCACGGCCGACCTCAGCAGCCACATGGCCGATGAGGCCTGGGCGATGGAAGTCTCCAGTCGGTCCGACGACTTCAAGGAGTACGGACAGGCGAGCAAGGAGAAGCGCGAGCCTCGATTCACAGGGCGATAAGTCACAAAGGTCTGCGTCGCTCCGACGACGGGCGCCGTTCGGATATAATATTCAGAATGGAATTCGCTGCGGCACAGGCGGGGGCCGTCCAGGCGAGTGGGCGGCCTCTTGAAGGAATCCGAGTGCTCGCCATCGAGCAAATGCAGGCACTCCCATACGCCACTCAGCTGTTGGCGCGCCTGGGCGCCGACGTCGTCAAGGTTGAACCGCTCACCGGGGAGCTCGGACGGGCGTCACTGCCTGCCATGTCCGACCCTGAAGGCCGCTCGGTCGGCGCGACGTTTCTGCGCAACAACCTCAACAAGCGAAGCATGTGTGTCGACCTCAAGAGCACCGAGGGACGTCAACTCGTGCTGGACCTAGCGCCGCGTTTTCGACATCTTTGCCGAGAACTTCAAGGCCGGTGCCATGGATCGTATGGGACTCGGCTACGGCGACATTGTCGCCGTCCATCCACGCTGCATTTACGCGTCGGTGTCCGGCTTCGGGAACTCTTCACCATCCCCCTACCGCGATTGGCCCGCCTTCGCCCCGATCGTCGAGGCGATGTCGGGTGTCTACGAGATGAAGCGCATCGACGACCTCCCGCCCGTGGTCTCGCCCGTTGGCGCACTCGGCGACATCGGGGCGGCGCTGTACACCTCCATCGCCATTCTGGCGGCTCTTCGAGACCGTGACCAGACGGGACGGCCCGCATACGTCGACGTCGCGATGCTCGACTCCGTCATCGCGATGACCGACATCGTGACCAACTACTGGTCGATGGGCGTCGACAACGGTGACTCAGGCTCGGTGATCAACCACGGCTTTCGGGCTGCCGACGGTTGGTTCGTCATGCAGGTCGCACGCGTGCACGTCTTCGAGCGTCTTGCTCAGCTCGTCGGACATCCCGAGTGGGTATCAGACGAACGGTTCAATACCCCCTACGGTTGGGTGCAACACCTTGAAGACGTCATCCGTCCGGCCGTCGAGAAATGGGCATCTGGGCGGAACCGCTTGGAGGTTTGTAAAGCCCTCAGTGAGGCAGGCATCGCGGCAGGACCCTGCGCTCGTGCCGAAGAGTTGGTTGCCGATGCCCATGTCGCAGCCCGTCACATGCTCATCGGCATAGCTCGGACCGACGGTGTCGACCAACCGGTGCTGGTGCCGGGCAACCCGGCACTCATCGTCGACCGCTGTGAGGGTGGTGATCGCCGGATCCCCTGGCTCGGAGAGCATACGAACGAGGTCTTGCGCGATGAGCTCGGTCTGTCCGATGCCACGATCGAAGGCCTGCGATCGTCATCGGTGGTCGGTTAGAAACTCGGCCTACGTTGCGTTCGTTGCGTCGTTCCGCCCGAGCCTGGTACGCAATCGACTGAGTGCATCAGCGAACTCAGGGCGCCCCATGGACCACTGTTGCGGTTCAAGCTCGAGTGTGACTGCATCCGCTGCGTGTGTCACAGAGGCGCTATCGGCGAGCGTCCTCTGTGTCCGTTCCATCAGAGCGCGGTCATGCCCTGCTGCCCTTGATGCCAGCTGCCACGCTGTCTCGAGCAGATCATCCTCGGGGACGCAACGCCACGCCAGTTGGCGCCGCACCGCCTCCTCGCCGTCGAGTGTCTCTCCGAACAGCGACAGGGCAGCGGCGCCCTGACGGCCGATCCGCTGACGCAACTGCCACAGGTGACCGCCACCTGGATGGAGACCGACGTCAAGGAACCTCGTCTCGAAACGAGCCGAGGGCGAGCACACGATCAAATCGCACGCCAAAGCTAGGTTCATGCCGGCCCCGAGTGCCGGGCCGCCCACGGCGGCCACGGTCGGCAGCTCGCACTCCAGGACTGCGACATACCCGGCGTACGTCTCGCTGAGCGGCGCCTTTGGCTCGAGGAGATCGTCAACCGATCCCCCCGCGGAGAACACCGTGCCGTGCGCAGCGAGCACGACTGCCCCGATTGCATCGTCAGTCGCCACGCCGTGCACGGCATCCGCCAGTGCCCTGCTCATGCGGAGCGACAGGGCATTTCGGTCTTCAGGGTGGCTAAGGGAGACGATGGCAACGCCATCGCGCCGATCAACCCGCACGTAGCCCGGACCTTCCTGCGGGACCTCCGCCCCCTCGGCCACCACCATTCTCATAATATATACATTCGTGTCGAACCACAGAGACGAAGACAGGTCGAGTCATCGGCAGCCTCAGACAATTCCCGAGGCGTTGGACCAAGCCGCAAGAAACTACCGAGATGACGAAGCCCTGGTTGATGGGACGGACCGACTTTCGTTTGGCCAGCTGGCCGAACGAGTTGACGTCGTGGCGCGCGCGCTGGTGGGCAGTGGGATCGAGCCCGGAGATCGCGTAGCCCTGTGGGCTCCCAACACCGCTGAGTGGGTGATCACGAGCTTCGCCGTCTATGCCGTCGGCGCGGTCCTGGTGCCCCTGAACACCCGGTACCGCGGAGAGGAAGCCGGTCACGTCCTGCGAACCTCGCGAGCCCGCTTGCTCTTCACCGTGACCGACATGCTCGGCACCGACCTGGTGGAGCTACTGGCCGACGTGCCCGGACTCGAGTCTCTCCAGGAGATCGTGGTATTGGAGGGACCGACACGGCCCGAGTGCACCACTTTCGCCGAGTTCAAGGCCCGAGCCCGCGACGCGCATGGCCCGGAGGTGGCACGCCGCCGCTCTGCTCTCGGGGAAGACGACGCCTCCGACATCATCTTCACTTCGGGCACGACCGGCAAGCCCAAAGGCGCCGTGCTTGGTCACGGTGCCAGCGTCCGCACCTACCTGGCCTGGTCGGACCTGGTCGGGCTGCGCAGAGGCGATCGCTACCTTGTGGTCTATCCCTTCTTTCACACAGCTGGATTGAAGTCAGGTCTGCTGGCGTGCGTGCTCCGGGGCGCAACAATCGTCCCCCACGCCGTGTTCGACGTGGTGCCGGTGATGGAACGTGTTGCCTCGGAGCGGATAACGATGCTGCCCGGACCTCCCACGGTATTTCAGTCGATTCTCAATCATCCGGATTTCGCGTCTTTCGACTTGTCCTCCCTGCGTCTGTCGGTCACGGGAGCCGCGATCGTTCCGGTGGACGTCATCCGCCGCATGCGCGACGAGTTGCGCTTCGAGACCGTCGTGACGGGCTACGGCCTGACGGAGACGACAGGCACGGTCAGCATGTGCCGCCACGACGATGCGCCCGAAGTCATTGCGCGCACGGTGGGACGGCCACTTCCGGGGGTGAGTGTGCGCATCGTGGACGACGCCGGCCGGTCGGTCGCACCGGACGATCCAGGCGAGATCCTGGTGAGTGGCTTCAACATCATGCAGGAGTACTTCGAGGATCCGACGGCAACGAAGGAGGCGATCGACGAAGAGGGGTGGCTCCGTACCGGCGACATCGGAATCCTTGACCGGGACGGCAATTTGCGGATCACCGATCGCAAGAAGGACATGTACATCGTCGGCGGCTTCAACGCCTATCCCGCCGAGATCGAGGGCATCATGGTCGGCCATCCGTCGGTGGGCCAGGTCGCGGTCGTAGGCGTGCCCGATGAGCGGTTGGGGGAGGTCGGGGTGGCGTTCGTCGTTCCCCGTCCCGGTCAAACGATCGACCCGGACGAGCTCGGAGCATGGTGCCGCCAGCACATGGCCAACTTCAAGGTCCCGCGAACCATTCGAATCGTCGATTCTCTCCCGCTCAACCCCACGGGGAAGGTCATGAAGTTTCAACTCCGTGCGCAGCTCGCCGGGTGACGTCGAGCTGGTCGGTGGACCCGTCCATCGACCGTCCGTTTCAGGTCCACGCCACGATCGGCCCGGCTGCCTCGATCATCTCCGAGATCTGGCGCGGATCAGTGGACAGAGTGCAGGGTCGGTTCCCTGCCGGAAGCCCCCCGAGGACCAACTGGCGCAGCCGGTCTCGGTGGGCATCGGCGTCGAGGCGATCACCGTCCTGATCCCATGCCTCGACCGGGACACGGATGCCGAGTGCCGCTGCCGAGTCCACGATCACTGCCGTTTGCTCGGCCTCGGCAAGATCGATCACAGCCAGCGCCGGGCGGCTGGGGCGGCGGAGCAGCGAGACTGCGACACACGCCGCCGCAAACCCCGGGGAGGGTATGGACGGCACGACGACAGCCCCGAGCCGCGTGGTGCCGAGCGTGCGGGCCACCCAAAACCCGGCGGTGCCGGCGTCGGCGGCGACCAGCGCACCGGCCGCGACATATTCCGCGTAGTGCATGGTGGCACCGCTCGGTGGCAAGGGGCTCGCTTCGACGCTCCAACCCCGCTGTGTCACCTCCGCCAGACGAGCACGTAACGGCGGCATGTTCGTCTGCGTACGGCGGCGGGAGCCGCATCGCTCGGCCAGCGGGGCGAGGCCGGCCGGAGGGATCGTCAGAGAGGGGGCCAGCCGCCACCGCTCTTCGGGAGACTCCGCCGGATCCAAGCCAGTGGCAATGATCAGGTCGGCTTCGGCGAGACCGCTCAGCACGAAATCGTCCGCCTGCAACCCGATCGTGGCCAGATGGTGTTGGCTCCTCCAATCGAATACCCCCTTTGCACCCCACGTGTTCAAGACGCCGATTCCAGCCGATACGGCCAGATCGTGCAGGCCCGGGACCGACATGTGCCAGATAACGCCCGGGCCGGCCAACAGAACAAGGGTGTTGGCGGCTCGCACTGCCTCGACCGCGTCGTCGGTCGGCTCGAGCCAGTTGTCATCGGGGGGACGGGACCGCAGGGTCGTTTCCTCAATCGGCTGAGTGGGATCGAGTGTGATGTGCAGCTCCACTTCTCCGGAGGAGAGTGTGGGAGCCATGGCCACCAACTCGTCCGCCGAGTTCACCTCGACTCTGAGGCAAGGCCCGGGACCGGGTCCGGGCAGCCAGAAGACGCCGTCGCCCCGGTGTGCCGCCGCCCGCGCCCCGTGGACCCTTTGGTGGGCCTGGGCGAAGAGGGGGGCCGCCGTACCGGCCACTGGCACCACTTCGAGTGCGCCGAAAGGGGCTCCGTAGGTCGCGTCGATGCCCGAGACGACGGCCACACGTCGCCAAAGCTCGGCCACGGGGATCACGTTCACAGGGTAAATCCGAGCGCGGCGGAGCCTCGGATCAACGGGCTGTGGTCCCCTCGATCGTGGCCCATTGCGGCTCCCGCTTTTCGGCGAAGGCCGCAGGGCCCTCGACCTGGTCGGGATGCCCCCACATGGAGACCAGCTCCGTAGCCCCTGCCTTGCAGGCGTCGGTGAGCCCCTGCTCGAGCGCGCCCCACAAGGCCCGCTTGGTGGCCGCCATGGCGGCAGGCGAGTTGCGGGCGATCTTCTCGGCCAATGCCTGAGCCTCTTCGCGCAGGCGCTCGGGTGGATCGACCACCTGGCTGATCATGCCCAGTGCGAGCGCACGTTCAGCCGACATGCGCTCGTGCCGTCCGACCAGCGCCATGCGCAGGACAGCCTCGAAGGGCATGCGCCGGGCCAGTCCGATCAGCTCGTAGGCGGCCACCTGTCCCACGGACACGTGAGGGTCGAGGAACGTCGCGTCGGACGCCGCGAGCACGATGTCGGCGTCGGCAATCCAGTGGAATCCCCCACCGGCACAGATCCCGTTCACCGCCGTGATCACGGGCTTCCACACTCCGTTGTGCCACGAGGTGAAGTGAAAATCGAACTTTTCGCTCGACTCGCGGTACCGCTCGAACCCGAGGCCGTCGGATGCGATCTCGATCATGTCGGCGCCGGTCTGGAATGCCTTGCCCTCTCCGGTGTGGACGATCACCCGAACGGCGGGATCTGCGTCCAGCTCCTTCCATGCCTCGGCGAACTCGTCCCGCATGGCGTTGTTCATGGCGTTGAGGCGTTCCGGGCGATTGTTGATCAACCAGCCAACCGGGCCATGGCGCTCGAGTTTCAGAGTTTCATAGACCATTGCGAGTCCTCTCGTTGCTGCTCGACATCATTCGTCAGGGGTGGGCGAATCGAGTACGGCCCATTGCGGCTCCCGCTTTTCGGCGAAGGCCGCAGGGCCCTCGACCTGGTCGGGATGCCCCCACATGGAGACCAGCTCCGTAGCCCCTGCCTTGCAGGCGTCGGTGAGCCCCTGCTCGAGCGCGCCCCACAAGGCCCGCTTGGTGGCCGCCATGGCGGCAGGCGAGTTGCGAGCGATCTTCTCGGCCAATGCCTGAGCCTCTTCGCGCAGGCGCTCGGGTGGATCGACCACCTGGCTGATCATGCCCAGTGCGAGCGCACGTTCAGCCGACATGCGCTCGTGCCGTCCGACCAGCGCCATGCGCAGGACCGCCTCGAAGGGCATGCGCCGGGCCAGTCCGATCAGCTCGTAGGCGGCCACCTGTCCCACGGACACGTGGGTATCGAGGAACGTCGCGTCGGACGCCGCGAGCACGATGTCGGCGTCGGCCACAAAATGCAGCCCGCCCCCCACGCACATCCCGTTCACCGCCGCGATGACCGGCTTCCACACTGCGTTTTGCCAGGATGTCAAGCGCAACTCGGCACGGCGCGTGCGCCCGGATTGCTTGCGAAGTGCGTCGGGGTTCCGACTGAGCTGGACCACATCGAGGCCGGTCTGGAAAGCCCGACCTGCTCCCGTGTTCACGATCACACGCACGGCGGGATCCTGATCCAACTCCCGCCAGGCCCCCTCGAGCTCGTCGAGCATCAGCGCATCCATGGCGTTGCCGGAATCGGGGCGATTGAACGTAAGCCATCCGACAGGCCCTTCGCGTTCGACCAACAATGTGGAGTACGAATTCAACTGCGGGGCACCTCCGTCCAAGGACGGGAGGAATACGGGTCTGGCTCGCGAGGCAAGCCAAGGACTCGCTCCCCGAGAATGTTCTTGTTGATCTCGGTCGTCCCGCCCTCAATGGTGTTGGCACGGCTACGGAGCATCCCCCGGACCTCGTAGGGCAGTGAGCCGGCGTAGTCACCGAGGTCCCCGACCCAGGCCATCGCCCTCATACCCAGCACCGACATGGCCGCAAGCTGGACGCGCTGGTTCAGCTCACCTTGGTGGACCTTGCCAACCGAACTCTCCGGACCCGGGGCACGCCCGGCGCGAGCTTGACTGCGCACCCGCTGGTTCGTCCACTCTCTGATGCGCTCCTCGCAGTAGAGACGCATGATCTCCTCACGGCGCACAGGATCATCCCACCCGCCAGGACGCCCTTCGGCACTTTGGTGCTTCGCCAACCGAATGAGATGGCCGACACCCGAGCCTCCGATCCGATCCACACCTCCTGAGCCCGCGCCCGACACCATCTGGCGCTCTCCCGACAGAGTGGAATTCGCCACCTTCCATCCGGCGCCGACGTCGCCCACCCGGCACGCGTCGGGAACCCGGGCCGCTTCGAGGAAGACCTCGTTGAAGTCGACCTCACCGCCCATGTGACGCAATGGGCGAACGTCGACGCCGGGCTGGTGCAGATCGATCAGAAAATACGTGAGCCCTTGCCGCTTGGGCACGTCGACATCGGTCCGGGCGAGCAACACGGCCCAGTCTGAAAGATGCGCCCACGTGGTCCACACCTTTTGTCCCGTGATGACCCACTCATCGCCGTCACGCTCTGCCTTGGTGGCCAGTGATGCGAGGTCCGACCCTGCCCCTGGCTCGCTGAAGAGCTGGCACCAGGCCTCCTCGTTACGCACGATCGGAGGCAGAAATCGAAGTCGCTGCTCCTCGGTCCCGTGCGCAAACAGGGCGGGCGCAGCCAGGTTGAGTCCGAGCGGGTTGAGACGACCCAGGTTGAGCGGGCTGAGCTCCTGCTCCACCTGCCGGGCGGCCTCCCGTGACAGATCGAGCCCTCCGTAGGCACGAGGCCAAGTGGCGGCAACCAATCCAGATCTTCCAAAGACGGGATACCACGCCTCATACTCCGCCCTGGTCCGGACCTCACGTACTGCGGCCGGTCCGCCCCGACGTCCCGCCTCGATCCACGCCGCGGGTACGGTCGATGCAATCCAGGCTCGCACCGAGGCGACGACATTCTCAATGGACGCGTCCGATGGAACAGAGAGGAGCCCATCTTCCTTGTCGTGGGTGGAGGTCAACTGAGCGCTCCGTCATCAGCTCATCGGATTGAATGGGCTCCGCCGGCGCGGACTCACGTTCACCCGTCCTCATTCCGATATCGCCCACCGGCTCCTGACCTAGTCCTTCGCTCCTCGAGCACGAGCACATCGGCCACGTGTCTCATCGTGAGATCGTATATTTTATCATATTGCTGACTTCGACAGCCTGGTCATGCAGCCGTACGGCGCCCCCGACGCCGCCTACGGGGTGCAGAAAAGGCGGAGATCAGTCAGATGGCGCGCCGATTCGCATAAGATATACGTATGCCAGCGTCCACTTCTAGTTCCACAGCCAAGGGCCGCTCGAACGGAAGCCGGCAAGCAAAGCTTGTCCGCACGCCAAGTGGTGAGCACATCGCCTCACATGTCCGAAGCCTCATCTTCGAGGGCGAGCTGCGCCCAGGCATGCGCGTTCCACAGGATGCGATTGCCCAAGACCTCGGTGTGAGTCGGATACCAGTGCGCGAAGCGCTTATCGTGCTCGAGCGCGAGGGATGGGTCACCAATGAAATGCACCGCGGCGCATTTATCAATGCGCTCGATGAGCCGACGGTCCATGACCACTACGAACTCTTCGGTTTGATCTATGGATTCGCAGCAAAGCGCGCCCTGGCGCGCGCGGGTGAAGATCTGCCGCAACAACTGGGAGAGATCCAGATGCAGTTTGCCAAGGCCACGACGGCGGCGGATCATTACGATCTTTCCATTGCATTTCATAGCTTGATCGTGAAAGGCGCAGCGTCACCCCGCATCAACGTGGCGCTTCGCGCGATGTCCGCCCTCGTACCCGGAAACTTCTTCGAAGAGGTTCCCGAAGCGGTGGAAGTTGAAAGCCGCGGGCTCGCCGCGATCACTCGGGCGATGAAACAAGGTGACGGCGAGAAGGCGGCGGCCGAATACGTCAAGATGATGCGCAACGTCGGAAATAAAGTGGCACAACTCTTCCGGCAGCGCTCCCTGTTCGCGCCGATGGAAGCGACGGCTTGACGGCCGAGAACTCGAGCGCAGGTCAATCGAGTGTCAACACACCCGTTTCGCGACGTCGCCATTGCCGGGGTGCACAACACGGTACAGGCGCGCCGGCTCCTAGACCACGACTCGACGTCGATCGCGCTCGATTGGCGCTCTGGGCGCGCTCGTCGACGCCGGGATCGCCCCGCACGAGGTTGACGGTGTCGTCGGTCCCGACTGCGCGGAAATAGCCCTCGAAATGGGTCTCGGACCGTGCACCCGACGGCCCAGCTCTTTGGGAATTCCTACGATTCTCGACGCAGCGGCGCTGATCACCACCGGTCAGTGCGACGTCGTGTTGGTCGCTGCTGGTGGCGCCGGGGTTCACACCGAACGAACCTCGACGGCACCCTGGACGCGGCCCACCAACGAGCTCGTCGTCGGCTACGGATTGTTCACAGCCGCTGAATTCGCCCTCATGGCGCGTCGCCATATGCTCACCTACGGCACCACGCCCGAACAGATGGCTACCGTCGCGGCCACGATTCGTACAAATGGCCACGTCAACCCGGAAGCCGTCTACAGCGGCCGCGGACCATTCTCACCTTTGGACATCTTGGAATCTCGGATGATCGCCGACCCATTTCACCTGCTCGACTGCGCCATGACATCGGAAGGCGGATGCGGTGTCGTACTGGTGAGCGCCGAACGGGCGGCCGAATGCGACATGCCCGTCTGGATTCTCGGGGGAGCCAGCGACTCATTCGGGCCGGCGTACACCGTCGCACCGGTGTGGGATTTCCGGCCCCGACCGGACTCCGATCCCGCCGGAATGGTGGGCGCCCGTGCGGCCAAGAGAGCGTTCGCCATGGCCGGCCTGACACCGGCCGATGTCAGTGTCGCCGAGCTCTACGACCCTTTCTCGTTCGAAGTCATCAGACAGTTGGAGGCATTCGGCTTCTGCTCGCCCGGTGAGGCCGGACCTTTCGTCGCAGACGGAAACATCGGGCCGGGCTCCCTACTCCCCGTCACCACCGACGGAGGAACGATGTCGTACAGTCATCCAGGAATCAATGCGCAACAGCTGCAGCGAGTCATCCGGGCAGCCCTGCAGTTGCGGGGCACCTGCGCCACGAATCAGGTCATTGGAGCAGAGGTTGCCCTCTGCTCCAATGGCGGTGCGGGCGCACTGTTCTGTGACGTGTTGCTGCTTGGGCGCGAACGCCCATGAGCATGTTGCTTCCCCAACCTCCGGGCGTCTCGATACCACGACCGAGCTTGCGCAGCGAGGACTACTGGGAAGGTTGTCACCGACACCGGTTGCTCTACCAACGGTGCGCAGTGTGCGGCTACCGCGGCCTCGGCGCCTTCACCATTTGTGCACAGTGCCACGCGACATCACCCGTATGGGAGGCCAGCGCAGGGAGGGGATCCCTGTACAGCTGGACAGTTGTCTGGCACCCTCCCAACCCAGGGCTCCGGGTGCCGTACGCCCCTGCCGTAGTCCACTTGGATGAGGGATTCTGGATGCTGAGCGCTGTGATCGGTTGCGAAACAGATGAACTGCACGATGGGTTGCGGCTCTCCGTGGAATTCCATCCTGCGTCCGACGAGATCACTCTTCCGTACTTCTCCCCAGCGCCGGCGGGTCGGTCGTGACAGTGATGGGATCTCCCGTGAACGACAAGGTCTATATCCACGAGTACATCGACATAATTGGGCATAACCGCGGCCGCTACATGTACCACATGACGGCGAACTGGAGCCCCGCAGCGCAAGAGGACCGGCACCAACTCTGCTACGGCGTGTGGGGCGTCGTGGGCAGCACGGGACGGTGGCCGCAGGTGGTCAACCTCTGGGAGGAGGACGGATTCGACGGTCTGGCGGAGTCGTTTGGGCACGAACTGGGCCATCGCGACCTGCAGGACCCGAAGCTCGCTGCGTGGTGGGCGGCAGCGGCCGAGCTGCGGGCGGGGGGTGTCGACCGCCTGTTGGTGCCAGCTCCGTGGATGCCCACGATTGAGCAAGCTTGCTCGGCCGGGATACGAGGTGATGTCTACGCACACGAGCAGATCCGGGTGCCAAGAGGGAGCTCCGAGTCCTACTTAGAATTTGTTCATCGCGATGTTGTCCCGATGATGCAACAGTTCGGTTGGGTTCTGGCCGGAGCATGGGAGACAGCCCTGATCGATGACAGTGAGTGCTTTCTACTCTGGGCGATTCCCACGTGGCAGGACTGGGCCAACCGGGAGAAGGCGCGTCGCCATCACCCGGGACTGGTCGAGCTGGAAGCGCAGAACCTGTCGTTGACCGAGAGCGTTAGCCGCATTCTGCTGGCCGATTCGGCTCTCTCGCCCATGCGTCTGGGCCGCCAACCGTCTCGCGCCGATCGCACCGAGGACTGGAACGGCTGAGGCGATCGGCGCAACTACAGCTCTTGATCTATCCCGTCTGACCGGAAGCGCGCCGACTGTCGTCACATCCGCCGCCTGTTCCCATCTCAACGAGCTCCCGGCGCAGCACCTTTCCAACCTCGCTCCTCGGTAGCGCGTCTACGTGCCGGAAGGTCACGGGGATCTTGTACGCCACAAGGTGCTCTCGGCACAGTCGATCGAGCTCCGCATCTGACACGTGACCCACGACAAAGGCGACCGGCACCTCACCGAGGCGCTCATCGGGCAGCCCGACGACGGCCGCCTCGCTCACGCCGGGTGAGAGGAGAAGGACCTCTTCGACTTGTCCCGGGAAGACCTTGTTCCCTCCGCGATTGATGACGTCGCCGACCCGGCCCTCGATCCAGACGAAACCATCACCGTCGATTCGGGCGAAGTCCCCCGTGCGGACGTAGCCATCCGGATCAAGTCGATCTTCAAGGCTATTCCCGTCGGCGTATCCCGAGGCCATACGTGGCGGCCTCACCAGCAACTCACCGACCGCGTCGACTGATGCGGCCGACCCGTCTTCCGCAACGACCTTTACCGCCACTCCAGGATGGGGCCGCCCTACCGCGCCGACCTTCTCTGGATGGTCCCGCGCATCAGCCGCGGTCCATCCGATGACCTCTCCGATCTCAGCCTGGCCGTAGCCATTGAGCACCGTGACGCCGAATTTCTCGGTGAATCGACGCGCCGCAAGGGGCGACAGCGGCGCGGTGATGCTTCGCACGTAGCGGAGAGGTGTCAGATCGGCCACGTTTGCGTCGTCGGCCAGCATGACCATGGCGGCCGGCGGCAAGACGGTGGAGCGAATGGAGAAGCGGCCGACGAGTGCGGCGAACTCCGTTGTGCTGAATCGGTCCATGAGAACCAGGGACGCTCCGGCCCGCAGACCGAACAACACGTTGTAGATGCCGGCGTTGAGTGCCAGTGACACCGGTACCAGGTTGGGCGACGGAGGGCGGGCCGGATCGGCAGGCCGGCCCCGCAGGGGACCGAGGACACGGTCGAGCAGTTCCAGGTACCCGGTGTGTGTCTGCAAGATTGGCTTGGGTCGCCCAGTCGTTCCCGACGTCCAGGTGACAAAAGCCGTGTCGGGCTCGTAGTGAGTGGGCGACACGTCCGAGAGGTGGATTCCAGCCGTGTCGATCACGCAGGCGGGCTTCGTGGACGAGAGAACATGGTCCATTTCCGCCTGAGGCTGTCGAGCGTTCGCCGGTACGAACACTGCGCCGGCGAGCCAGACCCCGAACATGGCGAAGACGAAATCTGGCCCGTTGGGCAGCTGGACGACCACAGCCTGGCCTGGCTCGACCCCGGCGGAACGCAGCTGAGCGCTGATTCGGGAGGCCTCCGCCCGCGCCGCGCCGGCCGTGACGATCCGATCCACAGTGTTGATCAGGTCTTCACCGTCAGAGAAGGGATGTGCCGTCAACAAGTCTGCCAGGCTGTCTGCGGACCCACTCATGACACGGCGTTGCCACGAGAAAGAGGCTCGGCGCAAGCATTTTCGGCACATTGTGGCTGAGAGCTGCGCAACCCCCTGGCGGTCGGGCGTTGGATGAAGACCTCAGACAAGGGAACTCCTTTCCGGAGGCGGTTCACCGTCCCGACCCTCCACCCGAGAAAGATTGTACATTATATTTGTTTCGACGATCTCGTGCGGCACGGCATGCCTGCACCAAATGCAAGGAGTCCCGCAATGGCAGACAGTGGAAACAGTTGGACGGGGTCTCCAGACCCGATCAAGATCGGCTGGCTTGGTTCGGCGCTTGATGGTCCTGACGGCGGCTACAACAAGATCCACCGGATGGCCTTCGATGAAGCACTCGAGGACGGTCTGCTCGATCGTCCGGTGGAGTTCGTGCTCCACGCGGAGAACGGCTTGCCGCGCGGCTCGGCTCGCAATACAGCGGATGGTTTCAAGTACCTCGTCGACCAAGGTTGCATCGGCATCGCGGGTGCGTACAGCTCCGACAACGCGATTGTCGCCGCTCCACTGGCGAACGAGCTGAAAATTCCCCTCATCAGCTGGGCTGGTACTGAGCGGTTGGCCGGCGACTACTGCTTTCGCCTCGGTAACGGGGACTGCGGTGGTGACGCCGCGCTCTGTGTCTCCTGGCTTGCTCGCAACGGGTATACGCGCGTCGCGGTGCTCAGTGAAGTGTCACCCAACGGCGAAGAGTATTTCCGCTTCTTCCGCCAAGAGTGCCGCAGGCACAACTTGAAAATTGTTTCGCTCGAGACCGTCAGCCAGACGCCGGCGAACCTCACGGAAAACCTGGACAGCCTCCGGCAATCAAATCCCGACGCACTCTGCTACATGGGATACGGGATGTTGGCGGCGCAAGGACTCCTTCGGAAGGCGCTCGACGAGTTGGCGTGGGATCCCCCGCGCATCATGGGTACGGCCTTCATGTTCTATCTGATGGGTTTCGACAAATTTGAGGGCTGGGTGGGAATCGACCAGTTCGACCCGAACAATCCGCTGACCGAGGGATTCCATCAGAGGTATGTCGAGCGACACCAAGCGGACCCACCAATGTGGCCCAACGCAATCCCGGTCTTGGCGTACGACACGGCTCGTGTGCTTGCTGAGGGTCTCTTTCGGGCACCTTCCCTCTCGGGACCGGGGCTCAAGGACGGGCTGGAGAAGATCCGATTTATGCCGAGCACCACCGGTGGGCCGCGCACGCATATCGCCGCCGCGCCCCATGAGCACGGAATGTTCCGAGGAGACTGGCTCCTCTATGGCCGAGTACGCAACGCAAAGCTCGAGTTCGAGGGACTCTTCGAGCCCTCGGAGTGACTGTGGCCGAACGGGGCTCGTTGGCCCGGCGCCGTTCAGCCATTTCCAAACAGTCTTCACACGGGCACATCGCAGAAGTCAGGAAGGGACACCATGGACGCCGACGACCTCATCATGGTCAGCGTGGACGACCATCTGGTCGAACCACCCAACCTCTTCGAGGGCCGACTACCCGCGAAGTTTCAGGACAGGGCGCCCAGCGTGAAGCGGCTGCCCGACGGCAGCGACGTGTGGATATTCAACGGGCACACGATTCCCAATATCGGCTTGAATGCCGTGGCGGGCCGACCTCGGGAGGAATACGGCATCGAACCAACGGCGTTCGAAGAGATGCGACCAGGGTGTTTCGACGTGCATGAACGCATCAAGGACATGAACGCCGGTGGAGTCCTCGGCTCAATGAACTTTCCGTCCTTCCCAGGCTTCAGCGCCCGCCTCTTCGCTGCCTGTCGTGACAAGGAACTCGCTCTCGCCGTCCTGCGCGCCTACAACGACTGGCACATCGACGAATGGTGTGGTTCCTACCCCGGCCGATTCATCCCAATGGCTCTGCCCGTCCTCTGGGATGCCGAGCTCTGCGCGGAGGAGATACGGCGAATGGCTGCAAAGGGTTGCCACTCCTTGACTTTCACCGAGAATCCGGCTGCGCTCAAGTACCCAAGCTTTCATGACCCCTCGTGGGACCCATTGTGGGCGGCGCTGTGCGATGAGCAGGTTGTCCTGTCCATCCATCTCGGCTCATCGGGTCAGCTGGCCGTGACAGCTCCGGACGCCCCGGTTGACGTGATGATCACCCTCCAACCCATGAACATCTGCAGCGCCGCCTCAGACTTGCTTTGGTCTCGCGTGATCAAGACCTTCCCAGACATTCGCATCGCCCTCTCCGAGGGAGGCACAGGATGGATTCCCTACTTCCTTGACCGGGTTGACCGGACGTATGAGATGCATCACAAGTGGACCGGCCAGGACTTCGGCGCCAAGTTGCCCAGCGAGGTGTTTCGGGAACACTTCCTGACCTGTTTCATCTCCGATCCGATTGGGATTCAGCTTCGTCATCTCATCGGAATCGACAACATTGCGTGGGAGTGCGATTACCCCCACTCAGACTCGTCGTGGCCCCACGCCCCCGAAGAGTTGGCTGAGGTCGCGACCGGAGTACCCGAGAATGAAATGGAGAAGATCACTTGGGAGAATGCGTGTCGCTGGTACTCCTTTGATCCTCTCGCTCATCGGCCCCGGGAACGATGCACGGTGAGTGCCCTTCGAGCTGAGGCGATCGGACATGACGTGTCCATCCGCTCATACGATCAGGGTCGGTTCGAGCGAACGGGCAAAGGTGTGGACTTGGGCACGATCGCGGCCAAGGCCACCGCCTAGCCGTTTATGCTCCGCGGCGCCTGCAACGGGAGATCGAGGCCAAGCAGCTCGATTGCATTCCCCCGTGCCAAGCGGTTCACAATCTCGGGTGCTTGATCGCCGAACTGTTCAGCTGCCGCCTCGACCGAGTAGGGCCAGGTGCCATCTTGGTGCGGGTAGTCAGTCTCGAAGACAACGTTGCGTGGACCGACGCGATCGAGAAGCGCCATACCGACTGGATCTTTGAAGAAGCAACTCCAGATCTGCCGGTAATAGTAGGTGGAGGGCGGTTCCGGACAGTACAGCTGCGAGTTGCTCCAGCCTCGGTGGGTCGACCACACGTCATCGGCGCGCTCGAGCAGGTAAGGGATCCATCCGATCTGGCACTCCGCGAAGAGGAGCTTGAGCTGCGGAAAGCGTTCAAGAACACCGGAGAACATGAAATCGGACATCCCGCCGATGCTGTTCCCAAAGAGGATTGTCGCCGGCACTGCGTCCGGTGCGTCGGGCGACGTTTGCGGCGTCTTGGTGCCCGATCCCACGTGCATGCAGACGACGGTCGCCGTCTCCTGGCAGAGCCGGAACAATGGATCCCAGTAACCCGAGTAGATACTGGGGAGACCCAGGAAGGTCGGGAGCTCGCTGAAGGCCACAGCCCGTACGCCGCGAGCCGCATTGCGAGCCACTTCGGCTACTGCGAGATCAACGTCCCAAAGCGGGATGAGGCACAGGGGCAACAGTCGGCCTTCGCTCGAACCGCACCACTCCTCCACCATCCAGTCGTTGTACGCCTCGACACACAGGAGCGCGAGTGTCCGGTCTTTGCCCCACAGGAACTGTTGCCCGCAGAATCTGGGGTAGTTCGGAAAACAGAGCTGAGCCTGCACTCCGTTGAGACTCATGTCCTCCAGACGTGCCTTGGGCTGCCAACAGCCCGGACGCATCTCGTCATAGGTGACCCCCTTGAGTACGACTTCCTCGGCCGGGAAGCCGGCCGCGGCGATGGTGCGCTTCACCGAGGCCCGATGATCCTCGTAGCACCACCAGGCAACCGGAGGACCGTCAGTGCCGGGAGCTTCGACATAGGACGCCCCTTCGAGTTTGGGCACTCCCCCGGGCATGTACTCGATATGAGGGCCGACGTCGCGCAAATGCGCCGGCAGGCGGCTGGACCAGACGTCTGGGGGCTCGACCACATGCGCATCAAGGTCCACGATCCAGGGGATCTTGTCGACGTCTGGTTCTAGAACGCTCGTCATTAGGTATATTATATCCAATTAGCCTGGTTCGGTTGGATTGCAGGGGGGCCACGGCTGGGCCGGCACCAGAGGGGTGCATTGATCGAGACACGAGTGCACGAGGCAATCGACTGATGAGCAGATTCCCCGGTCAACCTGACGACCTGCGTTGGGACCCATTCGATGAATCGCTTAAGGACGATCCCCACCCAGTGTGGAAACGGCTCCGTGACGAGGCGCCGGTGTACTACAACGATCAATACGACTTCTGGGCCTTGAGTCGCTTTGAGGACATCGACAGAGCCCACCGGGATCCACAGCGCTACAGCTCCGCACATACCACCGTCTTGGAGAGCATGACGGAGGAAGCTCAGACCGAGGGCATGATGATCTTCCTCGACCCGCCGGAGCACACGGCTCTGCGTCGGCTGGTGTCGAAGGCCTTCACGCCTCGTCGCGTAGCAGAGCTCGAGGATGAGATCCGAAACCTCTGCGCGAGCCTCCTAGATGCTCAACGGGGCGAGAGCAGCTTCGACTACGTGCAGGACTTCGGCGCCCGACTTCCCGCCACGGTCATTGCCATGCTGCTTGGGGTACCACCAACTGATCGCGAGGATGTCCGCCACCACATCGATGGTCTGTTCCACCTCGAGCCCGGGGTCGGCATGGCGAACGAGACGTCCATGCGGTCAGCGGGTTGGCTCTTCGAATACCTCGGCGAATTGATCGAGGAACGCGGCCGGAGACCCCAGGACGACATGCTGACGGACTTGGTGCAGGCGGAGATCCCCGGCAATGATGGCGTGCCGCGGCGCCTCACCCCCCAAGAATGCACGGAGTTCGGAATCCTTCTTGTCAGCGCCGGCACGGAAACCGTTGCCCGCCTCCTGGGGTGGGCCGGACTCATTCTGGCTGACCATCCTGACCAGCTCGCCGAGCTGGTGCAGGATCCATCTCTCATACCCAACGCCGTTGAAGAGCTCCTTCGTTACGAGTCGCCGTCGCCAGTGCAGGGTCGGTGGCTGACCGAAGAGGTCGACCTCCACGGGCAGTGCGTTCCTGCCAATTCGAAGGTGCTCCTGCTGACGGGCTCTGCGGGACGCGATGACCGTGTGTACCCCGAACCGGATCAATTCGATATTCGCCGTGACTTCCGATTGCACGTTGCATTCGGTTACGGCATTCACTTCTGCCTGGGTGCGGCACTCGCCCGAATGGAGGGCAAAATCGCACTCGAAGAGACGTTCAAGCGATACAAGACGTGGACCGTGGACAAGGAGCGCTCTGTTCCCCTGCACACCAGCACCGTGCGCGGCTATCAGCAGTTGCCAATTCAGGTCTAGACGGCCGGTACCTTTCGGAATATCCGCAGGGCTGATCGCATGGAGTTCTTGAAGCCCAAGCTAAACCGCTGCTTCTGCGGTCTCACGGAACAGCTGCTTCACCTCGCTCCATGCCGTTGGAGGGGTCAGCTCCGTCTACTGAAATAGAACGTTGTTTCGACCGCTCCCAATAGCCGGCGGACGGATTTTCCTCTAGAAGCTAGACTCCTCTTCTAGTGATCATTCCTCATAAAAATCACGAGCCGCGCTGCCCGGGATCGCCGTAGTGAAGCCTCTGGGAAGAGGCTGACATGGCCGAACCAGTATCGCCGCACCTGCTCACCGAAGATCAGCGGGCACGCCGTCAGCGCATCATCGACGCAGGACTCGTGCTGTTGGAGCGCAACGAGTATGAGCGCATTCAAATCAAAGACGTGGCCGAGGAAGCCGATGTTGCGCTTGGCACCCTGTACCACTACTTCTCATCGAAAGAGCACCTTTTCGCCGAAGTACTCGTCAAGTGGGCAGCCACCCTTAGGTCCAGCCTTGCTCGTCATCCCCCAAAGGGACTGACGCCACGCAAGAAGCTCACCGAGGCGCTCCATCGGTCGGTTCGCGCCTTCCAGCATCAGCCTCAGCTGGCCCGGCTCATCGCGTCACTCGAGTTGTCGTCGGACCCCTTCGCCACAGAGATCCTCGAGAGAATGGATCAGACCACTTCCAGCGTGTACATGGAGTTGCTCGAAGGTGTGGAGCCACGTCGGGCCCGTACCATCGTCCGGACAGTGGATGCTGTCCTCGACAGCCAGTTGCGTGCCTGGTCCGCTGGGCGTCTGTCCATCACAGGTCTCTACGACTATCTCAGCGAGAGCATCGACCTCATGTTCGAAGGAGACCCCGATATCGTGGACGACACTGATCCTTACGAGCCGAGCGAGGTCGTCAGCTTCGGCGGCGATGGAGCCCGATGATGGGCACGACTCTGCCACAGACGTTCTGGGAGCTCGTCGTTCAAGCGGCCCAGGAACACCCGGACGCCCTCGTCATATCTGACGACCACGGCCGGTCGCTGACACGAGCCCAGCTTCGAGACGACGCGGAGGCCACAGCGGCTGCGCTCTCGGGTCGCGGGATCAGAACCAACACCGTGGTCTCCTGGCAGTTGCCAACGACGATCGAAGCCGTGGTATTGCTGGTCGCGCTCGCGCGGGTCGGCGCCGTCCAGAACCCTTTGATCCCTATCTTGCGTGAGCGAGAGGTGTCGTTCATCACCCAACAGGTGGGTACCGAGCTGCTCATCGTACCGGAGGAGTGGCGAGGATTCTCGCACGGGGCCATGGCTCGGGACCTCGCCGCGTCCGGTGATTTCGACGTGATGGAGATCGATCTGCACGACCTGAGCGCTCGTGGAACCCGACACGGGCTCAACCTCCAAACCGCAGACGCGAACCGCTCGGCGCGATCCCCCTCGCCTTCGATGGACGGTCCCCGTTGGATCTACTACTCGTCAGGCACCACCGCCGACCCAAAGGGCGCCCGCCATACGGACACCAGCATCATGTCATCGTCCAACGCCTTGCTCGAACTCATGGGATTCGGAGAGGACGATATCTATCCAATCCCTTGGCCGATCACACATATTGGCGGCGCGTCGGTCCTGGCATCGAGCATTCGCGGCGGGGTCCACCTTGTCCTCTTCGAGTCCTTCGATCCTGCGGAGACTCCGCGTCGGATGGCTGCCTTCAAGCCCTCCGCGCTGGGCACGGCCGTCCCGTTCTTCCGGGCGTACCTGGACGCCGCACGCAACAACAACGATGCGCCGCTCTTTCCTGCCCTGCGGTTTGGAACGTTCGGCGGTGCCCCCGTTCCCACCGAGATACACCACGAAATGCGGGCGACGTTCGGCGTGCCACTCATCGGCAGCTGGGGACTCACCGAGTTCCCCAATGCCACTTCCGCCGCCCCCGGGGACTCGGTGGAAATCCTCACAACATCGGTCGGACGGCCGGCGTCGGGTGTCTCGGTGCGCGCCGTCGACTCGGAGGGGGACGTCTGTTCAGCGGGGAAAGAAGGTGAGCTTCTCCTTCGAGGTCCACAATGCTTCTCTGGCTATGTCGATCCGGCGCTGGACGCTGCTTCGTTTGATGCCGACGGGTGGTTCCGCACCGGCGACCTCGGTACGATCGATGCTGCCGGAAACGTCCGCATCACGGGCCGCCTGAAGGACATCATTATCCGCAATGCAGAGAATATTTCCGTAGTCGAGGTCGAGGAAATGCTCTACCGTCATCCCGCCGTCGCCGAAGCGGCCGTACTCGGACTACCGGACGAACGCACGGGAGAACGCGTCGTCGCCGTTTTGGTTCTGGAGAACGGGTGCGAAGTCGAACTGAAGGACATCCGCGAACACTGCCTCGTTGAAGGTCTGGCCGTCCAGAAGTGCCCCGAGCGGCTGGAAGTGGTCGATGCTCTACCCAGGAATGCAATGGGCAAGGTACTCAAACAGGATCTGCGCTCGCGTCTCGTATAGTTGCGTGCAACGGCTCCGGGGACAGCACGTCCTCCCTGAAAGCAGCACAAGCTTTTAGCGCAGTTTCCACTCCCCTCGCTTCTGCTGCGAGAAAAACTCTTGGCCCTCTTGCAGCGCCTGGGCGCTCGTGCCGAGCTGAAGGAAGACATTTCCGAGACCAAGAGCTTGTTCCCGCGAGAGACCGCGCACTGCCCACAAAGTCCGCAGCGTTGCCTGCACGCTCGTCGGCGGCTGCGAGGCGATGACCTCGGCGAGTGCTCGGGTGGACTCGAGGAGCTTCTCCGAGGGGACAACGTCGCTCACCAAACCGGTCTCACGGGCAGTCCGTGCCGACATCCGCTCATGAAGCCCCACCAGGCTCATCCGCACCAGGTCCCCGAACGCCATCCTGTTGGTCAGCAGGATTGGCTCATAGACAGCCGTCATCGTGAAGCTCACATGCGGATCAAAGAACGTGGCATGTTCTGCCGCGACGATGATGTCGCTCTCACCGAGGAGATAGAAACCTCCACCACACGCCATGCCGTTCACTGCGGCAATGACGGGCTTCCACAACCCCTGACTCTTCGGGCCGATCTTTTGGCCTGGATCGTCGTAGGTGAAGGGATCGAATTCTTCGTCGACAGGAATGTCCCCACGATCGATGCCCGTGCAAAACGCTCGATCTCCGGCGCCGGTCAATACGACGACCCTCACCGCATCGTCGAGTCGAATATGGCGCCAGAGCGCAGCGAGTTCATCTTGCATGCGCTCGTTGAATGCATTGTGCATCTCAGGACGATTCAGCGTCACCTGCGCGACGTAGTCACGAACGTCATATGTGATCGTCGTCAGACCATCCGGTATGACCACGGTGCTCATCGGCCGAACATATCAAATGCCAGCAACGGGCCGCCCTGTGGATCTGTCGCTTTCGTCGTGGCGACGCGTTGTAGTGATCACGGCGGCGCGTTCACTACAACGAGAGCAAGAAATCACCGCCTTCACGTCCGCGGCCCGGCCCCGTGCGCACCTAGGTTATATAATATACAGATCCCCACATGGGCCCATCACTGTCCGGATCGGGCTCCAGCGCTCCACGAAAGAGGTATTTCGACTCATGGGCTGGTTGCCTTACGCCTTACGGGATGTTTCCGACGAGAAGGTCGCGGTCCGCCCACAGGTCGGTCCAGGACTCTCATGAAGTCAGAAGAGCGTAACGAACGCCCCATCGACTCTGCAGGAAGTGCCCGTGGTGGCGGCGTGGAGAATGATGCCGGAGGTATCGATGTGAGTCGGCTCTTCCGCCTCGATGGGCGGGTGGCGCTGGTCACTGGGGGTACTCGAGGGATCGGCCGCGCCATTGCCGAGGGATTCGGGCAGGCCGGGGCGCGCGTGGTCGTCGCGAGTCGAAAGGCCGACGCGTGCGCCGACACTGAGGAGGCATTGCGTTCGGTGGGTATCGACGCCACTGGCATCGCTTGCCACATGGGCTCCTTGAGTGATGTCCGGGCACTTGTCGCAGCCGCCGTAGAACGCTTCGGTGCCATTGATGTCGTGGTGAACAACGCCGCGAACGCCCTTGCCGAGCCCATTGGCAGCTTCACCGAGGCGGGAGTCACCAAATCGATGGACGTCAATGTACGGGGACCGCTCTTTCTCATCCAAGAATCGCTCCCCTACCTGCGCGTCTCGGATCATGCGTCGGTGATCAATATGGTTTCGGCGGGAGCCTGGCTCTTCTCGGCCACGGTCGCCCACTATGCCGCCGCCAAGGCCGCCATGGTCTCGTATACCAAGGCGCTGGCCGCAGGCCTGGCCGCTGAAGGCGTTCGGGTCAACGCCCTCGCTCCAGGGTCCGTCGATACCGACATGACCCGCGCCACCGGACCGGCAGCCACCGCCGGTATGGCCCGAGCGGCGTTGCTACGACGCGTGGCGAATGCCTACGAGATGGTGGGGCCGGCACTCTTTCTCGCCTCGGATGCGTCCAGCTACGTGACCGGCACCGTGATCCACGCCGATGGTGGTCTCGTCACCCGCTGACGCGGGACAGCCGGCATCACTCAGTGGGCGGGACCTCGACGCCGAAGATGTCGCCGCAGTGTGCTTCGGTCATGGTCGCCACTGGAAGCTCGAGGTCCAGCTCGTCCGCCAAGGCCAGAACTGCCTGCAAGTCCTTGCGGGCAAGGCCGGCCGCGGCCTGCATGGCCCCGACAAGCCCCTGGTCGTCGGCAGAGGTGAAAGGAGCCGCCGTTTTGCGGAACATGAGTGTGGTTGGGCCGCCGGACTGGGCGTCGCTGGCCCTGACCACCTGAGCCAGCTTGGCGATTTCAACACCGGCGGCCTCAGCCAAAACCTGCCCTTCGTGGGCAGCCAACCACCCTCCGTACTGCACCAGGTTGCGAGCGAGCTTGGCCGCCAACCCCGTGCCGAATGGGCCCATGGTCACGGTGAGCGAGCCGATGGCCTCGAACAGCGGAGCAAGGCTGGCGATCACTTCAGGGTCGCCCCCACACATGCAGACCAAGTTGCCGGCCGCCGCCGCCGTTGGGCCACCGCTGACGCCGCAATCGATGATGGGCAGGCCGCGCGCAGTTGCTTCGGCACCGATGGCCGCGACGCACGCCGAGGTGATCGTGCTCACCACGACAACCGTCGTGCCAGTTCCACCTGCGGCCAGCGCACCATTGGGTCCCGACAGTACGGCGCGGACCTGCTCGTCGTTGACGACAGCGACGACGACAATGTCCGATTCTCGAGCCAGATCGGCTGGCGACCCGACAACGGTCGCGTAGTCGGCGTGCTTGTGGGTCGCCTCAGCGCGGACGTCGCACACGACCAACGGCAACCCGGCGGCATGTACGTTACTTGCGATACCACCGCCGATGGTACCAAGCCCGATGACCCCGATCGTCGGACCAGATGTGTGCTGTTCTGCGAACAAGAGAGGTCCCTTCTGGCTGGGCACGGGGTCGGCAGGAGCTGACGTTCACGTATGGTGGTCGCGTTCGCCCAACACCAATGTAACGCAGCCGCGAAGGGGTGCCTTTGGTCCGACATCTCTCCGCACATCTTCAGCCGGCAACGTTCCTGCGGGGTTCAGGTGAAATCGGATCCACCATCGACGTTCACATCGGCTCCGGTCATGTAGCTGTTCAGGGGCGAGCCGAGGAATGCGATGACAGGCCCGATCTCGGCCGGGCTACCGGCTCGACCCAGATAGGCGGGGTGACCGAAATCCTCCGCGATGACCCTCATGGCGTCGGTGAGGCTGGTGCTGTCCACACCTCGTTCGGCAGGGAGGGTTCGGAGGTAGCCCTGCATCCCTTCCGAGAGGAAGGACCCCGGCGAGACCGTGTTCACAAGGATGCCTTCGGGCGCCAGCCACTGAGACAGGTTCTTCGTCAGGCTGCTGAGTGCCGCCTTGGCCGCGGTGTACGCCACGAGGTCCGGGCTCTGCCGCTTGGTGGAGTGAGCCGAGACGTTGACGATCCTGGCGAACGAACCGCGACGCAAAAGGGGTAGGGACCGGCGAACCGTGCGGACCGCGCTGAACACCCCGATATCGAAGGTGTCCCGCCACTCGTCGTCGTCAAGCCGGTCGAAGCGGCCGATCCCCACGTCGACCGGTCCAGCGGTGTTGACGAGGACCTCCAGGGCATCCCACCGATCGCCCAGACCGTCGATGGCCGAGTCGACTTCGCTGAGGCTCGTGAGATCCGCGACCAAAGGCACGCTGTCGGGGCTCCCTAATGAAGAGAGGGTGGAGACAGTGTCATCGAGCGCCTTGCTGGCTCGGGCGAGTACCGCCACACGGGCACCCTCTCGGGCAAACGTTTCGGCGGCTGCGCGGCCCATACCCCGCGACCCTCCAACCACCAGGACGCGTGCATCAGCAAGCCCGAGATCCATTCCACTCCTCTTGTTCGCGGGGCCACGTGTTTGATAGTTGTCTCAACGAGGCCTTCGGACTTTAGCCTTACGACGTTGGAGAGTGACGCCTCCACACTCTCCAACGACGAACCAACGAACGAAGGAGGACGATCGACGCGGTGTGTCATAGCCCGCCCGGCGTCGCAACCACCGAGATGACATCCACGGCGAACTTCCCTTCTGCACAGGGCTAGCCTTCGTAGGAAAGGGCGAACATTGACGACAGGTCCTCAGACGATGGAAACAGTCGGAGCTCGCTGCTCGGTTGCCGCTTTCTCCGGCATCGTTGCCGGTTTCCTCGGGACCCTCGCTCTTGCGTGGCAGGCTGCGATTCTTGTGGGCTGGGATGCTGCGGCACTCTGTTATCTCGTCTGGACCTAGGTAACCATTGGTGGACTTAATCCCGCGGGAACCAAACGCCACGCAAACGTGGAAGATCCCAGCCGGCGTGTAGCCGAGGGGATCGTCCTTTTTGCTGGAGTGGCGCTCCTTGCCGCAGTCGGCCTCGTTCTCATCAAAGCCGGTCAGTCGCACGGCGGAACCAAGGCGTATCTCATCGCGATCGGAATCTTGAGCGTGGTCCTCTCATGGGCGACCGTCCACACCGTCTTCACGCTCCGCTACGCCAGGTCGCACTATCAGACTCCAGAAGGAGGAGTCGACTTCAACGAGAAGGATCCTCCGGCGTACCTTGACTTCGCCTATCTCGCCTTCACGATCGGCATGACGTTTCAGGTCTCAGATACCGATCTGACGACCAAACCGATCCGCAGAATTGCCCTCTCACACGCGCTTATGTCGTATCTGTTCGGCGCCGTGATCGTTGTACTCGCCATCAATATCGTGGCGAGTCTTCTGAGTTGAGTTCCCTGCCGACGCCACATCGCGAGACTTTTCCATGTAGAGCGCGATCGGGCCACCGGCCCCCTGAGGAGCCCCGGCGTGGGAGGCGCTTCGGGTACCGCTGCAGATGGACCTCTGCGTTAGAGGCTCTCCCGGGCGGAGCTGGCTACCGATGACGGCGCTGCCGGTTCGTCACCCGCAGCCACGTCCACCTCGCTGCTTTGCGGTTGTTGACCGAGCGGCCGAGTGGCGACGAACGCCGTCGTGCGCAGGGGTATTTCCTTGATGAGCCAGCTCAAGACGAAACCGAGGACGACAAAGGGCACAGCCACCAAGAAGGTCGTCTCGATGGAGTGACTGAAGGCACTGACGACAAAGGTGCGCTGGGCGGCGGGCAGGTGGGCGATCTGCGCAGGGTTGGCCGTCACATTCGACCCGCTGACCAACTTGAGCTCAGCTGCGCTGGCGTGCAGCTTGAGTTGTGAGATGAGGCGGTTTGCGAAGACGGCACCGAGGACCGCCACTCCGAAGGCTCCCCCGATCGTCCGGAAGAACGTCGAAGTCGCCGTGGCCACTCCCAGCGCGGAGTACGGCACCGCGTTCTGCACCGCGACGACCAGCACCTGCATGACCAGTCCCAAGCCAAGCCCGGTGATGAACATGAAGACTGCCACTTCCCCGTAGGAGGTATGCGGACCAAGCTGGGTGAGCGAGAGCAGGCCGAGGGAGAGGACGGCTGTGCCCACGATCGGGAATACCTTGTAGCGCCCGGTGCGGGTCACGAGGCGCCCGCTCAAGATGAAGGTGAGCAGCATCCCGCCGATCATGGGTAGGAGCTCGAGACCCGAAAGGGTCGGCGAGGCTCCGTGGACGATCTGGAGGTACAGGGGCAGGTAGATGATGGCCCCGAACATTGAGAAACCGATGATGAACCCGACGGCCGAGGTAGCGGTAAAGGTCCGGTTCTTGAAGAGCCAGAGTGGGATGATGGGCTCGGAGGCTTTCGTCTCGATGAAGCAGAAGATGAGGAGTGAGGCCAAGGCGACGAAGGCGGTGCCGATGATCACGGACGAGCCCCAGGCGTATTCGGAGCCGGCCCAGGTGGTGAGCAAGATGATGCACGTGACGCCCACCGAGAGGAAGGCGGTTCCGGCCCAGTCGATCTTGTGCGGTACCCGCTTGACCGGAAGGTGGAGGACGGCGGCCACGACGAACAGGGCGACGATGCCGAGCGGCACGTTGATGTAGAAGATCCACCGCCATGACAGATGTTCGGTGAAGAAGCCGCCGAGCAACGGACCCGCAACATTGGTGACGCCGAAGACGACGCCGAAGTAGCCCATGTACTTGCCCCGCTGCCGGGCCGAGACGACATCGCCCATGATCGCTTGGGACCCGACCATCAATCCGCCGGCACCGACACCCTGGATCGCCCGGAAGGCGATGAGTTCGGCCATTGACTGGGACAAGCCTGACAGCACGGAGCCGACCAGGAAGATGACGATGGCCAGCTGGTAGAGCGCTTTGCGGCCGAAGAGATCGCCCAGCTTTCCCCACAGCGGCGTGGAGATGCAGGTGGTCAACAGGTAGGCCGTCACCACCCAGGACAGGTGGTTGAGCCCGTGCAGGTCGCCCGCGATGGTGGGGAGGGCGGTCGCCACGATGGTCTGGTCAAGAGCGGCCAGGCCCATTCCCATCATGAGAGCCCCGAGGATCACCAGGATCCGACGGTGCTCGGCGCTTGCGGCCTCTTCGTCGACCGGGGCCGGCGCCAGCTCAGTCACGGGCTTCGTCCATATCCCGATCAAGGTCCTCCGCAAAGCGGCTGAGCAGGTCGGCCAAGTCAGACAGGTCGTCGTCGTGCCAATCTTGTAAGAGCTGCCCGAGCCAGGCCCGGCGGGCCCGGCGCACCCGTTCGATGGCCCGGCGACCGGCCGGGGTCAGGCCGATCCTCGAAGCTCGGCCGTCGTCGGGGTCCGTGTGGCGAACGACCATTCCTTCGCGCTCGAGCTGTTGGACCTTCCGGGTCACCGTCGGTGCGTCGACCCCCAATAGCTCGGCGAGGTCCGTGACCCGGAGCGCATCACCCTTGGCGGAGAGCTTGAACAGCAGGGTGGCTCCGGCCCGGTCAAGCCGGACCCCCGCCAAATGCAGGAGCCGCTCGTGCAGGCGCACCTGGGTGATCGACCGGGCGACGGTCTGCAACGCCTCGTCGAACCGGTCGATCGGACGGGCCGAGGTGTCGGGCATGCCTTGGGGCTCGATAGTTGCTTTCTGCACGCAAATAGCGTACCAGCCGCTTTCAGCGATGCTGCGGGGAGCGGGACCATTGCGGGACCCGTGCGATACCCCTTCTCGTTTCCTAGTCGGGTTGTCGATTGACGGACGTGATCCGTCTTGACTGGACGGCGCTCTTGATGATGCGGTCCCTACGCCGATCGCTATTTTGCCATCCTGACCCAAAAGCCGGAGGTGGGTACGGGGCTGTGGTGATCTGAAGTCCAACGAGATCGCCGTAGGCGTCCCCTTGAATCCGAGCAATAAGCGATTGTGCCGTGTTCTTCAACCTCGTGGACACGGTGGTCACCGAGATACCGACGACGCTGAGGATCCCAAACACGCTGGTTTCGAAGGAACTCTTTTCGTTGTCCCCCAAGAACACAAAAAACGCCGCTATTGCCGCCAGCGTGAGAAGAGCCCCGACAATTTGTAGCCAGAACCCTCGAATTCCGTTCCAGACACCTCGAAGATTCCGGAGAATGGCGTAGGGCCGAATGAGAGTCGATGGGTTTTGGTCGAGAACTATGAGCTCGTACCACCGTCGTATCTGCCGATAGAGGCAATCGTCCCGGACGTAATTCTGCTGAGCGTGGGGGCCTTGAACCGTCCTCCAATTCGAATCTGCGGCAACCATCTTCCAGGCCGAGAGCGATCCGGCAACCCCTGCCGCGGTGTAGTTGCTGAAGTATGCGGAGAGTCGCCCTACAAGACGTGTCAACTCAGTGCAACGAGCTTCCCCAAGAAGGAAGGTCCAGCTGTTCCATGTGAGTTCAGAGGACGCTTCTGGCGGTTGTGGCGGTGGCTCGATGTCAAGTTGCCAATAGACCTCGGCAAGACCGCGACCGAGTTGATAGCCGCATGCCTGCGTGTCAGACGTTGCCGCCAAGATGTCCTGGACGCCGAGGTCGAACTCGAAGAGTTGCCCCTCGAGCGTCAGCCAATTCTGAAGCGCCAGTTCTGTGTTGTGATCATGGCGCGCTTGCCAGAGACTCTCGCAGGAGCCGTCTATGGCTGTGCACGTCGCCTCCGTTGATGTGCCGTCTCCTGTGGCGGCGAGAGCAAGCTTCTTTGCCAGAGCGCTCATCACGGTTTGCGCCTCGATGCGCCGCTCGGTGGCATTACGTTCCATACGAAGGGGAAGCTGATTTTTGCCTTGACCCGGCGTTGCTGCACCACTTGGACATGGTCCTTTCGGCCGATTCCGGCCCCGAACCTCAGCGACATACCAACCGAATCGGATGGCGGTGTTGACAAGATCTGAATCCGCGGGTGCCGACATCTCTGTGGTTCAGCCCTCTCGTGCCTCTCGTCGGACTGCAACGTATTCCGCTCCGGCCAGCATTGATCTCATGGAAAATTCCCTGATACCCACCGGCGACGACCCTACTAAACCACCACACTACGGATAGAGCTCTCGCCGACGATCTCGGCTTCAATTGGTCTTTTAGTCGGGGTACGACGCCGTAATGGAAGGACTGAAGCGCAATCTTCTGCGGCCGTGAAGGATGAGGGCGGACAGTCATGTCAGGGCGCACCAACTGGACCAACAGAATGGCCCTCGGCATGCAGTCGAATTTGGGACTCAGCAGGTCCCGTGCCGCGAAATGGAGCCCACCTTTGACCCGAGACCCGACGTCTACATAATCACAGCGATCTACGGTGGTGCCCGTGGGTAGGCGCTCCAGCTGTTGTCACGCCCCGCGGTTCTATTGCACCACCGGAGGGCCCAGGCAAGTATCTGAGGATGGTCACGAGTCCAGCAGATCAGGTACCGCAGGCCTTCGCGCTCGGATGGCAGATGGCTGAGCTCTACAACAGTCCGGTTCCGGCGGCGAACGGCTCGCCTCCTTCGGCTCCAGGTGACCCCCCGGACCATCTCCCCGGTCTCTCGCACCTCCATGCGATCACGATCGTCAATCTGCACCTGGACCAGGTGGATGCCGGCTTGACCAAACTCCTCGGTCACTCGTTGAACCAGATGACTGCCGCTCGTGAGGCGCTCACGAACGACCGAGGAACGTTCAGGGCCCGGATCTT
The DNA here is from genome assembly GCA_963809715.1 of uncultured Acidimicrobiaceae bacterium. Lineage (GTDB taxonomy): Bacteria > Actinomycetota > Acidimicrobiia > Acidimicrobiales > RAAP-2 > Bog-473. The sequence continues at coordinate 141,591 of CAWEKO010000006.1, read as the reverse complement.
CGACCTGCACACCGCCGTGCTGACTGCCCTGACGGTGGACGATTTCCGTCTCGGCAAGGCCTATGGGCTCGGGCGCGCCTTGGCCGAAACCGCCCTGCTTCCCGTGGCCAGTGAGCAAGACAGACCGACGGTCTTCACGGAGAAGTTCAGGCTCGACCGGCTTGGCAGCATCTTCAGATGGCTCGCCGACCTCAAAACGGCACTTCCGGACCACGCCGCCTATGCGGTCAGCACGACCCTCCACGACTGGGCCGTCTGGGTGTCGAACGCAAAGCCCGAGGAGTTGGACAAGTCCATCAATCCCTACCTGCGGCGGCAGGGCGAGCAGTGGAGGTCACTCCTCTCCGGAGAACGGTTGGCGGTGGATCTATTGACGTCGAACGACTACATCGAAGCGGGAAAGGAGCTGAGTTCGCGTTTGGGCCATACCATCGGGGCCTACATCAGCCACTACAGGAAGACCGTCTTCACCGTCATTCTGGTGATCCTTGTCGTCGTCGGAGGGATCGTTGCGGCGAGCGTCGCGTCGGGCAACAGCAAATGGCTCTGGGCCGGGTTGACCGTGGCAGTTGGCGCCGTCGGTGGCTGGAAGGGTGTCAGTGCCACGCTCGGCAAGGGAATCAAATTGGTCGAGCCGCCCCTCTGGGAGTCCGAACTGGACGCGGCCATAGGCAACCGGGTTCTCTTCCTCCCAAGTGGTCCACCGAAGACTTCGTCATTGACGGACGACGTCGGGCTTCTTGTCGCTGACAACTACTCCCGGGCGTCGCGACTCGCCGCCAATCCCTGAGCCGCTCACTGCCGGGTACGCGCGCCTTTGCCCGGCTGAGGGAGCTGCGCGCCGTCCGGGAACGTGGGAGGGCTGTCGAGATCGAGCATGTCGAGGAGGCTCTTCGCTGCCGCATCGCGGTCCGTGAGCGGTGGAAGATTCCATTTCTCCTGTAGAAGCTTGAGGACAGAGGTGTGGTCGTAGGGCGTGTAGGAGACATGCTGCTTCTTCGCGTACGGTGAGACCACGACCGCCGGGACGCGAAATCCCAGCCTGTCGTAGGTCGACGGACCGTCGTCAGCCAGCTCGATCAGCTTCCACCACGGAGTGAGGCGAAGCAGGAATCGAGTCAGTGCGAACCGGGTGAGCGGATCCGCAGCGGGGAGATCACCGGGGTCCACGGCCTCGGGCGGATCGACATGGTCGTAGTATCCACCGTGCTCGTCGTAGAGCCAGATGAGCAACGTCTTGGACCATGCCTTACCACCCATCACGGCGTTGATCACCCTTGCGGCAAACTCTTCACCGTCCTGTATGTCCTGCGGATTTTCCTCCGACGTCTTACCGAAGTCGGGATCGACGATGCAGAAGTCCGGCAGCGTCCCCTTCTCTGCGTCAGCAAAGAACTGCTCATGGCTCCGGAGGTGGTTGATCGATCTGAGCGTTCCCAAAGGGAACAAGTCGGCCGTCACCTGGATCTTGCTCTGTACGTGCTCGACAAGTTTGGGAAAGATGGTGCTGAGAAGCGCGATGATGAGGCGAAAGAACCTCACTCCACGCGCCCTGAAGATACGTTTGAAATTCACGCGCCAGGCAGGGACCTTGTGGTAGTTCGTCCAAGTGATGCCGTGCGCGGTCAGGTGGTCGAAGACCGTTCCTGTCTTCGGGTAGTCAACCATCGCGAATGGGAGGTCGTCGATCAGACCGTGTGCGGTGCCGGCAATGAGGAAGCGACGATTGGGAAATGTCGGCCCGAGACATGAGCTGAACCAGTTCGTCGCCAGCGGGAAGGTCTTGGCTAGGCCGTAGTAGAACGGCAGATCCTCTTCGGTCCAGTAGCGCATGGCGAGAGTTCGGTCCGACCCTTCCTTGAGTGTCCATTCGATGCTCTTCACGAACCCACCACACTGGCCGTCACCGCGCTGGATGTGGCTGGCGTTCCACGTCTGGGTAGGCACACCCGGGGTCTGAACCGTTCCCTTGTAAGGTTCGAGCCTGACGACCGTCCCGTCGGTAGCCACGTTCGTCGCTACCGGCTGTCCGTCGTCCCCAAGCTCAAGTCCCTCTCCGCGGTCCTTCAGCATGCCGAAGTAGTTGTCGTAGGAGTGGTTCTCCATCATCAGAACGACGATGTGCTGGATCTTGGGTAACCTGTCCGTGCCGGATTTCACGGCGGTATCCAACCTCTGGTGCCGCCGGAACTCAGCCTGACGGTCGAATCGCCTCCGCGCGAGGCGCTGCTCAGCCCTGGTGAACACCGTGATCCTCATTTCGATCGATTGAGGTACAGCGGGAGTGACGACGACTCACTGCGACGGCGTGAGCGCCGAATCCAGCCACTCCTGGCGCGTGACCAGTACCTCGGGCGGCGGCTGGGGTGCCGCGTCCTTTGGACAGGCGATGCTCACGAAGACCTTCGCCACACCGGAGTCCTGGTCGCGAAGCTCGTCGGCAAATTGCCCAATGAACGCCAACTGGTCGGGCCATCCCGTCATTGAAGTTCATCCCCTCAGCGATCTCTTGCTCCTTGGCCCATCGGCAGTCGATCTCAGGGTTCCGCCTTTTTCTCGTTTCTCCAGGCCGTCGCCCACCAGTCCGTGACCTCATGCACCCGCCCTTCAGTTCAATCGTTGACCCGAGGAACACCTATATAGCTCTGAACGGGATCGAGAATGGTGACCAGCTCCGAAGGCGTTCATCTCAAGCCAGTCATTTAACTGGGGTTGCATCAGCTAGCCAAAACCAGAAGGCCGGTGCCGCAGGCCAATCCGGAGCCGGTAAATCATTTGCCAGCGACGAGAAAGTCAGTTCACCGCCGGCCGGGCGTCCGCCATTTCGCGCAGCCGGTTCTTCAACAGCTTGTCGAAGTTGCCCGTCGGGAACTCGTCGACGTAGTACACGGCCCTGGGGACCTTGAAGCTGGCCAACCGGCCGGCACACGCTTCGATGACCTGTTCGGTGAGCACCAGATCTTCCGGGGCATCGGGCGACTTGACGACAAATGCCACAGCCACTTGATCGAGGAAATCGTGCTTCTTGCCGACGACGGCCACCTTGGCCACGCCGGCGACAGTGGCGGCCACCTCCTCCACCTCGCGGGCCGAGACGTTCTCACCGCCCACCTTCAAGAGGTCGGCGTCGCGCTCGACGTAGGTCACTGTGCCCCCGGCGCTCAGCTTGACCATGTCGCCCGTCTTGAACCATCCGTCCTCGAAGCTCTTGGCGTTGGCTTCGGGGTTGTCAAAGTACTCAAGGAAGAGCTGGATGCCCCGCGTCCCCCGGAGCCACAGCTCGCCGGTGTGCCCTACCTCACAGAGGTCGCCGGTTGCGGGGTCGACGACCGCCAGCTCGTAGCCCGGCGTGACACGACCCATCGACATGAGCTCGGGATGCTCGGAAGGTTTGCCGGTCACCGCGTGTGTCACCGTCTCCGTCATGCCAAAGGCGGCGTAGACCTCGCAGCCGAAGACGTCCAGTGCGTTGGGCACGATGAGCCCGAAGACCCCGACCCGCAGGGTCGTCGACGGACGGTCGGGCGCCATCAGGGTCGCCATTGTGAACGGCATCAGCGAGAAATGGGTGATCCCGTGGCGCTGCACCGTCTCCCAGAAGCGACTCGAGGACCACTTGGGCACCAGCACGGCGGTAGCGCCCATGCCGAAGACCGGCAGGACCGACCAGGTTTGGGCGTTCACGTGGAAGAACGGGGTGTAGACGAGATATCGGTCCTCGGCGCCGAGGTCGATATTCCGCGCGCCGGTCCGGCTGGCCCAGATCGCGTTGGCATGAGTGTGGACAACACCCTTGGGCTTGGAGGTCGTGCCGGAGGTGAACATGATGCAGTACGGCAACAGAGGGTCAGGGTCGCGTCCGGGCCAGTCGTGCACCTCTCCGAACAGCCCCTTGAAAGACGTGAACCGCTCGTCGGTCAAGCCGGTCGACTCCTCACCCGCCTCCGGTTCCGTCACAGCCACCCATTTGACGGCCGAACCGACTGCGGCAACGACCTCGGCGTAGCGGGGTTGGGTGATCGCGGCCACGCACTGCGCCTTCTCGGCGAACCAGGCCACCTCTTCGGCCACCGACTTGGTGTTCGTGGTGACGCCGACCGCTCCCACGGTGGCGCACGCCAGCCAAGCCAAGAGCAGCTCGGGTGAGTTGTCCGCGTGCAGGAGGACCTTGTCGCCCACGTGGACGCCCCGGGCGTGGAGCCCTGCAGCGAGCCGGCGAACGTCGTCCCAGAGCTCCCGGTAGGTCCAGACGCGGACACCTCCGGCCGGTGGGTCCCAGATCAGGGCCGGATGGTCTGCTCGGTGCTCGGCCCGAAGGGCCAGCAACCACGGGACGTCCTGCCCCTCCATCTGGTATCGCTGCAGTGCGGCCGCTGTTGCATCCATCGCTCAACCCATCTCTGCCGTTTGGAGCGGTTGTCCCGGTGAGTCCGGTTCGGTGCTCTGACTGGCGTACATAGGTACCGCACCCACGGCTGCCGGGCAAAAAGTCCTGACAGCCTCAACCGATTCGGTGCGACCGACGGCTCGTAAATCCGGATCACTCGTCTCAGACTTGCGATGTGTCCCGAAGTGACCCTCTAGTGCGACGAGAGAGATGGCCGGAGGATCCCGGCGGCCTCGAGTTGTATCCGAAGTTGGTGGGATGACCTGAAACGGAGGGTCTGCATGCCCAGCCTGCTGGCCGCGTCGAGGTTCTCCTGCGCGTCATCAATCATCAACGTCGTCTTGGAGCTCAAGCCAAAACGCTCGAGTAGTCACATGAAGATGGCCGGCTCGGGCTTTTTGCTCAGCCTTTGGTGGGTGCGAAAGAGATCGGAAGGATCTTCGTGTTTGAGGCTGTCAGCGCGCTGGCATTGTTCACGGCGATGGAACAGGGATGACTCGAGTCACACACGCCGTTGCCAACTGGTCCCGTGATGATGTGCATCGTGAACTGCCCGTGCCCGGTGGGATCGGGATGCAGGAGGCCCGCGTTGGCAAAGGTACAACCTGCCGAACTCCCGGCTGCGATGTCGACGTGTGAGCACTCGAGGATGTTGATGACCTTTCCGGCCGTAAAGCCGCTCCACTGCACATTCACTGCCTCGCCGCTGGTGAGGTCGTGGCTCGGCGAGACCGACGCCCGTAGGTGGACCACCGGCACCGCAGGAACCGCAATGGCCGCTCCACGGGAACCCGGCGTGAGCTCCAACGTGATCTTCGTGGTCGGACTTCGCCCATCCGTGGCCAGGCGAGAGCCGGCCTGCCGATTGCCGGTGAGATACCGCTCAAAGAAGTCGGTCGTCGTGCGGATGACCGTCGAGGCCGATTGTGGGTCCTGGCCACCGGCCGCGTCGTGGGAGCCGCCCACAATTGTGAGAAGTCCTTTGGGACCTTGCGCCTGGTTGTAGATCAGCGGAGCACTCCGGTACGGGATCAGTTGGTCCGCCGTGCCGTGGACCAGGAGAAGTGGCGGCGACTTCGCGAGTTCATAATGACCCGGAGGGAAACCCTCAGTCGTGCCTGCCATGACGACCGACGCCTTCACCCGGGAGTCATAACAGCAGGTATTGGCGACCAGGCCCAGTGTGGTGACCGCTCCGTTTGAGTGACCAGCCGCTCCGATCTCCTTGGTATCGACCAGCCCCGAGAGGGCTCCGCTCGGTGAGAGCGAATCAGCGAGTACAGCGCTGATCACGTAGCTCATGTCCTTGGGCTGATTGACCACGTCTCCCGCGTCAGGTCCACCAGGAACATTGCCATTGGACAGCGGAAAGAGCGGCGCCGCGACGACGAAGCCCTGGGAAGCCCATGCGGCAAGCACGTTCATGTAGCCCTGTGGCGTACCGCCGAGACCGTGGGCGAAGACGATGAGGGGGTATGACCCCGCAGCCTTCTCCGGCGTCGCCCCTTGCGTGGGTTCACTACTTGCTTCGCCGGTCGCTGGGTAGAGGATCGTCGTGACGAGAGTCCGCGTCGGCAACTGCGGACTCCCGCTCCAGGCAGGCGTCGTGCGGTGAATGTCGACGAAGGTCTCCGTCACGACCCCTACTGCATATTTCGGCGTGATCACCGAGGCCGCCCCTGCCGCCGTGTCACCCACGGCGAGAAGCGGACCTGCTGCCGACGCGAGCAGCACGGTGGCAACGAGAACCGGCCACTTGATCGTCGCCCGGAGGACCTTCATGCTCCGACCTTGACCATCGCCCGCTTGATCAACGGTTCAGAGATCCGGCCGGCTTCTGGAAGGTCACCGATCGCAATTGGAGACCACTCGTTCTGCCACATCGTCCTGTCGGGGGGAGGAGCGTGAAGAAGTACCAGCCGCATGGTGTGACATTACGCTCTCGCGGCCTCGAGAGCAGAGTAAGGCGAAGGCCTGAGGCTTTCGGTTTCGACCTGACTGAATCGTCCCCCACTGGCGTCCTTGTGACGGCACACCGAATGGTCGCCTTCCTTGCAATCTGACAACGGCGTCGGTAACGAATATTTGAGGAGGATGCCATGCTGCGAACAGGTCAGCGATCCCGGCACTTCGACGCCGCAGCGGCCGCTCGCTGGTGCACGGGGCACGACCGTGCCTGTAGAAAGGTGCACGCCTTATCCGCCTCCGTGCTGGTCGTAAGGCGATCCTGGTAGCCGACGCGACTGGACGCTTCAGTTCCGCACCGGCCTTGGTAAACGCAGCGCCTTTGACGTACCCGACGGGGTAGCACGTGATCCGAGCAGCCGCGGAATGAGGTGGCACAGCAGGCTCACTTAGAGGCGTTTCTAGCCTCCCCTTATTTGCCGGCGCTGCCGTCCTCCGTCGCCCCTGGCACCTGGGGGCTCCCCGCCCTACTGGGCAGGATATTTGCACCGCGAGTCTCAGGACCGTTGCAATCGCAGGCGATCGAGGCGAATAATCCAAACACTGCAACGGCCACACATACACGGGGGGGTTGTTGCAGTCGGAAGCTGGGCCGGTGCGGACTTTGGTCTCATGGTCCGTACCGGCCCGCTCCCGGCGTCACCGACGGTCGCCGCGGGCGCCCGGGGTTTGTCGGATCTCTCAGGGGATGTGGGCTGTGCCCGACTTGCCTCCATGTGGTTGATTTCGAGCCGTGAGTCCCGAAGCCCCGACGATCGCATCGTTCCACGACCAGTCCTGCTTGTTGTCGTCGTGCTTCGTTTTGCCCTTGTCCTTTATTTCATGGCGCTGATTCTCGGTTTCCGCAACGCGCAGTGATGGCCCCACTCCTCACGTCGGGCGGATGCCGCACAGGTCAGGTCGCCTTGGTCGAAAAGAAACGGAAGGGGGCATCTCGCTCGATCTCCGGCACAGGCCGCCCCCGCACGGGCTGTCCCCCGATGGTGACTAGTTGAAGTGGCGGCTCAATTCATTGGCGTAGTTGATTCCCAGTTTGTCTCGGTGCTCCGCGATCCACTCTGACAGCCGGATTGACCCAGTCGGCGGTCCCCCGGTATCGGCCAACCCTGCGGCCATGGCCTGGTACTCCTCCTTGGTCAAGAGCACGTCGCGCAGCGCCAGTCCGAGGACCGAAGACAACGGAGGCACGAGCGCACCTGGAACATGGATGATGTGAGTCCGCGCACCAACCGCGTGACGGATGGATTTCACCAGCTCGTTGAAGGTCGGTCGTTCGGGACCAACGGCATCGGTCATGCTGTCGTTCGTACTGGCGCCGGCCTCGAGGCAGAGTTGGGCCAGGTCGTCCACATGGATGCCCCGGACGCGGTAGTCCCCGCTGCCCCCGACGGCGAAGATGGGAACCCGGCGTAGCAACCAGGCGATGTTGTTGATCAAGACACCGTCGCCACCAAAGAGGATGGCCGGACGCAGCACGGCATAGGAGACCTCCGACTCGGCCAGCGACCGCTCTACAAGGGCCTTGCCACGGAAGTAGGGAAAAGGCGAATCGATCGTTGGATTCGTGATGCTGATATGGACGATCCGCCGGATTCCGGCTCGCTTCGCTGCGAGAAAGAGGGTCCGCGAGTTGGCGACGGCAAGGTCGTGATCCACCTGCCCGTGGGCGAAACGCACCCAGTAGGTGTTGTAGAGAGTCGTCGCACCCCGCAGGGACTCGACCAATCCGATCTGGTCGTCGAAGTCCAGGGGGCGGACGTCGATTTCGGCCTGGCCGAGTCCGCGTCCGGGATGCCCCGTAACCGTGCGAACGCTGCGCCCCTTGGCAATCAGAGCCTTGGCGATCGCCGCTCCGGAATAGCTGAACGCCCCGGTCACGACATCGACACCGGTGTCGTCCCGCTCGACAGGAATATCCGGAGTTGGCGGCGTTGCATTCATTTGATCTTCTCAGGGACGGGCTTCGTCATCAGAGCTTCGAGAAGCGGGGCGATGTGCTTCACTCTGGCGAAGAGTGCGAGGGCTGGTTCGGAGTCACCGTCGAGATGGCTCAGCATCTCCAAACCGAGATAGAGAGCGACGACAGCATGGGCGATGTCACGGGTCGGCAGGACGCTGGTCAACGAGGACGCGCGGAGGGACGCCTCGATCGCCGACTGGGCGAATGACCGCCACGGCTGAATCCGTGCAGCGACCTCAGGACCGAGGCCGGGTGTTGAGGACGTCCCGGCGATCATCTCGACCAGCACGGTGATGTAACCGGCGTCCAGGTCGCTCCGAAAGATCGCCTCCGCCACCTCCACGAGCTGGCTCGGGCTGGTCACACCAGAGACCTCTGCCTCGTAGCGATCGAGGCGCTCCGCGCTCACCGAGTCCAGCGCGGCCAACAGGAGGTTGGCCACGGAGCCGAAGTGGTAAAAGATCAGACCCGGGTTCAAGCCGGCCCGTTCGGCCATGGTTCGCGCGCTGGCGCCGAGATAGCCATCGATCTTCAGCGTCTCTACCGCCGCGTCCACCAGTTGGCATTTGGTCGCAGCGGAGCGATCCGATCGCTGAACCGTGGCACTGCTGGGAGCTCCGGACTTGGCCATTGCACCTCACTTGATCGATTGCTCAAACTATACGCTCAATCTGGGCGTCCGCCAGGCGCGGGCCAGGGTCAATGCCCTCTCGGAGTCCAATGACGAAGGTCGGTAGCAGCCCTGATGACGAGGAGTCGGTGCGTCAACGCCGGCTGGGTCGCACACTGAAATGCGGACCGAGGCGTCGGCGTCGATCGTGATGAATCCCCGATCAGGAAGTTGCGCAGACCCACTGGGCCTCGAGCGAACCTGCGGAACGACATGCGTAACATCGATGAGTGGATCGGGCTCATGACCGAAGAAGCCGTGAGCGCCAGTCGAGCAGATCGGGATCCATCCATGAACATCGACGAATTGTCTCTCCCATTCGACCCGATCGCCGCCACCGAAGTCGCCGCGGCGCACCAGGAGGCGCCCAGAGTCGGTGGACCGCTGGCTCATGCCGCATACGCCCGGCTCGTCCGCGAGTCAGATCATTTGTTCACGCTGATCACGCAGGCCCGACCGCCCACACGGGTCTTCTTCTCACTGTGCACAACGCCGTACCGCGACGCGGACGAGCTCATCACGTCGATCACCCGAGATCGGGTCTTGGAAGTCACAGCAGTCGCCTGCGAACGCGACCGTCTTCATCCCGTGATGGGCTGTGAGGTCGGCGGCGCGTACGATCGATTTCGAGCCGTGCACGACATCCTCGGTCACGGCCGCCTCAATGTTGGCTTCGGCCGAGAGGGCGAGTACACAGCCTGGCGCCACCAGGAGCGCCTCCACAGTCCGCTCGCCCGCCTCGCCCTGGCCACGGAGCTGCACGCGGAGCACAGTGTGCGCTGGACGACTGGTGGGCTTCCCGAGCACAAGGCAGCTGTCCTCGACGAACGGGTGATCGAGCAATCGAGAACCGGGGGTTGGTCGCCGAGCACAGTCGACCGTTCAGCGGCTGTGGCTGTCGCCAACCCATTCCGGAGGCTCGCCCGAATGGCGGCCTAGGTCCGTGACATCTTCAGCAGGCTGGCGGAACTCGTCGTGACTTCGGACCGAGCCGCGGGCTCTCCCCCGCTCGAGGCTGGGCCTCAGACCCCGCTCGGATGCAGATGGTGTGCCTCGTCGCCATACAGGGCTCGCCATTCGCAGCAACGGAGCTTTCGCAACACCCCGGTTTGCAACCGGCTGGAACATGAACCAGGGAGCGACCGGTGCCACCGGGCACGCGGGCTACTCCGGCTCGTCTTCTCCTGACCAGGAGCTCGGGGGATCGCTCGCTGGGAACGACTCCCGCGAAGCTTCGTCCTCGGGCAGCTCGACCTCGTCCGGGGAATCAGTCATCCATACCCTCGATCTCTCGTTGGGCGCAGGGTCATTCCCAACCTAGTGGACCTGCGTAAGAGTGGTGGCGTGGCCACCAGGCGCAAGCAGAACGAACAACCCGAGGCACTGCGCACCTACCGGACCAAGCGGGATCCGGCCAAGACACCCGAACCCATGGGCGACCGCCCTGCCGCCCCAAAGACGGGCAATCCGCGCTTCGTGATCCAGGAACACCATGCCCGGGCCTTGCACTGGGACCTCCGGCTCGAGCGCGACGGGGTTCTCGCTTCCTGGGCACTGCCCAAGGGACTGCCGGACGACCCCAAGCGGAACCACCTGGCCGTCCACACCGAGGACCACCCGATTGAATACGCCACCTTCTCCGGCGACATCCCGGCAGGCGAGTACGGCGCCGGCTCCATGGCCATCTGGGACAGTGGCACCTACGAGGCCGGAAAGTGGTCCGACACGGAAGTGAAGTTCGTGTTGCACGGCACTCGGGCGTCCGGGGACTTCGTGCTCTTCCAGACCGACGGCAAGAACTGGATGATCCACCGCCACGGCGAATCCGTCCTGACCGATCCGATCCCGACCTCGATCAAACCGATGCTGGCCGTGCTGGGGACGCTCCCCGAGGGCCGCAGTATCTGGGCCTACGAGGTCAAGTGGGACGGCGCCCGCACACTCGCCTTCGTGGACGGTGGGCGCGTCCGGCTCCAGAGCCGCAGCGAGCGCGATGTCACCGCGATGTTCCCGGAGCTGGCAGGAATGGGCGAGTACCTCGGGATGCACGCGGTCGTGCTCGACGGTGAAGTCGTGGCCTTCGGGGATGACGGGCGGCCCAGCTTCGCCCGCCTGCAGAAGCGGCTGCACCTGTCCGATCCCAAGGAAGCCCGGCGGCGCGCGGCAGCGGACCCGGTGCACTTCGTGGCCTTCGACGTGCTCTACGCCGACGGGCGCTCACTCATGGCGGACCCTTACGACGCCCGGCGGGCCCGCCTCGAGCAGTTCGAGTTCGCGGGGCCCAACTTCACGACGACCGAGTGCTTTCGCGAGGTCTCCGGGCGCGACGTGCTGCGCGCCACCACCGAGAACGGGCTCGAAGGCGTGGTGGCCAAGCGACGCAACTCGACCTATCGGCCGGGGCGTCGCGTCGCCGAGTGGGTAAAGGTCAAGGTGGTGAATACCCAGGAGGTCGTCATCGGTGGGTGGACCGAGGGGAAGGGAGGTCGCGGGGCCAGCTTGGGATCCTTGCTCCTCGGAATCCCTGGGTCCAACGGCCTGGACTACGTGGGCAAGGTTGGCACCGGCTTCGACGACCAGGCACTCCGGTCGATCGTGGAGCAGCTACGAGCTCTTCGCGCCCGAACCAATCCTTTCGTCGGCACCATCAGCGAAGCCGAGGCCAAGGGTGCGCACTTCGTCCGGCCCAGCTTGGTCGGTGAGGTCGCGTACGGAGAATGGACCCCCGCCGGTCGTCTGCGCCATCCGACCTGGCGTGGCCTGCGCCCCGACAAGACGCCGGCCGACGTCGGGCGCGAGTCAGAGCCCTCGACGAGTGCGCCGGGCGACGAAGTTCCGACCCTGGCGCCGGCGCGCTCAACCGGCGCAGGAGCCAAGAACGGCTCGCAGCGCGTGCGTGTCGGCGATCGCGAGCTTTCGGTGACGAACCTGGACAAGGTGCTGTTCCCCGAGACCGGGTTCACCAAGGGACAGTTGATCGACTACTACGCCCGCATCGCTCCGGTCATGCTCCCGCACCTTTCGGGTCGACCCCTCACCATGAAGCGCTTTCCCGACGGGGTCGAGGGCAAGTTCTTCTTCGAGAAGCGCGCACCCTCGCACACGCCCCGGTGGGTGAAGACGGCGAAGGTCCCCTCCGAGCGCCAGGGCGAGATCAGCTACGCCGTCGTCCAGGACCTGCCCACCCTGATCTGGGCGGCCAACCTGGGCACCATCGAGTTCCACGTCCCGTTGTGGCGTGCAACCGGCCGGAGGAAACTCCCGGCCAACCCCGACCAGATGGTGTTCGACCTCGACCCCGGAGAGGGGACCTCCATCGTCGAGTGCTGTGCGGTGGCAGAGCTCGTCGGAGAAGCCCTGGCCGATACCCACCCGGTCGTCCTGGCCAAGACCAGCGGGCAGAAAGGACTTCAGCTCTACTGCTCCGTGCCCGCTCGATCTCGCTGGGACGATGTCCGCGACGAGGCGCACGCCGTGGCTCGTCAGCTCGAATCCGATCACCGCGACCTGGTCGTCTCGGTCATGCGCAAGGAGCTTCGCCGGGGCCGGGTCCTGATCGACTGGAGCCAGAATCACCCGGCCAAGACCACCGTGTGCGTGTACTCGGTGCGGGCGACGCCTCAGCCGATGGTCTCCACCCCGGTGACGTTGGACGAAGTCGGTCGCTGCGCCCGTAGCGGGGACCCAGGCCTATTGCGCTTCGATACCGAGCAGGTGCTGGCTCGCGTGGCTCGCGACGGTGACCTCTTCGCCTCCCTCGCTCAGGCCGCCAAGACCTAGTCGCCGGCGCGGACGCGGCGGATCACTTCGTCGACGACCTCCGAGGTGGACGCCTCCCCGCCGAGGTCGAACGTGCGCACGCCGTCGCGTGCTGCGCCCAGCGTGGCCTCGCGAATGGCGCTGGCGGCCCAGGCCAGCGACTCGTCGCCTCCCGCCGCATGATCGAGGACGGCGCCGCAGGCCAAGAGCATGGCCATCGGGTTCGCCACGTTCTTCCCGTAGAGCGAGGGTGCGGTGCCGTGCGGTGCCTCGGCCATCGCCACGACGGGCTCCAGCGCATCGTCGAGGGCTAACAGGACCGACTCGGCGCCGGCGATCGACCCGAAGAGAGCCAGGACCAGATCGGAGATGCAATCCCCGTCGCGGTTGAGCGCAGGCACCACCAGGGTCTGCGCGCCCGACTCGGTGAGGAGCCCGGCGTACGCGGCGTCAATGAGGGTCGGCCGGTAGGTCACACCCGGATGGCGGGCGGCAGCCGCGTCCATCTCCTCTTTGAGCATGCCTTCGTAGACCGTCGAGACCGTCCATTTCGGCCCTCCGTAGACGCAGCCACCGAGGTCGGTGGCGGCGCGGAACGCGTATTCGGCGACCGACCGGCAGACTGAACGGTCGATGCGTTCGGTGCGCCATGCCTGCTCGGCGGGGTCGCCGACTGCCCCTGTCCGTCCCTCCTCTGCTCCGTAGGCGTCGCCAACGGCCATCCGCACCACCACGATGGGGTGCACCACCGGGGCCAGCGGCGAGACACCCGGGATGCGTCTGCCCGTCCGCACAATGACCGAGCCCCCGACGCCCTCGCGCAAGATGCGGTTCGGGCTCCCCACGTCTCCCGTTGTCTCAGGGGTCACGGTGGCCGCCTTCAGCCCCAGGCCGGCCTCCCGCATGGCCGCAGCGGCCTCGTAGACCACGGCATTGGCCGTGCGCCGGCGGTGGTCCAGCGACAGATCGAAACGGATCAGGTCGAGCTCGAAGCCCAGTACCGACGGGTCGAGGACGCGCAGCGATTCTTCGAGGAGCTCCTGCCCTGTCTCGTCACCCTCGCAAACGACTATCTTCCGCAGTGAGGTCACGCGCGCCAGGGTCGCACGGATGAGACCCCGACGCCATCAAGTACGTCCGCGTGCTGCAAGAGGCATGTGACACGTCAAGTCGGGAAATCGGTTCCCGAGGAGTTGGAGAATGGTCCGTCACGATCCCCATGCGCACAATGGTGAGCCCGACCCCCCGGGGACGCCCGGGGTACGGGCTCTCGGCGCCATGGCCGCGGCGGCGCGCCGAGCCCGCGAGGTGCAGGAAGGGGGTCCTCCGACCCGGGCAGTCGAGATCCAGTTCGGCGACGAATCACCGCTTCCGCCTCCGGCCCCCGAGTCGCTCCCCCTGGGGACCTCCAGCCGGCGCAGCCCGCTCGAGATCGCCGTATGGGTCGTTGCCGCGATGACCCTGGTGGCAGCCGGTGCCCTGGCCGTCTCACTCGGAACGAGCGGAAGCGGCGGTGGTCCGAGCAACGCGCCCCCGACCTCGGGCCAGGCGGCCGCCCCGACCACCCCGCACGGGACGGCAGGCGGCAAAGGCAGTGGCAGGTCGACGCCTCCCGGGAGCTCGAGTGCCTCCACGCCGACCACCACCAACACCACCGCACCGCCCAACGCGAGCGGGCCTCCCGTGATCGCGGCACTCAACCCCGCGAGCGGCAGTGCCGGCCAGGCGATCCAGGTCGCTGGTGCGAACTTCTTGAGCTCCTCGGGTCAGATCCTCGCCACGTTCGACGGCCAGGTGGCGTCAACCAGCTGCCCGGCCCAGAACACGTGTCGCGTCACCGTCCCACCGCCTCCATCGGGATCAGAGACGGCGCAGGTCGTGATCACGACGGCAGGTGGGACGTCGAACACCGTGACCTTCACCTACAGCTAAGTCCGGCCCGGCGCGGACCACAACGTCTCGGGTTCGCGACCCTTGGTCTCCGGCAAGGCCCAGAACAACCCCGCGGCCAGAGCGCAGGGAAGGAACACCACGGCGGCCGCGGCGGCGAAGCGGTTCCCGACGTCGGCCACCGCGCCGAAGGCGACCAGGCCCACCACCGCGCCGAGCACACCGGCAACGGTCCACCATCCGATGACCGAGGCGCGCACCGAGGTTGGGAAGAGCTCGGTCAGAAGCGAGCCCACGGCCGGCGCAAAGACCGAGGCCCAGAAGACGGCGACCAAGTAGCCGACGACCAGCGCCAGGCGGGAACCCGAGTAGCAGAAGGCACCCGTCAGTGCGATGGCGACCATTGCGACAGAACACGTCGGTCGCCGTCCGGCGTGGTCGGCCAGCCAGCGCCCGGCCAGGAGCCCGAGCAGCCCCGTCAAGGCGCCACCGGCCACCATGAGGGCGATGACGTACCCGGCCAGGTGCACGACGTCCTGGGCATAGAGGAACACGAAGCTGTTGGCCGGACCCGCGATGACCGAGACGGCGAATCCCACGAGAGCGATCAGGGCGACGCGGCCCCGGTAAGGCGGCCCGACCGCGGCCAGGATGGGTGTCGGGTGGTCTGCCTCGGCTTCGGCGATCGTGAAACGGCTCGGCTCCTCTACACGCCGCCGGATCAGCAACACGACGCCCAGCGGAATGACCGCCAGGGCGAAGATGCCCCGGAAGCCGAGGACTCCGGCCGCGAGGCTGTGCACAATGGCAGAGAGTCCGGCGCCGACCCCGTACCCGGCCGCAATCAGTGCGATCGCAGTCGACCGGTCTTTCGACGAAGTCTCCTCCGCCGCCATCACCTCGGCCAGCGCGTTGGTCGCGCTCAGGAGAGGGCGGCCGAACGCGAAGATGACGACGAACCACCAGTAACCCGGACTGACCGCCGCCGCGATGGTAAATGCCAGGCCGATCACGGTGACGGTCAGGATCACCCGTCGCCGGCCCAACCGATCTGCGCTGCCGATGAGGGGAAGGCTCCCCAACGAAGCCAGACGGATCACGGCCAGGCCCACGCCCAAGCTGGTACCCGAGAGTCCGACTTTGTCCGCGATGGAGGATCCGGCGACGACGTGTCCAAGCTGCTTTGAGACGTCGCCCAAGGCCGCCACCGCGCCGAACTGGCCGAAGCCCGACGCCAGCGCAATGACCGCGATGGCCAGCACAGCCGGATCGAACCAGCGATGGAGTTGGAGGGTCTCCGGCTGGTCGGTCGCCGAAGGGCTCTCCCCGACCGACGAAGATGCTGCGTCTGGTTCGCTCACGGATCCTCTGCGAAGCCCGGCATTCTCCGCGCGTCGGCCCGAGCCAGCAGATCGCGCACATCGGAGTCTGAGGTCTGGGAGAAGTCCAAGTACCACTCGCCCACCGCGTAGAACGGCTCGGGCGCGGTGACGCATACCACCTCGTCCGTCACGTCCGCCAGGCTTGCCAGCCCGAGCGGCGAAGCGACGGGCGCCGCCACGACGACGTGCGACGCCCCCTGCACCCGCGCCACCCTTGCCGCGGCCCGGGCAGTCGACCCGGTGGCGATGCCGTCGTCGACGATCACCACCCGCTGCGCATCGAGGTCGAGCCGGGGCCGATTGCCGCGGTAGAGCGCGGCTCGGCGCTCCAGTTCCTCGCTCTCACGATCGACCACGAGGTCGAACGTGGGCTCGTCGAGTCCAACCAAACGGAGCACCTCTCGATTCTCCACCCGTACTCCTCCCTCTCCGAGGGCACCCATGGCCAACTCCGGCTGGAACGGCGCTCCGAGCTTGCGCACCACGATCACATCCATTGGAATGCCCAGTGAGGCCGAGACCTCGAAGGCTACGGGCACCCCGCCCCGGGGCAATCCGAGCACCACGTCCGGACGGATGCCTGCTTTCTGGAGGGCCTCGGCCAGCTGCGACCCGGCGTGCCTCCGATCGGGAAACCGCATCTCGACCTCCTTGGGCAACTGCCAGTCTGCAGCGGACCGTAGAGGCGGTCCAGCTCAGACGCACGTGCGGCCCGCCCGGGCCTGCCCCCGCTGCCTCCCGGTAGGCCTGGCAGATCTACTCGACCGTCGGCTCCGAGCTCACGAATGGCGACCAGGTCCGTCACCGAGCCCCGGGGGTACTGGAATCCGGAAGGCAAGCCCGTCGAGTTGTCTCGAGACGCTGGGCGAGATCAATCCGGTGCATGGCGGTACCGGTCGTGGTGGGAACGATGTTGATCGCGGCCGCACGGGATCGACGAGGTCCCTTGTGAAAGGCGTCGACAAGGTGCTCTCGTCCGTATAGGCACGAACTGTCGTCATGAGGCCGCGTTCGATCGCAAAGGGTCATCGATCACCTTGGCCAGTACCGGCAGGCGGTTCGTACTCGACGACGAGTTCGACACGACGACGTCGCGACCCGGGTGGATGCACTCTCGTTGACCCAACGGACCACGGTGGCGTCGACGTCCTACCCATGGGCGGAGTTGGCGACGCGGCGCGCACCGTATCGAGATGTGCCGCGGCAATGTCCCTCGCGTCATCGACCCGTCGCTTCGATCACGACGTCGACGTCGAGCTCTCCAGGGCAGCTCGTCTGGGTGAGGCTCCAGCATCCTCACGGCCAGGGAGCCAACCATCGTGGTGTCTCGATGCCTGGTTGACCGGTCACTGCGACGGGCGGTCACGGCCTCGTATTGCCAGGGCAACTCAACACCTGGTATTTCAACGATGCGCCCCACGCTGTCCGGCCCCGGCTCAATCCCGCTCGGCGGGCCTCGAACTTCGACGAGGTCCTGAGCTCACTGACCGGATCCACCGCTTTGTTCGAGGCCAGGTAGTGTCTTTCGTGCGGAAACTGCCTCCAATGCGACAACTGCTTCGGTGTGTGCCCAGACCACGTCGTCAAGAAGGTCGACGAAGGTCGCGGGCATCAATTCGACTACGACTCTGCAAGGGTTGCGGATTCTGTGTGCAGGAGTTCCCCTGCGGTGCCATTGAGATGATCCCTGAAGAGTCGTGATCTCGCTCGCCTCCGGGTGGGTAGCAGTCAGGTTAAAACGCGCGAGAGTTCATCGGGGGACCGCATGGCAATGAGGTCAGCGACGTGAGCGATGCTGATGCCGAGGTGTGACCCCACCCGCTCCGGCAGGCCGATTCGGCACAGCGGACTCGAGCGGGGGAACGGACAGGTCGCCCAACCGGCGAGAGGATGAGAAGGTGTCGAATGCGCTATACGAAATGAGGAGCAGCACGTGAGGAAGACCGGCGAACTGAACAATCACCAACGGGACACTCTGGCCCATATCTTTCGGCACCCGTCGAGCAGCAACATCGAATGGCATGCGGTGCTCTCGCTACTGAACGCGGTCGGGACGGTCAAGGAAACACAGAAGAATCACGTCCTGGTGACCATCGACGGTGATACCGAGATCTTCGAACCGGAGCGTCACAAGGACATCGATGGGGACCAGCTGGCCATCCTGCGGCGCCTGCTGCGCCGGACCGGGTACGGCCCGACCGACGACGGCGACGCCTGAGGTGCCCGCGGGACACCGCTCAGGCCGAGTCAGACGTCGATGACCGCCGCTCCGGCTTGGCCCGGCGGTCGGCGCATCAGTGGCCCGACGGGGGTGGAAGGCCATCCCGGGACCAGGACAGGGAAGCGGCACATGAATGCAAGACCGGTCCTCGCCGCGGACATCGGCGGCACCCAGATGCGAGCAGCCATCGTCGACGCTCGTGGAAAGGTGCTCGTCCGCCAGGCGAGAAAGACCCAGGCCTACGCAGATGCCCCCGCCGCGCTGATCGAACTGATCCTCGAGGTCGGCGGCGACCACGGATACGGAGAGGCCTCGCATGCCGTCATCGGCCTGCCTGGGGACGTCGACTACGACGCGGGTCGACTGCTGTACGCACCCCACCTGCCCCCGGGCTGGTCTGATCTTCTGGCGCGTGATCTGTTGAGCGAGCGCCTCGGCTTGGCGACACATCTGGCGAACGATGTCGATCTGGCCGCCGTAGGCGAAGCTGCCTTCGGTGCCGGCCGAGACAGGGAAGCCGTCGCCTACTTGACGATCTCGACCGGCATCGGCGCAGGTGTCGTCCAGAGCGGCCGTTTGGTCCACGGCCCGCGGTCGTTGGGTGAGGTCGGTCACACGGTGATCGACTGGCAGGCCTGGCGAGCACTGCTGCCGAGCACCCTCGAGGAGCTCGGGTCGGGCAGCGGGGTGGCCCGTCTCGCTCGCGAGGCCGGTCTCGGACAGCTCGACGCGCATGGCGTCGAGCTCGCGGCGGCGAGCGGCGATCCGGCGGCAGTCAGGATCTGGGATGGTGCGATCACCGCCTGTGCCATCGGCGTTTTTAACGTCGTGATGGCTTTTTCCCCCAGTACGGTGATCATCGGGGGAGGGATCGGACGGCAGCCGGACTTCTTCCACCGACTCAGTGCTCTTGTAGAGAGCCGACAGGAACACTTTCCCGCTGACTTCGCCATGGTGCGCTCCTTGCTCGGCGACGACGCCGCCCTCGTTGGCGCGGCAAACTGGGCCGCCGCTTTCGGCGAGGCCGACTAAGGCGGAAGGGCGCACCCAGCGAATGAATCGACCGTTCGGTATCGGACTCGCCCTGATCATCTTGGCCTTCAGCGGCAGCGCAGCCGGAGCGCACCCGTTGCCGCACGAGAGGGCGACCACCGTGGCCGCAGAATCGGGAGCGGATTGGAACCTCTATCACGGGGATCCGGCCGGCAGCGGTGTCGCCGCGTCCTCTGGGCACGTCGACCTTTCCAATCGTGCCTGGACTTCCCCGGCATTGCAGGGCGACATCTATGGCGCGCCGGTCGTCTTCGGCGGGCAGGTCTTCGTGAGCACGGAGGATGACACCGTTTACGCTCTCTCGGCCGCCACAGGCGACGTGGACTGGTCCACGCACCTGGGGACACCCGTCCCCTCGACAGCACTGCCCTGCGGAAATATCTCACCGACTGTTGGCATCACTGGAACGCCAGTCGTCGATCCCGGCCGCAGCGAGCTCTTTGCCGTTGCCGACAAACTCGTCAATGGCCGCCCCGCCCACCTACTGCTCGGCCTGTCCACCGGTGACGGCCACGTCGAGCTCTCGCAAAAGGTCGACCCACCCGGTGCCGATCCGGCCGCGCTGCTGCAGCGTACGGGTCTGACCCTTGACAACGGGCGGGTCGTCTTCGGCATGGGTGGCAACTACGGAGACTGCGCGAGCTACCGCGGCCGCGTCATCAGCGTGCCCGAGGCCGGGGGTGCGGCAGAAACCTTTACCGTGGACAGCGCCCCCGGGCAAAGCCAGGGCGCGGTCTGGATGGGAGGTGCCGCGCCGGTCGTCGATGCTGGCGCCAACGTGTGGGTAAGCGTCGGCAACGGCTCGGTCACATCACCGACGAGCACCTTCGACCACAGTGATTCGCTGCTCGAGCTCTCGCCCACGATGACCCTGCTGCAGTACTTCGCACCGACCAATTGGCGGGCCAACAACGCCAACGACCTCGACCTGTCGACGGCGCCGGCGCTGCTTTCGGACGGCCAGGTGATCGTGGCCGGCAAGTCACGGATCGTCTATCTGCTCGACGGCGCCGCGCTCGGGGGCATCGGGCACGAGGAATCATCGCTGCCCGACGCTTGCAACGACGACATCGACGGAGGCGTGGCCGTCGAAGGCACCACCGTCTTCCTGCCCTGTCTCAGCGGGACGATCGCCATAAGGGCGTCCTTAGCCCCCTCCAGGCTCCGCGTGCTTTGGCGCTCCTCGGTCGGGGGTGGACCACCCATCGTCGCCGGAGGACTCGTCTGGACCATCGGTCAGGACGGCACGCTCTTCGGGCTCGATCCCTCGACGGGGGCGCAGCGCGAGCATGCAGTGGTCGGAGCCCCCGCGAACCACTTCCCCACCCCGTCCGTGGGCGCCGGCCGCCTCCTGGCCGCCTCGGCCGACCACGTGATCGCATTCACCATGTCATCGACCTCTTCGACCGCGACGTCTGCGTCGTCCAGCTCGACGACCACGGTCGCCCGATCCACCACCACGTCGAGTGCGCCGGCCGGTGGTGGGGGTTCGGGCTCACTCGGAGGTTGGGTCGCGGTAGGGGCTGCGATCGTCATCGTCGTCGGGGGCACCGTCTGGATTCTGCGTCGGCGCCGGGCAACGCCCTGAGACGAGTTCCGGGTGCGCTGCGAATCCTCCTTTCGGCCGAAGCGATGGGGCCGAATCCCCGGGTCAGCGAATGAGCGCATCGGTTGCTCGCGACGCGTTCACCTGGGGTTCAGGACGGGACTGCAATTCGGACCTCGCCGGCTGACTGGAGCGGTGGCGTCTCCTTGGACATATCCCTGCCCCGCCCTTCGCTCTGGGTGAGGAAGGAAAGGAAGCCGAACGGCCGGGCCGGGTGCGCCAGTAGGAGTCCCTGTGGACCTCTCTCCGGCGCCGTGACCGGTCCGGCTCATGAATCGGAGCGATTGGAATCTGAACGGTTGCAGGTCGGGCAGCCCAGCCTCAATCTACGTATTGCGTAGCTACGTACTACGTAGTAGCGTTGTCCACATGCGAACCAGTCGTGGCGAACCTGGCGTCGTTGGAGCGTCGCAATCTCGGCGTCGCTCCAACGACCCCCCGACCTTGATCCTCATGAGTCTCGCCGGCGGGGACAAGCATGGGCACGCCCTCCTCAAGGACATCGAGGAGTTCGCCGGTGTGACGCTCGGTCCCGGCGCGCTGTACGGGGCAATCACAAGGCTGGAAGAGCGAGGGCTTATTGAGCCGCTCGACTCCAACGACAGACGACGCCCGTACCGGATCACGGCTGCAGGTACCCAGGTTCTCGGTGATTCCATCTCCCAGATGCGCGAGCTCGTCCTGGTGGGTCAAGCCCGGCTCAAGGTCGTCCCGACACCAAGACCGAGGCTGGCGTGATGAGATCGCGAGCGCGGCGAGCGAAGGACGTTGGTTTCGATGTGGACGACGGCAGGAGCGATCCCCGCCTCCGCTGGTATCCACAGCAGTGGCGCTCCCGATACGGAGACGAATTCCTCGCTCTTCTCGACGACGAGTACGGCGACAACCTCCCGGTCATGGTTCGTCTCAGCCTTGTTCCCCGCGGGCTCCAGCAGCGGGCCAGGCAATCGGGACTAACGGGTGACTCCGCAGCGGCGGCCGATCGTGCGCGGGCCGGGGCACTCGTCGTTCTCGCTGCCTGGACCCTCTTCGTCATCGCCGGCGCCAGCTTCGCCAAGTTCTCCGAGCATTTCGACGGAGCACTGCCTCACGGCAGCGCGGCGCACCGGGTGCCTGACATCGCCTTCACGGTGGTCCAGACGATGGCCGGACTCGCGTCCGTCCTCGTCGTCACGGGCGCATTTCTCGCTCTGCCTGCGTTCCTACGATTTCTGCGATCTGGGGGTTGGGGTTCTCTTCGTGGGCACTTCGTGCGAGCCGTTGCCTGCACCGCCCTCATGGGCGTCGTGACGGTGCCGTTTTTGCTATGGGCACACCGACTCACGACTCATCAACGGAACGGCGGCCTCCACTGGTACGGAATCCTGTTCTTGTTCTGGGTGGCGCTTCTTGCGATCACCTTGACGCTGTGGACGGTGGTGGCGATCGCCGTGGCCAGCCGGCTGGAGTTCCCGAAACCGGTGCTGTTGGTGGAGTCGATAGTGGCCGCTGCTGTCGCGGCATCAATGTTGATCATGGTGGGCGCCACCGTGGTCTGGTGGGCGGCAATGGCGATGCACGCACCGGCGTTCCTGAACGCCAGCCCCGGCGGTGCCGCCGGTTCATCATGGGACAGTTGGCTCATCGCCACCGTTGCCACGATGGCTGTCGCCGTGGGCGCCGCTGTAGCCGGCGTGGTGCGAGAGGTCCGGGTCTGGGCGAGGATCCGGGAAGGTTGAGCGATCAGGACGTGTTCACGGTCGCGCCGGTGTCACCAGCCGACCGTGCAGAGTTCGACACGTTGACCGAAGACGAGCGCGAGGTGCTGATCGAGGTGGCCGAAGGTCTCTCGAACGCCGAGATCGCCGAACATCTCGTTGTCTCCGAAGCGACCGTGAAGTCCCATGTCGGAAAGATCTTGACCGAGCTCGGGCTCAGAGATCGGGTGCAAGCCGCGGTGTTCGCGTTCCAGGTCGGGTTGGTCAGGCCATCCTCGTGAGGTCGCCGCCTCGGCATGCGCATCAGCCGGTCAACGTCTTGGTGCCGGAGCCCAGTTGGACCACTTCGGACATGCATCTCGAACGACCGGTCGAAGTTGCTTTGCCGGCAAGAGCAACGGCGGGGTGGTCCGTCGACTGCGCCTCGACCCAATCACGTTCTTCGCAGTTCTGGTCGACGAACGGCGGAACACCAGGAGGCAATTTTCCGCGATGCCAAGCTGAGATTACGATGAGACTCAGGCGGTCTCGGTCGAGAAGCAGGCGCCATTTCGCGCCGGCCTCACCGTGCGTTCAACAACACCTCGAGCACGGTGCTCACCCCGCCGATGACGAGGGAGATGGCGATGACGACCGCCATCACCTTGAAGAAGGGCCGGCGCATCGGTTCCCAGTCCCCGACGTCGTCGAAGTCGTCCAACACGGTGCCGTCCACATCGGCCCAGCCCGGTTCCTCGGGTGGCCGCTCGCCGAGGGGCCGGGGCTCCCGGGTGGCGATGTACCCGATGAACGGGGCCAGCCCGTCGGGAAAGTGAGGCTGGGGCGGTACCGGGACGTGACCCTGCATCACCCAACACGTTAGCCCTGGACAGGGCGCGAAGTCGTCCCGACCGTCTACCCTCTCGGCCCATGGACGAACCCCAGCGGATCGGCTTCACGGCGTCCGAATCGGTGCCGCGCATCCCTCCTCATCCCAAGCCGCCGGACGGGGCTCCGAACATCGTGGTCATCGTCCTCGACGACACCGGATTCGGTCACTTGGGGGCCTTCGGGTCCGACATCGGCACCCCCCACATGGACGCGCTGGCCGCCGGCGGGGCCGCCTTCAACCGGTTCCACGTCACCTCGCTGTGCTCGCCCACCCGGGCCTCGTTCTTCACCGGGCGCAACCATCACGCCGTCGGGATGGGCTTTCTGGCCGACATCCCCCTGGGCTTCCCCGGCTACCACGCGCGGTTGCCCAAGACGGCGGCGCCCCTGCCCCGCCTGCTTCGTGACGCCGGGTACTCCACCATGGCGGTGGGCAAATGGCACCTGACGCCGCGCTGGCACCGCTCGGCCGCCGGGCCCTTCGACACCTGGCCTCTGGGCCTCGGATTCGAGCGCTACTACGGCTTCCTCCAGGGCGACACCAACCACTGGACGCCCAATCTCATCAGCGACAACCACTACGTGGACCCACCGCGCCGACCCGACGAGGGCTACCACCTGAGCGAGGACCTGGCCGATCAGGCCGTCCGCATGGTGCAGGACCAGCAGCAGGGCGCTCCGGGCAAGCCTTTCTTCTTGTACTTCGCGCTCGGTGCCATGCACGCCCCGCACCACGTCACGCGCGAGTGGGTGGATCCGTACCACGGCGTCTTCGATCAGGGGTGGGACACCTGGCGCGACGGCGTGTTCGCCCGGCAGCTGGCGAACGGCGTCGTTCCGGCCGGCACCGAGCTGACACCTCGGCCGCAGTGGGTGCGGGCCTGGGACGACCACTCACCGGACGAACGGCGCATGCTGGCCCGCCAGCAGGAGGTCTTTGCCGGCTTCCTCACCCATACCGACGCCCAGATCGGGCGGGTCGTGTCCGCCCTCGAGACCTTCGGGCTCATGGACAACACGCTGCTCATGGTCTTCTCCGACAACGGGGCGAGCGCCGAAGGGGGCAAGGACGGCAGCCTCAACGAGCACCGCTTCACGGCACACGTCCGCGAGTCGCTCGAGGAGAACCTCGCCCACTACGACGACTGGGGCGGGTTCACGACCTACAACCACTACTCGTGGGGCTGGGCCTGGGCCGGCAACACCCCGCACAAGCTCTGGAAGCGCTACACCTGGTTGGGGGGCACCCGGACTCCGCTCATCGTGCACTGGGGCGGCCGCGTGGCTCAGCCGGGGACGGTGCGTCCCCAGTTCAGCCACGCCATCGACCTGTTGCCCACGATCATGGCCGCGGCCGGCCTCGAGGTACCCGACGAAGTGGACGGCGTGCCGCAGCAGCAGGTGGACGGGGCCAGCCTGTTGCCGGCGCTCGACGACCCTGGAGCCGCCGAGGTCCACCACACGCAGTACTTCGAGATGATGGGCTCGCGATCGATCTACCACGAGGGCTGGAAAGCGACGACCAACCACATCAGCACGGGTGTGCTCGACGAAGAAGAACTGGCGATCGGCAGCCGCGCCTTCGACGAGGACCGCTGGGAGCTCTTCGATCTCACGGTCGACTTCTCAGAGGCGCACGACCGGGCCGACGAGGAGCCCGAGCGGGTGCGCCAACTGCGCGACCTGTGGGACGCCGAGGCGGAACGCAACAACGTCCTACCAATCTCCGACGGGCTGGTCGACCGCTTCGCCGGCTTCATCCCACCGCCCTGGCCGGCGGGCTCCTCCCGGGTCTTCCTCCCCGGCGGCGGGCCGGTGGCCGACGAGTCGGTACCGCTCCTCTGGGGTGGTTTCCGCATGACCGCCGACATCGACACCGGCACCGGGTCGCCCGACGGCGTGGTCTGCGCCCTCGGGGACTGGTTCGGTGGGTACGCCCTCTACGTCGCGGGAGGTCAGGTCCATTTCACCTTCGCCCGCGCCTACGACGTCATCGAACTGGCCGCCGGCGACACCCTGCGTCCGGGCCCCCACGAGCTGGCCGTGCTCTACGTCCTCGGCGCGGGCGGAGCGCCGGGACGCATGGCGCTCCTGGTCGACGGGACCGAGGTCGCTGCGACCACCTTCGAGGGCACGCTCCCGATGGCGGTGCAGCACGGCGGCGCCGGCCTGCGGATCGGACAGGACGTCGGGTTCCCGGTGTCCCCCCGCTACTCGCCTCCCGCTCGCTTCGGGGGCACCGTGCACCAGGTGCGCATCGAGACGCCGGGGAGACCGAAGACCGACCCGACGGAGGAGGTCCGCGCCGCCCTGCACGCGGACTGAGGGCGTCGCGCTCGGGCCCGCGGCGCGGCCGGGCTGCGTCAGGCCTGACGGCGCAACGCGCCGCGGGCATGGGCGAGGTGCTCGCGGGTGTGACGCGCCGCGACCGGTGCCAGCTCCCCTGTACCGAAGACCTGTCCCCCGGCCGGACCGAACGGCGCCGCCCGGTCGAATTGGTCGTCGTCGAGCCGGCGCAGCAGTGCCTCGAGCTCGTCCCCGCGTTCGGAGAGCAACGCGATGGTCTCGGCCGGTCCGACCGACCCTGCCGCCAGCGCGTGGGCGGCGTTGGCCCGGTCGATGTCCGCCGCGGTGTCGGTCACGCCTTGGCCACAGCTCATCGCCCGCAGCCAGCGCGAGGTCTGCCCGTGCCCTTCCGCGATGTGGTGGAGGACGACGCCGACGGACCACTCTTCACCCGGCACCAACACAGCCCACTCGTCCGCGTTGCAACTGCGGGCGAAGGCGATGGCGTCGGCGTTGGCGGCGCAGAAGTCGTCGGCCAGCGTGGCGGCGCGCTCACTCGGCATGCTCGACGCCGGCTTCCTCGCTCAACGCCTCGATCGTCCAGTGACCCGGCGGCTGATTCGCGGCGGCGGCCCGCACGGCCAGGCGCTCGAGGAGGGCGTTCACCGGCGTGGGCACACCGTGGAGGCGGCCCAGCATGACGATCTCCCCGTTGAGGAACTCGGCCTCGATGGAGCCGGCCCCGCGGGCCAGGCTCTGCCAGCTCGACCCGCCCTGCCACTGGCCCGATGAGGTGGGGTCCATCGAGAGGTTGTCGGCCCGTCGCTCCCGGTCCTCCTCGGCGCTGGCCACGTCGATGCCGGCCGCAGCCAACGCGGCCACCCCTTCGCGCTGCGCCTCCTTGGCCAGTGGACTGAAGCGGCCCGCCGGCCCGGACAGGGCCTCCGCCGCGTTGGCCAGGTTCATCAACAGCTTGCGGTACTTCCAGCGCATGATGTCGGGACGGGCGATCGACTGGAACGCCGTGGCGGCGAGGGCGTCGGCGATGGCCTGGCCCCGGTCGTCGAGACCCGAGGGAAAGCGGCCGAGGTCGAGCATGCCCGAGACAGGAGCCGAGTGCACCTGGATGACCCCGGGCCGGAGCTGGGTGGCGGGACACATGACGCACACCCCGTAGGTGTCGGCGAAGTGGCGCAGGACCCGGCGTTCGTTCTCGACACCGTTCTGCAGGCAGACGACGGCGATGGAGGGAGGAGCGACGCTCAGCTGCGTCAACGCGTACTCGGTGTGCTGCCCCTTGACCCCCAGCAGGACGACCGTGTCGTCCGTCCAGGTCACCAGCGCAGGCTCGGACACGGTGGGGATGGGCAGGGTCACGGTCTCGCCCGGCGCCTCGAAGCGCAGACCTGACTCCTCGAGGGCCCGACCGTGCTCACCTCGGGCCACCAGGGTGACATCGTCACCCGCCTGGAACAGGCGGGCGCCCACGGCGCCCCCGATGGCACCGGCTCCCAGGACGACGAAGCGCATGCCGTGCACTCTGACACGCCCGCCGCCGTGGCAAGCTCTGGCCGTGTCGGAGCTGGACGCACTCGGACGTGCCGCCGCCCTCGGCGAGAGCGTGGCCGGTGCCCCCCTGCGCCTGGTCGGCGAGCTGGCCGCGCCCGCCCGTGGCGGCATGCAGCGCAGCGTCCGGCGGGCCATCGGCATCGGCGACGAGCGCGGCACCGTCTCGAGCGATCCGGACGAGTCCTTCATGGCTCCCGACGGCGTCGCCCGCCGGGTCCACGGCGACCTGGCCGCCATGCTCATCGGCGGTGTGAGCGCCCTCTTCCTCCAGACCCTGCACCCGCTGGCCATGGCCGGCATGGCCGACCACTCCGGCTACCGCGAGGACCCGCTCGGGCGCCTACGCCGGACCGCGCAGTTCGTCGGCACCACGACCTACGGCACGACGGCGCAGGCGGAGGCCGCGGTGGCCCAGGTCCTCCGGGTGCACCGCCGGGTCAAAGGCATCGCACCCGACGGCCGCCCGTACTCGGCGGCGGATCCCGAACTGGTGACCTTCATCCACGTGGCCGAGATCTCG
Organism: uncultured Acidimicrobiaceae bacterium; assembly: GCA_963809715.1. Lineage (GTDB taxonomy): Bacteria > Actinomycetota > Acidimicrobiia > Acidimicrobiales > RAAP-2 > Bog-473. Next base: position 113,756 of record CAWEKO010000006.1, on the reverse strand, counting down.
AGCTTCCTGGCTTCCTCCCAGCGCTTCGGTTCCCTGACCCTCGACCGGAACGAGCGCGACCAGTACTACGAGGAGATGGCACCCATCGCCTTCGACCTCGGCGCGAAGTGGGCGCCGCGCACGGTGGACGAGGCCGAGAGCTACCTCCTGCGCCTGCGGCCCACGCTCTACGCCGGGCCGCAGGCCCGCCAGGCCCGAGACTGGCTGTTGCGCGGCGTGGCCGACAAGCCGGGCGAGCGCGCCCTGTACTCGTTGGCGGTGGCGGCGGCCGTCGGCGTGCTGCCGGGATGGGCCCGCCGCGAGCTGGGCCTCTCCGTGGCCCCCCCGGTCGACTTCGTGGTCGACACCCTCGCCGTCACGCCGCTGATGCGCATGGTCTCGGACGTGGTGCGCTGGGTCATGCCCCGACCGGCGTAGCGAGGGGCCCGCTCAGGTGGTCAGGGACAGCCCGCCGTCGATCACCACGACCTGGCCCGTGACGTAGGCGGCCCGGGCCAGCGCCACCACGACCTCGGCCACGTCGTCGGGCCGCCCCGAGCGCTTGAGCGGGGCCGCCTGCTGGACCACCTCGCGCACGAAGTCCCAGTCCTCGGTCCAGGGCGTGTCGACCAGACCGGGGGCCACGGCGTTGACCCGCACCCCGGGCCCCACCACCTTGGCCAGGAGCACGGTCATGTGGTTGAGCGCGGCCTTGCTGGCCGCGTAGGGGATGGACGAGCCGGTCGGGCGCACCCCGGCCACCGAGGCCACGTTCACGATCGACCCACCCTCGCCGTCGGCGAGCGCGGGCAGGGCCGCCACCGACATCGACCACGTCGCGAAGACGTTCACCTCGAAGATGCGGCGCCACACGTCGACGGTGGCCGCCTCGACGTCGTGGTGCGGAATCAGGGCGGTCGTCCCCGCATTGTTCACCAGGGTGTCGAGGCGCCCCCAGTGCTCGAGGGCGGCCGCCACCAGACGCGCCGGGACCTCGGGATCGGTGATGTCACCCTGGACGTAGAGGGCGTCGGGCAGTGACGCGGCCACGGCCGCTCCGGCCTCGACCGAGCGGGCCGAGTTGACGAGCACGCCCGCCCCGAGCTCGGCGAAGGCGCGGGCGGTCGCCTCGCCGATGCCGCTCGAGGAACCGGTGATCAGGACGGCCTGACCCGCCAGCGGCGCCGCCGACGACGTCACCGCGGGGTGATGCCCCAGCTGGCCGACCACTCCTGGTCTGGTTGGAGGTCGATGACGTCCTTGGCGGTGCGCAGCGCGTTGGGCGGGCACGTCATCGGTTCGAGGGCCACGGCCCGGCGGCGGCGCGACTGCTCGGGCAACGTGTCGCCCGTGTACACCATGAGGTACCCGAAGCTCTGGTCGACCCAGAGCGTCGCGCCCCCGACCCCACCGGGCGCGTCGAGGCTGGCCTCGGCCCGGCCCTCGGCGTTGCGTTCGAGGGTGGTGAACGCCGTATCGAGCACGGCGGGCCCGACGAAGCGCTGTGTGGTGAAGTCCCGCTCGGTCCCTGCGACGGGGGTCAACGCACCCGTCGGCAGCCCGCGGTCGTCGGTGTCGAGGGTGTGGCGGGCCGGGACGCGCAGGATGGCCCCGTCCACGGTCTCGGTACCGGCGGTCAGGTAGGGGTGGAAGCCGAGGCCGAAGGGGACGGGCCCCTCCTGGAGCGAACGGGCCCGGGTCGTCACGGTGAGGCCCTCGCGGCCCACGTGATAGTCGAGCTCGAGCAGCAGCGAGAACGGGTACCCGGGCGAGGGGTGGAGCTGCAGGCGCAGCGAGACCTGGTTCTGGTGCCGGGTCTGGAGGGTCCAGGGCAGCCAGCGCACCAGGCCGTGGATGGCGTTGTGCCGTTCGGGCTCGTCCAAGGCCGCCTGGGCCCGCACCCCGTGGTACTCGAAGCGCCCGTCGGCCAAGCGGTTGGGCCAGGGGGCGAGCACCTGGCCCCGGCCCGAGTGGGACCATTCGTCCGCCGCGAAGCCATCGAGCACCGGGGCGTCGGCAACGGTGTAGGACCGCAGGGTGGCGCCGACCTCGCAGACGACGACCTCCTGGCGGCCGTGCCCGATGCGCCACTGCTGTCCCGTGGGCGAGGCGACGGAGATCCTGGGCGACGGGGGCGGCATGTGGGGTGAATTGAAGCAGACCAGGGCTCCGGCTTGGGTGAGCCTGCTCACGTGGTGCCGGGGTGACGGCGAAGTGACCGGGTGACGAACGGCCGGTGACCCCGCTTCGCCCCGCTCAGCAGGCCCTGTAGGGTCGGTGCACGTGAGGATCCTCGTCACCAACGATGACGGGGTGAGTGCGCCGGGATTGGCCGCACTCACCCGGGCGCTGGTGCGCTGGACGGAGCAGGCCGGTCGAGACGGCCCCGGCGCCGCGCCGCACGAGATCGTCGTGGTGGCCCCCAGCTCGAACTACAGCGGTGCCGGCGCCGCCGTGGGCTCGGTGACCGACAAGACGACCATTCCCTACCAGCGGGCCTTCGTCGAAGGCGCACCGGAGGTGGAGGCGTACGGGCTCGATGCGTCGCCGGCCCTCTCGGTGATCGCCGGCGCGCTCGGTGCGGTGGGGCCCAAGCCCGACCTGGTGCTCTCGGGGATCAACCACGGGGTGAACGTGGGGCGATCCATCCTGCACTCGGGCACCGTGGGTGCCGCGCTCACGGCGAGCCAACTGGGCATCAGCGCCCTGGCGGTGTCGCTGCGTGCCGGCGTCGAACCCGATCCCTGGGAGTCGGCGGCCGACCTGGCCATGGCCCTGCTCCCGCTGCTGATGGCGGCCCCCACCCGCACGGTGCTCAACCTGAACGTGCCCGCCCTTCCCCTCGCCGAGGTGCGGGGGCTGCGCTGGGCCCGGGTCAGCGGGGCCGGCCTGATCAAGTCGGCCCAGGGTTCGTGGACGTGGGAAGCCCCGAACCAGGAGGAGATCGAGGGCCCGGCCGCGCTCGAGGCGTCGCGCTCGTTCATGGAGGGAGAACCCGAGGAGAAGGGTGAGATCGTGCTCACCGTCGGGTCCCCCTTCCCCCACTCGAGCGATCTGGGCCTGGCCGACGCCGGGGCCGAGGACGCCACCCTGGTCGCCCAGGGCTACGCCGCCCTCACCGCGCTGCGCGGCCCGCGGGCCGACGAGGACCGCGAGCTGCTGGCCCAGCTCGACGGCGGACTCGAGGCGGCGCTCTCGCCGTTCGGCTTCTCGGGCTGAGTTCTCCGGCTGACTTCTCGGGCTGACTTCTCGGGCTGAGCCGCCGGCCGGGCGCGGCGTGCTAATCGTCGTCGCCCGGACGCCGGCGCTGTCGTTTGGTCTGGGACCGGTGGCGTTTCTCCTCGACCCGCCGCACCTGGGAGCCCCGGGTGGGCCGGGTGGGACGACGATCGGGATCGACGCGCAGGCCGGCATCGAGCTTGGCGGCCAATCGTCGGAGCGCCTGCTCGCGGTTGCGCGCCTGTGAGCGCGAGTCCGAGGCGCTGGCCCGCACCACCGGCCCGAGCTTCTCGCGCAGGCGCGCCCGCTGGCGCGGCCCGAGGGTGGCGGACGCCTCGACGTCGAACTGGACCTCGACCCGGCTGAGGGTGCGGTTGGCGTGCTGACCACCGGGACCGCCCGAGGTCGTGGCGCGCCACGAGATCTCCGAGAGGGGCAGGTCCAAGCCCCGGTGCACGTGCAGCGTCTCCTCTCCGGGCACCCTACGAGCGTACGGTGGCGCGGTTACGCTCCCGAGCCATGGACTATCGATATCTCGGCGGTTCGGGTATGTACGTCTCCGCCCTCTCGTACGGCAACTGGATCACCCACGGCAGCCAGATCGAGGAGGACACGGCGATCGCCTGCGTGCAGGCAGCCCTCGAGCACGGCATCACGACCTTCGACACGGCCGATGTCTACGCCCTCGGGATGGCCGAATCAGTGCTGGGCAAGGCGCTCAAGGGCACGGCCCGCGACTCCATCGAGATCTTCACCAAGGTCTTCTGGCGGACGGGACCCAATCCCAACAACAGCGGGCTGTCGCGCAAGCACATCATCGAGTCGGTGGAGTCCTCGCTGCAGCGGCTCCAGACCGATCACGTGGACCTCCTCCAGGCCCACCGCTACGACTTCACCACCCCGCTCGAGGAAACCCTGCGCGCCTTCGACGACCTGGTGCGCCAGGGCAAGGTCCACTACATCGGCGTCTCGGAGTGGACGGCCGAGCAGATCGCCGACGCCCTGCGCCTGGCCGACGAGATGGGCTTCGACCGCATCATCTCCAACCAGCCCCAGTACTCGCTGATCTGGCGGGTGATCGAGGCCGAGATCGTCCCGCTCTGCGAGAAGGAGGGCGTGGGTCAGATCGTGTGGTCACCGCTGGCCCAGGGCGTGCTCACCGGCAAGTACAAGCCGGGGGCGGGCGAGAACCGCCCCGAGGGCACGCGGGCCACGGGGCCCGAGGGCGAGGAGATGAGTTGGCTCTTGCGCGACGAGATCCTCGAGCCGGTGGCGTCCTACGCACAGCTGTGCCGCGAAGCGGGCTCCACGCCGGCCGCGGTGGCGCTGGCCTGGGTGCTGCGGAACCAGAACGTGAGCAGCGCCATCGTCGGGGCGAGCCGGCCCGAGCAGATCGCCGAGAACGTGAAGGCGCTCGACGTCGACCTGGAACCTGATTTCGTCGAGGCGATCGAGCAGGCGTTGGCCCCGACGACGCTCTTCGACCCCGCCTTCACCTTCAGCCCACCCGAGCGCCCCTGAGCCTCAGGCCGGCGGAAAGCGGGAGGTGAAGCTGCGCACCTCGAGGGTCGAGTGGGTGCGGTGCTCCTCGAAGACGCGCTGGTACCCGGTGTGGCTGATCAGCCAGCCGGCGTCGGTGAGGCGGTAACGGTCGGCGTAGAAGGCGGTGCCACTGATCTCGACGTCGGCCAACGGCACGATGACCCGGTCCTGGAGGTACCAGGTGCCCTCGGCCTCGGTGTCCGAGGTGAACGTGATCTCAGGATGGTGGCCATGGTGCTCGGTCACGATGCCGGGGTCGCCCAGCACCGAGGCGAGCCAACGCACAATGGGCTCACGGCCCTCGAGCACCGTCTTGCCGTCCTCGTAGGAGGAGGTGGCGTCCTCGGTGAGCAGCGCCCCGAGCGCCTCGAACTGCTTGAGGTCGAGGGTGCGGAAGTAGGCGTACTTGAGCCGCTTGATCGCCTCGAGCGCTGCGGTGTCCATCATGTTTCCCTTTCTGGCACGATTCGCTTTCTGGCCGCCGGGGTCCGGCGGCGACGGCCAGGCCAGGGTACCGGGCGCCGGAGTTGGCGACCGGGGACGGCGCCGACAAGCATGCGGGGGTGCCGAGCGAGCAACGCCAGCGCATCGCCGCCTACGGCGTGGTGCGCGACGCCGAGGACCGTCTGCTGCTCGCGCGCGCGGCGCCGTTCCTCACCCTGAGAGGGCGCTGGTTCCTGCCCGGCGGGGGCGTCCAGCACGGCGAGGACCCGGTGGACTCGCTCCGACGGGAGGTCGAAGAGGAATCCGGGCTGACGGTGACGGTCGGTCCGTTGCTCGACGTGCTCTCCGACGTGCGCACGTTGCCCGACGGGGTGAGCCTCCACACCATCCGGCTCATCTACCGGGTCGACTCGTGGCAGGGCACGCTGCGGCCAGAGGATGACGGGACCACCGACGCCGTAGGGTGGTTCGGACACGACGAGCTGGCCTCGTTGCCCTTGGCCCACTACGTGGAAACGGTGGTGAACACCCTCTTGTGAGCACTGCCCCCGTGAGTCCAGCGGACCCCCAACACGATGTCCCCCAACACGATGTCCCCCAACCCCATGTCCCGGAACACCATGTCGTCATCTTGGGCTGTGGCTTCGGCGGCCTCTTCGCGGCCCGTGCCCTGAAAGGGGCGCCGGTGCGGGTCACGATCATCGACCGGACCAACCATCACCTCTTCCAGCCCCTCCTGTACCAGGTGGCCACCGGGATCCTCTCCGAGGGGCAGATCGCGCCGGCCATCCGCGACGTGCTGCGCCGGACGCGCAACCTCCGCGTCGTGCTGGCCGAGGTACGCGAGATCGACCTGGCCGCTCGCACCGTCCACGCCGACGAGTTCGGGCAGCCCGAGATCATCGAGTACGACAGTCTCATCGTCGCCTGTGGCTCCGCCCCGACCTACTACGGGCACGACGAATTCCGCCACGCCGCCCACGGCATGAAGACGCTCGACGACGCCCTGGCCCTGCGAGGGCGGATCTTCGGCGCCTTCGAGTTGGCCGAGGCCGAGCCGGACGCGGACAAGCGTCGGGCCCTCATGACCTTCGTGGTCGTCGGGGGCGGACCGACGGGGGTGGAGATGGCCGGACAGCTCCGTGAGCTCGCCCGGCGCGCCCTGCACCGCAATTACCGCCGGATCGACACCCACCAGACCCGGGTCGTGCTGGTCGAGGGGGGCGACGCCCTGGTGGCGTCCATGGGGAAGCGGCTCTCCCGGATCACGGCGCGTGACCTCGAGCGCATGGGCGTCGAGATCCACCTCGGCGCGATGGTCACCGACATGGACGACCAGTGCGTGGTCATCACGAAGCGGGACGGCTCGACCGAGCGCATCGACACGCCCACCAAGGTGTGGGCGGCCGGCACCAACGCCGTCGGCCTGGGCAAGACGCTGGCCGACATGGCCGGCGCCGAGGTGGACAAGGGCGGCCGGGTCAAGGTCCAACCGGACTGCTCTCTGGCCTCCCACCCCGAGGTGTTCGTCGTCGGAGACCTGATGGCACTCGACGACCTGCCCGCCCTGGCCGAGGTGGCCATGCAGTCGGGCGCCCACGCCGCCCACACCATCGAGCGCCGGCTCGAGGGAAAGGAGCCCAAGCCCTTCCACTACAGGGATCTGGGCACCCTCGCCGTCATCTCGCGCTTCACCGCCGTGGCCAAGGTGGGACCGATCAGGGTGGGGGGCTTCCTCGGCTGGTTGATCTGGCTGGTCGTCCACATCACCTTCCTCACCGGGTTCAAGAACCGCTTCGGCGCCCTGGCCCGCTGGACCATCAGCTTCATCGGGCGCGGGCGCTACGAACGTGCCCTGACCGGGCGCTGGGTGGCCGGACGCGGCGGCACCGACGATCCTGCGTAAGGTGCGCTTGGAAGACCGAACGACCCGCAGGGGGGATCCATGCCCATCACCGTGACGCCCATCGCCGGGCTCAGCGACCACATCAACGACATCCGCATCAGGACGGGGCGCATCGTCAACGAGCTGATCCTGCCCAACGAGTCCCTCCTCTGGAGTGCGCGGCGGGGCTCGTCCAGCGAGGAGGCACGGGCAGAGGCCAAGGCCCTGCGCGAAGAGGTGCAGGACGCCGTCAAGGCCGAGGGGCTCTGGGCCCCCCACCTCCCGCCCGAGTACGGCGGGATGGGGCTCGACTTCATGGCGCACGCCTACATGAACGAGATCCTGGCCTACGCCATCGGTGCCGCCTCGCTCTTCGGCGTGGTCGCCCCGAACTCGGGCAACCAGACCGTCCTGGTCAAGTACGGCACCGAGGAGCAGAAGCGCAAGTGGCTCCTCCCGCTGGTCGAGGGGACCATGCAGTCGGGCTTCTCCATGACCGAACCCGAGAACGCGGGATCGGACCCCCGATCCATTCAGACCACGGCCGTGCAGGAGGGTGACGAATGGGTCGTCAACGGCCACAAGTGGTTCACCTCGAACGGCCTGGCCGCCGACTTCTTCATCGTCATGTGCCGGGCCAAGGAGTCGGCCGACGACGAGGGGCCCGGCCGCATGGTGCAGATCATCGTGCCCACCTCGACACCCGGGGTCGAGATCGTGCGCGGGATCGGGATCTGGGGCTCCTCCTCCTCCGACCACTGCGAGGTGCGCTACACCGACGTCCGGGTGCCCGTCGACAACGCCCTGGGCCAGGTGGGCGAAGGCCACCGCGCCGCGCAGGACCGCCTCGGCGCCGGTCGCATCTTCCACTGCATGAACTCGGTCGGCCAGATGTGGCGGGCCTTCGACCTCATGGTGGAGCGCCTGCTGACCCGCGAGGTCCACGGCGGCCTCCTCAAGGACAAGCAGTTCATGCAGGGCTTCGTGGCCGACAGCTACATGGATCTCCAATCGGCGCGCCTGATGACCATCCACGCGGCGGAGAAGGTGGACGCCGGCGACCCCCAGGCCCGGACCGAGATCAGCGCCATCAAGGTCTTCGTCCCGGCGGCCTACCTCCGGGTGGTCGACCGGGCCATCCAGGTGTGGGGGGCGGCCGGGGTGACGAGCGATCTTCCCCTGGCCCAGATGTACCTCGGGGCCCGGACGCTCCGGCTGGCCGACGGCCCCGACGAGGTGCACCGCATCCTCATCGCCAAGAACGTGCTCCACCACTACGAGAAAGGCGAGAGCTGGGACTTCGCCGGGTGACGGCCGCGCGATGACCTGGCAGCCCGGACCGGCGGTGTCCGTCTTCGCCGCCGGACTCTTCGACGGCCAGGTCGCCGTCGTGACCGGTGGGGGCAGCGGCCTCGGGCGCGAAGTGGCCCATGCGTTCGCCCACCTGGGCGGGCACGTCGTGGTGGCCGGACGGACGGTGTCCCGGCTCGATGCGGTCGTGCGGTCCATCGAGGAGGAGGGCGGGCACTGCACCGCCGTCCCCACCGACATCCGCGAGCCGGGACAGGTCGAGGCGCTGCGCGACGCCGTCTACGGTCGCCTGGGCCGGGTGGACTGTCTCGTCAACAACGCGGGCGGCCAGTTCCCGGCCCTGCCCAGCGCCATCTCGGACAACGGTTGGCGGGCGGTCGTCGACCTGAACCTGCACGGCACCTGGACGATGACCAACCGCTTCATGGGCCCGATGGCCGACGCCGGGGCCGGTGCCATCGTGAACGTCGTGCACACCTTCTCCTTCGAGCGCGGTGCCCCGATGTTCGCCCATTCGGGGGCGGCCCGGGCCGGCGTGGTCAACATGGTCAAGACGTTGGCGCCCTACCTCATGCGCCGCGGGGTGACGATCAACGCGTTCGCCCCCGGCATCTTCTCCTCGCCGGGCCTGGCCGAGAGCGAGCTGGCCGCGGTGGGACGCACCGAGAAAGGCTTCACGGACGAGTTGGTGGCCGAGGGCACGACGGTACGCCTCGGGACCGTCGACGAAATGGCGGCCATGGTCCTCTATCTGTGCTCGCCGGCCGCCCGCTACGTCTGTGGCGCCACGATCATCGCGGACGGCGCGTCGATGCAGACGAACTGGGTCAACCTCTTCGGCGACGACGAAATGTGAGTCGGGCGAGCCGGCGGTGCGGCGGGGCGGTCGAGCCGGGCGAGGCTTGGCCGGGGGCTCAGCCGGGGGGCTGCACCTGGTACTCGTCCTTCCACCAGCGCGCCGTGCGCACGGCCTCGGGGTCGGTGCGCAGCGAGGCATCCTGGCCGAGATCGGCCGGGGTGGGGCCGACGCGCTCGGCGATGGGCCGCAGGGCCTCGAGGTCGAACCCGTAGCAGCGGGCGGCCGTCTCCCCCAAGAGCTTGCGGGCATCCTCGACCGGGATGTCGCCGAAGTCACCGCGCAGCCGGTCTTGGGTGTTGGGCCACGTGCCCTCGGGGTGGGGGTAGTCGGTCCCCCACATGACGACGTCGCAGCCGAGGACGTAGCGTCGCCTGATCTCCTCGCGCGACATGGTGGAGGCGCCGATGAAGATGTTCTCCCCGAAGTAGTCGGAGGGCAGCTTGGAGATCTTCCCCTTGAGCAAGGCCGCCATCTTCTTCGTCGTGTGACCACCACCCATGTACTGGTCCCACTTCCACATCATGTCGGCGGCCCAGTAGGCAGCCGCCTCGGTCACCACGAACTTGAGCCCGGGGAACCGCTCGAAGGCGCCCGAGAAGAGCAGGTGCCACGCCGGACGGGCGGCCCACCAGACCACCTCGGCCAAGTAGATCCCGACGTTGTCGCCGTACTCGTCCTGCGGCGCCTCGCCCGAATGGGTGTGCACCGGGAAGCCCGCCGCCTGGCAGGCGGCCCAGACCGGGTCGTAAGAGGGATTGTTGTAGGGCACGAGGTCGTGCCACATGGTCGGCACCATGATCCCGCGGATGCCGGGCTGCTCGGCGAGCCACTCGATCTCCGCCACCGAGCGTTCCACTCCGTGCGTGATGGGCACCAGCGCGATGCCGCCATGACGCTCGGGGCTCCGGGCACACATCTCGGCCAGGAAGCGGTTGTGGGCGCGGGCGCCGGCGAAGGCCAGCTCGGGATCGGCGATGGCGCCGGCGGAGAGTCCGGCACCAAAGGGCGGGGACGCCATGCCGGTGATGGCGTCGGCGTCGGCGAACATGACCTCGGCGGTCACCCCGTCGGCATCGAGCTCCTTGTCACGCTGTTCGATGTCCCAGGCGCCCCGCAAGCCCTCTTCGTTGTCCGTCTCCCAGCCCATGATGTAGTCGTAGTTCATTCGCAACAGGTCGTCCCGGTTCGCCTGACGCTCGGCCAGGTACTCGTCGAACTGTGCGTGGTAGGCAGCGTCGAGGTACGGGCGGTAGTCCTCGCAGGGGAGCCCGGCGTGGGCGTCCGCCGAAATGATCACGTAGCGGTCGCTCATCGCTTCGCCCCCAGTACCGAAAGGTCGTCGTAGCGCTGGTGGATGAAGGGTTGGACGCCCTCGCGTGGCACCGGTCCGATGACCCGGCCGACCTGGGTCGAGGCGCGCTCGGTCCAGTTGAGGTCGACCATGCGGCGCACGACGAGGTCGGCCACCGGGTCGAGCGGCGCCTCCTTCAAGATGAGGTCGCCCTCAATACCTTCGTGCCGCCGGGTGCGCTCCGTCTTCTCCCCGTAGACGAGGAGCGGGTCCTGGTCGAGCACTCCGGCCTGCTCGCAGGAGGGTGACAGCTTGAGCCAGAAGTCCGTCTTCTCGAGCTCGTAGTTGTCGCGGGTCTCGCTGATGCGCCCGACGATTTCGCACACGGTGAAGCCCATGCGCGAAATGCGCGCGGAGACCTGGTCGCCCTCGCGCTGCACCTCGACCTCGCCCAGCTTCTTGGGCTCGCCGTTGACCTCCCGACCCCCGATCAGCGATTGCTCCGTCGTCATCGGCATGAAGATCGGGTACTCACCCAGGCGGTCCTGGTGCCGGGCCTGCACGCCGATCCAGCCCGCCCCGAAGACGGGCAGGCCCGGCATCTCCACCCGGGTGATCGTGATGCGCACAAGGGGCCGGTCGCCCGGTTCGAGCGGTGGGGGCAAGATCGCGGCGATGATCTCGGGGTCGGTCTCGTACACGGCAGTCACCGCCTCCGACCAGATGTCGGGCGCCTTCTTCACTTCGATCTCGTGGTTCACTTGCTCGGTGCGAGCGCCGTAGCGCACGGTTTCCATGGGCCCTCCCTTGCTCACCACGCCCGCAGGATCTGCGTGGGGTCGAATGCGTTGCAGGTGGTCTTCGTCGGCCAGTCGTCCTGGGGCAGCGGCCTGCCCACCTCGGCCACGGGTGGGCCGATGCGTTCGCCGATCGGCCGGAGCCGGTCGAGGTCGAATCCGTAGAAGGCGGCCGCGGTGGTCTCGACCATGGCGCGCACGTCGGGCTCGGCGTAGTCGGCGAAGGCGACGCGGAGCGCCTCGGTCGTGTACGGGTAGCTCCCCTCGGAGTGCGGGTAGTCCGCGCCCCACATGACGCGGTCGATCCCGAGGTCGCGGCAGAGGGGTGCCTCGCTCGGCCGCAGGAAGGATGCGCCGATCCAGAAGTTGCGCGGCGAAGTACTCGGTGGGAGTCATCGTCATTTTCGCCGCGGCTGCCCCGAAGAAGTTGGCTTCGGCCGCGTTGGCCAGGGTCATGCGGCCGTAGAACCAGTCGAGGGTCTCCAGCCCGCGGGGCAGCCAGGCCACGCCCTGCTCGGTGACGGCGAAGCGCAACGTGGGATGGCGCTCGAGCACCCCCGAGAAGATCAGGTGCCAGACCGAGCGGTGGCTGAACCAGGGGATCTCGATCAGCATCATGGCGCGGGCGGCCTCGTGGTCGCCGTAATCGGGCAAGGCGCTCCCGCCGTGGATGTTGATGGGCACGTCCAGCTCTGCGCAGACCTGCCAGAGCGGCTCGTAGTGGTCCTCCCAGAGCGGGGGCAGGTGCGAGTTGGGCGGGATCGACGGGAGCAGGATGCCGCCGAAGGGCTCGAAGGTCTCGCGGGCCCAGCGGATCTCGGCCACCGCATCGTCGATGTCGTTGGCGAACACCTGGACGATGCCGGCCCGACGCCCCGGCGCCGCCGCGCAGAAATCGGCCAGCCAGCGGTTGTGCGCTTGCACGCCGGCCCAACGTCGCTCGTAGTCCTCGGGCGTGGGCGGCAGGGCCACGAGGTTGCCCTCCTGGAAGAAGGGCGGCACGGTGTTGGGGAAGAGGACCTCGGCCGCGATGCCGTCCGACTCCGTCTCGGTCAGGCGGCGCTCGCTGTCCCAGCTGCGATAGGCGATGGGAGCGATGAGGTCGGCGTAGGGATTGACGTACTCGGCCGCCCAGGCGTCGAACTCGTCGTGGAAGCGGCTGACCAGGTAGGGGCGGTAGTCGAGGAGGTCAGCCCCGGCGTGTCCGTCGGCCGAGACGACGGTGTAGCGAGAGGTCGCGGTCACCGTCATCAGCTCAGCGCGGCCGGTGGGAGCTGACCTCGGCCGATGGCGTCGGCCCGGCGGTGCAGCAGGGCGGCGGACTCGTCGAGGCCGTGGCCGATGATGAAGTCGCCTCGCTTGACCCCCTCGACGCAGAAGCGGCCGAGCTCGTGGAGGTCCATGACCTCGACCGCACGCCCGGCCGCGGCCATCTGTGCCTTGAACTCCTCGAAGGTCGTGCCCGGCGCGGGCGGTCGGGGCGTGACCCGGGCCAGTTCCGGGGGCCGGTTGCGCTGGGCCGTCCACAACCCGGTGTCGAGCAACCCACCGGAGGGATAGAAGACGGCAGCCCGCACCTCGGTCCCGGCCGCGATGAGCTGGTGGGCCAGGGCCTCGGAGAGACAGGAGATCGCCGCTTTGCTCGAGGCGTAGACCGAGGCGTAGGGCACCGGGGCGATCCCCCCGTCCATGCTCGACGTGTTCACGACGACGCCGGGTTGGCCCGATTCGATCATGCGAGGGACGAAGGACAGCATCCCGTTGGCCACGCCGAAGACATTGACCGAGAAGCACCAGGTCCAGTCGTTGGCTTCCTGTTCCCAGGGCCGCCCTCCCCCGCCCGAGGTCACGCCGGCGTTGTTGAACAGCAGGTGGCAGGCGCCCTCGGTGGCGAACACGTCGGCGGCCAGGGCCTCGACCGATGCCGCGGAGGAGACGTCGGTCAGCACGCCCCGGACCGGTCCCAGGTCGGACAACTCCTTGATCGCGAGGTCGAGGACCGGTTCCTCGACGTCGGCGATGACGACACGTGCGCCCTCTTCGAGCAGGGCCTCGGTGATCCCCCGGCCGATGCCGGCCGCTCCTCCCGTCACCACGGCCACCCTGCCGCTGAGGTCATCCACTCCGTCGCCCCCGATCGCTGGCCCCTGAACGGCCAACCATAACGCCACCTGACGCGGCGTCAGGCGCGGCGTCGGGGCCGGTTCCCGGCGCCCTCGATGCGAGCCAGGATTGTGCCAACCGGCGCGAAGCCGCGACGATGGAGGACACCTGATGGCTGAGCGGCCGCCGCAGATCCATGTTCCCCGTCCCGAGGAGGCCGCGCCGCTCGGGGAGACGGCGATGGCCCGGGCCTGGCTCCAGCACCTGCGCGACAGCGCCATCTTCAAACTCGAAGGCCTCGGTCCCGAGCAGCTCCGCTGGCGGCCCGCGCCCGGGGCCAACTCGCTCGGTGTGCTCGTCGTCCATCTCGGCTACGCCGAGCGGCTCTGGTTCCGGGCCATCGGCGCCGGCGAGCCCATGGACATGGGGTGGCGGGCTCACATGTTCGAACTGCCCGAGGGATGGGAGGCCGACGAGGTCGTCGCCTTCTACCGCAGCGAGAGCGCCCTGGCCGATGCCGCACTGGATCAGGTGAGTTCGCTCGACCAGCCGTCGGCCGCAGAGTTCCGGCCGACGACGTGGCGCTGGGCGCTGTTCCACATGATCGAGGAGACGGCCCGCCACGTGGGCCACATGGACATCACCCGGGAGCTCCTCGACGGCCGCACGGGCCGCTGAGCAGACCAGGCACGGTGAGGACCAAACCCATTTCCATCGGTGACAGCGCCCTTGGAGTGCCCTGCTTCGATGAGGGGGGCACCCCCATCGCGGTCGACGGGCGGCCGAAACCGAGTCGAAGCTGAGAATCCTTCCCCGGCGGGCCGAGGCGCGCGCTTATTCGGCCGCCGGGGCGGTACCGTAGGGGGTGACCTGGGGGTTCTCCCCGGGGGGTAGCGGGCGGAACGGCCAAGGCGGGCCGCGAGGAGGTCGAGAGACGGCCATGGATGTGCAGGCTGACCAGACGGGAATCCAGGCCGAGCACCCCACGATCGTCTTCGAACGCCCGGAGGCGGTCACGCAAGGCCAACTTTTCTCCGGTCCGCAGAGCAGGTCGTATGCCGACACCGATCAGATCCCGGCCGTGCCTCGTCAATCGAGGTCACGTCGTCCCGATCGGGGTGGGCACGCCCTGCGGATCACGGTGGCCCTGGTGGCCGTCATTGTGCTGTTGGCCGCGGCCATGCTCGGCTTGGTGAAGGCAGGAGTGATCAATCTCAATTCGACGTCTCCGTCGCACAACGCCGCGACCAACACCCCGAGCACCCTCCCGGCCGATGCGCCGCTGCTGACGCAGACGTCGACCTCGGCGAACTCGGCGAGCTACTCCATCCCGATCGCCATCTACTCGGTCACGGTCAGCACCTCGACGGGGCGCTCATGGGTCAGCATCAGCCCGTCGGGTCAACGCCCGGCATTCGCCGGCATCGTGGGCCCGGGCCAGTCGCAGCACCAGATCATCCTCGGCCCGGGCACGATCGAGGTCGGCGCCGGAGGCACGACGGTGACGGTGACCTCGGGCAAGCACTCCCAAGCCCTCAAGCCGCCGTCAGCGCCCTTCACCTATCAACTCACACCCAAGACCTGACGGACCACCTCGTACCGGATCAGCGGTCGAGGAACGTGCGAATGGTCTCGGGCCCGACATCCGCTCAGCGTGTCTGCCCAGGTTCCTCGCTCTTCACGTCATTCATGACTTGGCTGAGCTGCACCACGCTTCCCGGAGCCGAAGTGTCGCGCCGCGGTGAGTCTTCTCTCTTCAGCCGGTCTCTTCAGCTGGCCAAGATCTTCTTCTTCTGGGCTTCGAACTCGGCGTCGTTGACGATTCCTTGCGCCTTGAGATCAGCGAGATCCTTGAGCTGCGCGACTTGATCCCTCGCTGGTGCCGCTGGTGGCGGTGGCGGTGGCGGTGGTGGTGGTGGTGCATATTGCTGCTGTTGTGCGTACTGCTGATCTTCTTGTTGGGACCAGCGATTCGCCTGACGGCGCGAGACGCGGTTCGATACGGCGGTCGCCGTCCCGGCAATGGCGGCGGTGCGTGCGATACCTCGGAGCAACGGCATGGTCTCGTCCTTTCGTTGATCAGCTTTCGGCGGCGTCGAGCGCGGCCGCCAGATCGTCCTGGGGGATGTAGCCGGCGGCGACAAGTTCGGCCTTGCCTCGACGCAATGCCTGGATGAAGGGCGTCGCCCAGCGGTTCTCGAAGATCAAGATGGCGGCTGAGGAGCCGGGTGCAATCACGGGTGCCGCCTCCGCGAGGTCCTCTTGGCTCACCAGACCCGAGGAAACACCTTCGAAGACGGCCACGTCCAGCGTCCCGTCTTGATCCAGGTCAGCGAGCCCGATGATTCCCAACGAGCCGTCTTGGGCCTTGGAGACGAAGACCAAATCCAAGATCCTGATGACACCCTGCTCGACCAGATCGACCAAGACGGAGAAGCCCTCCCCGGTCATCTTGCTTCCTGGGAACTCGACCACCAGGTAGCTGATCGGCCCTAGGGGCCCGTTCGCCTCTGCCACTTGCCGCTCCTCTGCGCTCACGTGTTGTCCACTTTGACCGTCTCCGACGAAGGCCCAGCGCTCGGATCAGCCCGAGGCCAGAACCTTGGCCTTCTGCGCCTCGAACTCGGCGTCGGTGAGGACACCTTGTGCCTTGAGGTTGGCGAGCTGGGTCAGCTGTGAGGTGATGTCACCACCCGAATCACCGGCGGTCTCCCTGACGTAGGAGTCGAAGGCGCTCTTCTGCTGGGCTGCATCTTGGAGCTTGCGCTCTTGCATCTTTCCGCCCCGGGCGATCAGGTAGATGAAGACACCGAGGAACGGGAGGATGATGACGAAGATGGCCCAGAGTGCCTTGGTCCACCCGTTGAGGTCATCGCTGCGGAAGATGTCGATGAAGACGGTGATGAGGATCCAGATCCAGATGAAGAACAAGAAGAAATACAACATCGACAAGAAGACCCCGCCCAGCGGGTAGTCGTACGCAAGCATGAACCCTTCCTCTGCACTCGTGGCTGTGCCCTGTGCCCAAGTTCTAGCCTCCCTGCTGCTGAATTGCGAGAACCTCGCGTACCCCCGTTGAGGCTCATGCCCAGGAGGCGAATCCGGTCGCCGCTCACACGAACGATCGCGCGGGTCTCGCTGACGATCCCTCCATCGACGAGGCGTCCGGTGTACCGTGCGGTGAAGGCTGTACGCCGAGGCTCGCGCGAGCGTCGGTGCGGGCAGGTTCGAGAGGTTCGAGGGGAGTTGCCATGAACGATCGAGGTCACGGCTGGACCATCTTCGCCGCTGTCGTGTTGGGGGTGGCCGGCGTCATGCGCATCTTCGACGCCATCTGGGCCTTCCGCTACCACGGGAAACTCCCCGACCACCTCCAAGATGCCACTTTGGGTTCCACTCTCAAGCACTACGGCTGGGTCTGGCTCATCGTGGGCATCATTTTGATCCTGTGCGCCCTGGCCGTGATGGCGCGCTCGCAGATCGGGCGCTGGGTCGGGATCGTGGCCGGGGCCATCGGCGCCATCAGTGCCATCTGGTGGATGCCCTACTACCCGGTCTGGTCCTTGACCTACATCGCCCTCGGCGTCATCGTGATCTACGCCCTGGCCGCCTACGGCGGTCCAGTCGAGGCGACACTCAGCCCACAAGAGCAGGCCCGCATCTGAGGCCAGCGCCCCTGAGTGGCGGCGCCGAGGGTCTCGATGGGCGATTCGCACGATGTACGGAGGAGCGGGTCAATGTGCTCACTCCCTACCAGGTGAATGCCGGGCTTTTGTGGGCCAGCGGAAATCCCAGGGTGCGCTTCATGCACTGCCTGCCGGCCCTTCACGGCACAAATACGGTTTTGGGCTCTGAGATCATGGAAGCCAGCGGCATGGCGGACGGGCTCGAGGTGACCGACACGGTCTCCACGTCGGAAGCGAGCATCGTCTTCCACCAGGCCGAGAACCGGCTCCACACCATCAAGGCCATCCTCGTGGCCACGTTCGGCTCATGACGCAGACCGCCTCGGGTCAGAGCTCATCGTCGGGAAACGCTGCGGTGCTCTGGTACGCACTCGACGGCACCGAGGTGGCATCGGCGCTCGGAGTCGACGCCGCGACAGGCCTCAGTACTGAGCGCGCTGCCACGTTGCTGGCTGCGCACGGGCCCAACGCGCTGCCCGAGGAGAAGTCCAAGCCCGGGTGGCTGCGCTTCATCGACCAATACCGCACCTACATGCAGCTGATCCTGATCGGCGCTGCAATCGTGTCGGCGGCCGTCGGCGAATGGAACACCGCCATCTTGCTCATCGCGCTCACCCTCCTCAACGCGGTCGTGGGTCTGCGCCAAGAGGGCAAGGCCGAGAGCGCCATGAACGCGCTCAAGTCCATGATGAAGGTCACCGCCCGGGTGCGCCGGGGTGGGACCGAGGTCGCGATCCCCGCCGAAGAGGTCGTTGTCGGCGACGTCGTCCTCCTGGCCGCCGGGGACGAGGTCCCCGCCGACGGGCGCATCATCGCGGCGACGGCGCTCCAGATCGACGAATCCGCCCTCACCGGTGAGAGCGTCCCGGCGCAGAAGGAGTCCTCGACCCTTTCGGGGGCCGATCTGGCACCGGGCGACCAGGTGAACATGGCCTTCATGAACACCCCGGTGACCCATGGCAGCGGCGTGATGATCGTCACGGCAACGGCGGCCCAGTCCGAGATGGGAAAGATCTCGGGGATGCTGTCGGCCACCGAGTCGGAGCAGTCACCGCTCACCAAAGAGCTGAACACCCTGACGCTCTGGATCGTGGCTGCCGCCGGCCTGACCATGGTGGTGATGTTCATCTTGGGGCGCGCCCGCAACGAGGCCTGGGACGTGCTCTTCGTCGCTGCTGTCTCGCTCGCCATCGCGGCTATCCCAGAGGCGCTGCCGACGGTGACGCAGGTCATCTTGTCACTGGGCAGCGTCGAGCTCGCCAAGAGAAATGCGTTGGTCAAGGAACTGCCGGCGGTCGAGACGCTCGGGTTCACCTCGGCCATCAACTCGGACAAGACCGGCACGCTCACGCTCAACCAGATGACCGCGGTCGAAGTGCTCGACCCGACTGACCGCTACACCATCACCGGGTCGGGCTACGGCCTCGAGGGCCGGGTCGAGCATCCAGTGGGAACGACGGACACGATCGGAGACGCGATCGTGCCGTTCCTCGTGGCCAACGATGCCACGCTGGTCGACGGTGCGGTGGTGGGAGACCCGACGGAAGGCGCTCTGCTCGTACTCGGTCACAAGGCCGGCGTCGACATCGAGGGCTCCCGCGAGGCGCTGCCCCGCTTGGCCACTCTGCCTTTCGACCCCACCTACAAACTGATGGCCACTTTTCACCGGATCGACGTCGATGGCCGAGCTGTCGTGCGCTGCTTCGTCAAGGGCGCGGCGCCCGCCGTGATGGACCGGGCCACCACCGCCCTCTCGGCAGGCAGCTCAATCCCCTGGGATGAAGACCTCGCAGCGCGAGCACAGAGCAGCGTCGAGCGCATGGCCGGTGCGGGCCAACGGGTCATGGCTGCCGCCCAGCGAGACCTCGACCCCGTCGGGTTCGATCCCGACGGCGACTTGCTCGCCCACATCCAAGACCTCCAGATGACCGCCCTGGTCGGGATGGTGGACCCGGCCCGGGCTGAGTCCAAGGCAGCAGTGGCCGAGGCCCAGGCGGCCCACATCCGGGTCCGGATGATCACCGGTGACGACGTCACCACCGGGGCCGCCATAGCGAAGCAGGTCGGGATCGGTGGCGACGCCATCTTGGGAGCCGACTTCGCTGCCATGTCAGAGTCCGAGCGCCTGAATCGGATCGATGACATTGGCGTGCTCGGGCGGGTCGCGCCCGAGCACAAAGTGCTACTCGTTGACACCCTCAAGGCGAAAGGGGAGGTCGTGGCCATGACCGGCGACGGCGTCAACGACGCTCCCGCCATCAAGGCGGCCGACATCGGCATCGCCATGGGCAGCGGCACCGAGGTGGCCAAGAACGCCGCGCGGATGATCCTCTCCGACGACAACTTCGCCACGATCGTCTACGCGGTCGAGCAGGGCCGCAAGATCTTCGACAACCTCACCAAATACATCCGCTTCGTCCTCGTGCTCCTCGTCGTCTTCGTGCTCACCTTCCTCGGTGCTTCGCTCTTCAACATTGCCGCGGGAGCGCCCTTCAACCCGGCCCAGGTGCTCTGGATCCATTTCTTCGTGAACGCCGCCTTCGGTTTCGCACTCGGATTCGACTTGGAAACACCAGGGCTCATGGATCGGGTCCCAAAACCCAGAGGTGAGTCCGTCCTCACCCCTCGAATGATGATCACTGTCGGGGCCGCCGGTCTGGTGATAACGGTCGGACTGCTCACGATGATCGAGCTCGGGACCGAGCACTTCCACTCCGAGGCGGTCGGCAACTCGATCGCGTTCACGACCTTTGCCTTCTGTCTCGTCGTGGCGGCCCTCGAATGTCGTTCGGAGACCGGCACCATCCTCACCACCTCTACGTTCGACTCGAAGCAGATGAACCGAGCCCTCATCGTCGAGGTCATCTTGGCCGTCTTGACCACACAGATGGACGCCTTACGCCGCTTGCTCGACACGACCGATCTCAACGTGCGCGAGTTCGGATGGGCGCTCGTGCCTGCCGTCGGGCTCTTCATCCTCTGGGAGTTGGGCAAGCTCTTGGCCCGGCGCTACATGGTCGAACCCCCTCCCGCGCTCGCAACTGGACAATGAGTACCGCGGCGTCAGCCGAGGATCCCACGAGCACCGCCCCAGGAGCTGGCCCTACCGCCCCACAAGCACTCGGCATCCGCCAGGCCGCTTTATCGGCGCCGGGTCGATGGTCGGCGCAGGGATCTTCTCGCTGCTCGGGGCAGCCGGTACTGTCGCCGGTGCCGCTGTGTGGATCTCGTAGGGACCAGGTCGCGGGTGGATCATCCTCTCGAGCGTGAGCCTTCGAGAGGCCAGACGACCGACCGCCTAATGTGAGGCAAGGGAGAACTGTCGTTGACAAAGTTGCCACGCAAGGAATACGAGAAGGACCTCAGCCACCTCCAGGTCGAACTCGTGCAGATGCAGCGCTGGATCGTCGAGGAGCACGCCAAGGTGTGCATCGTGTTCGAAGGCCGGGACACCGCCGGGAAGGGCGGCGTCATCAAACGTCTCACCGAGCGGGTCAGCCCTCGGGTCTTCCGTGTCGTGGCTCTGTCTGCCCCCAACGAGCGTGAACGATCACAGATGTACCTCCAGCGCTACATCCCCCATCTCCCCGCCGGTGGTGAGGTGGTGATCTTCGATCGGAGCTGGTACAACCGCGCCGGAGTCGAGCCGGTCATGGGCTTTTGCACGCAAGACGAGACGGACCGCTTCCTCGAGCTCGTTCCCTTCGTCGAGCAGGCGATCATCGACTCCGGCGTGATTCTGCTCAAGTACTGGCTCGAGGTCAGCCAAGAGGAACAGACGCGTCGCTTGACTGCCCGCATCGACGACGGTCGCAAGACCTGGAAGCTCTCAGAGATGGACCTCAAGTCGTACAGCCGCTGGTACGACTACTCCAGGGCACGCGATGCCATGTTTGCAGCCACAGATACCGAAAGCGCGCCCTGGTATGTGGCCAATTCCGATGACAAGCGCCGAGCCCGTCTCAACATCATCAGCCACATTCTCGACATGGTTCCCTACGAGAGCGAGAAAACCTCGCAGGTCGTTCTGCCTCGACGGCAGAAGAAAGGCGACTACCGAGAACCGAGCGCGCATCGGCACGAGGTGCCGATGCGGTTCTGACCCGACATCCGGGCCGGCACCTAACCGGGGTGCGCGCCCATTGCCAACTGGACGAGATCGTGCACTTGCACACGCCGAGACTGACGTCGGAGCGCTATCTCGTTGTTCCCCTCCGGAACGAGCATGCGCAGGCCCCGCGGATGGGAGCGGAAGGTCATCGGCGTCTCCAGCTCGAGGGCCTCGCCATCGATGCCGGCGTACGCGGTGCCGGAGTGGGATCTGATCTCGAATTTCTCGCAGGTGAACTCGAAAGCATGTCCGCTGCGCGACCCCTGGCCGGCCAGGGCCAGGGTGACGACTTCGGCCGCTTGTGCTCCGGTTGCTGCCGTCACGGCGAAGACGCCAAGGCGACCCGTGTCGAGCCGGAGGCGCTGCGACGTGCTCGGTGAGGCGGCGAGGACGTAGGGGTTGTTCGACACCATGACGAGGAAGGGCCCGTTGACCTCGGTGCCTTCGGGCGTCACAAATGACAGATCAAAGGGCTCTGTGGTCTTGCCGAGCAACTCTGGGAGCAGCTCCCTCGTCTTCGCCACCTTGGCTTCCCGGTAGCCCTCCTGCTGGACGATGGTGGCGTAGACGCCCAACGAAACGTTGTTGACGAAGAAGCGGTCGTTCACCGTCGCATAGTCGACCCGGCGTTCGAGGGCATCGCGGAAGGCGTACACGCTCTGGCGCGGGTCGCGGCGGTCCAGCCCTAGGTCGAGAGCGAAATGGTTCCGCGTCCCTGCAGCCACGCAAACGAAGGGAAGATCGTGCTCCACCGCAAGAGAGGCGACGAGGGCCTGTGAGCCATCTCCGCCGGCCATCCCCAGGCAATCGGCACCCCGGGCTATGGCGTCCCGAGCCAGTTCGGCCAAGTCCAGGCCGTGGTCGAGCATCACGGTCTCGACCCCGAGTGAGGAGGCGAGCTCCACCAAACCGAACTCCTGGACCTTCCCGCCGCCCGACCACGGATTGCACAGCAGAACCGGGTGCGAGGGCCGTCCCACGTGATGCACCAGACGGGTGGCAGTATTCCGCAGGCTGGCAGACAAAGCCGCGCGTGCGGTCACAACGGCGATGACGAGAAGCGCGAGGCAAACGAGCGATCGGACGAACGATTGCCAGTCCTCATTCCCGGCCCGGAGCAGCGCGGTGACCAGGACGGCCGCGCCCACGACCATCCCGATGATCCCAAGCCCGCGGCGCGGCGCCCTCTTGGTTATCGCCCACCAACCTCCGGCGACACCGAGCGCGAAGCCGGCTGCTCCGACGATGACATACACGCCGTTGAGGACGAGGAAGCCGATCAGCGCGACGGCGAGGAGCAGGACCGCGACCAGTGAGACGATGGCAAGAGCTCGTTGTCCGATGATGGAGGTGCGACTCGAGTCACTCATCGCGTCTTCCCTCCACCCGGCTGCACAAGACGCGACCGTGCCGTCCTCGCGCTGAGTGGACGGCGGAGCGTCCAATGCCGTTCGGGTGGGGTCATCACCGCATACCTTTCCCTGGTCTTCTGCCCAATCGCATTGTAGGTTCTGGCCGAACGGCGTGACAGAGCCGAAGGTCGCAGGTGGATCGGGGGACGATGGCCGAGGGCGCGTCGGGGATAGTCAAATGGGTACCGGGTCTTCGGGCCGTTCGGACGTACGACCGAAAGTGGGCACGGTCGGACGTCGTCGCCGGCGTGGTTCTCGCCGCCATCTTGGTTCCGCAGGGTTTGGCCTACGCCGAGCTGGCCGGCCTGCCGCCCGTCACCGGTTTGTACACGTCGATCGGATGCCTCGTCGGTTATGCGGTCTTCGGACCGTCCCGGATCCTCGTCCTCGGGCCGGATTCGTCCATCTCCCCTCTGATCTTCGCCGCTCTCACGCCCTTGCTGGCAGGTGGCGACGTGCACCGAGCCATTGCTCTGGCGGGGATGCTCGCGGTGATCGTCGCCATCATCGAGATCGGACTGGGGATCGGCCGGCTGGGCTTCGTCGCTGATCTGCTCTCGAGTGAGGTGCAGGTCGGCTACATGAACGGTCTCGCCCTCATCATCATCGTGGGCCAGCTGCCCAAGCTCTTCGGGTTCTCGACGGACGCCGAGGGCTTCGGTCCCGAGCTCAAGGCCTTCGTGCTCGGGCTCGATGGCACCGTCGGGGCGGCGCTCGTCGTCGGCCTGGGCGTGTTGGCCATTTTGTTGGTGCTGTCCCGATTCACCAAGGTCGTCCCTGCGGTCCTCGTCGGTATCGTGGCGGCCACCGTCGTCTCGGCGATCTTCGACCTCCACGCGCACGGGGTATCGACTGTGGGGACGCTCCCCAGGGGGGTGCCCGCGCCGTCGGTCCCCTGGACGAAGTTGGCCGATGTCGGGCCCTTGATGGTGGCGGCCGTTGGCATCACGCTGGTATCGCTGGCCGACACCATCGCCACGTCCTCGAGCTTCGGGGCCCGCCGGGGCGAAGAAGTGGATCCCAACCAGGAGATGATCGGTATCGGAGCGGCCAACCTCGCCGCGGGCTTACTCCAGGGTTTCGCAGTGTCGACCAGCGGGTCGCGCACGGCCGTCGTGGAACAGGCGGGCGCAAAATCTCAGCTCGCGTCGTTGGTCGGTGCCGGCATCGTTGTCGCGTTGCTGCTGTTCTTCAACTCCCTGCTCGCCGACCTTCCCCAGTCCGCCTTGGCCGCTGTGCTGATCGCCGCCGCGCTCTCCTTGCTCGACCTCGAGGCGTTGGTGCGCTACTACCGGGTTCGCAAGAGCGCCCTGGTTCTTTCGGTGGTCGCCAGCGTAGGGGTGATCGTGTTCGGGGTCCTGCCCGGAATCGTCATCGCCGTGGTCCTCGCGGTGCTGCTGTTCTTCCGTCGCAGCTGGCAACCCCATGGCGCCGTCCTCGGCTACACGGAGTCCTTGGGAGGGTGGCACAACGTCAAGCGGTATCCCGACGCGCGCGAACTGCCGGGGATCGTGGTCTACCGCTGGGAGGCGCCTCTGTTCTTCGCGAACTGCTCATCCTTCCGGACCCAGATCCGCCATGTCGCAGCTGAACGGCACGCGTCGTGGATCATCGTCCAATGCGAGGCGATGACCGACGTCGACGTGTCGGCGGCGAGGATGCTCGAACAGCTCGACCGTGAGCTCAACGCCCAGGGCATCCACATGGCGTTTGTAGAAATGCGCACCCGGCTCCAAGATCTGGTTCTTCGCTACGGTCTCTTCGAGACGCTCGATCGTGACCGCTTCTACCCCACGCTCGAGGCCGCCATCGCCGCCGTCGGGGAGACGTGATGCGGCCGCCTCACCGGAACGTAGGACAACCTCCGGCACGTACCTCGAGGGCGGGCGGTCGTACAGGCTGTCGAACGCGATTGTCCGGTGCGCGCCAGTGGCCAGTCGTTGGAGATCTCGCGACGCTAGGAACTCCCGGCGACGAGATCGGCGTAGCGACCCAGATACAGCGGCCATCCCCCATCGCTGTCGATGGCACCCCGGAGCGATTCCCATCCCGGTCCGTGGCGATCGAGGTGGCGATGCTCGAGCTCTAGTCGGGTCCGCTCCGGCGTCTCTGCAACGAAGAGGACCTCCACCTCGCTGGCGTTGCTCTCGTCGGTCTCGAGCTGCCACTGCGGGCTGATATCCCAGCTGAACACGACCCGATTGGGCGGCTCATAGGCGAGCACACGGGCCCATCGGCATTCGCTCCCGTCCGCTGCCCGATCGTAGATGTGCCCACCGACCCGTGGCTCGAACCGGCTCTCGGTGATCTCGCGACCGAGCAGGTTGTGCTCCGGCGGCTTGAAGTCACCGAAGCGCTCGACGAACGTGGCGAAGGCACGCTCGATCGGGACGTCGACGACGACGTGGCGACGGACGACCGCATCGTTGGACAGGCTCATCGCTTCTCCTTTGTTGGCTCTTTGACAACGTCCTCGTACCCGCTCAGCGCCCGATTCCAAAAGGTGTCGAGCTGGTCACGCAGGGCGAGGACTCCGGCCTCGTTGAGGCGGTAGATCCTCTTGGTTCCGACCGCCCGCTCAGCGACCAGACCGGCGTCCTTCAGCACCTTGAGGTGTTGGGACACCGCTGATCGGCTCACCGGCAGGTACGTGGCGAGCTCGCCCACCGGTTTCGGCCCGTCGGTGAGGCACAAGACGATCGCTCGCCTCGTGCGGTCACCGAGCGCCTCCCACACCCTGTCGTCTTGGTCAGTGGTCACTAACGGTTAGTAAGCACTAACAGAAGTCCGTTGTCAAGCCCCGAGACACCTCCGAACTTGCCATTCCAGCGGATCATGTTGTGGAGCACGGCACGGCGGTTGATTCCCGCCTGACTTATGGTGCCTCGCCCAGGAGTTCTGCCAACAACGCCTGAGTCCGCCAGTCGATCTCTTCGACGATCGGCCGCACGGCCTCGACCTCTTTGCCGGCCGGGTCCTCGAGCTCCCAGTCCACATAGCGCTTGCCGGGATAGACGGGACATGTGTCACCACAACCCATGGTCACGATGACATCGGCCTCTTGAGCCACCTCGTCGCTGAGTGGCTTGGGAAACTCCTTGCTCGGGTCGAGCCCCCGCTCGCGCAGGATCGCGACGACCGAGGGATTGAGCTCGGTCGCCGGCTCGGAACCCGCTGAACGCACGTCGATACGACCGTCGGCGTAGTGGTCCAAGAGGACCCGGGCCGCCAAGCTCCGCCCGGCGTTGTGCGTGCAGAGGAACAAGACGACGGGCACGTCTGTCATGGCAACTCCTTTGAAGCAGTGGGTCCAGGGGTCTCAGCACCGAGATGGTGCGGCACCACCACCTCAGAGGCCTGGGCGGGGGTCACCCCCGGGTAGAGCACCCAGATGAGGCCGAAGGCCACCAGCCCACCGACGACCTGGGCGGAGATGAAGCTCGGGACCGACGAAGGGGCGATGCCGGCGAAGGTGTTGGAGAACATGCGGCCCACGGTGATGGCCGGGTTGGCGAAGCTGGTCGAGCTCGTGAAGAAGTAGGCCGCACCGATGTAGGCCCCGACGGCGGCTGGGGCGAGGTGGGAGCGCCCCGAGCGGGCCAGGGCGAAGATCACCAACATCAGGCCCACGGTGGCGACGACTTCGGAGAGCCAGTGCGGCCCAGAGGCCCTGTGCTTGGTCGAGATCGAGATGGCGGCCTCGGAGAACATGGCGTTGGCGAGGATCGCCCCGCCGATACACCCGAGCGTCTGGAACGGGAGGTAGGCGGCGGCGTCCTTCCACTTGAGACCGCCGAAACCGGCGTCGACGAAGGAGACGATCGGGTTGAAGTGACCACCCGAGATCGGTCCGAACATCAAGATGATGGCAAAGAGGCCTGCCGCTGTGGCGGCGGCGTTCTCGAAGAGCTGGAGGCCTGTGTCGCCCGGGGAGAGGTTCTGCGCGGCGATGCCCGAACCGATGACGACGGCCGCCAGGAAGGCGCTGCCCAAGAACTCCGCGAGCAGGCGCCGCCACAAGACGGTGTCCCTCATCGCTCCCTCCCCCGCCGACCCGCCTCGTTCAGCAGCAGGACGAGCCGGTCTGCGTTGCACCCGCGCTCACCGGCTCATTCACGGCCGTATCGGGAACACAGCACGTTGCGTCTCCGGCAATGCCAGTCTCGGCGGGGGCGTCGGCAAGGACGGTGTAGACCTCCCACGGAGCGCCGTCGGGGTCGTTCACCCAGACCTTGTCCTGCACGGCGTAGCAGCAGGTCGTCTGCACCTGGACCTCGGTCTCGATCCCCGTGGCACTCAGACGTCCGGTTGCTGCAGCCACCTCGTCGGTCGTCTCGACTTCGACGCCGAGGTGGTTGAGGGCGCCGATCATCCCATGTCCCCGAGCCGTCGGGTCCTCCATCAGCACCAACTTCAGCGGCGGGTCGGCGATGGCGAAGTTGGCGTAGCCGGGCTGGCGCTTGGCGGGCTCGGTCCCGAAGAGCCTGGCGTAGAACTCGACGGCTTCGTCGATGTCGCTGACGTTGAGTGCGAGCTGGACCCTCGACATGGTGACCTCCCTGTTAGCATCGATCTCGGTCGATGCATCGAGTATCGCGGATGTATCGATAGATGTCAATGTGAAAGTGGTGGCGCCATGAGCAAGCAGGCAATCGCAACCCAGATCCGCCCGTCGGAGTGCTGCGCATCCGTCCTTGCTGCGCCCCTCGGCATCACCGATGCCGCCGAGCTGGCCGCCGGCTTCAGCGCACTGGCGGACCCGGTCCGACTGCGGGTGCTCAGCATCTTGGCGGCCGCTCCCGAAGGCGAGGTTTGCGTCTGTGACTTCGTCGAGCCCTTGGCCAAGAGTCAACCGACCGTGTCGCACCACCTCAAGGTGCTCAGCGACGCCGGTCTCGTCCAGGGCGACCGGCGCGGCAAGTGGGTCTGGTACTCGCTCAACCGTGATCGCCTGGCTGCGCTCCGCTCTGCCATCGACACCTAAGCGGGTTCCCGCTTCCTCCCCGATCCACGGCGACATCGGCCCCGAGCTCTCCGGCGGCCACCGTCTCGACCACCCACGACACCCACCATGTCCGAGTCCGCCCCAGTCAGCGTTCCGCTCTCCACCATCGTGCGCGAGTGGAGCCGCATCGGGATCATCGGATTCGGGGGACCGCCGACTCACATTGCCCTGCTCCGCAAACTCTGTGTCGAAGAACGGGGTTGGCTGAGCGCCCACGAATTCGAAGACGGCATCTCGGCCACCAACCTGCTTCCCGGCCCGGCTTCGACCCAGCTGGCCATCTTGTGCGCCTGGCGGCTGCGTGGGCGCGTCGGGGCGCTGATCGGCGGCATCTGCTTCATCGTCCCGGGACTCGTGATCATCTTGGCCCTCTCCGTGGTCTTCTTGGCGGCTCATCCCCCGTTGTGGATCCAAGGAGCTGCCGCAGGCGCCGGTGCGGCGGTGCCCGTTGTGGCCCTCAACGCCGCCCTTGGGCTGATGCCGGCGAGTTGGCACCGAACGGGCGGAGCGCGCTCCCTCAGGATCCGATGGCTCGTCTACTTCGGCGCCGGGGCTGCGTCTGCGGCCACCATCGGCCCGTACCTCGTCCTCGTCCTTTTCGGCTGCGGCTTCCTCGAGATCGCCGTGCGGGGCGGTTTCACCAACATCTCGGGCAAGACCGCTTTCTTCGTGGTCCCGGCCGGCACTCCACCCGTCCTCGCCGGCGGCATCGCTGCCCTGTGCTGGGTCGCCTTCAAAGTCGGAGCGCTGTCCTACGGAGGCGGCTTCGTCATCATCCCGCTCATGCAGCACGACGCAGTGGTGACCTACCACTGGATGACCGGAGCACAATTCCTCAATGCGGTGGCCCTCGGCCAGATCACACCCGGACCCGTCGTCCAGACCGTCGCTGTCGTGGGCTACGCCGCTGGAGGGCTCGGCGGAGGACTCTTGGCTGCACTCATTGCCTTCGCACCCTCCTTCTGCTTCATCATCGCCGGGGCGCCCCATTTCGACCGCCTGCGCGCGGATACACGGATCCAGGCTTTCCTCACCGGCGCAGGCGCTGCCGTCATAGGAGCGATCGCCGGGTCTGCCATCCCGCTCGGGCGAGAGTTGGCGCACTTCTGGCAGCTCGGCATCCTCGGTCTGGCGGCAGTCTGGCTCCTCGGCCTTCGGCGAGGCGTCGTGTCTGCCCTCCTTGCCGCCGGAGTGCTGGGCGTCGTCGCAGTGATGGCGGGTGCACCTGCTTGACCTCAACCGTCGCCCGATGGCGAAGCTGCGGTCCTTGCTCGGGTACGGTCAGTTCTTGCCGGGCACTAGCAAGCTGCCTCGAAGAGGAGATCGCTTACGAGCACCCGCTGGTCGTCCCGCAACTCCCACACACGTAGCAGGACCCCGCCCGCTGCATGTGGTTGCCGCAGTTGTAACAGAACGGCGCGTCGCGCTGCTCCGCCCGGGCCAGCGGCCGCTGCGCCGGGGCCGAGTGAGGAGCCGGCGACGTCGTCGGACCCGACACCCCGGGAGCGGTCAGACCGTTCCCCGCAGCGCCTCCGTCGTCGAGCAGGCCCACCGTCGGCGTCGCCTGTTCCTCGACACCCGGCAGCGTCGGCTGCATGCGTTCTTGCGTCGACTGCACGCCGAGGTTGGCCCGCTCCTCCACCGAGAGGTAGTCGAGCGCCATCCGGCGGAAGATGTAGTCGACCAGGCTCGAGGCGATGCGCAGCTCGGCGTCGTCGGTGATGCCCGCCGGCTCGAACTTCATGTTGGCGTACTTGCCCACGAAGGTCGACAGCGGCACCTGGTGCTGGAGCCCGAGGCTGATGGCGATGGAGAAGGCGTCCATGATGCCGGCCAGGGTCGACCCCTGCTTCGACACCTTGATGAACACCTCACCGGGGCGCCCGTCCTCGTACTCGCCCACCGTGACGTAGCCCTCGCAGTCGGCCACCCGGAACGAGAACGTCGTGGAGTTGCGCTTGCGGGGAAGCCGCTCGCGCACCGCGCCGACCAGCACCGGGTCGGCCTCGCGCCGGCGGGCCTGGGCCAGCGCCGACTCGAGCTCGGCGATGCGGCCGGCCGACTTGCGGTCACGGGCCTCGGCCTCGGAGCCCGCCGGCGCCACGTCGCCGCCCTGGATCGCCACGGCTTCCTTCTTGGTCGTCGAGAGGGGCTGGGCCACTTTGCAGTTGTCCCGGTAGATGGCCACCGCCTTGATACCGAGCCTCCAGGCGTCGATGTGCAGCTGCTCGACGTCCTCGACCGTCACGTCCTCCGGCATGTTCACCGTCTTGGAGATGGCGCCGCTGATGAAGGGCTGAACCGCTCCCATCATCCGGATGTGGCCGGTGTAGTGAATGGTGTTGTCGCCCATGGAGCAGGCGAAGACACTCAAGTGCTCGGGGACCAGGTGCGGGGCGCCCACGATGGACATGTGCTCGTCGATGTAGGCGACGATGTCCTCCACCTGCTCGGGCCCGTAACCCAGCTTGGTCAGCGCCCGGGGCACCGTCTGGTTGACGATCGACATGGTGCCGCCGCCCACCAGCTTCTTGGTCTTCACCAGACCCAGGTCGGGCTCGACGCCGGTGGTGTCGCAGTCCATGAGCAGCCCGATGGTGCCGGTCGGCGCCAGCACCGAGGCCTGCGAGTTGCGCACGCCGTAGACCTCGGCCAGGTCGACCGCGCGATCCCAGGCCTCCTGGGCTGCCGAGAGGAGGTCCGGGGGCACGACGTCCTCGTCGATGCGGGCTGCCTCGGCCTGGTGCATGCGCAGGACGTCGAGCATCGGCTCCTGGTTCTCGTGGTATCCGGCGAAGGGTCCCATGCGCGCCGCCGTGCGGGCGGAGGTGGCGTAGGCGTGCCCGGTGAGCAGCGCCGTGATGGCGGCCGCCCAGGCCCGGCCCCCGTCCGAGTCGTAAGGCAGGCCCTGCGCCATGAGCAGCGCGCCCAGGTTGGCGTAGCCGATGCCCAGCTCGCGGAAGGCCCGGGTCACCTCGCCGATCTTCATCGTCGGGTAGTCGGCGTTCCCGACGATGATCTCCTGGCCGGTGAAGACCACAGACACCGCCGCCTTGAATCCCTCGACGTCGAACTCATCGTTGTCGTCGAGGAAGGTGAGCAGGTTCATCGATGCCAGATTGCACGAGCTGTTGTCGAGGTGAACAAATTCGGAGCAGGGGTTACTTCCGTTGATCCGCCCACTGTTCGGCGCGGTGTGCCAGCGGTTGATCGTCGTGTCGTACTGGAGGCCGGGGTCGGCGCACTCCCAGGCCGAGTGGGCGATCTGGCGGAAGAGGTCACGGGCCGGGACGGTGCGGATCACCGAGCCGTCGGTGCGCGCCCGCAGTTCCCACTGGTCGCCGTCGATGACGGCCTGCATGAATTCGTCGGTCACCCGCACCGAATTGTTGGCGTTCTGGTACTGGGTCGAGTGGCTGTCCGCGCCGTCGAGGTCCATGTCGAAGCCGGCGTCGCGCAGGACCCGGGCCTTGCGCTCCTCGATCGCCTTGCACCAGATGAAGTCCTCCACGTCGGGGTGGTCGGCGTCGAGGATGACCATCTTGGCCGCCCGCCGCGTCTTGCCGCCCGACTTGATCGTCCCGGCCGAGGCGTCGGCCCCCCGCATGAAGCTGACCGGACCCGAGGCGGTGCCCCCGCCTTTGAGGAGCTCGTAGGAGGAGCGGATCTTGGAAAGGTTCACGCCGGCGCCCGAGCCGCCCTTGAAAATGACCCCCTCTTCGGTGTACCAGTTGAGGATCGAGTCCATGGTGTCCTCGACCGCGAGGATGAAGCACGCCGCGCCTTGCTGCGGCACGCCCGGCACGCCGATGTTGAACCAGACCGGCGAGTTGAACGCCGCCCGCTGGTGGATGATGAGGTACTTCAGCTCGTGGTTGAAGACCTGGGCCTCCTCGTCGTCGACGAAGTAGCCGTCCTTGATGCCCCACGCGGTCAGCGTGTCCGCCACGCGGTCCGCCACCTGCTTGAGCGACCACTCGCGCTCCTCGGTGCCGAGCGTCCCGCGGAAGTACTTCTGCGCCAAGATGTTGGTGGCGTTGACGCTCCAACTCTCGGGCACCTCGACGCCCAGCTGCTCGAAGGCAACCGTCCCGTCGCGGAAGTTGGTGATGCGGGCGTCGCGCCGCTCCCAGCGCACCTCGTCGTAGGGGTGGACGCCGGGGGTCGTGAAGTGACGGCGGATGCCGATCTCGGATCGCTGGGGAGCGATAGCCATGGTGCTGGGGTCCTCCTGCGTGCTCAGGGTGGGTTCGGTTCGCTGGTGCTCGCCGCGCTGTCCTCGATCAAGCGCCCGAACGAGGGTCTTTCTCGCCTCACCACAATATGTAGTGGTGGACCCTCCCCCGAGACACGAGATGCTGTGGTCATTACATCATTGTAGTTACGTCGTTGTCAACGAAATGCCTTCAGCATCCGTGCAGGTCACGGGCCGTTCGCGGAAAATCCCCCTGACCAGCGGACCCGGGTCCGACCCGACGCTGAGGACCGGCGACGGGTTAGCGTCACCCCACCATGGCCAGGGTCGTCGCCATCGATGCGGGCACGACCGGCGTGCGCGCCCTGGCCGTCGACGCCACCGGCCAGGTCACCGACGTGGCCTACCGGGAGCTGACCCAGTACTTCCCCCGCCCGGGCTGGGTGGAGCACGACCCCCTCGAGATCTGGCAGGCCGTCCGGACCACCCTGGCCGAGCTGGGCACCCGCCTGGCCGAGTCCGGCGAGACGGTGGCCGCCATCGGCATCACCAACCAGCGCGAGACCCTGGTCGCCTTCGACCGCCGCAGCGGCCGGCCCCACCACAGGGCCATCGTGTGGCAGGACCGCCGCACCGCCCCTCTGTGCCGCCGGCTGGCCGAGGCCGGTCATCTGCCCCTGGTGCGCGACCGCACCGGGCTGGTGCTCGATCCGTATTTCAGCGCCACCAAGGCCGCCTGGCTCCTCACCGAGAGCGGGCTCGACCTCGACCCGGCCGATCCCGGCCTCTCCTTCTGCACCGTCGACACCTGGGTCCTGTGGAACCTCACCGGCGCGACGGACGGCGGCACCTACGCCACCGATCCCTCCAACGCCAGCCGAACCCTGCTCTTCGACACCGAGCGACGGGCCTGGTCGCCCGAGCTCTGTGCGCTCTTCGGCGTGCCCGCCCACACCCTGGCCGAGGTGCGCCCCTCGGCCGGCCGCTTCGGCGCCGCCCGCCTCGACGACCTCGGACCGGCCGCCGCGGTGCTCGACGGCGTCCCGGTGTCGGGAGTGTTGGGCGACCAGCAGGCCGCCCTCTTCGGGCAGTGCTGCTTCGAGCCGGGCATGGTGAAGGTGACGTACGGCACCGGCAGCTTCGCGCTGGCCAACACCGGGCCCGTGCGCCCGCCGGCGCCCGAGGGCCTCACCGTCAGCTGCGCCTGGGACCTCGGCAGCCACGTGCCGGCCCCGACCCGTGTCGCCTACGCGCTCGAGGGATCCGTCTTCGTCTCGGGCGCCGCCATCCAGTGGCTGCGCGACGGGCTGGGCATCATCAGCGCGGCGGCCGAGGTCGGACCGCTCGCCGCCTCGGTGCCCGACAGCGGCGGCGTCGTCTTCGTCCCGGCTCTCACCGGGCTGGGCAGCCCGCAGTGGGACCCCCGGGCCCGCGGCATCGTCACCGGGCTGACCCGCGGCGCCGGCCGGGCCCAGCTGGCCCGGGCCTGTGTCGAGGCGATGGCCTTCCAGGTCCGCGACATCACCGATGCCATGTCCGAGGCGCTCTCCGTTGCCCTGCCCGAGGGTGTGGTCGCCGCCTCTTCCCGCCGGCTCGCCGCGCTGCGGGTGGACGGGGGCGCCGCCACCATGGACCTCCTCCTCGAGCTCCAGGCCGAGCAGAGCCGCCTGTCGGTGGCCCGGCCCCGCTCGACCGAGTCCACCGCGCTGGGCGCAGCGACCGTGGCCGGCCTGGCCGAGGGTGTGTGGTCGAGCCTCGACGACCTGGCCCGCCTGTGGCAGGCCGAGGCCGTCTTCGAGCCCCAGCTGCCGACCGAGCTGACCGACGCCCTCCATGACGTCTGGCGGCGGGCCGTCGAGCGCTCCCGGGGGTGGGCCGCCGACTCCGACTGAGCCGACCCTCCGAGAAGCCCTGTCCAGGGAGAGATTGGCCTGAGGCGCAATAAAGCAAGGATATCCTTGTTATATTCACCGAAGGAGCGGACTTCCGCACCGCTCGGAAGGGTGGTCAGCCATGAGCGTGGCGATCGTGACAGGGGCATCTCGAGGACTCGGCGAGGCGCTGGCCACCGGGCTCGCCTCCGCCGGTTGGTCGGTG
This sequence comes from uncultured Acidimicrobiaceae bacterium, assembly GCA_963809715.1. GTDB lineage: Bacteria > Actinomycetota > Acidimicrobiia > Acidimicrobiales > RAAP-2 > Bog-473. Next base: position 79,820 of record CAWEKO010000006.1, on the reverse strand, counting down.
GTCGTCGACGGCAGGGACGCCGATGCGCTCGCCCTGGCCGCGGCGCGCATCTCGGCCCAGGCGGCGACGGGAGCCCACGTGGTCGCGCTGGCCGGCGACATCACCGACGCCGGTCACCGGAGCGACCTCACCCGCTCCGCTTTCGACCTGGGCGGGCTCGACCTCATCGTCAACAACGCCGGCACCCTCGGCGCGTCACCGCTCCCCCCGCTCTCCGACTATCCGCTCGGCGAACTGCGCGTCGCCTTCGAGGTGAACGTCGTGGCACCCCTCGGCCTCATTCAGGACGCGCTGCCGCTTTTGCTCGACTCGCCCCGGCCCCGGCTGATCGACATCACCTCGGACGCCGCTGTCGAGCCCTACGGCGGGTGGGGCGGCTACGGCGCCGGCAAGGCGGCGCTCGACCAACTCGGCGCCGTGCTGGCCGCCGAACTTCCCGACCTGCGCGTGTGGTCGGTCGATCCCGGCGACCTGCGCACGGCCATGCACCAGGCCGCGTTCCCGGGCGAGGACATCTCGGACCGGCCCGAACCGGCCAGCGTCGTGCCGGCCTTCCTCGACCTCATCGAGAGCGACCGCCCGAGCGGACGCTACCGGGTGGCCGAGCTCGTGACGGCGGGGGCCACGCCATGACCACGTTGACGGCCGGCGCGCCGGCCCGCCTGCCCGAGCTGCGCCCGCTCTCCTTCGACCTGCCCCCCGAACTCGAAGCTCCGGCCCCGCCCGAGAGCCGGGGCATCACCCGCGACGCCGTGCGCATGCTCGTGGCGAAGAAGTCGGACCTCTCCGTAGTCCACTCCCACTTCTCCGAGCTCCCACGCTTCCTCGAGGAGGGCGACCTGGTCGTGATCAACACGTCGGGCACCCTCGCCGCCGAGCTCGACGGCAGCGCCCCCGATGGCTCGGACGTGCAGGTCCATCTCTCGACCCAGCTCCCGGCCGGGCTCTGGACCGTCGAGTTCCGCCGGGACGGCGCCGTCCACCTCGAGGCCCGAGCGGGCGACGTGTTCGAACTGCCGGGCGGTGGGCGGGTCGCGCTGCTCGCCCCGTACTCCCCCGGTCCGGGCGGGGCCGGCGTGCGCCTCTGGGTCAGCCGCATCGAAGCACCCGAGCGACTGCACAGCTACCTGGCCCGCTACGGGCGCCCCATACGCTACGGGTACGTGCAAGGCAGCTATCCGCTCTCGGCCTACCAGAACGTCTACGCCACAGAGCCCGGCTCGGCCGAGATGCCGAGCGCGGGACGCCCCTTCACGCCCGAGGTGCTGACCCGGCTGGTGGCCAAGGGTGTCGGCGTGGCCCCGCTGCTCCTGCACACGGGGGTCGCGTCGCTCGAGGCCAACGAGCCGCCCTACGCCGAGTACTTCAAGGTGTCGCTCCCGACCGCCCACCGCATCAACGACACCCGTCGCTCGGGTGGCCGCGTGATTGCCATCGGTACGACCGTGGTACGCGCCCTCGAGTCGGTCGTGGACGAACACGGGCACGTGCACCCGAGCGAGGGCTGGACCGAGACCGTGGTGTCACCCGAGCATCCGGTGCGCTCCATCGACGGCTTCCTGACGGGCTGGCACGAGCCCGAGGCCTCGCACCTGGCCATGCTCGAAGCCATCGCCGGACGCCCGCTGCTCGAGGTGTCCTATGCGGCCGCCCTTTCGGAGAGGTACCTGTGGCACGAGTTCGGCGACGTGCACCTGATCCTGCCGTGACGCCCGAGACGGTTCGCACCGAGATGGGTGGCACCGAGATGGGCGACACCGAGACACGCGAGTCGCCGCTCCAGCAGCTGCCCACCACCCGGCGGGCCATCCTGACCCTGCTCAAGCGCGAGGGACCGCTCGATGCCGCCGCAGTGGCCACCGCCCTCTCGCTCACGGCCGCGGCCGTGCGCCAGCAGCTGGCCCGTCTCGAAGAGGACGGGCTCCTGACCCACCACGACGACGCCGAGGTGCAGACCCGCCGGGGACGACCCCGCCACCTCTACGCACTGACGTCGGCGGCCGAGACCCTGTTCCCCAAGCGCTACGGCGACCTCACCACCGAGCTGCTCGGCTATCTGGGCGGTCCGGGCGCCAGCCAGGTCGACGAGCTCTTCGAGCAGCGACGCCAGCGCCGCGTGGCCGACGCCCTGCCCCGCACCGCGCACCTGCCCTTCGACGACCAGGTGGCCGCGCTCACCGCCATCCTCGACGAGGACGGCTACCTGGCCGATGCCGAGCGCCTCGACGACGGGAGCTGGCGCATCACCGAACACAACTGCGCCATTCTCACCGTGGCCCACGGCTTCTCCCAGGCCTGCACGAGCGAGCTGGCCTTCATCCGCGACGCGCTCCCCGGAGCCACCGTGCGCCGCGTCGCCCACCTGATGGACGGCGCGCACGTCTGCGCTTACGTGGTCAGCCCGCCGGAGCCGTCGAGTCCGCCGCCCTGATCTCGAGCACCGACGCGCCGTCCACCTCGTGGATCTCGGTCCGCAACAGCTCGATGAGGTGATCGCCGCCGATCTCGACCACGAACTCGTCGACCGCCTGTCCCCCTTCGCGCTCGAGGATGTTGATGGCGACGATGTCTCCCCCGACCGCCCCGATTCGGCTGGCCACGAGGCCCAGGGCGCCGGGCCGGTCGGGTAGTGCGATGCGCACGACGTAACCAGCCATGGGCCCAACGTTAGGCGGTCAATGTGAACGAGCTGTTTCGGATGGATGAAAGACGCCGGTCTGCCGGTTCATCAGGCCGCAGCGGCGTGCGGGCGGGCGGGCACGTATTCGTCGATATAGGGACGCTCGGAGAGCCGGGCGATTTCGTGCATCAGCTGGTCGGTGAAGCCGCGGCACTGCGTGTGGTCGTGGTTTTCGAGCGGGTGCGCCGGGTCCGGGGGCGGGTCCATCTGCAGGGGGGCGCCGAAACGGATGGTCACCGTCTTGAAGGGCCGCATGAACTTCGAGTCGACCGGCTGCACCTCCACCGTCCCGATGATGCCGACCGGGATGATCGGTACCCCGCACTCGCGTGAGAGGCGGGTCACCCCGGTCCGTCCCTTGTGCACGAACTCGTCGGTGCTGCGGGTGCCCTCGGGGTAGAGGCCCAGCAGGCAACCCTTGCCCAACACATCGGTCCGAGCCGTCTCGAGGGCCCGCTCCGAGGCGCTGCCTCCGGTGCGCCGGATCGGGATCTGGCCGGCCGCCCGGAAGAACCACGCCGTCCTCCACGAGTCGAAGTACTCCGCCTTGGCCAGGTAGGTCACCCTGCGCCGGACCACGAGGGGGAGGAAGAAGGAATCGCAGAAGGACTGGTGGTTGGCCGCCAGCACGGCCGGCCCCTTCTTGGGGACGTGGTCGCGCCCCTCGACCTTGACGCGGAACAGGACGAGGAAAATCGGGGTCAGGACCACCTTGAGCACCCAGTACGCCACGAGCACAAGGTACCCCTCTGGGTGACCGGCGCGCCCGGGCTCGCCTGTGGTGAACTGCCATGGCCCCGACCCATCCGGCCTGGAGAAACGACCGTGACCGACGAAAACCTGATCGCCGAGCCTTTCCTCTCGGGCCTCTACTTCGGCGAGTGCCCGCGCTGGCACGACGGCCGCCTCTGGTACTCGGATTTCTTCGACCACGCCGTCTCCTCCGTCTCGCCCGACGGCGAGCGCCGGGTCGAGGTCGATTTCGACGGGGAACCGGGTGGTCTCGGCTGGCTGCCCGACGGGCGCCTCCTGTTCACCTCCCGCCTCGATCGGGTCATCATGCGCCGAGAACCCGACAACGCACTCGTGGTGCACGGCGACCTCAGGCCCTGGGCCACCTGGCACGCCAACGACATGGTGGTCGCGGCCAACGGCCAGGCCTACGCGGGGAACTTCGGCTTCGACCTCGACGGGCTCTACGCCGGAACACTTCAGGCCGGCGACATCTCCACGGCCTCGGTGGTCCGGGTGGACCCCGACGGCACCAGTTACGAGGCCGCCACGGACATCCAGTTCCCCAACGGTACCGTCATCACCGACGACGGCCGCACCTTGATCATCGCCGAGACGTTGGGCGCACGCCTCACCGCATTCGACCGGGCCGAAGACGGCACCCTCTCCAACCGACGGGTGTGGGCGGCGACCGAGGGCGTCTTCCCCGATGGCATCTGTCTGTGCGAGGACGGCACGGTGTGGGCGGCCAACGCCATGTTGCCCGAGTGTGTCCGCTTCGCCGAGGGCGGCCAGGTCCTCGAGCGCGTCACCACGTCGATGCCGTGCTTTGCCTGCATGCTCGGCGACGACGATCGCCGCACCCTCTACCTCGTCATCGCGGCGGACAGCGACGGGAACAAAGCTCCGTTGGCTCGCCACGGCGCCATCGAGAAGGTCCGCACGACCGTTCCGGGCGCCGGGCTGCCGTGACCCGGCGGGTGGCAGCGCTGAACGTTGGCATGGCCGCACTGGGGACGAGCCTCGTGCTGGTTCTCTTGACCGCCTGCGCGCTCCTCGTTGCCGGACCGGCCGGCGCGGCGGCGCCTGCGGCGCCGCCCTTCGATCTGGCGGTCGGCGGATCGGGCTCCGTCGGGTTCCAGCCCACGTCGACCCACCCCCACGGCTCGCCCACCGGTTCGGGTTACGCCGACGTCCTGGCGGCCCGGGAAGCAACGCGCTGGCCCGGCCTCACCCTCGTGCGCATCGGCTGTCCCGGCATGACGACCCTGAACATGATCGACGGCGGCGGGAATTGCTCCTACGCGGACGGCACCCAATTGCAGACTGCTCTCGACTTCCTGCGCACCCATCCCTCGACCATGCTGGTCACGGTCGATCTGGGCTTCAACGATGTGGTCCGCTGCCTGCACGACATGGACCTCAACAGTGCGTGCGTCGCCAGTGGCTTGGCCGCGGTGCAGTCCCAGCTTCCCCGCATTCTCGCCGCACTGCGTCAGGCCGCGCCGGCCAACGCGCAGATCGTCGGCGTCGGCCATTACGACCCCTATCTGGGCGATGCCGTGCGCGGTTCGGCGGGTCAGGTCTTCGCCCAGGCCAGCCTCGTTGTCATCGACCGCTTGAACGACATCATGCACGCCGCCTACGCAAGGGCCGGCATACCGATGGCCGATGTCGGCGCAGCCTTCGGCCTGGGGAACACCACCCCGGTCGCGACGGCCGGCCTGGGCACGGTGCCGACCGATGTCGCCCGCGTCTGCGCACTGACCTGGATGTGCGCGGCGCCGCCCATGGGCCCCAACCAACACCCCAACGACGCAGGCTACCGGGCCATCGCCGCCGCGCTGGCGGCCACCGTGACGGAGTCGGCTAGGTCGGACTGAGCGCTTCGACACGTTCGGTGCTGGTGTCGGCGCCCGGAGCGGGGGTCCCGGTCGCAACAGTCTCCGGCTTGCGACCCACGCGCCACGGTACCCGCGAGCGTCCGGTCAGAGGCTTGCTCCAAGGCGTCCGGGCCAACAGCTCGGTCAAGCCGACGCAGGCCAGGAACACGATGACGACCGTGAGCACGCTGACCAGCGGCCAGGGCAGGACGTCGTCGAGTTGGCGCCAGCCCAGCCAGCCCAACACGGTGATGAAGAGGAGCTGGGCCAGGTAGACGCCGTAGGAGTTGTCCGAGCCGGAGTGGACGACCCGCCGCGTCCGCGCCGAGCGACGTCGACCGACGAGGAGGACGCCGATCAGGTAGATGCAGGCGATGGCGCCCACGTTGAAGGGGATCACGATCGGTTGAAACGGGTCGGCGCTCGGACCGAGCCACGAGATGACGTGGTCCACCGACAGGTAGTACCAGGCCTCAGCCGCCAAGGCGGCGGCCACGGTGCCGAGCACGATCGTCCAGACGTGCCCACACAGCCACTGGTGGAACTCGTCGAGGTGCAGGGCCATCACCATGCCGGCGATCAAATAGAACTGGTACGAGGTCACCTCTCGGGTGGCCCAGTAGCCCGTCATCCAGCCCGGGGCGAGTCCCCAGTGCATGGACGAGACCAGGATCACCTGCGCCAGCGCGCTGGCCAGCAGCAGGCGTCCGTGATGACCGACCGTTCGCCGCACGAGGACGAGGCACAGAGGGAACAGGGCGTAGAACTCCAGGAGGACCAACAGGTAGTAGAGCTGGTAGTAGCCGGTACCCACGAGGTAGCCCAGGTGGGCCGTGTCGCCCGAGAGCGTGCCCGGGGCAGACCCGATGGTCAGGAAGAAGTAGATGACCGACCAGCAGAGATAGGGCACGGCCACCAGGGCGAAGCGGCGGCGCCAGAAGGTTCGATGGTCGATGCGGGGCAGGTCGCGCACGCTGTAGGTGAGCATGCAGGCGGAGACGAAGAGGAAGGCCTCGCGGGTGACGTGGAGCAATTGCAACGACGCCCCCACGGCCACGCCGGCGGCCACCGGGGCGAAGAAGAGCAGCGTGTGGGTCGACACCACGCCGACCTGCTTGACCGGTCGCATCGCATCGATGTGATCGAGACGCTGGCGCGTCCCGCGCACGGGCTGCGCCGGGGTCAGTGGGGACTCGTCGGCCATCAGGACCCGGGGAAAGAATGCAAGATCGTGGTGTCCGCTTCGAAGAGCGCGCGCCGGCGTACCTTCCCCGTCGCCCCCCTCGGGAGCGCAGCAACGACGTGCACCGCGACCGGTCGTCGCGTGCGGACCAACGCACCGGTCAGCGCCCGGTTGATCCGCTCGACCACCTGGCCCGCGGCCTGGCGGTCACCCGAGGATGCGACGCCCGCGAGGACCACGAAGGCGACAGGTACCTGACCCAATTCCGGATCGCGCCGACCGGCCACGGCGACCGCGACCACGGCCGGATCCGCGCTGACGACCTCCTCGATCTCCCGCGGGAAGACCTTCTCGCCGCCGCGATTGATGACGTCGTCGGTCCGGGCGACCAGGTAGAGGAAGCCGTCGGTGTCGCGCCATCCGAGGTCACCCGTGCGGAGCCAGCCGCCGGGGCGGAAGCGATCGGCGTGGGTGCCCCCGGCGTAACGGTCGATCACCGACGGACCGCGAATCTCCACCTGGCCCACCTCGGCCGGATCACACGCCGTCGGGCTGGATTCTGATTCGTCGTCGCGCACCACGCGCAGCTGCACTCCGACCGGCACGCCGACCGAGCCGGCACGGCGGGGGACCGACAGTGGATGGGCGGTGATCTGGCTGGCGGCCTCGGTCATCCCGTAGGTCTCGATCACGGGAATGCCGGTGGTCTGCTCGAATCGATCCGCCGCCGCGACAGGGAGTGGCGCCGAGGCGGAGCGGACGAAGCGGACGCCGGCCGGCACGGTCTCTTCGGCCCGGAGCTCGGCGAGCCGCGAGATGATGGCGGGCACGGCATTGATCCAGGTGACCCGCCGCTGGCCCATGAGCTGCCAGAACCCCGTCCGGTGGAAGTGGTCGTCGAGCACGAGGCACGAGCCGGCGACGAGGGAGGAGAGCAATCCGACGACTTCTGCATTGATGTGGAAGAGCGGCAGTGAGTTGAAGCCGCGGTCCTCCGCCGTCAGGTTGTGGTGTGCCACCACGCAACGTGCTGTGTGCAAGAGCATGGCCTGTGCGAGGCGCACCACCTTGGGCGGGCCGGTCGTCCCCGACGAAGAGAGCACGACGCCTCCGGACGTGGCCACGGGCTCGACCAGTCCGCTGGACGCCCGCGGCGAAGGTCTCAGTGACGCGAGCTCGAGCCAGTGCGGCCACCCGTCGCCCTCGGCGGAGCGGTCGGCCACGACCGCATGGGCTCCGATCCTCCTCAGCACCGGCTGCAGGCCGGTCGGGCCGACGAGCGGCGTGGCGGGGTCAAGCGGGGCCACCCACAGGCCGGCGGCCACCGCCCCCACCACGGCCGCGGCACAGGACAGGGGGTCGGCGATCGACACGGCCACGGTCGTCCCGGGCGTCAATGGTCCGCGGGCAAAGGCGCATCGCCAGCGCTCCAACGACTCGAAGCTCAGGACCCGATCGCTGCGAGCGTCCTCGGCGTACACCCGCTCCCCCAGCGCGGCGGCCTGCTGGGAGACCAGCGCTCCCAGACATTCGCCGACCGGAGCGACACCGGTCCCCGAGGCCACCGAATCCGCCTGGCGCGAGGCCGGGGCGGGAATCGTCGCTGTCGGGACCGGCGCCGCCATGTCAGTACATCATCCGCGGATCGGAGTAGTGCTTGAACTCGATGAGATTGTTCGACGGGTCGCGCAGGACGAACGTCCGGTGGGCCTCGACCAGACCTTCGAAACGCACGGACACGTCGGAGAACAGTTCGATCTTGCGCTGCACGCAGAGCGCGTGGAGGGCGTCGAAGTCGCCTCCCTCGCGAAAGGTCACCCCGAAATGACGGGGGTAGAGGTTCAACTCGGCCGTCACCGCCTCCGGCGGATCCACGAGATGACAGACGAGTTGATCGCCGAAGAAGTCGATGGTGATGCGATCGGCGTAGCGACGGGCCAGCTTGCAGCCGAGGGCCCCGACGTAGAACTCCTGTGACTCATCGAGGTCGTAGACCGGGATGGCCAGGTGGAAAACGTCGCGGCTCTCTCTCACGAAACCTTCGCCTCGAAGGCCTCCAAGGTGTCGGACCGGAGGCCGAGACGAATCGTCTCGAGGCCGAGGATCGCGGTGGAGGGGATGTTCCCGAGATTGACGTCGGTGCCCACCCGCGTGACGAAGTAGCACTGCAGCTCCGTCGAGGGAGCCTCGAAGAGGAGGCGGTCCACCGGAAGGTCGCTGTCCAGGATCTCTTCGATGAGCCCGAACCGGAGCTCACCGTTGGGCCGACAGATCCCCGAACGACCGCTCTCACGGGCCTCGAGGGTTACCAGGAAGGCCCCGGCGTCGAGGTCGTCGTGCACGCTCTCGATCCAGCGGCCGGGGGCCAGGCGCTCCGAGCGCTCGGCATCCTTGAAACCCACCTCGGAGATGACACAGAAGTCGTCGGCCAACTTCGTGATGTACCCGACCTTCTCCATACCCGACAGGCTGATCGTGCCGTTGGAGACCTCGACGTAGCGGCAGGAGTAGCGCTGGCACAGGTCCCGAAAATCGTCGAAGCGGTCCTGCAGGACGAACTTCTCGAACAGCGTCCCGCCGAAGTAGTAGTCCACACCGGCGTCATCGAGGGCGTCGATCTTGCGCTGAAGATCCTTCGTCACGAGGGCCGTGCCCCAGCCGAACTTCACGAAGTCGAGATATTCGGCGCTGCTTTGGACGATGTCCTGGAACTGGCGCGTCGGAAGGCCACCGTCGACCATCATGGTGTGACCCTTGGTCCGAGGCTTGGACGCTCGTGCCGGCAGTTCCAATGCTGTAGGCCGCATATGTCGCTCCTTGCAGGTTCAGACGCTCGAAAGCAGGACTGGTGGACAGATCTCGTGGTTGCCCAATGACCACAGGCCGGCGTTGGGTACCTGACCCCACGCCATCCTGGAGACGGGCACCCGGTCACACTTCGCCAGGGCGACCCGGATGAAGCCCCCGTGGGTCACGACGAGGACATCTCCACCCTGCTGTGCGTGGGCCAAGCGGGTGAAGAACCGGTCGACGCGCTGACTGAGGTCGTGCAACGACTCGCCTCCGGGCGGACGAGCGTCGGCATCCACCACACGACTGCCCTCGATGCCGGACCACTCGGGACCGAGGTCGCTCAAAGGCCTTCCCTGGGCACAGCCGAAATCGCGCTCGCGCAGGTCGACATCGGAAACCCAGGTCATGTCGAGCTTCTCGCCGATGATGGACGCCGTTTCGTGGGCGCGCCCGAGGTCACTCGAGACGATGGTGGTCACCGGCAACCGGCTGACCACATCCGACGCTGCCGCCACCTGTTCACGCCCAGCCGCCGTCAGTTCCGGTCCCTCGGCCTGACCTTGCACGAGCCCCGAGGCGTTCCACGTGCTCTCTCCGTGGCGCAGGAGCCAAATCGTGTATCCAGAGTTACGTTGTTGTTTCACTTCCCTTCACAATGGCCAATAACTCTGTGTCAGCACTGGGAAAGAGGCGAGAGTTCGGTGAGGACTTCGTAAGGAATTTGTGAACTCGGGCCGCCCTTCGGCCGCCTCAGGCGCGGCTCGGGGCGGTGAGCACGGGTTGCCGTGGGCGCTCGGTGGCTTCCTGAGATTCAGCTGACATGTCGTCGACACCCAGGCGCGCCCGCTGCTCGGCCCGGATCGGTCCGGTGAGCACCCAGCGCAGCGGGGTGAGGAGCAGCAGCCCGGTACAGACCGCGGCGCACGTCATCGTCAGCACGAACGTCAGGGCAACGAGGGTCGCCCAATCGAGATGGGCCGAGATGCCGGCGTCACCGAGCCCGGCCCGGATGAGGTTGAGGAAGAGCACGTGGCAGAAGAAGATCCCGCCCGTCAGCCCGGCCAGGTACTCGGCCGAGAGGAGGCGGGGCCAGTGGCGTCGGATGCCGGGACGGCGCACCTGGCGCCGGTACCAGGCCCATGTGCCGCACTCGAGCGCCGCCACGGCGGCGGTGAACCACAAGAAGGCCACTGGTTGATAGAGATCGGAGGCGTGCCCGGTGTCAGATCCGGTCCAGACCGCGACGAGGTACCACATGGTCGCCACCACTCCGAAGAGCACCCCCACGGCGACAACGGCACGCCAACGGCGCTCGACGAATCCTCTGATCTCGTCGAAGTGCAGCGCCACGAGGACACCGGCCACGAACTGTTCCTGATAGGTGATCGGATTGCGCGCCCAGGGCCAGACCGAGGCGATCGACCGTGTGGCGCTCCCCACAACACCGAAATACTGCGTGTAGTGCAGGTCGGCCGCCAAGAGCAACGCGAACAGCAAGCTGCCCACCATGACGGCGACGTGGTGCGTGCTCTTGCGCAGGAGGCGCAGGAGCCAGGGGAAGACGAGGTAGAGCTGGAGAAGGACGACGACGAAATAGAGCTGGTAGTAGCCATAGACGAGGTAGTGCCAGAGCAGCGAGCCCGCCTGGTCCCAGGCGTTGGTGTCGATCATCGTGAAGATCCAGTAGATGCCCGTCCACACCAGGAACGGGACACCGATCTGCAGGTAGCGCCGCCCCCAGAATTCGCCGAGCGACCGCGGCCGGTGCATCTCGGAGTACGTCAGCACGAACGCCGTGAGGAAGAAGAAGGCCGTGCGGCTGAAGTGCAGCAACATCACGAAGGCCCAGGCCGGCGTGTTCCCCGCCGCGACGTTCCACAACAGCGAGTGCTGCAAGACCACGGCACAGCAGGCGATCACCCGGTAGGAGTCGAATTGCCCGAGGTACGGGGCTCGGGTCGAGGCCACGTCGAGTGGCTGCAAGGCCGGCCCCGTGGTCGGGTCGACCGGCGCCCGGCGGCCCGTCGCCCGCGGGGAGACCGTCGACGCCATGGGCGGATATTGACCGACTCTCCTTGAGACAACCTGAGAAACCATGCGATCGGTGCCGGCCAGGCCCGCACCCGGCCTCTCGATCACCCCAGTTTCGTCGAGCGCGGCACGGAGGTTGCGCACGGCCTGACCGATGCGCTGCTCGTTCTCGATGAGGGCGAAGCGCACGTGGCCGTCGCCCCCTGGCCCGAAGCCCACGCCGGGCGAGGTGGCCACGTCGGCCTCGCTGATCAGGTACTTGGCGAATTCCAGCGAGCCCATCTCCCGGTAGGGCTCCGGGATGGGCGCCCAGACGAACATGGTTCCCCGCGGCTTGGCCAGCTGCCAGCCGATGCGGTTGAGCCCGTCGCAGAGGGCGTCCCGGCGCGACCGGTAGATCTGGTTGATCTCCTTGGGATAGTCCGGCGCCTCGTTCATGGCGACGATGGCGGCGATCTGAATGGGCTGGAACGTCCCGTAGTCGAGGTAGGTCTTCAGCTTGGTCAGCGCCTGGACGATCTCTCGATTGCCGACCACGAATCCCACCCGCCAGCCGGCCATGGAGAACGACTTGGTCATGGTGTAGAGCTCGACCGCCACTTCCTTGGCCCCAGGGACCTGGAGGATGGAGGGCGGCTCGTAACCGTCGAAGCCGAGATCGGCGTAGGCAAAGTCGTGCACCAGGACGGTGTCGTGCTCGCGGGCGAACGCCACCAGCCGCTCCATGAAGGACAGGTCGACGCAGGCGGTGGTCGGGTTGTGCGGGAAAGAGAGGACGATGACGCGCGGCTTGGGCCACGACTCCTCCCATGCGTGCATGAGCCCGTCGAAGAACGCCTCGCCCGGGTCGGGCGCGCCCAGCGACTCGACATCGGGTCCGCGCAGAGGGACCTGACGCACGTCGGCGCCGGCGAAGAGCGGGCCCCAGATGTGGATCGGGTACGAGGGCGAGGGCACGAGCGCGGTGTCCCCAGGTCCCACCAGGACCCACATGAGGTGCGAGAAGCCCTCCTTGGCCCCGATGGTGGTGACCACCTCGGAATCGGGATCGAGATCGACGTCGAACTTGCGCTTGTAGAGGTCGGCGATGGCACTGCGCAGTTTGGGAATGCCGCGCGACGCCGAGTAGCGGTGGTTGCGCGGGTTGTGCGCCGCCTCGGCGAGCTTGCCCACCGCCACGTCGGGCGAAGGCAGGTCTGGGTTCCCGAACCCAAGATCGATCACGTCGCGTCCGGCTCGCCGCGAGTCCGCCTTGAGATCGTTGATCGTGGCGAAGACGTAGGGCGGCAGCCCGTTGATGCGACGAAACTCCATCGTGGGAGTCTACGGCTGCCGGCCGGGCGCCCCCGACGATGGGCCAGGCGATGCGGCGTGCGCGGCCTCGGCGAGCGCGTCCACGTCGACGGGCCAACCAAAGACGACCCAGGTGGCCCCGGCCCCGGCCATGAGGGCCACCGTCTCGGTCGCGGTCGGAGCGCTCTCGGGGGGCGGTCCCGCCCAGGTGACCTCGAGCGCCTCCGCAGCGGTGGCCCGCTCGGTGACGAGCGTGGGATCGGCGTTCCACACGTTGAGGGCGGCCCCCGCCGCGAGTGCCTCATCCACCCGCCCGGCCGGTCCGCCCGCCACCCAGACGATGATCCCCTCGCTGATGAGCTCGCGGGCCAGCGCGACCATCTCGACCCGCCGCACTGCCGCCGGCGCAAAGGGAATGCCGTAGGCCCGATTCTCCTCGGCGCTCAGGCTGTCTCCGGTGCCCAGGCCGGCGATGACGCGGCCGGGCGCCAGCCGGGCCAGCGCCCGGAACTCGGCGGCGAGGACGGCATTGGGCACAAGACCGATGCGGGCGACCAGCGTCCCGAAATACGGCCCGGAGTCGTCCGGGCGCGGACCGAAGCGGGCAGCCAGCGCGCCGAGAAGCGGAAAAGGGGCCAGGGCGGGCCGCTCGGGCTGGCCCATGGGCCACAGATGGTCGTAACAGAACAGCCCGTCGATGCCGGCAGCGATGGCCGACTCCGCCGCCGCCAACGCGTCGTCGGGGGTGTCGCGGAAGGTGGGGAGCACCACGCCGGCCCGGATCACCACAGGCCGCCCTGGCGCGCCCCGAGCGCGGCACCAACGGCGCCCGCCCGATCGCCGAACGCGGCCGGAACGATGGCCACGGCCGGACGGCGCCTCGCTCCCTCGACCTGCTCGGCGAAGGCGCTGCGGGCAGACTCCAAGAGGAGGTCGCCCGCGTGCACCAGGCCACCCCCCAGCACGAAGCACTCCGGATCGGTGACGCAGGCCAAGTTGGCCAGGCCGAATCCCACCCAGGACCCGACCTCGCGGATGACCTGCTGGGCCGCCGGGTCGCCCGTGTCGGCCGCGGCCGAGACGTCCTCGCCCCGCACGCTCTCGGGATCGCCGCCGGCCAGGTGCACCACCGCGTCGAGGCGCCCGGCCAGCGCGGCCTGACGGGCCAGCATGCCCAGCCCGGCACCGGAGGCGAAGCGCTCCCAGCAGCCCCGGCGCCCGCACGGGCAGGCCGGCCCGGCCGGGTCGACCACCATGTGCCCGATTTCGCCGGCGAAGCCCGCGGCACCCACCTGGACCTTCCCGTCGATCACGATCCCGCCGCCGATGCCGGTCCCGAGAGTGACCAGGACGACGTGGTCGAAACCGGATGCCGCGCCGAGGCGGTGCTCGGCCAGCACGGCGAAATTGGCGTCGTTCTCGATGAGCACCCGGCGGCCGGGCAGCCGACCGCCCACGAGCTCGGTCCAGTCGACGCCATGGGCCTGGGGCAGGTTGGGGGCGAAACAGAGCCGGCCGCGCCGGTCGACCATCCCCGGGGCGCCCACCCCCACCGCCGCATCGGGCGAGCCCAGCGCCTGGTCGAGATCGGCCACCACGATGGCGACGGCGTCAGCCACGTGACTGCCGATGATCTCCCGCGTCCCCGTCGGAGTGGGCACGCGGGTTTCGCCGACGATGCGGTCGGACGCGTCGAGGGCGAGCCCGAGGACCTTGGTGCCTCCGATGTCGATCCCGTAGGTGATGCCGGCACCGCCGGAGGGGCCGGAGCCCTCGCTCACGAGGTGGACTCGACCCGCGCTTTCAGCTCGCGCATGGCGATGGACATGATGCGGCTCGTGGCCCGCATCTTTATGAAGCCGGGGATGGGAACCCGGAGCGCGGCCTCGAGGTGGTACGTCACGTCGGTGCCACCCGCCTCGCCCGGGTCGAAGACATAACTCCCGTCGAGCTTGGTCGTGATGTCGCCCTGGGTCAGCTTCCAAGCGAGGACGTGGGGCGCATCGGAATAGTCGTAAGCCAGGGTGTATGTGGTGCTGCGCCCGAAGGCGGCGGTCCGGAAGGTCACGAGGAGCGGGCGCCCCTGCCCGTCTCGATCCTTGACCTCGACCTCCTTCACGTCGTTGGCCCATTCGGGATAGCGCTCGAGGTCCGCGGCGACGTCGTAGCACCGCTGGGGCGGTGCGGCTACCGACATGTGCTCGGTGGCGGTATCGGCCACGGTGAGGGGTTCCTTCCTGTCTGTCGCACCCACGGGTGCTGAGTCAGATTGCCACTCCGGTCAGGGCATCGGCCAGCCTAGAAGCGAGAACGTCGGGAGCGAAGGTATCCCTCGCCCGGATCCGGGCGGCCTCCCCCATGCGCCGGCGCAGCGCGGGATCGGCCAGCAGGGTGCGCAGGGCCTCTGCCAGCGCCCCCGGGTCCTCTGGCCGGCGCACGACCAGCCCGGTCACCCCGTCGAGCACGGCTTCGGGGGCACCCCCGCTGTCCCCGGCGATCTGGGGCACCCCGGCCGCCGCGGCCTCGAGGAACACGATGCCGAAGCCCTCCTGCTCGAGCCCGAACCACCGGTTGCGGCAGGCCATGACGAAGACGTCGGCCGCGGCGAGGAGCCCGGCCCGGTCCTCGTCGCTCACCCGGCCGAGCATCGCAGCGGTGACGGGGCTCCGGGCGGCCTGGCGGCGCAGGCGTTCGAGCTCCCGCCCGCCGCCGGCCACCGCCACCACGAGGTCGGGGTAGGAGGGGGCCAGCCGGGCCGCCGCTTCCAAGAGCACGTCCATCCCCTTGCGGGGAACGAGGCGGCTGACACTGACGACGAGCGGCCCGTCGGCCGGCAGCCCCAGTCGGGCGCGCACGGCGGCGCGCTCGGAGCCGACCAGCGGGACGATGGAGCTCGAGTCGACGGGCGGGGGGATCTCGACCACAGGCGCCGTCATGGCCGGCGCGGCACGGCGGCCCTCCGTGGCGGGGTAGCCGCCGGCGGAGACAACGAGCGTGGCACCCTCGAGCACGCGGGCCAGAGCGTGGCGGATGCCGGGGAGCCTTCCGGGGATGGTCACCTCGGCCCCGTGCAGGATCACTCCGTAGGGCACGGGGAGACGCGGACCCAGGAGTCCGAGCGGAAGCACCGGGTCCAACAACACGAGATCGATGTCGTACTGGTCGACACGCCGGCGCACGGCGGCCAGCGCGCCCGGTGTCGGAAAGAACAGCGTGGACCCGGGCACGCGCTCGATGCGCACGCCCCGATCGGCCTGGACCCGGTCGAAGTCAGCCGCCGCGGGGTCAGAGCTTGCGGTCAAGACCACGTAACTCGCCGGGTCAAGGCTCTGCCAGAGGTCCCAGAGATAGTTCTGAATGCCCCCGACTTTGGGCGGGAAGTCATTGGTGACAAGGAGGTGACGCCTCACGGGCACCACCTCTGGCCGCTAGCCGGCTTGGTGGCTGAAACCTTGGTGGCTGAAATCCTGTTGGCTGACGCCCTGGTGGTTGAAACGCAGTGTGGGTACGAGGCCCGCACGCTCGAGCATGCGCATGGCGCGTGCCTCGTCGGCGTCGACGACCACGGCGTCGTCGGGTTCCCTCCCGAGCAGGAAGGTGACGACGCAGTCGTCGCACGCGGTCGTGTCGCGCAGTGTGCAGCAGTCGCAGTCAATCGTGAACCCACCCTCGGGCTCGGTGCCGTTGCTGCTCGTGGTGGTGTCCCTGGTGATCGGCATGTCACTGACCCTCTCTGTCTGCCCTCATGGTGGACGAGGGCTGTGACACAGATCATGTGGGGGCCCGGATGCACGCTCCACTCAGTCCAGGGCGAGGCCGGACAGCGCGGCACGCACGGTCCCGTCGACTCCCCATGCCACGCCTTCGGTGCGGACCGCCTCGGGGTCGACCACGACGAAGAAGGGCGCGGCGGCTCGGTAGTCGGTGAAAGCCGATCCGCTCATGACGACCTCGATCCCCGGCCGTTCCGGCGCCACGCCGGCCAAGGCCGCGACCACGGCCGGATCCTGATCGCCGGGGCTCTTGGTGAGCACGATCAGGCGGGCTCGACCTCCGAGCCCAGCCTCGATCTCTCGCAGGCCGGCCCAGAGGTCGCGGCAGCCGTCGCAGTCCGCCGCGAGGAAGAGGAGCAGAAGCGGGGCGGCGGCCTCGACCAAAGAGACCGTGCGCGGCGCGCCGTCGAGCCCCACGCCGACCACGTCATGGGGACGGGTCGCCGGCTTCTCGGTGTAGGTCGGTATGGGGCGGAGCCGGCGCAGCATGTCGGCCGGCGGCTCGCTCACGGTACCGATTCGGCGGCCTCGTCGATCTCGACCACGCTGCGCCCATGGCCACACCAGCGACAGACGACCTCATCGACGTGACGGGACAGAACCTGCTCGTCCTCCACCAGCAGCTCACCGCCCACCGTGTAGTGGTGGAAGGCCTTGGTCTGCTGCGAGATCGTCACGTCGAAGCGGGTGAGATTGCCGCATCCGTCGCAGCGGTATCGAGTCGGGCTCACCCCGCCCACGGTAGCCGGGCCGCGACTGGACTCGGCTCGACCACCCGCCGGGAAAAGGGCTTGCCTGGGGCGGGCCGCTCTACCGACCCCGCCACGACGCATGGGGGCGCGGCTCAGACGTCATTGCTAAATGCGGTTGAGCAGTTCGGTCTTCTTGGCGGCGAACTCCTCCTCGGAGATGATGCCGCGCCGGCGCAGGTCGTCGAGCTGGATGAGCCGGTCCCGGACGTCGAAGTGACCCGTGGCCGGCGCCGGCTGCTCGGTCGGCTGCGCAGCCGCGGGCGGCGGCGTCGCGGGCGGCGAGGTCAGCGGGGTGCTGCCCGGATCGGTGGCGTCCTGATCGACCGGATCGGACGCGACCGCTGACTGTCCGAACGGCGGCGTGTGGGGCGCCTCCATCTCGTCGGTGTCCTCGGCACGGTTGCGCCCGCGGGACCGCTGGTCGAACGGGAGCATGTCCTCGGGGATCGGTTCGCGCGCGCCGCCGCCGACGATCTCGTTGATCTGTGAGTTGATGACCCGTTGCACGACGGCCGGCTTGCGCACGTATTCGAGGGTGAGCGTGTCGTCCTCGCCTTGGACATCGATGAGCAGGCTCCCGCACTGGAGGACGCGCTCGATGAAGGCCTGGCGGAGGTTGACCTCGACGATGCGCTGGAGCCGGAGTTGCACCGTGTCGCGCCCGAAGATGCCCTGGCGCACCAGGATGCGGGTGGAGGTCAGGGCGATGATGTAGGAACGCCAGCGGACGTAGCGGCCCAACAGCCACAGACCCGGGATGAGGGCGAGGATCAGGAACGGGTAGTTCGTCCAGCCGGGTGCGCTGTGCCACAGGATCAGGATGACGACGATCACGGCCCAGGTCCCGAGGGAGGTGAAGAGCGGCCCGAAGAGGAAGATCCAGTGCGGGCGCAACTCGGCCAACAGCTCCTCGTCCTGGTTGAGGAACTTCCTGGGAATCATCGCGATCCAGCGTACCGGCGGTGGTGGCAGGGTCCGGGCCACGTTGGGCCGGTGTCGTAGCGTGGTCGACGTGCCCTACAGCGAGGTCGAGCCGGACGAGGTCAAGGCCAGGATCGCCCGCGGCGAGGACGTCTTCCTCCTCGACGTGCGCGAACCCGACGAGGTGGCGGCCTGGGCCTACCCGATCGGGGTCAACATCCCGCTCGGGCAGCTGGGCGACCGGCTCGACGAGGTGCCCCGCGGGCGGACCATCGTGGTGGCTTGCCACGTCGGCGGGCGCTCTGCGATGGCGGCGCAGGCACTGAGCGACGCCGGCTGGACGGCGGAGAACCTGACGGGCGGCGCCGTGGCCTGGGCGGCGGACCAGGCTGCCCGCCCGGGCTGACCACCGACGAGCGGGCACCGCCTCCACCGGTCACACAACGAACGCGGCCACCAACATCACGACGGTGAGTGAGTGGACGGCGCCATCGCTCACGTCTACCCGATAGAGGCGATCCCGACCACCGGTTGGTTCAGGTGCTGCCCCGCCATCGAACCGAAGAACTGGGCCGTCCCGAAGCTGAAGACGCCGCCGTCAGCCCCGACAAATCGGTAACCCAGGTCATCTGCGGTGACCGCCATGCCGACCACCGGCGCGTTCAAATGGATATCCCCGGTCGCGCCGAGGAACGGAGCGCCGAAGGAGAACACGCCGCCATCGGAAGCCACCAACCAGTAGCCGGACGTGGCGGCATCGACACTCATACCAACCACTGGTTTGTTGAGCGGTTGGCCACCCATGGAGCCTTGGAATTGGGCGTCGCCGAAGGTGAAGACGCCGCCATCGGAGGCGACGAGGTAGTAACCCTGATTGTCCGGAGTGGCAGCAATACCAACCACTGGTTTATTGAGCGGTTGCCCACCCATGGAGCCGTGAAAATGCGCGTCGCCGAAGGTGAACACGCCGCCATCCGCTCCAACCAGGTAGTAGCCGCCTCCATCGGACGTCCCGGCCATACCCACGATCGGCGCGTTGAGGTGCTGGCCGGCCATAGACCCGAATGATCCCGCGCCGTGCGCGAAGACCCCACCGGCCGAGTCCACCTGCCAGTAGCCCCCGTCGGGTGCAGCGGCAATTCCGACCATCGGGGCACTCGAAGGGGTGCCGGCGTCAGAGCCCTGGAACGGTGCGGCACCAAAGTTGAAAATTCCGCCGTCCTTGGCATTCAGCCAATATCCCTCCGGCGGCGGTCCGGTGTGAAAGTCGAAGATCGTCGTGACGCCATTGACACCGAAACTCCAGTTGTTCGCCGCGCTCGTCGCCGGGCCAGTCGTGGTTCCCACGATCAGTCCCACGCCGCCAACCCCGGTGTCCGCATTGACACCATGGAGAATGGCGTCGGGAAAGGCGGTCCTGATCTGGCTGAACGAGCAGGGGGTCGGCGTCTGGCACCCTCCGGGTATCTGGCTGGAGAGGGCGGCATTGCTGGCAGTCCACTGTCCCGCCATCACGTCCCAGTTGCTCCAACCGGCCGGGACGGGAACGCCCTGGAGGAAGGGTATGAAACTCAGCGTGGTGAACGTCGGATCAGTTCCATTCGGAGTGGCAAAGATGGGGAGTTGGTACGAGGCCGATCCACCAGGAGGCTGACCTGATGCGATGAAGGTCGACAAGCCCATCGACGTAATGGAACTCAGAGGAGTATCAGCGAACTCGTTGGCCCATATGTCGACCCGACCTGTGGCGGGCCCCGCACCGATGGAAAACTGCGCCGAAGCGTTGCCAAAAGGTGGGGTTTCGGGTCCAGGCACGATGGCGAAGCTCCCTGTGCCTATCTCGCGCAGATTCAAGCCGTTGCCGCTGGTGGGGCCCTGATAGAGATTCCCGGGCCATATGTACACAACGTTGGTGGACGTGGACGTGGTCGCGGCGCCAGCCGGCATTCCCGCAACCAGAATGCCGGCGATCAGAGCCGCTGAAACAACGAGCATCTTGGACACGCGCATTGTGCGTACTCTCCCCTGTTGGTTTGCCGTTCGCTCAACTCCGGTTCGTCCCGGAACTCATGCGCGAATGGCGCAACAAAGCCATATCCGTTCGGCTTTGCGTCCACCCGCCCACGGGATAGTAACACTCTCAGTGAAAATTGGACAACCCTTTTCCCAGCAAGAAGGGTCTTTCCTCCGCCGACGACTGCTCGTCGGCACCCTCGGGCGTCGTTCGCCACTTCGATCCGATTCGGAATGTGACATCTTCATCATCAGCATCGTCAAGGCGAGTTCTCGTCGTTGAGGAGATCGCTCGGCCACGCCATCTGACCGATCGATATCGATGGATTGGGACCGCACAACCCGACTTTCCGGCATTGTGCGCTTTGCCCGTCGGTCATCGCCCCGCACGGACGTCGTGCGGCCGGGTTGCGATCGTCAAGAGTTGTGTCTGCGCCCGTCCTCGCTGCCGCCTACGACCGTGCCCACCCGGTGAGAACACCGTGTCAAGCATCAACCAAAACCGTGTAGATGAACTCCGTAAAGGATCAGCGGGACCTGTGCAAAGGATGACCCGCAGCCAATTTGTCCAGGGTCACCCGGATTTACACACTGTTTTCGTAGGGCTGGTGGGGATCGAACCCACGACGCAAGAATTATGAGTTTTGGTTTCGTGTTGTTGTGTCTACGCCAAACTCATCAGGCGGGCAGTGGCTGGCGAACATCGTCTGCCACCCAGCGGCAAAGTACGTGCCGAACGCAGGCAACAGCGGCAACAGCTAAGAGAAGGAAGAAGAAGAAGAAGAAGAACTGAACAAGCACACATTGGAGTGATGACGGACGTCCCTGCGGGTTCTGAACTCGTCACCGCCCTCGGTCCCGTGCATGATGACGCCGTGACAATCATGGCTTCTGTGGGAATGCCCCGTACCGGCGATCCCTGCCCTGGCTTCATGTCGGAGGCTGGGCGCTGCTGGACGATGGTCTATGACCACAACCTGCAGGCGACGCACTGCCGTGAGGTCCCGACATGGACGGGTCGGTGGTTCTCACCCAAGGCCGACAAGTGGTGGCGTGTGTGGGCCTGTCCCGATCATCTCGACGGACTGACGGGGCTGCGGGAGTTCGGTCGACGCAGAACATGATGAGATGCGAGATTTCGCTGAGCGACTCATCGCGACTTGAGGAGCAGTACCACTTCCTCCCTGTGTGGGAGTTCAGCTTCCCAGGATCTTTCCCGGTCGGGAATCGCAGCAAATCTCCAGGACAACCGCTTTGCCACCTGGCGTCGTGATTAGGTCTTGCCGAGCATTTCGGAAGGCAACCCGGCATGCAATGAGCATCGCGACCTATGATTGGGCCTGACGACGGGGAAGGCCATGAGGCGAGGGGCGGGGGAATCAGATGCGTCGTATTTCCTTGGCTGTGGTCGCTCTGAGCAATTACGGCTGACGTGGCCTTGTCAACAGAAGGCCCTGCTCTGCGGTTGCTGACGTTCCGCACTCCGAATAGGTGGAGATCAACGACAAAGAAGGGGCATTTATGCGACGTTTGTTTCTAGTTGCCGCTGCACTGGCCATTCCGGCATCGGCAGCCACAGTCGACCTCAGCGGCGGCATTGCTTCTGCCATTGGGGTGACCACCACGTGTACAACCATGACAGGCACCGCAACGGGCACGATCGTCCTGAGTGGCTGCACCGGAGGGAGCACCGGCGGAAGCTCTGTAGTGCTGCTAACCACGGTGCTGGCGACGGGCGGAACCATCCCTGGAACAATGGCAACACCACGACGATCACCAAGCCGCAACTGAAGTCATCGAAGAAGCTGACGGTGAAGTGCGTCGCCAAGTATGGTGCTGGCACCAGCGAGGAGACCGGAACCGCGGTTGTCACCAGCCAGGTCGGCACGGGTGACTCTCCGATCCCAGGAGTGTTCAAGGCCAAGATGTGCTTCGACTCCGCAGGCAACATCCATGGACTGAAGCCCACAAAGGTAACCTGAACCAACACTCCCTTGATTCTCCAAGGAATGTGATGTTTTAGCGAGAGGGATGCCTGCAACCTCTCGCCGTGCGTACCGACCTGGTACACCCAGTAGTCGGCGTGTGAATTGTGGATAAGAAACGTTCCGAATATGTGTCGGACTATGTCCGAACGTGTGCGGCGAGCGCGCCGTCGTAGTCGCTGGGCCGACCGCCGAGAAAGCGGCTGAGCGCGACCCTATGGCCCGCATGTGGCGCGCGCTCATCTGCTTCCCAACGAACGACCGTTGAGCGCTCGACGCCGAGAATGCCGGCGAGCTGTGCCTGCGTTAGTCCGACCTCGGCGCGCCGGCGCCGAATGCGAGCACCGACACTGACCGCTACGACCGGGCCGCCTGTGCCGCGCTTTAGTAGACGCTCCTCCCATTCGTCGACCTCGGCGACGGCGACTTGGCGCACCAGGACGTCGAGCAGGCGGTCGCGTCTGCCGTCGTGTCGGTCGGGCCTGCCGTGCTCGTGGTACCACGCTCGAGCGTCGAGCATTCGGCTAACTACCAAGCATAATTCGATAATTGACACGTCGCTACGGTCGTCGAGCAGGCGGCGCAGAACGAGCACGACAGCGGCCAGGTTCCATTGCCAGGTCGGCGGCTGGCCGATACTGAGGTCGTCGTCGACCATGTTCTCGATGAGCGCCAGCTGCGCGCGTAGCTCATCGTCGTCGACCGGCGGGCCGGGCGGTACCGTTCGCACGACCTCGAGAATGTCAGCCGGGCCAATGAATACTTCGCCCGATAGCTTGAAGAGCGCTTGCACCGTCATTGAGGCATTTCGGACACGTTGACACTCCTTCACCCAGTAGATAGGAATCTAAGCAGACGCGTCCGGTACAGCCTGTAGATCCCCGACGCCGGGGTACCGGTCACGCTGAAATGCGAGGTCACGTCATGGCACAGCGCAAGCAGGCGGGCACGACGACGACGAGCCGCCGACGGCCGAATCAATCGGCAAAGTTGCTGCTGGTGTTAACGCAGATTTGGGCTATGTGCGCTTCTCTCAGCTCAACGATCTTTCAGAAACTGCGCGACCTAACTCAGGTGGGCCGTTTGCTCCGAAATGGAGGGCCAATGCGGCTTCGAACCTGGGTTGCCTGTCTGACGTTTTTCGTATCATTCGCCGCCCTCACCCCCGCCGTCCTCACCGGCGGTGTCGACCCGGCGGGCGCTGCTCCCCCCACCTGCGCGTTCCCGGCACCCGTTGGCGGCGTCATCACCTTGACCGGCGACTGTGACACGACGGCAACGCTCACGATTCCAAACGGGGACACGCTCAATGGCGCTGGGCACACGATCACCGCTCATGACGTCACACCCGGGACTCCATCTATCGACGGCGCTGTGTTGGAGAACGTTGTTGGTGCGACGTCGGTGAATATCGAGAACTTGACGATCATGGGCAACTTCACACCCGGCTTCCCCGGTTGTCGGGGCACGTTGAACGGCATTTCGTTCAACGGTGCGGGCGGCTCGGTGACCAAGGTCACTGTCACAGGGATCTCGGAGCACACCGGTAACTGTCAAGTTGGACGGGCGATCGTGGCCACCGGAACTGCCGGTCAGACCCTCACGATCACCGGCACCACCGTCACCGACTACCAGAAGAGCGCGATCCAGGCGACGGGGATGACCATGAACGTCTCCGGTAGTTTTATAGGACCCCCAACGTCCGGGATTCCCATCGGCCAGAACGGACTGCTTTACCTGGCCGGTTCCACCGGCACGACAACGGGCAGCACCATCAACGGCAGCGGCTTTGCGGGTCCAGCTAGTGCAAACGCGGCAGTGCTCGTGTTGTCGGCGACAAGCGTCACCTTGAGAGACGACACGATCACAGGCGACAAAAGCGACCTCGGTGTGGCCATGCAGGGCGGCGGCACCGCAATCATCGACCGAAATCAGATAGGCCGGACCGCCCCCGACGTGCCCGACGATTTCGGCTTCGGAGTGGAGGTGATCTCTCCGTCGACCGCGACGGTGACCTGCAACAGCTTCAGCGGCTGGAAATCCGACTTCAACCCGACAGGATCGGTGACGTCGCAACCGCTCTGTGTGACTACCACCACCGTGCCAAATGGCGTTGTCGGCACCCCCTACTCGGCTGACGTAAGCGCGTTCGGCGGAACACCGCCCAACACTTGGTCGGTGGTGTCTGGATCACTCCCGCCTGGCCTGGCCTTGTCTTCGACCGGGATCATCAGCGGCACCCCCACCGAGGCAGGCACGTTCACGTTCACGGTCAAGGTCACCGACTCGACAGGTGCCACAGCGACCCAGACGTTCACGGTCACGATTGGCGTGCCTGGTGCTGGGTCTGCGGGCTACTGGCTGGGTGCACACGACGGCGGAGTCTTTGCCTTCGGTGACGCCGCCTTCCATGGCTCCATGGGTGGGCAGCCGCTGAACGCGCCCGTCGTCGGCATCGCCGCGACCGTCACCGGCGGCTACTGGCTGGTCGCAAGCGACGGCGGAGTCTTCTCTTTCGGGACGCCCTTCCATGGCTCCATGGGTGGGCAGCCGCTGAACGCGCCCGTCGTCGGCATCGCCGCGACCCCCGATGACGGCGGCTACTACCTCGTCGCTTCTGACGGGGGGTGTTCACCTTCGGCGACGCCCACTTCCACGGATCGATGGGAGGTATGCCGCTCAACAAGCCGGTCGTCGGCATCGGGGTCACCCCCGACAACGGGGGCTACTACCTCGCCGCGGCTGACGGCGGAGTGTTCACCTTCGGCGACGCCAGCTTCCAAGGCTCGATGGGAGGCACCCCGCTCAACAAGCCGGTCGTGGGCCTCGCCGTTGACGACACCACATCGGGCTACTGGCTGGTCGCAAGCGACGGCGGAGTCTTCTCCTTTGGGGCACCCTTCCTCGGCTCCACCGGCAGCATCCATCTCAACGAGCCGGTCGTCGGCATGGCAGCGACCGACGACGATCTCGGATACCGATTCGTCGCCTCCGACGGCGGCGTGTTCTGCTTCGGGACCGCCCCGTTCCTGGGATCGATGGGCGGCACACCGCTGAACCAACCAGTGGTCGGTATGGCATCGGTGGGTTAACTCAGCGACCCGGTAAGGAGGTCGTCACCACAGTCGACTCGGAGCGCCGAGTGGTGAGCTATTCGCACATTCAGCCTGTAGTTTCAAGCTCCTGACCTGGACTTCTTTGTAGGGCTGGTGGGGATCGAACCCACGACCCAAGGATTATGAGTCCTCTGCTCTGACCACTGAGCTACAGCCCCGACGGGGACCAAGGGTAGAGGGCGGTGTCCGGTGGGGTCGGCATGTCCGGATTCCCACAACCCACTCTTGGGCCGTAGACATTCAGCAGGGACATTTAGCCGTCGACATTTAATGGTGCGGCAACCTTCGCCCCGGACGCGGTTGGCAACATGCCCTCAATGGAAGGGAACCCCGGCACCGGACACGTGATCGTGTGCGGCCTTCAGGGTGTCGGCCTGCGGACCGTCGAGCAGTTCCATCTGAGCGGGACACGCGTACTGGTGATCGACGACGATGCGGATCCGCGCTTCGCCCGGGCACTCGAGGACTGGGGAGTCGAGCACATCCATCGACATGCCTATCGCGGTGAGGGTTTCGCCGAAGCGCGCCTCGACGGAGCGGCAGCGGTCGTCTGCGTCGAGGTGGACGAGATCCACACGCTCGAGACGGCGCTCCGCGTGCGCGAGCTGCGGCCAGAGGTGGCACCTCGTGGTCGAGCTGGCCAACCCGGCGGTGGCCCGTGCCCTGGGACGAGTCTCGGGCCCGGGCAACGTGCTCGACGTGGCCACGCTTGCCGGCCCCTCCTTCGTCGAGGCGTGCCTGGGGCGGCGGGCCCACGACATTGAGCTCGACGGGGTCGATTTCGCCGTCGTGCAGCTCGAGGTGGAGTTGTCCCCCCACGCGCACGACACGTTCCGGGGGCACTTCGGCAACCTGGCCCCAGTGGCCATCATGCCGGCGGACGGGTCACCCATGGCCCAGTGTCCCGGGCGCGATCACGCGCTCGCCGCCGGTGACCGCGTGGCCGTCTTGGGCACCGCGGACGAGCTGCACGACGTCGGCATCGATGCCAGGTCTTCGATCGGGGGACCGGCCCGGCGCGTCAGCCTGCTCCGCCGTGCCCGCCTCCAGCTCGGCATCGCGCTCGAAGAAGGCAACAAAGCACTGGCCGTCGTGGCCGGGTCGCTCCTGGTGCTGCTGGTGCTGGCGACGGCTCTGCTGCACGCCACATACCGGCCACCGGGGCAGACCCAGCACCTCGGCGTCCTGGCGTCGCTGTACTTCAGCGTGGAGACCGTGGCCACGGTGGGGTACGGGGACTACACGTTCGCCCATGAGCCGGCCTGGTTGATGGCCTGCGGCATCGTGCTCATCGTGGCCGGCGTGGCCCTGGTGTCGACGGCTTTCGCGCTGTTCACGAACATCTTGGTGAGCCGACGCATCGAGCGCTCCCTCGGTCGCCGACAGGTGCCGGGAATGACCGACCACGTCATCGTCATCGGTCTCGGGTCGATCGGGATCAGCGTCGTGCGCGGCCTGGTCTCGGAGGGTCAGCGCGTCGTGGTGATCGAGCGCGACACCGACAACCGCTACCTGGCCCAGGCCCGCGCACTCGGCGTGCCCATCGTGATCGCGGATGCCACGCAAGCGCAGACGCACCAGATGGTGAACATCGCGGACGCCAAGGCGGTGGCGGTCCTCACCAGTGCAGACCTCACCAACATCGAAACGGGCCTGTCGGTCCGTGAGTCCCTCGGGTCGCGCTGGGACGACGTGCCGGTCGTGCTACGGGTGTTCGACCGCGAGCTCGCCCTCATGATGGAGCGAAGCTTCGGCTTCCGACACGTCCGCTCGACCTCGGCGCTGGCGGCGCCGTGGTTCGTCGGGGCCGCCTTGGGTCTCGAGGTCCTCAGCACGTTCTACGTCGACCAGCAGCCGTTCCTGGTCGGCGCGCTGACCGTGGCGCCGAACGGCGGCCTACAGGGACTGGCCATGCAGGACCTGTCCGCACGGACCCGGGTCATCGCTCTCAGCCGGGCGTCGGACGGCGCCCTCGAGCACCCTCCCCGCCGCGGCACCGTGTTCGGTGCCGGCGATCGTGCGTTCCTCCTGGGACCGTACGAGGAGCTCCTCCGGGTGCTGCAAAGAGACCAGACGCCTCTCGCGCCGCACTGACCGGCATCATGGTGCGGTGGAGCGCCCCCGGCCCAAGTCGATTCCTGCGTGAGCGCGTCCGAAACCTCGACCGAAGCAGGGGCATCGGTCGAGCCTGAATCCGAACCCGGGCCTGCGCAGGGGTGGCTCCTCGCCCGGCTCGGACCCTGGTGCATCGTGGCCATCACCTGCATCTGGGGACTGGTCGAACTGCGACCCGAGCTGACGGCGGTGCCCTACCTCGACGACAGCTCGCTGCACCAGCAAATGGTGCGCTTCGCGGCCAGCCGCATCAAGGAGGGCCACCTCCCCCTCACGAGCTGGTACCCCTACCTCGGACTGGGCTCGCCCCAGTTCCTGCACTACCAGAGCCTGCCGGCCATGATCGCCGGGACGATCGGCACGGTGGCCGACCCGGACGCGGTCTTTCGCTGGTCCATCTACCTGTTGCTCGCCTTGTGGCCGCTGGCCATCTACTGGTGCGCGCGACTGTTCGGCCTCGGTCGCTGGACCGCGGCAGGCGCCGCGGCCGTCGCACCCTTCCTTTCCTCGTGGGCCGGCATCGGCTACGAAACGAGGGCCTACGTGTGGACGGGCTACGGCGTGTGGACCCAGCTGTGGGCCTCGTGGACCCTGCCGCTGGCCTGGGGCTTCACCTACCGCTCGCTCCGGTCGTTGCGCGCCATCTTCCCGGCCGTCCTGTTCATCATGCTCACGGTGGCGCTGCACTTCGAGACCGGGTACCTCGCCTTCGTCCCTCTGGTCGTGTGGCCCTTCCTGATTCCGTCTGATCTCCGGCGTCGGCTGCTGCGCGCGGTGGCCATTGGTGCGGCGGCGCTGGTCGCCTCGGCCTGGGTTGTCTACCCGGTGCTGGCCCAGTCACACTGGGCGGCGCGCAACCAGGTCCTCGGCGGAGGTCCACTGGAGAACGGGTACGGCGCCCCGAAGGTCCTGTGGTGGTTGATCAGCGGCCAGCTCTACGACTTCGAGCGCCTCGTCCCCGTCGTCACGGTCCTCGTCGGCGTGGGCCTGATCGTCTGCATCGCACGCTGGCGCACCTTCGTCGCCGGCCGGGCCATCGTCACCATCTGGGTGGTCACACTTCTCATGACCTTCGGGCGAGCCACCTGGGGCTTCGTGTACGACATTGTGCCGGGGAGCAGCGACATCTTCATCCGTCGCTTCGAGATGGGCGTGCAGCTCTCCGGCCTTCTGCTGGCCGGAGTGGGCATCGTCGCCATCGGGCGGTTCGTGGTCAGCGAAGTAGCACGCCTGCTTCCGGCGGACCAGCGCGGCTGGACCAAGAACCCGACAAGCCATGGTCTCGTGGCCGGCCTGTGCATCGCCGCGCTGCTGATCGGTCTCGCACCGGCTTGGTGGAACATCAGCAAGTACGACCTGCACAACCGGACCAACGTCTCGTTGCAGGCCCAGTCCGACACCCACGAAGTCCCTCAGATCGATCAGCTCATCGACTACGTGCGGGCACACCCCCGGGGCCGGGTCTACGCCGGATCGCCGACCAACTGGGGCGCGGACTTCACCGTCGGCGCCGTACCCGTGTTCAAGTACCTCGAGAGCAAGGACGTCGACGAGGTCGGCTACACGCTGCGCACGGCGTCGCTCATGACCGACCCCGAGTACTTCTTCGACGACACCAACCCGGGCGACTACCCACTGTTCGGCATCGGCTACCTCGTCCTCCCCGAATCGGTGTCGCCGCCGGTGCGCGCGTCGAAAGTTGGCTGCTCGGGTCACTACTGCCTGTGGTCGCTGCCCCAGGCCGGCTATATCCACGTCTACGACACCACCGGCGTGCTCGAGGCCACCCGGGCCAACGTCGGCACCAAGAGCAAATCCCTCCTCGAGTCACCGTTGCTCACTGAGAACCGTGACCTCACGGTCGCCTTCAACGGGTCCGAGGCGGCCACCCCGACGGCGCCCGACGCGAGCGCGCTCAGCGGAGCGCCCGGGCACGTCGTGATCCAGTCGGCCGACATGGCCAACGGGCGGGCCCGTGCCGTGGTCTCAGCCAAGCGGCGGGCCACCGTGGTGCTGAGCGTGTCCTACGACCCCGGCTGGACGGCCACGGTCGACGGGCACCCGGAACCGACCGTCATGGTGGCGCCCGCCCTCGTCGGGGTGGTCGTCGGACCCGGAGTGCACACGGTGGCCTTCAGCTATGCGGGGTTCGGGTCGTACCCCGCGCTCTTCGCGTTGGCGCTCGTCGTGCTGGTCGGGCTGGCCGTCGGTCCCTGGCTCTGGCGCCGGACACGGCGCCGAGGCAGTGCGGGCGACTCGGAGAACGGTACGAACTCGGGTGTTGGCGACGGCGGCACCTCGGAGAACAGCGGGAGTAGCGGAGCAGGCGTCAGCCGGAGCACACTGAGCCAGTGAGCGAAACGGGGCCGGTGGCGGCAAACGGATCCTCGACCCGTGGCGGGCACAGCCCCGAGGAGATCGTCGTCGACTTCCTGCGGGCGCTGGCCCGCAACGACCTCGACGCCGCGCTCGACATGGTGACCGACGACATCGAGTACCTCAACGTGTCGCTGCCCACCATCCACGGACGGGCTGCCCTCGAACGCCTGGCCCGTCCCCTCCTGCGCCCGGGACGCATGGGCTTCGACGTCCACTTGAACCACGTGGCGTCCGAGGGCGACGTGGTGCTCACGGATCGCATCGACGAGCTCAACTTTCGCCGCTTCGCCGCCCGCTTCTGGGTCTACGGCCGCTTCGTCGTGCGCGACGGGAGGATTGCCGTCTGGCGTGACTCCTTCGACTGGCTCGACGTGACGATCGGGAACCTGCGGGCCCTGTTGGGCCTCATCGTCCCGTCACTCAACCGCTCGCTGCCGCCCGATTGAGGAGGCCGGCGGCTCGAGGGCTCGCGCCAGAGTCCTCGACCGACCACGCCGACCGACTCCTGCAGGCCGACTCCTGCAGGCCGACTACTGCAGATAGCCCTCGACGGTACCGGTCGAGCGCTCCTGGGCCTGATCGGGATCCTGCCCCGCGCTCCGCTTGGCCCGGCGCTGGCGCAGCATGTCCCACATCTTGTCGAGGGTGACTTCGAGCTGATCCTTGCGCTTGCGCTCTTCGTCACTCAAGCCCTCGCCGACGTGCGCCTCCTCGAGCCGCTGCTCCTCCGCAGCCAACTCGTTGATGCGCGTCACGATGTCCTGGTCGTCCATGTTGCTCCCATCACCTGGTTCTCGACGAGCCAGTCTGCCCTCGCTCAGGCGGCGGCGCCCAGCTCGGTGGCCTGCTCCTCCACCGCCGGCGTGCCCTCCCCGCCCGCCAGGGCGGGGGTGAGCACGTCGGAGATGGTGGTGGCGAGGTGGAAGGTCATGACCTCCCGCACCTCCTCGGGCACGTCCTCGAGGTCGGGCCCGTTGCGCACGGGCAACACGACCTCGGTCAGGCCCGCCCGGTGGGCGGCCAGGACCTTCTGCTTCACCCCGCCGATGGGCAGGACACGGCCCTGCAGGGTGACCTCGCCGGTCATGCCGACGACCGGGCGCACCGGGATGTCGCGCAGCAGGCTGACCAAGGCCGTCGTCATGGTGACGCCGGCCGAGGGTCCGTCCTTGGGGACGGCGCCCGCCGGGACGTGGACGTGGAACCGCTTGCCGCTGAAAGCGCCCGAGTCGATCCCGAGCTCCTCGGCGTGCGAGCGCACGTAGGAGAGGGCGATCTCCGCCGACTCCTTCATGACGTCGCCCAGCTGGCCCGTGAGGGTGAGACCCTCGGGGCCGTCGGACACGCTGGCCTCGACGAAGAGGACGTCGCCACCGGCACCGGTGACGGCCAAGCCGGTGACCACCCCGGGCACGCTGGTCCGGTCGGCCGCTTCGAAGAAGAAGTGCGGCCGTCCCAGCCATCCGCGCACGTCGGGACCGTCGACCACGACCGGCGCCGTGCGCTCACCCGAAGCGAGCGCCGTGGCCGCCTTGCGCAACAGGCGCCCGAGCTCGCGCTCGAGGTTCCGCACGCCGGCTTCCCGGGTGTAGTCGGCCACGATGGTGCGCAGCGCGTCGTCGGTGAACTCCACCTCGTCGTCCCGCAGCGCGGCACGACGGAGCTGGCGTCCGACCAAATGGTGCTTGGCGATGGAGACCTTCTCGTTTTCGGTGTAGCCGTCGAGCCGGATGATCTCCATGCGGTCGAGCAGCGGGCCCGGGATTGTCTCCATGACGTTGGCCGTCGCGATGAACAACACCCGCGACAGGTCGAGGTCCACCTCGAGGTAGTGGTCGCGGAACGTGTGGTTCTGCGCCGGGTCGAGCACCTCGAGGAGGGCCGACGACGGGTCACCCCGGTAGTCGTTCCCCAACTTGTCCACCTCGTCGAGCACGATGACCGGATTCATGGTCCCGGCCTCGCGCAAGGCACGCACCAGGCGGCCCGGCTGGGCCCCCACGTAGGTACGGCGGTGGCCGCGGATCTCGGCCTCGTCCCGCACGCCGCCCAGGGAGACCCGGACGAACTTGCGCCCGAGGGCGTGGGCCACGGACTCGCCGAGCGACGTCTTGCCGACGCCGGGGGGACCGACCAGGGCCAAGATGGCACCCGAGCCGCGCCCGTCGACCGGCGCCAGCCCGCGCTCGGCCTGGAGCTTGCGCACGGCCAGATGCTCGAGGATCCGGTCCTTCACGTCCTTGAGACCGTCATGGTCGGCGTCGAGGATGCCCTTGGCCTCCGCGATGTCGTGACTGTCGTCGGACTCGACGCCCCAAGGGATCTCGAGCACGGTGTCGAGCCAGGTGCGGATCCACCCGGTCTCGGGGCTCTGGTCGCTGGTGCGCTCGAGCTTGTCGACCTCGCGCTCGACCGCAGCCCTGACGTGCTCGGGCAGGTCACGCGACTCGAGCTTGGCCCGGTAGTCGTCGGGGTCGTCGTCGGCCTCATGGCCCGAGAGCTGTCCCAACTCCTTGCGGATGGCCTCGAGCTGGCGACGCAAGAGAAACTCGCGCTGCGTCTTCTCCATGCCCTCCTCGACGTCGGTCTTGATCTTCTCGCGGAGCGTCAGATCGGCCAGCGTGTCGCGGGCCCAACCCAACACGAGGCGCAACCGTGCCTCGACGTCGAGCGTCTCGAGCACTTCGACCTTCTGGCCGAGCGAGAGGTCGGGTGAGTATCCCGACATGTCGGCCAAGCGGCTCGGCTCGGTGATGTCGCGCAGCGCGGCGGCGATGCGCCCGGCACCGCGACTGTGCAAGATGTTCTCGAGCACGGCCCGGTACTCGCGGGCCAGCTCATTGGCGGCCGGCGTGGGCTCGACGTCGGTCAGGGGCTCGGCCTCGACCCAGAGGGCCTCACCCGTCCCCGGAACTCCGGTCCCGATGGTGGCGCGCTGGCCACCCTGGATGGCCACGGCGGGCAGACCGCCGGGGAGGTCGCCCTCCTCCATGACGTCGGCAATCACGCCGACGCGGGCGAACCGGCCCTCGATGTGGGGCACCAACAGCAGGCGACCGCCCGAGGAGCGGGCTGCCTCGACGGCGGCCCGCGCCTCGTCCGACTCGAGCGCCATGGTGAAAACCATCCCTGGCAGCACGACCCCGGACTTGAGGGGGAGCAATGGGAGTGTCACGTTCTCGTTCGTCATCGGGTTTGTGTCCTTTTGTAATGCCGTAATGGCAATTCCTCTGACTGGTCAACCATACGGGTGGCGTCGTTGTTCCCGTGCACTCCCGGTGCCCTTCGGCTCCCGGATCCCGACTTGTCCCAGTCCAGGTCGTGGGTCCGGCGGGGCGGTGACGGGCGGGGCCCCGCCGAACGGCGCCGTGGCCCCGCCTGGGGCGTACGCTGGGGCAATGGTCAGTTCAGCTGAGCCATCCGAGGGATTCGAGGTCCACCCGGCCGGGTCGACGACGTTGGCTCCGGCCCGCCCCGAGCCGGACCTGGACGACGGCGACCACGACCGCTTCGCCCACATCGTCCTCGAGGGCTACACGCCCAAGAAGGGGGGCGACTACGTGGCGCTGGGGCCGAGCGTGGTCGAGGGGATCGTCAACCGCACGGCGGTGCGGGCCCTGTGCGGCAAGGAGTGGGTGCCCGGGCGCGATCCCAAGCGCTACGGCCTGTGCCCCACCTGCAAGGAGATCGCCGAGTCGATGGGCTGGAAGATCCCGGCGACCTGAGCAGGGCTGACCCGGACCGTCCGTGACGCGGCCCCGCCACTTGGCTACCGTGCGCCTCACGTGCCGTGCGGCCAGGCGGCCGCTGTGCGAAAGGGTTCCCGGTGGCACAGGTGGGCTTCGACGGCGTCACCAAGCGCTTCGGTGACACGACGGCCGTCAAGGACTTCACGCTGTCCGTCACCGACGGCGAGCTGTTGGTGCTCCTTGGTTCATCGGGCTGCGGCAAGACGACGGCCCTGCGCGTGGTGGCCGGGCTCGAGGAGGTGACCGAGGGCACGGTGACCATCGGCGAACGGGTGGTCAACGATGTCGACCCCAAGGACCGCGACGTGGCCATGGTCTTCCAGAGCTACGCCCTGTACCCCCACTTGAGCGTTGCGAAGAACATCGAGTTCCCGCTGCGCCAGCGCGGCGTGGACAAGGCCGAACGCAGCGTCAAGGTGAAGCAGTCGGCCGAGATGCTCGGGCTGGGCGGCCTGCTCGACCGTAAGCCGGGACAACTGTCGGGCGGCCAGCGCCAGCGGGTGGCCCTGGCCCGGGCCATCGTGCGCGAGCCCCTCGTCTTCTTGATGGACGAACCGCTCTCCAACCTCGACGCCGCGTTGCGCGTGCAGACCCGGGCCGACATCGTCGAACTGCAGACCCGCCTCAAGACGACGACCCTCTACGTCACCCACGACCAGGTCGAGGCCATGACCATGGGGCACCGCATCGCGGTGATGAGCGACGGCTCGCTTCAGCAGGTGGCGACGCCCGAGGACCTCTACGCCCGACCGGCCAACACGTTCGTGGCCCACTTCTTGGGATCACCCGGCATGAACCTGCTCGAGGGGATGCTCGTCGAGAGCGGGGGGAACGCCATGGGCGACCGGGGCCCGCTCGCCGTGGCCTTCCCCGGTGGCTCGGTGCCGCTGCCCGATGCCGTGGGCGACGTCGTGCGCGGCGCGGGCCCCGAGGTGGTGCTCGGTTTTCGACCCGAGGCGTTGCGCCTCGATGTGACCGGGCCCATCGGGGCCAGCGTGGTCATCGTGGAGCTGCTCGGGGCCGAGACCCATGTGATCTGTCAGAGCGAGAACGGCACGAGGATCATCGTGCGGCAGTCGCCCGTGGCACCCCGGCCGTCCCTGGGTGAGTCCGTCCACATCGCGGTGGACGGTGACGCGTCGGCCTACCACCTCTTCGACGGGGCCAGCGGGCTGCGACTGGGGCCGTGGTGAGCGACGCCGGCACAGGTGGCGGCACGCTCAAGGTGCGCCGACGCAAGGAGGCGATGCTGGCCTACGCGCTCCTCCTGCCGGCCATGGTCCTCTTCGGCGTCTTCTCCTTCTATCCCTTCCTGCGCAACTTCAAGCTGATGCTCTACGAGACGCCGCCGGTGCCCGGGTTGCCTGCCCACTACGTGGGGCTGCACCAGATCGTCCCCACCCTCACCTCGACCCAGTTCACCCAGAGCCTGGTCACCACTCTGGTCTTCGTGGTGCTGGTGGTGCCGATCAGCCTCATCCTCGGACTCGCCCTGGCCGTGGCCGCCCACCGCAAGCTCAAGGGGATCGGCGTCTACCGGATGATCTTCTCCTCGACCGTGGTGAGCTCCGTGGCGGTGGCCTCGGTCGTCTTCGGCACACTGCTCAACCCGGTGGTCGGCCTGCTCCCCTGGCTCGGCATCAACCCCACCCCGCCCGCGCTCGAGAGCTCGACCTGGGCCCTGCCGGCGGTGGCCGCCATCACCATCTGGCAGTTCCTCGGTCTCTCCTTCATCATCATGTCGGCCGGGCTGCAATCGGTGCCCGACGAGCTGATGGAGGCGGCCCGCATCGACGGGGCCGGGGCCTGGACGCGCTTCTGGCGCATGACGGTGCCGCTTCTCTCGCCCACCATCTTCTTCGCCGTGGTGGTCAGCACCATCTACGCCTTCCAGGCCTTCGGCGCGGTGGACATCCTCATCGGGGCCCCCAATGCGGTGCGCCTTCACACCAACGTGCTGATCTACAACATCGTCAACACGCTTCAGATCGAGAACAACCCCGGAGCGGCGGCCATCCTGGCCACAGTCCTGTTCCTGATTCTGCTGGGGCTCACTCTGATACAGATGCGACTGCTCGAACGGCGGGTGACCTATGCCCGCTGAGGAAGGCACCGTGCCTCCCCGCCGCCCGTCGCGACGCTGGCGCACCATCGGCAGCTACGCGCTGCTCACGGCGGGAGCCATCGTGGTGCTCTTCCCGATCTACGTGACGGTGGTCAACTCGCTGCTCCTCCCCGACCAGCTGGTCCAGCAGCCGCCGCCGCTCTTCCCGACCGACCCGCAGTGGAGCCACTACGCCACCGCCTGGACATCGGGGCAGATGTCCAAGTACATGGCGACCTCGGCCATCATGACGGTGATCATCGTCGTCGGGCAGCTGATCACCTCGATCCTGGCCGCCTACGCCTTCGCCTTCCTGCGCTTCCCCTTCAAGCGCACCCTCTTCGTTCTCTGCCTGACCACACTGATGATCCCGCTCGAGGTGACGTTCATCACCAACCTCGACACCATCAGCTCGCTGCACTGGTTCAACTCCTACGAGGGGTTGGCCGTGCCGTTCTTGGCCACGGGCTTCGGCATCTTCCTGCTGCGCCAGGCCTTCCTGCAGATCCCGCGCGACCTCCAGGAGGCGGCCCAGCTCGACGGCTACGGCCACCTGCGCTTCATGGCCCGGGTGGCAGTGCCGCTCGCCCGCCCCTCGCTGGCCGCCCTCGGCGTCTTCTCCTTCCTCGCGGCCTGGAACCAGTACCTGTGGCCGCTGGTCTCCACAGGCGGGACGACGCCGCTCAACACGGTGCAGATCGGCCTCAAGCAGCTGCTGGGCAACCAGGTCTCGCAGATCCCGGTGTCGCTGGCAGGCGCCGTCATCGCCTTCGTGCCGCTGCTCATTCTCCTCCTGGTCTTCCAGAAGCAGCTGGTGCGCAGCCTCACCGTGGGGGCCGTGAAGTAGCGGGGTGCGCACCGGTCTCCAGGGGGCGGGTGCTAGGCATTGGAGATGCGAGCCTCGCGCATGTCCCGTCTCGCCGCGGCGGCCCTCTTCGTCACCACGGCCGGCGGTGTCGCCACGGCGACCGTCGTCACCAGTGACCCGGCCGCGCCGGCCGGCGCGGCCGGGCTGCCCAGCTGCAACCTCAAGGCGCTGGCCGGCCACAAGGGCACCGTCAACATCACCTTCTGGAACTCCATGGTGCAGGCCAACGGCACGACGCTGGCCGCCATCACGAGCGCCTTCAACTCCTCGCAGACCAAGGTGCACGTGACCTTGGTCGACCAGTCCAGCTACGACGACACCTGGCAGAAGTACGAGGCCGGCCTGTCCAACGGCCAGCTGCCCGATGCCGTGCAGCTACAGGACCAGCGCACCCAGGAGGCCATCGACACCCAGGCCTTCTTGCCGGTGCAGTCGTGCATGAACGCGGCCAAGTACTCGACGAGCGACTACCTGGCCCGCCCGCTCAACTACTGGAAGGTCAACGGGGTGCAGTGGGCCCTCCCCTTCGCCGTCTCGGCACCCATCGTCTTCTACGACCAGAACGCCTTCACCAAGGCCGGGCTCAACCCGGCCGCCCCACCGCTCACCCTGCCCCAGATGCTGAGCGACGCCAAGGCGCTCAAGGCCTCGGGCAGCGGCATGGGCCTGGTGGCCGACTCCTGGCACCTCGAGACGTGGCTGGCCTCGGCCAACCAGCTTTTCGTGAACAACAAGAACGGCCGCTCGAGCCGGGCCACCCAGGGCGTGTTCAACACGAAGACGTCGGTGAGCATCTTCAACCAGCTGCGCACGCTGGTGACCTCGGGCGATGCCAAGACCAACCCCTCGAGCGGGCCGGACCAGTTCGACAACCTGCTCGGCATCGGCAGCGGCAAGTACGGCATGACGATCGACAGCTCGGCCGACCTGGGCACGGTGACCCAGGTGCTCGGTACCGGCCAATACGCCGGCGTGAAGCTGGGCATCGGGCCCTTCCCGGTCTACAGCTCGTCGGTCAAGGGCGGCATTGAGCCCGGCGGCTCGGGCGTGTACATCTCGAAGAAGGCGCCAGCCATCGACCAGGCTGCGGCGTGGCAATACCTGTCCTACATCTGCAACACGCAGTCGCAGGCGACCTGGGCTGCGGGCACGGGCTACATCCCGGTGCGCAAGTCGTCGGCCCAGACGGCCACGGTGCAGCACCTCTGGGCGACCGATCCGGGCTACAAGGTGGCCTACAACGAAATCAACAACGGCCTGAACACACCGGCCACCCAGGGCTCGGTGATCGGCCCCTACGCCGATGTGCGCACAGACGTGCTGAACGCCGAGCTCTCCATGTACAACAACGGAGTCTCGGCGGTCAACGCGGTGAAGACGGCCGAGCAGAACGTCAACAGCACCATTGCGTCGTACAACGGCCGGCTCGGCGTCTCCTAGTCCAAGACGGTTGATTCCAAGGGATCCCCGCTTCCCCGAACACGGCTCCCCGCTACCGGCACCCGGTGCGCACCGTGCGCGTACGGCGTCACTCCGCTCGCAACAGCCGGCCCGGGGACCGCGCCGCCCGTAGGCCCGGCCCGATGCCCACTGCCACTGCGAGGGCGAGGACCGCCAGCGCCACCGCCACGAGCGACGCCAGCGAGACGAGGGGCAAGGGAACCGTCCCCAGTCGTTCGGTGAGCAACGTCCACGTCCAACGACCGACGACGACACCCACGGGGATCCCGATGACAAGCGCCACGATCCCCACCGTGCTGGCCTGCCAGAGAACGGTGCGCACGACCTGGCCCCTCGTGAAACCGAGCGTGCGCAGCACAGCCAGGTCGTGGCCTCGTCTGCGGACGGCCACGACGAGGGCGTTGGCGACGGCCGCGCCGAGCAGGAGCACGATCAGCGATCCGAGCAGCGCCGGCGTGGCCCGCAGGCGCTCCAAGCTGACGACACCGGCGGGGCGGTCGGCTGGCGTGATGGTGAGCGGAAGCTCCTTGGGGTCGCTTCGTCGGAAGGCTGCGGTGAGTTCAGCCAGGGACCGGCCCGGCCGGTAGCCGAAGAGGTATTCGGTCTTCTCGTAGTCGGAGCTGAAGCGTTGCCATCCGGTGCCGGTAAGGAGGGCACCCACCCCGAGACCGGCCTTGTCCGACCCCGGGTAGGGGGCGATGTCGGGCAGGATGGCCCGCCCCACCACACGTACCTGGCGCACCGGTCCCTGCTCGCCCAGGGCCAGCGGGATGCTCTCCCCGATCCGGGTGTGGAGCCGGTCCATCGTGGTCTGGCCGAGCGCCACCTCGTCAGCGGCGCGCGGCGCCCGCCCCTGGCTGACGGTGAGCGTCAGGCCCGGATGGCGGGGCACGAGGCCCACAGCCGGGATGGCCGTCTGCCCCGACCGGATCTCGCCAACGTCGAGCAGTGAGGAGCGGGCCACCGCCCCGGAGTGGTCCGCCACGGCGACGAATTTGTGTTGCGCCGCGGCCACTGCGGCCGGGTCGCCTGTTGTAGGTCCATTGGAGCTGTTGATGTCGTCGAGCTCGACCATCCCGCTCCAGGGCTCGCCGTACAGGCGTGGAGCGGCGGCCAGGTGATCGAGGCTGGCAGAGAACACCGACACCGACGTCACCAGCACCACAGCCGTGACTGCGGCCAGGATCGTTGTGCGCACCGGCACCGAACTTCGGCCCGTCCCCGACTCGAGTGCGAAGCGCACGCCGATGACAGCAGCCGCGGACCCGCCGGCCGTGGCCACCGAGGTGGCCACCCTGGACCGAGACGCTGCGCCCGTGGGGGCGACCGTGCGAGACCAGCGCCAGGCCGGCACCGCCGCCAATACAGAGCCGACAACAAGGAGCGCCGCGCCGCCGATGAGCAGCAGAGGCCAGTCGACGGCGAGACCGGGGCGGACCTCGGCGATGCGCACCACGCCCACGGGACCGAGCCCCGACGTGAGGACGGCGAGGGCCAGCGCCAGCACCGTGCCGACGGTGAGCGGCAGCAACGCCTTGGCCATCGACGCCGCCATGCGCTCGGGCCGCGTGATCCCCATGGCAGCCAGGATCGGGTTCTGCCGCGCGTCCACTTGCATGCGGCGGGAGAACGCCTGGCTCACCAGCACGAGGCCGAGCAAAGCGGCCAGCGCGGCGAACACGGCCAGCGCGATGACCTGCGGCCCGGTGGCCTGGTCGACCTCGGTGGTCACGGCGGAGGCGCGCTGGAAGGCGATCGACTCGTGCGGGTCGAGCGCCCGCACCCGGGCCGTGAAGGCGTTCATGCTCGTGCCGGGAGCAAGTTTGACGAGGGCTCCCCAATAGGCGACCTGCAGTTGGGGATGGGCGGCACGGAATGCCGGGGTGAGCTCGAGGGACGCTGGTTGGTAGCCGGGATCGACGACCACGTCGTCGATGGTGACCCCGATGCCGTCGATCCGGAGGTGCCCCCGCAGATTGGCCGGCGCGTGGGCGATCACCGCCACTCCCTGAGCCTCTGAATGTTGGCTCAGGGCTTTGTCGAGGAGCTGCTGGGTGATGATCGTGAAGGTGAAGGTCTGCCCCACGTGGAGGTGGTGGGCCAGCGCAAAGGTGCGTTCGACCCAGACGCCGTTCGGATCTCCCGGGGCCGGTTGCCGTCCGGACACCATGAGCGGCCGCCCAACGCGGTACTCGGCGTCCCGGTTGGTGGCCATGAGGACCGGCGGCATGGCAAAGGCCTTCGTGGGCGACCCGATGAACGACGGGTACAGGACCACTCCGTCCTCCCGTCCCACGGCCTCCACGCCCGGAACGCTGCGGATCTCGGCCACCGTGAGCGGGCTCTGCGCGCCGTCATTGGGGTTCACGAGGACGTCCCACGCGTTGGTGGCCTGGCGCATCCCGGCGTAGGCCGAGTCGGTGCGGCGCGCCGCGCCCGCGGCACCGAGCACGGCGCCACCCGCCAGTGCCACCAGGAGAGTGACGACAACGAGCGACCGCCAATCGGTGCGCAGCGCCGCCTTCAGGCGGTAGAGGACAGCGGCCATCACCGGATCGGGTTCGGTTGGGTGATCGGTGGTCGGCCGTGGAGCCCGTCGGGGTGCGGAAGGCGTAACCGGCGCTCACCGGGGGCTGTCGAGCGGACTGACCAGCTCGGCCCCGCCGGCCGAGCGCCTGTCAGCGCGGCGAGTGCAGAGCCGGGCCCCGTCTCCACGTCGGCGATCGCGTTGAGGAGCGAGGTCTTGCCGCAGCCCGATGGGCCGATGATGGCGACGTCCAGTTCGCTGCCACCCGAGGCCCGCACCCGGGCCGGCTCGGCCAAGTAGGTCTTGCGCATGCCACGCACACGCAAGATCGGATCGCCGCTCATCGGTGTGTTGCTCCTCATCATGAAAGGTCGGAAGACGCTACGCGGCACAGGGAGAACCGAAATGCCCGCCAGCGCGCATTCATTAAAGCCCGCCAGGAGGTCCTGGTGTAGGGCGGTGGGACCCGTCGCCAGGTGGTGCTGGCACCCCCGGCTGACCACACTGCCAGCGCGCAGATGCTCGCTGTCGTACAACGGGTGGTCGGGGTGGCCTGGTTCCTGCAATGGTGCTGTAAACGTTTGACGACCGCCGCCTGAAGAGCACCGAAGACCCCGGTACACGCGACACCTTCCGGACGCGGCTCCGGGAACTGGACCACACCGGCGCCGTTACCCAGAGGGGCGGGGCCGAGGAGGACGACGACCTCGTCTGAGCAGGGGCGACCCTCGTGCGGGCTCGGGCGGGGCAGCGGAGTCACCGTTCTGTTTCACCGTGTCACCCCCGCTGAACACTCTGGAGGTCGGTGTGAGCCGGCGGCGCCGGCTGGGTACACCGACGGACATGCGTCGGCGCATGATCCCGCCTCTCGACGCCCGGCGCTCGGTACGCTCCATGGCAAGGCGACATCAGGTCATCTTCGAGTCGGAGGGGAGGTGTAGGTGTCCAAGCACGAGCTCGGGGACAACGAAGGCCTGACCGCGCTCCGGGTCATGTACGAACTGAACCCAGAGGGCGTCGTCTTCACCCATGCCGACGAGGGCCGCGTCCTGGCCGCCAACCCGGCCGCCTGCGCCATCCTGGGCATGACCGAGGAGGAGATCCTGCGCCGGGGGCGCGACGGCATCTTTGATCCCGACGACGCCCGCTGGGTCCTCGGCTACGAGATCGCCCAGCGCACCGGGCAGGTGGTGGGCTCGGCCCGTGTCCGCCAGGGTGACGGCGCGGTGATCGAGGTCGAGGTCGACGCCCACCATTTCACCGGCGCCGACGGGCTGAAGTGGGGCTGTCTCATCTTTCGCGACGTCACCACCCAGGTCGATGCCGAGGTCCGGGTGGCCGAGCTCACCCGCCGCCTCGAGCAGCTGTCCGTCGGCGACGAGCTGACCGGGGTGACCAACCGGCGGGGCCTGGCCGACGCCGGCGCCAACCTGCTCCAGACGGCCGACCAGCAGGGCTACGACGTGCAGGTTCTCTTCGTGGACGTGCGTGCCCTGGCCGACCTCAACGAGCGCCTCGGCCACGAGGCCGGCGACGCCGCCCTCCAAGCGGTGGCCCGGGCCCTGCGCGTCACCTTCCGCCGCTCCGACGTGGTGGCCCGAATCGGCGGGACGCTCTTTACCGTGCTCGCCCTCGACCTGAGCGAGGACGAGCGCGACGGCGTGGAGAAACGAATCATGAAACACCTGACCGACGTCGAAACGGTGCGCTACGTGGGCGACGACATCGAGGTGCGCCTGGGCTGGACGACCCGTCAGCCGGGCGACGAGACATCGCTCGAGGAACTCATCGGGCGCTCAGCTCGCGCCCGCCGCACGACGGCCCACTGAACGAACGCTCGGCGGGCCGAGGCCGTCGGCGCGCCCGATCTCGTGGGGGCCGAAAGTCACAAAGGATCCGTGGACCCTTCCCTCCGTCGGCCGCGCTCCCTAACATCAGTTGCAAGGGGAGCGAGCGTGGTGCAGTCGAGCACGAGCGGAGGCGAACCCGTCGCATGGTCGGAGGAAACACTGGGTCGGAAGGGTCGCTCGGCCTCACGGCCTACCGCGTCCTGTTCGAGCGCGCCCCCGAGGGCATGATCCTCTCGACGCTCGACGGCCAGGTGCACGCAGCCAACCCGGCGGCCTGCCGCATGCTGGCGATGACCGAGACGGAGATCCGCCGGCTGGGCCGGGCCGCTCTGGTCGACAACCCCGACGACCCCGAGCTCGAGATCTGGCTCGCCGAACGGGACCGCACGGGCGTTGGCACGGGGGAGACCCGGCTGTGCCGGCCCGACGGCCGCATCGTCGACGTGTCCGTGCAGAGCCGCCTCTTCGCCGACACCGACGGCACCGTGATGTCCTTCAGCGTCTTCCGCGACGTCACGGCGAGGACGGAGACGGCCCGGGCCATCGAGGAACTGAGCGCCCGCGTCGAGCGCGTGGCGCTGACCGACGCGCTCACCGGTCTGGCCAACCGACGCGGCCTCATCGTCGCCGGGACCGAGCTCTGCGCCCGGGCCGACCGCGAGCGCGCTCCCGTCGAGGTGCTCTACATCAACGCGCACAACATGGCCGAGCTGAACGCGCGGGTCGGGCGGCAGGCCGGCGACACCGCTCTGGTCGCCCTGGCCCGCGCCCTGTCCGGCGCTTTCGAGCCCGACGATGTGCTGGCCCGCATCGCCGGCACCGGGTTCCTCGTCCTGGCCTATGCCCTCGACTCGGCGACGCGTCCCCAAGTGGTACGCCGGTTGGAAAACCTCCTCGACCAGCCCGACGCCCTGAGCCCCGTCGGCGCCCGGGCCGCCCTCTCCTTCGGCTGGGTCACCCGACCACCGGGGTCCGAGACTTCGCTCGAGGACCTCATCGCCCGGGCCGACCGGAACATGTTGGAGGGGCGCAGCGCCACCTGGACCGGGCGGGCCACCCCCGCCACCTGAACGAAACACCGGCCGCCAGTGCCCTGC
Source organism: uncultured Acidimicrobiaceae bacterium (assembly GCA_963809715.1). Taxonomy (GTDB): domain Bacteria; phylum Actinomycetota; class Acidimicrobiia; order Acidimicrobiales; family RAAP-2; genus Bog-473. Next base: position 36,515 of record CAWEKO010000006.1, on the reverse strand, counting down.
AGGAGGGTCGGCCGCCTCCGGAATCCTTCCTTTGTGCAGGAGTGAGAAAAATCGAACCCCTGTGTAGAGCCCCGGGTTGCCCGCGGCTTTGCTCTCCGACGGTCCGGTCGGGGTCACCCTTCCTGCGCAGTACATCGGCCATGCCCGCTTCTGACCTGGACCGGAGTCCGGCTCCGCTCCGGCCGGCTGCACCGGCTGTGCAAACGATGCCCCGAAGACGGCAGGGCTGGACAGGGCGTCAATTGCACGTAAAATGCGACTAAGCCGCTTTGCTTTACGAATTCGAGAGCATTAATCTCGCCGCATGAGTAACCGCGTATGCCCTGATTCCGACGCGCCAAAGAAGGCGTCCACCGGTACCACCCGTCGCCTCGGCCGCATCGCCGGCATCGGCGCCCTCTCCCTGGCTCCTCTGGCCTTCACCGCCATTCCGGCGGGCGCCTCGGGCGGCTCGGTGGGCCTGGTGGCCTACTCCACGCCGAAGCCGGCGTACACCGTGCTCGATCAGGACTTCACCGCCACCAAGGCGGGCAGCGGCGTGAGCATCTCGCCCTCGTTCGGCCCCTCGGGCACTCAGGCCACCTCGGTGGTCGACGGGCTGCCGGCCGACGTCGTGAACTTCTCGCTCGAGCCCGACATGACCAAGCTGGTCAAGGCCGGCCTGGTCTCGAGCTCCTGGGCCAAGGGCGCGACCAAGGGCATGGTGACCAACTCCATCGTGAGCTTCATCGTGCGGCCGGGGAACCCCAAGCACATCAAGACCTGGGCCGACCTGGTGAAGTCGGGCGTCGGCGTGATCACGCCCAACGTCTTCAGCTCGGGCAGCGCCAAGTGGAACATCATGGCGGCCTACGGGGCCGAGGTGCACCAGGGCAAGTCGCCTGCCGCCGCCCAGAACTACCTGTCCCAGCTCCTGCACAACGCCGTGGCCCAGCCGTCCAGCGCCAGCGCGGCGCTGCAGACCTTCCTCTCGGGTCAGGGCGACGTGCTGCTCGACTACGAGGACGACGGTCTCTACGCCAAGAAGCAGGGCGAGGCGGTCGACGTCATCACGCCGCCGCAGACCATCCTCATCCAGAACCCCATCGCGGTCACCAAGACGGCCAGCTCCTCGGCCAAGGCGTTCGTCTCCTACCTCGAGTCGCCGGCGGGCCAGAAGGTCTGGGGTCAGCAGGGCTACCGCCCCGTCCTCCCCTCGGTGGCCAAGCAGTTCAAGTTCCCTCAGCCCAAGACGCTCTTCACCATCGACTCGCTCGGCGGCTGGACCGCGGTGAACACGAAGTTCTTCGACCCCACCACCGGCATCGTGGCCAAGGACGAGGAATCGCTCGGCGTCTCCACGGCCAGCAGCTAGGGCTGCGACGGTGAGCACCGGTGTCCCCACCGTCGCCGACCTCGGGCCGGCGGTCGGGACCGGTGCGCCCGCGACCACCACGGGGCGCCACGGATGGCGTCGGCCCGTCGGTGATCCACCGCCGGCATTGGCCACGATCGGGCGGGTGGCGGCGCGGGCCGGCGGCCCCGCGCTGGCCGTCACCTATCTGTCCCTGCTCGTCCTGCTCCCAGTTGCCGCCCTCATCTCCAACGCGTTCAGCAACGGATGGAGCACGTTCTGGCAGGCGGTCACCACGCCCGAGGCGGTGGCCGCCCTCGAGCTGACGCTCGTCGCCGCGCTGGTCGTCGCCATCATCAACTCCATCGCCGGTCTGGCCATCGCCTTCGTGCTCGTGCGCGACGACTTCAGGGGCAAGGCGTTCGTCAGCGCGGTCATCGACCTCCCCTTCGCACTGCCCACCGTCGTGGCCGGCCTGACCCTGCTCGCCCTCTACGGCCCGAGCAGCCCCTTCCACCTCAACCTCGCCGGCACCCGCCTCGGCATCGTCGCCGCGTTGCTCTTCGTGACCCTGCCCTTCTGTGTGCGCAGCGTCCAACCGGTCCTGGCCGAGCTCGATGCGGAGATCGAAGAAGCCGCGGAATCCCTCGGCGCCACCCGGCGCCAGGTGCTGCGCCGGGTCATCCTGCCCAGCATCGTCCCCTCCGTCCTGGCCGGCGCCGGCCTGGCCTTCGCCCGGGCCGTGGGCGAGTTCGGCTCGGTCGTGCTCATCTCGGGCAACCTGCCCTTCAAGACCGAGGTGGCCTCGTCCTGGATCTTCAGCCTCTCGCAGAGCGGCGACCTGCCGGCGGCCAGCGCCGTGTCCATCGTGCTCGTCCTCATTTCGCTGATCGTGTTGCTCGCCATCGGCTGGACCCGTCGTCGCTTCGACATCACGGAGAAGGTGTGAGCGCGCCGACCGGCGCCCGGCGCTGGCGCCTACCCCTGCGTTTCGCCGTCCTCCTCTACCTGGCCCTCCTCGTCCTCCTGCCCGTCGGTGATGTGTTCTACCGAGCCTTTCAGCACGGACTCGGCGCGGCGTGGGACGCCATCACCACGCCGGACGCTCTGCACGCGCTCTGGCTCACGTTCATCGTGGCCCTCATCGCAGTGCCGCTCAACACGATCTTCGGTGTGGGCGTCTCCATCATTCTGGCCCGGCACCGCTTCCCGGGGGCGTGGCTGCTCGACGCGCTGGTCGACATCCCGCTCGCCCTCTCCCCCGTCGTCATCGGCCTGGCGCTGATCCTCGTCTACGGGCACACCGGCTGGTTCGGGAACTGGTTGGCTGCCCGCGGCATCACCGTCATCTTCTCCTTGCCCGGCATCATCATGGCCTCCGCCGCGGTCTCACTCCCCTACGTCGTGCGCGAGGTGTTACCCGTACTCCAGGAGATCGGCACCGAGCAGGAGCAGGCGGCCAGCACCCTCGGCGCCCGGCCCCTCACCGTCTTCCGCCGCATCACCCTGCCCAACATCCGCCGTGGCCTGGCCTACGGGGTCACGCTCACCACGGCCCGGGTGCTGGGCGAATTCGGCGCGGTGGCCATCGTCTCGGGAGCCATCGCCGGCAAGACCCAGACCCTCACCCTCTTCATCTCGAACAGCATCGACAACCTCGACCCGCAAGCTGCGTACACCGGCGCGGTGGCTCTGTGCCTTTCGGCACTGATCGTGCTGACGGTTCTCACGGTGACCGACCGCAAGCGGGACGACTGGCACGGGAAGGCAGCGGCATGAGCATCAGCGTGGAACACATCTCCAAGAAGTTCGGCGACGCGGTGGCGCTCGATGACGTCTCCCTCCAGGTGCCCACGGGCTCGCTCACTGCGTTGCTGGGCCCGAGCGGCGGAGGCAAGTCGACCTTGCTGCGCATCATCGCCGGGCTCGACTCCGCCGACAGCGGCACGGTAAAGATCGAGGGTGAGGACCTCACGTCGACCCCGGCCCGCAGCCGGGGCGTCGGTTTCTGCTTCCAGCACTACGCCCCCTTCCGCCACCTCTCCGTCCGTCGCAACGTGGCCTTCGGGCTCGAGATCCGCAAGCGTCCCAAGGCCGAGATCAAGGCCCGGGTGGACGAGCTGCTCGAGCTCGTCGGCCTCTCGCACCTGGGCGAGCGCTACCCGTCCCAGCTCTCGGGCGGCCAGCGCCAGCGCATGGCCCTGGCCCGCGCCCTGGCCATCGAACCCAAGGTGCTGCTTCTCGACGAGCCCTTCGGTGCCCTCGACGCCCAGGTGCGTAGCCAGCTGCGCCAGTGGCTGCGCGACCTGCACGACACGCTGAACGTGACCACGGTCTTGGTCACCCACGACCAGGAGGAGGCCATGGAGGTGTCCGACCGTCTGGTCATCATCAACCACGGTCGCCTCGAGCAGGTCGGCACGCCGACGGACATGTACGACCACCCGGCCAACGAGTTCGTCCTCACCTTCTTGGGGAGCGCCACTCGCCTGCGCGACGAGTGGGTACGCCCGCACGACCTGGCGATTCACCGGGTAGAGGACGGGATCCCGCCGCCGGATTCGGCCGAGGGCCTGGTGACCCGCATCACCCACTTGGGATTCGAGGTGCGGGTCGACGTCGAGCTGACCGAGGGCGGCACCTGCTGGGTCCAGCTGAGTCGGGGCAGCGCGGCGGACCTGGGCCTCGAGGAGAAACAACGGGTCTGGGTGCGCCGGACCGACTCGCCGGTCTGCGACACGGTCCCGGCCTGAACGCGCGCACCCTGCCTCGGGGTTGTCCTCCGCTAAAGAGGCCTGTGTTCCCCGGTCGCGCTGAACCACACACCCGTCCGTGACGCGCGGTGGGTGGGCGCTATCCCGGCGGCACTCACATCACACGTCGCGGCTGTCTCGCCCTCAGACGGGGATGACCAAGGTGTTGCCGTGCAAGCGGCCATGCGACCGGCCGCCGCGAAGATCGCTTCGTCCGATCGCTGTTCGCATTCACGACGCAGCTGCGTTCTTCGCTCTGTGCCTCGCCAGTGGTCTCTGCGTGCGCAGTCACAGACTCGAACCCCACTCGCCTCGGCATGGGCGACGCGACAAGACCACAAGGCGCGAAAGAGGGGCCCGCCGGTGCGGCGAGCCCCCTTTCGCGTGTGAGCTGAATCGGGTAGCTGATTAGGACGGGTTGATAACCAACTTCGTGCCCGGGGCCAACGAAAGCTTGATCTTCCCGGTTGCGGTGCTGTTGGCGCAGAACTCCCCGGACGCTGCCGCACCAACCGTCGTGCTCTTGGTGTTGTCCGCGGTGACGTTGCCGCGATCACCTCATCAGCGACGAGCGTCGCACCTGGCGTGCACTTCGTGCCAGCCGTCGTCGTCTCGGAGAGAGTCGTCTTCTTCGCATTGGCCCACGTGATGGTTCCCGAGGTCGACGTCGCCGTTCCCGAGGTCTTACCCGAGCCACCGGTGTTCCCGGTGCACGTCTTCAGGTTGATCTTGGCAGTTCCCGACGCATTGACGCTCCCAGTTGCCTTGGAGCAAGTGATCCCGGTCTTCACAGCGCCAGCGGGAGAAGCTGTCAGAGCCGATACCCCGACAACCGGGACCAGAGCGGCCGAACCCGCGATTACACCGAGCATGATTCGATTCTTGAACACGTGCAGTATCTCCATTCATCTCATAGTGACGGGGGGAGAATCCCTGTGCGAGCGACAAACCCAACTGATACTTCCCCCTGGGTTGGTTCCCGCAAATATCTTTACCCTCGAACGTCAACCTAAACCCCGAAAACAATGCAATCGTCGCCCGGAGAACGTTGAACACCGTGCAACTACGGATGACAAGCGTGAACAATGCCACGGCTACTTCGACCGTCGCGTGTAGTGGAACCCATTCGTTCGAACGGAGAGGACGCACCTCACGAACGCCGCGGGATCGTCGTCCCAGGCTGCACGGGGGTTTGAGGCGCGCCTGAGCGACGACACCGCGGCAGACGCCGCGTCGCGAGGACTGCAGAACTGACGATGCAGGAATTGACGAGGAAGGAATTGACGACGCAGAACTATCGAGATGCAGCGTGCGTTTGTAAGCCCCATCGGTCGATATGACTTGGAACCGTTGACGGAATTGGACGACGGCGTCCTATGACGTTTCCCTCTCGAGAGACCGCAGAGCTCACCTGAGTCGGCGCGCACCGCGTGCGGGCTCGAACGGCGCCGGCGCGGCGCCGTGGCACAGCTCTTGCTCTTGCCGGAGCGACGGCGTCGTCGTTTCGGCACCGCCACACCAGCGGATTTCGCTCGGACACCCCATGGTCACCGGTCCAAGCCGAGCGAGAAGACCAGGCTTGGCGAGGGCACCCTGAAACTCGCTCCGGGTCATGCAGTGTCCGAGTTTCGGCCGCTCGAGGGAATGACGATCGCGCCGGCAACCGCGACAATATTCAGCACTCCTTCAGCGCTTCAGCTTTCGCAGTAAAGGCGGCTTCCGGCCAATGCAAGACGAGTCGACGGTGAGTTCGAACGCCACGAGCGAGGGTGGGGTCGTGATCGCGTGCGCCAGGCCGGCTCGGTGCGCCGTTTCGTCGCCACGGTGTCGGGGGCCCACACCTGGTGCGGCATCAGCGTGAAGCAGGCAACCGCCGCGTACGACCACCGCTCAATCAAAGGGATAGGACCGCTGGCACGCACACGACGAAGGGCGCACCTCGCGGTGCGCCCTTCGTTCATCCCGAACCCGTCACGCCGGACCGTGCCAGCACCCACGATTGGCGCGACCGAGGGCTCGGGTTGGTTCGCGTGTGGTCACCTGACGGACCGGCGATTCGAGCTCGTCGCCGGTCCGTGCCCTCACTCGGCGATGGTGAGCTCGAGCACCCGGTCCCGGTCGTCGGGGATCGGGTCGCCGGTGAGGTCGTCGAGGACCACGTCCTCGGCCTTCGCTCCGCGCACTCCGAAGATCACCATCAACAAGGCAGCGACACTGAAGAGCGCCGACACCGCAAAGATGGCGTCGAACGAGTGAACGACGTGCGATGGGTCGGTCGCCGCCACGGAGGCAAGCTGTCCGTGTCCGAGGAAGGCGTTGAATGCCGTCACCAGTACGGCGAGCCCGATGGCGGCACCAATCTGCTGCGAGACGTTCACGAGGCCGGAGGCGGCACCCGCGACCTCGGGCTCGACGTCGGCCAGCGACGCCGACGTGAGCGCGACCAGCGCCATGCCACTCCCGGCTCCGATCAAGAGCAGAGAGACCACGATCTGGAGATACGAGGTGTTCTTCCCGATCTCGGTGGCCAGGATGAGCCCGACTGTGGCCGAGATGCCTCCCATGACCATGATCATCTTCTCGGGCAGACGGTGCGCCAGCACCCGGGTGGTGAACTGCGACGACAGGAATACGGCCAGTGGCATCGGGAGGAAAGCCAGCCCGGCCCGCAGCGGCGAGTAGCCGTGCACGTCCTGGAGGAACTGAGCCAGAAAGTAGAACAGACCGTAGAAGCCGGCGTAGAGCAATCCACGGGCTGCGTTGGCAGCACTGCGGGTGCGGCTGGCCAGCAGCTTGAGCGGCAGGATGGGCTCGGCTGCCAGGCCCTCGTGCCAGAGGAACGCGACCACCAGGGCCACCCCCAGGACGAAGGCGATGATGGTCACGGGGCTGGCCCAACCGATCTGCCCCGCCTCGACCAGGCCGAAGACGATGGCGCCGATACCGACCGTGCAGCTCATCGCTCCGAAGAGATCGAAGTGACCATTGCGTCGCTCGGTCTCGGCCAAGACCATGCGACCGACCACGAAGACGGCAATCCCGATCGGCACGTTCACGAACATGACCCAGCGCCAGGACACCAACTGGGTCAGGAGACCCCCGGCGATGAGGCCGATGGCGCCGCCCGCCGCCGAGACCGTCGTGTAGAGGCCGATGGCCCGGACGCGGGCCGGACCCTCGGAGAACGACACCGTCAACAGCGAGAGGGCCGACGGCGCAGCCAGCGCCGCGCCGATGCCTTGGAGGGCACGGGCAGCCAGGAGCATCCAACCGGACTCCGCCAACCCACCGAGGAGCGAGCTGGCCGTGAAAAGGGCAATCCCGACGAGGAACACCCGGCGCCGCCCGAAGAGGTCTCCGCCTCGGGCCCCCAGGAGAAGAAAGCCACCGAAGGTGAGGATGTAGGCGTTGATCACCCAGGACAGGCCGCCGGTGGAGAAGCCGAGGCTCTCCTGAATGTGGGGCAGCGCCACGTTGACGATGGTCGTGTCCAGCACGACCATCAGCTGGGCCGTGAGGATGACGAACAGGAGGACGCTCGGGCTGGCGAGGCGGCTGAACACGCCGCGACCTGGCGTTTCAGGCAGATTGGGATCCTGCTCGCCGCTCGCGGGGCGCGAACGACCAAGGGTTGAGAGGGGCATTGACATTGACCTTTCCGCTGCTATTCTGATCAAACGGAAGCTTCCTCCGGTTATTATACGGAGGGTGCCTCCGTTTAGCAACCCTCTAATTCGCCGAGGTACGGAGATGGCGTCGAAGCAGGCAGTCGAAGAGATCCGGGTTGAGTCGCCCGGCGACACACTCGATGGCGGCCGACCCATGCGGGCCGATGCTCGACGAAACCGCGAGCGCCTGGTGTCAGCCGCCCGCGAGGTCTTCGGCGAGCAGGGTGCAGGCGCCTCGATGGAGGCGATCGCCAAGCACGCCGGGGTTGGCGTGGGAACGCTGTACCGCCACTTCCCCAACCGCTTCGACATCGTCGAGGCCGTCTACGAGGACGACGTGGAAGAACTCGTCCGTGCCGCAGAACAGGCCACGGAGGAACTCGAGCCCTGGGAAGCGGTCGAGACCTTCTTCGAGGCCTTCTTGCGCTATGCCAAGACGAAGCAGGCAATGCTCAGCGAGCTCCAGCAGGCCTTCGAGAAGAATCCTGAACTGCGCTCCCGGATGCGCGAACGGATCGACGCCGCCTTCGACCTCGTGGTCGATCGGGCCAAGGAGGCTGGGGCGGTCCGGGAGGATGTCAACGGCCATGACCTCACCCAGTTGGTGAGTCCAATCTGCACCAACGCCAGTATTCCCGACGATCAGATGCGCCGTCTCATCAAGATGATCCTCGACGGATTGGCTGCCACGGCGTCAGCCCGGGCCCGCTGACTCCGGATACTTCCGGCCGCCCACGGGCGGCGTTTGCCTGTCGAGCGATTCAGCCGCTGTCGCGGCGCGGCCGCCGACACGACAGATCGGCACGGTCACCCGGTGAGCGGTCGGACGTCAGCCTCGACGTGACGACCGCCCACCAGGCAAGACGCGCTAGCCCGAGAAGGTGGTCCCGACGGCTGTTGCTCCGACCACCGGCTTGTTCAGCTTGATGCTGCCGGAGGAACCGAAGAAGGTGGCGTCGCCGTAGCTGAAGACACCGCCGTCCGCGGCGTGGAGCCAGTAGCCCTTGCCGTCCGGCGTCGATGTCATCCCGACGATCGGCTGGTTGAGCGTCATGCCTCCGGTCGAGCCGAAGAACGCCGCGTCGCCGTAGCTGAACACTCCGCCGTCGGAGGCCACGAGCCAGTAGCCCTTGCCGGTCGGCGTCGATGCCATCCCCACGATCGGCTTGTTGAGCGTCAAGCTCCCGGTGGAGCCGAAGAAGGTGGCGTCGCCGTAGCTGAAGATGCCGCCGTCGGAGGCCACGAGCCAGTAGCCCTTGCCGTCAGGCGTCGAAGCCATCCCGACGATGGGCTTGTTGAGCGTCATGCCGCCGGTGGAGCCGAAGAACGTGGCGTCCCCGTAGCTGAAGATGCCACCGTCGGAGGCCACGAGCCAGTACCCGAGTCCGGCCGGGCTGGCTGGTGCGGCACCCACTCCAGGCGAGTAGGGCGTCGACGCCATACCGACCACGGGCTTGTTCAGCTTGAGGCTGCCGGTCGAACCCCAGAAGGTGGCGTCCCCGTAGCTGAAGATGCCGCCGTCGGACGCCACGAGCCAGTAGCCGCCCTGGTCCTGCGTCGCCGTCATACCGACGACCGGCTTGTTGAGCGTCATGCCACCGGTCGAGCCGTAGAAGTTGGCGCTTCCGTAGTTGAAGACGCCACCGTCTGACGCGACCTGCCAGTACCCGCTACCCGGGGCCGGGGTGTTGTAGATGGCTGTGCCGCCAGTAAGGGTGGTGATCGTGTTGGCCGGGTTCATCGTGATACCCGTCACGCCGCTGATCCAGATCCCGTAGAACTGACCGCTGATTGTGTTCGCGGTCACCTGGGTCGTCGTGATCTTCGGAGCGATCGCTGGCGGGAGCACGTCCACGCCCACGATGATCCCCGCCGTGGTGGGCGGACCGTTGGTCTGGCCCCAGTTATTGGCCGGTCCGACGGTGTTGTCGGTGATCGTGAGGTCGCTCACGACGTCGTTGGGCGCGTGGCTGTGGACGATGATCCCGCCCTCGAACGAGCCGCTGATCGAGTTCCCGTTTACGAGCGTGCCGCTCAGGGTCGCACCGACCGAAGCCGTTGCCAGGACGATGCCACCGAGGTCAGGACCCGTGGCCTTGAACACGCCGATGTGACCCGTGATCACGTTGGCAGAGATGGTGCCGCCCGTGATCTTGCCGCCCGTGTTGTGGGTGGCATAGACGATGCCACACGATCCGTAGTTCCCGTTGATCGTGTTGTTGCTGACCGTGTCATCGGCGGACGGAACGGGGGTGGTCGGTCCCGCATTGGGCGCACCAGGGTCGACCGGACCGTTGTCGTTGACGAGGACGCCTCCGCCGCCGTTGTTCACGATGGTGTTGTTTTCGACCGATCCGTCGGTCACGCCGGCCAGCACGATGCCGCCGAACGACTGAATCTTGGGGTTCGGGTTGACGCCGTTGTTCTGAACCGTGTCGTTCTCGATGATGACGCCAGCGGGCTGCTGCTCGACGAAGATGCCGGTGTCGTTGGCCCCGCTGATGGTGAGGCCCTCCGAAGCGGACGATCCTCCGATGGTGACACCGGAGACGCCGGGACCGACGTAGATACCGAGATCACAACCTGTGGCATCGACTGTCGGCGAACCGACAGTCGTCTGGTCGATGATCTTGTTGGCGGTCGTGGCAACGATCGCGGCAGTCAGCCCCGTCGACCCCGCAGCGAGGCACGTGGGCGCCGCGCCGGCCGGACCTGATTCCAGCAAGGACGTTGCCGCGATGCCGGTGACGCTGAGCGCCCCGACAGTGAGCCAAGACGCGCCCAACAGACGCGTAAGTCGACGATCAAACTTCATGTAGGTCCTCCTCGAGGGGTGCGACTGCTTCTCCGCCGTCCTGATGGTAGCCGAGAATGGTGGCGAACCTTTTTCCGTGCCCGCACGGACCGCAATGGCGGGGATCTCGGCCTCGGAAGGCCAGCAGGCAAGCAATTGCGATTCCGTTTCGGGACCTCGACGAGGAGTCGTTGCCTCGCACCGTCGACTCGACCCGCCGACGGTTTAGAAACTGGGCTTGCCCAGCAGTCTGCGACTCATCGACGCAATCATCCGGGTGGAACCTGCCAATTGACGAGATCCGAGCTCAGTGCGATTCCGAGACGAGCGTGACCCCAACCGCCATACGCCATGAGCTCTGTGCTGCCGGCGTAGGTCAAGTAGTCCTCCCTGTTGGGCCCGACACAGAGGAAGGCCGAGTTGGCGTGCTCGAAGTTCACGCTCGAGATGCCTTGGCCCATATTGAAGGCCTGACTCGGGACCATCAGCTCGCGGCCGGTCGACCAATGCAGCCATGTCTTTGGGTTGGCCGGATCGCCCGGAGCCAACGAGAAGAGGTACGGCTGGTCCAATGTGTTTGACGTGGCCACCAGATCCCACGACCCATCAACCGTCAGGAACTCGTAATTCTCGACTGTGTCGCCGTAGACCACGATGTCTGGCCGACCCACCAGGTGAAACGTTCCGACCAGGGACGGGGCCCAGGCGACCTCGAAGTGTTGCGTCGTCGTGCCCGCCTTGAACCCCAAAATGACACCGTGACCTGTGAAGGCCAAGGCCGCGTCGATCATGCGTTGGGCCAATCCACGGCCGAGAGAGTGCGGCGGCGACCAGTGCTGGAGGGAGGCCCCGGTGCTCACCCGGTAATCCAGCCCGTTCGGCGTCTGGTACGTAACGACGAAATCTCCGGATGGATCACGCACGATGTCGGGCGACGCGGCGTTGGTGGCTATGACCCTGGGCGTCGACCAATGACGTAGGTCAGGGCTCTGCGCAATGGCGACGTCGAATTTCACGTGTGGGGTGGCCCTGGTGTGCGTCATGTCGCTGAAGAGCATGTGCCAGGTGCCGCCGGACCACTGCAGAGCTTGGTCTTTGACGCCGACGTTCGGATACGAGAGAACCGGATTGATCAGAGCGGACCAATCGATGGTTGCGGGCGGCTTCCCCACAATGCAGTCATGATCCTGACCGGGCGCAATCGCCCCGGACGCCCTCTGCGTTGCTTCAACCTGCAGAATTGCGACGCTGGCGAAAGCCAGGGAAGCAACCACCAGAAGAAGTCGTCGTCGCAAGCAATCACGATACAAGAGCAATCCCCATGAACCCGTTCGGGTTCCCGCGGCGGCTCGCTGCGCCCCGACGCCAGAGTCACCTCAGCATGCCGTTGCTTTGGGCCCCTCTCTGGGATCACCTTCGCCGCGGCGGCTACTGGGTGATGAAGATCCTGAACAGCAGCTCCTCCTTGACGAACGAGAGCTGCGTTTCACTCCGGACAGAAGTGAGTTGTCTCCAGCCGAGCGGATCGAGTGGACGGAAGTAGCTCGAATCGACGTCGATGGCATGCTGCTGGCCCTCGCTATGTCAGATGGGACAACCCGCAAGCTCAGCGAGGAGCCAGCGACAGGCTAGTTGCGCGTTGCAGACCTTCCCGGAACACGCTCGATGACTCTCTGAACCCCCACAACAGTCGTGTCACTCCCGACGCAGGGGCATTTGAGCGCCTCGGCCGTCGTTTTCTGAGCAGACCTGGTGAGCCGATTGAGAAAGGCCTGGTCGGAGGTCGGTTGGTGCTGGGGTTGCGGGCAGCACGTCCTCACTGGAACGACTCTGGCGAACCGGCATGGAACTGAGGACCGGCCGGCGGGCAAGTATCAGACATGGCGAGCGGCGCGGGTGAGGGCGATTCCGACGCAGATCTGATCAATCGCTCTCTGAGCGAAGCCTCCGTGTTTGCCGCGCTCTTCGATCGTCACGCCACATCCGTTCATCGCTTCCTGGTCGCCAGGGCGAACTCGTCCGACGTCGAAGACCTGGTGTCAGAGACGTTCGTGAACGCCTTCACAAGCCGAGACCACTTCGACGCGACCTACTCCCGCGCACTGCCCTGGCTCATCGGCATCGCGAACAACGTCCTGCGACATCACAGGCGCTCGGAGAGCCGTCGACATATTCGGCTCCGTCGGCTCGGACCACCCGAAGAGTCGGTGGACCCTACCGAGCAAGTGGTGGAGCGCCTCGATGACGAGGCACGCAGATCGCGGTTTGCCGACGCACTCGCCTCTCTGACCGAAGAACAACGTGAGACGTTCATCCTCGTGGGAGACCTCGGGCTCAGCTACGAGGACGCCGCTCGCGCAATCGACGTGCCGATCGGGACAATTCGTAGTCGCCTGAACAGGGCCCGTGCTCGTCTGCGCGAACTTCTCGACATCGATGGGCAATACATCGGCCAGACATCACACGCCGTTACCGAAGGGCACCCGGAATGATTGATGAACTCGACCTACTCAAGGAACACGTAGATAACCTCGTGAGTCCCACGCCCGAGCTCGAAGGTGCTCGAAATCAGCTACTCGAGGCAATCGAGAGGTCGTCGACAGCGTCGCCAGACCGCCATGGTCAGCGTCGTCACAAGGCGCGGCGGCGCGTCACCGAATGGTCTTTGGTGGCTGTAGCGGTCGGGGTAGCCGTTGTAGCCGTGCTGATTCTTGGAAGAGGACGACCGTCCACGCCACAACGAAGCGCTCCACACTTCCCGACCACCCTTTCCGCCCCCGCACAACTCCGCCTCCTCGCTGACCGTGTTGCCGACCGAGGTGTCAAGGCGGTAGGCCAGGATCAGCTCCTCTTGACGCGGTCGCAGCTATCCATCTCGGTAGAGGTGAACAACGGTCAGGCGAAGGCAACGGTGGAGATCGCCGTGAAGAAATGGTCCGACAGCACGGGGTTGTCCTGCGTCTCGATTACCACGCGGCCGGCGCAGTTTGCCTCGTCCCAGGACCAGGCGGCGTGGACGGCCCTCGGCCTGCTCGTGAACGACGAGCCGCAACCGATCACCGATTGTTCTGGACCGGGGACCGGCGATTCGCCCCCTGACACCATCACTGGGAGCAGTCAGCTCATCGATGTCTCTGGTCTGCCGAGCGACCCACAAGCACTTTCGCAACAGCTTCAAGCTGGCAAAACGGGGATCCCGGCCGTGGATGACATGCTCCCCGACCTGGCGAATCCTGATATCGCCTTTCAGCGAGCCGCGGTACTCCTGATCGGACCGACAGTGGGATCAACCCCGCAGTTCCAATCGGCCCTCTACCGAGCGATCGCCCTCTTGCCGGGGGTGAGCAGCCTGGGCACGACCATCACACACAACGGCGAGACGGGCATCGGCTTCGCGGTGGCCTCGCCGAACGGCCCGACAGCCATTGTGGTCGACCCCAAGACCGGCCGACTGATCGAAATCCGCAATTTGGAGGATTCGTCCGCCTTGACCAGTCTTGCCCAGCACTACGTGCGCTCACCGTCCGCATTGCAAGTAACCAACTATGGCGCCCAGCTCCAATGGCTCGACCCCATCGGGCAGCCGAAGCTCGTTCCCAAGTCGAAACTTCCCTCTGACGTACCCGTGAGCATCTATGCCATTGCGAAACCGGGTGTCTCGAACCAGATGTTTTCCTTCGGCGATTCGCTCGAACGACAGTTCGGTGGGCCGAGCGCGGGGGGCTCGGGTTCGGGCGAGGGAGCCGATAGCCCCGGCAGCCCGGCCACGATCGAGTGGAAGTTCGTCGGCAACGATGCGCAGTTCCGCGAATACCTCGCCGCAGCCAAGGCATCCGGCCTTTTCGTAGAGGTCTATGTGATTTGAAACACCACGAAGAGAAACCTCCACCGTCACGACTCGACAATGACGGCCGCACCCGACAGCGGCGCTTGCGGTGCCGGCGGCACATTGTCACCTCACTGCTTGAGCCAGGGCTACGGCTGCCAACAGGAGCAAGGTCATGCTCGGCTCGACGCTTGTCGGGCGGGGTCATCGGAACGAGGATCTCGTGGAACAACCGTCGATTAGGTGCGGCGGCGGCGCCTGGGGTGGATCGTTGATGCCATTGTAAGCAGCGCCCCGAAGACGATTGCGAGCACGCCGCTGGTGACCAGCAGTCCGAGTTGGGCAATGCCGGTGGCTGCGAGTTGTGCCGGGGCGGTCGGGCTCGACTTCTCCGACGGGCTCGGCTTCTCCGACGGGTCCGGCTGGTTGAGGAAAGTGACGGTCGGAGTAGCCGCGGTGATTGTGCCGTTACTCGGGGTGCGATTGACGAGGGTCCAACCCGCGATTTCGGGTTCGCTCAGGGTGCAGGCAACATTGCCGCGGATATTTGGAGCGGTGAGGGACGATTGGGTGGCGCCGACGGGCACGGTGAGTGTGAGCTGGCGGTTCGCTCTGGGGTCATTGCAGGCGAGGAGGAAGGTGAATGTGACCGGGACGGCCGATGGGGCGGTGATCTGTTTTGTCAGCTGGCCTGTGTAGTTGTTGAGATCGTTGGTGACCGAGATTGTGACGGGTTGTCCGGATCCGACGATCACGCTGTCGGGCGTGATCTCCACTGTGGCAAGAGGGGCTGGCGGAGCAGGTTCGGTTACGGAGCAGCTGGCCCCAACAGGGAGTCCCGTTTCCAGGGTCTGCGCGGTACTGGCTCCTAGCGGGCAGCGTGATCTGTACATCCCGAGTGAGATTGGGGTTGGTGCAGGCGAGCACCAGCTGGATCGGCAGCGCTTCGTCGGCGGTACCGCCGGTGAGCTGTTTGATGATCTGAATTGCGCCGGGGACGGCGGTGTTGGTGGCGGTGATCACGGCGGTGTCCGGAGCGCTCTCGACGGTGACGCCGCCGCTCGGGGTAATCGAGGTCAGCTGGTAGCCCGTCGGTGGCTGGGGTTCGCTGAGGTTGCAGTGCAAGCCGACGGGTAGCCCGCTGACCACGGTGTTGGCGGTGCTGGCTCCGGCCGGGATGTCCAGGGCGATGTTGCGATCGAAGTCGGTGCCGTCGCAATCGAGGGTCAACGCGAATTGGGCCGGGCTTGTGGCGGCCGCGCTGAGTTGTTTGATGACGTCCAACGATCCGAGTTGCCGATCATTGGTGGCCGTGACCACCACGGTGGGCTGGTCGCCGGGAACGATGATGATCGGGTTAGGGCTGATCGAGGTAAGCGTGAACCCGGGCGTCGGCGTCGGTTCGCTGATCGTGCAGCTGGCTCCCGGGGTGAGGCCCGTGAGCGTCACTGCGGCTGTGGTGTCACCGGCAGGAACAGTCAGCGTGGCGTCGGTCGTGAACCCGTCGGGGGTGCAGACGACGTGCAGCGTAAACGAATGCGCTACACCGTCGCTGAGTCCGGTCAGTTGTTTGACCAGCTGCAGGCTGCCCGCTGCGTCGACGATCTTGATCGTCGCGTTGTGAACGGTGACGATGACGGTGTTCTCGCCGCCGGAACCGATCACCACCGCCGAGGGATCGATCGCTTGCACTTTCCAACCGGCGGGCGGGGTGGGCTCGGTCACCGTGCAGGTGGTTCCGAAGGGGATCCCGCTGATGGGTGCGGCGTCCGCCGAGCTCGCGCCAGCGGGCACTGTGATCGTCACATCGGTGTCGAATGCGGTGCCGTCGCAGTCCACATGCAGGGTAAAGCTGGTGTCCGTGGCGACCGGGAGATTGATCTGTTTGATCAGTTGGAGGGCACCGAGGCGGACACTATCGGCGGCAGTAACGGTGACCGGCGGGTTGCCGATGGGCAGGATCGCGATCGACGCCGGGCTGATCGACACCGCTTGCCAATCTGGGGGAGCCGCCGTTTCGGTGACGGTGCAGACCGCGCCGACGGCGATCCCGCCGATCACCGTCTCGGCCGAGGAGGATCCGGCAGGTACCGTCAACTCCACGTCCTGATCGGTGCCGTCGGTGCAAGACACATGGAGGGTCACCGAGCCGGCTACCGGAGCGGGGCGGTCCAGAGTCTTGACCAGCTGTAGCTGGCCGAGCTGATGGTTGTCAGTGGCAGTGACTGTCGCCGGCGGATCCTCGGTCGCGGACACAGTGACCGGGTTCGGGGTGACGCTGACGGGGTCGTACCCGGGTGGCGCGCTGGTCTCGGTGACGGTGCAGACCGTCCCAACCGGCAGATCGCCGACACTGGCCTGGCCACTGGACTGGCCCGCCGGTACCTGGATCGCCACGTCATGGATGCCGCCGTCGCTGCCGCAATCCACAGAGAACTCGAACGTAACGTCGGCGTCCGGTGGTGGGCCGGTGATCTGCTTGATGATGCCGATCGAGCCAGTGGGTAGTGGCGGTGTTGGCGCCTCGGGCAGGCAACCCCCCACGAACGGCATGTCGTGGGTTTCGGCACCCACCACGCTGTCGACCGAGTCGCTGATGAGCGAGCCGTTGATGTGGCCGGGACCGACGGTATCGAGTCCGAACTGGAGATGGGCCTGCGGCGCCAGGATGGTGCCCGGCCAGGACACGAAGTTTTTGAGGATCGTCGTTGCCGTGCTGAAGTTCCACAGCAGGCTCTGGCGCAGGGTCAGCCAGGCTGTGCTGGGTACCGGCAGACCGTTGATGAAATGGTTGTCCACGATGTACTGGCCGGTGACCGGGTCCCAGATCGACACGGTGGCGAGCGGCCCCTGATTCATGTTGATGGTGGTACCGGGCACGTTCACCAAGATGGTCGCCCCTTGGGGCACCTTGATTTTGATGAACGTGGCCGCATTCAGTTGGGCGGCGGTCACAGAGAACACGTTGAGCCCCGAGTCAGTGCCAAGCAGACTCAGCCCCGTCGGAAACTGAGTCACCGTAGTCGTACCATTCGGTGGAAGCGCGGCCCACAACGTCGACGACGCATTGAGATCATCGAAGACCGCATTGAAATCGAGCGGACCGCTTCCATCGGCGAACTCGGTTGGCGGCCCGGCGGTGATTGACCCGCCGCTCACCTGGCTGCTGATGCTGCTGCCCGACACCAGCGACCCGTACCGTGCCCCCCCGTTGATCAGCACCACATGGAACGCGTCCAGCGCGCCGCCGACGATCAGGTCGTGGCGGTTCGGATCGGGCGGAAGCGGTATCCCGACCGAATCCACGGGCTGACCGGAGCCGATCGTGAAACCTACTCGGGCACTAGGAGATCCCAAGGTGGCGTCGCCGCCGATTGCCACACGCCCTTCTGAATCCGACAGCCGCGACGCATCGTGATGAATGAACTCGGCGAAGCCTCCAGCTGGGCCGAGTGCATCGAAGTTGCCACACCCCTCGACCGACTGTGCCACGGCGTTCGGCGTGTTCAGGGTCGCCACCAAAAAACCAGCGAGCAGCGCAAGGACGACCACCATTGACAGGTTGCGCCGTCTCATCGCACCTCTCTGCTCGTCTTGCTCGTGCTTCCACCAGGATGGCCATTCGGCCCACTCTGGAGGATCTAAAGCTAGTAGACCGCACAACCGAATGCTGGTTTCGCGACGACGGGTAGCAGGCAGGACGACACGGGGGGTATCACTTCGCCGTCGAGCAGCGCATAGCCGAGAGCGACCCGACCAAAGCACGCCTCTCCCGCGCGACCGTGTGGTCTCCTACTTGGAGGCCTCATCGATGTCGCACAGTGCTCGCACTCGTGCGCGATCTCAGACCACCGTCTGAACCAGGCTCTCGTGATGCGTTGCATTGTTTCGCTCCTTCTCTCGTCCGGATCCACCGAGAGGATTCTCCTCGATCAGGTCCACTGCTGATGCGAGGGGCGTGGGAGTGCGGTCGGGTCAGAGGTGAAGGGGGTCCCGCAACGACCCTTGACCGGTCGGGAATCGAATGAGAACACAATGGCGGAGGCCCGCCCCCAAGGGGGTCGGCCTGGATGCCGTCGGAGCGTCCCGAACCGGTGATAGGGGGCGGTCTCCTCAGACCCGGGGAAGAACCATTGCAATGGTGCTCAGTTCACCCCGCGTCCCGCATTGGCTACCTACAGGCCGGCAATGACAATCGGGGTCAATGATTTCCTGATGGTCTTGTTGCCGACGAGTTGGCCATTGTTATTCGATCCCCAGCAGTCGACGGTGCCCCCGGCGAGGAAGGCGCAGTTGTGATAGCCGCCAGCGGTGACGGCTGTAGGTCCAGTGAGTCCGTTTACGGGAACCGGGGTCGACGAATCGGTGGTGGTCCCATTGCCGAATTCGCCATCATTGTTGTAACCCCAGCAGTCGACGGTGGCCCCGGTGCTCAGGGCGCAGCTGTAGTACTGGCCGGCGGTGATAGTTGTCGCCCCGCTGAGGCCGGCGACCGGCACCGGAGTGGCGGAGCAGGATCCACCGCAGTCCGGGCCGACGTTCGTCCCGTTGCCGAGTTCGCCGACTGCGTTGGAACCCCAGCAATCAATGGTCCCCCCGGCGAGCAGGGCACAGTTGTGATAGCCGCCAGCGGCGATAGCGGTAGCCCCGGTGAGTCCGCTTACAGCTACTGGGGTGGTGCTGCACGGGTGTTGTCCAACAGAGGGGCCACAGAGGTCTGGGCCGGTGGCAGACCCGGTACCGAGTTCTCCATCGGTGTTGTTACCCCAGCAGTCGACGGCTCCCCCAGTGAGTAGCGCACAGGTCTGAAAGCCCCCGACGGCGATGGCGGTGGCCCCGGTGATCCCACTCACCGGTACCGGCGTGTCGTAGCAGTTCCCTTGGCAATCGGGACCGCCGCTCGTGCCGTTGCCGAGTGAACCATAGAAGTTGGCGCCCCAGCAGTCGACGGTTCCACCGGTAAGGAGGGCACAACTGTCGCTACCGCCAGCTGCGATGGCCGTGGCTCCGGTGATCCCACTCACCGGCACCGGAGTGGCAGAGCAGGATCCACCGCAGTCCGGGCCACCGCTCGTGCCGTTGCCGAGTGCACCATTGAAGTTGGCGCCCCAGCAGTCGACGGTTCCACCGGTAAGGAGGGCACAGTTGTGGAAGTCGCCACTAGCGATGGCCGTGGCTCCGGTGATCCCACTCACCGTGACTGGCGTGTCTGGGCCGATGTTCGTCCCATTGCCGAGTTCGCCATAGGTGTTGTCACCCCAGCAGTCGACGGCGCCGCCGGCAAACAGGGCGCAGTTGCTCTGACCGCCAGCACCGATGGCCGTCACCGAACTGTCGGGGTTGTCAGCAACGGTGAGTTTGATCTTTGCTTTGACAGCCGTTGTTCCGACGCTCACTGAAAGCTTGAACTTATACGTGACAGGCACCAGCAAATTGTTGGCGGGAACGGTCACATTCATCTCGACCAGTCCGATTGAACATGCCTTCTTATGGGGCAATCCAGCGATGGGCGGATCGGAGGAGAACCTACACGACGTTGCGTGAGTCACCTGGGCGGACAAGTCCACCAACCCGCCGGCTGCGTCCAGTGCCGATGGTGTGGCGGCGAACGAGGACACCGTGGGAGGGGGTGCGGCCCATGAGCTTGCTGGAAAACTCAGCACCGCCAAGCCGGTGGCCGAGAGAGCGAGGACCGAACCGACGAGGACGACACGGAGCAAACTCCAGCGCTCACCGTTCCTTCGGAAGAAGGTGCTTGCTACCGAACCGTGTCCGAAGGCCCCCTTGGCCATGACCACATCACTTCTCAGGCCATGCACTGCCGCCTCCCCTGATGAAAGACCCGGACCACCACGATGACCTCGATGGTCTCTTGATCTCAGCGGATCCGCCTCCAGCCACGCTAGACCACTTCCAATCCTGGGACACGAGCCATGCCTCGAACGGACTGCAGAACCCTGGAGTGAATCGGACCCTGAATCCCGAGGCTCCCCCAGGGCAAGGTGACCAGGCATTCAGCCTCGTCGTGCAACTACGACGAGGAGCCCTCGGGCACGGCGGGGACGGATTCGCAGGGTCGGTCGTCGGGTGTCCCAGTCGTGTCGTGTCCTCAACCGGTCATTGCAACACCATCCTGATTGGCGAACAGTGACGTCGTCGATCAGGAGGTTCGAGGGTGAAGCGGTTCAGCGAGGCAGAGAAGCAGACAATCTGGGACACGCGTGAGGCCGGAGTGCCAGTCAAGCGCATTGCCAGGCACCTGGCTCGCCAGAACGTATCGCTGCGCAAGTTCATCGCCGACGCCGGTGGCAAGCGGCCGTCGCCGCGCCAGCGCTCCGAAGCTGCGACTTTCCCTCGAAGAACGCGAGGAGATCTCCAGGGGCCTGGCGGCGGCAGATTCATCCGGGCTATTGCCGGTGCCCTGGGCCGGTCTCCTTCGACGGTGTGCCGGGAGGTGAACGCCAACGGGGGGCGAAAGAAAATATCGGGCCCTGGTGGCTGATCGAGCGGCCTGCCGGCGGGCGCTGCCGCCCAAGCGGGCGAAGCTCACCCAATGCCGTCGGCTCCGAGGGATCGTCGAGCGCAAGCTCGAGGCCCTGTGGTCGCCCGAGCAGATCTCGGCGTGGTTGGCTTCGCAGCACCCCGATCGCCCGGAGATGTACGTGTCCCATCAGACCATCTACCAGTGACTGTTCGTCCAGAGCCGAGGAGCGTTGCGCAAAGAGCTCCATTCATGCCTGCGCACCGGCCGGGCCATGCGACGGGCCAAGGCGTACACCAAAGGGGCTCTTCGGATTCTGGCGGGGTCACGCCCCTGACCAGGATCACCCCGAGCGCGACGAAGGTGCTTCAAGCTTGAGGTGTGAGCCAACAACCAAGAAGCACCTTCGTTCTTCGCGACCCTAGCGAGATCCTCGGAGCCCTTGTCGGCCTCAAAGACGTGGTCGTCCTGCACTACGAACGCCGCGGGCCCGATGTCGAACTGGCGATCGAGCAGCTGATCCGCCAGCCGGTGCGCTGCCCGAGCTGTGCGGAGCCGGCCCAGGTCAAGGAACGTCCGCTCGTCACCTACGTCGACCTGCCCGTCTATGGCACCCCGATGCGTCTCGGGTGGAAGAAGCACCGGATGCGCTGTCCGAACCCACGCTGCACCAAGCGTTCCTGGGTGCTGAGCGACCACCGCATCGCAGCCAAGAACTGTCTCCTGACGACGCGCGCCGCCAAGTGGGCGACCACCCAGGTGGGCACCGGACGGACGGTCAAAGAGGTGGCCGACGAGCTCGCCTGCGACTGGCACACGGTCAACGACGCCGTCACCACCTATGGCAAGGCCCTGCTCGAGGCGGACCGCAAGCGCTTGAACCAGACGACGGCGATCGGACTCGACGAGACCTCCTTCGTGCGCCTCGACTCGCGCCACACCGAGTACGTCACCACCGTGGCCGACGTGGAGAACCACCAGCTCATCGAGATCCTGCCCACCCGCAAATACGTCGATGTGGCGGGCTGGATCGACCGCCAGCCTCAAGCCTGGAAAGAGCGCATCGAATACGGAGCCCTCGACATGAGTAACACCTATGCCGCGGTGTACTCAGTCGTACTTGCCCAGGGCCGAACAGGTGGTCGACCCCTTCCACCTGATCGCTTTGGCCAATCGCTCCCTCGACGCCATCCGTCGGCGGGTCCAGATCGAACAGCTGGGCCATCGTGGTCGACGCGACGATCCGCTCTTTCGAGCCCGGCGTCTCTTGCTGATGGGTGAAGAGAAGCTCAAGGTCGAAGCCTCAGAGCGCCTGGCCTCGCTCCTCGAGCTGGGCGATCCCGGCGCCGAGGTGGCCATTGCCTATCGAGTCAAGGAGCGCTTGCGTGACTTCTATCGGACGGTCGATCCCGACGCGGCCAAAGCGATGCTCACCGAGCTCCAGGCGCATTGCCTCAAGAACGCAATGCCGCCCGAGATCCAGCGCCTCGGACGCACGATCAAGAAGTGGTTCGACAAGATCGCCAACTTCCATCTGGCCCGGGTGTCCAACGGTCCGACCGAAGCGCTCAACAACCTGATCAAACGGATCAAGCGCATCGGTTTCGGCTTCCGCAACTTCGAGAACTACCGGATCCGGGCCCTGCTCTATGCCGGCAAACCGAACTGGCGTGTCCTCGGTTCGATCGTCGTTCGCTGAGCAGGCTGACCCCGCCAGAATCCGATGAACCGTGATGATCTCCGAACGTCCCGCCGAAGTGAAGGACCGGGCCGTGCCGGGTCACTGGGAGGGCGACCAGCGAAAACGAAGAGAAATGCTCCGGGGGTGAGACTCGAACTCACAACCTAGCGGTTAACAGCCGCTTGCTCTGCCATTGAGCTACCCCGGAAGGATTGGGAAACAGGCCCCCGCACGATACCAGCGGTCCCGCCCTCCTTCTGAAGGAGCGGGAGATTTTTCGCTCGGCCCGGGACTCATCTTTATCGCCCTTGAGCAGGAGGTTGTCTCCGAGCCGGCGCGATTGGCGAACGCCTCCGGAGGCCGAGGATCATGGACCAGGAGCGAGTCGTGGTTGGGGCACCTCGGTTGCTCGTCGGCGGCCCT
Source organism: uncultured Acidimicrobiaceae bacterium (assembly GCA_963809715.1). Taxonomy (GTDB): domain Bacteria; phylum Actinomycetota; class Acidimicrobiia; order Acidimicrobiales; family RAAP-2; genus Bog-473. The sequence goes on along the minus strand of CAWEKO010000006.1, from coordinate 13,556 downwards.
TCAGAGGAATTCGGTACACGAGCACGCAATTGGGTAGAACCCTTGTGTGAATCAATCAGGCGAGAAGGCTGCAGATTCCTCCTCTCCAGCGAGGGCGAAGCGCAGTGAAGCTCGCAAGCCGACGCGGATCAGCTGGGCCTGGGTCACGTTGATCATTGGAGTCATTCTGGGCATCGCGCTCGTGGATTTCCTCGTGCAGAACACCCGCTCCGTACGTATCGAATTCTTTGGGGCATCTGGGCAGATCCCGATTGTGGTTGCGCTGTTGGTCGCGGCCCTGGCCGGAGCCGCCGTGGTGATCGTCGTCGGAGGGGCACGCATCGGGCAGCTACGTCACCGCCTCCGGAAGCCCGCCGCGACGTCTTCGGACAATGCAGACGAGCACGTCAGCAACTCAGACCGGGCCGCTTGACCAGACCGGTGTGGAGGAGTCGCTGAAGTTGGACCACAGTCAATAGACGTGCCCGCCCAACTGATGGATTCACACCAAGATCCACGCAGGGATACCTCGGAGACTTTCGACGGAGGTTCATGACGACTACAAACCCAAGCTCTCAACCGCCCCTGAGGGCCCACTGCGGGGCAGATGTCCTAGGAGCGCCTCGAAGTTGGTTGTCGGCACACCAAACTCATACCTACACGGATTTCAAACGCGAAGAGAACGGAGCGAACGCATGGACAAGGAAAGCTTTGTCGAAGCCCTCAATGAGGATCTGCAAACCGAATATCAATCGATCGTGCAGTACATCAATCACATCGCCACGGTGACGGGTGCCGAGTTCCTGAGCACCATCGCCGAGCTCAAGATCCACGTGTCACAGGAACTCAACCACGCCCAGATTTTGGCGGAGCAAATCGCATTCCTCGGCGGTTCGCCAGCCACGACCGTGCCCACGGTGGAGTCGGCGCATGGTCGCGATGCTCTGGCAGCGGACCTTCGCCTCGAGGAGTCACAGCTTGAGCGGTATCGGAACCGGTTCAGCCAGGCGATGGACCTCGGCCTCGCCGACGTGGCCGAGGCGTTGCGCCCACTGCTCGAACAGACCCAGGAGCACGTCAGGGATCTCCAGACTGCACTCGGCAAATAGGAGCGTTCGACGCGTGAGACCGACGCCAAGGCGTAGCCACGCCGGTCATTGCTATGACCTGAGTTCGGCTGAGTCAGGACTCCTCGAGATAGTCCCGGAGCAGGTGGGCCGCGTCAGGCCGGCGAAGCTTGGCCAGTGTCTTCGACTCGATCTGGCGAACCCGCTCGCGGGTCACCCCGAACTCTTTGCCCACCTCTTCGAGGGTGCGGATCTTCCCGTCGTCGAGACCGAAGCGCAGCCGCACGACATCCTGTTCGCGCTCCGAGAGATGCCCGAGTGCCTCGCGCACCGCAGCATCGAGGAGTGAGCGGGTCGCCGCGTCGTCGGGCACCACCGCTCCCCTGTCCTCAATGAGGTCGGACAGGTTGAAATCGTCCTCGTCGCCCACTGGCTGCTCAAGCGACACGGTGTCCTGGTTGATGCGCAGGATCTCGCGCACCCGCTCGATGGGGAGCTCGACGCGCAGCGCCACCTCTTCGATGGTCGGCTCACGACCGAGTTCTTGGAGGAGCTGACGCTGAGCCCATACGACCTTGTTGATGGTCTCCACCATGTGCACCGGGATGCGGATCGTCCGGGCCTGGTCGGCGATGGCCCGCGTGATGGCCTGGCGGATCCACCACGTGGCGTAGGTCGAGAACTTGAACCCCTTCGTGTGGTCGAACTTGTCGACCGCCCGCATCAGCCCGAGGTTGCCCTCCTGGATCAGATCGAGGAAGGCCAGTCCGCGATTGCGGTAGCGCTTGGCGATCGAGACGACGAGGCGGAGATTGGCCTCGATCAGGTCGTCCTTGGCCTTGAGGCCCCTTTGCATGAGGCGGCGGGTCTTGCGCACCGAGGCCTCGTCCAACAGGTCGTCTGGGGACCCCTCGCCGGCGAGGGCCAGCTCGTGGGCGGCCAACTTCGCGGCGGCCGCGTTTCCTTCCTCGATCGCCCGGGCGATCTCCACCTCGAGCTCGGCGTTGAGCAGCGGGACCCGGCCGATTTCCTTCAGATAGGTGTGAACGGGGTCCTCGGCGCTGCCCCCCGTTTCCCCGGAAGAGGAGCGTTTCCCATTCGGTGTCCGCCGACCCTCCGGTCGCGCTCCGTTGTTGTGGGTCGGCTTGGTGTCGAGGCGCGGCGCGACAACCACGGGCTCATCCTCGTCCTCTTCATCGACGAGAACGACGCCGGCGGCCGTGACGCGATCGATCAGCACGGTGAGCACTTCGGGTGTCAGTTCGACCGCATGCAGCGTCTCGACGACCTCGTCCTGCGTCAGCTTCCCCTTCTCGCGCCCGAAGGCCAGCACCGCCTCGAAGTCGACCTGCGAGACACCGGCCGGCAACGGTGCGTGCGCGATAGGCGCGATGGGCGCGAGGAGCTCAGACGACGCCGAAGAAGACGCAGCACGCGCGTCAACGCCCTCGTCGTCGATGGCGATCGCCGAGTCTTCGCTCACGCCCGTCCCACCAAAGTCGTCACTCCCTCACGTCTCTACCGTTCAACCACGCTACCAACCGGTCGGCGGCGGCGCGCCCGGCCGCCGGATCGTCGAGTCGGTCCAGCCAGAGCCGCACTTGTGCCGTCTCCGCCGCTCGGTCCTGCCACGACTCGCCCCCGGAACGGGATTCCATCCCGACGTCGGCCAAGGCACGCCGCACTGCTTCGCGCACGAGCACGCTGACGACGGAATGCACCGGATCGCCCAGATCCGGGTCCCCTGCCATCGGTTCCTCGACCGTGACGCGACGGAGCAAGCTCGCCACCGGGGGTGGCGCAGCCTCGACGGCTTCATGGACGCTGTCGTGCTCTTCGAGCGCCACAAACGCCTGCCGTTGCAAGGGGTCGACAAAAAGCACGGGATGGACACGGTCAACGACCTCATCGGGTCGATGGACCGCCAACTTGAGGGCTTCGAGCCCAGGACCAGGTCGGAACGTCACAACAGGACCTCCCGCCGCCTCGGCATCTGGATCGCCGACGTCGTACGCATCATCGTCTGGGTAATCCCTGGGGAGTGGTTCGTCCCGCCGGAACTTGCTCTTCCTCATCGCGTTGTCGATCTGTTGTGGATGCGCCCGGACGTAGTCCAGCCGGTCGCGCAGCTTGGCCATGTCGAGACGGCACCGGTCCGCCAGTTGCATCACGTATTGGTCACGAACCAAGTCGTCAGGGTGCTCGGCCACCGCGGCCAACGCATGCTCGGCCGCCCGGGCCCGCCCCTCGGGCGTCGTGAGATCGCCGGTGGCCAACATGCGATCGACCCGGAATTGGAGGAACGGCCGCGCCTCCTTGACGGCGCGGGCGAGGCCCTCGGGGTCGGTGCGGGCCAAGTCGCCCGGATCGCTCCCGCCGGGAAGGTCGGCCACCACGATGTCGACCTCGTGTTTGCGCTCCCACTCGTACACCCGCGAGGCCGCGTTCTGGCCGGCGCTGTCCGCGTCGTAGGCCAAGACGATGCGCTTGCCGAAATTGCGCAACAGCGCGAAGTGTTCCTCGGCCAGCGCGGTGCCGCACGTGGCCACCGCCCACGGCACACCCGACTCGAAACACCCGATGACATCGGTGTAGCCCTCACAGACCACCACCTCGCCCTGCGCGATGATGCCCTGCTTGGCCCAGTTGAGCGCGTAGAGCGTGCGCCGCTTGGAGTAGATCGGCGACTCCTGCGAGTTCTTGTACTTGGGCTCGGGTCGGTCCGGCGGCGCCTGACCCGGACGCGTCGGCAAGATGCGACCACCGATGGCCACCGGACGGCCCGACGGGTCGCAGATGGGGAACAGGACGCGACCGCGGAAGAAGTCCTGCGGCCGGCCCCGACGGTTGATGAAGCCGAGGCCCGAGTCGGACAACACCTTCTCGGAGAGTTTGAGTGCCTTGGCCAGCGCGTCCCAGTCGTCGGGCGCCCAGCCCAGGCGAAACCGACGAACCACCTCGCCGTCGTACCCACGCGAGCGCAGGTAGTCGCGGGCCAACCCGGCGTCGGGCGCCCGCAGGAGGCGCTCGTGGTACCACTGCACGGCCCGCTCCATGGCGTCGAGCAGCGCGGAGCGGCGCTGGTGATCGCGGCCCGCCTCCCGGTCCTCGTGCAACGTGATGCCGGACCGGTCGGCCAGGAGCCGCACGGCGTCGACGAAGTCGAGGTGGTCCATGGCCCGGACGAAGGTGATGGCGTCGCCCGACTGCTGGCAACCGAAGCAGTAGTACATCCCGTCCTCGGCGTTGACGCTGAAGGACGGCGTCTTCTCGGTGTGGAACGGGCACAGGCCGCTCCAGCGCCGGCCCACCTTCTTGAGCAGGGTGTGCTCGCTGATGAGGGCGACGATGTCGGTGGCCGCCCGGACCTGAGCGATCTCCTCGTCCGGTATCCCCACACCCGCAACGTACCGCGACGCTGCCCCAGCCCAGACTGGCCTACCGTCGGCGGATGGCCGTCACCATCTACGGCGTCTGCGCCCTCACCTTCATGATGGGGATGTACGCCCTGGAGGGGCGCGGACGCGGCTTCATCCTGGCTTTCGCCTTGGGCTGTGCCCTCTCCAGCTCCTACGGCTTCCTCTCGGGCGCCTGGCCCTTCGGCGTGGTCGAGGCCATCTGGACCCTGGTCGCCCTCCGCCGCTGGCGGCGGGTCGGACGGGGCGCCGTGGGCGAGCAGGCCTCTTAGCCCTTGGCCGCCTTGGAGTCCTTCTTGGGGTCGGCGCCGTCCCGGGCCAGGACGGCCTGGGCCGCAGCCAGGCGGGCCACGGGAACCCGGAAGGGCGAGCAGCTCACGTAGTCGAGACCGGCGTCATAGAAGAGGTCGATCGAGGCCGGGTCGCCGCCGTGCTCGCCGCACACCCCCACCTTGAGGGAGGGCCGGGTGGCCCGGCCCCGCTCGGTGCCGAGGCGCACCAGCTCGCCCACGCCGTCCGTGTCGACCACCTCGAAGGGGTTGCGCGGCAGCAGGCCGAGCTCGAGGTAGGCGTCCATCATGCGGCCCTCGACGTCGTCGCGGGAGAAGCCGAACGTCATCTGGGTGAGGTCGTTGGTGCCGAAGGAGAAGAAGTCGGCCACCTCGGCGATCTCGCCGGCCCGCAGGGCGGCCCGCGGCGTCTCGATCATGGTGCCGATGGTGACCTCGAGCGTGCCCGGCCTTGCCGTCGGAGCCTTGGCTCCCTTGGAGGGTCGCGGCGCCGTCTCGGCCTGTCACGTCCGCCACCGCGTCCTCCACCCAGCCCCGGGCCAGGGCCAGCTCCGCCCGGGTCACCGTGAGGGGGATCATGATCTCGACGATCGGGTGCCCGCCATCGGCCACCCGCTGGCGGGCCGCCTCCATCAGGGCGCGCACCTGCATGGCGTAGAGGCCGGGCTTGATCACGCCCGAGGCGCACGCCCCGGGTGCCCAGCATGGGGTTGGCCTCCTGCCACGAGCAGGGCCGCCTCGTAGAGACGGCGCTCCTCGGCGTTGAGGCCGACGGTGGCGTCCTTGATGGCCAGCTCCTCGGTCGAGGGCAGGAACTCGTGCAGCGGCGGGTCGAGCAGCCGCACCGTGACCGGCAGGCCGTCCATGGCGCTCGAGGATGGCCTCGAAGTCCTCGCTCTGGACCAGGCGCAGCTGCCTCGAGGGCGGCGGTCTCCTCGGCCGGGGTCTCGGCCAGGATCATGCGGCGCACCACGGGGAGGCGGTCCTCGCCCAAGAACATGTGCTCGGTGCGGCACAGGCCGATGCCCTCGGCGCCGAGCGCGCGCGCGTTGGCGGCGTCCTCGCCGGTGTCGGCGTTGGCCCGCACGGCCAGGTGGCCCTTGCGGATCTCGTCGGCCCACGACAGCACGGTGGCGAAGGCGGCGGTCGGCTTGGCCGGGGTGAGCGGCACCTGCCCGGCCACCACGATGCCCGCACCTCCGTCGAGGGAGACCCAGTCGCCCTCGCTCAGGGTCACGCCCCCGGCGCTCACGTGCGCTCGACCAGGACCAGGAAGAACTGTCGAAGCCCTGCACGGCAAAGCGCCTGCTGGTCCCACATTGCCGGTGGACTTCCGGCCGATGGGAAGCACTGGATCTGCCATGGAACGAGGTACAGAACGTCCCCCGGCACACCCACGAAATGTCGAGTTTCCTCATCCGCACCTACCTGGCGGCCAGGGCGGCCCAGCGATGAAGTTCTTCTTCCCCGACAGCCAGGATCAGATCGACCCCACCTTCAGCTTCGAAACCGAAGAGCGTTCCATCCTGCGAGTCCGGCAACGCGACGACCTCTACGCCCACGAAGTCCTCAGCCAGCGTGTCATCGACGGGTTGCTCGTGTCCAAAGCCATCGTTGATGGTGTGGCCGGACGGCGCGGGCAAGTACACCCTTGCCCAACGGCATCGTTTCTACCGTGACGGCGTACGGCGCTTCTTCCGCCTCGACTCTGCCTCGGGTCCGCCATTGCAGACGATGGGTGACTGCGGCGCGTTCACGTACATCCGGGAAGAAGTCCCCCCCTACACCCCGGACCAGGTTATCGACTTCTACGACCAAGGTGGATTCGACCTCGGCATCTCCATCGACCATGTCATCTTCGGATACAACCCTTCCGCCGGCGACGATCCCCGCCATGGCCAGGTAGAGATGTGGCGTGCCCGGCAGCAACTCACGCTAGACCTCGCAGCGTCAGTTCCTGGCCAGATGCAAGGCCAGGAAGGTGCGCTTCGAGCCCCTCGGTGTTGCGCAGGGCTGGAGCCCCGCGTCCTACGCCGCAGCCGTCCAGGAACTTCAGACAGATTGGCTACACCCGGATCGCCGTCGGCGGCATGGTCCCCCTCAAGACCCACGAGATCCTCGCCTGCCTGCGAGCAGATAGACGACGGTCCGCGAGTCGCGGACCCAACTGCACCTGCTCGGTATCACCCGTTGCAGCAGCATCTCCACGTTCGCGTCACTCGGGGTCACCAGCTTCGACAGCACCTCGGCGTTCCGCCAGGCGTTCAAAGACGACAAGGACAACTACCACACAGCGGAACGCACCTACACTGCGCTCCGCGTGCCCCAGGTTGACGCGAATCCCAAGCTCAAGACGCAGATCCAGGCCGGCCAAGATCGCGGCAAGAACTAGCCGTCGAACTCGAAACCGAATGCCTGGCGCGTCCTCCGGCGAGTACGACGCGGGCGAGGCCGAGTGCACAGCCCGTCATAGACGCCCTGCGCGAGTATGCGGAGCTATACGATCCGCGCCGTAAGTACGACAGCGCGTACCGAGAGATGCTTGAGGAATCTCCCTGGAAGTCCTGCCCTTGCGGCATATGCGAGAAGGCTGGAATCGACGTGGCCATCTTCCGCGGGTCAGAGCGCAACAAAAGGCGCGGATTTCATAATCGTCTACGCCTTCCGGCAGCGCCTGGACCGCGAACTCGCCGCAAGGAGCGCCGCATGACTGTCCCAATCGACTCTCTTTGAGCCCGATCCTGCCGCCCAGACTCTGCGGCTGCCTGCCCTCGAGGTGCGCCAGGGCGACGGGCGCGTCCTGTACAGCTTCGCCGTCGACGGCAAGAAACTGCCCGTCGTTCGCGGCGGTCTCGCGACTCCGGCGAGACGACGAGTCGAGCATCGAGGGATACCAACGGCCAGAGGTGCTCCGCACATCGCATCGATCCGCCGGTACCTCGAGTCCGAAGCCCCCATGATCCCCAACGCACTGGTCATCGCGTTCGACAAGCGAGTCCGCTTCGACCCCCTGCCCGGCGCACCACGCACCAACTATGCGTGCCCCGGCCTGCTCATCGATCCCCCTGGTGGATGACGCTTGCCGACGACGACAAGCCCGGCTGGATCGTGGACGGCCAGCAGCGCAGCGCAGCGATCCGGGACGCGCGAGTCGAGCAGTTTCCCTGTCTGCGTCACCGCATTCATCACCGACTCCGACGACGAGCAGCGCTCACAGTTCATCCTCGTCAACTCGGCCAAGCCACTGCCCAAAGGGCTCATCTACGAACTGCTGCCCGACGACAACCGGGACACTGCCCATCCCGCTGCAGCCCGGAGGTTCCCATGCGGTCTCTGCTGCGGCGGCTTAACTGCGAGGTCGCGCTCGCCGCTCTACCGGAAGATACGCACACCCACCACGCCGGACGGCATCGATCAAGGACAACTCGATCCTCAAGATGCTCGAGAACAGCCTCAGCGACGGCGCCCTCTACAGCTTCCGAGACCCAGGACCGGCGACAGGCGACGATGACGCCATGATGAACCTGCTGATCGACTTCTGGGCGGCAGTACGGGAGATCTTCGCCTGACGCCTGGGACAAGCCGCCGCGGCAGTCCACGGCTCATGCACGGTGTCGGCATAGTCAGCCTGGGCTTCATCATGGACGCGATCTTTGACCGCTACAGCCGCGAACACGTCCCCTCAGAATCCGATTTCCAGGCAGATCTGCAAGAACTAGCTGACATATGCCGGTGGACAGCCGGCTACTGGGACTTCGCGCCAGACGCACAACGCAAATGGAACGAGCTACAAAACGTATCGCGGGACATACAGTTGCTGACGAGCTACCTTCTTTACCAGTATAAAGCTCGCGTCTGGAACAAGTAGCTGAATCTCCTTGGATGCTTTGAGCCCACTAATGGTCACCCGTTAAATTACATTACATTCGCAACTGCAGTTACCCATGCTTCCTCTGCGCTGCATGACCGTCTAGGGGGGGCTAACGGGATCCGGAGTGTCGATGAGGTCGACGTCGGCATACCAGGGGTTGCCTCGCCGAATGTTACGCCTGACCTGGGTCAGCGCGTCGATCACCAATCTCCGACCGGCCGACGTGTCCAGACTCTTCGCCGTCCACTCACTCGTCCAGAACGCCGAGGTCAGGTTGCCCAGGATGTCGCGCACCTCGACGTCCACCGCGGCCGGATCGGACAGATCAATAGAACCGCGGTCAGCGAGTGGTGTCAGGTCATCAATCACGAAAGTCGTCAGCGTTACGACGCCGACCTTACTCAGCAGCCTGCTGCCCGGATGCCAGAGTGCTGGCCAAACGTCCTTGACCGCGTCCCACAGGGTGAAGAAGAACTCCAGCAGCGCGTCGTTGTCGGCGAGATCCGGGAGGTTCTTTTGAGCGATAACTCCCAGCGCCTGCTCCACCGCCGCGGGCAGCACGAGGTTGCTCCGCGGTTCGTCGGGTACCTCTTCGGCAGGCCATTCGACCGCTCGGTAGAACGGGGACTCTTCGGCATTGTCTACAACTCCGACCAGAGAGGCGTGGCGGCCCAGGGCCATGCGCGCTGTCTTCAGTCGCTCGACCAGTTTCGCCTCCGGGTACTGCAGCGCCAGCAGTTTGAGGTGATCGGTCGCCACCTTGCTGGCCTTGTTGTTGATGACGAGAAACTGAAAGGCGATCTCCTCGTCGCTGGGATTGATGAGCGCGACCACGTTGATACGAAGCTGTGGATCGAAGTCCGACATCCCGAACAGTCGGTGCTGGCCATCGATCACCAGTCCTGCCGGCTCCTCCGAGTCTGGAATATCCACCGTCGAGCAGGTGTCAAGGTCCGGCTTGTCGGGGAACGACGGCCCGCGCAGCGCGATGGTGATGGCAGTCGGGATGGTGTTTCGTGAATCCCGTAGGAGGTACCGGGTGATCGCTCGGACCTTCGCCTTATTCTGCAGCCGTTGGTGGCCTTCGCCAGCGACGGTGAGCCTCTCGACCACCGCCCAGTGGACCACGTCGCCGACCGGCGCGGTGAAGATCGCCAACAGGACATCGTCACTATCACCGGATCCGCGCTGTCGGGTGTAGATCGCCGGGTAGGTGTAAGGCACCAGTGCCCTCCTTATCAGCGGAACTGGGCGTCCAAGTTGAACACGTCCACGCTAGTGGACTCGTCGACAACGGCGGGCACGTCTGGGCGGCCGAGTCGGACGAAGGCCTGTTTGAGGCTGAGGTGATGTCTTGCGGCAGTTTCGGCTGCTTTGCGGGTTAGCACGGCGAAGCGCATCTCCTTGGGCAGTTCGGCGATGGCCTCCGCCGTCAGTTGGAAGCCAGCGACTAGGGCCTGGATCGGATAGAGCGGCCAGGACGCGGCGTGGCCCTTGCGGCCATTGCAGGACTTGCAGGCCGGGAGCAAGTTGTCGTAGTCCGAGTCCCCCCCGTAGGCCTGGGGCCAGACATGGTCGAGCGTGAAGGACGCGGGCGAGTCGGGCGAGTCGTAGTCGAGGTCCGTGCCGCATAGATAGCACCACGGTGAGTCGCGTTTGCTCTCGGACCTCAACTGCATGCGTGTGCCGGACGAAATGCCACGTCGGGCCGCTCGCACCGCGGGGACGAGTCGTGCATTGATCTCACCGACAAGGAAATAGTCGACCAGCATGGTGTCGAGGATCATCTGCTTGATCTCACGGTCCGCGAGGCCGTCCCACTCGGGCCGGGAGCCGACGATTGCCGACGCCGCCACGACAAGCCGTCGCGTGAGATGCAGGACCGCCATTTCCTGCAGCGCTTCCACCCACCAGCCTCCGCGGCCGGTCGAAATCAGCGCGCGGGAGACATCGCCCCAGGGGTGCTCCCCGACGTAGCGATCCCGCAGGAACGCTACGAACAATTGGCCCGATGTCATGTAAGGCCGGACTGGCGACGGGGTCATTTCCGCACGTCCCTCCAGGTGGGGCTCGGTTGGCGAAGCTCTCCTGGCCTGCTAACCATCAGCGGCCGCCAATTCTTGCGAGCCGTGTTGGCTGTGCGTGTCGCCGGCCATCGGTGAGCTCATAGACAACGGGATCACAAGACGACATGTTTGTACGCGATCGAGAAGCGATCACGGCCTTGGGCTATCCAGGATCCGGTCCATCACCTCGGCGCCTGTCGTGATCACCGGGCGCAGCTCATGCCGGTAGACCAGCTCTGTAGTCGCAGTACGGTTGTGCCCGGCCAGGCGCGCGATCTCTTCGACGGGCACGCCGTCCGCTGACATCAAGGACACGAACGTGTGACGCAAGTCCAGTGGCGCCCATCCCTTGCCTAGCCCAGCTGACTTAGTGATCTTGCGGAACTCGCGCCTGACGTTGGCCGCGTCCAATGGCGTACCGATGGCCGAGGCGAACACGAGGCCGTGATCTTGCCATTGAGATCCGGCCGCCAGCCGATCCTCCGCCTGCCGCTTTCGGTGCTCTCTGAGGGCTTGGACAGCGGCCTGGGGCAGCGCCAGTGTCCGCCGGGACTTGGGTGTCTTGGTGTCGCCGCCTTGGCGCACGGATCGCCACACGGCCACGGACGGAGGAACGGGCGGATCCGCATCCGGATCTCCGTCCAGGTCGAGGTGATCCCAGCACAGTTGCCTGGCCTCCTCGGTACGGACACCGACGGTGAGGCTCAGCACGACGTAGGCATTCAGCCGGGACTCACCGGCCGCTTTGAGCAGCGCGCGGGCCTGGTCGAGGGTGAAGGACCGGCTGGGCCGTCCTTCCCGGCCTTTCGGTGGGTCAACCAGCGTCGCCACGTTCCGGCCCACGCGATCGTGCGCCTCGGCGTACTTGATCGCCCGGGCGAGGGCAGCCCGGCCGAGCTGAAGGTACCTGGTCGAATGGCTGGTGCTCAGCGTGTCAAGTGCGGCCCGGACATCCCCGGCCGTGAGTTCCCTTAACGGCCTGGAGCCGATGAGCTCCAGCAGTGGCGCCGTGGCCTCCCGGTTGACGCCCCGCGTGCGCTCCGACCGGCCAGGCAATCCGTCGCGCAGCCAATCCTCCACGGCCTGCCGGACCGTGTACTTCCCCGAGGTGCGCAGCCCACGGTCAAGCTCAGCGTGCAGGGCCTTGAGCTTGTCCCTGACCTCCTGCTTGGTCCTGCCGTAGACCTTCCGCCGGACCCGCCGCCCATCGGGCCCGAATCCGAGCGAGACCGCCCCGACATACCGGTTCTTCGCCGCGGCGAAGTAGATCGCGTCCTCGCCGTGCCCTCGGCGCTTCGCTCCGGTGGCCGCCACGGGTGAAGCCTAACAGGTTTGGCTCCCCGTTTGGCTCCCCGCGATCGCGTGGAGATCGGTGATCATGCCTCTGAGCTGGTGGTCAGGGGCGGGGTCGAACCGCCGACCTTCCGCTTTTCAGGCGGACGCTCATACCGACTGAGCTACCTGACCTTGCCAAGGCCCGCGGCCCTGGGCCAGAGCGGTCCTGACGGGATTTGAACCCGCGACCTCCACCTTGACAGGGTGGCGAGCACTCCAAGCTGCTCTACAGGACCCTATGTGCTGCTCGCCGCCCGGGCCAGCAGAGTGCCCCCAACGGGATTTGAACCCGTGCCGCCGCCTTGAAAGGGCGGTGTCCTAGGCCGCTAGACGATGGGGGCTCTGACGGCCACCGCCGCTTCGAACCCGCGGCGCCCGCCGTCGGGGGACCGCCCCAGCATAGGGGACGAAGGCCACAGCGGGCAAAGCGCTCGGCAACACGGCCGCCCGGCTCACCACCGGTGAGCCGCCGCCCGAACCCTAACCTGCCGTCGGCAGGGATCACCGGGGCTGGCCAGATCGGCGTTGCGGCCGTCCCAGCCGTCCGCTGCACCCCCCGCCGCACGATGACCCGTCACCCGCCAGCCAGGGCCGGGCGCCAGCGCACCTGCCGCCCTAGCTCTTCTTGGTCTTGTTCAGGTAGTTCTCGGCGATCGACTGCTTTTCGCCCTCCTCGGGCACAACGATCCAGGCGATCAGGTACACCAGCGCGCCCGCCCCGATGCTGAAGATCGTGAGCACAGCGAAAACAAGGCGGACGATGTTGGCGTCGATGCCGAAGTACTCGCCAATCCCGGCGCAAACCCCGGCGATCATTCGGCCCTCACGGGGCCTGATCAACTGCTTGCGATCACTCATTCCGTCCATACCTCCGATCATGCCCTGCCCGGGGCCGCACAGACAGCGGGACCCCCTCCGCATACGCTGAAGAGTGGGTCAGCCCGCACGGGCAAAGACAGAGAGGACCTGCCGATGCCGCCGAGTGCCACCTCCCAGCCAGCCAACCTTGACCTGCTCCGGATCGACGACCAGCTGACCTCCGAGGAGCGCCTGGTCCGCGACACGGTGCGCAGCTACACGGCTGACCGTGTCATGCCCCATATCGCGGACTGGTTCGAGGCCGGCACGCTCCCCCGCGAACTGGTACCCGAACTCGGCAAGCTCGGCCTGCTCGGCATGCATCTGACCGGCTACGGCTGCGCCGGGATGGGCGCGGTCGCCTACGGCGTCACCTGCCGGGAAATGGAGGCGGCCGACTCCGGGCTGCGCAGCCTGGTCTCCGTGCAGGGCTCGCTCTCCATGTACCCGATCTGGCGGTACGGCTCGGAGGCGCAGAAGGAGGAATGGCTGCCCCGAATGGCCGCCGGTGAGGCAATCGGGTGCTTCGGCCTCACCGAACCGGATCACGGGTCTGACCCCGGGGGCATGACAACCTACGCGAAGCCAAACGATAAAGGCTGGGTACTCTCCGGCACCAAGATGTGGATCACCAATGGGCCGATCGCCGACGTAGCCGTGGTCTGGGCGGACAC